>CAWFZH010000007.1:0-274503 GCA_963820335.1 uncultured Actinomycetes bacterium | reverse complement strand
GGCTGCAATGCCTGCTCGACGGGTTCGAGCGCTCGTCAACAGACGCCGCATTGACGGTGCAGCGCAGGATGGCAAATCCACCGCGCGCGTTCACGGCACTTGAGTGACGTGCTCGGGGTCACAGGGTCCAGGCGGACGAGCCATCGCGAGTTGATGATCTTCAGCGGGTCGAGGGCGTAGCGTCGCGAAGGTGGCGGAGCAGGACGTCGGGAACAGGCTGGCCGCGGCTGCTGGCGCGTTCGCAAGCAACGCTCGCACGCCAACCTGCGACGTGCGCAACTGGCTTCTGGGGCGTGGACGGCTGAGTGGGCGTTTACCGTGGCGCTGGCGATCGTGGCCTATCGCGACGGTGGCGCAACGGCCGTCGGGCTGGTGGGACTGGTGCGCATGGTGCCATCGGCAGTGCTGGCGCCCGTCCTGACGCCCATCGCCGACAGGGGGCGCCGGGAACGCGTCCTCGTCCTGGTGTCCACGTTGCGAGGTGTGGCGACCGCGATCGCCGCGGTCGTCGTGGGTGTGGGTGGCCCGACACCGATCGTGTACCTCCTGGCGGCGCTCTCCACCGTCGCCGCCACCCTGTATCGGCCGGCACATTCGGCGTTGCTGCCGTCGCTGTGCCGTACCGGATACGAGCTGGCCAGCGCCAACGTCGTCCGCGGACTGCTGGACTCGGTGGCCACGCTGGTCGGTCCGCTGCTGGCCGCGGTTCTGCTGCAGTTCACGAGCGTGACCGTGGTGTTCGCCGTTGCCGCCGGTGCCTCGTTGTGGGCCGCGGTACTGATGCTGCGGGTGCGATACGACGCGCCGCCGCGCCCGCCCGCCCCGAAGAAGGCGCATCTGCTGGCCGAGGCGGCCGAGGGCGTGCGAACCGTCGTCCAGAACCGAGACCTGGCGGTCATCATCGGTCTGGCGGCGGCTCAGACCTTCACTCGCGGTGCGCTGACCGTGTTCACCGTGGTCGTCGCCATCAATTTGCTGGGGACCGGCGAACCTGGTGTCGGCACACTCACGGCCGCTGTGGGAGCGGGCGCCGTGATCGGTTCACTGGCTGTGTCGCTGCTGGTTGGAACGCGCCGGTTGGCAGCGTGGTTCAGCGTTGGTATCGCCCTGTGGGGAGTGCCGATCGCCCTCATCGGCCTCTTCCCGTCGCAGGCGGCGGCACTGGGGCTGTTGGCTTGCGTGGGCGTTGGCAACGCGCTCGTCGACGTCGCCGGATTCACGCTCCTGGCCCGGCTAGCACCGGACGAGGTACTTGCTCGCGTTTTCGGTGTCCTGGAGAGCATTGCCGCTCTGTCCATCGGACTGGGGGGAATCGTCGCGTCGCTGGTGATCGAGCTGTCCGGCGTACGCGTCGCACTCGTGATCGTCGGCGTGCTATGCCCAATTGCCGTGGCGGCTTCGTGGCACCGGCTGCGTCGCATGGACCAATCCATCGGGGTCCGTGACCAGGAGATCGCGCTGCTGCAGGCGGTGCCGATGTTGAGCCCCCTGCCGTTGCCCGCTATCGAACGACTTGCGCGTGGCCTGCATCCGGTCTCCGTATCCGCAGGCAACGTCGTGTTCAACCAGGGTGATGTCGGCGACCGCTTCTATGTCACCGAGTCAGGCGAGGCCGACGTGATCGGCGACGGACGCTTGGTCGCAACCCTTGGCCCAGGTTCGGCATTCGGAGAGATCGCGCTGCTTCGGCGCGTCCCGCGGACGGCCACGGTGCGTGCGGCGAGCGACCTCCGGCTCCAGGCGCTGACGCAGCGAACACTTCCTGCCGGCCGTCCTCGGCTTCACCCCGAGCGCGCGCGAGGCAGGGACGGCGGTCGATGCGATGCTCGACCGCTTCACCCCGCGCGACGACCATGCGGACGAGCCGTAGAAACCCGTCCGCCTTTCATCTCGTGCCGAGAGTGTGTCAACCCCGCGCACCGTGCCTGGCCGCGTACTCACTTCAGGCGTCGAGTCGCTCTCCTCAGCGCGCCTGCGGCATATCGTCGAGGCAGGAGGGCCGAGATGGCGACGATGACGGTTGCGGCCGTGCAGGCGGCCTACGTGCTGATGGATCGCGAGGCGACGCTTGCCAAGGTGGAGGAGTTGCTGGCCGACCCCGCGGTGCGGGCGGCCGACCTGGTCGTGTTTCCCGAGGCCTTCGTGCCCGGTACGCCGATCTGGATCGACGGGCCGCCGATCTGGGACGGTGACGAGCAGTGGTTCGCGATGCTCGCCGACCAGGCCGTCGTCGTCCCGAGCGAGGCCACCGATCGGCTCGGGGCAGCGGCTCGGGACGCGGGCGTCTATCTGGTGATCGGGGTCAACGAACGCGAGCCGACGGGGAGCACGATCTACAACACGCTGCTGTACTTCGATCCCGACGGCAACCTCCTCGGCAAGCACCGCAAGCTGATGCCGACCGGCTCGGAGCGCACCGTGTGGGGAATGGGCGACGGCTCGACGCTCGACACCTACCCGACGCCCTTCGGGCGCATCGGCGGGCTGATCTGCTGGGAGAACTACATGCCGCTGGCTCGGTTCTACCTGTACTCGCAAGGTGTCGACGTGTGGGTGGCGCCGACGCTGGCGCAGGGTGACGGCTGGGTCGCGACCATGCGACACATCGCCCGGGAGGGCCGCTGCTACGTGATCGGCGTGAATCCGTGCGTGCGCGTCGACCAGATCCCGGCGGACTTCCCCGACCGGGAGCGAGTGTGGCGGACCGATCCGGACGACCCCGAGTGGGTGGAGCCCGGCAACACGGTGATCGTCGGCACGAACGGGGAGATCCTCGCCGGACCCGCCCGGCACGCCGAGACCGTCCTGGTCGCCGAGCTGGATCTCACCAAGGTGCTTTCGGCGCGGCGGCTGTTCGACCCGGTCGGCCACTACCACCGCCCCGACGTGTTCCGGCTCGCCGTCGACACCGCACCGCGGCCCGTCGTCACCACGCTGCGCAACGGCCTCGCCGACGACTGACCCGTTACAGCGCGTCCGCCGGCGGAGTAAACGCGGCGGGTGCCGGCACGTTCATCCGACACGTCAACCAGCGCAGCAAACTCGCATGAAGCGACGCGGTGGTGCGAGATTCACGCCATAACGGCGTCAAACGTCGGCTCAAACGCCCGCCAGAAATCCTCCTCACCAACCAGGCCGCATCCGGTTGTCGCCGACGAGGAGGACGCGATGACGACCGTAGACACTGCGACCCAGCCGGAGCTGAAGGGCCAGGCCGGCAGGCTGCTCGGCAACATTGCTGGCTACGTCGGGCATCGCACCATCGAGATCGGGCTGCGGATGGGCCTGGTCGCCGAGTTGGCTCAGCAACCGGACGGGATGACGCCGGAAACGCTGGCGTCCCACACCTCGCTGGACCCGTTCTATGTCGGTGTCTGGTGCCAGTCGGCGTTCGCCGCCGAGGTCCTGGAGGAAACCGAGGGCCGGTATCGGCTGGCGCCGCACATGGCGACATTGCTGCTGGATGTCGACTCCCCCGCCTACATGGGCGGCACGTTCGTCGTGCTGACCCAACCGGAGATCTTCGACAAGTACGCCGAACGGCTGCCCACCGGGGAGCACATCTGGTGGGACCAGACCAGTCCAGATTGGATCGCCGGTGTCTCCAGCACCGGCCGGGCGTTCTACAACCGGCTCATCCCCGCCGGACTGGACAAGGTGCCCGGCCTGGTCGACACCCTCACCGCCGGGGCGCGGGTGTTGGAGACCGCCTGCGGCGCCGGCGTCGGGCTCGTCCAGCTGGCCACCCGGTATCCGGCCAGTTCGTTCGTCGGGATCGACGGCGACGCCTACTCCCTGGAGCTGGCCGCGGACAAGATACGCGCCGCCGGGCTGACCGACCGGGTCGACCTGGTGCACACTCCGATGGAGAACTTCGCCTACGACGCTGTGTTCGACGCCGTGGTCAACAACATCTCCATGCATGAATGCCGCGACATCGACACCGTCGTCGCCAACACCCACCGGGCACTGAAACCCGGCGGGGTGTTCGTGATCAGCGACTTCCCTTTCCCCGATACCCCCGCCGCGTTGCAAACCCCGCCGGGACGGTTCATGTCCGGCATCCAATTCTTCGAAGCCCTCATCGACGACCAACTCCTCCCGGTCCGCGCCTACCTCGAGCTACTGACCCGGCACGGCTTCCGGGACATCGACACGGCGTCAATCTCGCCGATCCACGCCGTCACCTACGGACGTCGGGCGACCTGAACGACCCTGCGAGGAATCCGCCGAGGACAACGATGTCCGCACCACTTCAATGATCAAATACGCGCGAAACCAGGCATACCAGCTGGTTCGCGCGTATTGATCATTGAAGATGGAGGAGCCGGCTGACAGTGGCCGCGACACCGGTGATGCTGGAGATGACGACGACATCGCCGCGGACGGCTTGGGAGGCCAGGTGAGCCTGCGGATTTCCCTCCTCGGGCCACCGCACATCGAGCGGGACGCCCGAGTGGAGCAGCCGCGCGGACGCAAGGCGTGGGGTCTGCTCGCCTACCTCGCCCGGGCCAGCACCGCGACCCCCCGCGAGCGGATCGCCGGCCTGCTGTTTCCCGATGCCGACGATCCGCTGGCGGCGTTGCGGTGGAGCCTGACCGAGCTGCGACGCGTCCTTGGCGAGCGCGCCGTCGTCGAGGGCGACCCACTACGCCTGGTGCTGCCCTCCGCTACGTTCGTCGACGTCGACGTCCTCAGCCGTGGCACCTGGGCCGAAGCCGTCCAGCTCCCTGGAGTCGGGCGAGACCTGCTCGAAGGCATCGGATTTCCACGCAGCCCTGGCTTCCAACTCTGGCTCGACGGCGAGCGACGGCACCTGTCCGCGGCCGCCGAGGCGGTGCTGCACGAGGCGGCACTGGCCTGCCTGGTCCGAGACGAGGCGGACCGGGCCGCCGACCATGCCGCGCAGCTGGTCGGCCTCAACCCGTTCGACGAGAACTATCAGACCCTGCTCGTTCGTTGTCTGAGCCTGGCCGGCGACGCCGAAGGAGCCGAACGCCAGGCTGCCGCTTGCGAGGAGCTGTTCCGCTCCGAACTCGGCGTCGAACCCACTGAGGCGCTGCGGGCCGCCGCGCGTCAACCGACCCCGAGCGTCGGCGTGTATGGACGCGCAACCACGATCGCCCAGATCGAGGCAGGCGAGTCCGCAGTGGCCGCCGGGGCACTGGAATCGGGCCTCGACACGCTGCGCCGCGCAATCGCCGCAGCCCGACGCAGCCATCACCGCGACCTGCTCGCCAGGGCACTGGTCAGCCTCGGCAGCAGTCTCGTGCATGCCGCGAGGGGCTCCGACGAGGAGGGCGCGGCCGCGTTGCACGAGGGCATCGCGCTGGCCGAGGCTCTCGACGACGCCGTGTTGGCCGCCACCGCCTGGCGCGAGATCGGCTGGGTCGAGTTCCTCCGGGCTCGCTATCCCCGGGCGGACAAGGCGTTGGGGACCGCCGCCGAACTTGCGACGGCGACGAGGCGGAACTTGCCTGGATCGACCTCATCCGCGGCGCGTATCGCAGCGACGTCGGGGAGTACTCCGTTGCCGCGAATTACCTTCACCTTGCGATCAAGCGCGCTGATGTCGTCGGCGCCGACCGCCCAGCGGCGTTTGCTCGGGCCGTGCTGGGACGGCTGCACCTGCTCCGCGGAGAGCTCGACGATGCGCGGGTCATGCTCGACGCGGCGCTGGTCCGAGTATCTGCGATCGGGTGGACGACGTTCCTGCCTTATCCCGAGTCGTACCGCGCCGAAGTCGACCTCATGGCCGGCGACGTCGACGCGGCGGCGGAGCGCTTCGAGCACGCCTTCTCCCTCGGCTGCCAGGTCGGCGACCCGTGCTGGGAGGGACTCGCCTGTCGCGGGCTCGGACTCGTCGCGGCCGCACGAGGCGACCTGCCACGAGCATTCGAGATGCTCGACGAGGCGCCTCGACGCTGTCGTCGCCTCCCCGACACCTACCTCTGGGTCGAGGCCTACTGCCTAGAAGCCCTCTGTGCGGTCGGAGTCGCGCACGGCGCCGCGTCGACGGGCCAATGGATCGACGAACTCGACACAATCGCCTCCCGCAACGGGATGCGCGAGCTGCTGGTCCGGGCGACCAGCCACCGCGCTCGCCTCGGGGAGCCCGGCGCCCTCGAGGCGGCCCGGTCGCTCGCGGCCGAAGTGGACAACCCGGCACTCGCCAAGCTCGTAGCGTCACTCGACGCATGACGTTGTCGCCATGGCGGATGTCGCCGGCGGAGTGGGCCTGGCGCCTAGATCGCGGTGACTGGCGTCGCGAGGTCTGGCGCCGAGTCGGTCTCCTCGTTCGGCATCAGGAGCCACAGGACCGGATAGATCAGCAGCTGGCTGCCGGGGATGACGAGGAGGACGAGCACGAACAGCAGTCGTGCCATCCATGCCTCGAGGCCGAAGCGCCGGCCCAGCCCCGCGCACACGCCGGCCAGAACACGGCCGTCGCGGGGCCGGACGAGGCCCTGCCGCCGGAAGCCGTCGTGGATGTCGGTCATCGGATCTCCTTGTTCAAGGATGTTGGTTGGAACCTGACCACTCCAGCGTGGCGCCTCTGATCGGCCCGCACATCCGGTAGCACCCCGACCCGTCCCTGAGATCACCATGAGACAGCAACGACGTTTGGACGTGCGAGACTCCGGACGTCCGACCCGGATTTGAGGCGAACCAGGGGAGCCGCGTTTTACGACTTGGTTGCCAGTTCACCGGCATGCTGGAGCCATGCTCGTCGTCCATGTGCATGTCTCGGTTCAACCGCATCAGGTGATTGAGTTCCTGGCGGCGACGGCGCGCAACGCGCGAGCGTCGCTGCAAGAGCCCGGCGTGTTGCGCTTCGACGTCCTGCAGGACCAGTCGGACCAGACGCATGTCGTGCTGGTGGAGGTGTATCGCGACGCCGAAGCGGCTGCGGCACACAAGGAGACCACGCACTACGCCACCTGGCGCGACACGGTGGCGGAAATGATGGCCCGACCGCGCGAGTCAACGAAGTTCACAGCTGTCTGGCCGACCACGGACCAGGACTGGACCGCCAAGCGGTGAGTTCCGCAACGACATCGTTCGAGTTCGCCACCGCTGGGCGGATCGTGTTCGGCGCCGGACGCGTGGCCGACCTCGACGCCCTGATCGCGGGTGCCGGTTCGCGAGCACTGGTGTGCACCGGATCCCGGCCCGAACGCCATCAGCTGGTGATCGAGCGGCTTGGGCTGCCGACCGCCGTGGTCGCTATCTCCGGCGAGCCCACGATCGACGTGGCCCGGGCCGCCGCCGACGCGGCCAAGGAGCACGGCGCAGACGTCGTCGTGGCCATCGGCGGTGGAAGCGTGCTGGACGTCGGCAAAGCGGTGGCAATGCTGCTGGGCAACGGCGGCGACCCACTGGACTATCTGGAGATCGTCGGCCGCGGACAGCCGATCAGCCAACCGTCGGTGCCCTACATTGCGGTGCCCACGACGGCGGGCACTGGCGCCGAGGTCACCGAGAACGCGGTTCTTGCCTCGCCGGCACATGGGCGGAAGGCCAGCCTGCGCAGCCGGTTCATGCTGCCCCGGGTCGCACTCGTCGACCCGCTGCTCACTCTCGGCTGCCCGCCCGCTGTGACGGCATCCAGTGGGCTGGATGCGCTGACCCAGTGCCTGGAACCGCTCGTCTCCTCTCAGGCGACACCGCTGACTGACTCACTCGCCAGGGAGGGACTTCGTCGCGCCGCGGCCGGGCTGCGAACGGCTTACCTGGACGGTTCCGATGTCGCCGCTCGCACCGACATGGCCCTGTGCAGCCTGCTCGGCGGACTCGCCCTGGCGAACGCCAAGTTGGGCGCCGTCCACGGTTTCGCCGCCGTCATCGGCGGTATGGCCGCCGCGCCACACGGCGCGGTGTGCGCCGCCCTGCTCGCTGCGGTCGTCGAGGTGAACGTTCGATCGCTGCGGGAACGCGAGCCGGAAAACCCCGCGCTGGACCGCTACGTCGACGCGGCGCGGATTCTCACCGGGCGGCCCGATGCCATCATCGAGGACGGCATCGAGTGGTTCCGCGAGACGATCGCCGTGCTGAACATTCCCGGTCTCGCCAAACTCGGCGTGCGGCCCGACGATGCCGACGAGATCGTTGCCAAGGCCCGCACGGCGAGCAGCATGAGGTTCAACCCCATTACCCTCACCGACACCGAACTGCACATCATCCTCGAGGCGTCGACGCGCCCCTGACCGCCCGCACGCAGCACCCGTCGGCCTGGCAAGTAGCGGTGGGGTCAGGACTCGGGCCCCTCCTGTTCGAGCTGGTTGGCGCCACTGCCGCCGTTGAGCACGTCTGTGCCTGGTCCGCCGATCAGAACGTCATTGCCGTTGCCGCCGGAGAGGACGTCGTCGCCGAAGCCACCCAGCAGGATGTCAGCGGCGTTGTCACCGCGCAGGGTGTCGTTGCCGGCCCCGCCACAGATCACGTCCTCGGCGTTGCCGCCGCGGATCACGTCGGCGCCGCCCAGGCCCATGATGACGTCCGGCCCGCTGGTGCCGGTGAGGACGTTCGGGCCCGTCGGTGCCACGGATCGTCGGCATCAATCCAGCGCAGCGCTCCTCCAGGTCGATGCCGAGGACCAGTGGGTCGTGGTCGCTGGAGCGGAACGGGTTCACGGCGTAGAGCGCCGGGTCACCGTCGTACTGGTAGGCGAACGACTCGACCGCGTTGATGTTCCAGTGCGCCAGCCCGGTCACCTTGTCCGTCAGCGCGGCGGTGGACATGGCGTGGTCGAGCGATCCCGACAGTGAGTTGAACACGAAGCTGTAGCGGCCCGGGTCGAGCATGGAGCCCAGGTCGGTGAAGCCACGGCCGCGCAGGAGCTGGATCGGGTCCTCCTCGGTGTAGGCGTTGAGGTCACCCATGATCAGGACGTCGTCGTCGCCACTCGAGACGCGCAGGTCGTCGGCGAAGGACAGCGAGCGAGGCCGCCTGCCGGGTCCGGTCACCGTTGAACGCGCCCTGACCGTCGCCGATGTCTTCGTTGTCGTTGCCCGTCTGCGGCGGCGTGCTGTTGCTCTTGGACTTGAAGTGGTTGGCGATCACGGTGAACCGGTCGCCGTCCTTGACGAACGTCTGCGCGATCGGCTCGCGGGCGTTGAACCAGACGCCTCGTCGACCAGGCCGACCGGCTCACCGACCGGCTGCACGACATCGTTCTGGTAGATGATCGCGTTGCGGATCACGTCCCGGCCGACGGCGAGCAGCTCGTCGGGCAGCGGCACGAACGACCACTTGTCGAAGCCGGCCGCCACGTTGAGGCGCGACACGAGGTCGGCGACCGCCTGGTCCGGCGTGCCGTCGCCGAAGCCGGTCGAGTTGGTGTCCTCGATCTCCATCAGGGTCACGACGTCGGCACCCAGAGCCTCGATCGCGGTCACGATCTTGGCGGCCTGTCGCTCGAACTCCTCCGGCGTCTCGGCGCCACGCCCGCCGTCGGCCGCCAGGGTGAGGAAGTAGTTCAGCACGTTGAATGCGCCGATCTGCACGTCACCGCCGACCGGATCCGGCGCAGCGGGCCGGGTGTTCTGCGGCCCGAACGTGCCATCGGGGGTGCCGTCGGCGGGCTGCAACCGCCAGTTGCCGAAGCCGAAGCCGAGCACCAGCGGAGATGTGAAGCCCAGTTCGTCACCGACCCGAACCGGGGTGGTCGGGCTCAGGTAGGGCCGGTTGGTCGCGCTGCGGCTGGCGTTGGTGCCGTCGTCGAGCACGATCCGACGCCGCTCGTTCGCCGCGGCGATGGCGGCGGCCTCCGGCGAGCCGGCGTCGGCCAGCTCGGTCGGCTGCACCAGCAGCCCGCCCTCGGAGAGCATGAGCTCGCCGAACCTGGTCAGGTTGAAGACCTCGCTGACCGTCAGCGTGTCCACCGGCGCCACCAGCATCCCCTCCAGCGGCTCGCGGGCGGCGCTGGTGGCCGGCAGGTCAAGAGGCGTCGCCGCCGGCAGGCTCGCCTCGGAGCCCGTGCTGCACACGTCGACCTCGCCCGGCGTGATGCGCGTCTCGCCGAAGTTCTCGCCCGCGGTGCCCGCCACCGCCACCGTGTCGCCGAGACCGACCGCTGCCGACGTCGCGACGAAGATGCCGTCCGAGGTCGCGGCGTCGCCGTCGCCGTCGTCCTGCAGGTAGAACCCGCCGATGCCTGGGACGTCGCCGACCACCACGCCCCGGACGCTGACGTACCTGGCCGACGAGCGGCGTGCTGAACCCGCTGCCCTGCACCGCCCCAATCTCATGGCTGGGCGTCAGGTCGCACTGCTCCACCGGAGGTTCGAGCGGCGGGTTGAGCGCGCCCTTGGTGTTCGCCGCCTCACCCTGCCACTCGTAGTTGCCGGTCACCGGGTTGAGCCGCTTGGACAGGCTGTTCCCCACCGGCCCCGAGCCGTTCTTCGAACACGCCGATGTCGACACTCGTCATACCGTCCGCCGGGCCACCGACACCGGTGAAGGTTCCCTCGTAGGACAGGAACTCCACCAGCACGTTCCCCGCGTCGACCAGCGCGATGCCGTCGGGCGACCCGTTCTGAATGCCGTTGGACCGGGTAGTCGATCACGGCGACCGCGGACGTGCCTCCGGCCGGTGGGCTGACCGCCGGCAGCGGGTCGGTGTCATAGCTTGCCCCGCCGGTGCCGTTGTAGAGCACGATCGACCAGCCCGCTGTGCTGGCGTCCGGGCGGCACCTGCACCTCGACGAACTCGCCGGCGTCAGTCCCGGTGTTGTCGTAGTGGAACTCCGAGATGAACGGGACGGTCGGCTCGGCGGCGGTAGCCGACGGAGCGCAACAACGACTGAGCTGGCGGCGGTGGCCGCAGCGACGCAGAGTGCGCCGAGCGCACGCGATCGGGATGGGCGCATGACAGAGTCCTTAGCCGAGGCAATGTGGGTTATGCGGCACCTTAGACCGGCACCGGACGGTTGAGGAGGCGTGGGAACAAATAGGTCGTAACGATCAGGCCACCGGCAGGCGACGTCCTGCTGGCGCATAGTTGAGCCGTGACCGAGCGCAAGCCCGCAGATATGCGATTCGAGACCTGGGTCGAGCGTCAGATCCGGGAGGCACAGAACGCGGAGAGTTCGATGGTTTGCCCGGTACCGCAAGCCGCTCGCTGGCCTCACCGGAGATTACGACGAGCTGTGGTGGGTCAAACAGTCGCACAGCGCGAACACCTCTCGCTTCTGCCGCCCATGCTCGTCCTGCGCAAAGAAGCCGAAGAATTGCTCGGCGGCCTGCGACCATCCCGTCCGAGGCGGCGGTTCGTGATCTGGTGGCGACTACAACCCCGCGTTGTCGAGGCGATCCGCCGACCGTCGGAGGCCCGTTGGTCGCCATCCCTCGCCGTCTCGATGTCGACGAGGTCGTTGCCGAATGGGCCCGGCGGCGCTCGATGCGCACATCGACAGCGAACGACCGGCCGGCTACCCGTCCAGGGTTAGAACTTCAAACCCGACGGCGGCCGCGCTGGTGGCGAAGACTCCTTCGCCAGTGCTGAGACAGAGGAGACGGATCTCGGGCATGGAGACGATTCTCAAGAGCTTCGGGTTCCGACGCGGTCCGCGAGTTCGACAAGGGCCGGCTGGAACTTGTCACGATCGCCGGCAAGACCCTCGGGCGGGCGACGTATCAGCCGGGCTGGCGGTGGTCCGAGCACGTGGGCCCCGCGGTGGGTGCCCGGCGCTGCACAGTCGAGCACCTCGGCATCGTCCTCGCCGGTCACGCCGTCGCGGCTTTCGACGATGGCCGGGTCTTCGATCTCACCCCCGGAACGATCTTCCACATCCCGCCGGAAGAACACGACAGCTGGGTCGTCGGCGACGTTCCCTACGTGTCACTACACCTGCTCGGAGCTGCCGCTTACGCGACGTGATCACTGGGCTCAGCGCCCGCCCGTGCGCCGTAGCGAGGAATCGGTGCGCCCAGTGTGCCACGACGCCGACAGCTCAGGTAGGTCGAGCAGCGATGGCACCAGCCTTAGAAGTGTCCACAGGGCGCGGTCGTGACAGTCGCGGATCGTCAGACCCTTGTCCTAGGGTCGAACGCATGTACGAATCGGTGGTCCGGATCCGCGGCCAGCTCGGCGAGCTGGTCAGCGCGTTGGACCCCGACGGCGTCAGTAGCCGCGCGGCTCGAGAGTTGTGGGCCGAGTTCGACCGGATCGAACGGCTCGGTGCGGCCGGGAAGACGTTGCTGGCCCGGCGGATCGCCGCCTCTCACCAGCGTGACCGAGAGGGCACCCGTTCGGCAGCGGAGTCACTGGCGCGGAAGTCGGGCACGTCAACGGCTGCTGCCAAGGACGTGATGGATACGTCGCACCGGCTGTCCGAACTACCTGGAGTTGAGGGCGCACTGCGCCGTGGTGAGCTGTCCCACGCGCAGGCCGCGGCCATCAGCAGTGCCGCCGAGGCGGACCCGTCGGCGGAGCAGCGACTGCTCGAGTTGGCGCCGCGCGTGTCGCTGGCCGAGCTGCGGGAGGAATGCGCCCGGGTGAAGGCGGCGGCGGATCCGGACCCGGAGGCTACCAACCGGCGTATCCATGCTCAGCGGCGGCTACGGCACTATCGCGATGGCGAAGGTGGCTGGAACCTGTCGGCCCGCGGCACCGCCCAAGCCGGGGCCGCATTCCTTACTGTCCTCAACGCCATCACCGACGCGATCTTCACCGCCGCCCGCCGCGAGGGCCGCAAAGAACCAGTCGACGCCTACGCCTTCGATGCGCTGATGGCGATGGCCGAACACGCCGCCGGTGGCGACCAGCCAGCCCCGCCGGCGACCGAACGCGACCAACACGGCCACCACGCACCGAACGGCAGCGGCGAGCTGGTTCGTGATAGTGGCGCAGCGGTCGACTCGGAACCGAGCTGGCCCTCCCGCCGACACGATTGCATCGACCGGCGCCGAATGGCCGCGGCCCGCGAGGCGCGTCGCGACGGCGGGCGGAAACTCATGGCGGCGAGTCCAGGACGCCAAGGACGCCGCGGGATCTTCCGCCCCACCGGTCGGCGAGCCCGGTGTGCCCGGTGCCGCCGAGCCGCTGGTCCAACCCGCGGTACCTGGCCCTGTTGCGGGTCGACGCAGAGGCGCTGCGCCGCGGCCGGGTCCAGGGTGAGGAACTGTGCGAAATCACCGGAGTCGGCCCGGTCCCGGTCTCGGTGGCCCGCGATGTGCTCGGCGAGGCCATCCTGAAGCTGGTGATCACCACCGGGGTCGATGTGGCCAACGTCACCCACCTCGGCCGTGGCCCGACCACCGCGCAGAAAATCGCGCTGATGTGGACCAACCCGCTGTGTTCGGTCCAAGGCTGCCACCGCCGCCGGATCGAATACGACCACCAGAAACCCTGGGCGCAGACCAGACACACTCGGCTGGACGAACTCGACCCGCTGTGCGGCTTCCACCACGACCTCAAAACCCGACGCCACTGGGCGCTCATACCCGGCACCGGCAAACGACCCTTCGTCCCACCCGACGACCCCCGACACCCGAGTCAACAGCCAGCGCCAGAGCGAGCAGGTCCGGCAGCCTCTGCCACCGGGCCGCCGACGGCCTCGGCGTCGGCACGTACCAGACGACCGACCGCGCGATCGATGACGTACCGGCAATCCCCGCTGCCCATGTCGGTGCCAGACGACCCATGACCGTCACGTCATCGAGCCAACCCACCTTGAACCGTCGGTCGGACGGTCGCTCCAGGGCAGGGACGCCAGGCGCTGCTTACCGAGGGCCCTCTGTTGTCGCCTCACCTGGCCACCAGTCCTTGATCGCGGCGACGATCTCGTCCGGCGCGTCTTCCTGGATGTAATGCGCCGCGCCGCGCAGGATCAGGGTCCGGTGGTTGGCGAAGGTGCTTTCCCATCGACGCCGCTGTGGCTCCCGGAAGGCTTGGTCCTTGTCGCCCCACACGATCAGCGCCGGCTTGCCGGCAACACGTTCGAGACCGCGCTCGACATCGGCGAGCAAGCGTGGGCGGCACCGAGGATCTCCCGCGGCATCACGTGCACCGGTATCCGCGATTGCGGGTCGGATGCGGCCGCTTGTACATCGCGCGCTCGGCCGGTGACAGCTTCTTCCGCCTGATGCCGCCTCTCATGAACACGTTCACGAAGATGTCGGCCCGCTTCACCAGCAGGCCACCAGCGACATCGCTGCCGAGGATCTTCGAGAACCACTCGAAGGTCCGGTCACCCGCGACCGGCCAGGCCCAGGTGTTCCCGATGACGAACGCACGGAACCACTCGGGTTGGCGAGTCGCGACCGAGAAGCCGATCGGGCCACCCCAGTCCTGCACCATCAGGGTCACATCCCGCAGGTCCAGCTGCTCGACGAGGCCCAGCACCACTCGCACGTGCTCGGCGGCCGTGTACCGTACCCGGCGGGGCGGTCGACAACCCGAACCCCGGGTAGTCCAGTGCGATGCACCGGAACCGGTCCGTCAACCCCTGCACGATATGGCGATAGAGGAACGACCAGGTCGGATTCCCGTGCAGGGCGAGACGAAGACCGGCCCGTCGCCCTCGTCGATGTAGTGAACGCGGCGCCCCGCGCACGTCGACGAAATGGCTGTCGAACGGGAACAGCTCCTCGTTCACCCAACCCGGCCGCACTGCCATCACGGCCCCCTCCTGTGCACCACCCGAACGTGATCCGGCCGACGCTATATTCACTCCCGGGTGCAGACACCGCCGTTGGTTACGCTGGCGCTCTTCGTAGCGATGCTCTTCGCCGTCAACGTCTTCGCCAAGGAGGACGAGGAGGAAGCGCACGGCGAGACGGCCGGCGAGGGCACTACCACGGAGCCCGGCGCCACGGAGTCAACCCCCACGGAGTCGGCCCCCACGGAGACGACACCCGGAACCGTCCAGGGCGACGCTGCGGCTGGGAAGGCGCTCTTCACCGCCCAGGGCTGCGGGAGCTGTCATGCGTTCGCGGCCGCGGGCACGAACGCCACGGTCGGCCCGAACCTCGACGAGGCGTTGCAGGGCAAGGACGAGGTGTTCGTGCGCGAGTCGATCGTCGACCCGAACGCAGAGGTTGCCCAGGGCTTTCCGCAGGGGGTCATGCCGGGCGACTACGGCCAGAACCTCTCGGCGAAGCAGATCGCGGATCTGGTCGCTTTTCTCTCGCAGAGCTAGCGAAGCGGAGAGGGCGGGATTCGAACCCGCGACCCACGTTTCCGCAGGTACGCGATTTCCAGTCGCGCTCCTTAGGCCAACTCGGACACCTCTCCGAGGTCGGCCACATTAGCAGCGACTTTCGGCGCTGCCAGTGCGGCCAAGGCGGAGGGGGAGGGATTTGAACCCTCGACGAGCCTAACGACCCGTAACGGTTTTCGAGACCGCCGCATTCGACCGCTCTGCCACCCCTCCGAGGTGTGACAAGGGTAGCGCAGGGGTTTCCTCGGTTTCCTGACGCGTCACTGGTCGCGCGTAGGCCGGCGGGACAGTGTTCGCCACACGGACCGTCGGCTGGAGCACGGCCAGCGGCGCGAGGCGGCCCGGAGCCCGGCTCCGCCGGGCGGGAGGGTCGCCGGTCAGGGACGCGAGGCGGAGAAGGAGGGATTCGAACCCTCGAAGGAGGAAATATCCCCCTTAACGCCTTAGCAGGGCGCCGCCTTCAGCCACTCGGCCACTTCTCCGTAGCTGCCCAGGATAGCCGACCCCCTCGGCGACCTTCCCCAGAAATGCGAACGCCCGCCACGAAAATGCAGTTGGAGCCGCAGTTCGGTGGGCGAGCGCCGCGAGTGCCGGGGTATGAGGGGGGAGCCGGCACTCACATCTTCGTTTTCCTGTGGCTGCAGGCATGCCCCTGAAGGGTGATTTGCAGCAAGATCGCCGTCATGCGGATCACGAACGAGGACAAGGTCTATTTCCCGGAGCGCCGGCTGACGAAGGGTGACCTCGTCCG
This sequence comes from uncultured Actinomycetes bacterium, assembly GCA_963820335.1. Taxonomy (GTDB): domain Bacteria; phylum Actinomycetota; class Thermoleophilia; order Gaiellales; family Gaiellaceae; genus VAXT01. The sequence continues at coordinate 258,588 of CAWFZH010000007.1, read as the reverse complement.
CTACTACCTCGACGTTGCGAATCATGCGCTGCCGCACCTGCGGCGCCGGCTCTTCCACATGGTGCGGTACCCGAACGGGGTCGACGGGGAGTTCTTCCACCAGAAGCGCGTTCCCGCCAAGCACCCGCCGTACGTCGACGAGTGCTTCGTCCAGTTCCCGAGCGGGCATTCCACGGTCTTCGCCGTCCTCGACAACAAGTCAGCGCTTGAATGGGTCGCCAACCTCGGCTGCATCGAGCTGCACACCTGGCACTCGCGCGTCCCGGAGATCGAGAAGCCGGACTACCTGCTGATCGACCTCGATCCGAGCGCCGACGGTCAGTGGCCGTACGTGCGCCAGATCGCAGTCGTGGTTCGCGAGGTCATGGACGAGCTCGAGCTGGCGAGCTTTCCCAAGACCTCCGGTGCGACTGGGATGCACATCATGGCTCCGATCAAGTCCGAGCTCGAGTTCCCTGAGGTGCGTCGCTTCGCGAAAGCCCTGGCCGAGGAGGTGGAGCGGCGCATCGACGACCAGGAGGTCGCGACGACGACGTGGCGGGTCAAGGACCGGCGCGGCGTCTTCGTCGACTTCGGCCAGAACTCGCGCGACAAGACGATCGCGACGGCCTACTCGGTGCGGCCGACCCCGGACGCGCGTGTTTCGGCACCGCTGCTGTGGGAGGAGGTGCCCGCTGTCGACCCTGCCGCCTTCACGATCGAGACGATGCGGGAGCGAATCGCGAAGGTCGGCGACCCGACGGCCGGCATGTGGCGCCACAAGGCGAGCCTGCCGTCCCGGTTCGAGCGCCTGGGCCTAGAGAGCCAGTAGCGACTCGACGGTCGGGTCCCCGCGCCGCCGCGGAGGGCGCACCTCGCGCCACGTGCACTGCTCTGGATCCTTGTCCGGGCGGAAGCGGAGGAAGCGCGTCCCGTGCCGGAAGCGGTTCTTCTCGAGCTTGTCGTAGCGAACCTCGCAAACGAGCTCGGGCCGCACCGGGTTCCAGTCGAGCTCTTTCCCCTTCGACCAGCGGCTCTGGCCACCCGGGATGCGGGCGTCGCTGATCTTGCCGGGCGCCTTCATCTTCGGGAGCACCTCCTCGAGCTCGCGGCGGACAGCCGCCGGGAAGCCGGACGTGTGGCCGACGAAGTCGATCTCCCCGTTCTTGCCGTACAGGCCGAGGAGCAGCGTCGAGATCCGGCCTTCCGCCTTCTCGCTCCAGCGGAAGCCGACGATCACGCAGTCGGCCGTCTTGTACTTCTTGACCTTGACCACGCCCTCGCGTGAGCCCGGGAGGTAGGGGAGACCCTTGCGCTTCGCGATCACGCCGTCGAGCCCGGCCGCTTCGAGCCGGTCGAGCCAGCGCTCCGCGTCCTTCTTGTCGGCCGTGTACGGAGAGATCGTGAAGCGCTTCGCCTTGCGCTCGAGCTCCTTGCGACGCTTCTCGAGCGGGAGCTTGTGGAGCGGCTCGCCCTTCCAGAGCAGGATGTCGAAGGCCACGAACTGGGCGGGTATCTCCGCGGACAGCTTCCGCACGCGGCTCTCGGCAGGGTGGAGCCGCATCTGCATCGCGTCGAACTCGAGCCGGCCCTTCTGCGAGATGACGATCTCGCCGTCGAGTGCGGAGTGGGGCGGGAGCAACTTGCCGAGCTGTTCGGCGAGTTCCGGGAAGTAACGAAGCAGCGGCCGGCCATTCCGGCTCCAGAGCGCCAGCTCGCCGCCGTCGTTCTCGAGCACGCCGCGAAACCCGTCCCATTTCGGCTCGTAGTGCCAGTCGCCTTCGGGCAGCTCCTCGACGAGCTCGGCCTCCATCGGGGGAAACGGAACTTTGCGGCCCGGCACGTCTCTAAGCTTGCCGTAATGCGCAGGGTCGCCGTCACGGGTCTCGGAGCGGTCACGCCGCTCGGTAACGACGCGCCCTCGACCTGGCAGGCGGCAGTCGCGGGCCAATCCGGCATCGACTTCATCAAGTCGTTCGACGCGAGCGGCTTCCCCGTGCGCGTTGCTGCCGAGGTCAAGGAGTTCTCGGCGGACGGGTTGGCGCCGCCGAAAGAGGCGCGGCGGCTCGACCGCAACGTCCTGCTCGCGCTCGCCGCGGGCAAGGAAGCGCTCTCGGACTCGAATCTCAACGGCTTCGACCCGGCACGCGCCGGCGTCGTCCTCGGCTCGGCGATCGGTGGCTTCCTCGGGATCATGCAGCAGCACGAGGTCATGCAGGAACGCGGGGCCGATCGGGTGTCGCCCTATTTCCTGCCGAGCGTCCTCGTCGACTCCGCGAGCGGGCAGCTCGCCATCTCGCTCGGGCTGCGAGGCCCGAACTACGCGCCCGTCTCCGCTTGCGCGACCGGGTCGCACGCCGTGGGCGAGGGCGCGGAGATCATTCGCCGGGGAGACGCGGACGTGATCCTGGCCGGCGGCACCGAGGCCTGCATGCACCCTTTGATCCTCGCCGGCTTCTGCGCCATGCGCGGGCTCGCCGCCGAGGAGGAGTACCCGCCGCGAGCCTCGCGCCCCTTCGATGCCACCCGCGCCGGATTTGTCATGGGCGAGGGCGCCTGCGTGCTCGTCCTCGAAGACCTCGAGGCGGCACAGGCCCGAGGCGCCACCCTCTACGCCGAGGTCCTCGGCTACGGAGCCTCGAACGACGCGTACCACATGGCCGCGCCCGACCCGGAGTTCGTCGGCGTGGCCGAGATGATGAGGGCAGCCCTCGCGCGCGCGGGCGTGGACCCGACTGAAGTCGACTACATCAACGCCCACGGCACCTCGACGCCGCTCGGCGACCTCGCCGAGACGAAGGCGATCAAGGACGTCTTCGGCGACCACGCCTACGACCTGGCCGTCTCGTCCACGAAATCGATGACCGGGCACTGCTTCGGAGCCGCCGGTGCGATCGAGGCCATGATGTGCGTGCTCGCGCTTCACCACGGAGTCCTGCCGCCGACGATCAACTACGAGCATCCAGATCCGGATTGCGACCTGGACTACGTCACGAACGAGTCACGTGAGGTCGACGTGAAGGTGGCGCTCTCGAATGCCATGGGGCTCGGCGGCCACAACGGCTGCGTCCTGCTCGGGCGAACTGACCGCGAGCCCGTTTCGTCGTCTATAGAGACGTGAGGGTTCGCCTGGGGCTCGTGGCCGCGATTGCCTCGCTCGCGCTGGCGCCGACTCGCGCTCGGCTTCATCCTCGGCCCTCCCGGCCAGTATCCGGTCGGCGCGCAGCCCGCGGCGGTCGGGGCTCTCGACGCGAACGACGACGGGCAGTTCGACATCGTCACGGCGAATGCGTCGCGCAGTGGGGTCTCCGTTCTGCGCAACCGGGCAAGCTCGTTCGTCGCCCGAACCGACTTTCCGTGGGTGGGCGCCGCGCGCAGCCTGGCGTCGGAGACCTGAACTCCGACGGCTTCGACGACGTCGCTTCGCCAACGTCTCCGGGGGAACCGTTTCGCTGCTCCTCGGAAACGGAACGACGCTTGGTGCCCGGGCGGGCGCCTCCGGCTGGGCCCGCCCCGCAGGCGGTCACTGCGACGATCTCGACGACGACGGCGACCTCGACCTCGTGACCGGGAACACCGGCCCGGCCCCCACGTCTCGGTCCTGCTCGGACAGGCGCCGGCACCTTCTCCGCCGCCGTCGGCTACCAGGCGCAGACCGGCACCTACTCGGTCGCGATCGCCGACGTGGACGAGGACGGCGTCAGGACATCGTTCGCACCGACTCGCTCGTCGAACACCCTCGTCGTTCCTGATCGGCGCGGCGACGGCACCTTCCGAGCCGGCCCGGCAGAGCAGCCCGGTCGGCGCGCGGCCGCGGTGGGTGACCGTGGGTGCCGACGGCTTGTACGTCGCGAGCCTGGGCGGCGTAGCCGGCTCGGACGGCGTCTACGTCCTCTCGCCGGACGGTGAGTCCTGCGCACCTGCTTCGCCGTCGGTCCAGCGCCGGGCTGGGTCGCGGTTCGACGACCTCAACGATGGAAACGAAGACATCCTCGCCACACTTCCCGGAGCGGATCGTGTCGCGATCCGTCACGGACAGGATGCGGTCCTGCTGCCACCGCACAGGTCGGCAAGTCGCCGAGCGGCGGGGCGATTGCAGACTTCGAACGGGACGGTCTCATCCCCGATCTTGCGGTCGCAAATCGCGGTTCGAGCACGCGTCACTCTCTTTCTGCTCGACGGGCAGGAGGCTCCCCCCGGCGCCAACTGCGTCGTGCCCAGGCTCGGCGGCGAGCCTTGCCGACGGCGCCAAGGTCGCTCGTGCGCAGCGGAGGCTGCACGCTCGGCTCGGTGACCCGCAAGTACTCGCGCGTGCGCAGGGGCCGCGTCATCGCCCAGCGCCCGAAGGCCGGACACGTCTGCCTGCCGGGGCGAACGTGGCTCTCGTGCTGAGCCGCGGCCCGCGCCGGTAGCGTTCGCGCTACCAATGGCCTTCATCGTCGACCCCAAGGTCGAGGACTACGCCGAGGCGCAGACGACGCCGGACGGCGAGCTCTTCGAACGCCTGGCCGAGGAGACGCGCGCGAAGACCACGGCGCCGCAGATGATGGTGGGCCGGATCGAGGGCCGCTTCCTGGCGACGCTGGTCGCACTCAGCGGCGCCCGCCGGATCCTCGAGTTCGGCACGTTCACGGGCTACTCGTCGATTTCGATGGCGTCGGCGCTGCCTTCTGACGGCAAGGTGATCACCCTCGACGTCGACCCGGAGGCGACCGCGATCGCACGTCGCTACATGGACGAGAGCGGCCACGGCGACAAGATCGAGATCCGCCTCGGCCCTGCGCTGGAGACGCTCCAGGACGTCGCCGGCCCGTTCGACCTCGTCTTCATCGACGCCGACAAGCCGAACTACGTCAACTACTACGAGGCGGCGCTGCCGCTCCTCGCCGACGACGGGCTGCTGATCGCCGACAACGTGCTCTGGTCAGGACGCGTCGTCGAAGACGACGGAGACGAGTCGACCCGGGCGATCAAGGAGTTCAACGAGCACGTGCGGGCAGACGATCGCGTCGTCTCGGTCATGCTCACCGTGCGGGATGGCATGACACTCGTCCGCAAGCGGTAATTCTTGAATTACTCGTGCGGAAGCTGTAAAACCGGGGGTGGCCCCGGAGCTCGGGGGGGTATCTAAGGGGAGGGTCTTGCATGGTGCGGAAGCGTACGCGCAGCCTTTGGCTGGCCACGCTCACTCTGGCGTTCGGAGTCGTGCTGACCGGCACGCTCGCCGTTGGAGCGAGCGCGGGCGGCACGGAGGACAGCTGCGCGACAGTCGAGCAGTACAGCCTCGAGAGGCAGACCAACATTCATGCCGCGCAGATCCTCGCGAGTTGCGGTCGCGGCGAAACGGGAGGGTTCGCCCTTCATGAGTTCTCGGCTCTTCGCCGGCTAGGCGCTACGGCGCCGGAGCTCGGCGGGGTCGACAGGGACGTCACTGCCGGCGCCGGCGACGTGCTCCCGCACATCACGCAGTCCGAAACCCAGACCTGGGCGGAGGGCAACACGACCGTGGTCACCTACAACGACTCGAAGACCGCTCCGAGCTGCTACTCGGGTGGCTCCGTCTCGCAGGACAACGGCACCAGCTGGACCTATCTCAACTCGCGGCCGTTCTGCACCGGACACGGAACCGGCTTCGGCGACCCGGTCGTCGTGTACGACAGGGCTCATACCAAGTGGGTCGCGATCTTCCTTGCATCAGGATGCGGCGGCCAGGGTCTCGGCGTCTGGACCTCTCCGGACGGTGTTACCTGGTCGACCGGCGCTTGTGCCCATAACGGTTCGAGTGACGACCGGGAGTCCGGCTGGGTCGACAACGACCCGTCGAGCCCGTTCTACGGACGCATCTATGTGAGTTGGAACAACTTCGCCGTCGGCGGCGGGGCGCTGCAGGTGGCCTGGTCGAGTGACGGAGCACTCACGTGGAGCGCGCCGGTGACCGTCAACCCGAGCTTCAACCGCAACGTGCAGGTCACAACCGGCGTCGGCGGTACGGGCACGGTCTTCATTGCCAGTATGAATGAGGGCGGCGGCGGGACTGCCCCGCGCCAGAACCTCGTCTACCGCTCGACCAACGGCGGCGCCACGTGGTCCCCGATCACCATGGGGCCGTCGTTCGCGCCTCCGGGAGTGGCGAACTGCAGCACGAACTCGTACTTCCGCGGCATGTTCAGCACGCCGACCTCCGGCTACTGGCGCTACATGGGCTGGGGCGACATCGGCGCCGGCCCGAGCGGGGTCATCCACTACGCGTACACGCAGGACGGCGCGGGAGCTGACGCCGGAGACATCTACTACACGCGCTCCACCGACAACGGTCTCACCTGGAGCCCCGGAATCAAGATCGACGGAGACGGCAGCGCACGCTCGCAATGGATGCCGTCGCTGTCCGTCAACGCGACGGGCCACGTCCTGATCAGCTGGTACGACGCCCGGAACACGAGCGGCGACGATTTCCAGCGCTGGGGCAGGACCTCGAGTAACAACGGGGCCACCTGGGCCAACGCCGAAGTGATCAGCGACGTCGTCAGCCCGAAGCCGTTGCAGCCGGACCCGAACGTCCAGGCCTGCTACGCCGGCGACTACGACCGGAGCTACAGCAACAGCGCGAACCACTACAGCGCCTGGGTCGACGGCCGCGTCCTGATCGGCGGCTCGTCGCAGCAGAACGTGTTCTTCGACAAGGTTGCGGCCGGGCCACCGCCTCCGCCGCCTCCTCCTCCACCGCCACCCCCACCGCCACCTCCGCCGCCTCCGCCTCCGCCACCACCACCGCCGCCACCACCTCCGCCTCCGCCGCCGCCTCCGGCCCCACCGCCGGCGCGCTGTCGCGTGCCGAACGTGATCGGCCTACGGCTGCAGACGGCCAGGTCGCGGATCCGGGCACGGCGCTGCCGAGTCGGCACGGTGCGCAGGGTTCGCTCCCGGCGCGTCGGCCGTGTGCTCGGCCAGAGCCCGCGGGGCGGCGCAGTCCGGCCCGTCAACTTCAGGGTCAACCTGCGGGTAGGCCGCAGGTAGGTAGCGACCAACCAAGTCGAATAAGAACGGGGCGCCCGTCCAGAGGACGGGCGCCCCTTACTACGTCAACTCGCTAACGATCAGCTGCAGGCCGGCGACAGCTGCGCAAAGCTGCCGTTGTACGAGGCTGCGCAAGTGACCACTGAAGGATCGAGGGCTGCGGTCGGCCCGGTCAGCTGGCTCGCGCCGATTCTTGCGGCTCCGCCGGCCGCGCCGCCTCCGAATGCGTAGACGCTGTTCGTAGCGCCGGAGACGCGCGACTGGTTCACGGTGACGGTTGGCGCGTTGAACTTGTACCCGGAGAAGACGCCGTAGGACTCGGGCGCGCCGGACCCGGAGGCCGTGACGTTGGCCAGCGAATGGGAGCCGTTGTACACGCGAAGGGCAACCGCAAACGCGCCGCCGCTCGCGGCCAGCACGGAGCCCGAGATCGTGCTGGAGCCACCGTAGGCCAGGAGCCCGACGTTCACGCTCGAAGCGCCGCTGCCCGTGAAGGAGGAGTTGACCGCGATCAGATTGGAACCGCCTCCGAAGTTGACGAGACCGGCCGCCTGCGCTCCGCCCGTCCCGGCCGTCGTGACGTCCGTGAGGAGCGGTACGCCGCCTGTGACCTCAATCGGATAGTTGAACGATCCTCCGGAGCTCGTCGCCGTGACGTGCGTGAAGCGCGGCGAAACGCCGTTCGAATACAGGGCAACGGTGTTCGTGCCCCGAACGCTCACAAAGCGGAGCTCGCTGTTGTTCGCGGCGACCAGGGTGGCGGGTATTGCCCCCGTGGAGCTGATGGTCGTCGTGAGCTCACCCGATCCCTCCACATCGACGTAGGGCTTCAGGGCGAGCGGCTCGGAGCCCAGGTCGTAAATACCGGGCTCGATCTTGAGGAGGTACGGGCGGGTTGGGCCGTTACCTGTGATGCCCGCCAGGGCGTTGCGGAGCAGCTGGCCGTTCTTGGTCTCGTCGAGTGGATCGGGGCTGACGATGATCGTCCGTTCGTACGAGACTCCGGCACCCTGCGGCCCGGCCGGGCCGGGGATGCCCTGGGCGCCCTGGGGCCCGCGCTCTCCGCGTTCTCCCCGCTCACCCGGTGCTCCAGTCGCACTCGTGGGGAGGACGGAGGTAGGGAACCGGCCTTTCGCGTCCAGCGCGAGCAGCTGCCCCGGGACCGGCGTACGCGAGGCTTTGATGTTCCCGACCTTGCCTGCGTTCTGCGCGAACACGGCGACGCGGACTGCCTCCACCGCGGCGTGCCCGAGCGGCGTGATTCCAAGCAGTGCCACGATCAATGCAGTGGCTGCAAGCGTCGTCGAGATCCGATTCACGATTGTCCCTCCCCGAGTTGAAGACCCGGTTCGAGAGTAACAACCTCCGGAAGCTTCGACAATGGGTCCCATGGTTGGGGGCGGATGCTCAACGTTTATTTGAAAAACGTGACGCAACAATGTAGAAACCGTCCCACGCCCCGGACGTAGGGGCCCAACGAATGGGTAGGGGAGGGTTTTCTGTGATCGATCGAACGCGATCGCGCGGCTATTGGCTTGCCGCGCTGGCGCTCGGGTTCGCGATCGTGCTTGTCGGCACGGTCGCGGCCGGGGCGAGCGCAGGCGCACCCGACGGCGTGTGCGCATCCATCGACAAATTCGGCCTGGAAAAGCAAACCAACATCAACGCCGCGCGGATCCTCACGAGCTGTGAACGCGGTCAGGGAGGTTTCACCGGCCATGAGTTTTCGGCTCTTCGCCAGCTAGGCGCGACGGCGCCGGACCTCGGCGGGGTCGACAAGGACGTGACTGCGGGCGCCGGCGACGTGCTCCCGCACGTCACGCAGTCCGAAACCCAGACGTGGGCAGAGGGCAACACGACCGTCGTCACCTACAACGACTCGAAGACCGCTCCGGCCTGTTACTCGGGCGGCTCCTACTCGCAGGACGACGGCGCGACCTGGAACTACCTCAACACGAGGCCGTTCTGTACGGGCCACGGAACCGGCTTCGGCGACCCGGTCGTCGTGTACGACCGGGCGCACGCCACCTGGATCGCGGTCTTCCTCGCATCGGGCTGCGGTGGCCAGGGTCTCGGCGTCTGGAGGTCTGTTGACGGCGCTACCTGGACGACCGGCGCCTGTGCGCACAACGGCTCGAGCGACGACCGCGAGTCCGGCTGGGTCGACAACGACCCGACGAGCCCGTTCTACGGACGGATGTACGTCACGTGGAACAACTTCGCGGCCGGGCAGAACATCTACTCGATCTTCTCGAATGACGGAGGCGTCACCTGGAGCGCACCGGTGCAGGTACAGACCGGCGCGTTCATCCGCAACGTGCAGGTCACAACCGGCGTTGGCGGTACGGGCACGGTCTTCATCGCGGGCATGAACGAGGGCACCGGCGGTGTTAGCCCGCGCACAAACCTCGTCTACCGCTCGACCAACGGCGGAGTTTCGTACTCCCCCGTCACCATGGGCGCGGCTTTCACGCCTCCGGGAGTCTCGAACTGCAGCACGAACTCGTACTTCCGCGGCATGTTCAACACGCCGACCACCGGCTACTGGCGCTACATGGGCTGGGGCGACATCGGCGCCGGCCCGAATGGGATCATCCACTACGCGTATACGCAGGATGGCACCGGCGCTGACGCCGGAGACATCTACTACACGCGCTCCACCGACAACGGTCTCACCTGGAGCACCGGAGTCAAGATCGACGGAGACGGCAGCACACGCTCGCAGTGGATGCCGTCGCTGTCCGCCGCTCCGACGGCGACAGGCCACGTGATGATCAGCTGGTACGACGCGCGGAACACGACCGGCGACGACCTCGAGCGCTGGGGAACGGTCTCGAGTGACAACGGAGCCACCTGGTCGAACGCTCAGGTGATCAGCGACGTCGTCAGCCCGAAGCCGTTGCAGCCGGACCCGAACGTCCAGGCCTGCTACACCGGCGACTACGACCGGAGCTACAGCAACACTGCGAACCACTACAGCGCCTGGGTCGACGGCCGAGTTTTGGTCGGCGGCGCGTCGCAGCAGAACGTGTTCTTCGACAAGGTCGCGGTCGGGCCACCACCTCCGCCGGCCCCGAACATCGTCCACGATCTGACGACGCTGTTCGACGACGGCGACGGCATCATCGAGCCCGGCGAGTCCTTCGGCCTCGACGAGCGGATCCGGAACGCCGGCAACGCCGGCGCGACCGGGATCAGCGGTGTGCTGAGCACCTCGACGCCGGGGATCACCATCACTACTGCCAACTCGGCGTACCCGGACCTCGCTCCAGGAGCGAACGGGACGAACGCCACGCGCTTCATGGCGAACGCCTCGGCAGGTCTTACCTGCGGTGGCGTGGTCAACTTCACGCTCGCAGTGACCACTGCTCAGGGACCGTTCAACGTGAACTTCAGTGTCCCGAAGGAGCAGTGCGGCTACCAGATCACGACCCAGACCGGGCAGCCGATCATCCCGGGCACGGTGAACATCGGCAACAGCGGCGATGACGTCGTGACCCCGATCACGTTCCCGTTCCCGGTGACGATCTACGGTCAGTCGTTCTCGGCCGGGACTGTCAGCTCGAACGGAAACCTGCAGATCGGCACGTCGAGCGGCGCGTTCACGAACGAGTGTCTGCCGACTTCGATCTTCGGGATGGCGATGAGCCCGTACTGGGACGACCTGCACACGGGTGGGGCAAGCGAGGGCGTCTTCACCGCCACCACGGGCACCCCGCCGAACCGCCAGTTCATCATCGAGTGGCGAACGCACTACTTCTCGGGCGCCGGCACGGCGAACTTCGAGATCATCCTCACCGAGGGCTCCGGCATCATCCGCTACCGCTACGGCGTGGAGCGAGACGGCGGCGCTTCGGCGACGATCGGCATCCAGGAGAGCTCGGCGGTAGCGAACGAGTTCTCGTGCAACACCGCCTCGGTGACCGACGGCACGCAGATCACGTTCACGCCGGTTGGTGGGCCACCACCGCCACCTCCGCCACCTCCGCCACCTCCGCCACCGCCGCCACCGCCGCCACCTCCGCCACCGCCACCTCCGCCACCTCCGCCACCGCCACCGCCTCCGCCTCCTCCGCCAACGTGTGGCCAGGTCAGCGAGGGCTTCGATGACATCACGAACCTGCCGGGTTGGTTCAGGCAGAACAACAGCGAGCCGCTGGGCGTGACCAACCACTTCCAGGGCAACCCGACGGTGTTCGTGTCCCACAGCGGGGCTCCGAACTCGTACATCGGCGCCAACTTCAACAACACGGCCGGGACGGGGACGATCAGCAACTGGTTGCTGACGCCGACCGTGCCGATTCTGAACGGCGCCCAGTACAGCTTCTGGACGCGGACGGTCAATGCTCCGCAGTTCCCGGACCGCCTGCAGGTGCGGGCGAGCACGGCTGGTGCGAGCACGGACGTGGGCACGACGGCGACGAGCGTCGGTGTGTTCACGATGCTGCTGCTCGACATCAACCCGACCTACACGACGACCGACTACCCGAACGTGTGGACGCAGTTCACGGTGACGGTCAGCGGTGTGCCGACGGCGACTACTGGCCGCTTCGCGCTCCGCTACTTCGTCGAGAGCGGCGGGCCGACCGGTGCCAACTCCGACTACATCGGCATCGACGACGCCTGCGTCCCGACGGTGACGCCACCACCGCCTCCTCCACCACCACCTCCGCCACCACCGCCTCCGCCACCACCGCCTCCGCCACCACCGCCTCCACCGCCTCCGCCGCCTCCGCCGCCACCACCGCCACCGCCTCCGCCTCCGCCTCCGCCTCCGGCCCCACCGCCGCCACGCTGTCGCGTGCCGAACGTGATCGGCGTGCGGCTGGCAACGGCCAGGTCGCGGATCCGGGCGCGGCGCTGCCGGGTCGGCACAGTGCGCAGGGTTCGCACCAGGCGCGCGCTGCGCGGCCGTGTCGTGGGCCAGAGCCCACGCGGCGGCGCAGTCCGGCGCGTCGGCTTCAGGGTCAACCTGCGGGTAGGACGTAGGTAGGAAGCAACCAAGACGAATGAAAACGGGGCGTCCGTCCACAAGGCGGGCGCCCCGCTCTTTCTTCATGACACCGTGATGAGCCGCATGCGACGGACCTCAGGAAGTAGGCGCGGTCTCTCGAGGTTCGCCCTCGTGGCGGCCGTCTCGCTCGTCGCGCTCGCGGCCGCCGGTCCGGCGGGCCCCGCCGGTGACAGCGGGCCACTTGGGGACTACACGATCGAGACCCAGACGGGTCAGGCGATCATTCCCGGCACGACGAACATCGGGAACTCGTGCGACGACTGCACGACGCCGATCAGCCTGCCGTTCCCGGTTCAGCTCTACGACGGCACGTTCAACACCGCCAACGTGAGCTCGAACGGAACGCTCCAGTTCGACAGCAACGACCCCGATTACTTCAACGCGTGTCTGCCGACTGCGACGTTCGGCCACACGATCGCGCCGCACTGGGACGACCAGCTGACGAACGAGGGAGGCGGCATCTTCACGGCGACGATCGGCACCCCGCCGAATCGGATGTTCGTGATCGAGTGGCGGGACGTCAGGTACTTCAACCACGACGGCACTGCCAACTACGAGATCCTGTTGACGGAGGGATCGCCGAACATCTCGGTGATCTACGGCGCGACGTTCAACCAGGGTGCCCTGGCGACCTCGGGTATCCAGCGGAACTCGACGGCGGCAAGCCAGTACTCGTGCAACACGGCGGCTCTGACCAACGGCCTGCGCGTGAACTACATCCGCGACGGGTCGCCACCGCCTCCGCCGCCGCCACCGCCACCACCCCCGCCGCCGCCACCACCTCCGCCGCCACCTCCTCCACCTCCGCCGCCACCACCACCTCCGCCTCCACCTCCTACCTCCACCACCTCCGCCTCCGGCCCCACCGCCGGCCCGTTGCCGTGTGCCGAACGTGCTCGGCCTGCGGTTGGCAACGGCCAGGGCACGGATCCGGGCTCGGCGCTGCCGAGTCGGCACGGTGCGCAGAGTTCGCTCCCGGCGAGTCGGCCGCGTCGTCGGCCAGAGCCCACGTGGCGGCGCCGTACGGCGGGTCAACTTCAGGGTCAACCTGCGAGTCGGACGCAGGTAAGAACAGGCGTGCGACCGGTCTCGAGATGGGCCCTTCGGGCTGCCATATCGCTCGTCGCTCTCGCGGGGGCTGGACCGGCTGGCGCTGAAGTCCTCTACGACCAGTACAACAATCCCGGCCCGTTCGCCTCGAGCTCGCAGAACTACGAGGCTTCGCAGAACGCCTTCGACACCGAGCTCGCGGACGACTTCGTCGTCGGTGCGGCGAACGGCTGGCTGGTCAACCAGATCGAGATCGACGGGCAGTACTTCAACGGCCCCGGCCCGGCGTCGAGCTTCAACGTGCGTTTCTATGCCGACGTCGGCGGGCTACCGGGCTCGGAGGTAGCCGCCAGGACGAATGTGAGTTTCACTCCCGGCCCGGAAGCGGGCGACGTGGTGATCGCCCTGACGCCCGGGATCCCGCTCGCCGTGGGCACGTATTGGCTCTCGGTGCAGGCGAATCAGAACTTCATCCCCGCCGGTCAGTGGGGCTGGACGGATCGAACCATCCAGTCGAACCAGGGCGCCGCGTGGCGCAACCCGGGCAATGGGCTCGGGACCGGCTGCACTACCTGGGGCCGGCGCGCGACGACCTGCAACGTCGATGCCCCTTCGCCGGATCAGGTCTATCGAATCTCCGGGAACATCGGCGCCGGCGGGCCGCAGCTCGTGCACGACCTGATGACGATCATCGACGAGGACGGCGACGGCCACCTCGAGCCGGGCGAGTCCTTTGGCCTCGACGAGCGGATCCGCAACACCGGCGGCGAGACGGCGACGGGCATCAGCGGCGTGCTGTCCGCACAGTCGGCGGGCGTCACGATCACCCAGCCCAACTCGGCGTATCCAAATCTTCCGTCCGGTGGGACGGCGACGAACACGACTCGCTTCGAGGGTGAGGTCGGAGCCGAGGTTGCCTGCGGTGTCAACCTGAACCTACGGCTCAACCTGACGACTGCGCAGGGCACGTTCCAGATCGACCTCGTCGCGCAGGTGGCGGGCTGCGACTACACGATCCAGCAGCTGACGGGTCAGGCGATCGTTCCGGGAACGATTGAGCTGGCGAACTCCTGCGACGACTGCACCACGGCCGTCACGCTGCCCTTCCCGGTGACCGTGTACGGCCAGACGTTCACGGCGGCAACCGTCAGCTCGAACGGGAACTTGCAGTTCAACGGAAACTCGTCGGCGTTCACCAACGAATGTCTGCCGACGAGCGACTTCGGGGTCGTGATCGCGCCGTTCTGGGACGACCTGCTGACGAACGGGGCAGGCGGGATTTATGTGGCGACGCTCGGCACCCCTCCGAATCGTCGATTCGTCGTCGAGTGGCGAAACGTCGAGTACTTCAGCGGCGACGGCACGACGACGTTCGAGATCATCCTCACCGAGGGGTCGGGCACGCTCTCGGTCATCTACGGTCCGAGCGCCGACCAGGGGCAGTCGGCGACAGCGGGCATCCAGGACGGTCTCGCGCGCTCGAACGAGTTCTCCTGCAACGCGGCGACGCTTGTTCCAGGGCTTCGGTTGAACTACGTGCCGACCGGCCAGCCTCCGCCACCACCACCACCACCGCCGCCGCCGCCGCCACCACCGCCGCCACCGCCGCCGCCACCGCCACCGCCACCTCCGCCGCCACCGCCGCCGCCACCGCCACCGCCTCCGCCACCGCCTCCGCCGCCTCCGCCGCCTCCGCCACCTCCGCCGCCTCCGCCGCCTCCGCCACCTCCGCCGCCGCCGCCACCACCTCCGCCGCCACCTCCGCCACCACCTCCGCCCCACCGCCGGCCCCACCGCCGGCCCGCTGTCGCGTGCCGAACGTGATCGGCCTCAGGCTGAACACGGCGAAGGCACGGATCCGGGCACGCAGGTGCCGCGTCGGCACGGTGCGCAGGGTTCGCTCCCGGCGTGTCGGCCGGGTGCTCGGCCAGACCCCACGGGGCGGCGCAGTACGGGCCGTCAACTTCAGGGTCAACCTGCGAGTGGGCAGGCGCTAGCTGAACGCAAGCTTTCTTTTTCTACGCAGGGCTGTTAGAAACGCCTGGAACGAGCAATCTAGGGGAGGGGAGGGTGCGTTTTCTATGCACCGACGTTACGAAGGAGGGCGCGGCCGCTTGCGGGGCCCTAAGGCCCTAGCCCGATCCGTCTGCCTGCTTGCCGTCGTCGTGGGCGGCCTCGTGCTGGCCTCGACTGCTGCAGCGGTTTCGTTTGCGAGCTCGACGCCGATTGTGACCCCTGAAGGGGGCATCCTGTACGACCAGTACAACAATCCCGGCACCAACGGGACCAGCTCGCAGAACTTCGAGGCGTCGCTCAATCAGTTCGACAGTGAGCTGGCAGATGACTTCGTCGTGCCGGCGGGACCTACCTGGAACGTGACCGGCGTCGATGTCGACGGCGTCTACTTCAACGGCCCGGGCCCGGCAACGACGTTCAACGTCCGCTTCTACGAGAACGTGGATGCAACGGGACTTCCGGGAGCGCTCTTCGCGGAACGGACGAACCAGACGTACACCGGCACGCTCGGCGATGCCGTGATCGCGGTCAACCCCGCGGTCGAGCTGACAGTGGAAACCTACTGGCTCTCGGTGCAGGCGAACCAGAACTTCACACCTGCAGGACAGTGGGGCTGGACCGACCGCACCGTCACCTCCAACCAGGGCGCCGCCTGGCGGAACCCAGGTGGGGGTCTCCCGCCGCCTCCGTGCCTAACCTGGTTACGGCGCGCGACGACGTGCAACATCGACCCGTTGGCGCCTGATCAGGTCTTCCGGATCCGCGGAACGGGGGGGCCACCTCCACCACCACCTCCTCCTCCTCCTCCTCCTCCTCCACCTCCACCTCCGCCTCCACCTCCGCCTCCGCCTCCGCCGCCACCTCCACCTCCGCCACCGCCACCACCTCCGCCTCCGCCGCCACCGCCGCCGCCGCCACCTCCGCCGCCACCGCCACCTCCGCCTCCTCCGGCCCCACCGCCGGCCCGCTGTCGCGTGCCGAACGTGCTCGGCCTGCGGCTGGCAACGGCCAGGGCGCGGATCAGGGCAAGGCGCTGCCGAGTCGGCACGATCCGCAGGGTTCGCTCCCGGCGCGTCGGCCGTGTGCTCGGCCAGACCCCACGGGGCGGCGCAGTCCGGCGGGTCAACTTCAGGGTCAACCTGCGAGTCGGCCGCCGCTAGGCCAAGTCAGAGAAACGACGAACCAAAACGGGGCGCCCTACGGGGCGCCCCGCTCTATTCAGACTGCGACGTAGCCCTGCCGCAGGTAGACGAGCGCGTCCCGGCCGGGCCCCGGCTCGACATTCGTAACCTCGCCGAGGAAGAGCGTGTGGTCCCCGGTGAGGTGCTCGCCCGCCGTCTTGCAGGTGATCCACCCGAGGGCTCCCTCGAGGAGCGGCGGGCCCTCGCCCTCTCGTATCTCAACGCCTTCCCAGAGCCCGATCGGTGGCATGCCGCGGGCGAAGTGGCCGGCAAGACGCTCCTGGTCACCGGCCAGCAGGCTGACCCCGAAGCTCTCCGCTTGCCGCAGAAGCTCGTGCAGGGCAGCCTGGTGACTGATTGCGACGCCCAGCAAGGGGGGCTCCAGAGACAACGAGAGCAGCGAAACCACCGTCAGCCCGAGTCGCTCACCGTCGACGTCGACGGTGACCACCGAGACGGGGGCGGGGACGTTGCGCAGGAGTGCGCGCAGGTCGGCGGCGGCCACGCGCCGATCATAGGCTCGGAGCTAGACGGCTACTTGGCGCGACATTTGCCGCTCTTGAACAGCTGAGCCTGCTCCGCGTTCGCGTCGCTCTCGAGCGTCGCGTCGAAAGTCGGCAACGCCGGTGCTGTCCAGAAGAGAATCGGCGTCACGCCGGGGCCCATCACCGAGGCGCGGTACACCTGGCCGTCGCCCGCCGGTCGCCTCTGACCGCGCCACGTATGGGGGTAGAAGCCGTAGCAGAACGCGCCGCTGCCGGTGTGCGTCAGGAACGCGTTCTCACGCTTCCAGCCGCGGCCGTACCTCGAGTTGAAGGTGTCGACGAAGACGTTGCGGCCCCAGGAGTCGAGCGGCGCGCCGTACTTCGTGTTCTTGAACCCGTAGACGCCCGTGCCCTTGTAGCGGAGCCAGCCGTAGAGGTGGTCGTAGTTGCGGTAGACCCAGTCCTGCTTGATCACGAACTCGGGCAGGTCTCCCGCCCAGTGCGACAGGTGCAGCTCGACGACCGACTCGGCTGCCGTGGGGCGGAAGCCGTAGGGCGGCAACATGCGCTGCCACTTCTGAATCGCCCAGTGCGATCCGTCCGGCGCGGTACACGCGGCGACCAGGTACTGGAGCTGCGGTCCCTGGTAGGGGCCGCACGAATTCCTGAAGTTGCGCCACACGAGGCGACGCTGGGATCCCCAGCCTCCGGAGTAGTCGACCCTGAACGCAACCTGCCGCACGCCGCGTGTGGGGACGCGGGCATTGACGGCGCCCCAGGCGAGGACGTGATGTACCCGCCCGCGCGCCCGGTAGGTCAGGAGGGCCGTGCCCTTGCTGTTCACCGCGAGCCGTGCGCCCTTGGCGTTGCGATCGATCATCTCCGACGCTGAAGCAGCCGCGGCCAGCGCGGCGAACGTAGCGAACGTGACAATGAGCGCGAGGATTCGCTTGAGCAACCTGAACCTCCGTAGAAACCGCAATTGACTGGGCCGGACCGTTCCTACATCGGCAGAACCGGCCTGAACACAAGCGCCCAGACCGTTTCGAGGGATAGCCGCCGCCCAGGGTAGCGCAGGTTCAGTCGTCTTCCAATTCCTCGGCAAGCAGGATGCAGGCGAACCAGCGCCACGCAAAGTCCGGGTCGGAAGAGAGCCGGTCGATGCGCTCGACTACGCGCGGAAGGCCGTCCGCTGTGCGGCGCAGCTGCTCGAGCCCCGCCGCCAGAGCCTCGCGACGAGCAGAGTCGTCGAGGTCCCCCGCCAGGGCTCCGACGGCTCGCCCTTCGAGCTCGAGCCCCGATCCTCGCCTCGGATCGCCGCCTGTGGCGAGGAGCTGGATAGCGCGCCGGCGGGCACCTCGTAGCTGGTCCTCGTCGAGCTCCACGTCGCGGCCGGCGATCAGCGAGAGCGCAGCATCGGGCTCCTGCGCCGCGCCGGACTGGAGACCGCGTTCGAGATCCTCGAGGAAGACGCGCTCAGGCGGGTTTTCCATCTTCTCGACCCTACCCATCCGTTTGGGATTAACCTTCGTACTAGGGGAAACAAAAGCATCTGATGCCCGACGACCGTCTTCACGCGTTTCTCGAAGCCGCCCAGGCCGAGGGGTGCGTGGAGCTGTCCGCGTTCAACGAGCTCGTCGAGTCACTGGAGCTCGCCGACGACGAGCTCCAGGTGTTGTACGAGCAGCTGGACGAGCGCGGTATCGAGGTTCGCGACGACTGCGGCAAGGAGAGCAAGGAACCCACCTACGTGAACGGCGATCTCGCCGTGGCGACGACGGACGCGCTGCAGCTGTTTCTCAACGAGATGGCGCGCTACCCGCTGCTGACGGCCCAGGAGGAGGTCGAGCTGGCGAAGCGGATCGAGCGCGGAGACCGCGAGGCCAAGGATCGGATGGTCAACTCCAACCTGCGCCTCGTAGTGTCGATCGCGAAGAAGTACCAGGGGCACGGCCTGTCCCTCCTCGATCTGATCCAGGAAGGGATCATCGGTCTCATTCGCGCCGTCGAGAAATTCGACTGGCGGCGGGGCTTCAAGTTCTCGACCTACGCCACTTGGTGGATTCGCCAGGCCGTGCAGCGCGGAGTCGCCAACAAGGCGCGGACGATTCGCATCCCCGTGCACATCGCCGATCGCGAGGCCAAGATGGTGCGCGCCGAGCGCGAGCTGCTGACGAAGCTGGGACGTGCGCCGACCGACGAAGAGCTCGCCGAGGCGGCCAAGCTTCCTCTCAAGCAGGTGCTCGACGTGCGCAGCGCGGCCCGAGCGGTGACGAGCATCGACAAGCCCGTGGGCCAGGAGGGCGAGACGACGCTCGGCGAGCTCGTGTCCGTTGACCAGCCGCCGCCCGAGGAGGAGTTGACGATCAGCCTCCGGCGGGAAGCGGTCCAGAAGGCGGTGGCCAAGCTTCCCGAGCGTGAGCGTCAGGTCGTGAAGATGCGCTTCGGATTGAACGGCGATCCGGATCCGCAGTCGCTCGAGCAGATCGGAAAGCGGCTCGGCCTCACCCGCGAGCGCGTCCGCCAGATCGAGACGCAGGCGCTCGAGCGGCTCGCCGTCGAGCGCGAGCTCGACGCACTGACCGCCGCCTAGGTCCGGCGCCGCGGGCGCCGGACTCGCCGGAAGCAGGCTTCCGGCGACTTAAATCACGCTTTCTCAGAGCCCGACGCCGCTGACGTTCGTGAAGTTGGGGCACCTACTACACGAGCGGCAATGATGTCGGCGAAACACGTTCCAAGTGCTCTTCGTCGCGGAAAGTCGTCAGACTTCCGCGAGTCCGCGCCCCGTGGGCGCGGACCGTTCTAGGCGAGCGCGTAGACGACTGCGACCGAGGCGAGCGTGACCGCGCCCGCCATCGCTACGAAGGTGCGCCTGTAAGCGAGGGCCGCGGCCAGGCGAGCACTCGGGACGAAACGGAGCGGGAGCGCGGCGGCCGCGAGCAGTCCGATCGCGATTCCGAGCAGAACGAAGAGCAACGGGGGCACTTCTTTGACCGCGTCGGCGGTGCGCGTGAAGTTCACGCCCAGAACGCCGACCGGATTCTTGATCGGACGGACGCGGATCGGGCCCGAATTCGTTGCCGCCTCGTTTGACCTGGAGCTTGCCCTGGTTGCCGGCGTATGGCCCGCCGCCGCCGCCGAGCGTGCTCGAGGACGACGTGTCACCGTCCGAGCTTCCGCACGTATTCGACGCCTGCGCAGCGGCCAGCTCCGCGGGCAGCGGCCTCTGCTTGAAGATCACCAGCTTCGTCTCCGTCAGCGCCCTGCGGGCGGGAAGGGTTCGGGCGCGGATGACGTAGGTGCCGGGGCGGAGCGCTCGTCCCTTGATGCGTCCCCGGAAGCGCACGCGGTTCTGGCCGGCATGGCCCTTGACGCGGAAGCGGCCCACCGGCCGGCAGTCCGGCGCGACCCGAATGAGCACGAACTCAACGTGAGCGGGTTTCGAGAGGACGAACCTCAGGATCGTCTGCCTCCGCTTGGCGGGGCCGGAGCGCGAGATCCATTCACGCGACGAGGCCACGCGGACGGTACGTGGCGGCCGCCCTGCGCCTGCGGCGGGAGCCGAGGCACCGCCCGTGGAACCGTGCACCGATCCGCCTGACGATGAGGCACCGCCGCCAGTCGCTCCGTCGTTGGGTGCGGATGTGGCCGGAGGCGTGACACCTGGGACCTGTGGGAGTGGCGAAGGTGCGGCAGGAGGCGGGGGCGGCGGTGGTGGTGGGGGAAGAAGGGGCGGAGGCGGGGGAAGCGGCGGGATCGGTGGAGGCGGCGGCAGGGGCGGCAGCGGCGGAGGCGGCGGAAGGGGCGGCAGCGGCGGAGGCGGCGGAAGAATGGGCGGAGGCGGCGGCAGCGGGGGAACCTGGCCGCGCGCACCCGCTGACAAAACGCCGAAGGCGATCGCGCACAGAAGTGCGAGGCCGAGCGCGATCAGAGTTCGCCGCCGCAGGAACTTCATTCCTTCTTTGAAACGCCTTACGGGGCTGAGAAGGTACGAAGGAAAACGCCGATCGAACGCGTAGCCTTCGCCGCGAGCAGCGTGAGGCGGCCCAGGCGCGACTACTACGAAGTGCTCGGCGTGCCGGAGACGGCCGACGACGAGCAGATCAGCCGCGCCTTTCGGCGCCTGGCTCGGGACCTCCACCCCGACGTCTCTGATTCGCCTGCAGCCGAAGAAAGATTCCGCGAAGTCTCGGCGGCCTACAGCGCTCTCTCCAAGCCGCGCTCACGGTTTTTGTACGACAAGTTCGGCTTTCGGGGCCGAGGAGCCGGTTTCGAGGACGGCCATTTTCCCGGGGCGCCGAGCGTGCTCGGGGAGGTCGAGCTCGAGCAATACGAGGCGGCTCGTGGCGTGCGCCGAGAGGTGCGGATCGTCGACGCTGACCCTTGCAGGACCTGCGACGGCTCCGGGACAGCGCCCGGGACCGAGGTTAGGACCTGCGAGCGGTGCATGGGCAAGGGGACGCTGCGGGTGTCGTCCGGGCTCGGTGTCGGACGGTGGCTGCAGGTCGAGCCGTGTCCGGAGTGTGGCGGAGACGGGCGGTTTCAGACCCGTTGTCAGGATTGTGGCGGGCATGGGGAGGTGCCCACCGAGCGCACGATCAAGGTGCGCATTCCCGCGGGTGTCGAGGACGGGACGAGCCTTCGCGTCTCCGGCGAGTTGGAGAACCGCTATCTGATCGTTCGCCTCAAGCCCGGCCCGAAGGACTCGCGGCTGGTCCAGGTCGCAGCATTGACGTTGCTCCTGTGCGCGGTGGCGCTGCTCGTCTACTTCCTGGTCTGGGTCTGAGGGACGAACTCGATCTCGGCCGACTCGCAGACGCGCACGTAGCCAATCCGCTCGTAGATCTTGTTCGACGTCGGATTGGCCAGGTCGGTGTACAGGAAGCAGAATCGCCGCCCGCCGGCGAGCAGGCTCGACGAGAGGTCGGCCACGAGCGCGGAGGCATAACCGTGCCCCCGCAGCTCCGGTGGGGTGTAGACCGGCCCGATCCGGATCCCGTTCGGTGTCGGGCCGCCGAAGCCGGCCAGCGACACCGCGCCGTCGTTCTCCCACAGGACGACTCCGGCGTCGGCCGCCGAGAGCCGGTGGTCGACCTCGCGCGTGAGACGCTCCTCGTCAGGGTGCGGTAGGGCCTCGACCCCGAAGGCGAGAAACCACTCCAGCAACGTTGGTCGGTCGGCAGCTGTCGCGGTACGCATGGCGCCGGGCACGCCTCTGACGGGCTCCACCCGCTCGAGCTCGAAGACCCCCTGGGCGACTCGTCGCTGCGGGGTGACGTCGTGCCTTGCCGCCCACGCGTCGGCGAACTGCTCGACCTCCGGCATGGCGCCGACGACCCCAGGTAGCTCGTCCTCGCACGGCCTCTGCGAGCGCTTCGACCGCATTGTCGTCGCGCGCGCGCGCGAGGACCAGGTTGTGCGGCGAAGTTCGAAGCGCCGCGCCCACGGGTTCGCCGTTCTGCTCGACGAGCCACAGGCTGAAGTCGGGATACCGCTCCGGGTGGTCGCGAAGCGTCGAGGCGAGCCCGAGCATGAGGTTGTGGCGCGCCTCGTCTTCGAGCAGCAGCGGCCCGGTCTCCTCGAGGAAAGCGGCGGGATCGTCGAAAACACGAACTTCCATGTCAGCGGCGGGGTGAGTCTGGTGCTATCGCTGGAGCGCGTATCCAAATCGATCTCGGGCGCGTTGAATAGATATGCGGCACTTGCGGCGTGCGCCAATCCTCGTGGCGACTGCGTTGATCGTACTGAGCGGTGCTTCGCAGGACGGAGGCAAAGGCAGCCTATCGCTCGGGCCGATCGAGGGGCACGCTCAGGCAGCGACGGATCAGCTCCCGCCGCTTCCTCCACCGCCACCGCTGCCACCGCTTCCTCCGCCGCCACCGCTGCCACCGCTTCCCCCACCGCCTCCCCCACCGCCACCGCTGCCACCGCTTCCGCCACCGCCACCGCTGCCACCGCTTCCGCCACCGCCACCGCTGCCACCGCTTCCGCCACCGCCACCGCTGCCACCGCTTCCCCCACCGCCACCGCCTCCTCCGCCGTTGGCTCCTCCTCCTCCGCCGCCACCGCCGCCGTTGGCTCCGCCTCCGCCCCCGCCGGCCCCATCGCCCGGAGGCGGCGCGTCGGGCCAATCGTCGTCGTCGGGTGGCCCTCGCCCGAGCGGCGCAGCATCGTCAGGGTCAATCTTGCTGGGCACGGGAGGCAGCGACTCAGGCTCATCGGCTGGTCCGTTCTCATTCAGCGGCTGCCCGCCACAACCGCAGCACTGTGGGCGCAACCGCAAGCCCGTGCGCGTCTCGAAGTGGGTCGTGCGGCCCGGCCGAAAAAACGGCGGAACAACGCTCGTCTTCACGCTTACGCGGCGGGCGCTTGTTCGCTTCACCATTGTCCGCGTCTATCCCTCCTGTGAGCGCGTCGGCGGCTTCAACGTGCGCGCACACGGGGGTGTCAACCGAGTTCGCTTCCACGGCCGCTTCCGCGGTCGCCCGCTCCCAGAGGGAACCTATCGCCTCCTCGTGCGCGCGCGCGGACAGGGGACGGCAGCCGCGGCCGTGACGATCGTGGTCATGCGCGGCCAGGCGAGTGCGGCCGAGCTGCGCCGGGCCCGAGGCGCGAATTCCTGCTCGCCGGCGGAAGCACGCGAGATCGAGGCTGCCGTCGGCGCGAGGGCTAGCGGGCCTAACGAAAACTCGAGCGACTCCGCCGTGGCCGATAAGGGGAAGCGGGGCGTGGCCGTTCGAGTCCTCGGCGCGGTGAAGGGCGTCACGAAGAAGGTGAGCATCGAGAGCAATCCCTATCGCTCGCTCCTCTTAGTCGTCGGATTGTTGACCCTCGCGAGTGCTTGCCTCGGTGCATTCGTCGTCGTCCGCTTGTCGAGGATGACGCGGTCGCGCCTGCTGCGCTGAACCGAAGCTTCGCGCTCTCCTCGCTCCAAGCAAACGGCGGGGGTGAGATTCGAACTCACGGGCCCCGTGAAGAGCCAACGGTTTTCAAGACCGTCCCGTTAGACCGCTCCGGCACCCCGCCGGATCACGAGTGTAGTTAGGAGCCCGGCTCGATCCGTTCGGGCGCGCCGAACGGCTTCAACGCGTCCGGCACGTCGCCCTGGAAGTTCTCCAGGATCGCGAGCGCCCAGCGGTCGGTGACCGCGGTGCCGTTCAGCGTGTGCACGTGCTCGATGCCCTGCTCGCCGCGGTAGCGGATGCCGAGCCGGCGGGCCTGAAAGTCGGTGGTGTTCGAGGACGAGGTGATCTCCCGGTACCGGTCCTGGCTCGGGAACCACGCCTCGATGTCGTAGCGCTTGGCCGCCGCGGAGCTGAGCTCGCCCGTCGGGATGTTCAGGACCCGGTAGGGAAGGCCGAGCGCCTGCACCAGCTCCTCCTCGATGGCCAGGATCCGCTCCAGCTCGTCCCACGAGCTCTCCGGCCGGACGTAGGAGAACATCTCGACCTTGTTGAACTGGTGC
Organism: uncultured Actinomycetes bacterium; assembly: GCA_963820335.1. GTDB lineage: Bacteria > Actinomycetota > Thermoleophilia > Gaiellales > Gaiellaceae > VAXT01. The sequence continues at coordinate 234,384 of CAWFZH010000007.1, read as the reverse complement.
ACGCGAAACATGCCGCGCGTGTCGCGGCCGGCCGCGCCCGCCTCGCGGCGGAAGTTCACGGAGAACGCGGTGTAGTGGAGCGGCAGCTCGTCGGCCTCGAGGATCTCGCCCATGTGCAGGCCGGCCAGGGCCACCTCGGACGTGCCCGTCAGGTAGAGGCCGTCGTCCCCGATCTCGTAGTACTCGGACTTCTCCGCGGGGAAGAAGCCGGTGCCGTACATGGCCTCTTCGCGAACGAGCACGGGCGGGAGCACCGGCGTGAACCCTTCGGCGACGAGCCGGTCGAGCGCGAAGCGGTAGAGCGCGAGCGAGAGGAGCGCGGCTCCGCCGATGATGTACCCGAAGCGCGACCCCGAGAGCCGCGCACCACGCTCCATGTCGTAGCGGGCGAGCTCGAGGTGGTCCTTGGGCTCGGCCAGCTGCGGGTGCTCGCCGACCTCGCGCACGACCTCGGCCTCCTCCTCGGTCTCGCCGTCGGGGACGGACTCGTGGGGCGGGTTCGGAACCGCATCGAGCGCGGCGTCGCGGGCCTGCTCGGCCTCGGCCAGCTCGCCCTCGAGGCGCTTCAGATCCTCCTTGACCTGCTTGAGCTCTTCGACCTGCTCCGGGGTCGGCTTGCCCTGGAGCTTCTGCCGGCCGCGCAGCTCGTCCACTTGCGGGACGAGCTCGCGCCAGCGGGCGTCCGCCTCGAGCAGCCGGTCGAAAGCGTCGCCTGCGCCCTTGCGCGCGACTGCCGCCCGCAGGCGCTCGGGCTCGGCGCGAGCGGCCCGGAGGTCGATCACGGCCTAGGACGTGCTCTGCTGCAGGAAGGCGACCAGGTCGGCGACCTGCGCCGAGTCGAGTGACTCGCCGTACGGAGGCATGATCCCTTGCTGGAAGCCCGCCGCGATCTTCGCGTTCGGGTCGACGATCGACTCCCGGATGAAGGCCTCGTCCTTGCCCTGCAAGCTCTTGTCGAGGTCGGGGCCCGTCTTGCCGCTGGTGGCCGCCGCCTTGAAGGTGTGGCAGCCGCCGCAGCCCTCGGACACGAAGAGCGCCTTCCCCCGGGCCGGGTTCCCAGCCTCCGCCTTGGGCAGCGTGCCCTCGACCGGCCCAGTTGGCGAGACGACCTCCTCGCCGCCGCAACCCACCAGCAACGTGGCAAAAAGGACGATCAGGCCCGCACGGCGCATCGCGGCGAGTCTACTCAAGACGTTCGGCCGTCTCGTGCCAGAAGCGCAGGGCCAGCGCGGAGAGGGCGCCGAAGCCGGAGACCTCTCGCGGCGCGTCGTTGACGAGCAGGGAGACGGCGACCGCGACTAAGAGTGCGTCGAGGGCGGCATAGCGCGGACGGCGCAGCGCGACCCAGACCAGCACCGGAATCGAGACGCCGATCACGAGCGCCGAGTGCCAGGTGGACACGACTCCCTCGGCAGAGGCGACGAGCCGGTCGCCGATGTCTTCCGCGAGCTGGGCCGGGCCGTCGCCGATCGACCTGGTCACGTGGCTCTCCCCGCCGAAGGCGGCGTCGAGGCCGACCAGGAGAAGCCCGAGCACGACGACGGCTGCGCCCGTGAGGGCAAGGTTGCGCAGTGTCAGCGGCACACCCCGGAGCCGTAGCCACAAAAAGAGGAACCCGGCCAGGAGCACGAGCACGCCACCTCCATCGGCACCGGCGAAGCTCGCGCCGACGGTGACGAGGGCGAGGACGGCGACGGCCGGCAGGAGACGCCGCCCGAGCAGGTAGGCGCCGAGCAGGGCCGGTGCAAGCACCAGCGTCTCGAGCTGGTTGTTGAAGCCGTAGAAGCGCCCACCGTTCTCGGGGCGCGGTCCGATCACGGCCAGGGAGCTCGTCTCCGTGGAGTTCCCGAGCACGAGGAGGTAGACCGGGAAGATCGCCAGGAGGGCCGCAGCGAACGCAAGCCGATTCCGCGTGAACCGAGCGAGGACGAGCGCGCCGGCCGCCGTGACCACCGCCAGGACGGAGACCACGGTGGCGGGCTCGGTCACTTCGAGCGCGCTGAGCGCGAGCGCAGAGCTCAGTCCCACCGGAACGGTGAGGAGCGACGCCCTGGCCCAGAAGGCCGAGCGGCGAGCACGGGCCAGGAGCGCAAACGCAAGCATGAGCGCCGCGAGCGCGAAGCCCGCCGGCGTCCGCGAGTCGTCCAGGTCGTCGAGCCGCGCGTCCAGCGCATCCAGCCGCTTCTGCACGTTCGGCTCGGCGCGGGACGTGATCGGCGGTTCGCGACCCTCCTCGAGCGCCTCGACGGTCGGCTTGATGTCGTAGATCGAGACGAGCCCCGGCACGCGCGTGCGGTCCGAGACGAGGAGGCCGTCATACCCCGGCCCCGCGATCGCGATCGGGTACCGACGGTCGTTTGAGTGCTCGCCGGAAGGCACGCGCAGCAGCACGACGTACTCGCACGGGCAGCTAGGCGGCGGGATGCCTTCCAGCGCATTGAGCGCCTCCTCCCGGCTGACCTCGGGCCCTCGTCCCGGCACCAAGAGCCCCGACGCCTTCGTCGCGAACGCAGGCGCATCCGGGCCCGTGTACACGCCGACGCGCTCCGCACGCGCGGGAGCCACGCAGAGGAGCGCGGTGGCGAGCACCCCCGCAAGTAGAATTGCCCTCATGGAACGCAAGGCATACGGGCGCGATTTTGGTCTCTCTCTGCGCATGGTCACGACCATGTTCGTCCTCGGCCTCGTCTACGTCGCTTTCTTCGTCATCCTCGTGAACATCCTCAACGTCGGGATCTTTGCCGTCGTCCTGATCATCGGCATCCTCTCGTTCGTCCAGTTCTTCACGTCGGACAAGATCGCGCTGCTCGCCTCGGGCGCGAAGGTCGTCGAGCGCGAGCAGGCGCCCGAGCTGCACGACATGGTCGAGCGCCTGGCGGCCATGGCCGACCTGCCGAAGCCGCGGATAGCCATCATTCCCACCGATGTGCCCAACGCATTTGCGACCGGCCGCAGCCAGAAGAAATCGGTCGTCGCAGTCACCGAGGGCCTCTGGAATCGCCTCGAGCCTCGAGAGGTCGAGGGCGTCATCGCCCACGAGCTGACGCACATCGCCAACCGTGACGTGATGGTGATGACCATCGCCAGCTTCTTCGCCATGGTCGCGGCGATGCTTGCCCGCTTCGGCCTGTACGGCGGCATGTTCGGCGGCGGCCGCGACCGGAGCGGCGGCACGCCGGTCTGGCTGATCATGTTCGCCGTGGCGATCGCCACGTACGCGATCAGCTACGTGCTGATGATGATGATCTCCCGCTATCGCGAGTACGCAGCCGACCGCGGAGCCGCCGTCATCACGGGCACTCCCGAGTACCTGATGAGCGCGCTCCAGAAGATCGCGAGCCGCATCTCGCAGATCCCGCAGCGCGACCTGCGCGAAGTCGCCGGCATGAACGCGTTCTTCATCGTTCCGACGAGCGTCAGGAAAGGCTTCGCCGAGCTCTTCATGACGCATCCGCCGCTCGAGAAGCGGCTCGCCCGCCTCGCCGCGATCTCGCGCGAGATGGGCCGCCCGGTCGAGCAGTAGTCGGTGGGCCTCGGCAACGTCCTCTTCGGGCGCAAGAAGCTCAAGAAGGCGGCCGGCGACAAGCTCTTCGCCCTGTCCGCAGCGCGGGTGACACTCGAGGTCGAGCTCGCGCTGAAGGCGGCCGGCACCGCAGCGGTGCTCTTCAAGCCGATGTCGGCGCAGGAGTACGTCCGCGCGGAGAACGAGATGCAGGAGCTGCTCGACGTCGTCGCACAGGAGGCGGCCTCGCGGGTGACCCGGCGCGGCGACGAGTTCGGCTACGAGTGGATCATCGTCGAGGACAAGGACTTCGAGGACCTGATCAACACGGTTCACCTCGTTGCGTCCGAGCTGGTCTCGCACGGCTTCGGCGAGCAGCTGCTCGCGGCGGTCTTCCGTTTCGACGGCGGCGAGCATCCGCTGTACCTGATCTACGGCTTCAAGCGCGGCGCGTTCTGGCCTTTCATCCCGAAGGGCGACAAGGAGCGCGACAACGCGAACGAGCTCGAGCTGAAGGCGAAGCTGGAGAAGGAGCTGCCGATCGAGCAGGACCTCTCCCGCTGGTTCGCCCTGTTCGACCTGCCGATCTAAAGACCGCGCCAGGGCTCGAGGTTGTCGATCTGCGCGGCCACGCCGAGTCCGCGCCAGTGGATCTTCTTCGTGCGGGGGTAGTAGCAGACGTCGTTCGTGTCGCGAGTGCCGTAAGCGAGCAGCGTCAGGGGCCCGCGGAAGGCATGGGCGACACCGGTGCCGGGCGGGCGGCCGACGACCGATCCCTGCCGCATCGGGTGCTCCTCGTCACCGAGCAGGCAGACACCCTCGCCGTCGAGCACGACGAAAAGCTCCTCCTCGGCGCTGTGGCAGTGGGGCGGGCAATTGAGCTTGCCCGGATCGACGACGAGGTGGACGAGGCCGGCGCGCACGGACCCGGCCGCGCGACCCAGATCGCGGTCGACGCAGCCGTATTCGTCCTTGTCCCACCTCACCGGCTCGACCTCGCCCAGCGTGACGATCCGGCCCGAGCCGCCGGTCGGGCCCGCTCCGGCCCGCGCAGAGAACGACAGCACGTCGAGCCCGCTCGGCCCGGCGACGAGCCCGTGTGCCAGCTCGCCGGCGAGGCGCACGAGGCAGTGACCCTCACCGACCTCCTCGCCTTCCCGCGTGACGCCGGTTCCACCCAGGACGTAGACGATCTCCTCGTCCTCCCGCGGGGCAGGCCTGAGCCGCTCCTCGGGGCCGAGCTCCTGACGGAAGACGCCGATCCCGGTTGTCCCGGCTTCGGCCTCCTCCCAGGTCGTGACGTGCGTTACTGCTCGAGCTCTTTCTGACCCGCTCCGGCGCCCACCTCGGCCTTCATCTTCTCGAGCTCCTTGTCGACCTCGCTCTGTGACGCGATCTGGGCGAGCTCACGGTCGAGCTGTGTGGTGCCGCCGCTCGTCACGTCCTCGAGCGTGCCCGAGGCGATCAGCTCGTCCATGGCCTGGCCGCGCGCCTGCATCTCCTCGGTCTTCTCGCGAGCCCGCTGGACCGCCTGGCCGGTGTTCGTCATCTGGTCGCCGATGCCGGTCGCGGCCTCGCCGATCTTGACCTGCGCCTCGGCGGCCGAGTACTGCGCCTTGATCACTTCCTTCTCGCTGCGGAAGGACTCGATGCGGGTCGAGAGCGTGCGCTCGTTCTCGACGAGCTTCTGCTGCTGCGCCTCGAGCTCCTGTATCTGGCGATCGAGGTCCTGCAGTTGCTGCTGGACGCCGACCTTGCGCTCGAGCGCGGTACGGGCGAGATCCTCCCGGCCGGCGCCGATCGCCTCGCGAGCCTGCGAGTCGAGCTTGACGACGGCCTGCTCGAGCTTCTGGGCCTGAAGCTGCAACCGCTTCTTCGCGGTGACGACGTCGGCGACCCCCCGCTTGACGTCCTGCAGCATCTCGAGCTGTTTCTCGTACGAGTAGTCGAGTGTCTCGCGCGGGTCCTCCGCGCGGCCGATCAGCTTCGAGAGCTTCGCTTGGATGACGGTCACAGTGCGTTCGATCAGGCCTGCCATTGCTCCTCCTAGTGGTAGTCCGAAGTAGCCTAGCGGCGTGCTCGTCGAACGGTCGCTGCATCCAAGCTGGCTTTCGAACGCCTATCTCCTCGCGGACGAGGAGGGCGGCTCGGCGGTGTACGTGGACACAGGGGCCCCGCTCGAGCCTCTGCTGGCCGCGGCCGAGAGGTGGGGCGTCGAGCCGAGCCATGTCCTCCGCACGCACGCCGATCCCGACCACATCGAGCACGAGGACGAGCTCGGGCTCGAGGTCGTGACCGGCCCGCTCGAGGTGGGCGGGCTCCACGTGGCGGCGCTGCCGACCCCCGGCCACAAGGAGGACCACCTCGCGTTCGTCGTCAACGGCGAGACCTGCTTCGCGGGCGACATCCTCTTCAAGGACGCGGTCGGCGGCGGGCGAGACGTGCCGGCGATCAAGCGCTCCGTGATGGACGTGCTCATGCAGCTTCCGCACGAGACGCGGGTGCTGCCGGGTCACACGGACGAGACCACGATCGGCCGGGAGTGGGAGGAGAACCCGTTCGTCCGCGTCTGGCGCGGGATCGACCCCGAGGGGACTGAGCCGTGTCGCGTCGGCGGCGAGCGCCGCGATCCTCGTCGTCTGGTCGCCGGACTACGACGGGAAGGGCAAGGCGCTCGTGAGGCTCACCGACGGCCGCGAGGCGATCGTGGGTGGCTCACACGTGGAACGCGGCTAGCCGCTCCGCCTCCTCGTCGAGCTCCTTCCGCACGGCCTTCGGCAGCCGGCCAAACGGCTTCAGGTTCACGCGCCCCTGCTCGTGGCGCCACGTTCCGGCGACCTGACCGTCCACGAGGAACGTGTTCACGGACTGCGGGGTCTTGACGTTGAAGACGCGCGGCCGGTACTCCTCGGGCACGATCTGCGTCCGCCGAGCGTGGACGAGCAGGGTCGCGTCCCAGACCGGGAGAAAGCGCACCGGCGCGGGCGTGTCCGGGTCGGGGAGCGGCGCGCGGGGGAGGTCGACGAGCTCCTTCCCTTGCTCGTCCCGGAAACGACGCAAGCTGAGCCGTTCGAGCGCGGGCCTGATCGTCTTTACGTTGAGGCCCGCCCAGTCCGCGATCTCGGTCGCACGCGCGGGGCCGAACCCCTGGAGATAGCGCCGAACGAGGTGCTCGATGCCCTCCTCCGGCTCGGCAGCCTCCGGCCCGACCCAGTCCTCTGCGAGCGCGTAGAGATCGGCGCGCCGCCGCTCCCAGGTGCCCGACGGCGGGACGCGCACGAGGTCGAGCGCGAGGCCGCTGAGGCCGAGACGCTTGCCGAGCACCTTCTCCAGCTCAACGCGGCCCAGGATCTTCCCGGCCATTGCGCGTCTCACCTTGCGCGCGTCGGCCTTCAGCTCCGCAGTGTCCGTGCCCCTCCCGTGCACGCGCAGCCACCACTCGCGCTGGTCGGTCCGGATCCCGGCTGCGAACGGCCAGTAGTCGCCCTTGGAGACGAGATGGATGGTCGCGCGCATCAGCGTCCCCTGGACGACGCTGCCGCGCTCGAGCGCACGGGTCAGCTGGTCGCGCTCGAAGCCTTCGAGGCGAGACCAGAGGCCGACGTACATCGACGGCGCGTACTGCGCCTGGATCCCGCCGATCCGGTCGACGGCTTTTGGAATGGGCGTCTTCGCGCGTTCGAGGAGGAGTTGCCGCGCCAGGAGGGCGCGGTTCAGCTCGCGTTGGGAGAGCACACGCTCGGTCACGGCGCGAAGATAACCGCCGTTTGTTCGATCATGTGACGATCCGCGCCTCCAACCGCGAGGCCTCCGAGCGCTTCTACGAGACCGTCCTGCGCCCGCTCGGGATCGAGCAGAACTACAGCGACGACCAGGGCGCGGAGTGGGGCGACTTCTCGCTTTCGGCGGCGACTGCTGACAACCCGGTGACGCGCCGGCTGCACATCGCGTTCACGGCGCCGTTGCGGGGCCATGTTGACGAGTTCTGGCGCGCGGGCACGGACGCCGGCTACCGCGACGGCGGCTTCCCCGGGCTGCGGCCGGAGTACCGGGACGACTACTACGGGGCTTTTCTCCGCGATCCCGACGGAAACAACGTCGAAGCCGTCCACCACGGAGATGTTCGTCCCGGGATCGACCACGCCTGGATCCGCGTCGCCGACCTGGCGGGTTCGAAGCTGTTCTACGAGGCGGTCGCGCCGCACGCCGGCTTTCGGTTGAAGCACGAGTCGCCAAACCGTGCGCAGTTCGTCGGCGAGCGAGGATCCTTCTCGGTCGTCGCCGGGGATCCGTCGGAGCACGTCCACATCGCGTTTCCCGTTGGCGACAACGCGGTTGTGGACGCGTTCCACGCCGCACTCACCGGCGCCGGCTTCAGGGACAACGGCCCTCCCGGAGAGCGGACGGTCTATCACCCCGGCTATTACGGCGCGTTCGTGCTCGACCCGGACGGGAACAACATCGAGCTCGTGAATCACAACCGCTCCTAGGAGGGTTTGACGAATAGATCTGAGCCGCCGGGCCGCGCTGCTCGCCCCGAGGCCGCGTCCTCAGTCGCCCCAATGCTGAAAAGCATTGAGGCTCCCTGCGACCTTGCCTCGGAACGACCATCGCACCCCGGCGACGAGTCAATTCGCCAAACCCTCCTAGGCGGCTAGAGCGAGCTCCTTCCGGAGCTTGCCGACCTCGGCTGGGCGGTTCGCCGCCAACGCTGCGAGGAGCGAGCCGTCCTCGGCGAAGTAGCGAGCTACGAACTCGTCGTCGGAGCCTTCGACTTCGACTCGGTCGGCGCCGTGTGGGTGGCCGACGAGCTGAAGCCGCAGGCCGAACTGGTCGGACCAGAAGAACGGCGGCTGCTCCGGCAGCGGGTCGAGCTCGAGGATCTGGCGGGCGACGCCGATCGCCTCGGATGCGGTGCGCGTCCAGTGGCCGAGGCTGCCGGCGACGTCGCCGCAGGCATAGACCGGCGGCTCCGGCTCCCAGCGGCAGAGCTCTCGCGTCTGCTCGACGCCGATCGCGACGAGCGCGACGTCACATTCGGGCTCTCGTCCGTCGGTCAGCACCACGCCGCTGAGGCGTCCGTCGGCCCCGGTGCGGAACCCTGTCGCGCCGCTGGCCACGTGGACGTCGATGCCGTGGGCGCGGTAGCGGTGGGCCAGCATGCGGCCGATGGCCGGGCCGAGTGCCCGCTGGAAGGGAACCAGCCCGCGGTCCAGCATCGTCACCTCGACGCCCAGCTTGGACGCCGTCGAGGCCACCTCGGCCCCGACGAAGCCTCCTCCGACGATCACGAGCCTGGCTCCCGGCACGAGCTCCTGCTGGAGCCCGAGCGCGTCGGCCGCGGTGCGCAGGACGTGCACGCCCGGCGGCGCGGCGAACGGCAGGCGCCGCGGGGCCGCGCCGGTCGCGAGCACGAGCGTGTCCCAACACAGCTCTTCGCCGTCGGCCGTGGTCGCCGTGCCCGCGTCCGTGTCGACGGACGCGATCCGGCAGCCGAGCCGCAGCTCGATCCCCTGGTCGCCCCAGAACGAGTCCGGGCGGAGCTTGAGGTCGTCGAGCTCGCGCTCACCTGCGAGAAAGTCCTTCGACAGGGAGGGACGCTCGTAGGGCGCCACCGGCTCGTCGCCGACCAGCACGAGGTCGCCCTCGTACCCCTCGGCGCGGAGCGTCTCGGCGCAGCGGGCGCCGGCGAGGCCGGCGCCCACGACGAGGATCGAGCCGGGGGTGGTCATGCCGCTTCTGCCTCGGTGACCATGATCGCGGCCATCGGGCAGCCCGCGGCCGCCTCCAGCACGTTCGGGTCGTCGGACTCGCCACGGCGAACCGTTGCGGTGCCGCTGTCGTCGAGCTCGAAGATCTCCGGCGCCATCTCGGCGCAGGTCCCGAAGCCGCTACACAGCGACCGGTCGATTTCGATCTTGTACATCGTTGTCTCCTTTGGGTTGGGGTTTCACGGGTACGGGCTTGGGGCGCCTGGTGAGCACGCGGTAGACGGTTGCGAAGGCGACCGCGCCCACAGCCCCGAGGTACATGTCGAGCGCCCAGACCTGGCCGCTGTCGGTGCCGGCGGCGAGGCCGTGAGCCGTCGAGAGGACGAAGATCGCGTAGGTCGCCCAGTGCAGCCGGCGCCAGTTCTTGCCGCCGATCCGCTTGCGCAGCGGGAACGAGACGATCACCAGGACCGCCAGTTCCGCCGCGAGCACTCCGAGGCCCGTCCAGAGCGGCTTGTACGGGGAGAGCCCCGGGACGAGCACTGCACCCAGCCCGATCTCGATCGTCGAGTCGAGAACGAGGGTCAGGATGTGGACGACGATGCCGCCGAGCGCGAGCGTGGTCACGAAGCGGTGCACGTCGATCGCCGCCGCGGGTTTCACCGCGGTTCCGAACGGCCGCGACTTGACGACGAGGCCGGCGATCATGGCCGCGGTCATGAAGACGTAGGCTGTGATGCCGCTGGCCCTGGCGAGGTACCAGAAGGTCGGATCGTGCTTCATTGCAGGCCCCCGGCCAGACGGGTCTCGCCGCCGGCCGTGACGAGCAGGCACGGCAGGCGCCGCTCGTCGGCTTCGAGAGCTGCATCGTCGGAGCCGGCGAGGAAGAGGGCCTTCGCCCAGATCTCGGCCTCCACGGCGTCGCCGGCGACCACGGTTGCTCGCAGCAGATCGCTCTCGGCGGGCTCGCCCGTGCCGGGATCGATCAGGTGGTGCAGCTCACGCTCGCCACGCCGCCAGGTGCGGCAGTCGCGGCCCGAGGTGGCAAGAGCTCCGTTCTCGAGCGCGAGCGTCAGCGAGCCGTCCGACGTTTCGACGCCGATCGGCCACGCGGTGCCCCGCAAGGCGACGTCGCCGCCTGCATTGACGAGGCAGGGGCCTGCCTCGGCGAGGAGCGACGCTGCTCGTTCGGCGGCATAGCCCTTGCCGATGCCGCCGAGATCGAGCTTCACGCCCTCGCCGAGGTCGATGCGCGATCCGGTGATGCGCACCTTGCCCCCGCATGGCCTGCCCGACTTGGGGGGAGGGCCGTCGTCGGGCAGATCGTCGAACGTTCGGTCGTAGCCGGCTCCGGCGACCGCGTCGTGCACGGTCGGGTCGAAGCGGCCGTTGGTCCGCTCCCGGCCGTCGAGTGCGAGGCCCACGACCTCGACCAGCTCCGGCCCGGCCTCGAGCGAGCCGGCCTCGTTCAGCACCGAGAGCTCGGAGTCGGGGCGAAATCGGGTCATGATCGCCTCCAGCCGGTGGAGCTCGGCCTCGGCGGCGTCGAACGCCGCACCCGCCACGTCCGCAGCCGAGAGCAGCTCGATCTGCGTGCCCATGGCTCGGAAGACGTGCTGCTGCATCAGGAAGACCCGGAGGAAGTGGCAGGGGCGGCGCTGACGACCGAGACGGACGGGGCCGCTGCGGCAGCGGCGAGCTGAGCCTGCCGCGCGTCGGCGATCTGCGAGTTGCGCTGTCGCAGCTGGGCGCGGTACGTGGCCCAGCGGCGATCGACGACTCGCTGCACGGCGACGCTCTCGGCTCGCAGGCGCTGCTCGCGGGCGCTGAGGGCCACGAGCCGTGCATCCTTCGCCGGCTGGGCACCGAACGGACGCGCGACGATGGCCGCCCACGCGAGGCAGAAGACGAGGAGCGTGCAGGCCAGCGAATAGGCCCTGCCGAGGGGGCTAGTCATCGTCGCCGTCGTCGTCCTCGTGCTCGAACTCGTCGTCATCGTCGTCTTGGTGGTCGTCGTCGTCGTGACTGCTGCGGCTGCTGTCGACGGCGATCGGGGCCGAGCGGACGGACGAAGCTGCTCTCGGAGCCGAAACGCTTCCGGAACTGGGCGCAGCCGGGAGAGCGGGCGGCTTCTTCTGGAGGGCTGCGCGCAGCGAAGCCTGGGTGCGTTCGAGCTTCTGCTCCCGCGCCGCGAGCTCGGCGGGAGAGGCCTGCTGAGCTTCGGGCTGCCCGATGCCCACGGTCTGCGCGGCCGTCGCCAGCCCGACGATCGACCCGAGGCCGACGATTGCGGAAATCACGAGTACGTGGATCTTTTTCATCAGAAAGGACCTCCGTGGACGTTGATCTCGCACGGTAGGAGGGGCTCGGAAAAGCCTGGGCTAGCCGCAGGTAAAGCTTTGTTAGCCGACGGCAAAGTCTCGGCAGGGCACGGCTAGCTTGAAAAAGCTACTGAGAGCCTGTACAAACCGGGAAGCTTCGGGGATATTGGATCGGGGAATTTCGAAGAGGGGAGAGGCATGAAGCGCATCGGCCTGCTACTCGGGCTCGTTTTCGCAGTTGCCGTTACGGCGGCAACGGTGTCGGCACAAGGGTCTCCCAGCGAATCGGCGCAGCACCTGCGCTCGCTCGCGGACACCTATGAGACGAAGGACTTCTGGGCGAAAGCTTCAAGGCCCCAGTCTGCGCCGGGACGGAAGGTCGTCGTCCGCGCAAAGAACGCCCGTTCTCTCACGCTGGACACGGCCGGCCTGAAGTCGGCGCTCGCTCACGCCCCGCGCGAGAACACGCCGGCCGCCCGCGACACTCCCTCTCGTCGTCTCGCTTCCGGCGCCGGACGGTTCATTCCACCGGTTCGCGCTCCAGGAGTCGGCGATCATGGCGCCCGGCCTGGCCAGGCGCCATCCTGGGATCAAGACATACAGCGGACGAGGCATCACGGATCTGTCGGCGACGATCCACGCTGACCTGACCCCGCTCGGCTTCCGGGCCTCGGTCCGCTCGGCAAACGGCAACTGGTACATCGACCCGTACCACGTCACCCGCTCGCCGAGCGTCTACGCCAGCTACTTCGTCCGGAATGCCGAGAACACCGGGCACGCGAACAACGACACCGTGGTCGAGTCCGCCGGGCTGCCGGTCAAGGTGCCCGAGTTCCCCCCGACGGGCGACTTCCTGCGGACGTATCGCACCGCGCTGATCAGCGACCCGGCCTACTCGGCGTACCACGGCGGGCCAGGGAACGTGACCGCCGCGAAGGTCGCCCTGATGAACCGTGTCACGCACATTTACGACGACGACCTCACGATCCGGCTGCAGCTGATCGCGAACAACGATCTCCTCAATCTCAACACGTATGCCCAGGCGGTCGCGCCGAACGGGCCCTGCGGCGCAGTGGGCTGTTTCACCATGTCCGAGGCCGTCGGGTGCTCGAATCTCGGGCGTAACCGCATCGTCATCGGCCAGATCATCGGCGCGAGCAACTACGACCTCGGCCACCGTGGGCTCGGGCAGCCCGGTGGCGGCGTCGCCCAGCTCGGCGTCGTCGGCCGCGCGGCCAAAGCCTCCGGTTGCACGGGTCTCCCGACTCCGACCGGCGACTTCTTCGCCGTCGACTACGTCGCCCACGAGATGGGGCACCAGTTCTCCGGCAACCACACGTTCGACGGCAACCAGCTCAACTGCGGAGGGAACCGCGCCGCGGGGACCTCGGTCGAGCCGGGCAGCGGCCAATCGGTCATGGCCTATGCGGGCATCTGCTTGACGGACGACCTGCAGCCGCACAGCGATCCGTACTTCTCGGAGCGCAGCCAGACGGAGATCACGACCTACACTTCAGGCGTCGAGACTGCGATCAACGAGGTGCAGACGGTCTCGCTTCGGCACTTCGGAGGCGGCAACGAGGTTCAGGTCGTGACCCTGGGGCCGGGCTACTCGCGGGCCCCGACGATCACGCCGCTGAGCGTTGGCATCAACACCCTCCCGAGCGCCACCTCACGGGGCGGCGCGGCGCAGAGCGGCAACACGGTCACGATCGCGACGACCGCACCACACGGGTTCCAGGTCGGCGAGCAAGTCACGATCGAGGGCGTCGCGGAGCCGGGCTACGACGGTACGTTCACGGTCACCGCGGTTCCGGTCACGCGGGCGTTCCAGTACGTGCACACGGTGACCGGGCTCCCCGTCTCCGGCGGTGGCAGCGCCAGGCACGTCGTGCCGGGTGCAACCTCTTCGGGGACGACGGCGACGATCAAGACGAGCGTGCCGCACGGCCTGTCGATCAACGACGTGATCGTGGTCGCGGGTGTCGGTGTCGCGGGCTACAACGGCACGTTCACGGTCACGGCCGTTCCTTCCGCCCGGACGTTCCAGTACACCCTGATTTCGGGTGATCTAGCGGCGTCAGGCGGCGGCTCGGCAACGTTCTTCCACCGGTTCCGCGTTGGCATCGGCGGCGGTGTCTCCGAGGTCATCAACAGCACGCCGTCGCTGTCGTACAACAACACGATCCTGACCAACGCGATCAACGCGATCCCGGGCTTCGCGGGAACGGTCACCGTGACGAATGCAACGGCGGCGGGCTTCACCATCACGTACTCCGGCCCCTCGGCCGGGATCGATGTGCCGAACATCCAGCTCGTCGAGCTGAACTGTGGATGCTTCTCGTCGGTCGAGGAGACGAACCACGGCGGAGCCTTCGACTCGTTCAGGCTCAACTACAACGGGAACCTGTCCCCGCTGATCACGAACGGCACCAACTACACGGCTGTGGACATTGACACCGCACTGGAGGCACTACTTCCGGCAGGGACGGACGACGTCACCGTCAGCGGATTCGGTGGCGGAGCGCTCAACAACACCGGGTTCCAGGTCAGCTACAGCGGAACGCTTGCCGGCACGAACGTCCCGGTGCTGCTCGCAGTCCAGGACTTCACCGCGGGCGGGTCCGGTTTCGCTAACGAGACCGACAAGGGCGGCCTGGACGACCGAAACGGCATCGTTACGCCGACTGGGAACACCTGGCCGGCGGTCACCGTGCCGGCGGGGTACACGATCCCGCTGCGGACGCCGTTCGCGCTCACTGGGAGCGCAACGGACGCCGAAGGCGACACGCTCGTTTACTCGTGGGAGCAGAACGACGCCGGCGGTGCGACCGGGAAGTCACTCCTGAACAACGTGAAGACGCTCGGTCCGCTCTTCGCCATGTTCCCGAAGTCCGCGCCGGTCACCGAGGACGGCACGCTCGAGTACGAGTCACCCGGCGAGAACCACGTCACGACCAGCCCGACGAGGGTCTTCCCCGATCTGGAGCAGATCCTCATCAACAACACGAACGCCGACACCGGCTCGTGCCCGTTCGGCGGCGTCGCGCCGCAGGTGCCGCTTCCGATCCGGGAGTGCTACTCGGAGTTCCTGCCGACCTCCGACTACCTGCCCCCCGCGGCGGCCATGCACTTCCGCTTCACGGCCCGCGACCGGAATATGGCGGGCGGCGGCAACAACAGCGCGGACACGACGCTGACGCTCGCCGCCAACACCGGGCCGTTCCTCGTCACCGCGCCAAACACGGCGGTCACGTATCCCCCGGGCTCGACGCAGACGATCATGTGGAACAAGGCCAACACGGACATCCCTCCGATCAACACGGCCAACGTGAAGATCAGCCTGTCCACGGACGGCGGGCTCACATACCCGACCGTGCTCGCGGCCAGCACCGCGAACGACGGCGCGGAAGCCGTCGTGATTCCGAGCTCGTTGACGACCACGGCTCGCGTGAAGATCGAGGCTGTCGGCAACGTGTTCTTCGACGTCTCGAATGTGAACTTCACGATCGGCGACGTGCCGCCGCCACCACCTCCGCCGCCTCCGCCACCTCCGCCACCTCCGCCTCCGCCTCCGCCTCCGCCGCCTCCGCCGCCTCCGCCGCCTCCGCCGCCTCCGCCGCCTCCGCCGCCTCCGGCCCCACCGCCGGCCCGCTGTCGCGTGCCGAACGTGATCGGGCTACGGCTGCAGACGGCCAGGTCGCGGATCCGGGCACGGCGCTGCCGAGTCGGCACGATCCGCAGGGTTCGTTCCCGGCGTGTCGGCCGTGTGCTTGGCCAGAGCCCACGGGGCGGCGCAGTTCGGCCCGTCAACTTCAGGGTCAACCTGCGAGTCGGCCGCCGCTAAGCCATTCACTTCTACGCGCGCCGAGACGGGGCGCCCAACTGGGCGCCCCGTCTTCATCTCCGCCCATCCGTCGGCTACCCTTGGCGAGCCGCGGGGCTATAGCTCAGTTGGGAGAGCGCCTGGATCGCACCCAGGAGGTCGCCGGTTCGAGCCCGGCTAGCTCCACTTCCCGAGAGTCACACAGGCTGGAGAAGCCGGTTAGCTCCATCACAGAGCCAAGCCGCGGCCATCAGGCGCAGGTGTAACGTGTCGCCGGTGAGCGAGGCTGCCACCACTCAGGAGCTCGAGACCCGGCTCGAGCAGTACCGCTCCGAGTTGACCGCGTACTGCTACCGCATGCTCGCCTCGCCTTTCGAGGCGGAGGATGCCGTCCAGGAGACCTTCCTCCGCGCGTGGCGGGCGTACGAAGGCTTCGAAGGTCGCGCGGCGCTGCGCTCGTGGCTCTACCGGATCGCGACGAACGTTTGCATCGACATGCTGAAGGGGCGGGAGCGCCGCGCGCGGCCCATGGATCTCGGGCCCGCGCAGGAGCCGATCGAGGCCGGCCTGAACACGCTGCCCGAGGTCACCTGGATCCAGCCGATGCCGACGACCGATCCGGAGGAGGCTGCGGTCTCACGAGAGACGATCCGACTCGCGTTCGTCGCCGCGCTCCAGCACCTGCCGGCCCGCCAGCGGGCGGTGCTGATCCTGTGCGAGGTGCTGCGCTGGCGCGCGAGCGAGGTCGCCGAGCTGCTCGAGACCAGCGTGGCATCGGTCAACAGCGCTCTCCAGCGGGCGCGGGCCACGCTGGAGGCCGCGGACATCACTGAGGTTGCGCCCGAGGTGGACGAGACCGACGCCGACCTGCTCGCGCGCTACGTCCAAGCCTTCGAGGCCTACGACATGGAGGCCCTCACCTCGCTGATCAAAGATGACGCGATCCAGTCGATGCCGCCGTACGACATGTGGCTGCGCGGCCGGGACGACATCTTCACGTGGTGGCTCGGGCCTGGAATCGGTTGCCGCGGGTCGCGCGTGATCCCGACGACCGCGGCCAACGGCTCGCCGGCGTTCGGGCAGTACAAGCCGAGCCCGGACGGAGGCTACGACCCGTGGGCGCTCCAGGTCCTCGAGGTGGAGGACGGCCGGATCGCCGAGCTCACGTTCTTCCTCGACACCGAGACGCTCTTCCCGCTCTTCGGCTTGCCGCCGCGCATCGAGTCCTAGTCCGCGAGAACGTCCGTCAGCCCCATGAGGGCGACGAGATCGAGGAGCTCGCCGGACGCATGGCGGAGGCGGACCTGGCAGCGCTGCCGCCGCGCGGCCAGCTGCAGCTGGGCGAGGGCGTCTACCGTCACCGCGTCGGGCGGAACGCCGCGAACGTCGCAGAGCAGGAGTCCGGCGCCGCTCTCGGTCATGAGCGTGCACACGTGGTGGCACAACCCGGGGAGGTCGTCGCGGGCGATCGGGCCAGGAATGGCGAAGCTGACGGTTTGCGGCGCTGATCGACCCATGACGAAACAAAGACCGTCCTCGGAGCGGAAAACTCATCGGCGGCCCACCGATGAGTTTCTCTGGCTGGGCCGGTCTTACCTGACATGAGCATCGAAGGGCGCAACCGCTGGCTCGCACTCGTCGTTCTCTGCCTCGGCGACCTGATGATCGTCCTCGACGTGACGATCGTCGGCGTGGCGCTCCCGTCGATCAGGGAGGACCTCGGCTTCTCGGAGAGCTCCCTCGCCTGGGTCGTCAACGCGTACCTGATCGTCTTCGGCGGCTTTCTCCTGCTGGGCGGCCGCCTCGGCGACCTCTTCGGGCACCGGCGGCTGTTCCTGATCGGCATCAGCCTCTTCACCGCGGCCTCGCTGGCCTGCGGCCTTGCAACGTCCCAGGAGATGTTGGTCGTAGCGCGGGCCGTCCAGGGCCTCGGCGGCGCGATCGTCTCCGCCGTCGCGCTCTCCCTGATGATGATGCTGTTCACGGAGCCGGCGGAGCGGGCGAAGGCGATGGGCATCTTCGGCTTCGTCGCCTCCGGCGGAGGCTCGCTCGGCGTCCTGCTCGGCGGGATCCTCACCGACGTTCTCAACTGGCACTGGATCTTCCTCGTCAACGTTCCGATCGGCGTCGCCGTCGTCTTGCTCGCGCTACGGCTGATCCCGGCCGAGCGCGCCGCCGCCGCCGCGCAGCGGCTCGACGTCGCCGGGGCGATCACCGTCACCGTCTCGCTAATGCTGGCGGTGTACGCGATCGTTAACGGGAACGACGTCGGCTGGACCACCCCCAGGACGCTCGGCCTGCTCGGAATCGCCGCCGCTCTCTTCGGGATCTTTCTGGCGATCGAGGCGCGCGTCCCCGCGCCGCTGATGCCGCTCAGCCTCTTCCGCCATCGCAACCTCGCCTTCTCGAACGTCGTCGGCGTCCTGTGGGCCGCGGCGATGTTCGCCTGGTTCTTCCTCTCGGCGCTCTACCTGCAGCTCGTGCTCGGGTACAGCCCGCTCGAGGTCGGCCTCGCATTCCTGCCCGGCAACCTGATCATGGGTGCGCTCTCGATGGGCGTCTCCGCGACGCTCGTGATGCGCTATGGGGTCAGGCTGCCGCTGGCCGCAGGGCTCTCGTTCGCGGCACTCGGGCTTCTGCTCTTTGCCCGCGCCCCGGTCGACGGCACCTTCGTCGTCGACGTGCTCCCGAGCATGATTCTCCTCGGGATCGGCGCCGGGATCGCGTTCAACCCCGTCCTGCTCGCGGCGATGAGCGACGTCGAGCCGGCCGAAGCCGGGCTTGCCTCCGGCGTCGTCAATACTTCGTTCATGATGGGTGGAGCGCTCGGCCTCGCGGTGCTCGCGAGCCTCGCCGCCTCGCGCACCGAGACACTGGAGGCTTCAGGATCCGCACCGCTGGAGGCATTGGCCGGCGGCTACCACGCGGCGTTCCTCGTCGGCGCCCTCTTCGCCGCCGCTGCTGCAGCGATCGGCGGGCTGTTCCTCCGCACGCGCGAGGCGCCGGCACACGGCGAGCACGCTCCTGAAGAGACGGCCGGCGTCCCAGCTTTGGCAGAGGCCGAGTGATGGCGAGCGCCGCGCGCACGATTCCTGCGACCGGCCTCGGCGAACTGGTCGCCGCTGTGCGCAGTGTCGTCGACAGGCACGCTGACTGGCGGCAGACCGCTCGACTCGTCGCCCGTGAGCTGGAGCGGCACCTGCCCTCGGCCGACGTTCTCACTGCGCAGCAGCGGGTCGGCGACGCCGGTGGCCATCGCAGTTACCAGCTCCACATCGAGCCCGACGGGACGTTCTCCGTCGTCGCGCTCGTATGGCGTCCCGGCCAGGTGACCGAGATCCACGATCACGTGACCTGGTGCGTCTTCGGCGTCGTCCAGGGCATCGAGCACGAAGAGCTGTTCGTGCTGGACGATGAGCGGGGCTGCCTCGTCGAAGCGGGCAGCAAGACGAACGAGTCGGGCGACGTCAGCGGGTTCGCGCCTCCCGGAGACATCCACCGCGTCCGAAACGCCGGCGACGACACTGCAATCTCGATCCATATCTACGGGACGGACGTCTCTCGGATCGGCTCGAGCGTCCGCCGCTACTACGACCAGAAGGTGGTGACTGTCTGATGCCAGAGCACAAGGTCGGCACGCGCGAGGAGTGGCAGGCGGCGCGAAACGCGCTGCTTGAACGCGAGAACGAGCACGCCGAGCGCAGCGAGGAGCTTGCGCGCGAGCGACAAGAGCTGCCCTGGGTGCCCGTGGAGAAGGAGTACACGTTCGCCACGGACGAGGGAACGAAGACCCTGGCGGAGCTGTTCGACGGGCGTTCGCAGCTCCTTGCCTACAACATCATGTTCGGACCGACCTACGAGGCGGCCTGCCCGGGTTGCTCCAACCTGGCCGACCATCTCGACGCGGCGCTCGTCCACCTGACCAACCGCGACATCACGCTCCTCTGCTTCTCGCGTGCTCCGCTCGAGAAGCTCCAGCCCTACAAGCAGCGCATGGGCTGGACCTTCCCCTGGGTGTCGACCAACGAGAGCGACTTCCCGTTCGACTTCGAGCTTGCGCTCACCGAGGAGCAGGCGGCCGGGATCGAGGAGATCCAGACGATGCTCAAGGACCCGCCCGACTGGCTCCAGGAGTGGTCGGAGTCCGTCGGGACGGAGTTGGAGTACGGCTTGCGTGAGAATCCCAGCTGGATCGCCTTCGCGCTCGAGGACGGCGTGGTCTACCACACCTACTTCCGCGCGGCGCCCGATCGGGACTTCGTGGTGCCCTACTACCTGCAGCTGATCGACCGGACGCCGAAGGGACGGTCCGACGAGATGCGGGCCTGGCGCCACGACGAGTACGAGGACGCGTGACCCGGTACATAGCCCAGAACCGCGCGCTGATCCTCCTCCTAGCGACGGCAGCCGTCGCCTGGGTCGTCACGGCCGAGCGGATGAGCGGCATGGATGCGGGGCCCGGCACCGATCTGGGCGGGCTGGGCTGGTACGTCGGCATCTGGGTGACGATGATGGCCGCGATGATGCTGCCGTCCGCGGCGCCGGCGGCCCAGCGCATCGCACGGCTCGCCGACCGCCTCCCGACGCTGCGCTTCGCGGCCGGCTATCTGGCGGTCTGGTCCGCTGTCGGGCTCGTTGCGTACGGCCTCTTTCGGCTCGCGACCTTCTTCGACCTGGGGTGGCTGGGATGGGACGAGGGCGGCCCGCTCCTCGCCGGAGGCGCCATCGCCGTGGCGGGGATCTACGAGCTGACACCGCTGAAGCAGCGCTTCCTGCGCCGCTGCCGCGAACCTGCCGGCCGGAGTGGTCTCGCCTACGGGCTCGACTGCGTCGGTTGCAGCGCCGGCCTGATGGTCGCGTTCTTCGCCCTCGGCGTGATGAGTCTCGTGTGGATGGCGGTCGTCGCAGGTGCGATCTTCGCGGAGAAGGTATTGCCGCGCGGGGCCCGCCTCTCGCGTGTCGTCGCGCTGGCCCTCGTCGTCCTCGGAATCTGGGTCGCCGTCTCGCCGGGGAGCGTCCCCGGCCTGACCGAGCCCGACTCGTCCCCGTCGATGAGGATGGAGATGTGAACGTCGGGACCCGGGAGGAGTGGCTGGCGGCTCGGGTCGAGCTGCTCGAGCGCGAGAAGGAGCTCACGCGCCGCAGCGACGAGCTCGCGCGGGAGCGCCAGGAGCTGCCGTGGGTGCGGGTCGACAAGGAGTACAGCTTCGAGACGAACGAGGGGACGAAGACTCTCGCCGAGCTCTTCGACGTCCGCTCCCAGCTCGTCGTCTACCACTTCATGTTCGGGCCTACGGTCGAAGGTTGGCCGGAGGTCGGCTGTCCGGGCTGCTCGTACACGGCCGACACCCTCGACGGCGCCGTCGTTCACCTGCCTCCGCGCGGCGTGACCTTCGTCGCGGTCTCGAAGGCGCCGCTCGACAGGCTGAATGCCTACAAGGAGCGCATGGGGTGGGCGTTCCCATGGGTGTCCTACGGCGAGAGCGACTTCAACCTCGACTTCGCGGTTTTCACCGAGGAGGAGCGGCGCACCGGCAAGGGCTTCAATTTCGGTACGCCGAAGCACTCCGACATCGACCTGCGCGACCAGGAGCTCCACGGTCTGAGTGCGTTCGCGCTCGAGAACGGCGTCGTCTACCACACGTACTCGACCTACGACCGCGGCACCGACGCGCTGAACGCGACCTGGCAGCTGCTCGACCGAAGTCCGCAGGGCCGCGGCGAAGACCCCGACGGCTGGCCGCGCCGACACGATGAGTACGAGCGCGGCTGAGAGCCTGACCGAGCTGCGGCGCTCGCTTTCGGGCGCCGTCATCGGCCCAGACGACCCTGGCTACGACGCGGCGCGCCGGTGCTTCAACGCGCTGATCGACCGCCGGCCCGCGGTGATCGCGCGCTGTCTCGCCGCGGCCGACGTGGGTACGGCCTTGGACTTCGCGCGCTCGAACGGGCTCGAGGTCGCCGTGCGTGGTGGTGGGCACAACCCGGCCGGCCACTGCGTCGTTGATGACGGGCTCGTGATCGACCTCTCCCAGCTCCGCTCCGTCCAGGTCGACGCCGACGAGCGGGTTGCCCACGCGGACGGCGGCGCCACCTGGCTCGACTTCGACACCGCAGCGGCGGCGTATGGGCTCGTGACGCCGGGCGGCGTCGTCGGCTCGACCGGCGTGGGCGGGCTGACGCTCGGCGGCGGGATCGGCCACTTGATCTCGCAGCACGGCCTGACCTGCGACAACCTCATTGGGGCCGAGCTCGTAGCGCCGGACGGGGCTGTAATCCAGGCGAACGCGGACGAGAACGCGGATTTGCTCTGGGGCCTCCGAGGAGGTGGAGGCAACTTCGGTGTCGCCACGCGACTGGACTTCCGCCTGCACGAGCTCGATGGCCTCGTCGGTGGTCAGCTCGCCTTTGGCGGGAGTGGCGTCCGCGACGCGTTCCGCCGCTTCCGCGACGTAGCCGCGCGCTCATCGGGTGAGCTCAGCATCCAGGCCGGGCTCGGCGTAGACGAGTCCCTGGCGCCGACACTCGCCGTGTACCCCTCCTACACGGGCTCCGCTCGAACTCCGAACGAGCTCGAGGAGCTGCGCTCCGCGCCGGGTCTCCTCGACGATGGTCTGCGGGCTCACACGTTCATGGAGCAGCAGCGGATCTTCGACTCGCCCTACGGCGAGGACCGCCACTACTGGAAGGGGCACTTGGTTCGCGAGCTTTCCGACGAGCTGATTGATGCGCTGCTCGAGCGTGTTGTAACAATGGGTCGGCCGCCCGGCGGCGTCCTGATCGAGTCGCTTCACGGCGCGCCGAAGGACGTCGACGGGGCCGACTCAGCGGTGGGCTGGCGCCGGGCGGCGTTCAACGTCAGCGCGATGGCGCAGTGGCAGGACCCGTCGCTCGACGCGGACTACATCCAGTGGGCGCGCGAGACCGCCGCGGCGATCGAGCCCTGGTCGTTCAGTGGCGGGGGCTACGTCAACTACATGCAGGGCGACGAGCCGATCGAGCGGGTCCGGGACGCCTTCGGTGAAAAGTCCTTCGAACGTCTGCAGGTCCTAAAGCGCCGTTACGACCCGGCGAACGTCCTCCACCGCAACCAGAACATCCCACCGCTCTGAAGGAGGTGCGAATGAACCGGCCGCCGATCGTCTCGGAATCCGAGTGGCAAGCCGCTCACGAAGAGCTGCTCGCGAGGGAGAAGGAAGCCACCCGGGCGCGGGACGCGCTGGCCGCCGTGCGGCGGCGCCAGCCGATGTACCGCATCGAGAAGGACTACGTGTTCGAGGGCCCCGGCGGCAACGCGAGCCTGCTCGACTTGTTCGAAGGGCGCCGCCAGTTGATCGTCTACCACTTCATGTTCGGCCCGAACCAAGAGGCGGGCTGCGGCGGCTGCTCGATGTTCGTCGACCAGGTCGGGGACCTCGCCCATCTGCACGCACGCGACACGTCGTTCGCGCTGATCTCTCGGGCGCCGGTCGAGAAACTCGAGCGCTACCGGAAGCGGATGGGTTGGACGATGCCGTGGTACTCGTCCTTCGACAGCGACTTCAACGTCGACTTCGGCCGCTCACCCCCGGAGCCGCAGCCCGACCAGTATCAGGACGGAGAGAGCTTCGGCCTTAGCGTCTTCCTCCGCGACGATGACGATGTCTTTCGTACGTATTTCACGAGGCTTCGTGGCGTCGAGGCGCTCGGCAGCGCCTGGACGTTCCTCGACCTGACGCCGCTCGGTCGCCAGGAGGACTGGGAGGACTCCCCCGAAGGCTGGCCGCAGGGCCCGCCGTACGAGTGGTGGCGGCGCCACGACGAGTACGAGGAGGACACGAGAGCGCCGTCTACGAGCTGACGTCGCGTCCACGCTACGCGGTCGATGCTCAGAATGCGTTCGCGGCCGACTTCCACTCCCGGAGTCGCTGCGCGATGAGCTCGGCCCGCTCCTCTTCGCTCCCGCCCTCCAGCACTTGGAGGTCTGAGGGGTCGGCCCGCAGATAGACGCCGGCGGTTCGGGCATTCAGCCCGGGGTCGCGATCCGACCGTGTCGTCCAGTACCCGGTGGCGCGGTCGACGGTTTCCACCGTGATCTCGCCGGTGCCCTCGAGCTGCGGGGCATTCGGGTGCCGAGGGCGCTCGCCCTTCCAGAAGTAGAGGATGCCGGCCGGATCCCTGCGCTCCTTCGCAGCCTCGCTCCAGTAGCGGGCCGACAATGTGCCGTCCTCCTGCCAGGCCCGGCCGGCCATGTTCAGGCCACCGTCGCGGTCCCGCGAGATCTGGAGGAGGCCCACCGCCGACGGTTCGCCCTCGCTCCGTTCAGTCAGCGAGAGCTGCCACCACAACCCCTCGACCGGGCCGCGGCGACCCTCGGTCTCGATCGCCTTGCGGAGCTTCTGGTTGATCGCGCGAACCTCCGCCGGGCTGGTGGCCGGGTCGTAGCGGACGGCGGTCAGCCCGAGCAGGTCGCTCGGCAGCTTCGAATCGTTCGCGTGGAGGATGAACGTGCGCCGGATGCCGAGCGCGCCGCCGAACAGCCCGGCCTCGAACACCACGTTGTCGCGCGGCGACGCCTGGCCGGACTGGGATGCATCCGGTGTGGTCCAGTCGTCCTGGGCGAACACGAACGCGGCGAAATCCACCTCCTGGGAAAGCTCGACGAGCCGGTCGAGGGTCGACCGTCCCGGGTTGAACGTGGTCGTCCAGGGCTCGACGTCGGCGACGTCCTCGAGGCCGCGCGTGATGGCCTGGAGCAGTTTCGCCTGCTTGCCCGACGACCCGAGGAAGATGCGGGGCTTGCTCATGCGCGATTCAGGGCGACGCTACCTCCGCTCTCCCTCTGAGGGCTTAGAGATCGCCTCGACGAGTTCACCGGTTTTCGTCTCGTTCTCACTGAGGGCGATGTCGGCCTGGGCAACGATGCCGACGAGCCTGCCGTTCTCGACAACGGGCAGCCGCCGAACTTGGTGGCGGGCCATGAGTTGGAGCGCCTCTTCGAGGTCTTTGTCGGGCTCAACACTGATGGGATCCCGAGAGTAGACGTCCCCGACCGAGGTCGTCTCGAGATCTGCAGCCTCGGCCACCACTCTCGTCGTGATGTCTCGGTCGGTGATCATCCCGACAAGTCGCTCGTCGTCGGTTATCGGGAGCGAGCCGACGTGCTCCTCTCGCATCAGTCGCGCGGCCTCGACCACCGTCGCCGATGCGCCGATCGAGCGGGGATCCCCGGTCATCGCGTCGCGAATGCTGTTCGGCATCGTGTCCTCTCCTTTCACGTCCTTGGTTGTGATGGTCCTCATATCACGTGTCCTTTCGGAAGGCGGGATGGCAAGAAGCACCGCCGGACCTGCCGGCACCGCCCGTTCCTGGGTCATGTAGCGTCGATTTGATGTCGAGCGTTAACGGTTATCCTCGGCACGCGATCCTCGACGGGAGGAAGACCGGCCGCACCAACAGCGAGTCGGGTAAGCCGCCAAGCGGAGAGGAGTACAGATGAAGATCGTTGTCGTCGGCGGAACCGGCCTCATTGGGTCGAAGCTCGTCGAGAAGTTGCGCTGGTCCGGCCACGAGCCGCTGGCCGCCTCGCCGGAGACGGGCGTCGACTCGCTGACGGGCGAGGGGCTCGCCGAGGCGCTCGACGGTGCCGAGGTCGTCGTCGACGTGGCCAACGCGCCCGCCTGGGAGGACGCTGCGGTGCTGGACTTCTTCCAGACCTCGGCTCGGAACCTCCTGGCCGCGGAAACCGCCGCGGGCGTCGGGCACCACCTGGCGCTCTCGATCGTCGGCGCCGACCGACTCCCCGAGAGCGGCTACATGCGCGCGAAGATCGTCCAGGAGGAGACGGTGAAGGCGGGGTCCGTGCCTTACACGATCCTCCGCGCGACGCAGTTCTTCGAGTTCATCGGCCGCATCATCGATTCGAGCACGAACGGCGACACCATTCGTGTGCCGCCGGTGTTCCTCCAGCCGGAATCGGCCGACGACGTCGCCTCCGCGTTGGCCGAGCTCGCAGCGAACGAGCCGGCGAACAGCATCGTCGAGCTCGCAGGCCCCGAGGAGTTCCGTCTTGACGAACTCGTCCGGCGCGTTCTCAGCGCGAACAATGACGCGCGCCAGGTGAGGGCGGACATTTACGCACTCTACTTCGGCGCGGAGCTCAACTACTTCACCCTGACGCCGGAAGGCAACGCGCGCATCGCGCCGACCCGCTTCGAAGACTGGCTCAGCCAGTCAGTGGCCATGCAAACAAACCCCGCGACCCAAAGGAGGGTCTCATCATGAGCACTGACGCGACCACATCCGACACGATTGTCCTGATCCACGGCTTCTGGGTGACGCCGCGAAGCTGGGAGGACTGGAAGGCTCGCTACGAGAGCCGCGGCTACCGTGTCCTGACTCCTGCCTACCCGGGCTTCGAGGTGGAGGTCGAGGCGCTGAATGCGGACCCGACGCCGATCGAGGACCTCACGGTTCCGGCGGTCATCGAGCATCTGGAGTCTGTCGTCTCGCAGATCGAGCCGGCGCCGATCCTGATGGGTCATTCGGCCGGTGGGGTCTTCATGCAGCTGCTGATGGATCGGGGATACGGCGCCGCCGGCGTCGCGATCAACTCGGCGCCGACCGAGGGCGTCAAGCGCGTGCCGCTGTCGCAGATCAGGTCGAGCTTCCCCGTCCTCAAGAACCCCGCCAACCGACACAAGGCCGTCGGGTTCACGTTCGAGCAGTGGCGCTACGTGTTCACGAATACGTTCAGCGAGGAGGAGGCGCGGAGGCTGTACGAGCGCTACCACATCCCCGCGTCGGGCCGCGTGTTCTGGAGCAGTGCGCTCGCGAACATCCATCCGGGGCCCGACGACACGCACGTGAACTACGAGAACCCCAACCGGGCGCCGCTGCTCTTCATCTCTGGCGGCGAGGATCACCTCATGCCTCCGTCGATCCAGCGTTCGAACGCGAAGCACTACAAGGCGGAGGGCACGATCACCGAGGTCGTGGAGTACGAGGGGCGCGCGCACCTCATGCCCTCGCAGACCGGCTGGGAGGAGATCGCGGACCATGCCCTGTCATGGGCGACGGAGCAGGCCGCCGTGTGGGCGGCGCGACGCCCGCTGGTAGAGAGGGCGTGACCGAGTACAGCGCGTGACAGCCGACAGCGCGCCGCGCCTCGCTCAGTGCGCGGCGCGCCTCCGACGCCCGCCGCCAGAAAGGAAGCACTCATGGTCAAGATCTCAGACAGGAGTGACTACAGTCGCTTTGCCCGCCCAACGAGTGAGGACGAAGGCATCTGGCTCGATTACTCCTCCGTCCACCTGGTGACGCACCCGGTGGGGCAGGTGAAGGAGACGCACACCCATGACCCGGAGCAGGATCACGTGATCGTCATTCGTTCCGGCCGGATGCGCTGGACGGTCGAGGATCAGAGTCTCGACGCTGAGCCAGGCGACGTCATCGTCACCCCGGCGGGCACGCCGCACAGCTATGAGGTTTTGGGCGACGAGCCCGCGCGGGTCGTCTGCATCGACTCGCCACCGACCGCCAAGTAGCAGGTGGGTGCAAGGCCACAGGCGCGAGGCGCATTAGCGCCCGGAGCTGGAGTCGGTCGCAACGCGCTCGGTGCTCGACTCCCTTCGTAAGGCGGGCGAGACTGTTCATGACCTACTCCTTGGTGGTGTGGTTACGCGTGGGCGGCCTCACCCACTACCGGGCGCGGTTCGTGAAGCTGATCCGGCACACTCGACCAAGTCTCTAGCGCCTATGCCGCGGGGGCGAAGAAGTCGATAAGCAGTTGGTTGACGCGTTCAGCCTCGTCGTGATGCACCCAGTGCGACGCGTCGGGAAGGCGCTCCACGCGGTCGAGGTTGGGCACGTCGTCGCGGTTGGGCTCGGCGAGGTCAGAGCCGAGGTAGGAATCGCGCTCCCCCCAGATGACCAGTGTCGGCGCCGAGATCGAGCGCAGCTTTGCCGCAGCTTCCTTCTGGGACTGTCTTACCGAGGCGCGGTAGTAGTTGATCATCGCCGCCGCTGCCCCTGGCTGTGACCACGCCTCGACATAGCGTTCGATTTCCTGATCGGTGTAAGGCGGGTTCGCGTCCTCCAGGAAGTGTCGGAAGAAATGCCAGTCTCTGGCGTGCACCACTTCCTCAGGCAGTCCCGGGAGCGCAAAGAAGAAGAAGTACCAGGACTTCCGCAGCTGGTTCGGGTGGTGCAGTCCCTCCGAGAGACGTCGCGGATGGGCCGCGTTGAGGATGGCGAGTCGGTCGACCACCTCGGGGTGGTTCATCGCAGTGATCCAAGCGATCGATCCGCCCCAGTCATGACCGACCAACCGCGCGGACTCTTCACCCAGTTCTCCGATGAGACCGCGGATATCGGCGGCGAGCAGGTCGACGCCGTAGGACTCGAAGTCCTCTGGCTTCGATGACAGGTTGTAGCCACGCGTGTCGGGGGCGACGACGCGAAAACCCGCCGCCGCGAGCGGCTCGATCTGTAGCCGCCAACCGAACCAGAACTCCGGAAAGCCGTGCAGCAGAACAACCAGCGGCCCATCACCCGCCTCGACGTAATGCAAGTTCACGTCGCCGACTTCGGCGTAACCCTCCCGAAGCTCGATCCCGACGTCAGGCAGCGTGCTGGTGGTAGTCATGAGAACCTCCGTAGGTAGGGGGACTTGGGCACTTGGGCACTCAGCGAACCGACGCGAACGCGGCGCGTAGTTCCTCGGAGAAGAGCTCCGGCTCCTCCCAGGCGGCGAAGTGGCCGCCCCTGTCGACCTCGTTGAAGTAGGTGAGGTTCGGATAGCTCGCCTCGACCCAGCTGCGCGGAGTCCGCCAGATCTCGCCGGGGAACGTCGTGAAGCCGACCGGGATCGGCGGCGGCGGCAGAGGCTGGCGGCCCGCGGCCGGCGCGTCCGGCCCGTAGGCCTCCCAGTACGACCGGGCCGCGGAAGCGCCGGTGCCGGTCAGCCAGTACGCCGTGATGTTGTCCAGGACGTTGTCCCGGGTGAGGTTGCCCGAGGGCTGCCCGTCGACGAAGGCGCGGGCGATCTTGTAGTAGGCGTCGGTGTCGTGGTCGATCATCCAGGCGGCCAGGGCGACGGGGGAGTCGAGCAGGGCGTAGCCGATCGTCTGCGGGCGGGTGGCCATCTCGACGAAATAGCCGTTTCCGGACTGCCCGAAGGTGGCGATCTGCGCGGCCGCGGCTCGTTCCTCGTCGGTGTCCGTCGGCATGGTGCCGCTCAGCGCCGGCACGAGCAGGTTCGTGTGGATGCTGATCAGACCCTCGGGTCCCTGGCGGCCCATCGCGTCGGTGACGCCGGCGCCCACGTCGCCGCCCTGGGCCACGTAGCTGGTGTAGCCGAGGCGGCGCATGAGCTCGGCCCAGGCCCGTGCGGTCCGGCCCAGGTCCCAGCCGACCTCGACCGGCTCGCCCGAGAAGCCGTACCCGGGCAGGGAGGGCAGCACGAGGTGGAAGGCATCCTCGGCGCTGCCGCCGTGCGCGGTCGGGTCCGTCAGCGGGCCGACGGAGTCGATCAGCTCCATGACAGAGCCCGGCCAGCCGTGCGTCATGATCAGCGGCAGCGCGTTCTCGTGCGGCGAGCGCACGTGGATGAAGTGGATGTTCACGCCGTCGATCTCCGTCGTGAACTGCGGGAGTGCGTTCAGCCTCGCTTCGACCCGCCCCAAGTCGTAGTCGGTCACCCAGTAGGTGGCGAGCTCCTGAATCGTCGCCAGCTGCACGCCCTGCGACCGATCTTCGACGAGCTCTTTGGAGGGCAAGCGCGTCGTCTCGATGCGGCGGCGCAGGTCTTCCAGCGCCTCTTCCTGAATGTCGAACTGGAACGGACGGATCTCGGTTGCAGTCTCGACAGTTGCCATGCCCACCTCTCGGTCGTCGGGTCGACCCCTAATCGTGGAGGCCGTCGCACTACGGCGACGCGCGGCGAATTTCGTCGAGGTCGTCGCACTACGGCGACGCTGCGAACGATCCAAAGACGACACTCTCACAGTCCCCGCTGCGAGTCAAGCTGTTCACCACGTCCGTACAAATCCGGCTAACTCGGGCGGCACCCCCCTAGCCCCGCCGCCGCCTTTCCGCAGCGTCCTTTTCGATGGCGCCGGTTCGAGCCCCGCTAGCTCCATCTAAGGAAGGGCCGCTATCTCGTCGAGCCACTGTCGGCGTAGCGAGCGAGCGCCTCGGCGATCACCCGTTCGGCCTCGGCGCGGTCGCCGAACCCCCGCGTGTCGACCTTGTCCGTCTCCAGCTCCTTGTAGACCCGGAAGAAGTGGTCGATCTCGTTCCGCAGGTTCTCGTCCAGCTCGCCGAGGTCTTCGAATCTCGCCCAGAACGGATCGCGGGCGGAGACGCAGATGATCTTCTCGTCCGGGCCCTTCTCGTCGGTCATGCGGAAGAGCCCGATGGGTCGCGCTCGGATGCGGCAGCCGGGGAACGTCGGATCGCCGGCCAACACGAGCGCGTCGAGCGGGTCACCGTCGCCGCCGAGCGTGTTCTCGATGAAGCCGTAGTCCGCCGGGTAGGTCGTCGAGGTGAACAGTCGGCGGTCGAGGAAGATTGCGCCCGTCTTCTTGTCGACCTCGTACTTGTTCCGCGACCCGGCGGGAATCTCGACGAACACGACGACCAATCGCGTGTCGTTCCCGTCGCCCGCCATCGTGCGAACGCTACAGCTCTCGCGGCTACACGGATCGCTCCCAGAAGAGCGCTTCGCGCGCGACATGCAGCGGTCCGTCGAACAGGGTAGCCAGGGCGCGATCGCCGAGGATCGCACGGTTCGGCCGTCTCGTTCCCGCTCGAGTCCCGCATGATCGGACTGTGAACGTTCCGCCGGTGCCTACCAACCTGGAACGGGCTGCGGCCTGGTCGTGGCGGCTGCTCGCCTGCGCGGCGGCAGTGCTCGCGATCCTCTTCGTGCTCTGGTACCTGCGGGTAATCGTCCTGCCGATCATGGTCGCGCTGACGATCGCACCCGCACTGTCTCCGGTCGCGACAAAATTTCGTGACCTTCGGCTGGAGCGCCCGGCGGCCGGACTGGCGCTCCTGACCGGTCTCGCGGTTGTCGCGGGGCTGGTCGCGATCGTGACGTCGTCGGTCCTCGCGCAATCCGACGAGCTCGTCGATTCGGTCTCCCAGGCGGTCGACGACCTCACGGATCGACTCGAGGACGAGCCGTTCAACCTTTCGCTCGACCGGACCCAGGATCTTCAGTCGTCGCTGTCGGATTCCTGGCGCGAAGCATCCGGCTATGCGGCTTCGGGCCTCCAGGCCGGCGTCGGCCTCCTGGCCGGCCTGGTGCTCGCCATCGCGATCCTCTACTTCATCCTTCGCGACGGCGCTGCGTTCTGGCAGTGGATCCTGCGTCGCTTCCCAGGGGAGGCGCGGCCCACCGTCGACCGGGCGGGCGAGCGGGCGTGGGACGTGCTCGCGGGCTTCGTCCGAGGGACAGCGCTGATTGCGGCGATTGACGCGGTGCTGATCGGGCTCGGACTCTGGCTGCTCGATGTCCCACTCGCCTTCGCGCTGGCCGTCCTCGTCTTCATGGGCGCATTCGTGCCGTTCGTCGGTGCGTTCGTCACCGGCCTCGTCGCCGTCCTGGTCGCATTCGCCGACGGAGGTTGGCAGATCGGGCTCGCGGCCCTGGCCGTAGTCGTAGGCGTGCAGCTCGTCGAAGGCAACTTCTTGCAGCCGATCATCCAAAGCCGGACCGTCGACCTACACCCGGCGGTGATCCTGCTCGCGGTGGCCGCGGGCGCCTCGCTCTTCGGAATCGCCGGCGCCTACCTTGCCGTGCCTGTGACCGCTGTTGTGTTCGCAGTCGTGACCGCGGTCCGATCAGACTCGCCGACACGGGACGCTATTCCCTAGCGGCTACGGCTTCACGGAGGTCGCCGGTTCGAGCCCGGCTAGCTCCACCTCGGAAAACACTTCGCCGGTGACCCGCTCGTAGACTCGCGCGATGGTCCCGGCCCTGCTCGTGGAGGACGCCGCCAAGCGCTACGGGCGCGTCCTGGCGCTCGACGGGGTCAGCCTGGAAGTGCAACCCGGCGAGCTCGTGGGCCTGCTCGGGCCGAACGGGGCGGGGAAGTCGACCCTCGTCAAGATCGCCTGCGGGCTGATTCGCGCGTCCCGCGGCCGCGCGGAGATCTGCGGAGCGCCGGCGGGATCTCCTCCCGCCCGTGCCGCGCTCGGCTACCTCGCCGAGCTCTTCCGTTTCCCGGGCTGGTACTCGGCCGACGAGGTCCTGCGCCTCCACCAGCGACTCGTCAGCTCGCCGGGCGGCGACGGCGAGCGCGGACAGCTGCTCGAGCTCGTCGGGCTCGCGAGCGCCCGCGCCGTGCGGGTCGATGCGATGTCGAAGGGGATGCAGCAGCGGCTCGGGATCGCGCAGGCGCTCGTCGGGTCTCCGCCGGTGCTGCTGCTCGACGAGCCGACGAGCGCGCTCGACCCGGCAGGCCGGCGAACCGTCCGCGCACTGCTCGAGGAGCTGCGCGAACGCAAGATCGGTGTCCTCCTCAACTCGCATCTACTGAGCGAGATCGAGCTTGTCTGCGACCGGGTCGTGATTCTGGCCCGCGGCCGGGTCGTCGCGGAGGGCCGCCCCGAGGATCTCTCGCGCGCACGAGGCGTGGAGATCGAGACCGACGAGGGAATCCGGCTCTTCCCCGAGGCGCGGCGGGATCAGGTCCCAGGGCTCGTCGAGCAGCTCGTCCGCGAGGGCCGGCAGATCTACGGGGTGCGCGTGCTCGCAACGAGCCTCGAGGAGGAGTACCTCGAGGCGGTCGGAGGCGACACGGCGTGAGAGCGCTGCCGATCATCGCCGGGTACGCCCTCCAGGAGGCGCTCCGGCGCCGAATCTTCCATGTCGTCCTGCTGCTGACCGCTGTCTATCTCGGCCTCTACTGGCTCGGCGCCGACGAAGCGTTCGAGGAGGTGGCTCAGTTCGACGACGGCCCGGTCGAGGAGCAGGAGCTCACCGGCGGGACGCTCTTCGGCCTCTCGATGTTCGGCACGCTCTTCCTCGGATCGGTGCTGGCGGCCTTCCTGACGCTGGGAGTCGTCCGCGGGGACGCGGAGCGTGGCCTGCTCCAGCCGCTCGTGGTGCGACCCGTCGGGCGCGGCGCGCTACTTCTCGGGCGCTTCCTGGGAGCCGCCGCCGTCTGCGTCCCCTACGTGCTCATCGTCTACACGGCTTGCGCTCTGATCACGCGGACGGCCGGCGATTGGTGGCCCGATGAGTTCGTGCGGCCCGGGGTCCAGCTCGCGGTCGGGGTGCTCGTGATCGCCGCGCTGGGGCTCCTCGGGTCCGTGTTCCTGTCGGCGACCGCCAACGGGATCGCGATCTTCATGGTTTTCGGCGCGGGTCTCGTTGCGGGCTTGCTCGGCCAGATCGGCGAGGCGCTCGACTCCGAAACGCTCGAGACCGTCGCCGACCGGACGTCGTGGGCGCTCCCGTTCGAGGCGCTCTACCAGGACGCGCTCTACCGGATCACCTCTGAGAGCCGCGGCTTCACAGGCCTGGCGATCGAGCTCGGGCCCTTTGGAGGCTCGCAGGCGGGCGGCACCAACCTCCCGCTCTGGACGATCGCGTACTTCACGGTCGTGCTTGGCGCGACGATCGCAGCCTTCTCGCGCAAGGACCTCTAATGGGACGATTTTGATTGGATGAAACGGTGGTGAACGCTGGAGACGTCTTCTGCAACGCCGCTACCGCCAGGGAGCAAGGCGCCTGACTTCGAGCTCGCGTCGACGCCCGACCAGACCGTCTCGCTGAGCGAGCTCCGAGGTCAGCCCGTGATCCTCGCCTTCTACCCGGAGGACTGGAGCCCGGTTTGCTCCGATCAGATGACGCTGTACCAGGAATTGATTCCCGAGTTCAGGAAGTTCAATGCGGCGCTCGTGGGCATCTCCGTCGACGGGATCTGGTGCCATCTGGCGTTCGCCAGGGACCGGAACCTGCGCTTTCCCCTGCTCGCCGACTTCGAGCCCAAGGGCGAAGTGGCTCGGGCGTATCAGGTCTATCGGGCCAAGGAAGGCACGAGCGAGCGGGCCTTGTACGTGATCGATGCCGGCGGAATCGTGCGGTGGAGCTATGTCTCTCCGGTGGGTCTGAACCCCGGCGCCGATGGGATCCTCCGCGCTCTCGAGAGCCTCGAGAACGAAGGCGGTTCATGAGCACAACCCGGTGGGGGGCCGCACTCACGATGCCGGTCAGCGCAGAGCGGGACCACATCCAGGGGCCTGAGGACGCGCCGGCGACGCTCGTCGAGTACGGCGACTACGAGTGCCCGTACTGCGGTGCCGCGTATCCGATCATCAAGGAGGTACAGGGTCGGATGGGTGAGAGGCTCCGCTTCGTGTTTCGCAACTTCCCGATCACGACCTCGCACCCGCACGCCGAACAGGCCGCGGAAGCCGCCGAGGCTGCGGCGAGCCAGGCCAGGTTCTGGGAGATGCACGACCTTCTCTACGAAAACCAGCAGGCCTTGCTCGTCGAGGATCTCCGCGCCCACGCAAGCCGGCTCAGCCTCGACGTCGCAACGTTCGAGAGAGAACTGGCCGAGCACGTCCACGCCGCGCGAGTGCGCGAGGACTTCATGAGCGGCGTACGGAGTGGGGTGAATGGCACGCCGACCTTCTATGTGAACGGCGTCAGGCACGATGGCTCGTACGACCTCGAGACGCTGCTTGGCGTCCTCGAGGAAGCTGCGACCTGATCTCGGCGTGAGGAGGCCGAGGGCGTGCAGGCCCTCGTCAACCTGGTCGCCGGTCGGGGAACTGCGGATCGAGTCGTCGCAGCGCCTCGACGAGCACTGTCGCGACCGCGACGTTCCGCACCCACTTGCGGTCGGCTGGGATCACGTACCAGGGCGCCCAGTCCGTGGAGGTCGCTGTGAGAGCCTCGTCGTACGCGGCCGTGAACTCCCCGAAGCGGCGGTTCGTCTCCTCGTCCTTCGGGTCGTGCTTCCAGCGCTTGGTCGGATCGGAGAGCCGCGCCGCAAACCGCTCGCGCTGCTCCTCCGGCGAGATGTGGAGGAAGCACTTGAGCACCGTCGTCCCTTCCTCGGCGAGCAGCCGCTCGAACTCGACGATCCGCTGCGGGCGTGGCCGCCACACGTCCTCCGGCGCGAGCGCGAGGACGCCCACTGTGACGACGTCCTCGTAGTGAGAGCGGTTGAAGATCCCGATCATCCCGCGCGCCGGACACTGGGCGTGCACGCGCCAGAGAAAGTCGTGCGCGAGCTCGATCGGCGTTGGCGGCTTGAACGACGTGACGGAGCAACCCTGCGGGTTGACGCCCGTGAAGACGCGGCGGATCGTTCCGTCCTTACCCGAGGCGTCTAGCCCCTGGAGGACGAGGAGGACGCTTCGTCGTCCTTCGGCGTACAGCCGCTCCTGTAGCGAAGAAAGCTCCTCGAGCAGCCCTTCGAGCTGGGCCTTGGCGTCCTCTTTCCCCGCCAAGCCGAGCGTGTCACGCGGATCGCGCCGCTCGAGATCTGCTGCGGTCCCTGGACGGACGACGAGCGTATCCAGCATCCAGCGCAGCCTGACATGAACGGTGTCGAGTCTCATAAAGTCCCGCCGTGGGCCAGCCGTTTTTCCTCGTCCAGCTGAGCGATTTTCATATTGGCGCGGAGTGGATGGACGCTGATCCGGTGGCCAGGCTCGCGGCGGCGATCGAGTCGGTCAAAGCCCTGTGCCCCCAACCGGACGCCGTGCTGGTCACCGGCGACATTGCGCACAACGCGACCGATGCTGAGTACGAGCAGGTGCTCGAGCTCCTCGCGCCGCTGGGCGTTCCGCTCTACGTGCTGCCTGGGAACCACGACGACCGTCGCGCGCTCCACCGGAACTTCGGCGTGCCCGGGGGCGACGGGGAGCCGGTCCAGTACGCCGCCGACGTAGGCCCTCTGCGGCTCATCGCCATCGATACGACGCGGCCAGGCGAGGATCCCGGCGCCCTCGACGCGGCCCGGCTCGGGTGGCTTGACGAAGAGCTGGCCACGGCGCCCACGACGCCGACGGTGCTCGCGATGCATCACCCGCCGGTGTTGACCGGGGTCCCCCCGTGGGACGAGCTAGGTCTCCCCGACGCTGATCGGCACGCACTAGGCCAGGTGATCGCGCGCCATCCCCAAGTGCGCCGGATCGTCGCCGGTCATGTGCACCACACCATCATCGGCGAGCTCGCGGGCCGTGCTGTTCTGACGGTGCCCAGCACCTACATGCAACTCCGCCTGGACTTTCGCTTGCAGGAGCTCGAGCTCGCCGACGAGCCCGCCGGCTTTGCCGTGCACACGGTTCTGGACGGCGAGGTCGTGTCGCATGTTCAGCCCGTGGAGCGTTAGGTAAAGAGAAGGCCCGCCGGAGCGGGCCTTCTCGTTCGCAGCTAGTTACTCGCTTAGCGCCGGCCCACCCTCAGGTTGACCCTGAAGTTGACCCGCCGTACCGCGCCGCCGCGTGGGCTCTGGCCGACGACACGGCCGACGCGCCGGGAGCGAACCCTGCGCACTGTGCCCACTCGGCAGCGCCGTGCCCGGATCCGTGCCTTCGCCGTGTTCAGCCTGAGGCCGAGCACGTTAGGCACGCGGCAGCGCGCCGGCGGTGGGGCCGGAGGTGGCGGTGGCGGTGGCGGAGGAGGTGGCGGAGGCGGAGGCGGCGGAGGCGGAGGTGGTGGCGGAGGCGGCGGAGGCGGAGGTGGTGGCGGAGGCGGAATGGAGGTGGAGGTGGAGGTGGAGGTGGTGGGGGTGGGGGTGGCGGAGGCGGCGGTGGCCAATCGCCCGGCAGCTGCCACACGTAGGCGCCACGGCTTCGCGTCCAGGCCGACAGCGTCGTCGCCCCGCGGTCGATCTGGAGGTCCCAGACCATCGCGTGGGGCAGCCCGTTCTCGAACCGCAACCAGGTCGGCGAGGCCACCGTGATGTCGTCGGTGTAGTAGACGCCCCAGTCCGTTCCGGCGAAGACCTGCTGCGGAATCCTCGGATTGACGATGATCGAGTCGACGGGGATGTCGGGCAGGTTGCCGGTCTTGTTCGCCCAGGTGAACGTTGCGCAGTTCGCCGTACAGGTGACCTGGAAGACATGTCCCGGAGCGGTCGGCGTGTTGGCGTTGAAGCCGCCGACCGCGGCGTACCCGGTCGCGAGGCTCGCTGTCGGGGCCGACGGATCGAGGGCGATCCCGAGCACCGGGCGGTTGGGCAGAACCATGTTGCCGTCCGTGACGTTCACCCAGTTGGCCTGCGACGCCACTCCTGTCCCGAGGTTGAACCCGATCCAGACGTTGGCGTCGTTCGTGCCTACGATCGCATCGCTCATCCACTTCGGGGAGTACTTGACCTGGTTGATGAACGAGCGGTTGCCGAGCGTCTGCTTGGTCATGTTCTGCGTCGCCGGGTTGTTCGTGACGTACCAGCTCGCAGCATTCATCGTGGCGTTGCCGCCGGCAATCGTCTCCCAGACCCTGGTCGTTCCTGCGACGAGGTGACCGCACCCGCCTGGCACTCCGGCCGGCGCGCAGTCAGGAGCGTTGGGATCCCCACCGTGGAAGAGGTCGAACGGCATGATGAACGACTGCGTATCGCTGCCCCAGTTTCCGCGGACGCTCGAGTAGCCGAGGCCGCCGCCGCGGCAGTTGTTGGTGGCGGTGGTCACGCATCGCGACATGCCGCCGCTGTTGTTGCCGGCGAAGTAGCGGCGGCTCTCGCCCGCCCCGCTCCCGACGGGGTCGATGCGCGCGTAGAAGCCGTCGCCGCCGATCGTCATCTGCCACTGGGCCGGGCCTGTGGGGTATTCCTCGAAGCCGACCACGCTGGGCCCGTTGTCCTGCGAGCCCCCGGACGCCGACACATTCACTTCGGTCGCGAAGTTGCCGCTGATGTCGCCCGAGTAGAACTCGATCGTGTTCAGGCCGCCGACCATGTTGATCCAGGTCGGCATGGTCGGGGCGACGTCGGCGTTCAGCGTCGAGTAGGCACCCCCGTCGCTGCCGGCGAGGAGGATGCTGGACGAGCCCGATACGAACTCGAGAGCATGCTGGTCGACGTGCACGACTCGGCCGCTCGTGCCGCTGTAGCCGCACGTGAGGTCGGTGAACGACGAACCGGTGCGGGTCGCGAACCAGATGTCGTACGTGTCGATGAAAAGACGATCAGCGTTGTTCGGGTCGACGGCGAGGCCCTGGTCGTACCAGTTCTGCGGGTAGTCGAACCCGCAACCGGTCAGCGACGGGCCGGCCGAGCCCGCCATGAACGACCACGAGGTGCCACCGTTGGCGGTCGCCCAGACGCCGAGCTGGCAGCCCGGCGCGCCGCCGCACTGGCCCACGGTGTTCGGTGCGATCGACTGCACCTGGGCATAGATCACATCTGGGTTGCTGGGGGCGACCGCGATGTCGATTCTGCCGAGCTGATTGCCCGTCGTCGGGTTGGCGTAGTGGACGCCGCTGGTCGCGTTCATGTTCGCGCCCGTCGGATAGGGGCTGCCGGTCACGGCGTTGCCGTAGACGAACCCGTTCGCGTTGGACGTGAGCGATGTGAACGTCGGGCATCCGGACGCGAGCATGGCCGCGCCGTAGAGGCCGTTCGCGCCGTTGAACCCGAGGTCGTACTGGACAGTGGTGGCAAACCCGCGTGGGCCGACCGCGGCGATGATCCGTGTGACTCCGCTGCCCATGTCCGTCAGCTCCAGCCCGGTGATGTCCTGGCGGTGCGTCGTGAACGAATTGGTCGCACAGGGCCCTGTCCAGTCGACGCCGCCGTTGTACGAGAAGAAGAGGCCCCTCTTGGTGCCCGCGACCACCTTGTTGCTGTTGTTCGGGTCGACGCGCACCTTGCCGACTGCGTCGTACTGCGGGAACTGGCCCGCCGGCTCCTGATAAGCCGGCCCGAAGACCTCCGCGCCGAGCACGGTCCAGGTGGCGCCGGCATCCGTCGACTTCAGGATGCCCTGACTGCCCATCGAGAAGGAGCCGTAGTTCAGATCGCCCGTGCCCGCATAGATCGTGTTGTGGTTGTTCGGGTCGATGTCGAGCGTGTCGATCGCGATCGCGGAAATGAGCGGGTTGTCGGTCGTCACCGCCCAGGTCGTAGCGCTGCTGCAGCAGTTGGTCGTCTTCCAGACGCCGCCGCCGACGCTCGCGGCATACGCGACGATCGAGCCGTTGATCGTCGTGGTGGGGTCGGCCACGATGTCATTGATGCGGCCCTCGGTGAGGCCGTAGTTGTAGCAACCAGTGCAGCCGTTCATCTGCTCCGGCCGCGGGCCGAGGGCTATCCAGTTGTTGCCGGCCGGGTTGGCGCTCGGACGGCCGTCCGGGCCGGCGGGCACACCGCGAGAGATTCGCGCGTCCTGCCGGGCGGCAGTGCGTAGCCAAGCGTTGCTGTACCGGCCGGTCGGATAGGTCACCCGGTCGTTCCAGTAGGCGTCCCTAGCGTCGAATTCTTCGCCCTCGGCCTCGACTCCACCGGCGCCGGGAACGGCCACAAGACGCGGTGGCGATTTCGAGGCGTCCGTGCTACCGGGCCAGTGCCCGGTTCCGGCGAGTAGCGCCAGGAAAAACGCGCTGCCAAAGATCACGAGCCCGACGATGTTCCTTCGACGCATGGTTGCCGCCCTCTCCCGGTTGAGCTCCTGAGCTCACGGCCCACGAGCAATGTGGCCCTCCCTACGGCCTGTGCCTGACGGTGATAGCACTCTGAGCAGGCGAAATCAACGTCTGATCGACGATTCCCTATCCTCGCCCGTCGCACGCAGATGGCGCCGAACCGGACCTGCGCGCGGGGCGAATCACGGGGGACGCAAATACCCCGACAAAAGGAGTCTCGATGCGCTTCATCCCAACCAAGTTCCACGCGCCGCTCGACTACATCGTCGGCGTAGCGCTGATTGCCGCACCGTGGATCTTCCAGTTCTCGGACAACACGGCCGCGACGATCGTGCCGATCGTGCTGGGCATCGGGCTGATCGCCTACAGCCTGTTCACGAACTACGAGCTCGGCGTCTGGAAAGTGGCGCCGATGGCCGTGCACAACCTGATCGACATCGTCGCCGGCACCGTCCTCGTCGCCTCGCCGTGGATCTTCGGCTTCGCCGACGAATCGGCCAACGTGTGGGCACCGCACGTGGTTGTGGGCCTCGCCGCGATCTTCCTCGGCCTCACCACCGTGCAGCAGGGCTACTCGTACCGCAAGAGCGGCGCCACGCAGACCACGGCTGCCCGCTAGATCGAGCTCGCTCAGAGCGCGCGGTGGCCTTTCCCGCCGCGCGCTCGGCGCCTTCCGACTTTTCAGTTCTGCGCTTCGACTACGCTGGCTGGCCGTTGACCGAGAAGGCGCCGTTTCTGACCGAAGCGCCCGCGAGCGAGGCGAAGGACGCTGCCTTCGCCGAGGACCGGGATGCCGACGGTTACGTCAACAACTGGACCCGCCTGTGGTGCTGGCGTCCGGATCTCTTGAGTGCGTTCAGAGAGCTTCGAGCGAGCCTGATGGGCTCCTCGGCGCTGGCCGATCGGGACTGGGCCGTCCTCGTTACGGCGACAGCCGCCGAACGCAACGACTCGTACTGTTCGCTCGCCTGGGGCACTCGCCTGGCGACGCTCACCGACGACACAACGGCGGCACAAGTCATCGCCGGCGCACCGGCGCCCGCGCTGTCCGAGCGGGAGGCCGCGCTCGCTGACTGGGCGCGTCAGGTCGTGCGCGACCCCAATGCGACGACCGAGGGGGACATTGCTCGGCTGCGCGAGGTCGGGCTCGGTGACCAGGAGATCTTCGAGGCGACGGCCTTCATCGCGTTCCGGCATGCGTTCTCCGCGATCAACGACGCGCTCGGCGCGGCCCCCGACAAGGAGCTCGCCGACGCGGCACCGGCACGCGTACGAGCGGCCGTCGATTACGGGCGGTCGCCCTCACAGACGCTGTCGGCGCGGTGAGCGGCCATTAGAGCAGTCGTCTACGACGAGTACGGTGCTCCGGACGTTCTCCGCCTGGAGGAAGTCGAGCGGCCGGTACCCGAGGACGATGAAGTCCTCGTCAAGATCCACGCCACTACCGTCAGCCGGACGGACTGCGGACTGCGCAGCGCCGAGTACTTCATCAGTCGCGTCTTCACGGGCCTCCTCCGGCCGAAGCAGAGGATCCTCGGCACGGAGCTGTCCGGAGTGGTCGAGGCGGTCGGCGCAGCCGTCACCGAGTTCCAGGTTGGCGACGAGGTTTTCGGCGGCACGGGCTTCGGCGCGCACGCGGAGTTCGCCTGCATCCGGGAGAGCGCCCCGCTGGCACACAAGCCGGCCGGCATGACGTTCGACGAAGCCGCCGCGGTCTTCGACGGAGCGAGCCTCGCGCTGGCTTGCCTCAGAACGGCAGATCTTCGGGAGGGCCGGAGCATCCTCATCTACGGCGCCTCCGGATCCGTCGGCACCGCAGCGGTGCAGGTGGCCAGGCACTTCGGCGCCGACGTCACAGCCGTCTGCAACACCAAGAACCTCGAGCTCGTGAGATCGCTCGGAGCCGACGAGGTCGTCGACTACACCGCGGACGACTTTACGAAGAACGGCAAGGTCTACGACGTCATCTTCGATGCGGTCGGAAAGCACTCGTTCAGGCGCTGCAGACGCTCGCTGAAGCCGGGCGGGACCTTCGTCGAGACCGACCTGGGGTTCATGTGGCACGTCCCGGCGCTGGTCCTGGTGACCAGGTGGATCGGAGACAAGAGGGTGGCGCTCGGGATAACGAAATACACGAAGAAGGACGTCGTCTTCCTCAAGGAGGTCATCGAGGCCGGGCACTACCGCGCGGTCATCGATCGCCGCTACGCGTTGGAGGATGTGATCGAGGCGACCAGGTACGTCGAAACGGGACAGAAGACGGGGAATGTCGTCCTGTCGGTCAGCGATTCGGCCTAATCAGGGTGGCCGAGGATCGGGTGCGGCCGGTACGGCGCCTCCAGCCGGGCCACCTCCTCCTCGCTCAGCGTCACGTCCGTAGCCGCGATCGCATCTTCGAGGTGACCCAGCTTGGTCGCCCCAACGATCGGCGCGGCCACTGCGGGCTTGCCGAGCAGCCAGGCGAGCGCGATCTGTGCTGGAGGCAGCCCGCGCTTTTCGGCGACCTCGCGCACGACGTCCACCACGTCGAAGTCTGAGTCCTCGTACATCTCGGCCACCCGATCGCTGCCGGCCCGGACCGTCGTCCTCTCACCGCCGCGCTCGCGACCGCCGGCCAGCAACCCGCGTGCCAG
The DNA here is from genome assembly GCA_963820335.1 of uncultured Actinomycetes bacterium. Classification (GTDB taxonomy): domain Bacteria; phylum Actinomycetota; class Thermoleophilia; order Gaiellales; family Gaiellaceae; genus VAXT01. Next base: position 192,795 of record CAWFZH010000007.1, on the reverse strand, counting down.
TGGGCTCCAGGGAATGACTCCCACTCCCTGGTCGAGGCAGAGGGGGATCATCTCCCGCTCCTCCTCGCGGTAGACCAGGTTGTAGTGGTTCTGCATCGTCACGAACGTCGTCCCAGCGGCCGCCTCGGCGATGTGCTGTGCCTTCGCGAACTGCCAGGCGTACATGCTGGATGCTCCGATGTAGCGCGTCTTCCCCGCCTGCACGACGTCGTGTAGAGCGGCCATGGTCTCCTCGATCGGAGTCTCGTCGTCCCAGCGGTGGATCTGGTAGAGGTCGACGTACTCGACGCCTAGCCGGGTGAGGGAGGCGTCGATTGCGGCCAATATGTGCTTGCGGGACAGCCCCTTGTCGTCGGGCCCCGGCCCCATCGGGAAGTAGACCTTGGTCGCGAGGACGTAGTCGTCCCGGCGCGCGAAGAGCTTGGTGAGCAGCTGGCCGGTGATCTCCTCGCTTCGGCCGTTCGAGTACATGTCCGCCGTGTCGAAGAAGGTCACGCCCGCCTCGACGGCGCGGCGCACGATCGGCTCGGCCGCCTCCTCGGGCAGGAGCCATTCCCGCCAGCCCGGGTCGCCGTAGCTCATCATCCCGAGGCAGATCCGCGACACGTTCAGCTCAGACGGGCCTAAGCGCACGTATTCCATTCAGCTCACCATCTTGCCTTCGCGGTGGACGGCGACCGCCGCGACCACGAGGCCCACGCCAAGCACCTCGGTCGAGGAGGGGATCTGGGCGAGCACGACGATGCCGACGACCGTCGCCGTTGCCGGCAGCAGCGAGACCATCAGCGAGTACGTGGCGCGGCTCAGCCTGGCCATCGCGAGCTGGTCGAAGACGTAGGGGATGACCGACGAGGAGATCCCGACGCCGATGCCGGCAGCGAGAGCGATCGGATCCAGCAGCCCCGGCGCAGCGCTCCAGGCCCCGATCGGAGCGATGGCGACGAAGGCGACCAGCATCGCCGCGCCGAGGCCGTCGATCCCGCTCATCTGCCTGCTCCGCGCGATGCGGTGAGCAAGGACGATGTAGAGAGCGAAGAGTGCGGCGTTGGCGAAGGCGAAGGCGACGCCGAGCGGCTCCCCTTCGATGCGGACGTCGGTGAGCAGGTAGACCCCGCCGACGGCCGAGACGAGGGCGAGCGCGTTTCGCCCCGTGCGCGCTCCGGCTGCGGCCAATGCGATCACCGGGAGGAACTCGATCGCCGCCACCGTGCCGAGAGGTAGGTGGTCGATCGAGACGTAGAAGCAGACGTTCATCGTCGCCAGCACCACGCCCATGGCGATGACCGTCAGGCGCCCGTTCGCATCGAGCCGTGCGAAGGCACGCCATGGTCGGCGCCACAGGGCGAAGATGAGCGCGGCGGTGGCGATCCGGATCCAGGCCACGCCCAGGGGCTCGACGAGGACGAAGAGCAGGACGGCGAAGGCCGGTCCGAGGTAGTGGAAGATTGCACTGCCGACGAAGTAGCCCTCGGGTGGCGCGTTGACCGCCAGCCGCGCGACGGCGGGCGCGGCCTGTAGGAAGAATCGCGGCTTGCTCCACCTTGAAATCGTCGCGTCAGGCTGCTGCCATCTGCCAGACTCAAGCGAAGCCGTTTTCGGGCCCAGCGCCTATGAAGCGAAGGGAGTTCAGTGTCCTCAGCCAACGAAAATCAGCTGCTTGATCCGATCAACCGTCGCCTCCTGCAAGAGCTGCAGGCCGACGCCCGGGTCACCATGGCCGAGCTCGGCCGGCGGATCAACCTCTCCGCGCCTGCGGTAGGCGAGCGGGTCCAGCGGCTCGAGCGCGCCGGAGTGATCACGGGCTATCGCGCCGAGGTCGATCCGAAGGCGATCGGCTTTCCGATCGCGGCCGTCGTACGGGTGAGGCCGACCACCCGCCAGCTGCAGAGGATCCCGGAGCTCGCGCAAGAGATTCCGGAAGTCGTCGACTGCCATCGCATCACGGGAGAGGACTGCTTCTTCGTGAAGCTGCACCTCCGGTCCATGGACGACCTCGAGGCGATCCTCGACCGCTTCATCGTTCTCGGCCAGACGACGACGTCGATCATTCACTCGTCGCCCCTGGCGGGGCGGGCGTTGCCGCTCGACGAGCTCGTTCCCCGCTAGGACATGTCCGAAGCGGCCACTACGGTCCGCGACGTGCGCCTCATCGTCGCCCGCTGCGAGGTCGTCTACACGGGTCGGCTGAACGCTGTGCTGCCGGTTTCGACGCGTCTGCTGATGCTGAAATCCGACGGCTCCGTGCTCGTGCACGCCGACAGCGGCGGCTACAAGCCGCTGAATTGGATGACGCCGCCAACCGTGATCGAGGAGGACGGCAACCGGATCGTCGTGCGCAAGCGTGCGGGCCGGACCGAGGACCGGTTGGAGATCCACATCCTGGAAGTGCTCAGCGACGCCGACCACGAGATGGGCGAGGCGGCGGCACTCGAGAAGGACGGCGTGGAGAGCCACCTCCAGGCCGAGCTCGCCGCGCAGCCGGGAGTCCTCGAAGAGGACCTGACCCTCGTTCGGCGTGAGTGGCCGACCGACATCGGTCCCGTCGACCTCATGTGCCGCGACGCCGAGGGCGGCTGGGTCGCGGTCGAGATCAAGCGGATCGGGACGATCGAGGCCGTCGAGCAGCTCAGCCGTTACCTCGAGTACATCCGGGTTGATCCTGCGCGTGCGGCGTGCCGCGGAATCCTCGCCGCACAGTCGATCAAGCCGCAGGCGATGAAGCTCGCCGAGTTGCGTGGGCTGGGCTGCGTCGAGGTCGACCTCGAGCTCCTGCGCGGCGAGCGCGAGCCCGAGCTGACGCTCTTCGGCTCCTAGAGACCGACGATCTCGTCGGGCCGGACGGGCACTCGTGCCAATTCCCGCCCTGTCGCGTCACGGAGCGCAGACACGATCGCCGCCGTCGACACGACCGTGGGCGGTTCACCCATCCCCTTGGCCCCGTACGGAGCGGCGGGGTCGGGCACTTCGACGAGCACCGACTCGACGGGCGGCATGTCGAGCGTGGTCGGGATCAGGTAATCCGTGAAGCTCGCGTTCGTGATCACCCCGTCGCGCGTCTGGATCTCCTCCATGACGGCCAGGCCGAGACCCTGCGCGGTGCCACCCTCGATCTGACCCTCGACGGCCTGCGGGTTGATCGCCTTGCCCACGTCCTGCGCCGTGCCGATCCAGACGACCCGCGTCAGCCCGAGCTCGACGTCCACTTCGGCGACGACGCGCATGGCCGCGCAGGCGAAGGCAACGTGCGAGCGCTCACCCGTCGTCTGGCCCGTCGCCGGGTCGAGTGGGCTCGTCGGGTGGTGCCTGTAGATCCGCTCGACGTCGACCTCGCCGCCTCCGTTTCTCTCCTGCTCCTCGAGCGCGGCGCGGCAAGCGAGCTGGACGGCGCCTGCGGACATCCAGGTCATTCGTGAAGCAGACGCGGACCCCGCAGAGTCCACTGACGCGGTCGTGAGCGGGGCCAGGACGACGTCCGCGGTACCGAGCTCCGTCTGAGCAACCTGGAGGATCACGTTCGTCACGCCCTGTCCGACCTCGGCGGCGGCGCAGTGCACTTCGGCTCGGCCATCCGCGAACAGGTGGACGCGCGCGGCGCAGTAGTCGTCGAAGCCCTCGGAGAAGCCGATGTTCTTGAAGCCCACGGCGAAGCCGACGCCCCGCTGCACGCCCTCCCCGCGAGTCGTGTTCCCTGCGCCGCCGGGTAGGCGGATCGGGTCGCGCGGAAGAGCTTCCGGCTCGGGAACAGGCAGCTCGGCGGCGCGGCGGATCACCTCCGCAACCGGGAGCGAGCCCTCGATGCGTTGACCGGTGGGGAGGCGGTCGCCGTGTGCGAGCGCGTTCCGCAGGCGGAGCTCCACTGGATCGAGCTCGAGCGCCTGCGCGAGCTTGTCCATCTGCGCCTCGGCCGCGAAGCAGGTCTGGACGGCGCCGAAGCCGCGCATCGCGCCGCACGGAGGGTTGTTCGTATAGACGCTGGTCGACTCGATCAGCGCGTTCGCGACCGCGTACGGGCCACATGCGAATGACGCGGCGTTCGACGTGACGGCGCTCGAGGTGGATGCGTACGCGCCGCCGTCGAGCAGGATCCTCATCCGGACGCAGACGAGCTTGCCGTCGGCATCGGCACGGTGCTCCGCCCAGATGCGCGCCGGGTGGCGGTGCACGTGGCCGACGAACGATTCCTCGCGGTTGTAGACCATCTTCACCGGGCGGTCCGTATGCAGCGCGAGCAGGGCGCTATGGATCTGCATCGAGAGGTCCTCGCGGCCGCCGAACGCTCCACCCACACCAGCGAGGTGGATCCGGACTCGTTCAGGAGAGAGATCAAGGCACGGAGCGATCTGGTCCCGGTCCACGTGGAGCCACTGCGTGGCGACGTAGATGTCCACTCCGCCCTCGCCGTCGGGCACCGCCAGGCCGGACTCCGGGCCCAGGAACGCCTGATCCTGTTGCCCGAGCTCGTAGTGGCCCGAGACGGAGACGGTGCCCTCCGCCTCGGGGTCGCCGTGGCGGATGACGATGTGGCGCAGGACGTTGGGACGCGGGTCGTCGAGGTACCCGTGGCCGTGCGTCCAAGCCCGGTCGTGAATCGACGGCTGCTCGGTCGCCCGCTCGACGTCGACCACGGGATCGAGGGGCTCGTACTCGATGCGAATCCGCTCCGCCGCGCGACGCGCCTGCTCAGGATCTTCGGCAGCGACGACGGCGACCGGCTCGCCGAAGTAGCGCACACGGTCGATGGCGAGCACCGGCTGATCGGGGAACTCGAGCCCGTAGCGCTTCTGTCCCGGGACGTCCTCGTGCGTCAGTACTGCGTGCACGCCGGGGAGCGTCAGCGCGTCGGAGAGATCGAGCTCGACGATCCGCGCGTGCGTGTGCGGGCTCCGCAGCGTGTGCCCCCAGAGCATCCCGGTGGCGTAGAGGTCACTGGAGTAGGCGAACTCACCGGTCGTCTTCGGGACTGCGTCGGCCCGCTTGACGCTCTCGCCGATGCGACCGAACTCGAGCGGGCGGGTTGGCGTGCTCACGAGCCGGCCGCCAGCCTGACCGCATCGAAGATCTTCGCGTAGCCGGTGCAGCGGCAGAGGTTGCCGGAGAGCGCCTCGCGAATCTCGTCGTCCGTGGGTTGTGGCGTGTGCGCGAGCAGATCGACTGTTGCGACGACGAGCCCCGGTGTGCAGAACCCGCACTGCACGGCTCCGGTCTCGACGAACGCCTCCTGCACGCGGTGCAGCTGCCCGTCTTCACCCACGCCCTCGACCGTGACGACGTCGTGGCCGTGCGCCTGAGCCGCGAGCACCAGGCAGGCGCACACGAGCGCTCCGTCGAGCAGCACCGAGCACGAGCCGCACTCCCCTTGCTCGCACGCGTTCTTCGAGCCAGGCAGTCCCAGCCGCTCACGCAGGGCGAAGAGGAGGCTCTCGCCTTCCCAGACGTCGGCCTCGACCGGATGGCCGTTGACCGTCAGCTCGATCTTCATACGAGGCACCGTTCGAGCGCGCGGGCGGTGAGCACGCGGAGCGCGTGCCGGCGGTACGCGGCGGTGCCGCGGACGTCGTCGATCGGGCTGGCGGCGGCGGCGACCTGCTCGGGAAAGCTCTGCCGTTCGCCCAGGGGCGCCGTCACCAGCCCGGGCACGGGGCCCGCCGAGCCGAACGAGGCGCGGAGCTCGCCGCGCTCGCGATCGGCCACGAGCGTCAGCGAGACGACCGCGATCACCATCGCGTTCCGCGGCCCGACCTTCATGAACGTCTGGGGAGCCCCACTGGGGCTGACTCGCACTCCGGCGACGAGCTCGTCCGGCTCGAGCGCGTTCCGCTTCGGCCCGAGCAGGAACTCGCGCAACGGAAGCGATCGTGTCCCGCGCACGCTTGCGAGCTCGACCTCGGCGTCCTCGACGAGGAGCGGCGGCAACGCGTCGCCGGCCGGCGAAGCGGTGCCGAGGTTGCCGCCGATCGTGCCGCGGTTGCGGATCTGCGGCGAACCGACCGTGCGCGACGCCTCCGCGAGCGCAGGGAGGAGCTCGGCCAGCGCCGGCTGCATCGCCTCGGCGTACGTGAGCCCGGCGCCCAGCCTGAGCGTCCCGTTCTCGCGTCCCCAGCCCCGCAGCTCGGGCACTTCGCTCAGGTTCAGTAGCGCCTGGGGCCGCAGACGGTCGAAATTCAACTCGACCATGACGTCCGTGCCACCCGCAATTGGATGGGCCTCGGGGCGCTCGGACTTGAGGCGCAGCGCCTCGTCCAGCGAGCGCGGAGTCAGGACCTCCACGGCGCCAAGGGTAGTACGTTAGATCTGTATGTCCGACCTTTCGCGGCGCCTCGCAGTAGCTCGCGGGGACGAGCCTGCGGATCTCGTCGTTCGCGGCGGCCGTGTCCTCTCGGTCTTCACGCGCGAGTGGCTCGAGGTGGACGTGGCGATCGCGGACGACTACGTGGCGGGGCTGGGCGACTACGAGGGCAAAGAGGAGCTCGACGCCTCTGGACGCTGGGTCGTGCCGGGTTTCATCGACGCGCACATGCACCTCGAGTCGTCGAAGCTGCTCGTCGACGAGTTCGCACGGCTCGTGCTGCCGTTCGGCACGACGACGGTCGTCGCCGATCCGCACGAAGTCGCGAACGTCCTGGGAACCGACGGCGTGCACTGGCTGCTCGACGCCTGCGACGACCTGGCGCTCGACGTCTACTTCATGGCGTCGTCCTGCGTCCCGGCCTCTTCGTTCGAGTCGCCGAGGCGGCCTCTGAACGAGGGCGACCTGCAGGGCCTCCTCCGCCGGAGACGGGTTCTCGGGTTGGCCGAGATGATGAACTTCCCCGGCGTCGTCGCCGGCGACGAGCGCGAGCTGGCGAAGCTCCGTCTCGACGGGGCGAAGCACGTCGACGGTCACGCGCCGGGCCTCCGCGGCAAGGAGCTGAACGCCTATACGGCGGCCGGAATCCGCTCCGACCATGAGGCCCGCACAGTGGAGGAGGGGCGGGAGCGGCTCCGAGCGGGGCTCTGGCTCCTGATCCGCGAGGCCTCCGGCGCGCGAAACCTCCGTGCTCTGCTCCCGCTCGTGCAGGAGTTCGGCCCTTCGCGGATCGCCTTCTGCACCGACGACCGCGAGCCCGAGCACATCGCCGACGACGGCCATGTGAACGCGATGGTCAGGGACGCGGTCTCGTACGGAATCGCAGCCGAGGATGCGATCGTGATGGCCTCGCATCATCCGGCTCTGTGGCACGGCCTCGACCACCTCGGCGCGATCGCCCCCGGCTACCAGGCGGACCTGCTGCTGCTACCCGACCTCGAGCGCTTCGAGCCCGAGCTCGTGCTCAAGCGTGGCCGCAAGGTGGACGAGATCGAGCGTGTCGAGGTGCCGGAGTGGGTGAAACAGACCGTGCGGATCCGCCCGCTGGCCGCTCGCGACTTCGCCGTCCCCTGGGCCGGTGGCCCGGCGCGCGTGATCGGCGTCGTTCCCGACCAGATCGTGACCGAGGCGCTCGTCGAGGAGCCGGCGGTCGCCGACGGGCTCATCGTGGCCGACCCGGAGCGGGATCTCGCGAAGATCGCCGTCGTCGAGCGGCACCTCGCCACGGGCCGGATCGGCCTCGGCCTCGTGCGCGGGTTCGGCCTGCGCGCAGGTGCGCTCGCGTCCACGATTGCCCATGACGCACACAACATCGTCGTCGTCGGCATGTCCGACGCCGACATGCATCACGCGGTCCTGCGGCTGGTCGAGCTCGGCGGCGGGATCGTCGTGGTCGGAGCAGGGAAGGTGCAGGCGGAGCTCCCGCTGCCCGTGGCCGGGCTGCTCTCCGACCTCCCGCTGGGAGAGGTGGTGGACGCCACGCGTGCCTGTGTCGAGGCCGCCCGCGCGCTCGGCTGCGAGGTCCCCTCGCCGTTTCAGTCGCTCGCCTTCCTGGCCCTGTCCGTGATTCCGAGCCTGAAGATCACCGACCGGGGGCTCGTCGACGTCGACCGCTTCGAGCTCGTGCCGCTCCAGGCGTGAAGACGCTCTACACGAGCGCGTTCGTCGTCACGATGGACGACGCCGGGACGGAGATCCCCGACGGCTGGCTGCTCGTCGAGGACGAGGTCGTGGCCGCCGTCGGTGGAGGCGCTCCGCCCGCTGCCGAGTCAGGTGTCGACCTGGGTGGCGCGCTCGTCACGCCCGGGCTCGTCAACACTCACCACCACCTCTACCAGACGCTGACGCGAGCCCACGCTACCGAGGCCGATCTCTTCACCTGGTTGCGGGCCCTGTATCCGATCTGGGCCGGCATCGATGCCGAGACCGAGTACGCGGCCGCGCGCACCGGCCTCGCGGAGCTCGCGCTGTCGGGCTGCACAACCGTCTTCGACCACCACTACGTGTTCCCACGCGGGCGCACGGGGTTGATCGAGGCGGAAGTGCAGGCGGCTCGAGAGCTCGGGCTGCGGCTGGTCGCGTCGCGCGGCTCGATGGATCTCGGCGAGTCGGACGGCGGCCTCCCGCCTGACGAACTGGTCGAGGACCTCGATGCCGTGCTCGCGGACACCGAGCGACTGGCGGCGGCGCTGCACGAGGCCGGGCCGGGCGCGCGTGTACAGATCGCCGTTGCGCCCTGTTCGCCGTTCTCGGTCACCGGGAGGCTGATGGAGGAGTCGGCCTCCCTCGCTCGCAGGCTCGGCCTGCTGCTCCACACACATCTGGCCGAGACCTCCGAAGAGGAGTCGTACTGCCGCGAGCTCTACGGGTGCACCCCGGTCGAGTATCTGGACCGGCTCGGCTGGCTGGCGGACGACGTCTGGTGCGCCCATTGCGTCCATCTCACGGAGGACGAGGTGCGCCGCTTCGGCGAGACCGGCACCGGTGTCGCGCACTGCCCGACCTCGAACCTGCGCCTCGGCGCGGGGATCGCCCCGGTGCGCGACCTGCTCGACGCCGGGGTGCGCGTCGGGCTGGGCGTGGACGGCTCCGCCTCCAACGAGCGAAGCGACCTCTTCCTCGAGGTGAAGCAGGCGCTGCTCGTCGCGCGCGGACGCGGCGGGCCGGCCGCGCTGACGGCGCGTGACGCACTCCGGCTCGGAACACGCGGAGGGGCAGCCGTACTGCGGCGGGACGACATCGGCTCACTGGAGGCCGGCAAATGCGCCGACTTTGCCGTCTGGCGGACGGACGGTCTCGAGCTCGGCGGGGCCGCCGATCCGGTTGCCGGGCTCGTCCTCGCGGGACCGCATCGCGTCGACCGGCTGGTCGTCGGCGGCGACGAGGTCGTTCGCGACGGGACGCTCGTGCGCGCCGACGAGAGCGAGATCGCGCGCGCTCATCGCCGCCAAGCGGAAAGATTGACCCTGTGACCTCGCTTTCCACCCACGTGCTCGATACCGAGCACGGCCGCCCGGCGCAGGACGTCCGTGTCGAGCTGCACCATGACGGGGAGCTCGTCGCCGAGGGCCAGACCGACGTCGACGGGAGGATCGCCGATCTCCTGCCGGGTCTCGAGCCCGGCGTCTACCGACTCGTCTTCCACCCGCCTTCGAACTTCTTCCGCCGGGTCGAGCTCGAGATCGAGCTCGGTGAGGGACACACGCACGTACCGCTCCTCGTCTCCTCCTACGCGTGCGTCAGCTACCGCGGAAGCTGACAGCCGACGAGCTCGCCGAGCTGTTCGAAGGGCGGACGCGCTTCGTCGAGCGGCTGTCCGAGCTGGAGGATCCCCTGGGGGTGGCGCCGGACGTGATTCGAGAGGTGCCGGAGGACGAGATGCTCGAGGCGCTGAGCGCCCACCCGGCGATCGGGGCGAAGAAGCTGTCCGAACGGTCGGCGCGCGAGCAGGGTGCTGACCAGGACGCGGCGACGGAAGCGGAGCTTGCCGAGCTGAACCGGGCCTACGAGGAGAAGTTCGGCTTCCGGTTCGTCGTGTTCGTCAACCGCCGCCCGAAAGCGGCCATCCTGCCGATCCTGCGCGAGCGTCTCGAGCGGACGCGCGCTGAGGAGCTCGAGACCGGGCTGGGCGAGCTGGTCGCAATCGCCCGCGATCGGTGGCTGAACCAGTGAGCCTCCTCGCCGACGCGTACCTCCGCGAATGGCTCGACCTGCTCCTGCGGTGGCTGCACGTCATCGCGGGCATGGTCTGGATCGGGACGTCCTTTTACTTCGTCGCGCTCGACAGCCATCTGCGTCCGTCCAGGGCCGAGGGGGTCGCGGGCGAGTCGTGGGAGATCCACGGCGGCGGCTTCTACGTCGTACAGAAATACCGGGTCGCGCCGGAGACACTCCCGGAGCCTCTGCACTGGTTCAAGTGGGAGGCGTACACGACCTGGTTGAGCGGGTTCGCGCTCCTCGTCGTCCTCTACTACCTCGACGCCGACACGTACCTCGTCGACCGCGGCGTCGCCGATCTCGGCACGGGCTGGGTGGTCGCGATCAGCGTCGCCTTGCTCGCTCTCGCCTGGATCCTCTACGACGTTCTTTGCCGGCTTCTGGGAGCGCGCCAGCTGCTGCTGGCGATCGCGCTCCTCGCCTTCGTCGCGGCGGCGGCCTACGGCGTCAGCAACCTCTTCAGCGCACGCGCAGTGCCGATCCAGCTGGGGGCGATGCTCGGGACGATGATGGCCGGAAACGTCCTCTTCGTGATCATCCCGGGTCAACGGGAGCTCGTGCGGGCGAAGCAGGCAGGACGGGAGCCGGACCCGGCGCACGGGATTCGCGGCAAGCAGCGCTCGGTGCACAACAACTACCTGACGCTGCCGGTCGTGCTCATGATGATCGCCCCGCACTTTCCGTTCCTGTACACGCACGAGCGCGCCTGGCTCGTCCTGCTCACATTGATGGTGCTCGGGGCCTGGATCCGGCTCTTCTTCAACCTTCGCCACCAGGGTCGGACCATCTGGACGATCCCGGCCACCGCCGCAGTAGCGCTCTTCGCACTCGCCGTTGCGATCCGACCGGAGGACGGTTCGTCTCGCGCCGGCGGCGCGCCGGTTCCATTCGCACGCGTCGCCGCGGTCGTCGAGCAGCGCTGCGCGACGTGTCATTCCGCTCAGCCGACGGACGAATCGTTCTCGACGGCTCCCAAGGGCGTGGTCCTCGATACCCCGGCGCAGATCAAGGCCCAGGCGGCCGCGATCGAGGAGCAGGCGGTGGAGACGAAGGCGATGCCGCTCGGGAACGTGACCGGGATGACCGACGAAGAGCGGGCGTTGCTCGGGCGGTGGATCGACCAGGGCGCGGCAATCCCCTAGAGTCGCGACGCATGCTCGAGATCGTCGTCGCCGCGATGCGGTTTTCCGCCCGCCTGGAAGAGGAGGCCGCGCCCCAAAGCGTGGCCGCCTTCCGGGGCTTGCTCCCGTTGCAGAGCCGGGTCATCCACGCGCGCTGGAGCGGCGAGTCAACGTGGATCCCGTTCGGCGACCTCGAAGTCGGCGTCGGCCCCGAGAACGCCACGTGCTACCCGGCGCCCGGCGAGCTGCTCCTCTACCCGGGTGGCGTGAGCGAGACGGAGATCCTCTTCCCGTACGGCGCCGCGAGCTTCGCGAGCAAGGCGGGGCCCCTCGCGGGAAACCATTTCGCGACCATCGTGGAGGGCGGCGAACAGCTGCGGGAGCTCGGCAGGCTCGTGCTCTGGGAGGGCGCGCAGGACATCACGTTCGACGAGACCTAGAGCGCTAGCTGGCCAACCGGCGCGAGCGCCGCCGCGAGCACCTCGATCGCGAGCGCGACGTCGTCTTCGCTCGTCAGCTCCTCCGGTGAGTGGCTCGCGCCCGCGTTCAAGCTCCGCACGAAGAGCATTCCGGCCTCGACTCCGGCCGACGCGAGCACGCCGGCATCATGGCCCGCGCCTGACGGGAGCTCGAGCGTAGGCAGGCCGAGCCGCTCGATCTCCTCGCGAAGCACGGTGCGCACCGCTTCGTCCATGACGGCGGGCGGGTTGCGGGGCTCGGGATCGAGCCCGAGAGCCTCGAGCAGGCGGTCGAGGCGCTGGGCGTCGGGCGCGCGCGCGTCGACACTGAGCTGGACACGCCCGGGAATGACATTGGCCGCGCCTGGCTCGACCTCGAGAGACCCGACCGTAGCGACCGCTCCCTCGATGCCCGCGGTGGAGTCGCGAACGCGGAGGATGAACTCGGCCGCCTTGGACAGCGCGTCGTCCCGGGCCGCCATCGGCGTCGTGCCGGCATGTCCGGCGGCGCCCTCAAATACGACCTCCCGGCGCGTGTAGCCGACGATCCCGGTCACGACGCCGAGCGGGGCGCCGGCCCGCTCGAGCACCGGCCCCTGCTCGACGTGCAGCTCGACGAAGCTGCCGGGCAGCGGCCCGCGCTCGACCAACGCCCGGCTGCCGAAGCACCCGCGCTCCTCGTCCCGAAACACGACCACTCCGAGCGTTCGCTCGCACGCGCCCACGCTCTCGATCGCTTCGAGCCCGGCGACGACGCCGAGCGCGCCGTCGAACTTCCCGCCGGCGGGGACGCTGTCCAGGTGCGACCCCGTCCAGACCTCGGGCAGCTCTGGCCGCGAGCCAATCAAGCGTCCTACGACGTTTCCGGCAGGATCCCACTCGACTTCGAGACCGGCCTCTTCCATCCACGCAGCAGCGACCTCGCACGCTTGAAGCTCCGCGTCGCTGCCGCCGACTCGATTCGCGCCAGGGCCGTCGCCCAGGGCGTATAGCTCGTCGAGCCGGTCGAGTGCCCTTCTCGTTGCGAGCTCCGCGTCCATTGTCGGGTCCTACAACATTCCGGCCACTGCACCGAGGCGGGGCTGGTTCGACGTTCGACTAGCTGGCCGGCGGTGACTGAGAAGCAGCAGCCGAACGTCGGGAGTATTGTTTCCCGATTGGGCCAGAGAGCTAGAGAGGGAGGAAGCATGCGCTCAACGTGGAGACGACTTGCGATTGTCGGCCTTGCGTGCACTGCGCTCTTCGTGATCGCCGGTTGCGGCGGCTCGGACTCCGACGAGAGCGGCTCGTCCACGGAGGCGTCCAATGGCACTCCGGAGATCGGCGTCGCCGATCTCACGGCGGACTTCTCCGCGATGACCAAGCTCAAAGACATTGCGAGCGAGGGCAAGGGAATGATCGGGGTCCTGCTCCCCGACACGACGACGTCGACGCGCTACGTCCAGTACGACGCGCCGAACCTGAAGAAAGCCTTCGAGACCGCTGGGCTATCTTCCGACCAGTTCAAGATCCAGAACGCACAGGGCAGCACGAGCACGATGCAGCAGCAGGCCGAGGCTCTCATCACCGCCGGCGCCTCGGTGCTCCTGGTCGATCCGATCGACACGGGATCGGGAGCTGCCATCGAGGAGAACGCAATGTCGAAGGGCTTGAAGGTGATCGACTACGACCGCCTCGTGACCGGCGGTCCCAAGGATCGGTACTACGTCAGCTTCAACAACGTAGAAGTGGGCAAGCTGATCGGCGAGGGCGAGGTCGAGTGCATTGACGCCTGGAAGGTCAGCAAGCCGAACGTCCTGGTGATGAGCGGCGACCCGACGGACAACAACGCCAAGCTCTTCGCGCAGGGTTACAACGGCGTGCTCGACCCGCTCTTCGCCGACGGGTCCTATACGAAGGTGGGCGCGCCGCCCGGCACGTGGGATGGGCCGACCGCGGCCACGACCTTCGAGCAGCAGTACACCGCGCACCCCAACATCAACGCGGTCGTGATGCCGAACGACAACACCGCGAACGCGGTCATCTCCGTGCTCTTGAAGAACAAGATCCCGGCGAACACGTTCCCGGTCACCGGTCAGGACGCCGCCACGGATGGGCTGCAGAACATCCTCAAGGGCTACCAGTGCGGCACCGTCTACAAGCCGTACTTCGCCGAGGCGCAGGCGGCAGCGGCGCTCGCGCTCTACTTAAGGGCCGACAAGACGCCGCCGTCCTCGCTCGTGAACGACACGACGCGGGACACGACGCTGAACGCGGACATCAAGTCCGTGTACACGAAGCCCTTCTGGGTGACGAAGGAGAACATGAACGACACCGTCGTGAAGGACGGGACGATCTCAGCGGCCACGCTCTGCGCCGGGCAGATAGCCAGCCTCTGTAAGGAGGCAGGAATCCAATAGAGCCAGCTGGGCCGGGCCTCGCCTTCCGCGGGCGGGGCCCCGGCTCGGTCGTCAACCGGCAGAAGGGACTCGATGACGAGCAGCGGGAACGGCGCAGAGCCTCTCCTTCGCCTCCGCGGCGTCTCGAAGAACTTCGGGCCCGTGCAGGCGCTCATGGATGTCGACTTCGACATTCGCGCCGGCGAGGTGACTGCGCTCATCGGCGACAACGGGGCCGGCAAGTCGGTGACGATCAAGTGCATCGCCGGGATCAGCCCCCCGGACCATGGGGAGATCCTCTGGCAAGGGAGACCGGTTCGCATCCGCACGCCTCGCGAGGCCGCCGCGCTCGGAATCGAGACCGTCTACCAGGATCTGGCTCTCTGTAACAACCTGGATATCGTGCAAAACATGTTCCTCGGACGGGAGCGACACAACCGGGTCTTCCTCGACGAGGAGGCGATGGAGAAATCGGCCGCCGAGACGCTCTCCAGCCTCGCCGTGACGACCGTGCGCTCGATCCGCCAGCCGGTCGCCTCGCTCTCGGGCGGCCAGCGGCAGTCGGTGGCGATCGCGAAGGCGGTGCTCTGGGAGGCGAAGCTTGTGATCATGGACGAGCCGACGGCGGCGTTGGGCGTCGCCCAGACGCGGATGGTGCTCGACCTCACGCGCCGACTCGCAGAACAGGGCCACGCGGCGCTGTTCGTGTCTCACAACATGAACGACGTCTTCGAGGTCGCCGACCGGATCATCGTGCTCTACCTCGGCCGCGTGGTTGCGCAACGTCCTGCCGCCGAGCTCGACCGCCAGATCGCCGTCGACCTGATGACGACCGGTGCCTCGGATCGCCTCGACAAGAAGCCGACGGAGGAAGGTGAGGAGGCCTGATGGCCAAAGCCGACGAGACCGTCGAGCTGCCGGACGCAGAGGCCCAGACGGAGGATGCGGCCCGCCAGGCCGAGCTCGCGCTCCCGGCCGAGATCGCAGCCGGCTCCGTCGGCGAGTACCTGCGAACCTCGCTCTCCAGAGTCAAGGCGGGGGAGAGCGGAGTCCTGCCCGTCGTCGCGGGGATGATCCTGATCTCGATCCTGTTCCAGTCCCTCGACGACAAGTTCCTGACCGCCGGCAACCTCGTCAACCTGCTCGTCCAGGCTGCAGTCTTTAGCCTGCTGGCGATGGGGCAGGTCTTCGTCCTGCTCCTCGGCGAGATCGACCTCTCGGTCGGGTTCGTCGCCGGCCTCGGCGGGGTGATCATGGCCGACCTCGCGAGCCCGGCCCACGGCTGGCCCTGGTATGCGGCAATTCCGGCCGCGCTCCTCGCCTGCGCGGGAATCGGCGTGCTCCAAGGCACGATCATCACGCGAATCGGCCTGCCCTCCTTCGTCGTCACGCTCGCCGGCCTCCTCTTCTGGCAGGGCGTTCTCCTGAAGATCCTCGGCGAAGGCGGGACGATCCCGATCCAGGACGAAACGATCAACAACATCGCGAGCGCCAACATCAGCCCGCTGGCGGGCTGGATCCTCATGCTTGCTCTCGTCGCGGTGTTCGGCTTGACTCTCTGGCGGCGCGACTCCAAGCGACGGCGTGCCGGCCTCGTATCCCCGCCGCCGGCGGTCACTCTCCTCAAGATCGGTGGAGCACTGGCGGGCGGCGTCGCACTCGTTCTGCTCTGCAACACCGACCGCGGCATCCTCGTGCCGATCAGAGGGGTCCCGTGGGTCGTGCTCCTCGTGGTCGGCGTGGTGGTCGTCTGGACGATCCTGCTCGGTCGCACGACGCTCGGTCGCTACCTGTATGCGATCGGCGGCAACGCCGAGGCTGCGCGCCGTGCAGGCGTCAATCTCACGAGGATCCGGACCATCGCCTTCATGCTGTGCAGCCTCACCGCAGGAATCGCAGGCATCGTCTACGCGTCGCGGCTCCGGTCGATCTCGACGTCGATCGACGGCGGCACGCTCGTTCTCTACGCGGTCGCGGCCGCGGTGATCGGCGGCACGAGCCTGTTCGGTGGCCGCGGCAAGGCGATCCACGGCGTGCTCGGCGGGATCGTGATCGCGGGCATCGACAACGGCATGGGCCTGCTGGGCTTCACGGCCGCGTCGAAGTACATGGTCACGGCGCTCGTCCTGCTGGCCGCCGTGACGATCGACGCGCTCTCGCGCCGGGGCCGCATCGCCACCTGAGCGGAGCGGATCACGAGGCGAGGGAGGGTCGAGTCGCAAGTCAAAAGCCCTGCTAATTGGCGTGTCGTGGCTGACAGTCGGATGGGTACAGTTGGCTGCGTGCCGAAAGCTAGTCCCCGGAAGGCACGCAAGCCGCGCCAGCCCCGACAGGAACGGCGCACGCTGATCTACAGCAAGGAAGCCTGGGCGCTCGCGCGCCGCTACTGGGACGGGTCGGCGAAAGCTTGAGCGGTGAGCCGATTGGGGTCGCGATGCTCGGCTACGCGTTCATGGGCCAGGCGCACTCGCGAGCACTGCAGGCGCTTCGCCACCTCGACGTGCCGCTCCGGCCCGAGCTCGTCTCCATCTCCGGCCGCAACCGTGACGCGGTCGAGGCGGCGCGCGAGCGCTGGGGGTGGGGCAAGGCGGTCGCGGACTGGCGCGAGCAGGTCACCGACGACCGCGTCCAACTCTTCGACAACGGCGGCCCCAACGCGATCCACGCCGAGCCGTGCATCGAGGCGGCGCGTAACGGGAAGCACGTTCTCTGCGAGAAGCCGCTCGGCCTCACGGCTGAGGAGTCGCACGGGATGTGGCAGGAGGCCGAGCAGGCCGGCGTCGCCCACATGTGCGGGCTTCAACTACCGCTTCGTGCCGGCAGTTCGCCTCGTGCGGGAGCTGCTGGAGGCCGGCGAGCTCGGCGACGTCGTCCATTTCCGGGCCCGCTACCTGCAGTCCTGGGGCTGGGAGGCCGACGAGAGCATCTGGCGCTTCGACCCGGCGCAGGCCGGGACCGGCGCGATCGGCGATCTCGGCACCCACATCATCGACCTCGCCCGCTACCTCGTCGGCGAGATCGCAGCGGTGTCGGCGGTCGTGCGCACCGTCGTCCCCGGGCGGCAGGTCGACGACCACTTCGTCGCCATCGTGGAGTTCGAGAACGGCGTCGCCGGCACCCTCGAGGCCTCGCGGCTCGCTCGTGGCCGGATCAACTCGAACGCGTTCGAGGTCAACGGGACGAAGGGCTCGGCCGCCTTCGACGTCGAGCGGCTGAACGAGCTCGAGGTTGCGGACGAAAAAGGGTTTCGGCGCGTACTCGTCACCGAGCCCGAGCATCCGTTCATGCGCTTCTGGTGGCCACCGGGGCACATCGTCGGCTGGGGCGACACGTTCATCCACGAGCTGGCGCACATGCTCGAAGCCATCGCTGGCGAGCACGAGGTCGCGCCGCACGGAGCGACCTTCGAGGACGGCTACCGCTGCGACGAGATCGTCGAGGCGATACTCCGCTCGGCGGAGAGCGGCCAGCGGGAGGAGGTGCGTTCGCGCTGAAGACGAGCCTCGGGATCTGGGCTCTCGGGCCAATGGTGACCCGGTTCGTGCGGGCCGGCTACCAGCCGGAGTGCGGCGAGTCGACGGTCCAGCGCGTGCGGCGCGCCGTCGAGGGGCTGGGCGACCTGATGGACGTCGACGAGGTGGCAGGCCGCATCGACGACGTCGCGCTGCGTGAGGCTCAGCTGCAGAAGGACGCGGTGCGCGCCTACGAGCTGGTCTACGGGGCGCTGGGAGCCTAGTGAGGCTCGAGCACGCGCAGGCGATCGTCGACTCGGTGCTGCGCGAGGCGCCCGGGCCGGTATCCGTCTTCGTCGCGGACGACCACGGCGAGCTTGTTGCCGCGGCGACGATGGACGGCGCGGCGCCGGACACGCGGCTGAACGCGCAGCGAAAGGCGTACACCGCGGCGCGCAGCGACGTCCCCTCGACAGGTGAGCTCGCGGCCAAGGTTCGCGACGATCCCGCCGAGCTGCGCAGCTTCGATCCCTTCTTCATCTTCTTTCGCGGCGGGATCGCAGCGTTCGACGGCGGCCGGCGGGTCGGCGCCGTCGGCGTCAGCGGGCTCCCGGGCGAAGAGGACGAGGCGCTCGCCGTGCAGGCGGTGCAGGCCGCCGGGCTCGCCGTTTCGTGACCTCGCTCGTCGGCCTCGACGTCGGCACCTCAGGCGTCGTGTATACGACGAGGGGTACGAGCGCTATCGGGCCCTCTATCCAGCCCTACGACCCTTGGAGGCGCAATGAGTGTCCGCTTCGGGATCATCTCGACCGCAAAGATCAATGGGTCTGTCCTGGCCGGCGCGCGCGAGTCGGAGCTGGTCGAGGTCACGGCCGTTGCGAGCCGCGACCAGGCTCGCGCCGAGGAGTACGCGCGCGAGCACGGCATCCCGCGCGCCCACGGGAGCTACGAGGCGCTAGTCGCGGACCCCGAGCTAGACGCGATCTACATCTCCCTGCCCAACTCGCTCCACGTCGAGTGGTCGATCAAGGCGCTCGAGGCCGGAAAGCACGTCCTCTGCGAGAAGCCGCTGAGCCGGCGGCCCGACGACGTCGAGCGGGCGTTCGACACCGCCGAGCGGACGGGTCTGCTGCTCACGGAGGCGTTCATGTACAGGCACAACCCCCAGACTGCGCGACTGACGGAGCTGGTCGACAGCGGCGCGATCGGGAAGCTCTGCGTCGTCCGTGCCGCTTTTACCTTCACTCTCTCCGATCCGGCGAACGTCAGGCTCGCCGCCGATCTGGACGGCGGTGCCCTGATGGACGTCGGGTGCTACTGCGTCAGCGGTTCCCGGCTTCTGGCGGGGGAGCCGGAGCGCGTCTTCGGCGTGGCGACGATCGAGTCCGGAGTGGATGTCCAGTTCGCCGGGTCGATGTCCTTTCCCGGGGACGTCGTCGCCCAGTTCGACTGCGGCTTCACACTCCCCGGGCGCGACGAGCTCGAGGCAGTCGGCACCGAGGGCTCGATCTTCCTCGACGATCCATGGCACGCCCGGAACCCCGTCATCGAGCTTCGCCGAGAAGACGGTGTCGAGGAGATCGTCCTCGAGCCGGTCGACTCCTACCGGCTGGAGCTGGAGAATCTCGCCGACGCGATCGAGGGCCGGGCCGAGCTGCTGCTCGGCAGGGAGGACGCCCTCGGTCAAGCCCGCACGATCGACGCGCTCTATCGCTCGGCCGAGACGGGCGAGGCCGTAGCTCTCTAGGTCGTGAAGCCGATCCGACGGTGGCTGCCGTCGCAGAACGGCTTGTTCTCGGAAGCACCGCAGCGGCAGAGCGCGAGCCGGGTGTCCTCGCGGATGACCTGGCCGTCGGCAGCGACGATCTTCAGGCGCCCACGTAGGAAGAGCGGCCCGTTCGGCCGGGGGTCGACCGTCGTCTCCTCCGCAGCCGCTTCCTGCTCGCCGCCGTCGACCCTCCGGAAATGAAGCGCGCCCGTGGGACAGGTCAGGATCGTCTCGGCGATCTCGTCGGGATCGGCGGCGTCGACGTCGATCCATGGCCGCGCCGAGGGGTCAAACACCTTGCCGAGGCGGCGAATGCAACTGCGGGAGTGGATGCAGAATCGAGGCTCCCACTGGACCTCGATCGCATCGTTTCGGTAGACGCGGCGAGGCCCGCGCTCCGCATCCGGCCGCGGCTCGACCCGGCTCATTTCCGTGTCACCAGATCGGCGTATTCGGGATGCCGTCGGAGGTAAGCGCGGACGAAGGGACAGACCGGCACGATGGTGAGGCCGCGCCGCCGGATGTCGTCCAGAGCTCCCCTTACGAGCTGGGACCCGATGCCTTCGCCTTCCAGTGCCGGAGCGACCTCGGTGTGGATGAGCGTCATCCGCTCCGGCTGGAGGCGATACGTGATGAATCCGACCACGTCCGAGCCGCGATGGGCCTCGTAGCGCTGCAGCTCGGCGTTGTCCGCGACTACCAGCTCGACCGAGGTGGCCATCTCTCGACTCTAGCGACGGGCAGAAGTGCCATGATCGGGGGCGACTAGATGGACGACGCGCAGATCCACAGCAGCATCGAGCAGCTCGTCGCAGAGGAGCACGAGCTGTGGGAACGGGAAGCCGCCGGGACCGCGACCGACGAGGACCGCCGGCGGCTCGCGTCGCTCAAGCTCTCGCTCGACCAGTTCTGGGATCTGCTTCGCCAGCGACGTGCCCTCCGTGAGTCCGGTGGTGATCCCGAAGCGGCCCACGTGCGGCCGCCGGACGTCGTCGAGGGCTACGAGCAGTAGCGTGAGCTTCGTCTCGCGAGGCTTCCGCGGTCGCAAGCGCGACGTGGATGCCGACCCGAGTCGCGTCCCGCCCGGCCAGTACGTGACCGAGGACTTCCCGGTTCTGTCGGCGGGCCCGACGCCGCACACGCCGCTCGACGAATGGACGTTCTCGATCACGAACGGCGGGGGAAAGAAGACGTGGACCTGGGACGAGTTTCGTGCGCTTCCGAGCGAGACGCCGACGGTCGACATCCACTGCGTCACCCGCTGGTCGAAACTGGACACGACCTGGGAAGGCGTGTCCGTCGACACGCTGCTCGAGCAGGTCGAGCACGACGCTCCTTACGTCCTCGCGTTCTGCGACGGCGGCTACACGACCAATCTCCCGCTCGAAGACGTCACGGACGGAAAGGCGTGGATCGCGTTCGCCTACGACGGCGAGCCTCTCGATCCGGAGCACGGTGGCCCGGCCCGGCTGCTCGTGCCGCACCTGTACTTCTGGAAGAGCGCGAAATGGGTACGCGGCCTCGAGCTCCGCGACGACGACGAGCCCGGCTTCTGGGAGACCTACGGCTACCACTCCTACGGCGACCCATGGCGCGAACAGCGGTACGCGGGCGACTGAGCTGGCAGGTAGCCACGGTGGACGACGTGATCGTCGAGACGGCGCGCGTGCGGACGATCGTGCTGGGGGTTTCCGAGTGGCTGGCGCATCGGGCCGGGCAGCACCTCGACGTGCGGTTGACGGCCGA
The DNA here is from genome assembly GCA_963820335.1 of uncultured Actinomycetes bacterium. GTDB lineage: Bacteria > Actinomycetota > Thermoleophilia > Gaiellales > Gaiellaceae > VAXT01. The sequence continues at coordinate 171,809 of CAWFZH010000007.1, read as the reverse complement.
GGACGGGTATCGCGCCGAGCGCGAGTACTCGATCGCGTCGGCTCCCGGCGAGCCCGTTGCGATCACCGTCGAGCGGCTGGACGACGGGGAAGTGTCGCCGTATCTCACCGAAGAGTTGCGGGCGGGCGACGAGATCGAAGTGCGTGGGCCGATCGGCGGCTATTTCGTCTGGGACGTCGAGCACGGCGGCCCGCTGCTCCTGGTCGCCGGCGGTTCGGGCATCGTGCCGCTCAGGGCGATGCTTCGGCACCGCCGTCGCAGTGCGAGCGACGTCCCGGTCCGGCTGCTGTACTCGTCACGCAGGATCGAGGATGTGATCTACCGCGTGGAGCTCGACGAGCGTGCGGACGGGATTGAAGTCGTGTACACGCTGACGCGGGAGCAACCGGCAGGTTGGGCCGGTCACGATCGGCGCGTCGACGTGGCGCTGCTGGAGGAGGTCGCGTGGCCGCCGGACGCCGAGCCGCTGGCCTTCGTCTGCGGGCCGACGAGCTTCGTCGAGACGGTGGCGAGCGGCCTCGTCAGCCTGGGCTACCCACCGGCTCGCGTGAAGACGGAGCGGTTCGGAGCGACGGGACGCTGATGGAGGCGCTCGACGGGAATGCGATCGGCGGCCTGCTGCTCGAGGTGTTCGGCGCGGAGATGACGAACGCAACCGGCGTCTGCGCCCACTGCGGCGCCGCGGGCGAGCTCGCGACGCTGGTCGTCTACCTGGAGGCTCCAGGGACGGTCGTCCGCTGTCGGAGTTGTGAAGGAGTGCTGGTGGTGATCGTCGAGCGTCGCGGCGTCAATTGTGTCGATCTCCGCGGTGTTTCCACGCTCGAGCGCGCCGTCTGACTTTCTGCTTCAAATCCAGGAAGAAATATGGGAAGGTACCGCCGAGAGAGCGTAAATCGAGGGGAGGATTTCGTGACTCGGGTACTCAAGGTTGCACTGACTGTTGCCTTCGCCGTCTTCAGCGTCCTGCTCGGAGCGGGCCAGGCCGAAGGCGCGGGTAACAGGAGTACAACGACTTCAGGTGAAGCGTGGGAGACGGTTGCACCGCTGCCGCAGAGCGTGTTCGGCGGCGCGGCTGCCGCCGACGGTGCGAACCTCTACGTCTTCGGCGGTTACCACTTCCCTGCGGTCCCAGGCTCGACGCTGAACACGGTCTACCGCTACAACGTCGCGGCCAACATTTGGACGACACTGTCGACGACCGCGCCGATGCCGCAGGCGGCGCTCATGGCCTCGGCCGTCTACTACCCGACGACGAACAAGATCTACGTCTTCGGCGGGTCGACGCGGACTCCAGACCCGATAGTCGTCTACGACGTGACGCGGATCTACGACATCGCGACCAACACGTGGACGATGGGAGCGGCCATGCCGGCGCCGCGTCAACAGATGGCGTCCGGCTACAACCCCGCCAACGGGAAGATCTACCTGAACGGCGGCTTCGAGACGTCCACGATCGACAGCGTCCGGGCGACGACCTGGGAGTACGACCCGGTCGCGAACTCGTTCACCGAAAAGGCGCCGACCCCGTCGGTCGCGGGCCAGGCCGGACCCGCCTCGGGGGTCATCAACGGCAAGCTCTACGTGTCCGGTGGACGCACGAACCCCGATGCGGTCCTCAGCGACACCTGGGGCTACGACATCCCAACGAACGCGTGGTCGACCCTCGACCAGTTGCTGGACATGCCGATGGCGAAGAACGTTGCGGGTCGGGCAGTCGTCCAGGGGCAGCTGTATTCGATCGGCGGCACAAATCTCGCGACGTTCGACGGATTGAACGACGTGTCGAAGTACGACGTTGCGACTAACACCTGGTCGGCGGGGCCGCCGTTGATCACAGCGCGCTCGTTCACGGCGAGCGACGCGGTCGGCAACACGGTGATCGCGGCGGGCGGCCGCGCCAATGTGTCGACCTCGCTCGACAGCGTGGAGAAGCTCGTGCTGCCACCTCCGCCTCCACCACCGCCACCACCGCCGCCGCCACCACCTCCGCCTCCGCCGCCTCCGCCACCTCCGCCACCTCCGCCACCTCCGCCGCCTCCGCCACCTCCGCCCCACCTCCGCCTCCGCCTCCGCCACCACCGCCGCCTCCGGCCCCACCGCCGGCGCGCTGTCGCGTGCCGAACGTGATCGGCATGAGGCTGCAGACGGCCAGGTCGCGGATCCGGGCGCGGCGCTGCCGAGTCGGCACGATCCGCAGGGTTCGTTCCCGGCGCGTCGGCCGCGTGCTCGGCCAGAACCCACGCGGCGGCGCAGTACGGCGCGTCAACTTCAGGGTCAACCTGCGAGTCGGCCGCCGCTAGCCAAACACAAGACACTCGAACCGAGAGAGGGGCGCCACCGGCGCCCCTCTCTCGTTCTTAGTTCCGGCTAGCAGGTAGCCGAAGTTGGCCGCTTACAGCAACGACACACGGTGACTCCCCAGCGATCCTGTAGAACCACCAACAAGCAGGGAGGAACCATGGCCCAGAACCAACTGGAAGCAGCTCTCGCAGGAAGGATCGAGCTCGGACGCGAGCGGAGCGTCAACCGTCTCGGCTTCGGCTCGATGCGGATCACCGGCCCCGGGATCTGGGGCGAGCCTCGCGATCCGGATGAGGCGCGGCGTGTATTGAGGCGAGCGGTCGACCTCGGCGTGGAGTTCATCGACACCGCCCACTCGTACGGCCCCGAGGTCAGCGAGCGGCTGATCGGTGAGGCGCTGTACCCCTACCCCGACGAACTGCTGATCGCGACGAAGAGCGGGCTGCTGCGCAGCGGCCCGGACGCCTGGTTGCCCGACGCCCGGCCGGAGAGCATCCGGAGCGACGTCGAGCGCAGCCTGTCGCTCCTGCGGCGCGAGCGGATCGACCTCCTGCAGCTGCATCGCGTCGACCCGAGGGTGGCGATCGAGGAGTCCCTCGGCGTGATGGTCGCTCTCCGAGTCGAGGGCAAGGTCGACATGATCGGCGTCTCGAACGTCAGCGTCGACCAGCTCGAGCGGGCGCGCGCGATCACCGAGATCGTCTCGGTCCAGAACCGGTACAGCCTCGGCGACCGCGAGTCGGAAGACGTGCTCGCGATCTGCGAGCGCGACGGGATCGCCTTCTTGCCCTGGCGACCCATTGGCGGCGGCTCGCCGGCATGGGCTTCCGAGCTCGACCGGGTTGCCGCAGCTCACGGAGCGACGGCGGCGCAGGTCGCGATCGCGTGGCTCCTACAGCGGTCGCCGGTGATGTTGCCGATCCCCGGAACCTCCTCGGTAGCGCATCTCGAGGAGAACCTCGCGGCGGCCGGCTTCGAGCTCTCGGACGAGGAGCTCGAGAGCCTCGCGCCGTCGGCCACATAAGCGCGCTCGCATGATCAGTACTTATCCGCAGCGGGCTGTGGCGGTTTTCCGATGCTCGCACGTGGGTACGCATGCGAACCTAGCCTCGAGATGAAACGCCTCTTCGCAATCCTCTTCTGTGCTCTCGCGTCGTTGGCGCTGACGGGCACGAGCTCAGCGGCCACTGCGCCGGGTTTCGTCAAGTGGCGCTTCCAGGTCAGCGGCCAATACGTGCTGCACCGGCCGGCGGTTGGTCCCGACGGCGGAGTCGTCGTCTCGAGCTCGTCCGGCAACGTCTACTCGCTGACCGAGGCAGGCGCGCTCAGATGGGTCGTTCCCTCTGTGGGTGGTGACGGAGGCCCCTCGATCGGCGCCGACGGCACCGCTTACGTCGCCTCTGGGAGCAGGATTACCGCGATTGCTCCGGACGGCTCCACCAGGTGGAGCTACACCGAGCCTTCGTCGGGCCAGGGCGTCATCGCCGGCCCGACGGTTGGCCCGGACGGGAACATCTACGTGATCTCGGACTACGGCGGCCTCGGCGCTTTTGCGCTCTCGCCCGCGGGGCAACTCCTGTGGAGCAATCCAGGAAGCCCGACCTTTATGGAGTACGGCCAGCTCGGCGCCGAGATCGTGTTCGGCTCGGGCCGGCTGTACGCAGGGTTCGACGAGGTCAGCGTGGCTTCGAGCACGATGTTCGGCCTGTCGCTCGCCGGGTCCCAGCAGTGGGCGAGAACCCTCGGCGGCAGTGACGACCCTTTCATGCAGCAGCAGCGCCAGCCGGCGACTGGCTCTGACGGCAGCCTCTATCTGACCGCGATGGGCGGCGCCAACGGCTGGGGCCTGCGCCGCGTCGACCCGGGGAACGGCGACGTGCTCTGGAACTACTCACCGTGGCCTTCGAACGGGATGTCGCCTCCCAGTGTCGGGCCGGACGGCCTGGTCTACTTCTCGCGGAGCCTCGGCTACCTGGAGTCTGTGACACCCGCCGGCGGGTCGCGCTGGACGTTCTTCGACGGCTCGATCATCGACCATCCCGCGGTGAGCCCCGACGGCAGCGTCGTCGTCGCCGGGAATCGCCCGAACTTCGGTGAGCCCGGGTCGGCGCGTGGGTGGAACGCATCCAATGGGGCGCTTCTGTGGCAGGTCGACCTGCCCAGTGAGAACGGCGGCTACCAGATCGCCTTTACGCAGCCGCGGTTCTCGGCCGACAGCACCACGGCCTACTTCGGTACGGCCATGCTCGGTGGCGGCGATGAGTACTCCTATCTCTACGCCGTGGATACAGGAACAGGGCCTCCATCTCCTCCTCCGCCACCACCACCTCCACCTCCGCCGCCACCACCACCTCCACCTCTGCCGCCACCACCTCTGCCGCCACCACCTCTGCCGCCACCACCGCCACCTCCGACAACGCGTTGCACGGTGCCGCGGGTGATCGGAATGACCCTCAACAGGGCGAAGGTGAAGGTCAGGACGAGACACTGCTCGGTCGGCCGCATCCGCCGCTCGCGCGCGATGCGCGTGGGTCGCGTGATCGCCCAGACCCCAAGGCCTGGTTCGGTCAGGCGCCGAGGCTTCTCGGTCGGTCTGTTGGTTGGAGCTCGAAAGTGACGGAGCGAATCGCGGTTGTCGCCAAGCTCCGGCCAGGCTCCCGCGAGCGAGCCAGTGAGATCCTCGCCAAAGGCGCGACTTACGAGCTCGGCGAGACGGGATTTAGGCGGCACAGCGTCTTCCTCGCCGAGGACGTAGTGATCTTCGTCTTCGAGGGTGCAGGCATCGAAGAGCTTGTTCGCGACCTCGTCGACGACCCCGCCCGCTCGGCCGCGTTCAGCGTCTGGGGGCCACTCCTCGAAGGTACGCCCGCGCTCGCGCGGGAAGAGTTTCACTGGGAAGCCGGCTAGCCCGGCTTGCGGGTTATCCGCAAGCAAGCTCAGTGACGCCCACGATGGGTAACGGTTCGCGCGGCCCTAACCTCAAACAATGAAGGTGACCTACGCAGTCAAGTGGCGCGAGCCCGACGGGCGAACCTTTCTCGGACGCCTGGCGCTCGGCCCGAACACACTGCGCCTCGAGGGTCGCGAGTCGGACGGACCAGTCGTCGATCGTCAGATCGGCTACGAAGAGGTGCAGGGCCTGGGTGTCAGCAGGCATGGCGCCGACCGCCTCGACGGGCAGCCGACGCTAGTCGTCGAGCGCGCCGATGGGCCGTACCTGGTGACGAGCGCTGGAATGGGCGCAGGGATCGTCCAGGAGCTCCTTGACCGCCTTGCCGAGCTGCGCCTCGCGACGCCGTGGCGGGCAACCATTGTCGTCCCCCTCAGAGAGGGCGCGATCGGCCGCGTTCGTGAGCTCGTTGCCAAGGGCCCTCCGTTTGACCCGGTCGAAACGGCGCTGACGCGACACAAGCTGCTTCTGACGGCGCAGGAGGCAATCTTCGTCTTCGAGACCCAGACGGACAAGGGCCTCGCCTCGCTCCTCAGCCAGTTCGACATCTGGGCGGCAGCCGTCGCCTGGCAAGACCTCGTCGACGGGTCGCCCCGCCCAGCGGAGGTCGCCTACGCCTGGGAGCGCCCGGAGCCGCGCGTCGTCCCGGCTGTTGGGCTCGGGTTTTAAGTCCGGCCAACTCGCGCAGCTTCGACGCGCGTAACAAGAAGGAGACAATGATGAAGGCACTCGTGTTTCACGGTCCCGGGTCGCGTGAGTGGGAGGAAGTGCCCAACCCCACACTCGAAGCCCCGACCGACATCATCATCCGGGTCGACGCCAGCACGATCTGCGGCAGCGACCTCCACATCCTCAAGGGCGACGTGCCAACGGTGAAGCCGGGGACGATCCTCGGCCACGAAGCCGTCGGTACGGTCGTCGAAGTAGGGGGCGCCGTCACGACCGTTGCGGTCGGTGACCGTGTCCTCGCCTCCTGCATCACCTCCTGCGGTCGCTGCGAGCAGTGCAAGGCGGCCCGCTACGGCCTCTGCACCGGCGGCGGCGGGTGGATCCTCGGCCATCTGATCGACGGCGTGCAAGCCGAGTACGCCCGGATTCCGTTCGCCGACACGTCGGTCTACAAGGTCCCGCCTGCCCTTACGGACGAGCAGGTCCTGTTCCTGGCCGACATTCTCCCGACCAGTTTCGAGGTCGGCGTTCTCAACGGCCACGTAAGGCCCGGCGACACGGTCGCCGTCATCGGTGCCGGCCCGGTCGGTCTCGCCGCCGTATTGACCGCGTCACTCTTCACTCCCGGTCGGATCATCGTCATCGACCGCGACCAGACTCGGCTCGCTCGCGCCATCGAGTGCGGCGCCTCCGATGCGATCGAGCTCACCGGCGAGGCCGCGCGCGAGCGCGTGCTCGAACTGACTGACGGCGTCGGCGTCGACGTCGCGATCGAGGCCGTTGGAATCCCGGAGACGTTCGAGCTTTGCACGGACATCGTCCGCTCGGGTGGACACGTCGCCAACGTCGGCGTCCACGGCGAGCCCGCGACACTGCATCTCGAGCGGCTTTGGATCAAGGGCGTAACGATCACTACCGGGCTCGTCGACACCTCGTCGACGCCGCGCCTGATGAACCTCGTCAGCGCCGGAAAGCTCGACCCGTTGGTGTTCGTGACGCACCGCTTCCCGCTCGACGAGGCGGAGGAGGCGTACGACGCCTTCGGCGCTGCGCAGGAGACCGGCGCATTCAAGGTCGTGCTCGAAGGCGCCAAGCAGGAGCAACTGGTGCCGGTCGGCGCCGCTGCCAGTATCGATCTGGCCGGTTGACCGACCCAACCTGGACGTGTGCGAGTGCGGGGCTGCTGAGACAGCGGCTGCCGCACTCGCCGTCGTCCTCGTAGTTTCCGGCTACTGAACGGCCCCGACCAATACGCGCTCGGGCGCTTCGCTCGCCACCGTCTGCTTCATGGGCGGGATCGCGAGTACCGGGTACGGCGCGACGTGCAGCAGCTGCTCTGCGTCACGCTTCCGAGGAGTGAGTTCATGCGCGCCGACCTTGCGGCCCGGGGGTAGCAGCGCCTTTCTAGACCTGGCCCCGCATCGGCGGAGGTTCCTAGCGGTTTCCCGGATGCGGGCCGCAACTTTGCGGTTAACCCGCAGCAAGTCTGCGCGCGGCTCCTGATAGGCGGCCACCGCACTCGGCCTAGCTTGGAGTAACGAAAAACGAACTCAGGGAGGCACGACATGAGAAAGCCATTCCAGATCGGCGGCATCATCGCCGGGGCAGTGCTAATCGCCTTCGGCATCGCCGCTATCTACATGGGCGTCGACGGCCGCACGACGGTCCGCGACAGCCTCAAGCAGGAGCAGATCGTCTTTGGCTCCGCCGACGACCCGGCGATTGCCAAGCACGCACCCCAGTGGGCCGACAAGCAGGTCACGACCGGCACCCAGGCGCGTGCTTTCGCCGAGGTCATCCACGAGCATGCGTTCGAGGGCTCCGGCAACCTGACCTACGCGCAGATGGGACGCTTCGTCTCCGCTGATGACCCCAAGAACGCGGCCGGCACGAGCGACGAGGCAGCAGCCTTGAAGGACGCGCAGGGAGCTCCGGTTTCGAACTCGGCCCGTGAGACCTGGGTCACGGCCACGGCCCTCTCGACTGCACTCAACATGAGCTACATGGCCGAGCAGATGGCCCTGTTCGGGATCGTCGTCGGTATCGCGCTGCTGCTGAGCGGCATCGGCTTCATCGTGCTGACACTCGGTGGCGCATTGCGTCGCCGTGAGGTGGAAGCGCCCGAAGTGGCTACGAGCTCGACCAAGGTGAAGCCGGCCATCGCGACCGGCTAGCAGACAGCTCGTGCCTCCAAGCTAAGGGCGGCCTATGGCCGCCCTTAGTGCGTGCATGATCGCGCATCAGGCGACGGTCTCGATTGCGGGAAACCCGCAGAAGAGTCGCGGGTATGCACTGAACGGTGTTGTGGGCGGCCCAGGGTGTCGAGGCGCATGGCGCCCCCTATCTTCGAGGCAGGACAACCACCGAAGGAGATTCGCATGGCCTCACATCCCGCCAGTTACCAAGCCCCGGTCGAGACCGACTCGGGTGTGTTCTTCAAGGTCGCCACGGTGCTGCTCGGACTGGCTGTCGCCGTTGTTGGCTTCTTCGCGTTGCTGATGTGGACCGATTCTCGCGAGTCTCGCGGCGCCGCCCCGGCGGCAGCCACCGCAGATCACGCCGCGACTGACCACAACACCGCTCAGCCGCTGAACAGCTTCGCCGGCGTCGTGCCCCCGAATGCGCAGGAGCTGGCTGCTGCGCACAAACCCTATGACGCAGCGCTGCCTGCGGTCCCGGCCGGCGATCTCGTCAAGGTGCACATGACCTTGAAGGACATGACCGTCGCGATCGCGCCCGGCGTCAAGTACAACACCTGGGCCTTCGACGGCCACGGCGCTCCCGGCCCGGTCGTTCACGTGCGCGAAGGTCAGACGGTCGAGATGACGCTCGAGAATGGCGGCGCAATTCCGCATTCCATCGACTTTCACGCGGCCCGCATTGCACCGAACATCGCGTTCAAGGACGTAATGCCGGGCGATTCGTTCACCTTCCGCTTCAAGGCGGGCGACCCAGGCGTCTTCATGTACCACTGCGGCACGAAACCAGTGCTGGCGCACATAGCCAACGGCATGTACGGCGCGATCGTCGTCGACCCGGCGACGCCGCTACCGAAGGTCGACAACGAGTACGTGCTCGTCGCCAGCGAGTGGTACCTCTCGGGCGACGGGATCAAGGAGCCGGCGTCTTTGGACATGGCCAAGGCCCGCGCGATGCTGCCCGACTGGACGACGTTCAACGGCTACGCCAACCAGTACGTCACCCATCCGTTGACCGCCAAGCCAGGGGAGACGACCCGCTTCTACGTCGTCGCGGCCGGCCCGACGCTCGATACCAACTTCCACGTCGTCGGCGGCCTGCTCGACCGCGCCTGGGTCAACGCCGACATGACGAGCCCGCCCCAGAAGGACGTCCAGACGGTCGTCGTCCCAGCCGGTGGGGGCGGGGTTTTCGACGTCAGGCTCGACAAGGAAGGCCTGTACCCGTTCGTATCACACGCCTTCGCACACGTCGATCTCGGCCAGGTGGGCTTGCTCAAGGTCGGCAACCCGAAGGGGACGATGTCCCACTGACCGCTCGAGTCGCCGGAGCCGTCGTCGGGGAGGACACTGCGGTCGACGTCATCCTGCGGGAAGGCAGCACTCTGCGGCTGCGCGCGCCCGAGCAAGCCGACGCGGACACGCTCGTCCGCTTCTTCGCCGAGCTCTCCGACCAGAGTCTCTACCGGCGCTTCCACGGCCATCCCTCAGTCGACGCGCGTCTAGTCGCCCCGAATCTCGACCCCGAATGGGTGGAGCGTGGGGCGCTTCTCGGCGCGGTCGCAACCGACGACGGTGAGCGGGTCGTGGCGTTGGCCAGTTACATGCGCTTGCGCGACCGTGAGGCGGCCGAGGTCGCATTCGCCGTCGCCGACGACCACCAAGGGCGCGGAATCGGCACGCGGCTGCTCGAACAGTTGGCGGCGCGCGCCGCCGAGCAAGGAATCGAGCGTTTCGTCGCTGAGGTGATCGCCGCCAATCGGCCGATGCTGCGCGTCTTCTCCGAGGCGGGTTTCACCGTATCGCGCAGCTTCGCGGGCGGGGTCGTCGAGGTGACCTTCCCGATCGCCGCGACCGCTGACTACGCGACGCACGTCGCCGCGCGCGACCATACCGCCGTCGCCGCTTCGCTCCGTTCGTTCTTCGAGCCGCGGTCTGTGGCCGTTCTCGGTGCGTCGCCCCGCCGCGGCACGATCGGCGGCGAGCTCTTCCGCAACATCCTCGCCGGCGACTTCAGTGGGGTCAGCTACCCGATCAACCGTGGCGGCGACGCTGTGGGCGGCGTGCGCGGCTATGCATCGATCGACGACGTACCGGACGCGGTCGAACTTGCCGTCATCTGCGTTCCCGCCATTGCCGTCCTCGACGCTGCAAAGTCGGCGCTGGCCAAAGGGGTGCGGGCGCTGCTCGTCATCTCGGCCGGCTTTGCCGAGGTCGGTGCTGAAGGAGTCGCGCGCGAGCGCGAGCTGCTTGCCCTCGTCCGCGCGCATGGCGCCCGTCTGATCGGTCCGAACTGCCTTGGCGTCTCTTCAGCGTCGACGCGTTTGAACGCCACCTTCGCGTCGCGGCAGGCTCCCGCCGGCAACATTGGCTTCTCGTCGCAAAGCGGCGCGCTCGGGTTGGCTTTGCTCGAGGCGGCCGAGTCGCGCGGCCTCGGATTGTCGGCGTTCGTCTCGATCGGCAACAAGTCCGATATCTCGTCGAATGACCTGCTCGAGTGGTGGGAGGACGATGCTGCGACGGAAGTGGTGCTCCTGTACGTCGAGTCGTTCGGCAATCCGCGCAAGTTCGCGGAGCTCGCGCGCCGGGTCGCGCGCCGAAAGCCGATCCTCGCGGTCAAGAGCGGCACCAGCGCGACCGGCGCCCGTGCCGCCAGCTCGCACACGGCGGCATTGGCGGGGTCCGAGGTCGCGGTGGACGCGCTCTTCCGCCAAGCCGGCGTCATCCGGGCCGCCTCGCTCGAGGAGCTCATCGACGTCGCGACGCTGCTGTCGACGCAGCCGGCCCCGCGCGGGCGCGGAGTCGCCGTGCTGACCAACGCCGGCGGGCTCGGGATCATGTGCGCCGACGCCTGCGAGGCGGCCGGGTTGACGCTGCCGCCTCTCGCTGACCAGACCCGCTCGCAGCTGCAGGACTTGCTGCCGGCAGAGGCGAGCTTGAGCAACCCAGTAGACATGCTCGGCTCGGCGACGGCAGGCTCTTACGAGGCGGCGCTGCCGGTAGTGCTGGGCGACCCCGGCATCGACGCCGTCATCGTGCTGTTCGTTCCCGCGGTCAGCGCGACCGCGGACGCAGTCGCCGCCGTCGTCGCGCGCTCCCGCGGCGAAGACAAACCGGTTCTCGCTGTCGTCATGAGCGCCGAGGGCATTCCGGAAGCGCTTCGCGCCGAGCCGCGGGCTGCTGCTGCGTTCGTTTATCCGGAGTCGGCGGCGCGTGCGTTGGGCCGTGCCGCCGAGCGTGCCGATTGGCTGCGTCGACCGCTCGGGTCCGAGACCGAGCTGGAGGGAATCGACCGCGCTGCCGCCGCGACGGTCATCGAACAAGCACTCGCTGACCAGGACGACGCCTGGCTCGAGCCGGCCCAAACGCGTGCCCTGCTACTCGCCTACGGCATTCCGCTCGTCGGCGAAGCGGTCGCCGACACGGCCGATGAGGCGGTCGAAGCCGCCGTCGCGCTCGGTTACCCCGTGGTCGTCAAGACTGCCGCCGCCGGCGCTCACAAGACCGAGAGTGGCAACATCGCTCTCAATCTTGGCGACGACGACGCCGTCCGCGCCGCCGTCGCCAAAATCGGCGCCCCAGTGCTCGTGCAATCGATGGTGGCCGAGGGGGCCGAACTGTTGGCCGGACTCGTCCAGGACCCCGTATTCGGTCCACTGGTCGGCTTCGGCCCCGGCGGCGTCTTCGCCGAGCTGATCGGCGACGCCGCCTTTCGTATCGCGCCGCTCACTGACGTCGACGCCGAGGAACTGGTCTTGACCGGCAAAGCCGGGACGCTCGTCAGGGGTTTTCGCGGGGCGCCGCCGGCCCACGTCCCCTCGCTCGTCGATCTCGTCAGCCGCTTGTCGCGGCTCGGCGAAGATCTGCCGGCCGTCGCCGAGCTCGACCTGAACCCGGTGCTGGCCGGGCCTGACCGCTCTGTCGCGGTCGACGCGCGAGTGCGCGTGCAGCGGCCCCATATCAGCCCGCGCGCCAAGAGCTGGTAGCGCTACTTACTTCTCGTCGTCGTCGATCTCGAGCATGTCGTGCTCGAGCGCGTAGCGGACCAGCTCAGCGCGGGAGCCGAGGCGCAGCTTCTGCATGATGTGCGCACGGTGCGTCTCGGCAGTGCGTACCGAGATGAAGAGCTTGTCGGAGATCTCCTGGTTGGTGTGTCCCAAGGCGAGCAAGCGCAAGACGTCGCGCTCGCGGTCTGAGAGCGGGTCCTGCTCGGCGCGCTCTCGCTCCTCGGCCTCGGCGGCGATGATGAGTGCGCCAAGCGTGTGGTGAACGTAGCGCCCGCCGACTGCTACCTCGCGTATGGCGGCGATGAGGTCGGTGTCGACCGCCTCCTTCAGGACGTAGCCGGCTGCCCCGGCGGCGAACGCCTCGCGCACGTAGTTCGGGTCGTCCTGCATCGAGAGGATCAGCACCTTTGCGTCGGGGGCGTCATGGAGGACATTGGGAATAGCCTCGATGCCGCTATCGCCGGGCATGACGACGTCCATCAGGATGACGTCCGGCTTCTGGGCCCGCGTCTCGAAGACGGCTTGCTTGGCGTCGGCCGCCTCGCCCACGACCTTCATGTCAGCCACCGACTCGAGCACCCTGCGCAGGCCGCTCCGGACGACGGGGTGGTCGTCGACGATCAGGATGCGGATTGGAGTCTCGCTCATGGCAGGGGAACCTCGGCGACGATCGTAGTGCCGGCGCCGTGGCTGGACTCGATCTTCAGCTTGCCGCCCAGGAGCGCGAGCCGCTCGCCCATCCCGAGGAGGCCCAGGCCTTCGCGGGTGCCGGCCAGGTTGAAGCCACGTCCGTCGTCCTCGACCACGGCCGTGACGACGTTCGCCTTTCGGGCCAGGACGATGCTGACCGCGCTTGCCTGGGCGTGTTTGACGATATTCGTCAGCGCCTCCTGGACGATCCGGTAGAGGGCCGTCTCGACATGCGTCGGAAGCCGCTCGCGGATCTGCGACTCGAGGTCGACGCGCATGCCTGTCTGCTCGGAGAACGTCTCGCGCAGTCGCTCCAGCGCCGCCACGAGCCCGAAGTCGTCGAGCGCCTTCGGCCTCAGCTCCACGGCGATGCGGCGCACATCGTGCAGCGTGCCGACTACTAGCTCGCGCACGCCGGCCAGCGCCTCGGCGCGTTCGGCGTCTCCCTTCGCTTCCTCGACAGCCTTCAGACCAAGGAGCACCGACGTCAGCTCTTGCCCGGTTTGGTCGTGGAGCTCCCGAGCTAGCCGGCGCCGTTCGAGCTCCTGCGCCTCCATTACTCGGCGAAGAGCGTTGGCCGCGACCCGAGCCGACAGGTCGACGGCTGTTGCGGCGCGGGGGGCGAAGGTCTCTGCGAGGCGGAGGTCGTCATCGGTGAAGCGCGGGTCGTCGCCCTCCTTGTCGTGGGCGACGATGACTCCGATCGGCCGCCCTCCCGCAATGAGCGGAACGTAGAGGCCGGTGCGCACGTTCAGCGGTTGCGTCGCCTCCCAGTCGACCTCGGGATCGTCGGCGAGGGAGTCGACCGGTTCGGCGCGCCGGCGGTCGAGCACGCGCCCGCTCTTCGAGCCCGCCCGCTCGAGCTGAAGGCCCAAGATTTCGTCGGCCCCGACACCCTCCGCAGCTTCGATCCGCAACACTCCGCCAGGCCCGGGAAGGGCGATCGTCACCACCTGCGCACCGATCAGGCCGCGCAAGCGCCGGCAGATGAGCTTCAGCAGGCGCGGCAGCTCGATCTCGCCGGCCAACGCCGTCCAGACCTCATTCAACGCCTCGAGCTGCGCCGACCAGCTGGTCGCGTCTTGATAGAGGCGCGCGTTTTCGATCGCGACCGCAGCCTGCGCGGCGAGCGTCTCGACGAGCTCCTGGTCTTCCTCAGAGAAGGGGCCGTCGGCCTTCTCGGTCAGGTAGAGGTTTCCGTAAGCCCGGCCGCGGAGCACCACCGGGACGCCGAGGAAGCCGAGCATCGGCGGGTGGTTCGGCGGAAAGCCGACCGAGCGCGGGTCGTCGGTGATCTCGTTCAGCCGCAGCGACTGGGCGTCCGTGATGAGGGCGCCGAGGATTCCGCGTCCGCGCGGCAACTCGCCGATCTTGTCCGCCTGCTCCTGATCGATTCCCGTGTAGACGAAGCGCTCGAGGCCCTCGCCACTCTCGTCGATCACGCCAAGGGCCGCGTAGCGGGCGCCGGTCAGAGCAGCTGCCGTCTCGGCGAGCTTCAGCAGCAGCGCATCAAGAGACAGCTCCGAGCCGAGCGCAATGCCAGCCTCGATGAGGCCGCGGAGGCGCTCACTGTGCGATGTCCCGGGCACGGCGGGATTATCCGTTGGCCGCACACTAACTTGCGTTCTTCGCTCAGGTCCTAGTCTCTGTGGGAGCGAGCTTCGCCACGGTGACGCAGGAGGACGGCGTCACCGTCACATCCAGGGACGTGAGCGGCTTCACGCTCGCGGAGCTGCAATTCCCGCCGGGATACGTGCAGGAAGCGTTCGAGCCCGACTCGTCCTACCTCGCCCTGGTGCTTGACGGAGCGATGGAGAAGACGTTCCAACGTCGATCTCTGTCGTTCGACAAGGGCTCCGCCCTGACCATGCCCGCCGGTACAAGGCACAGCGCTCGCTTCAGCTCCCGCGGAGCCCGCATCGTGATCGTCAAGCCCAGGGGCGCCTCGAGCTCGCTCGAGCGGGTCGCCGAGCTCCGTGGTAGCGGGTTCGCCTGGCTCGCGTGGAGGCTCGCCGCCGAGCTCCGGGCATCGGACGCAGGTGCACCCCTGGCGGCGGAGGGCTTTGCCCTCGAGCTGCTGGCTGCGACGACCCGAGAAGTGAGCGGCGTTCGCCGGTCCGCCCCTCCGCCGGCCTGGCTGAGCTCGGCGGAGGAACTGCTGCACGCCAACGTGGGTGACTGCGTCGGCCTCGGTGAGGTGGCCTCGGCTATCGGCGTGCATCCCGCCTATCTCGCCCGCGTCTTCAAGGCGCACTACGGCGTCTCGGTCGGGGAGTACGGAAGGCGCCTCCGGTTGGCGTGGGCGGCGACCGAGATCGCCGGCGGTGACACGCCCCTCGCCACGGTCGCGACGCGGGCCGGCTTCGCTGACCAGAGCCACTTCACGCGCTTCTTCAAGCGCCATGTGGGCATCACGCCCGCCCGCTACCGGGCGGAGGCGCAGCGAGACAAGCGCGGCGCGTTCCAAACTCCGTAAAGCACGTACGAGACCGCTCGCCCGCCGCGACGCAGTGTGCAGGGACCCCACAAGGAGGAGCCTCCATGCACGTGCGCAGTGTCCTGGCGCTCGCCGGCGTTGCCGGCCTGCTCGCAGTCCCGTTCGCAATTGCCTCGCCCGGTGGGCAGGTGCAATCCGCGACCGGGGGCATCCACTGGACGATCCCGTTGCCCAACCCATTCGGCGTGGAGGTGCGAAACCAGCCGCTCGCATTCAACGCCAGAAAGGATGCGGACGGGAACGTCACCGGCCACTTCACCTACCACCAGGTCGTCGAGGGCGAGTCGTTCAACTTCGGCGTCGACGTCACCTGCATGAACATCTACGACGGCAACCGGGCCAAGATCGGAGGCGTCATCAGGACCAGCAACGATCCGACGCTTCCGCCCGGCACGTTCGCCTGGTTCCAGGTCTTCGACAACGGCCAAGGCGGCGGTGATCCGCCGGATCGGTCGAGCCTCATCGGATTCGGGAACGAGGCTGCCAACGAGGCGTTCTGCAACAGCGCGAACCTACCTCGCTTCGGCCCCTGGGACGTCCAGGGGAACGTTCAAGTCCGGCCGTAATTGATTCCGGCTGCCCGGCGCTGCCACGCGGCGTCGGGCAGCGGTCCTCTACGCCGGTGCGGCATCGCGCTCGCGCTTGCGGCGCGAGCTCATCGTCTGCCGCTTCGTCCCAGAGAGCTCGACCTTCCGCAGGCGGATGCTCTTCGGCGTCACCTCGACGGCTTCGTCGTCGCGGATGAACTCCAGCGCCTGCTCGAGGGAGAGCGGGCGAGGAGGAATGAGGCGGACGAGCTCGTCGGCAGTCGACGAGCGCATGTTCGTCAGCTTCTTCTCCTTGGTGGCGTTGACGTCGAGATCTTCGCCGCGCGCGTTCTCGCCGACGACCATGCCCTCGTACACCTCGTCCCGGGGGGCGATGAAGAGCGACCCGCGCTCCTGGAGCGCGGCGATGGCGAACGCTGTCGTGTTTCCTCGCCTGTCGGCCACGAGGCTGCCGGTCGGCCGCGTTCGCAGCTCGCCGTACCAGGGTTCCCAGCGTTCGAAGACGTGATGCATGATCCCGGCCCCGCGGGTCTCCGTGAGGAACTCGGTGCGGAAGCCGATCAGGCCGCGGGCCGGCACGAGGTACTCCATGCGCGCCCAGCCGGTGCCGTGGTTGACCATCTGCTGCATCCGGCCCTTCCGCAGCGCAAGCAGCTGCGTGACGACGCCGATGTACTCCTCCGGAACGTCGATGGCCACGCGCTCCACGGGCTCGTGCTTCTTGCCGTCGAGCTCGCGCGTCAGGACCTCCGGCTTGCCCACCGTGAGCTCGAACCCCTCGCGCCGCATGATCTCCACGAGCACGGCGAGCTGGAGCTCACCGCGCCCCTGCACCTCCCAGACGTCAGGGCTCCCGGTGGGCTGGACGCGGAGCGAGACGTTCCCGACCAGCTCCTGGTCGAGGCGGCTGAGCAGCAAGCTCGCCGTCACCTTGTCGCCTTCGGTCCCGGCGAGCGGGGACGTGTTGATCCCCAGGGTCATGGCCAGGGACGGCTCGTCGACAGAGCTGACGGGAAGCGGCCGCGGATCCTCGGGGTCGGCGATCGTCTCGCCGATCGTTACGTCGGGCAGGCCGGCGAGCGCCACGATCTCGCCCGGGCCGGCTTCGTCGGCCGGGACGCGGTCCAGCGCCTCAGTGGTGTACAGCTCGGTCACGCGCGCGGTCTCGATCGTCCCGTCGGCTCGGCACCAGGCGACCGGCTCGCCCTTCCGGATCGTCCCGTGCAGAACTCGCAGCAGGGCGAGACGGCCCACGTACGGTGATGCGTCCAGGTTCGTGACGAGCGCCTGGAGCGGATGCTCCGGGTCGTACGAGGGCGGCGGAACGGTTGCGAGCAGAGTCTCGACGAGCGGCTGGAGGTCCGGAGCGAGCTCGTCGGCTGCAAAGCCGGCCCGGCCCTCGCGGGCGTTGGCGTACACGATCGGGAAATCGATCTGCGCCTCGTCGGCGTCGAGGTCGAGGAAGAGCTCGTAGACCTCGTTGACGACCTCCGCCGGACGGGCGTCTGGCCGATCGACCTTGTTCACGACGAGCACGACGGGCAGCCGCGCCTCGAGCGCCTTGCGGAGCACGAACCGGGTCTGCGGCAGCGGCCCTTCACTCGCATCGACGAGGAGCAGGACGCCGTCGACCATCGTCAGGCCCCGCTCGACCTCGCCGCCGAAGTCAGCGTGCCCGGGCGTGTCGATGATGTTCACCTTCGTGTTGCCGATCTGAACCGCCGTGTTCTTGGCGAGGATCGTGATGCCCTTCTCGCGCTCGAGGTCCATCGAGTCCAGCACGCGATCCGCAACGTCCTGGTTCGCCCGGAAGGAGCCGGACTGCCAGAGCAGGGCGTCGACGAGCGTCGTCTTGCCGTGGTCGACATGGGCGACGATCGCGACGTTCCTCAGATCGTTGCGTTGCGCGAGGGCTGGGGGTGAGGTCACGACCGTCCAGCCTAGCGGCGGTACCCTCCTGCGATGGCCGACGAGAAGGTGGAGCCGATGACCCCTGCGCAAAAGCAGCAGCTCGAGGACGAGCTCGCGCAGCTGGAGGGCCCTCGTCGCACCGAGGCCGTCGAGGCGATCGCGACCGCCCGGGCGTTCGGCGACCTCTCAGAGAACTACGAGTACCACGCCGCCAAGAACGAGCAGGGTCTGCTGGAGGCCCGGATCCGGACGATCCGTGACCGCTTGGACCGGTCCGTCATCGTCGAGCAGGAGCCGTCTGCGAGTGGCGAGGTCGGCATCGGCTCGACGGTCGAGATCGAGGACGTTGCGAAGGGCGACCGGATGACGGTCGAGATCTCGAGTGTCGGCGGCGTCTCGCCGGACTCGCCTCTCGGTCGCGCGCTCCTCGGCGCGAAGCCGGGCGACGAGGTCGAGGTCGACGCGCCGAAAGGCTCCTGGCAGGCCCGCGTCGTGGCGATCGGGCAAGCGGAGTAGCCCTACTCCAGGCGCGCTTCCTCGAGGTCGAGGTCGCGTTCGACCCGGCGCATGACGTCATCGCTGATTCGTCGCTCGCGCCGAAGCGCGCGCACGGCTGCTCGCTCCGCTTCGAGGAGCTCGCGCAGAAGACGCTGATAGTCGGTCGAGCGCTGCTCGATCGACCCGTCGTCATCTTCGTCGTACTGGGCGCGGAAGCGCGAGCGGCGGAAGTCATACAGACGGCGCAGCCGCTCCGCCGTGTCCTCCCGAACCCACTCCTCGCTGACGAGCTCCTCCAGGCGGGCGAGAGCGGCTTCGGCGGCGTGAATTCGGGCCTTGATCTCCTCCTTCTCCGCAGTACGGCTGTCGTCTTCCAGGTCGAGCACGTCGATCAGCTTCGGCAGGGTCAGGCCCTGGCCGACGACCGTTGCCAGGATCACGCTGAAGGTCAGGAAGACGACCAGCTCGCGGCTCGGGAATGCAGTGCCGGCGTCAGTCGTCAGCGGGAGTGCGAGCGCAGCCGCCAGGGAGACGGCGCCGCGCATGCCCGACCAGGCGAGGACGACACTCGTTTGCCAGGGCGTCGCGGGTCTACGGTGGCGAAGGCGCGACAGCTGCGCGGTCGCGAAGATCCACGCGAAACGCGCTGCGACCACGGTCGTCGTGACCAGGGCCGCGTACCAAATGAGAGTCGTCGCCGAATAGCCGGACAGGCCGTCCAGGATCACGGGCAGCTGCAGGCCGACCATCGTGAACAGGAACGCGTTCAGGAGGAAGAAGAGGATCTCCCAGACCGCGACCCCTTGGAGCCGCGTCCGCGCGGTCGTGAGCTCGGGCGTGTGCCAGCCCATGTAGATGCCGACCGTGACTGCGGCCAGCACCCCTGAGACGCCGATCGCCTCGGCCGGCAGGTAGGCGAAATAGCCGCTGAGGACCGAGATCGTGATCTCGACCGGCGGGTTGTCGAGCCGCCGCCGGACCTCGCGGATCACGAGGCCGACGGCGAGGCCGACCACAATGCCGCCGACGATGTTCAGGACGAAGCGGCTCGACGCGGCGGCGGCCGAGAAGCTGCCCGTGAGGACGGCGGCGACGGCGAACTTGTAGGCGACCAGCGCGGTTCCGTCGTTGACGAGGCTCTCGCCCTCGATGAGGGCGACGAGTCGGCGGGAAAGGCCGAGCCGCTGCGCAATCGCCGTCGCCGCGGTCGGGTCCGTCGGCGAGACGATCGCCCCCAGGACGAACGCGGTCGGCCAACTGAGGCCCGGAATCGCGGCGTGTGCCACGGCGGCGACTGCGACCATGGTCGTCAGCACGAGGCCGATCGCGAGCAGCCCGATGGGCCGGACGTTCGCGCGCAGCTCGCGCAGCGGGCTGAAGAAGGCCGCGCCGTACAGCAGCGGGGGGAGGACTGCGACGAGGACGACGTCCGGCGGCAACTCGATTCGCGGCATGCCGGGGATGAAGCCGAGCGCAAGGCCGCCGAGGACGAGCGGGATCGGATAGGGGATTCGAATCAGCTCGGCAAGCGCCAGGAGCGCGGCAGCCGCTGCCAGGAGGCCGACGAGGACGAGGCTGTCGGTCGCCGTGAAGTCCATTGCGCAATCTAAGACCTAGGGTTCCGGCCATGCGCGCCCCACCACGCCTTCGGGGCGGGCTCACGACGCGGCTCTTCCTGCTGGTCTTCGGACTGTTCATGTTCGCGGCAGGCATCGTGGCCATGCTGGAATCGGGCCTCGGCTTGTCGCCCTGGGACGTCCTGCACCAGGGCCTCGCCGAGCGCACGCCGCTTTCCTTCGGCCAGGCCAACATCGTCGTGGGCATCGTCGTGGTGGTCGCGGCCTGGCGGTTGGGCGCCCGCATCGGAGTCGGGACGCTGGCCAATGCCGTCCTCGTCGGCGCATTCGTCGACCAGTTGACCGCGCTTGGGCCCGTCGATGCGCTCTCAGACTCGTCTCTCGGCATCCGGATCGGGCTGCTCGTGGCCGGGCTCGTCCTGATGGGCGCCGGCACGGGCTTTTACCTCGGTGCGGATCTCGGCGCCGGCCCGCGCGATTCTTTGATGGTCGTCGGCGCTCGGCGCACTCCATTTCGGATCGGCGTCGTTCGCGCCACGATCGAGGTCGCCGCGCTGGCGGTGGGTATAGCGCTCGGCGGAACGTTCGGCGTTGGAACGGTCGCCTTCGCGCTCGGCATCGGGCCGGCCGTCGAGGGTTCCTTCTGGCTACTCGAACGCTCACCCCTCGGAGCTCGACGGCCGCCTTCGACTGACCTCCGGTGATTTGATCACCCGATGGCCGAGAATCCGCTGCCCGACCGCGTAGAGGTCCGAGAATCTCGCTGGGAAGCCGCATCGGCGGTCGGAATCGTCATCTCGTTCCAGCTCCTGCTAGCGATCGTCAGCGGGGTCCACGATGTCGAGTTGTGGGGGCTGCCCTGGTGGGTCTGGCTGGTTCCGGTCGGGCCGGAGCTCGCCCTCGTCATTCCTCTGGTCTGGGAGCGGACGCGAAACCGGCTCGAGCAGGCCGGCCGACGACGCACGGTCGCTGTTGCGCTGATCGCAGTCATCAGCCTCACGAACGCGGTCCTGCTCGCGGTGCTCCTCGGCTCGATCCTGTCCGGGCACGAAAACAGTGGGCGGCTGCTCCTACTCAAGGGTGCCGCGGTCTGGAGCACGAACGTGATCGCCTTCGCGCTCCTGTTCTGGGAGCTCGACCGCGGAGGCCCGGTGCGCCGACTGGCTGCCGATCCCCCCCGGCCTGACTTTCAGTTCCCCCAAGACGAGAACCCCGAGCTCGCCCAGCCGCGCTGGTCTCCGCACCTGCTGGACTACGCCTACGTCTCGTTCACGAACTCGATCGCGTTCAGCCCCACTGACGCGATGCCGCTGACCGGACGGGCAAAGGTTTTGATGCTTGCCGAGTCGGCGATCTCGGCGATGACGGTGCTCCTAGTCGCGGCTCGGGCGATCAACATTCTCAACTGAGCTCCGGCTGGCATGCTGGACGGGTGGAGCCGGAGCTCGCCATCCGCCTGCGCGGGGTCGTCAAACGCTACGGATCGATCACAGCGGTCGACCACCTCGACCTCGAAGTCCCGATGGGGACCTGCGTCGGCCTGCTCGGACCGAACGGAGCCGGCAAGTCGACGACCATGCGCCTTCTGACCGCGCAATCGATCGCGGACGAGGGCGAGCTCGAGGTGCTCGGCTTCCGCCTTCCGGAGGAGTCGAAGATGGCGCGCGCCCAGAGCGGCGTCACGCCGCAGCTCGACAATCTCGACACGACGCTGACGGTCGAGCAGAACCTGCTCGTCTTCGCCCACCTCTACCGGATCGGTCGCGCCGACCGGCGCGCGGCCATCGAGCGCGCGCTCGAGATGGCGATCCTCACCGATCGCCGCGATTCGCGGGTCGACAAGCTCTCCGGCGGAATGCGGCGGCGCCTGCTGATCGCTCGTGCGCTCATCCACCGTCCGCGGCTCGTCCTGCTCGACGAGCCGACTGTCGGGCTCGATCCGCAGGTGCGCCAGGGAATCTGGGCCCTCATCGACGCGCTGCGCGCCGAAGGGACGACGATCCTCATGTCGACGCACTACATCGAGGAGGCGCAGCGGCTTGCCGACACGGTGCTGATCATGTCCCACGGGAGCGCGGTCGCCGCCGGCCCGCCCTCCGAGCTCGTGCTCGAGCACGCCGGCCGTGAGGTGCTCGAGGTCTACGGCCCCCCGGCGCGGCTGGCCGAGGTCGAGGGCGAGGCCAAGGCCATCGGGCTGCAGACGAGGCGCACGGGCACGAGCGTGTCGATCCTGAACGTCGACGGAGAGACGAACTTCCCGGAGGGAGAGCGGCGGCCGGCCAACCTCGAGGACGTCTTCGTGCTCTTGACCGGTGAGGAGATCACCTGATGGCTACCCGCGAGGCCGGTGCCCTCCGCCTGGGACGCCTCGAGCGCTCCGCGCTGACGGGCGTCCTCGTTCGCGAGATCGTGAACTTCACGTCCTTCTGGCGCTCGAGCACGTTCTCGTCGACGGTCGAGCCGACCATCTACTTCCTCGCCTTCGGGTTCGGCTTCGGATCGCTGGTCAGCCAGGTCGGGGGCTTCGACTACATCGACTTCGTCGCCACCGGCATCGTCGCGACAGCCGTCCTCTTCTCGAGCGCGTTCCCGGCCATGTTCGGCACGTTCGTCAAGTACCAGTTCCAGCGCACGTACGACGCGATCCTGGCCGCGCCCGTCGACACCGAGGAGCTCGTCACCGCCGAGGCGCTCTGGATCGCGACCCGCGCAGGCGTCTACGGCTGCATGCCGATGATCGTCGGCATCTTCTTCGGGCTCGACCCGTCTTGGGGAATGTTCGCCGTCCCGTTCATCGCCTGGATCTCCGGGTTCGGCTGGGCCAACTTCGGGATCATGATCGCCGGCTTCGCGAAGTCCTTCGAGAACTTCAACTACGTCGTCAGTGCCGTTCTGACGCCGCTCTTCCTAGTGGCCGGGACGTTCTTTCCGCTGACCAACTTGCCCGAATGGGCGCAGTGGCTGTCCATCTTCAATCCCTTGCACCAGTGCGTGGAGCTCGTCCGTGCCGCTGTCTTCGGCTTGTGGGGGTGGGACGATCTCGGCCGGGTCGCGTTACTGGTCGTGTTCGGTCTCGTCATGTGGCGCATCGCGATCCGTGCGATGACGCAGAAGCTCGTCGACTGACATCTCACAGATCGGGCCGACTCGGCGTTTCAGTCCACGATGAGACCGCTCGTCGCCGCCCTGGTCACGGTCGTTCTCTGGGCGTCGGCGTTCGTCGGGATCCGCGCGGCCGGCGAGGATCTGTCGCCGGGGGCGCTTGCGCTCGGCCGCCTGCTCGTGGGCAGCGCCGCGCTCGGCGCCATCGTGCTCATTCGTCGCGAGCCGCTGCCCAGCCGCCGCGACCTGCCGGGGATCGTTCTCGTGGGAGTGCTCTGGTTCGGGATCTACAACGTCGTGTTGAACGAGGCGGAGCAGCGAGTCGACGCCGGCACGGCCTCGATGCTGGTCAACGTCGGCCCGATCCTGATCGCCCTGCTCGCCGGCGTGCTGCTGCACGAAGGCTTTCCGCGTTCGCTCATGACCGGGATCCTCGTCGCTTTTGCGGGCGCGGCCGTCATCGGCGTGGCCACGTCCGAGCAGGGTGTCGCGGCAAGTTGGGGCGCTGTCCT
The DNA here is from genome assembly GCA_963820335.1 of uncultured Actinomycetes bacterium. GTDB lineage: Bacteria > Actinomycetota > Thermoleophilia > Gaiellales > Gaiellaceae > VAXT01. The sequence goes on along the minus strand of CAWFZH010000007.1, from coordinate 148,349 downwards.
CTGCGTCGTAGCTGCGTTTGCCTATGCGGGGGGAGTCGTTGCGCAGAAGCCCTTGCTGGCCCGCGCCTCCGCGCTGCAGGTGACGTGGCTCGCCTGCACCGTGGGCGCGCTGACGTGCTTGCCGTTCGCACCTTCGCTCGTGCGTGAGGTGGACGATGCGCCCGGGTCGGCGATCGGCTGGATGGTCTATCTGGGCGTGGTGCCGACCGCTATCGCCTTCATGACCTGGGCCTATGCGCTCGCGCGGACGACCGCCGGGCGGATGGGCTCGACGACGTACCTCGTCCCGCCGATCGCGATCCTGATGGGCTGGGCGATCCTCGGCGAGACGCCACCGGGCCTCGCCTATCTCGGCGGAGCGCTGTGCCTCGCCGGTGTCGCCATCGCAACGCGCGGCCGGCGGCCCGCTATTCGTCGCCCGGCAGTCGCGAGTAGATGAACATGTCGGTCCGGCGTCCTTCCTTGAAGTAGACGGATCGCAGGATCCCTTCGAGCGCGTAGCCGCAGCGCTCCGCGACTCGCCTCGAGGCCTCGTTCTCCGCGTCCCCGCGCAGCTCGAGCCGTTGGAACCCGCGAGCGAAGCCCCATGCGGTCAGCTGCCGAAGCGCCTCGGTCGCCGCGCCCCGGCCACGGGCCTCGGGCGCGAGGATGTAGCCGAGCTCGGCCTCGTTCGCCTCCTCGTCGATTCGCACCGCGACGGCGATCCCGAGGAACGAGCCGTCCTCGGCGTCGATGATCGCGAAGCCTTCTCGGGTTCCTTCCTTGCGCCCGAGCTCGTAGGTCTCCAGCCAGGACCTCCCGAAATCGGCCGGGGGTGGGGACGGGACAAACGTGTATCGCTGGACATCGGGGTCCTGTGCGAGCGCGTCGAGCCCGTCGACGTGGTCGGCTGACAGTGGTTCGAGTCGAACTCCGCTCACGCTGCATATCATCGAGAAATGGCCGAGTCGGGGCTCATCGATGTCGACGGCGGCAAGCTCTACTACGAGGTGGAGGGCGACGGTCACCCGCTGCTCCTCATCCACGGCGGGCTCGGCGACCTGCGCATGTGGGACGACCAGGTGCCCGTGTTCGCGGAGCGCTACCAGGTGATCCGCTACGACACGCGCGGCATCGGGCGAACCGAGACCGACGACGTGGAGTTCTCGGACCACGCGGATGCTGCGGCCGTCCTCGACCATTTCGGTGCCGGCTCCGCGTATGTCGTCGGCCAGTCGCGCGGCGGTGGGATCGCACTCGACCTGGCCATCGACCGGCCCGACCGCGTGGACGCCCTCGTCAGCGTCGCGGGAGGAGTCGGCGGGTACGAGGCTGAGCTGCCCGACGGCGTCGAAGCGCCGCCCTGGGAGGAGATGGAGCGAATCTATGAGGCGAAGGACTGGGAGGCGCTGGCCGAGCTGGAGACGAAGGTCTGGGTCGACGGCTGGGGTCAGCCTCCCGACCGGGTCGATGCCGGGCTCCGACAGAAGGTGCACGGCTGGATCCTGGCCGCGATGAAGGCCGAGAAGCCCTGGGGCAAGCCGCAGCGCCTCGACCCGCCTGCCGCGGAACGGCTCGCGGAGCTGGATATTCCGACGCTGGTGCTGATCGGGCAGGCCGACGAGCCGGGCTCCGTCCTCGCGGAGCGGCACCTCGCGTCGTCGGTGGCCGGCGCCCAGGTCGTCGAGTTCCCGGGCGTCGCCCACATGATCCACCTGGAGGAGCCGGAGCGCTTCAACGAGCTCGTGCTCGAGTTCCTCGCCGGTGCCTGACACGTGCCTGGCACGTGTCTGACACCGATTCTCATCTGACTCTCATCTTTTAGGCGACAATGTGCCCATGCGGGTGCTCGTCGTTGAGGACGACGTCAAGATGGCTTCGCTCCTGAGGAGAGGCCTGGTCGAGGAGGGGCTCGCTGCCGATGTCGCGCGCACCGGGGACGACGCGCTCTGGATGGCCGAGGCGACGGAGTACGACGCGATCGTCCTCGACGTGATGCTGCCGGGAGCGGACGGCTTCGAGGTGTGCCGCCGCCTGCGCGAGGCCGGCCGCTGGTCGCCGGTGCTCATGCTCACCGCACGTGATGCCGTCGAGGACCGGGTGGCCGGGCTCGACGCCGGCGCGGACGACTACCTGACGAAGCCGTTCTCCTTTGCCGAGCTGCTTGCCCGCCTACGGGCGATCGCACGCCGCGCGCCGCTCGAGCGGCCCACGGTCCTCGAGGCGGGCGACCTCCGTCTCGATCCCGCGACGCGGCGGGCCTGGCGCGGTGACGTCGAGATCGGTCTCTCGGCGAAGGAGTTCGCGCTGCTCGAAACGTTCATGCGTCGCCCAGGAGAGGTGCTCTCCCGCTACCAGCTCCTCGAGCACTGCTGGGACTACGGGTACGAGAATCGCTCGAACGTCGTCGACGTCTACGTCCGCTACCTCCGCGAGAAGATCGATCGGCCCTTCGGGCGAACGTCGCTCGAGACGGTCCGCGGCGCTGGGTACCGCTTCAAGGGCGAAGCGTGAGCAGGCTGCCCATCAGGGCGCGGTTGACGCTGGCCTTCGCGGTTGCGATGGCCGTCGTGCTTGCCGCGACCGGCGCGCTGGTCTATCTCGGGCTGCGTTCGGCCCTCGACGAGGCGATCAACGACTCGCTGCAGAGCCGAGTGGAGGACCTGGTTGCGGGTGAGAGCCCGGAGCCGAACTCCGATGAGAGCCGGTCGCAGGTGCTCGACGGGTCGGGCCGCGTCGTCGCCGAGGCGGGGGAACAGCCCCTGCTGGACGAGGAGGAGCTCGCGCGTGTCGAGCCGGGCCGGGAGCTCCGGCTCGAGCGCGAGCGCGTGCCCGGGATCGACGGACGTGGGCGCGTGCTGGCGACTGCCGTCGACGGTGAACAGGGGCGGCGCATCGTCGTCGCAGCGGCATCCCTCGACGACCGTGACGGCGCGCTCGGGACCTCCTCGGGCAGCTCGTCATCTTCGGGCCGGCGGCGCTCCTGCTCGCATCACTCCTCGGGTACGGATTGGCAACGGCCGCGCTGCGCCCGGTCGAGGCGATGCGCGAGGAAGCAGCCACCATCTCGGGCGCCGAGCCGGGGCGGCGGCTGTCGATTGGCCGCGCGAACGACGAGCTCGGCCGCCTGGGGACGACCCTCAACGACATGCTCGAGCGCCTCGACGAGGCACTCGAGCACGAGCGGAGCTTCATCGCAGACGCCAGTCACGAGCTGCGCACGCCGCTCGCACTCCTCAAAGCCGAGCTCGAGCTGTCCCTGCGGCGTCCTCGTTCCGCCGAAGAGCTCGAGGAGGCGCTGCGCTCGGCTGCGACCGAGACCGACCGCCTGACTCAGCTCGCCGAGCACCTCCTCGTGCTGGCGAGGTCGGATCAGGGCCCCCTCACGCTCCGGCGGGAGCCGATCGTCGCCGAGAGCCTCGCGGCCGAGGTCGCCGGGCGCTTCGCCGCCAGCGGACGGCCTATCGAAATCGACGTACCCGCGGGGCTCGGGCTCTCGGGTGACAGGGTCCGCCTCGAGCAGGCGCTCGGCGATCTCGTCGCAAACGCGCTGGAGCACGGGTCTGGAACGGTGAGGATCACCGGCGCCGCGGAAGACGGGCGTGTCGAGCTCCACGTCCTCGACGAGGGGGACGGGTTCACGCCGACCTTTCTGCCGCGCGCCTTCGAGCGATTCACCCGCGCGGACGAAGCGCGCACGGGCGGGGGCTCCGGCCTCGGGCTGGCGATCGTCGATGCGATCGCACGTGGTCACGGAGGCTCGGCACATGCGGCGAACCGCCCCGAGGGCGGCGCGGATGTATGGCTCTCGCTCCCTACGCGCTAGGCACCGCTACAGACAGGACCGGCCCGCCCGAGTACCTTGTGTCCATGGGGGAGCATCCGCAGGCAAGGTCACGCCGGACCCGCTCGAACGGGTCCTGCAGCGGGCGATCACCCGGATGCGCCGTCTCGAGGCCGTCACCGACGTCGCGCTTTCCCAGCTCCCTCTGGATGAGTTGCTCGACGAGCTCCTCCTGCGGACCCGTGACCTGCTCGAAGCCGACACCAGCGCGATCCTGCTCCTCGACGCCGAGGGCACGCACTTGGTCGCGAGAGCGGCCAAGGGGCTCGAGGAAGAGGTCGAGCGCGGAGTTCGGATTCCGTTCGGCAAGGGTTTCGCTGGACGAATCGCCGCCGAGCGACGGCCGATCGTGATTGCTGACGTCGACCATGCGGACATCCTGAACCCGATCCTGCGCGAGAAGGGGGTCAAGTCCCTCGTCGGAGCGCCGCTTTACGCTCACGACCGCGTGCTCGGCGTCATTCATGCCGGGACCCTTGTTCGCCGTGACTTCACCGAAGAGGACGCCGAGCTCTTGCAGGTGGCCGCGGAGCGCGCGGGGCTCGGGATCGAGCGGGCGCTGGTGCACGAGGAGCTTGTACGCCTCGACAGGCTGCAGCGAGACTTCATCGGATTCGCCTCGCACGAGCTGCGGACGCCCGCGACTGTCATCTACGGCGTGCTCGAGACGCTGCGGTCAAGGCGCGAGGAGCTTCCGGACGAGCAGGTCGCCGAGCTCGAGGAGACGCTCTACACGCAGAGCGTCCGGATGAAGGATCTCCTGGAACGGCTCTTGGACCTGTCGATGCTCGACGCCGGGGGCTTCAAGATCGCGCCGAGCCGTTTTCATGTCGGCGAGCGAACTCGCAAGCTGATCAAGGCCATCGACCCGGATGTCGAAACAGACGTCCGCATTGGGATCTCGGACGACCTGGAGGCGGTCGCCGACACCCAGGCCTTCGATCGGGTCGTCACTAACCTGCTCATGAACGCTCTTCGACACGGCGGTCCGCCAGTGCTCGTGACTGCAGAGCAGCGGGACCGGCACCTGCGGTTCGTGGTCGAGGACCGCGGGCCTGGAATCGACGAAGCGATCGTGTCGCAGATGTTTACGCGGTTCACGCGCGGCGAGCGCTCTCAGCGCGCGGGCGGCGTCGGCCTTGGCCTGGCCATAGCCCATTCGTACGCTCGCGCGCACGGGGGAGATCTCCGGCACGAGCCGGTGCCGCAAGGGGCTCGTTTCGAGTTCGTGCTGCCCGTCCACGACTTGGCGTGACGATGTCCGCCCCTCGCCACGTCGCGCAGTCGCGGGTCGCGTGGATCGACACGGATGCCGGCGGCCGGATCCACTTCACCGCGGTGTTCCGGTGGGCGGAGGAGGCGGAGACGGCGCTACTGCGGTCGCTCGGTCTCCTGGAGGACTGGGCCGACTACCCACGCCGCGCGGTCGAGGCCGAGTACCTGGCCGTGCTCCGCTTCGAGGACGAGTTCGAGATCGAGCTCGCTCCTGAGCACGTCGGCACGACGTCGATCACCTACGGCTGGGAGATCCGCAGCGACGGCGACGTCTCCATCCGCGGCCGCCATACCGTCGTCCACGTCGACGCCGACGGCCTATCGGCGCCGCTCAGCCCGGAGGCGCGCCGAGCACTCGCGGGAGTCGCGTGAACGACGACCTCCGCCGGCTGGTCGAGCAGGAGGCGCTCGCATGCAGGTCGCGCGGCGCCCCAGCTGAGCGACGAGCCCGTCGCGGCCGCGCTGAGCGAGGCGGCCGCGCTCGTTCGGGAGCGAGCCGACGACGTGCTCGCGGCCAACGAAGCCGATGTCGAAGCCGCCAAAAGCCGGCTCGACGAGGGGATGCTCGACCGCCTCAGCCTCGACCGTGCGCGCGTCGACGCCATGGCGAAGCAGGTCGAGGCCGTTGCGGCGATCGAGCCGCTCGAGCGCGAGATCACGTCCAGGACGTTGGAGAACGGTCTCCAGATTTCCGAGCGGCGCATCCCGATCGGCGTCGTCGGCGCGAACTTCGAAGCGCGACCGAACGTCGCCCTGGACGTCGCCGGCCAGCTCCTGAAGAGCCTGAACACGGCTGTGCTCCGCACGGGCGGAGCCGCGCTGCGCACCGTGACCGTGCTCGTGGACGACGTCTTGCGCCCCGCCCTGGAGGGAGCCGGCTTGCCGCCCGGCGCCGTCGGGCTCGTCCGCTCCTCCGATCGAGAGGGAGCCCGGGTCCTCGTGACGATGCCGGAGCGCATCTCGCTCGTCATCCTCCGCGGGAGCGGGCCGACGACCGCCGAGCTCGCGACGCTGGCGGCCGAGCACGGAGTCCGCACGCTCGCGCATGCGGAGGGGGGCGGCGTTCTCTATGTCCACCCGGCCGCGCAACGCGAGCGAGCTCTGAAGATGGCCGAGGACATGCTCGACCGCCTCGGCGTCTGTAACCGGCTCAACCTCGCGCTCGTCGACCGCGGGGCCAGGGAGCTCCTCCCCGAGCTGCTCGGGGTCTTCCGGGAGCAGGGGGTAGAAGTACGCGGCACCGAGCGCGCGATCGAAGCCGCCGGCGACGGCGTTTTGCCGCTTGACCGCAGGCTCGGGTTCGAATGGGCGAACGACCCGGAGCGCGTGGCGACCGTGACTCTGGACGTCGTGGACGATCTCGACGAGGCCCTGCGGCTGGCGAACGAGGAGACCTCGGGCCTCGCAGCCGGCATCGTGACCGACGACGTCGAGGCAGCCGAGCGCTTCCTGGACGGCTACCGCGGCACGGCCGCCTTCTGGCACGCGACGACGAGGTTCACGGACGGCTTCGAGCTGACGGGGGCACCCGAGACCGGCATCAACGTCGACAACGTCCCGGGCCCACGCGGGCCGGTGACGTACCGCGACCTCTGGCTGCGCCAGTACCGCGTGATCGGCGATGGCACGCAGACCCGGTGAGGCGGCCCGTCGTCGTCAAGCTCGGAACAGGCCTCATCGCCGGGCCCGACGGCGAGCCTCGCCGCGACCTCCTTCGCGCGCGCGCGCGTGAACTAGGAGAGCTCGTGCGGTCGGGCGAGCCGGCGTGCGTCGTCTCCTCGGGCGCGATCGCACTCGGCCTCCCGCGGCTCGGGCTGAAGCGACGGCCGCGCAGCGTTCCGCGACTCCAGGCGGCCTCCGCTCTCGGACAGGCGCGCCTGCAGGCGGCCTGGGAGGAGGCGCTGGCAACCGAAGGGCTCGCTGCCGCACAGATCCTGCTCGCGGCGAACGACGTCTCCGATCGCACGGCGTATGTGAACGCGAGCCACGCGTTCGCCGAGCTCTTCCGTCTCGGCGCCGTGCCGGTCGTGAACGAGAACGATGCGACCGCGACCGACGAGATCACCTTCGGCGACAACGACGCACTCGCGGCCCAGGTCGCCGTGCTCGTCCGTGCGAGCCTGCTCGTGCTCCTGACCGAAGTCGAAGGCGTGTACACGCGCGCTCCGGGGAAGCCCGGCGCCGAGCTCCTCGCCGAGGGTGCGCGTGCGGGTGAGGTCGAGGTGGGGGAGGGGGCGGCTCTCGGTCGCGGCGGCATGCGCAGCAAGATCGTCGCCGCGGAGATGGCAGCCGCCGCCGGGATCCCGACCGTGATCGCCGACGGCCGGGGCGAGGTCGTCCTGGCGCCCATCCTCGCCGGCGAAGCGCGCGGGACCCGTTTCACCGCAGCCGACCGCAGCGAATCGGCTTTCAAGCTCTGGTTGCGCTTCGGCAAGCCCACGGCAGGACGTCTGCACGTCGACGCAGGCGCCCGGCAGGCCCTCGTCGAGAAGGGAGCCTCACTCCTCGGCGTCGGCATCGTTCTGTGCGAGGGCGAGTTCGAGCCGGGCGAGGCGGTCGAGCTCGTCGGCCCGGACGGCGCCGTGTTCGCGAAGGGCATCGTCGGAGCGAGTGCCGCGGAGCTGGCGGGGAGGCCACGGGGGCTGGAGGTCGTGCACCGGGATCGCCTCGTGCTGTACTAGAGGGCATGAACGTGAGGCGAGCCCGCCGCGTCGCCGTCCTCTCGGACGTTCACGGCAACGCCACGGCCCTCGCGGCGGTTCTCGACGAGCTCAGCGGGCAAGAGCACGACCTGATCGTCTTCGGCGGCGACCTCACCTGGGGTGCGCAACCCGTCGAGACACACCGGCTGGCCTCCAGCCTCGAGGCGTTGTTCGTGCGCGGCAACGCCGATCGGACACTCCTCGAGGGCGCCGCGGAGTCCGAACGGGAGCGCTGGATGCAGGAAAGCCACACAACCGAGATGCTCGAGTTCGCCCGTGGCTTCGAGGAGAACGTCGTCGTCGAGATCGACGGTCTGGGCGCGGTGCGTTTCTGCCACGGCTCGCCCCGTAGCGACGAGGAGTGCGTGACACCCGAGACGCCCGAAGACCGCGTTCGCGAGTTCAGCGCCGACGCGCCGGAGCGCGTCATCGTGTCGGCGCACGTGCACATCCAGTTCGACCGCGAGGTGGGGGGCATCCGCAGCGTCAATCCGGGCAGCGTCGGCCTCCCGTACGAAGGCCGGCCGGGTGCCTTCTGGGCGCTGCTCGGCCCGGACGTGGAGCTTCGTCGGACCGACTACGACGTCGAGAGCGCGGCTGCCGCCTACCGTGAGAGCGGTTTCCCGGGCGCCGAGCAGTTGGCCGAGATGCTGCTGGCTCCACCAGAGCCGGCCGAGGTAATCGAAGACGCCGAGCGCCGCGTCTTCGCCGGCTAATGCTGCAATAGCAACTTCAAGGGCTGTAGCCGAGCCGCCAGAGTGCCGACAAAGGGGGCATGCGGCGGCGCGTCACGAGCGTAGCCATCGGGCTGGGCGCGATCCTGGCCTTCGTTGCGCTGCCCGATCGGGCACAGGCCGCGCCTGCACCTACCCGCGTGACGCTCACCATGACCGAGCGCGCCTGCAAGGTCTCTCGTCGCCAGTTGAAAGTCGGAGCGGCGATGTTCACGATCGTCAACCGCAGCCGCCGCGCCCGCCGCTTCGCAGTCGCGGGGCGCCGTAGCCAGTTCCTCCGTCGCGGCCGGCGCGCGAAGCTCAAGGTCACGTTCCGCCGCGCAGGGCGCTTCCCGTTCACGTGCACCGCGCGCGGCCTGTCGAAGCGTCGGGGCGTCAAGCGTGGCGTGATCGTCGTCACCCGGGCGGCCGTCAAGCCGAAGCCCCAGCCGCCGCCACCACCGCCGCCTCCCGCGCCTCCGCCCACTCCGCCTCCGGGACCACCACCTCCACCACCTGGTCCACCAGGGCCGCCGCCGCCTCCACCGCCACACGTCGTCGGGGTGCGCGCGGGGATGAGCGCCGACGAGTTCTTCAACAGGAACACGGGGCAGACGTTCGTCCCGCGCGGCAGCACCTATGCCCGTCGCCAGCTGAACCAGGGCGTCTTCGGGCCCTCGACCTTCATCGTCGGCTCCTACAACCACGGCGCGGCGGAGAGCGCACTGGTCGCGATGCAGGCGGAGAACTACAACGTCGTCCGCATCTTCCTCGACGTCAGGTGCACGGTCGGGTGCCTGACCAGCACGTTGAGCTTCGACCACCTGTCGCGGCCCTACCTGGCGAACGTTGCCGACTTCATGCAGCGTGCCAAGGCACGCGGGATCTTCACGCTCGTCTCACTCGAGGCGCTTCCCTACGGCAGCAAGTACGAGACGCTGTGGCGCACGCAGTGCTGCACGACGTTCGGCGCCGAGAACCTCACGTACCTGACGACCGACGGGGTCAACGCTCACCGGCAGTTCTGGCAGGCGCTGCACGCGGCGCTGCACTCGATCAACGCGCCGCTCGACTACGTCTGGGGCTACGAGCTCGTGAGCGAGGCCTTCTTCCGTGACGCCTCCCCGCCACTCAGCCTCGGGTCCGGTCTCGTGACGACCGCAAACGGCTCGACCTACGACATGTCGATCGCGGCCCAGAAGCAGCTGATGATGGACGAGAACCTCGTGTACTGGGCGAACGAGGTGCGCGACGCGATCCTGGACGTCGACCCGACCGCGCTCGTCTCCATCGGCTCCCTCTGGCCGAAGAGCCCGAACCCTGCTCGCGCTTTCGATTCGCGCGTGATCCGGGCCCAGCCGCTCTACACATCGAGCCTCGACTTCGTCGGCCTGCACCTCCACCCGGGCGTGGAGTTGACGTACGACGGCTACATGCAGAACTACGAGCTGACGACGCCGGTTACCAAGCCGATCGTCCTCGGCGACTTCGGCGCTTTTCAGTTCGCGTACCCGACCGCCGCCGACGCCGAGCTCGCGCTCAAGGGTTTCCAGGCCGACTCCTGCGCCTCCGGGTTCGACGGCTGGGTCTTCTTCAGCTGGGATACGACCGAGTTCGGGAGCGGCGAGGCGCCGCTGTGGAACGGCATGAGCTCGGGTGGGCCGATCCGATTGGGTCTCGGGCCCCGGCTCCGGCCTGATCCCTGTGATCCCGTTCCGGGCGCCGGGAATCTGGCGCTCGGGAAGCCGGTGATCGCTTCGGCCTCGGTGGACGGCCCCGCCGCCAATGCGGTCGACGGCCTGAAGGCAAATCGCTGGGGAGCCGGGGGGTATCCACACGCAGTGGATCGAGATCGACCTCGGAGCGCCGGTCACGATCGGAAAAGTTCGCCTGTTCGTAACGCAGACTCCGAACGGTTTGACAACGCATCGCATCTACGGACGTGCGACGACCAGTGATTCCTGGCAGCAGCTCCACGAGTTCAACGGCTTCACGAATGACAACGCAGTGCTCGAGCACATACCGGGCAGCCCGTGGACGAACGTGCGCTACGTGCAAGTGAGCACTCCGGCGAGTGTTTCCTGGGTGTCCTGGCGAGAGATCGAGATCTTCGCCCCTTGAGCCCGGGGCATCCCTCGATCGAGGTGTAGCTAGCGTCGTTCCGCGGCCGATCTTCACCTCGGCGCATGAAGACAACGACAGTTTCTCACCCTCAGGCCTTTGCCCGCGACGGCTTGCTTCGGCGGGCCGCTCCGTTCCTCGGTGCGATGCTCCTGGCCCTGTGTCTCTATCCGCTGCCGCCGACAGAGAACGACCCAACTGCGCTCGCCGCCGCCGCCCTCCTGAGCGCGCTCATCGTTTTCACCGCGAGGTTCGTGCCGTGGGCGAAGCTCCCGCGGTTCGCGGAGGTCGTCCCGCCCTTTGCCTACTTCGTGGTCATCGCCTTGCTGCGCGAGTCCGACGGTGAGGCCCAGTCCGCGTACGCGGTGCTCGCCATGCTTCCGGTGTTCTGGCTCGCGCTCTACGGAACGCGGAGGGATCTCGCAGTTGGCATGGTCGGAGTCGGCGCAGTGTTCCTCGCGCCGCTCGTCCTGGTAGGAGCGCCGGCTTATCCCTCCAGCGAGTGGACTCGCGCGCTCCTCTGGATCTGTGTCGCCCCGATCGTCGGTTACACCGTGCAGGGGCTCGTCCGGGAGCTTCGTACGCGGGTCGATGACACGTCGCGCCGTGAGTCCGAGCTCCTCACCAGCCAGGACGAGACGCGGCGGCTGGTCGAGAACATGGCCGCCGTGACGGATGCAACCCGTGAGATCTCACGGACGACCGATGCCGAGGTCGCCCGGCACGTCATCTGCTCCGCTGCCTCCACGATCACGGGCGGCCGCTTCGCGAGCCTGTTCGAGCCCGACGGCGAGGGCGCGCTCGTCATGACCGCCAATCACGGCCTGCAAGGCTCCCCGCCGATTCGCATCATCGTCGGCGCGGAGGCTTCGGGAGCGGCAGCCGCGTTTTTCAGCGGCAAATCGCATTTCGTGGACGATGCCCGAAAGGATCCGAGCGTGTCGCAGCGGATGACGAAGTCGACCGGAGCCGTGTCGGTGCACTTTGAGCCGGTACTTCGTAACGAACAGACGATCGGCGTGCTGGTCGTCGGCTGGGACCACGTCATCAGCGCGCTCGAGCGCCAGGCGATCTCGGCCATCCGCATGCTCGCGGCCGAGACGGCGATGATGATCGAGCGCGCCGACCTGCTCGCACGGTTGGAGGCCAGCGCACGGACCGACGACCTCACAGGTCTTCTCAACCGGCGCGCCTGGGAAGAGGAGCTACCGCGGGAAATGGCGCGTGCACGTCGTTCCGCGCACCCGCTCTGCGTCGCGATGCTCGACCTCGACTACTTCAAGGCCTACAACGACGAGCGGGGGCATCAGGCAGGCGACCGGCTGCTCAAGCAAGGGACTGCGGCCTGGGGCGACGAGCTCCGCGCCAGCGACATCCTGGCCCGCTACGGCGGGGAGGAGTTCACGGTCGCGCTGCCGGGTTGCACCCTGGCCGACGCGAAGTCGATCGTCGAGCGACTCCGGTCCGCGATGCCTGCCGGGCAGACCGTCTCGGCGGGAGTCGCGTGCTGGAACGGGCGCGAGTCGGCGGAAGAGCTCGTCGGCCGGGCCGACGCGGCTCTCTACGAGGCCAAGCGCACCGGCCGCGACCGGCTGGTCACCGCCGGCGGCCACGGGCCACCGGATCTCAGATCAGTAGCCCTGTGACGTACATGACGGTGATTCCCGCGAGGAATCCGCCGACCACGTAGGGCGAGGTCAGGCCCCCCGGAGCGCGCTCCCGCACGTAGCGGCCGACCTCGGTCACCACTTCGAACGCAGCGCCCGCAGCGCCCGCGAAGAACAGGACGCCGAGCAGGTCGCTCGTCACGAATCCGCCGATCCAGGCGCCTGGAATGGTCGGTGCTCCGGCGATGAGCGCGAGGACGGCCAGCCGGCCGAAGCTCACGCGCTGGCGGTCGGCCATCGGGGTCGCGATCCCGAGCCCTTCGGTGATGTTGTGAACCATGAACCCGATGACGAAGAACGTCCCGAGGGCGAGCTCGCCGAGGGCGAACGAGGTGCCGATCGCGAGCCCCTCACCGAGGTTGTGCAGCCCGATGCCGATCGCGACCAGCATCGCCAGCGCAAGCCCGCTGACCGTTGCGCCCCGCCCGAGCCACCGCCCCAGCAAGCTCAACGCGAGGTAGGTCGAAGCGAAGCCGAGGAGCACGAGCCCGGTCCCGCCGAGCCCCCCGGGCAGGGCCGCCTGCAGATCGAGTGCCTCCGAGAGCGCCTCGAACCCGAGGAACGTGAGCAGCCCACCGGTCAGCGCCATGAACGCCGCCAGCCACTCGGGGCTCACCTGGCGCAGCGAGGGGAGCCAGGCCAGGCCGAGGGCTACGGGGAGGACGCCGACGAGGAAACCGATCACAGCGAAGCCGAGGAACCGCTTCCCGGAGGCCCCAGGCGTCTCGACCGCCGCGGCGATCTCCTCGGTCGTCTGGATTCCCGACGAGCTCGTGACGCCCACCGCGATCGGCTCGTCCTCGACCCAGTCGTGCTCGACGGCGATCGTCGCGGAGCGCAGGTGGCCAAGCGTACGGTCACCGTCGACCGTGAACGGGACGATCGCGTCGTCCACGGTCACCAAGGCGATCGTCAGATCCTCGCGCTGGGGGTTCGTGACGCGGATCTTGATCTCGCCCGGCTTGAACTCCACGCGCCGGACGTCGAACTCGTCGGCGGGCGGCGGGTTGCGCCCGAGCAGGTCGAAGAGCGAGTCTCCCGACGAGGCGAGGAGCGAGACGGCGCCGACGAGGATGAGCAGCGGCACGAGCGCCCAGAGGCGCCAGCCGTAACCCCGCGACGCGACCGCCTCCGTGGCCACCTACTCCACCTCGAAGAAGCCCATCCAGCCGAGCTCCGCGAACTCGCTCTGGTGGGCGTGGAACATGAAGCGCCCGGTGTTCGCGAACTCGATCTCGAGGATGCCTCGCTCGCCCTGGCAGAGCATCACGGTGTCGGTGTATTCGAAGTGGTCGGTCGAGCCGGTCGGGTAGTAGCGGAAGAAGTCGCCGTGCAGGTGGAAGGAGTTGATGAGGTCGAACTCCGTCAGGTTGGCGAGGTAGATCCGTACGAGCTCGCCCTTCTTCACGCGGATCGGGTACTTCGCGTAGTAGAAGGCGATCCCGTTGACCGTGTAGAAGTTGTTCTCGCCGTCGCCGTCCGTGTCGTAGCCGTTCATGACCATCACGAGCTCGCGCGCAGGCTTCCTCGGCTTGGGCGGGTCGATGATGAACGCGCCGTAGAGGCCTTTGTGGATGTGCTTCTTGAGCGGCGTCGCGTGGCAGTGGTAGAGCTGCATCCCGTACGGGCGCGCCGGGAACTCGTAGGTGAACTCGCTGCCCGGCGGGACGGGCTCGAAGACGCCGTCCATGTCTCCCGGGTGGATGCCGTGAAAGTGGATCGTGTGTGGGTGCGAGCCGCCGTTCATGAGCTTGACGCGGAGGGTGTCGCCCTCGGTGGCGCGGATGACCGGCCCCGGGACGGTGCCGTTGTACGTCCAGGCGTTGAACTCGACGCCCTGCGCGACCTGAATCGTGCGGTCGACGGCAGTCAGGTTGTACTCGCGGATGCGGCCGGGCTTGTGGGGTAGCGCCGGCGGAGGGATGAGCAGCGCGTCGAGAGTGTGCGGGCCGCCGGGAGCGGGCACCTCGTCGCCGATCATCGCTGCGTGGCCGATGAGCGGGTGCTCATGCCCTTCGTGGATCGCGAGGGGCTCGCCGCCTTGAGCCGCGCTCGGCCACGCGAGCTTGGCGAGGGGGGCGGCGGCTACCACTGGGAGGGTGCCGGCGAGCAGCTGCTTTCTACTGAATTTAGCCAAGACGAAATCCTCTTTTAGTCTACACTGATAAACATGATTGGGGATCTCAGCGCCGCTTCTCAGGACTACCTCAAGGAGATCCACAAGCTCCGACTGGAAGGCCGTCGGGCCACCACGTCGGCGATTGCCGGCCGCATGGGCGTCCGCCCGCCTTCGGCGACGGCGATGATCAAGAAGCTCGCTGGGCTCGGTCTCGCCGACCATGCCCCGTACCGCGGCGTGGAACTGACCCCGGCGGGGGAGAAGGTCGCGCTCGAGGTCATCCGGCATCACCGGCTGCTCGAGCAGTACCTCGCGCAGGCGCTCGGCCTGTCGCTCGACCAGGTCCATATCGAGGCCGATCGCCTCGAGCACGTGCTGTCCGAGGAGCTCGAGGCGCGCATCGACCACACGCTTGGCTACCCGACGCACGACCCGCACGGCGATCCGATCCCGGATCGCAAGCTGAAGCTGGACCGCTCGAAGCTGCGCACGTTGGCGGCCCTGGAGCCGGGCGACGAGGCGACGATTCGCCGCGTGCCGAGCGACGACGAGGAGCTACTCCGTTACCTGAAGAGCCTCGCGCTCGTTCCGGGTCGCAAAGTCAAGCTCCGCGCAGTCGCACCGTTCGGCGGGCCGCTGACGATCCGCATCGGCAAAGTGGAGCACGCGATCTCCCGCGAGCTCGCTGCCGGTATCGGCGTCGCCTAAGCCACTCGGCGCGAAAATTGGGCGGCATGTCAGGGCCGTACCTGTTAAAAACACGCCGTCAGCGATGAGCGCGCCGTTGCGCTCAGGGGAGGGACTATGAAGACGGTGAGTTTGAGAGGGATCTGCCTTGCGCTGGTCGCCGCAGCAACGCTTGCGGTGGCGGGGCTGGCGAACGCCACACCAGGCGGCGGGGACGCATGGCAAACAGTCGCCCCGATGCCGGCGGACCTGTACGGAGGTGCGAGTGCTTCTGACGGCACCTACGCGTATGTAGCCGGCGGCTACTCGTTGATCTCCGGCGGCGATCGGAACACTTTGTACCGCTACGACCCGGTCGCCAACACGTGGGCGACCCGGGCGCCGATGCCGGACGCCGTGACAATGGCTTCGGCTGTTTATTACCCGCCGAGCAACAAGATCTATGTGTTCGGAGGCCAGAACGCCGGCGTCACCGTTACCGCCACGACCAGGATCTATGACATTGCGTCCAACACCTGGAGCACGGGCGCAAACATGCCGGACGTACGCGGCTTCATGGCTTCGGCCTACAACCCCGGCAACGGCAAGATCTACCTCGTCGCCGGCTACAACACTCCCCAGGTCACGAGTGCTCAGGTGACGAACTGGGAATACGATCCCAATCGCGAACAACTTCACCGTTCGCGCGCCGATCCCGCATGGCACGGGTGGGAGCGCCCACGGGATCATCAACGGCCACATGTACGTGGCCGGCGGTCGCGATGCGACCAATACCGTTATTGGCCTCGTCTATGACTACGACATCGCGGCCAATGCGTGGACGCCAAAGGCCAGCATGCCGAGCCCGACGAACGTCCCGGGCAGCGGCGTCATGGAAGGCAAGCTCTGGTCCTTCGGAGTCGGAACGCCGTTCGGCCCGTTCTTTGCAGATGCGCTTGGCATGACCCCGGACACGGGCGCGACGACGGTCTCCTACGATCCGGTCGCGAACAGCTGGGCAGCCGGTCCGAGCCTCAATGCAGCCCGCTCGTTCACGGCAGGCTCGGCGGTGGCCAATTATCTGGTGGCCGCCGGCGGCTATAACGGCGCGACGACCATTACCAGCGCAGAGAGGCTGACGTTTACGCCTCCACCTCCGCCACCTCCGCCTCCACCACCCCCACCGCCACCACCTCCGCCACCTCCGCCTCCGCCACCTCCGCCGCCACCACCGCCGCCACCACCACCGCCACCTCCGCCACCGCCTCCGCCTCCACCGCCGCCTCCGGCCCCACCGCCGGCGCGCTGTCGCGTGCCGAACGTGATCGGCATGCGGCTGCAGACGGCCAGGGCGCGGATCCGGGCACGGCGCTGCCGAGTCGGCACGGTGCGCAGGGTTCGTTCCCGGCGTGTCGGCCGTGTGCTCGGCCAGAGCCCACGGGGCGGCGCAGTCCGGCGGGTCAACTTCAGGGTCAACCTGCGAGTCGGCCGCCGCTAACCCGAAGCGACATCGAGCTCGACGAGCGGGGCGCCGAAAGGCGCCCCGCTCAGCGTCCGGGAGGCCTGAGCACCGCGAACTGGTCGGTCACGTCCAGCCGGTTCGACGTGAAGCGAAAGAGGGCCGCCGGCCGGCCGCCGGTGCGACCCGGCTCACGTCGTTCGCCCGTCGCCTTCAGCAGCCCGCGGCGCACGAGCACACGCTGGAGGTTCGTCGCCGACACGTCGTGTCCCAGCGCCGCCGCGTAGAGATCCCGCAGCTCGCTGAGCGTGAACGCCTCCGGTGCGAGCGCGAAGCCCACGTTCGTGTACGAGAGCTTCGCCCGCAGGCGCTCTCGGCCGGCGAGCGTGATCGCCCCGTGGTCGAACGCGAGCTTCGGGAGCCGGTCGACCGAGTGCCAGTCGGTGTCCTCCGGCAGCGCGGGGTCGACCCCGCGCGGGACGAGGCCGAGGTACGCCGTCGCCAGCTGTCGCTCCTTCGGATGCCGCTTCGGATCGCTCAGCGTCTCGAGCTGCTCCAGATGCGAGAGCTCACGGACGTCGACCTTGGCGGCCAGATGCCGGCGAATCGAGCGCTCGAGCGTCTCGCCGTGATCCAGATACCCGCCCGGCAGGGCCCAGGCGCCGGCGAACGGGTCCTTCGCCCGTTGCCACAGGAGGACCTGGAGCTTCCCGGCCCGGACCTGGAAGATGACCGCCAGGGTCGCGTGCGTGGGGGAGTTTTTCGCTATCGTCGTCACCGAGGTTTTTGACTCTTAGGCAAAAACTTACCGGACTCCTCTTGGCGGCCGCCCTCGCCGGGTCGGTTGCCGCCTGCGGAGGCGATGACGACGCGGCGTCTTCCGGGCCTGACGAGGACGCGATCAAGGTCGGGCTGCTGACCGACAAAGGGCAGTTGAACGACCGTGGCTTCAACGAGCTCGCGTACAACGGTCTCAAGCGAGCCGAACGGGAGCTCGGCGTCCAGGGTCGCGTCCTCCAGGCCGCGACCGCCGCCGACTACATCCCGAACATGGCGTCGCTCGTCCGCCAGGACTACGACCTGATCATCGGCGTCGGCTTCGCGCAGGGCGACGCGGTTGCGAAGGCCGCGTCGAGGTTCCCCGACACGAAGTTCGAGATCATCGACGTCGACCAGTCGGGCCTCGCGGGCAAGCCGGAGAACGTCGTCGGGCTGCTCTTCAAAGAGGAGCAGGTCGGCTACCTCGCCGGGTACGCGGCCGCGCTGGCCGAGAAGCGGCGTCCCGGCGCCGACATCGTCAGCTCCGTCGGCGGCATGAAGGAGCCGCCGGTCGACCGCTTCATCGCGGGCTACCAGGCCGGCGCCAAGGCGGCGGACCCCGGCGTCAAGGTGCTGAACGGGTACTCGCAGGACTGGGACGACGTGGCGAAGTGCAAGGAGCTCGCGCTCACTCAGATCGAGCAGGGCTCCGGGGTCGTCTTCCAGGTCGCAGGCGGCTGCGGGCTCGGCGCGCTCGACGCGGCGAAGGAGAAGCAAGTCTGGGGCATCGGCGTGGACGCCGACCAGTCCTTCCTCGGCCCGCACGTCCTGACGAGCGCGCTCAAGCGCGTCGACGAGGCCGTGTTCTCGACCATCGAGTCGGTTCAGGACGGAAGCTGGAAGGGCGGACGCAACCTCGTCTTCGGCCTCTCCCAGGACGGGGTCGGGCTCGGCAAGTTCAGCCCGCAGGCCCAACAGGAAGACCGTGCGGCGATTGACGCCGAGGCGAAGAAGATCGCCGCCGGCGACGTGCACGATCCCGACGAGCCTCTAACTAACCGCCGGCGATCGCGGCGACGACGCGGATCTCCGCGCCGTCGCTGAGTGCCTCGTCCAGGCCGCCCCGGTTGCGCACGTCCACGCCGTCGACGTACACGTTCACGAGAGGACGCAGCTCGCTCTGCTCGTCGAACAGCAAGCCGCGAATGGGGAGCTCGCGCAGCGCCTCGCGGGGGCTCGACGCCTCCACCTCGAACCGGTTCCGCCCGCCCGCCTCGGTCGCGAGCAGAGACGGAAGGAGCACTACGACTGCCACTCTCCGACCTCCACCGAGAGCACCGGTGGCAGGTTCTCGGCAGCGGTGATCCACTCTCCGCCCTCGTCCGGCGACACGAAGACGGATCCGCTCTGCGTGCCGACGTACACGCCGGCCGGGTCGAGCCGATCGAAGGCCATTCCCTCGCGGAGCACTGCCAGCCACGCGGGGTCGGGCAACCCGTTCGCGGCCAGCGTCCAGCTCGCCCCGCCGTCGGTGGTCTTGTAGACGCCGAGCCTCCCATCGGACGTGACGCGATTCTCGGCGCCCTCCTCCGGGATGACGTACGCCACGTCCGGATCGCGAGGATGCAGCGCGAGCGGGAAGCCGAAGCCGCTCGGGAGACCGTTCGCCTCGAGGCGCTCCCAGTTGTCGCCGCGGTCGTCGGAGCGGTAGACGCCGCAGTGATTCTGCTGCCAGAGACGGTTCGGCTGCTCAGGGTGGACGAGGACCTTGTGCACGCACTGTCCAACCTCGGGGAACGGATCGTCGGGCATGAAGTCGGCGGCCGTGCCCTTGTTCACGGGCGTCCACGTCTCGCCGTCGTCGTCGGACCGGAATGCGCCCGCGGCCGAGATCCCCGCGTAGATCGCACCGTCCGGAGAGATCTGGATCGAGTGGCAGCACATCCCGCCGCCGCCGGGCTGCCAGCGCTCGCGTGACGAGTGGTCGAAGAGCCCCGTGACGAGCTCCCACTCGACGCCGCCGTCTCCTGAGCGAAACAGCGCGCCCGGTGCTCCGCCCAGCCACAGATCCGAGTCGCGGCCCGGCTCGACGTGCCAGGTCTTCTCGAGCTTGAGCTCTCCGTCCTCGGGCAGGCCGAGCTGTTCCGCGTGCTCCCAGGTCTTCCCGCGGTCGCGCGAGCGATGCACGTTGGCGTCCGTACGCGAAGGTGTTCGAGCAGGCGTAGAGGACGTCGTCTCGCGGGTCGAGGATCGCGTGGTAGATCTCCCAGCCGGGGACCAGCGGGCCTTCGACCTGCCAGTCGCGGCGGCTCTCGTCGCTCTCCAACAGGAAGAGCCCCTTGCGCGTGCCGGCGAGAACGATCATGGTCGCTAGCCTAAAGGAGCCGTGGCGGCACTCACCGAGAAGCAGGCGAAGCTCTTCCTCGACAAGAACCTCGGGGCCGTGGCGACCATCCGCGAGGACGGCACGCCTCATGTGACGCCCGTCTGGGTCGACTACGACGGCGAGGACGTTCTCTTCAACACGGCCGCACCTCGTGCGAAGTGGAAGAACCTCAAACGTGATCCGCGTGTGACGGTCGAAGTGCACTCGCTGGAGAATCCGTACGAGTACGTGATGGTCAGCGGCACCGCCGAGCTCGACGAGGACGAAGAGGAAGCGAACCGTCACATCGACAAGATGTCCCTGAAGTACAGGGGGATTCCGAAGTACCAAAACCACAGGCCGGGCGAGCGCCGTGTGATCGTGCGCGTGAAGCCCGAGCGCGTCTACCCGAAGTGAGCGTGACACTCTGCGAGGTCGGCCCGCGGGACGGCCTCCAGAACGAGCAGGACGTCATCGCGCCGCAGACCCGCGCGGAGCTCGTCAACCGGCTCGCTGCTACCGGCCTGCCGCGGATCGAAGCGGTCAGCTTCGTCCGTGACGAGGCGGTGCCGCAGATGGCCGGCGCCGAGGAAGTCGTCGACGGAATCGAGCGGCACGACGGTGTCGAGTACGTCGGCCTCGTGCTGAACGAGAAGGGATTCGAGCGCTTCGCGGCCAGCGGGCTCGACCGCGTGAATCTCACGCTCGGCGCGACGGAGAGCTTCAACCAGCGAAACGCCAACGCGACCCTGGACGAAGCCGTGGAACGCGTGACGTCGATCCTCGCCCAGGCTTCCGGGCCCTCGACCGTGACGATCAGCGTCGCCTTCGGGTGCCCGTTCGAAGGGCGGGTCGACCCGGATACGGTCGTCTCGCTGGCCGAGCGGTTCTCGGCAGCGGGCGAGATCGTTCTCGCGGACACGATCGGGGTCGCAACACCGCGCCAGGTCAAAGGGCTCATCGAGCGAACCGGCGCCGCGGGCTTTCACGGCCACAACACACGCAACACCGGGTTCGCGAACGCGTACGCAGCGCTCGAGGGCGGCGCGTCTTTGCTCGACGCGTCGGTCGGCGGCCTCGGCGGGTGCCCCTTCGCGCCCCGGGCGACGGGGAACATCGCCACCGAGGATCTCGTCTACATGCTGGAGGGGGACGGGGTCGACACCGGGGTCGACGTCGACGCGCTGATCGGGATCTCAGAGTGGCTGGAGGGAGTCCTCGGGCGGCAGCTCGAAGGCCAGCTCTACCGCGCGGGCTCGTTCCCGAGCGCGTAGAGCCGAGCCGGCAGCTCCATCAGCTCGACGTCGCGCTCATGGCGCATGCCGAGCTTCTCGGCTACGCGGGCCGAGGCCAGGTTCCCCGGTCTGATGAAGGCGATGAGCCGTGTGCGGTGCATCGACCGCAGGGCGTGGTTGCGCACGGCGGTCGCCGCTTCGGTCGCGTACCCCTGTCCCCAGAACTCCCGGCCGAGCGCGTAGCCGATCTCGAGCTCGGTCTGCCCGGTCGCCTCGGCCTCGGTCGTCGGGGTCAGTGTCGCCGCATCCCAGACGAGGAAGCCGCAACGGCCGATGAGCTCGCCGTCTTCTGCACGTTCGACGGCGAGCTGCCCGAAGCCGTCGACCTCGAAGCTGCGGAGCATGCGTCGCAGGCTGGCCTCGGTCTCGTCACGGCTCAGTGTCCGGCCGACGCCCAGGTAGCGCGTCACTTCCGGGTCGGCGTAGAACGACGCGAAGACGCCGAGGTCGTCGAGCGACAGCGGCCTCAGCAGCAGGCGCTCCGTCTCGAACCGCATGTCAGCTAGGCGGCAGTCGGCACGCGCGAAGCGAAGTTGAACACGCGGAAGAAGCGCTCGAGCGTCTCGGGTTCTCCCGCCTCGAGCTTCACGGCCCCTGCTGCGAGCGCATCGCTCGGCAGAAGCTCGCGGGAGGCAAGGCCGAAGAAGGTCTTCTGGTCCATTGCAGCGTCGAGATCGACTTCCTCACTCGAGCTGCCGGGCTCGATCTCCAGGCTGCCCTCGACGAGCCGGATGGTGTAGGCGTCATCGTCGACACGGAGGACGTACGTCTCTGTGAGGCCGCGGGCGGCCTCTTCGTCGCGGAGCGCGGGGAAGGCGTTGAGCCCCCACTCCGGATAGAACTCGTCCTTCGGCCCGGGGGGCGGGAGGGAGCGGGCCCCCCAGCGGGCGAGGGCGTAGACCGCTTCCTCGAGCTCGGCTCCGTACTCGGTCAGCTCGTACACGGTCGAGGCCGCCGGCGGAGGGAGCTTGCGCTTGCGAAGGATTCCGCCCCGCTCGAGCTCCTTCAGGCGCGCCGCGAGGATGTTCGTGCCGATTCCCGGCATGCCCTCGACGAGGTCGGTGTAGCGCTTCGGCCCGCGCAGGAGCTCGCGGACGATCAGGAGCGCCCAGCGCTCGCCGACGAGGCCGAGCGCGTGACAAACCGGGCAGTACTGGTCATAGCGCTTCGACATTTCCAGCGGAGTATAGCTCACAACTTGTTATCCAGCAGTTCATACTTGCGAAACGCAAGTACATCGTGTAGTTTCGCAAGCTAGTGACTACTAATGAGATGGGGGATTGAACGATGATGGCTTCCGCTCGACGTAAGTGGATCGGGCTCGCGCTCCTCTGCGCGGTGCAGTTCATGGTCGTGCTCGACATCGCGATCGTGAACGTCGCACTGCCCTCGATCCAGACCGACCTCGGCTTCTCGCAGGAGAACCTGCAGTGGGTCATCAGTGCCTACGCGCTGTTCTTCGGCGGCTTCCTGCTCCTCGGCGGGCGGGCGGCGGACCTGCTCGGTCGGCGCCGGCTCTTCCTCGCCGGCATCGTCCTCTTCACGGCCGCCTCGCTCGTCTCGGGCCTGGCCTGGAGCGAAGAGGCCTTGATCGGCGCCCGCGCCCTGCAGGGGCTCGGTGCGGCGATCATCTCGCCGGCTGCACTGGCGATCCTCATGACCACGTTCCGGGAGGGCAAGGAGCGCAACACGGCGCTCGGAGCCTGGGGCGCGGTCGGGGCCTTTGGGGCGGTCGCAGGCGTGCTCCTCGGCGGCGTGCTCACCGACCTGCTCAGCTGGGAGTGGATCTTCTACGTGAACGTGCCGGTCGGCATCGCCGCCCTGGCGCTGACGCCATTTCTGATCGCGGAGAGCCGGGACACGACCGCGGAGAGCTTCGACATCCCGGGTGCGGTGCTCGTCACGAGCGGCCTCGTCGTCCTCGTCTACGCGATCACGCAGGCGAACGACTACGGCTGGTCGTCGGTCGAGACCATCGGTCTGTTCACAGCAGCGGCCGCGCTCATCGGCAGCTTCCTGGCCTGGGAGTCGCGGGCCAAGGATCCGCTGATGCCGTTCTCGATCTTCCGCCTGCGGACGCTGGTCGGCGCGAACATCGCCGGCTTGATCCTCGGTACGGCGATGTTCGGGATGTTCCTGATGCTCACGCTCTACATGCAGCAGGTGCTCGGATACTCGCCGCTGAAGACCGGCGTCGCGTACCTGGCGGTCGCAGGCACGGCGATCTTCTGGTCCGCTCTCGCCGCGCAGCTCGTGACGCGAATCGGCGTCAAGCCGGTGCTCGTCGTCGGGATGGCGACCATGACGGCCGGCCTCGTCTACTTCACCCAGGTCTCCGTCGGCGGTTCGTACCTCACTGACCTGCTCCCGGGCTTCCTGCTGATCGGCGTCGGCCTCGGCTTCTCGTTCGTGCCGATCTCGATCGCGGCGCTGGCGGGCGTGCAGGACCACGAGGCCGGTCTGGCCTCGGGGCTGATCAACACGTCGCAGCAGATCGGCGGCGCACTGGGCATCGCCGCCCTGTCGGCGATTGCGACCTCGACGACGAGCGACGCGGTCAGCACCGGGACGGCGGTCGACTTCGCGCTGACCGACGGATTCCAGGCGGCTTTCATCGTCGGCGCTGCGGTCGCCTTCGTCGGCGTGCTCGTCGCCCTGTTCGTCGTCGACCGGCGCGACCTGGTGCAGGAGAACGCGGAGGAAGGGCTCGCGCCCGCGTTCGACCAGGCCGCCTGAGAACGCAGTGGGGCGCCGGAGAGATCCGGTGCCCCACGCGTCCATCCGCCAGACGGACTGAGCCGTTAAGGTCGCGGCATCGCTACCGCCGCTCCCGATCCGAATCGCTGGAAAGCACTAGCCCTGATCTGCACGGCGATCTTCGTCGTCGTGCTCGACGTCGCGATCGTCAACGTCGCCTTGCCGTCCATCGAACGGGATCTCGGTTTCGCGCCGGAGAACCTGCAGTGGGTAATCACGGCCTATGCGCTGACGTTCGGAGGCTTCCTGCTTCTCGGCGGCCGGGCAGCCGACCTCCTCGGACGCCGGTTGGTCTTCATGGTCGGGCTCGCGCTGTTCACGGCGGCGTCGCTCGTCTGCGGGCTGTCTCAGAGCGACGAAATGCTGATCGCCGCGCGCGCGGTTCAGGGTCTCGGCGCTGCAATCGTCTCCCCGGCGGCCCTCTCGATCATCTCGGTGACCTTCACGGAGGGCTCCGAACGCAACAAGGCGCTCGGGGCCTGGGGCGCGGTCGGCGGCAGCGGCGCCGCGGCAGGCGTGCTCCTCGGCGGCATCCTCACCAAGTACCTGGGGTGGGAGTGGATCTTTTTCGTCAACATCCCGGTCGGGATCGTGGTGCTCGCGCTGGCGACGCGGTACGTACGCGAAAGCCGCCACGAAGACGCGGTGCACGAGTACGACGTTGTCGGTGCCCTCTCGGTGACGAGCGGGCTCGTCCTCCTCGTGTATGCGATCTCCGAGGCCCCAGACGTCGGCTGGGCGGCTTTCCGAACGATCGGCCTGCTGGTGCTGTCGGGCGCGCTATTGCTCTTCTTCGTCTGGTGGGAGTCTCGGACGCGCGCACCGCTGATGCCGCTCAGGATCTTCGGAAACCGGATGCTCACCGCGGCGAATGTCGTCAGCTTCCTCCAGTCCGGAGGCCTCTACGGCTCGTTCTTGCTGCTGACGCTCTACATGCAGCAAGTGCTGGGCCTCTCCGTTCTGCAGACCGGAGTCGGGTTCCTGGCTACTGCCGGCACAGCGGTGGTGCTGGCCGCACTTGCACAGGCGCTCGTCACGCGATTCGGAGCGAAGCTCGTGACCCTCATCGGGATCTCCTTTCTCACGTTCGGCGCGCTCTGGTACACGCAGATCGACGTCGACGGAAGCTATGGGGTCGACCTTTTGCCCGGATTTCTCTCGGTAGGCATCGGCATTCCCTTCTCGTACATCCCGCTCACGATCGCGGCCCTGTCGGGAGTGGCCGATCGCGAGTCCGGGCTCGCCGCGGGCATGCTGAACACAGCTCAGCAGGTCGGGGGCGCGATCGGAGTGGCAGTGATCTCGACCGTGGCGTTCACGCACTTCGACACGCTCATCGCCGAAGGCAACCCTCCGCCTGTCGCGCTCACCGGGGGCTTCCAGTGGGGCTTCTGGGTGACGGCCGGAATCTGGGGGGCGGCTTTGATCGCCGCAGCGGTCCTCATCCGGCGGATGGAGATCCCCACGGGCGAGGAGGCGCCCGCGCCGGCCGGGTCCTGATGAATCGGCTGGCGGAGGAGACCAGCCCCTACCTCCTCCAGCACGCGGACAACCCGGTCGACTGGTACCCCTGGAGCGACGAGGCTTTCGAGAGCGCGCGGGCCGAGGACAAGCCGGTGCTGCTCTCCGTCGGCTACTCGGCGTGCCACTGGTGCCACGTCATGGCGCACGAGTCGTTCGAGGACGACGAGACGGCCGCGCTGATGAACGAGCGCTTCGTGAACATCAAGGTCGACCGTGAGGAGCGGCCTGACGTCGACTCGCTCTACATGGATGCGGTCGTCGCGCTGACGGGCCAGGGCGGCTGGCCGATGACGGTCTTCCTCACGCCCGCGGGCGAGCCGTTCCTCGGCGGCACCTACTACCCGCCCGAGCCGCGCTACGGGATGCCGAGCTTCCAGCAGGTGCTCGTCGCGGTCTCCGACGCCTACCGCGAGCGACGCGGCGACGTCGCCGGCCAGGCCGCGGCGATCGTCGATGCCGTGCGCCGCTCGAGCGAGTTGGCGCCTTCGCACGAGCCTCTGACCGAGTCGCTCCTGGGGGAGGCCACGCGCGGCCTTCGCGCCCAGTTCGACGTCGAGTGGGGCGGCTGGGGCAACGCTCCGAAGTTCCCGCAGGCCTCGGTGCTCGAGTTCCTGCTCAGGATGCACCTACGAGGCGACGAGAGCGCGCTGCCGATGGTGACGGCGACGCTCGACGCGATGGCGGCCGGCGGCATGTACGACCTCGTCGGCGGCGGGTTCCACAGGTACTCGGTCGATCGAGAGTGGCTCGTCCCGCACTTCGAGAAGATGCTCTACGACAACGCGCTGCTGGCCGCGACGTATCTCCATGCCTGGGTCGTCACCGGCAACGACCGCTACCGGCGCATCACCGAGCAGACGCTCGACTACCTGTTGCGCGAGTTGCGTCTTCCCGAGGGTGGGTTCGCGTCGGCGCAGGACGCGGACACCGACGGCGTCGAAGGGCTCACCTTCACGTGGACGCCCGACGACGGCGTTCCCGAGGAGTTGCTGCAGCCGTTCGAGCACGGGCGTTTCGTGATCCGTGGCGAGCTCGACGAGGCCGAGCGGCAGCGGCTGTTCGAGATCCGCGAGGAACGGCCCAAGCCGGCCCGCGACGACAAGGCGATCGCGGCCTGGAACGGCCTCACCCTCGCAGCCCTGGCTGAGGCCGGGCGCAGGCTCGAACGCGAGGACTACGTCGACGCGGCCCGGGAGCTCGGCGAGTTCTTGCTGGGACCGCTCTCGACCGCGGACGGCCGCCTGCACCGCACGTTTCGCGGCGAGGCCAAGGGCACGGGCTACCTCGAGGACTACGCGGACGTGGCGCACGGGCTGCTCGAGCTGCACAAGGCAACCGGTGACCTGCGGTGGCTCGAGGAGGCAAACCGGCTCGCGCGGCTCGCGGTCGACCTCTTCGCGGACGAGGAGCGCGGCGGCTTCTATCTCTCCGCGGCCGACGCCGAGCAGCTGGTCGCGCGCAAGAAGGACCTCGAGGACCAGCCGATCCCGGCCGGCAACTCGATGCTCGCCTACGTGCTGCTCCAGCTCGCTCGGATCTACGGGGACGACGAGCTCGAGAAGCTGGCGGTGGGTGTCTTTCGGCTGATCCGAGAAGCGCTACCGCGCGCTCCGGTCGGCTTCGGCCATGCGCTTTCGGCGCTCGACCTGCATTTCTCGCCGCCGCGGGAGCTGGCGATTATCGGCCCGCCGGAGAGCCAGGTCGCTCGTGCCGCGCTCCGTGGGTTCGATCCGAACGCGGTCGTCGCCTTCGGCCCAACCGAGGACGTCCCCCTCCTGAAAAGCAAGGATTTCGTAAACGGCAAGCCCACGGTTTACGTCTGTGAGCGGTTTGTCTGCCAGGCGCCGGTGACCGACCCGAAAACCTTCACAGACCCCTAACACTGTTTTTCCGGGCGGCGGGTATCACTCCGCCCATGAGGAACGGAAGGTGGCTCATCGCCCCGGCCCTCGCCGCAGGGATCGCCGTCGCGGCCGTGTTCTCCGGCTCCGCTACGAGGAGCGAGGCGGGAACGCAGCAGGCCGCGAACCGCCCGAACGTCGTCATGATCATGACCGACGACCAGACCGTCGAGTCGCTCCGCGTAATGGGGAACGTGCGCTCGTTGCTCGCGAACCAGGGCGTCACGTTCGACAACAACTTTGCGTCCTATCCGCTTTGCTGCCCGTCGCGCGCCACCTATCTGACCGGGCAGTACGCCCACAACCACCGTGTGATGGGCAACGTCGCGCCGAACGGCGGCTACGACAGGCTCGACCATACGAACACGCTTCCCGTCTGGCTGCAGCGTGCCGGGTACGCAACCGTCCACATCGGCAAGTACCTGAACGGCTACGGCCGCGTGCGCCAGACCGAGATCCCACCGGGTTGGGGCGAGTGGTACGGCTCGATCGACCCGTCGACGTACCAGTTCTACAACTACACGGTGAACGAGAACGGCAAGCTCGTCCGCTACGGAGCGACGGCAGCCGACTACCAGGCCGACGTGTACACGCGGCGGGCCGTCGACGTCATCCGGCGCTTCGCCGTCGACCCGCGGCCTCTGTTCCTTTCAGTGGCCTACCTCGCTCCGCATTCGGGCGGCCCGCGCGAACCCGACGACCCGGCGAACTTCGCGACGCCCGCGCCCGCGCCGCGCCACCGCAACCTCTTCGCGAGCCAGCCGCTGCTGACTCCGCCTTCCTTCAACGAGGCCGACGTCTCCGACAAGCCGAGCGGCATCCGGACGCGTCCCCTGATCCCACCGGGGCGGATCAACGCCATCCGGGAGAGCTACCAGCAGCGCCTGGAGTCGCTCCTCGCCGTCGACGAAGGCGTGGCGGAGATCGTCAGGACGCTCGAGGCAACGGGGAAGCTCGGCCGGACGTACATCATCTTCACCGCCGACAACGGGTTCTTCCATGGCGAGCACCGCGTGCAAGCAGGGAAGGTGCTCGTGTACGAGCCGTCCGTCCGCGTGCCGCTCATCATCCGTGGGCCGGGTATCCCGCGGGCTGGCCGGCGGGCTCAGCTCGCCGCGAACATCGACCTCGCGGCGACGATCGCCGACGCCGCGCGCATCCGCCCAGGCCGCGCACCCGACGGCCGCTCGTTGCTGCCGATGGCCCGTGACCGCCTGCTCTTCTCGGGCCGCGACCTGCTGCTCGAGACGCCGACGTACTCGGCCATCCACACTCCGACCTGGGTGTACGTCGAGCACGCCAACGGCGAAAAGGAGCTCTACAACCTGCAGGCCGACCCTCATCAGCTGACCAGCCTGCACGCGAATCCCGCTTTTGAACGGGCGCGTGTCGAGCTGGCCTCGAGGCTCATGACCCTGCGTGGCTGCTCCGGTTCGACCTGCCGTCAGGCGCCGGAGCTGCGCCTCTTCGCCAGCTACAGGCGCGGCGCGCGCGGTTGCGCCAGGTCGCGCGTGAGGCTCGCCGTCGGGGGCGGATCGGCCCGCCGAATCTCACAGGTCCACTTCTACGTGCGCGGCCGGCTCGTGCGGCGCGATGCTCGCAGGCCGTTCACCGCCGTCATCCCGCGACGGCTGCTCCGCGGCGGGGCGTACACGCATTCCGTCGTCACGCTCGACGACGCTCGGCGCCACACGCTGCCGCGACGATTGCGCGCCTGCGGCTAGGAGGGTTTGGCGGAATTGACTCGTCGCCGGGGTGCGATGGTCGTTCCGAGGCAAGGACGCAGGGAGCCTCAATGCTTTTCAGCATTGGGGCGACTGAGGACGCGGCCTCGGGGCGAGCAGCGCGGCCCGGCGGCACAGATCCATTTCGTCAAACCCTCCTAGAGGTACGCTTCCGGTCGAGATGAGTTTGTGGAGCAGGATCGTTCGGTTGCTCCGGAAGGAGCCCGACGACGAATCGCATGAGCAGTGGTCGGACTCCCGCGATCAGATGCTCGACGCCAGAGTCGCCGCCCTCGGCGACAACTCGGCGCCTCCCGGCTACCTGCCGAAGCCCGACGACGGCCGCCCGCGCTACTAGGCGCTAGCGCGCGAAGCCCAGCACGGCAGCGAGCGCAGCGCCGGCGGTCACCGGCGCTCCGAAGTACGGGTTGACCGTCAACAGGACGCCGCCGAGCACGAGCACCACGCCGAGGGCGCCGAGCGTACGACCGTCCATCGGGCGCCGCAGAAGAAGCGCGCCGGCTGCGACGAAGAGAGCGGCCGAGATCAGCCAGAAGATGCCGACGACCTGCTCCCCGGTGTTGCTCAAGTCGTCGTTCTCTCCGGTCAGGAGTGAAATTCCGGCCAGGACTCCGATCAGGGCGAGGAAGAAGAGGAAGAGGGCGATCCCGATGCGCGCGGCCTGCATGCGCTGAAGCGTAAGGTCTGGCTCATGGTCGCCGACCTCGCCGCCGCGTCGCTGGACGAGCTGTGCGCGGAGGCGCGAAGACTCCGGGAGGTTGGTCACGGCTCGCTCGTGACCTACTCGCCGAAGGTCTTCATCCCGCTGACGAAGCTGTGCCGCGACGTCTGCCATTACTGCACGTTCGCGCGGCCGCCACGTCGAGGCGAGCGGGCGTACATGTCGGACGAGGAGGTGCTGGACGTGGCGCGCGCCGGCGCCGCTGCTGGTTGTCACGAGGCGCTCTTCACGCTCGGCGACAAGCCGGAGCTGCGTTACCGGGCGGCGCGCGACGAGCTCGCCGAGCTCGGCTGCGAAACGACGCTCGAGTACCTCGCGCGCTGTGCACGTCTCGTGCTCGACGAGACCGGGCTGCTGCCGCATCTGAACCCGGGTGTGATGACTGCGGCGGACCTGGGCGCTCTGCGACAGGTGAGTGTCTCGCAGGGCCTGATGCTCGAGACGGCGTCGGAGCGGCTGTCGGCACGCGGCGGTCCGCACTTCGGGTCGCCCGACAAGCTTCCGGCCCACCGTCTGGCGACGATCGCGGCCGCCGGGGAGGCCCGCGTGCCGTTGACGACCGGGATCCTGATCGGAATCGGAGAGACGCGGGCCGAGCGGGTCGACGCCCTGTGCGCGATTCGCGACCTCGGCGCGCAGTACGGCCACATCCAGGAAGTGATCGTCCAGAACTTCCGGGCGAAGGCGGGGACCAAGATGGCCCGCGCCCCGGAGCCTGCGCTCGAGGAGCTTCTCTGGACGGCGGCAACCGCGCGGATCCTGCTCGGCGCCGAGTGGAACATCCAGGCGCCGCCGAATCTGAGCTACGCGGACTTTCCGCGGCTGCTCGACGCAGGCATCAACGACTGGGGCGGGATCTCGCCGGTGACGGTCGACCACGTGAACCCGGAGGCCCCGTGGCCGGAGGTCGACCGGCTCCGCGCTGCGACCGAAGAGCGTGGGTTGCGCCTGGCGCCGCGGCTCGCCGTGTATCCCGAGTACCTGGAGGAGCCGGACCGGTGGCTCGATCCCTCAGTGGCGCCACATGTTCTGCGGCAATCCGACGCGGAGGGCCTTGCGCGCGAGGACGGCTGGGCGGCGGGGGCGGCCGGTCGAATCCCGCCTCGTTTTGATGGTGTCCCCGGCCTCCTCCCCAATTCGATCGTAGTCGGGAAGAACGCACGCGTGGGTGTCGGCTCTGAGCCAAAAGTGACGCCGCCCGTCGCCGCCGCCCTCGCCAAGTCCAGCGAGGAGATCGCGCTGGACGAGGACGACATAACTGCGCTACTGACCGCCCGCGGCCCGGATGCCCACGCTGTCGCCGCGGCGGCCGACTCGCTCCGCCGCGAGGTCAACGGCGACACGGTCACCTACGTCGTCACGCGCAACGTCAACTACACGAACGTCTGCTACTTCCGCTGCGGTTTCTGCGCCTTCTCCAAGGGTCGGCTCGCGGCCAACCTGCGCGGCCGGCCCTACCTCGTCCCGCCGGAGGAAATCGCCCGGCGCGCGCGCGAAGCATGGGAACGCGGCGCGGTCGAGATCTGCCTCCAGGGCGGGATTCACCCCAGCTTCACGGGCGACTTCTATGCGGAAGTCTGCGAGGCGGTGAAGGAGGCCGTTCCGGGGATCCACGTCCACGCCTTCTCCGCGCTCGAGGTCTGGCAGGGCGCGGCCACGCTCGGAGTCGAGCTCGGCGAGTACCTGTCGCGCCTCCGCGACGCCGGCCTCGCCTCGCTCCCGGGAACGGCAGCCGAGATCCTCGACGACGAGGTCCGGCAGGTGATCTGTCCCGACAAGGTGACGACGGAGCAGTGGCTGCACGTTCACGACACGGCGCACCGTGCAGGCCTGCGCTCGACGACCACGATCATGTTCGGGCACGTCGACCGCCCTCGTCACTCGGCACGCCACTTCCTCCGCCTCCGCGAGCAGCAGCAACGTACGGGCGGCTTCACCGAGATCGTGCCGCTGCCCTTCGTGCACATGGAGGCGCCGATCTACCTCAAGGGTCGCGCGCGCCAGGGGCCGACCTTCCGTGAGGCGATCCTGCTGCACGCCGCCGCGCGGCTCGCTCTCCATCCCTGGATCACGAACATCCAGGCCTCGTGGGTGAAGCTCGGAGTGGACGGTGCCCAGGCAGCTCTCCGAGCGGGAGCTAACGACCTGGGTGGAACGCTGATGAACGAGTCCATCTCGCGCGCCGCCGGATCCGTGCACGGGCAGGAGCTGCTGCCCGAGCAGATGGAGGAGGCGATCAGCGCGATCGGTCGCACGCCTCGCCAGCGGACAACGCTGTACGGGGATCCGCCGCCCGAGCAAGTGCGCCGCTCATTCGGCGCGGCACCGCTCAGCGAGCCGCGCAACCCGAGCGTGAACGAGGCGGGCCTGGGTGCGCCGCCGAGACTCGTCCGCCCGGGCTTCGCCGTCGCCGCGCGCTAGATGAGCCGGCTGCGGGCCGTCCTCGGAAGTGCCGCCTTCGTTCTCTTCGGCGGCCCGACGATCGTCGCCGGCCTCGTCCCGTGGCTCCTGACCCGCTGGGAAGCAGACGACCCTTCGTCCGCTCTGCGGGTCACGGGCGCGTTGCTGCTCGCGATCGGCGGCGGTCTCGTCCTGGAGACGACGGCACGCTTCGCGCTCCAGGGACGAGGCACGCCCGCTCCCTTCGCCGCGCCGGACCGCTTCGTCGCCCGCGGCTCGTACCGCGTCGTGCGGAACCCGATGTACGTCGGCGTGCTGGCGCTGATCGTCGGCCAGGCGCTCCTCCTCGGACGCGAAGTGCTCCTACTCTGGGCCGGCGTCGCGGCACTCCTCTTCCACCTGTTCGTCGTGCTGCACGAGGAGCCCGAGCTGAAGAAGCGTTTCGGGATCGAGTACGAGGACTACCGACGCCGCGTCGGCCGCTGGATCCCGCGAACCTAGTCCTTCCAGAAATCGGGCTCGTCGATCGCGTCGCCCGGCCCCGTGTTCGGCGCGCCGACGAGGACGAATTCCGCGCCGTCAGGACCCGCTGCCAGTGCTCGAGTCGTGTCCGCAGGAACACGAACGGCCGTCCACGGCTCCAGGTCGACGATGTCGTCCCCGACCTTCATGCGCGCGGAGCCTGACACGAGTAGGTAGATCTCCTCTTGCCGCTTGTGCCGGTGCCCGTCCGCTCGCTTCCCGTTCGGTGCGAGGCGCGCGTAGCTGACGCCGCAGTCCTCGCAACCGAGGTCATTGCGCAAGAAGCGGATCTCGACATCGGGGGCAATTCCCAGGTTCGGCCCCTGATCGGGGACGTCGGAAACCTTCACGACCGTGTAGTCGGACATCTCGCTCCTTTCGTCTCGGGACGGAGGCTGGTATCTTTGCGCGCAATGAGCAGGCACCTCCTCGTGTAGCGCAGGGAGCCACGCGGCGGCGCCGCGGCGACTCCCCCTGGCCTCTCGAATCGAGAGGCTTTTTTGTACCCGGAGACGGAATGGACAGATACGACCCGCAGACAATCGAGGCGAAGTGGCAGCGCGTCTGGGAGGACGAGCGGGCCTTCTACGTCCCCAACCCGGAGCCCGGAGCGGAGCGCGAGAAGAAGTTCTACATGCTGGAAATGCTCCCGTATCCGTCCGGCACGCTGCACATGGGCCACGTGCTCAACTACACGCTGGGCGACGTCCTCACCCATTTCCGCCGGCGAAACGGCGCCGTCGTCCTACGGCCCATGGGCTACGACTCCTTCGGCCTGCCGGCGGAAAACGCGGCCATCCGGGAGGGCGGGCACCCGCGCGAGATCATCGAGCGCAACATCGCGCACATCCGCGGCGAGATGCGCCGGCTCGGGTGGGCGGTCGACTGGGATCGCGAGGCCTCTGCGCACGAGCCGGAGTACTACCGGTGGACGCAGTGGCTGTTCCTGAAGTTCTTCGAGGCCGGGCTCGCCTACCGGAAGGAGGCGCCCGTCAACTGGTGCCCGAACGACCAGACGGTGGTCGCGAACGAGTACGTGATCGATGGGAAATGCGAGCGGTGCGGCGCCGAGGTGATCGCGATGAACATGGAGCAGTGGTTCTTCCGGATCACCGCGTATGCGGACCAGCTGCTGGCTGATCTGGAGCTGATCGATTGGCCGGAGCGGACGAAGACGATCCAGACGAACTGGATCGGCCGCTCGGAGGGCGCCGACGTCCTGTTCCGAGTCGAAGAGCTCGACATCGACATCCCCGTCTTCACCACGCGCCCGGACACGCTGTTCGGGGCGACGTTCTTCGTGCTCGCACCCGAGCACCCGCTCGTCGACGAGCTGGCGAACGACGAGGTGCGCGAGTACGTCCAGAGCGCCGGGGCCAGGTCGGTAGCGGAGCGCCAGACGAAGGACAAGGACGGCGTCTTCACCGGCCACTACGCCGTCAACCCCGTCAACGGCGAGCGGATCCCGGTCTGGGTCGCCGACTACGTCCTGATGGACTACGGGACGGGCGCGATCATGGCCGTGCCCGCGCACGACGAGCGCGACCTCGAGTTTGCGCGCCAGTACGACCTGCCCGTGCGCCAGGTGATCGACGAGGAGACGAACGTTCTGATCGACTCCGGCGACTTCACCGGGCTGCCGGCGGAGGAAGCCAAGGAGAAGATCATCCAGTGGCTGCGCGAGCAGGGCCGGGGCGCGCCCGCGGTCAGCTACCGGCTGCGCGACTGGTCGTTCTCACGCCAGCGCTACTGGGGGTGCCCGATCCCGGTCGTCTACTGCGAGGACGACGGCATCGTTCCCGTCCCCGAGGAGGACCTGCCCCTTCTGCTGCCCGAGGTCGAGGACTACCGGCCGAAGGGGAAGCCGCCGCTCGCCTCCAACGAGGAGTGGATGAACGTCCCGTGCCCCCGCTGCGGCAAGCCGGCTCGCCGAGAGGCCGACACGATGGACACGTTCGTCGATTCCTCCTGGTACTTCCTGCGCTACTGCGATCCGCACAACGACCAGGCGCCGTTCGACCGTCGCCTCGTCGACTACTGGATGCCGGTCGACCACTACATCGGCGGCATCGACCACGCGACGGGTCACCTCCTCTACTCACGCTTCTTCGTCAAGGCGCTGAACGATTTCGACCTCGTCGGCTTCCGCGAGCCGTTCCAGCGGCTGTTCCACCAGGGCTGGGTGCGGCAGGGCGGCACCAAGATGTCGAAGACCAAGGGCAACGTCACCGGGCCCGACGAGCTGATCTCGATGTACGGCGCCGACGCGCTGCGCCTGTACATCCTGTTCATGGGGCCGGCCGATCAGGACATGGAGTGGAGCGAGGAGGGCGTCGAGGGGATCTCGCGCTTCCTGCGCCGCCTCTGGCGGGTCGTGAACGAGGTGGCCGGGCAGGCGCCCGCTGGCGAGTCGGAGGTCACCGAGCTTTCGCGCGCCGCGCATCGCACGATCGCGCGCGTCACCGACGACATCGACCGGCGCTTCCAGTTCAACACGCCGATCGCGGCCGTCATGGAGCTCGTCAACGAGCTTCCTGCGGGCGCCGGACGACCCGGCCGCCAGGTTCGCGTCCGAAACGGCGGTGACGCTCATCCAGCCCTACGCGCCGCACATCGCGGAGGAGCTGTGGGCGCGGCTGGGCAAGGAGCGGCTGTGGGAGCAGCCGTGGCCGAGGCGGACGAAGCGCTACTCGGCCGGGACACGTTCGAGCTCGTCATCCAGGTCAACGGCAAGGTTCGCGACCGCGTCGAGGTACCGGCGGGCGAGCCCGAGGACGAGCTCATCGCGCGCGCCAAGGCCTCGCCAAAGGTTCAAGACTTCCTGGACGGCAAGGAGATCCGCAAGGAGATCGTCGTGCCGGGCAAGCTCGTGAACCTAGTTGTGGGCTAGGAGCGAGTCGGCCGACCGGCGGCGCCGGTTCCGCTCGGCGAAGAGCGCGAGGAGCGCGAGCAGCAGGAACGGGCCGGCGACGACGAGCGCGTAGAGCAGCCAGATGAGCTCGGTCCCGAGAATCTTGCTGGCGTCGTCCCAGAAGGTGCGGAAGGCGCCGGGCTCTTCGCGCTTCTCGGCTGCCTGGGCCGTCGTCAGCTCGAGGGTGACCGTCGCGTAGCTGGCCTCGCGAACGAGACGCGATTGGCGACCTGTCACCGATTGCAGGTCGCGGCGCGCGTTCTCGAGCTGGATTCGCTCGTCGACGGTCAATCCGCTGCGGCGGCTCTTGGCGACGAGCTCGGCGATGCGGCGGCGGAGCTCGGTCGCGCTTTGCGAGAGCCGGTCGGCCTGTGGCTGCAGGTCGTTGATCTTGACCTGCTGCGAGATGATCGTCCCCAGCTCCGTGTAGCGCGCGACCGCCTCTTGGACCTTGGCTACAGGCACCCGCAGGACGAGGCTCGCATCCCCCTGGTCCTCGGGTCGCGTGCCGAAGTCGATCGAGGCGACGAAGCCGCCGAGGGCCCGGGTGTCGCGCATCGCGCGCTTTGTCCCGCGGTCCAGGGCTGCCGCATCCTGCACGCGGAGCCGCATGCGCGCGTCGTAGTCCTGGAGCCGGCGGCTTGCGGGCGGTAGAGCGGTTCCGCTGTCAGGGCGCTTGGTCCTTGCCCAATGCCGCGCTGCGCTGTGCGTCCGCTGCGCCCTCGGGCGTGGCTCGAAGGTCGGGGCTCTTCTGCGCCTCGCAGACTCGTCGGCTCCTGGGCGTTTGCCTGTCGCCCGCTCTGGTCACCCGACCCGTTGAAACCATTGATCAAAGCTGCTCCCAGTCCGAGCGTCACCATGGCCGCTGCGGCGAGGGCAAGCCCCTGCCGTAGCCCGAGGTTCCAGCGGCGCCCAACCTTCGGTGCGCTGTCCGAGCGAACAGTCGCATCGACCCGCTCACGCAGTTCCCCGGGCGCGGGCGGTGCCTTGGCGCGCAGCTCACTGACGATCTCCTGGAAGCGTGGGTCGTCGAGATCACGCTGAGACATCTGATTCCACCCTTTCTGCCAACTTGGTCAACGCGCGTGAAAGCCGGGTCGAGCACGCGGTCGGGCTGATGCCGAGCACGCCGGCGGCCTGGTCGCCGTCCAGCTCGAGCACGACGCGAAGCGCCACGACTTCTCGCTCGCCGGCGGAGAGCTCCGACAGTGCTTCGTCGAGCGCGGGGGAGAGGCCGTCGCCGAACACCGGATCCTCCGCCTCTCGAGTCGTCGCGGCGTAGGTCTCCTCGCGCTTCCGGCGCCGCTGCTCGGCACGGAAGTGGTCGAGCGCGGCACCCCGGGCAAGCTGGCAGAGCCATGTCTTGGCGCTGCCGCGTTTTGGGTCGAACCGGCTCCAGCGGTGCAAAGCCCGCTCGAAGGTCGCGTTAGTCAAGTCTTCTGCCACGTTGCGATCTCCCGTCAGGTAGAGCACGTATCGGTACACGTCGTCGAGGTGTGCCTCGGCCATGGCGGCGAGGCTCCGCTGTTCGCGGAGACCTCGTTCGCGTGCTGGTAACGAGGCCGGCATTGCGTTCACGTAGTCCCTATACGCCGCTGGGGGTCGCTTTCGTCACACAGGCATTGATGCACGTTTGACACGGGCCCGTCACACGCGCGACACACGTCTGTTGCCAAAATTGACGACATGCACCAGCTGCTCCCGCTCCCGCGGCGCCGTGTGCTCGTCGCTGCACTGGCTCTCCTTGTCGCGCTGCTCCTTGCCGGGCGACACCTGACCCGCGCCGGCGCGCCGACCGAGCGTCCGGTGGCCGCGCAGGTCGAGCCTCTCAGCGCGAGCTCAGCGCCCAAGCTCGTCGTTCACGTCGTGGGCGCAGTTCGCCGCCCCGGCCTGTACCGCCTGCCCGATCGCTCGCGGATCGCCGACGCGGTGACACGAGCCGGCGGGCCGACGCGGAAAGCTGACCTCTCTGCGGTCAACCTCGCGGCCCCGGTCGCGGACGGCCTCCAGGTCGTCGTGCCGGCGCGCGCGCCTCCGGACAAGGCAGGAGGCGAGGCGCCTCCATCCGGCCCCCAGGGCCCGGTTCATCTGAACACCGCGACGCTCGAGGACCTCGACGCTTTACCCGGCGTGGGGCCGGTCACCGCTCAGAAGATCCTCGACTACCGACAGGAGCACGGCGCTTTCGCCTCCATCGACGAGCTCGATGCGATTCCCGGAATCGGCCCGGCCCGCCTCGAGCAGCTCAGGGAAGTGGCGGCGCCGTGAGCGGCTTCCTCGCCCGGTGGGCCCCGCACGCCTTCCTCGGTGCGCTCTGCGCAGGCCTTGCGGCCGCGAATGTCGGTCGCGCAACGATGCTTAGTCTGCTGCTAGCCGGGCTCGTGGTGACTGCGGCGGCTGCCCTGGCTCGAGCCGCTGCGCTCCACGTTCTCGTCTGCGGTGCGCTTCTCCTCACCGGGTGGTGGTGGGCGAGCGCCCGTCTCGATGCGATCGATCACAGCGTGCTTGCGCCCGAGATCGGTCGGGCGGGGCGGTTTGTCCTCGCGATCACCGGCCCGGGGCGGCGCTCAGAGTTCTCGCTCCGCATTCCGGCGCAAGCGCGCCGTTTTGGGGACCGTGACCTTCGCGAGCCCGTGCTCCTACGCCTGCCTCCGGCGCGCTCGCCACCACAGGGCGCCCTCGTCGAGGTGATCGGTGAGCTCCAGGCGCCACGCGGCCCCGAAGACGGTTTCGACGAGCGCACGTGGCTTCGTCGCCGCGGCGTGCATGTGATCGTGCAGGCCGATCGGTGGCGCGCGGTCGGCCGCCGTGGCGGGCTGGCCGGCTTCGCCGACCGCCTTCGCGCGCGGATCTCGCGCACAATGGCCCCCGGTCTCGAGGGAGAACGGCGCGCGGTCCTGGCCGGAATCGTCCTCGGCGAGGACGAAGGGCTAACAGAGGATCTCCGTGACGACTTTCGCGCCTCGGGGTTGTTCCATCTCCTGGCCGTCTCGGGCCAGAACGTCGCCCTCGTCGCCGGGGGCGCGCTTCTGCTCGCGTGGCTCGTGGGGGTCTCTCGCTGGCTGGGAGAGCTCGGAGCCCTGGCAGCGATTGGCGGCTACGTCCTGGCAGTCGGGTGGCAGCCCTCGATCGTTCGCGCAGGAGTAGCCGGAGCGCTTGCGTCACTCGCATGGCTGGCCGCTCGACCGCGCGATCGCTGGTACTTCCTGCTCGTGGGAGCGGCTGTGCTCCTGGCGTGGAACCCGTACTCGTTGCTCGAGCCCGGCTTCCAGCTTTCGTTCGGGGCGGTCGGGGCGATCTTCATCGGCGTGCCGCGACTCGAACGACGACTCGAGGGTTACCCCGGGCCGCGCTGGCTGCGCGCTGTCATTGCAGTCTCAGTGGCTTGCGGTGTTGCCACGGCGCCGATCCTTCTGTTGCACTTCGGCACCGTCCCGATCTACTCGGTGTTCGCCAACGCCCTGGCGGCGCCCGCGGTCGCACCGCTGCTCGGGCTCGCTTTCGCCGCGGCCGCGGTTGAGCCCGTGCTGCCCTCGCTCGCCGTGGCTCTCGGATGGGCGAACGGGTGCTTGGCCGCGTACCTTGCGGGGTGCGCCCGCGTCATCGGCGGTCTTCCGTACGCGCAGGTCTCGACTGCAACTGCGGCAGTCGGCGGTGCCGCAATCGCCGCACTCGTCGTCGTAGCCACGCGGCTGCGGCCCCCTCGCGCTCAACGGGCGGCTGCTCTCGCCGTCCTATTGGTGCTGATCGTCGCCGGTTGGAAGCTCAGCAGGCCGGACGATCAACTGCCGCCTCCTCGAGGGCTGCGGATGACGTTTCTCGATGTCGGCCAGGGCGATTCGACGCTGATCCAGGTACCGGAGGGGGCGATCCTCGTCGACGAGGGCCCACCCGAGGCTGATGTCGCGGACCAGCTCCTTCGCCTCGGCGTGCGCCGACTGGCCGTGCTCGTCCTCACGCACCCGTCGCGAGACAACATCGGAGGTGCCGAGAAGATCGTTCGCAAGCTCGGAGTCGGCATCGTCTTCGAGCCGGATCTGCCCTTTCCAAATCCGTTCGGAGCGGCGGCCTTGCGCGAAGCGAGCAAGCGTCGAATCCCGATCGTCGTCACGCGCGCGGGCCGTGATTTCACCCTGGGCCGCCTGCGGGTGCGGGTGCTTTGGCCCGATGGGGTCGCCTCACCCGCGGACGACCCCAACGACCATGCCACGGTCCTGCTCGCGTCCTATGGCAACGTCGATGCGCTTCTGCCCGCCGACGCCGAGTCGAACGTGACGTCGCGCCTGCGCATCCCACCGGTCGAGATTCTCAAGGTGGGCCATCACGGCTCGGCCGACGACGGTCTTTCCGAGTTGCTCGAAAGCCTGCGACCTCGGGTCGCGATCGTGTCGGTCGGCAAGAAGAACGACTACGGCCATCCGAGAGCGTCCACGATGGCCGCTCTCGATCGCGCACCGGGCCTCGCCGCCTACAGAACGGACGAGGACGGTCGCATCGTGCTGGAATCCGACGGGGCGCGGCTCTCGGTTCGCACCGCACGCTGACTATTCTGGGAGCCGGTGTCCACGGAACCGTTGCTTCCGATCTATCTGCTCGCGGGAACCGACCGGCCGAAGCATGTTCGCGCGCTCGCCCGCCTGCGGACGCGCTTCGGAGACGAGTCGGTCGAGCTCCTCGCAGCGGATTCGTCGAGCGGTGAGGACGCCGTCGGCGCCTGCAACGCGCTCGGTCTGTTTGCTACGGAGGGCGGTCGCCTGGTCGTCGTCCACGGCGTCGAGCGCTGGCGCAAGGCCGACATCGATGCCGTCGGTGCCTACCTGAAGCAGCCGGCCCCCGGCGCGGTCCTCGCCCTCGTCGCCGAGGAGGCGCCGAAGACCCCGGCTCTCGCGAGCCTGTGCGAAAAGCACGGCCAGGTGCTGCAGTTCGACGTCCCCAAACCCGCGAATCTTCATGCGTGGGTGCGAAGCGAGTTCGAGCGCCTGGGTGCGAGAGCAGACGCCGAGGCCGCGCGTGCGCTCGTCGAGATCTGCGGCGAGGACGTGATCGCCCTCTCCAGCGAGATCGACAAGATCATCTCCTGGGCCGGAGGCGACGCGATCACCCGCCGCGACGTCGAGCAGCTCGCGGTCGGCGGCCGCGAGGCTGCCGCCTGGGCCTTGACCGATGCCTGGGGTGCTCGCGACCTGCCCTCGCTACTGGCCGCCTGTGAGCTGGCGCTCGAGCGCAAGGAGCCGTTCCTCCTCGCCGTCGGCCTCGCGACGCATGTCGGTCGGGTGCGGGGCGCGCAGGCGCTCGCGGAGGAAGGGCTGCGCACCAAGGAAATCGCAGCCCGCCTGAAGATGAAGGAGTACCCAGCGCGGAAAGCGCTCGGCCACGCGGAGAACTACTCCCGCGACGAGTTGGACACGGCGCTCGTGCGCCTGGCCGAGCTCGACGCCGCCTTGAAGGGGGCGAGCAGGCTGTCTGCGCAGCTAGAGCTGGAGCGTGCGCTGGTCGCGATCACGCGGCCTGCGGATCGGGCCGCGGTCGCCGCCGGCTAGGCGCTAACGGCCCGCGACGAGCCGTGCGGCCTGCGCCTTCTTGCGCGCAGCCGCATTGCGGTGCATGGCGCCACGCGATGTGGCCCGGTCGATCCAAC
The DNA here is from genome assembly GCA_963820335.1 of uncultured Actinomycetes bacterium. Taxonomy (GTDB): domain Bacteria; phylum Actinomycetota; class Thermoleophilia; order Gaiellales; family Gaiellaceae; genus VAXT01. Next base: position 107,266 of record CAWFZH010000007.1, on the reverse strand, counting down.
GCTGCAGCTCTTGATGCTCGGCTGCGATGCGCTTCTTGTCGCCTTCCTCGACGGCCTGAGCGAGGCGCTTCGTGATCGTCTTGACCGTCGAGTTGTAGCGCAGGTTCTCGACCCGCTCCTCGGCGGCCGTGCGGACACGTTTCTTCTGCTGCTGAATGTTGGGCATTTGCGGACGAATGCCCGCGACGCGCGGGCGCCGCGATGGTACCAGAGCCGGTTTTCGCACCTTTGGCAGGAAGCCGGCACCCATGCGCGCGGATTTCGTCACTACGATCGCGACGGGGAGGAGGTGGGCTGTGCCTAAGTCAAGGCGCAGTTGCCGTGGGCCCGCGAGGCCGACGGGCGCCGTTCCTATACTCGGCCACGTGGAAAAGCGGGCCTGGGGCGGGCGGCTCGCCTGGTCGACGGCGATCTTCTCGCTTGCCACCGGGCTGTCCCGCATTCTCGGGCTCGTTCGCGAGATCGTTGCCGCGTACTTCTTCGGGACGCGCGGGGCGATCAACGCCTTCACGGTCGCATTCCAGATCCCGAACCTGATCCGCGCGATCGTGGCCGACGCTGCGCTCTCTTCCGCGTTCGTCCCCGTCTTCACGGAGCTGCACGAGAAGGGAGAACGTGAGCGCGCCTGGCGCGTCGCTTCGAGCCTCATCTGGCTCCTGCTGCTCGGCCTGAGCGCTCTCACCGCGCTCTTCATCCTCCTGGCGCCCTTGATCATCCCCTTGTTCGGGCTCCCGGCCTCGCAGGAAGACCTGGCCGTCCACCTCTCCCAGATCCTGTTCCCGATCATCGTCCTGCTCGGGATCTCAGGGATCGTCGTCGGGATCCTGAACAGCTACGAGCACTTCACGGTGCCCGCGCTGACGCCGGTCTTCTGGAACCTGGCGATCATCGTCGGACTCCTGATCGGAGTGCCGCGCGCGAGCTCCGAGGACGCCGAGCTGTACGTCTACGCCGGCTCGATCCTGGTCGCGACGGTGATCCAGCTCCTGCTGCCGCTGCCGTGGCTGGCAGGGCGTGACGGGCAACTGCGCGCAGTCATCGACTGGCGCGACCCCGCCGTCAGGCGTGTCTTCGCGCTGATGCTGCCGGTCTCGCTCGGTCTCGGCCTCATCAACTTCAACGCGGTCATCGGAGTCTTCTTCGCGAGCCGCTACATCGACCCGGAGATCGCGCCGACCGCGATCGACAAGGCATTTCGCATCTACATGCTCCCGCAGGGGATGTTCTCGGTGGCGGTCGCGACCGTTCTCTTCCCGCGCCTCGCTCGCCTCGCCGCCCGTGCCGATATGGATGAGTTCCGACACACCGTCTCGCTCGGCCTGCGCCAGATCGGCTTCCTCCTCATTCCGGCGAGCGTCACCTTCGCCGTTCTCGCCCACCCGATCGTGCGACTCCTCTACGAGCGCGGGGACTTCGAGCCGGACCAGACCCCCGTCGTTGCGAACGCGCTCGCCGCGTTCTCCCTCGGCCTCGCGTTCAACGGGGCGATGCTGCTGCTGAACCGAGCGTTCTTCAGCCTGCAGGCCCCCTGGATCCCGACCGTCATCGCTCTCGGGAACCTCGCACTCAACACGGCGCTGAACTTCGCTCTCTACCGGGTCGGCACCTGGGGGATCCCACTCGCAACCTCGATCGCGAACATCGTCGGGACGGCCGCGCTCCTGATCGTCCTGCGTCGCCGCCTCGGCGGTATCGAGTTCGCAGAAACGGCGAGCTCGGGTCTCCGAGTCCTGCTGGCGTCGGTCCCGCTGGCCGTGATCTCCTACCTGGTGTGGCGCGTTCTCGACGACGCCCTCGGCCGGTCCTTCCTCGATCAGCTTCTCTCGCTCGGCTCCGCGCTTCTAGCCGGTGTTGTCGTCTACCTAATTTCTGCCCGTTTGCTGCGAGTTCGCGAGCTAGACGCGCTGCTAACGTTGCGATCCGCCTTCCGCCGCGCCTGATTTCGCATGGACCAAGACCGCATCCGCAACTTCTCGATCATCGCGCACATCGACCACGGCAAGTCGACGCTCGCAGATCGCATCCTCGAGGTGACCGGCGCGGTCACCGGGCGCGACATGCGCGCGCAGGTACTCGACTCCATGGACCTCGAGCGCGAGCGCGGGATCACGATCAAGGCCCAGGCGGTCCGGGTGGACTGGAAGGGCCATGAGCTGAACCTGATCGACACTCCGGGGCACGTCGACTTCACCTATGAGGTCTCGCGTTCGCTGCAGGCCTGCGAGGGCGCCCTCCTCGTTGTCGATGCCGCGCAGGGCGTCGAGGCGCAGACGGTGGCGAACGCCTACCTCGCAATAGAAAACGACCTCGAGCTGATCCCTGTCGTCAACAAGATCGACCTTCCTCAGGCCGACCCGGACGCAGTGGCCGAGGAGATCGCGGAGCTGGTCGGCGATACGCCCGATCACGCATTGCCCGTCTCCGCGAAGACCGGTCAAGGCATCGAGGAGGTCCTGGACGCAGTTATCGAGCGCATCCCGCCCCCGAAAGGCGACTCCGACGGCCCGCCGCGCGCGCTCGTCTTCGACTCGTCGTACGACCAGTACCGAGGCGTCGTCGCCTTCATCCGGGTCATCGATGGAAGCTTTCGCCCCGGCGAGCCGGTGCTCGCGATGGCGCAAGGGACGCGCTTCGAAGCCGAAGAGGTCGGGTTCTTCTCGCCGACCATGCAACCGGCAGACACGCTCACGGCCGGCGAGGTCGGCTACCTGATCACTGGGCTGAAGGATGTGGCGCGCCTGCGCGTGGGCGAGACCCTCACGTCCCAGTCGAACCCGGCCTCCGAGCCGCTTCCGGGCTACCGCGACGTGAAGCCGATGGTTTTCGCCGGTCTCTTCCCGACCGATTCCGACGACTACCCCGAGCTGCGAGACGCGCTCGAGAGACTCAAGCTGAACGACGCCTCGCTCTCGTACGAGCCCGAGACCTCCCAGGCGCTCGGCTTCGGCTTTCGCTCGGGCTTCCTCGGGCTGCTGCACATGGAGATCGTGCGCGAGCGCCTCGAGCGCGAGTTCGACCTCGACCTGCTCGTGACCGCGCCGACGGTTGCCTACCGGGTCGAGACGCCGACGGGCGAACTGGTCGAGGTGCACAACCCGGCCGACATGCCTGACGACCGCGAGCGGGTCGAGGAGCCGTACGTGCGCGCGTCGATCATCGTTCCGAAGGACGGCGTCGGCCAGGTGATGGAGCTCGCCACGGAGCGCCGCGGGCGCTTCGACCACATGGAGTACCTCTCGCCCGAGCGTGTGCTCCTGCTCTACGAGCTGCCCCTGGGCGAGATCGTCTTCGACTTCTACGACCAGCTGAAGTCGCGCACGCGTGGGTACGCGAGCTTCGACTACGACTACGCCGGGTTTCGCGAGGGCGAGCTCGTGCGCCTCGACGTCCTCGTCGGGGGTGAGCCTGTCGATGCGCTCTCACTCGTGCTGCATCGGGAGGCGGCGTACTCACGTGGCCGTTTGCTGGTCGACCGCCTCCGCGAGGAGATCCCACGGCAGATGTTCGACGTGCCGGTTCAGGCGGCGATCGGCTCGCGGATCATCGCGCGCGAGACGATCAAGGCGAAGCGCAAGGACGTGCTCGCGAAGTGCTACGGCGGAGACATCACGCGCAAGCGCAAACTGCTCGACCGGCAGAAGCGGGGGAAGAAGCGGATGAAGCAGGTCGGAGCAGTCGAGGTGCCGCAGGAGGCATTCCTCGCAGTCCTCAACCTGGACGAGGGGGCCAAGAAGTGAGCGGCGCCCGGCACCTGTACGTGCATCTCCCGTTCTGCGCCGCGCGCTGTGGATATTGCGACTTCGTCACGGTGGTCGGGCGGGAAGGCCGGCATGGCGAGTACGTCGACGCGCTGATCGCCGAGCTGGAGTTGGAGCGCGGTGCCTTGTCAGAGCGTCTCGAGACGGTCTTCCTCGGGGGCGGCACTCCGACCTTTACCGAGGCGGGCGCTCTCCGACGCCTGCTGCGGGCCCTGCCGGATTGCGAGGAGCTGACCGTCGAGGCGAATCCCGAGACGGTGACGCCCGAGCTCGCGTCGCTCCTGGCGGCCGAGGGCGTGACCCGAGTATCGCTGGGTGCGCAGAGCTTCCAGCCGCATCTCCTCGAAACACTCGAGCGGCGAGCGTCGCCGGACGTCGTACGGCGCGCGTTCCACCACCTACGTGCTGCCAATTTCGACAACATCTCTCTCGATCTCATCTACGGGATCCCCGGCCAGAGCACCATCGACCTCGATCGCGACATCGACGAAGCGCTCGCGCTCGCCCCGGAGCACCTCTCGTGGTACGAGCTGGAAGCGAAGCCGGGAACGCGGTTCACGCACGCCCACGGCGACGAGCTCGCCCGCCAGGCCGAGGAGATGGAGGACTACTTCGAACGGGTGGTGGATCGGATGACCGGAGCCGGCTACAGGTGGTACGAGACGGCGAACTTCTGTCTCACGCCGGCGCCGGAACGGCGAGTAGTGACCTGCGCTCGCGACACAACCTTGGCTACTGGCTGGGACGGGACTACGTCGGGCTCGGCATCGGCGCCGTCTCGACGGTGGGCGCTCAGCGGTGGCGCAACACGCCGCGCCTCGGCGTCTACCTCGAGGCGCTCGCAAACGGTCAGCGCCCGCTGCGTGAGCTCGAGGAGCTGCCGGCGGAGGTCAAGTGCGAAGAGCGGGTGATGCTCGGTCTGCGGCTCGACGAGGGCGTGCCGCTAGCCGACACGGTCGGCGTGATCGACGCGCACGCGCTGGACCGGCTCGTCGCGGTCGATCTCGTCCAGGTCAGCCCTGCGAACGGCGCTCCTCCCGCACTCGTCCTCACCGGCCGGGGACGGCGCCTGGGCGACGGGGTGACGGCAGAGTTGCTGGCCTGACGTAAAATCCCTGCAAATGGCCCGCACAGAGCGTCCCGATCTCAGCGAGCGGCAGCAGGACATCCTGCGCCGTCTCGTCGAGGACTACGTCGCGAGCGGACAACCGGTCGGATCGAAGACGCTCGTCGAGCGGGGTGGCCTCGGCTTCTCTGCCTCCACGGTGAGGAACGAGCTCTCGGAGCTCGAGCGGCTCGGGCTGCTCACGCACCCGCACACGTCGGCGGGACGAGTGCCAACCGAGGCCGGCTACCGGTTCTATGCAGACGTCCTCCTGGAGGAGCTCGAGCCGAGACCGGGCCCGTTCGCCATCGATCCCGCGGCGACGCGGAGCGGGGTGGACGCCGCACTGGAGGCGACCACCGAGACGCTCTCCCAGGTCACGAGGCTGCTGGCACTCGTGTCGGCACCGCCGCTCCAGACGACGACCGTGCGCCATGTCGAGGTCCTTCTCCTGCAACCCCAGGTGGTGATGGTCGTCGTCATCACGTCGACCGGCGGCGTCTCAAAACGCGTCTTCGCGCTCGGCGACCCTCTCGATCCGGGCCTCACCTCGTGGGCTGCCGAATACCTGAACGAGCGGCTCGCGGGGCTGCGGATCGGCAGCGCGGTGCTGCAACGCCGTTTCGCGGAAGACGGCCTCTCCGCCCGCGAGCTGGAGTTCCTGGAGCTGATCCGCCCGGCGTTCACCGACCTGCTCGACGCGCACGAGCAACGCCTCTTCGTCGGTGGGCAGGCGACCCTCCTGGGCGACGTGCGCACGAACGAGCTGGACGCGGGGCGCCGTCTCCTCGAGGCGCTGGAGCGGCGCGCTCAGATCCTCGAGCTCGTCGGCGAGGCGCTCGGCTCGCGGCGTCCGATCGTCCGCGTCGGCGGCGAGCTCGTCGACCCCTCGCTGCGGGACGCTGCTCTCGTCGGCGCCTCGTACGGCCTCACCAACCGCACGCTCGGCGCCGTCAGCGTGGTCGGCCCGTTGCGCATGGACTACGAGAAGGCGATCCGCACGGTGCGCGCCGCGGCGCACGAGCTCTCGCGCTTCGTCGAAGCCGTGTACGAAGACAACTGAGCGCCTCGCTACGCTGAATCCAGATGGCGACGACCGAGCGTGACTACTACGACATCCTCGGTGTCGGCCGAGCGTCGAGCGAGCAGGAGATCAAGAGCGCCTTTCGACGGCTCGCGCGCGAGCTGCACCCCGACGTCTCGGACGACCCGAGCTCCGACGAGCGCTTCAGGGAAGTCGTCGAAGCCTACGAAGTGCTGTCGAAGTCCGAAACCCGCCAGCTCTACGACCGTTTCGGCCATGCCGGCCTGAGGAGCGGAGGGTTCCGGCCCACATCCTTCGACCTCGGGAGCCTCGCCGACATCTTCTCCGCGTTCTTCGGCGACGACGTCTTCGGGGTCGCGACAGGGCCACGGCGGACTCGCGGCTCCGATCTCGCCGCCCAGGTCGAGATCGACCTCGAGGAAGCCGCGGAGGGAGTCACTCGGGCCGTGCCGTTCCGGGTCGCCGAGCTGTGCGAGACGTGTGCCGGAGACGGCGTCGCGCCTGGCAAGAGCCCGCGGACCTGCCCCCGCTGCGACGGCGCCGGCCGGCTCGAGCAGGTGACGCGGACCGTCCTCGGCGAGTTCGTCCGCAGCCAGGCCTGTCCGGATTGCTCCGGCGCGGGGCGGATCATCGACGATCCCTGTCCGGAGTGCGAAGGCGCGGGGCGTGTGCTGTCCGAGCGTGAGCTGCAGGTCGAGATTCCGCCCGGTATCCACGACGGGCAGCGGATCCGGATGTCCGGCGTGGGCCATGCGGGCGCGCTCGGCGGGCAGGCCGGCGACGTCTACGTCCTCGTGCGCATCCGCCCGCACGAGCAATTCGTCCGCGAAGGAGATGACATCTACTCGACGGTCAACCTGACCATGACCGACGCGGCACTCGGGACGCGCGTCAAGATCCCAACCCTGGAGGGCGAGGAAGAGCTCGAGTTCGAGTCCGGAACGCAGCCGGGCGAGGTGCGCCTGCTACGGGGGCTCGGCATGCCGGTCCTCCAGGGCTTCGGCCGCGGAGACCACCGGGTTCTCGTCAACGTGTCGGTCCCGCGCCGGCTGAACGACGACCAGCGACGGCTGCTCGAAGAGTTCGCCAAGACGGCGGACGGAAGCACCTACCTGCCTGACGAAGGGTTCTTCGAGAAGTTGAAGAGCGCGTTCCGCTGAGCGAGCTCCTCCGTGCGAGGATCGCCGTCCCATCGGGTCAGTACGACCAGGTGGTCGCGCAGCTGCTCGACCTCGCGCCGGCCGGCTTCCTCGAGGAAGAGGATGCCCTCGTCGTCTACACAGACGACGCAGGGCTCGCCGACCTGCGCGCTCGCTTCGATCAGATCGAGGTCGATCCGGTGCCCCCGGGGTGGGAGGACGAGTGGCGGCGCTTCCACGTCCCCGTGCTCGTCGGCCCGCTCTGGATTGGACCGCCCTGGCAGGAGCCTCACCCGGGATCGACGCCCGTCGTGATCGACCCCGGGCGCGCGTTTGGCACCGGGGCGCACGAGACCACTCGGCTTTGCCTCGAACTGCTGCTCGAGGTCGACCGGGGCAGCTTCCTCGACGTCGGCTGCGGCTCGGGCGTTCTCGCGATCGCGGCTGCGAGCCTGGGATTCACGCCGGTCGTCGCGCTCGACGTCGACGAATCAGCTGTCGACGCGACGCGGCGCAACGCAAAGGCAAACGGTGTCGACCTGACCGTCGAGCGCGCTGATGCGACGAGCGATTCACTCCCGGAATCGGATGTCGCAGCCGCCAACGTCACGCTCGCTGCCGTGGAAGCGCTCGGCGCGCGCATCGAGACGAAGCACCTGATCACCTCGGGTTACCTCGTGGCCGACGAGCCGCGCCTGCCGCGCTTTCGCCGCCTCGAGCGACGTACGGGAGAGCGTTTCGCAGCCGACCTCTTCGCGCGCGAGTAGATTTTGCGCTCCCATGGCGACGTTCTCCGTCCGGTTCCTGGGCTGCAAGGTCTCGCACACCGATGCGCACGAGATCCGCGAGCGACTCCTGCTCGACGGGCACTCCGAGTCCGCCGCACCGGGCGATATTGCTGTCGTGAACACGTGCTGCGTGACCAACGAGGCCGTGAGCAAGTCGCGTCAAGCGGCGTCGCGCGCTGCACGCACGCACGGGCGTGTGTACGTGACCGGCTGCGCCGCCAACCTCGCCGGCGACGCCTTCCAGGGGCTGCCGGAGAACGTCACGGTCGTCGCCAGGCCGAGCGAGCAAACGCCCGGCTTCATCGCCGGTGACGTCGGGGCGATCGGGTGCGTCCAGTCCGATGCGCGGCTCGATCGAGTGCGCGCATTCGTCAAGGTGCAGGACGGCTGCAGCTTCTCGTGCAACTTCTGCGTGATCCCGCTCGTGCGGGGCGTCGTCGCGGAGTCGCCGAGCAGCCGCCGTCCTGGCAGAGATTCGCCGCCGCGTCGAGCACGGCCACCGCGAGGTCGTGCTCACCGGCATCAATCTCGGCTGCTACCGCGACCGCGAGGCCGGCTATACCCTCGGACGGCTCGTGCGCGACGCAGCTCGAACCCCCGGCCTGGAGCGCCTGCGCCTGTCGTCGATCGAGATCAACCACGTCGACGCCGAGCTGGTGCGCACCCTCCGTGAGACTCCGCTCGTGTCCCGCCACCTGCACGTGCCGCTGCAGTCGGGCGACGACGGCGTGCTGCGCGCGATGGGCCGCCGCTACTCCGCACAGACCTACCTGCGCCGGCTCGAGCCGCTGGCCGACTTCAACCTGACGACCGACGTCATCGTCGGGTTCCCGGCCGAGGACGAGCCCGCGTTCGCGAACACGCTTCGGCTCGTCGAGGACGCCGGCATCACCAAGGTGCACGTCTTTCCGTACTCGCCGCGGCCCGGGACGAAGACTGCGGCCGACGACCCGGTTCCGCCGCCGGTCAAGAAGGACCGCAGCGCCCGGCTTCGCGCAGCGTCGCAAGCTGCCTGCGAGCGTCGCTGGCGCACGAAGCTCGGAACGGAGGACGCGGTTCTCGTCGATCGCCCGGGCCGAGGCTACGGCGATGACTACTCGCCGTGGTTCCTCGAGGGCGCGGCGCCGGTCGGGCAGCTCGTCCGGGCTCGAGCGACGAAGGTCACGAAGGAGGGCATCGTCGGTGTCGTCTGACTGCCTGTTCTGCCGGCTCGTCGCCGAGGGTGACCACGTGCGCAAGGCGGACGGCTTCGTCGCGGTCAGGGACATCAATCCGAAGGCGGAGACGCATCTGCTCGTGATCCCCGAGAAGCACGTGCCCACGTTCCGCGAGATATCCGAGTTCTCGGCGGATGAGTCGAAGCGCATGCTCGAGTTCATCGCCGAGACTGCGCGCGAGCAGGGCCTGGAGGACTATCGGGTCGTCGTCAACGTCGGGGAGGGCGGGGGGCAGACGATCTTCCACCTTCACTGGCACGTCCTGGGCGGCCGCATGGGAGGCTTTCCCGGATGAGCCTGATCGCCCAGATCCAGGAAGAGCTGACCAAGGCGATGCGTGAACGCGACGCCGAGCGCCGCGACACCCTGCGCCTGATCCTCTCGAGCCTGCAGTCGGCACAGAAGGAGCTGCAGCGGGAGCTGCAAGATCAGGAGGAGCTGCAGGTCCTGCAGCGTGAGCGCAAGCGGCGCGCGGAGGCTGCGGAGGCTTTCCGGGTCGGTGGCGCCGAGGAGAGGGCCGAACAGGAGGATCGCGAGCTCGCGGTGATCGAGGAGTTCATGCCCGAGCAGCTTTCCGAGGAGGAGCTCGAGTCGATCATCGACGACGTTCTGGCCGAGTGCGGCGCGACGAGCATGCGAGATCTCGGCCGCGTGATGGCCGACGTGATGCCGCAGGTGGCCGGCCGCGCCGATGGCAGCCAGGTCAGCCAGCTCGTGCGCGAGAAGCTGGCCTAAGGCTGGCGCCCGAGGAGTCGCCCGAGCTCTCGGACGACGTCCACGAGTAGGTCGACGTCGCCCTCGCGTGTGCGCCAGTTGGCGATCGCCGGTCGCAGTGCGGTGCGCCCTCCGTAGACCGTCGTGCCCGCGTAGACGCGGCCGTCGGCGAGCACAGCCTCGCCGAGTCGTGCGTTCAGGTCGTTCAGTTCGCTCTCGTCCGCGCCGGGTGGATGGAAGCGAAAACAGACGATGTTCAGCTGAGCAGGCGCGAGCAGCTCGAGGTCGGGAGCCTCGTCGACCCGGGCGGCCAGCCGCTGCGCCAGGTCGAGGTGCCGCTCGACCATCTCGCGGTAGCCGGAGCGGCCGTAGGCCCGCAGCGTCGCCCAGACGGCGAGCGCCCGCACGCGCCTCGAGGCCTCGGGGCCCCGGTACCCGAAGTTCGGCTTGTCATCGGACGGGAGGTAGGCCGCGGCCATGCCAAACGTCCGCTCGAGCTCGGGGCCGTCGCGCACGAAGGCGAACCCGCAGTCGTAAGGCACGTTCAGCCACTTGTGGCCGTCGGCGATCACCGAGTGGGCGCGCTCGACGCCGGCGGCAAGCCCAGCAGTGCGCGGCGTCAGGCGGGCGAAGAGCCCGAACGCGCCGTCGACGTGCAGCCAGGCGCCGTAGCGCTCGGCGAGGTCGGCCAGCTCGTCAATGGGGTCGAAGTCGCCGGCATTCACGTCACCGGCGTTTCCGATCAGGATCGCGGGAGCGCCGCCGAGGCCTTGCAGCGCCTCTTCGAGCCCGTCCCGATCCAGCCGCCCGACCTCGTCGCGGGCGAAGGTGCGAACGGTCTCGCGTCCGAGGCCGAGCATGCCGAGCGCCTTGATCGCGCTCGAGTGGATGTAGCCGCTCGAAAAGACAGGGGCCTGCGGCAGGCCCGAGAAGCCGGCGGCGTCGACGTCGATCCCATGCTGCTCGGCCCACCAGCGGCGCGCAACGCCCAGGCCCGTGAAATTGGCCATCGTCGCGCCCGTCGTCAGCACGCCGCCCCACTCAGCAGGCAGCTCGAAGAGCTCCTTCAGCCAGTCCACGGCGACGGCCTCGAGCCTCGCTCCGAACGGCGACGAGACCCAGCTGAACGAGTTCTGATCGAGCAGCGTCGTGAGCCAATCGGCGCCGAAGGCCGCAGGCGTCACGCCGCCGGTCACGAAGTGGAAGAAACGCGGTCCAGGAGAGCGCGTTGCCGCCGGTGAGGCTGAGAGCAGCTCGGCGAGGGCGGCGACGGCTCCGGAGCCTTCGTCGGGCAGCGCGCCTCCGAGGACCGAAGCAGCACCGGCATCCTTGAGCACCGGATCTTCGTCGATCCCGGCCAGGTACGAGCGCGCTTCGTCCACGACAGCCGCGATTACGCCTTCGAGTTCATCCCGCTCCACGGCCCGATCGTACGCCCTGCCTAGACTTTGACTCGTGCAGGACACGCTTTCGGTCTCCAACGATGTCGCCGCCGAGCTCGCGACGGTGGGCGACGGCGTGCTCGAAAGCCTGCGCGACCGGCTTCGTTGCACGATTCGCCTACGCGGCAACCAGCTCACGCTCGAAGGCGACGAGCAGAGCGTCGTCGAGGCGCGGGCCGTGGTGGACGAGCTCGTCGAGCTGGTCGAGGGCGGTCACGAGATCGGGCCCTCCACCGTGGACGCCGTGCTCGGTGCGCTCGACCAGGTCGAGGACGTGCGACAGGTCTTCGAAGACGTCGTCTGGCGCCATCGTGGCAAGAAGATCGCTCCGAAGACCGTCAACCAGAAGCGTTACGTCGACGCGATCCGTGACTGCACCGTCACGTTCGCGATCGGCCCGGCCGGAACCGGCAAGACGTACCTGGCCATGGCGCTCGCGGTCGCAGCCCTTGCGGACAAGCAGGTCGGCCGCATCATCCTCACGCGCCCTGCCGTCGAGGCCGGCGAGCGACTCGGCTTCCTTCCGGGCACGCTGCTGGAGAAGGTCGACCCCTACCTGCGGCCGCTCTTCGACGCTCTCTACGACATGCTGGACGCCGACCGCCTCGCGAGCTACATGGAGAAGGGCATCGTCGAGGTCGCTCCGCTCGCGTTCATGCGTGGTCGGACGCTCAACGACTCCTTCGTCATCCTCGACGAGGCGCAGAACACGAGCCCCGAGCAGATGCAGATGTTCCTGACGCGGCTTGGCTTCGGCTCGAAGATGGTCGTCACCGGCGACGTGACCCAGATCGACCTCCCCCGTGAGCAGGCTTCCGGCCTCATCCAGGTGCAGCACATCCTGGGGCCGCTGGACGGAGTCGCGTTCATCCAGTTCGGGCACGAAGACGTCGTCCGGCACAAGCTCGTGCAGCGCATCGTCGAGGCCTACCGCCTGCACGCGGAGGAGACGGGCACCCAGCGCCGGAAGTAGTCCCCATGGTCACGATCGAGCTCGCCAACCGGAGCGGGGCGGACGTCGAGGAGGACGCCGCGGTCGAGTTGGCACGGAGCGTCCTCGCCGCCGAGGGGATCGAGGACGGCGAGCTCGGGCTCCTGTTCGTCGGGCCGGAGGAGATGCAGGCGCTCAAGCGTGAGCACCTCGGCGTGGACGAGGTGACGGACGTTCTCTCGTTTCCGATCGACGGCCGCGCGGAGCTGCAGGCGGGCGTGCCACGACAGCTCGGCGACGCTGTCCTCTGTCCGCAAGTCGTCGGGGATGCCTGGCGGGAGCCGCTCGTCCACGGCCTGCTGCACCTCCTCGGGTACGACCACGGCGACGAGATGGAGGCGCGGGAGGTCGCGCTGCGCGGATGAACGGTCACCGCCGAGCGCCGTCGATCCACGAGAGCTTCAACTTCGCCTTCGAAGGGATCATCCACGTCCTCCGCACGCAGCGGAACATGCGCATCCACTTCGCGATTGCGACCGGGGTGCTGGTTGCAGCGCTCTGGACCGGCGTCGACAAGATCGAGCTGATCGCCCTCCTGCTTGCGATCTCCTTCGTGCTCATCGCCGAGATGATCAACTCGGCGCTCGAAGCCGGAATCGATGTCGCGACGACGTCCTTCGACCCGCTGGCGAAGCTCGCGAAGGACATAGCCGCCGGCGCCGTGCTGATCGCGACCGTCAACGCGGTGGCGATCGGGTACCTCGTCTTCTCCGATCAGATCGTCGATCGCAGCTCGCGACTCATCGACCGGTTGCGCGATGCCCCGGCCGAGCTCACGCTCATCGCGCTCGTGCTGACGATCATCGTCGTCATCTCGATCAAGGCTTATACGGGCCGTGGCACGCCGCTGCGCGGTGGGCTGCCGTCAGGGCACGCCGCCATCGCCTTCGGGGGCTGGATGGCGATCACGAACGTCGTCGGCGACTCGACGCACTGGTTCTTGATCTCCTCGCTCGCGTTCCTGATGGCGCTGCTCGTCGCACAGACCCGGGTCGAGTCGGGCGTCCACTCGCTGCTCGAGGTTGTCTACGGCGGAGTGCTCGGTGCGCTTGCCGTGCTTGTCATCTTTCAGGTGTTCGCATGAGCTCCGACCTCTACGAGCAAGCTGTCGCCGTCGCCCAGCGGGCGTACGCGCCGTACTCGGAGTTCCTGGTCGGCGCCGCCGTTCGGGCCAGGGACGGCCGGGTGTTCGAGGGCGTGAACGTCGAGAACGCTTCGTACCCATTGGGGATCTGCGCCGAGCGGGCCGCGCTGGCCCGGGCGGTGGTCGAGGGCTGTCGGCCGGGCGACCTCGAAGAGATCGCGGTCACGGCGTCGCCGTGCGGAGGCTGCCGGCAGTGGATCTACGAGTTCCGGCTCGACCGGGTCACGTTCCGCGGGGCCGACGGCGAGGTCGTGACGCGCACACCTGCCGAGCTATTGCCCGAGACCTTCGAGCTGTGAAATCCGGGTTCGTCGCGGTCGCGGGACGGCCAAACGTCGGGAAGTCGACGCTCGTCAATGCGCTTTCCGGTGGCAAGGTGGCGATCACGTCAGACAAGCCGCAGACGACGCGGCGGCGAACCGCAGGCGTTGCGCACGGACCGGACTGGCAGCTCGTGCTCGTCGACCTGCCGGGGTTCCAGCGTCCGCTCGACGCCCTGACCGAGCGCATGCAACGAACCGTCGATCACGCGTTCGAGGACGTGGACGCCGTGCTCTTCGTCGTCTCGGCCCGGGAGCGCATCGGCGGAGGCGACCGTTTCATCGCCCGCAAGGTGTTCGGCCTCGGCGTGCCGGTCGTGATCGCCCTGAACAAAGTCGACAACATCGTCCCGGGCCACATCGCTTCGCAGATGCAAGCGGCGGCCCGGCTGGGCGATTTTCACGCGTTGCACCCGGTCAGCGCCAAGACCGGAGACGGCATCGGCGAGCTACGCGAGGAGCTGGTCGGTCTGCTGCCGGAGGGCCCGGCGTACTTCGCACCGGATCAGCGAACGGATCTGACCGTCGAGGCGCAGGTGGCCGAGCTCGTGCGCGAGAAGGCGCTTCAGCTGACGCGCGAGGAGTTGCCGCACGCGATCTCGGTCGACGTCGAGGAGCTGGGCGAAAAGGTCGTGCGGGTGCACATCTATGTGGAGACCGAGTCGCAGAAACAGATCGTCGTGGGGCGTCGGGGCGCGATCGTGAAGGAGATCGGCGTCCGAGCGCGCCCCGAAATCGAGCAGCTCCTGGGCCACCCGGTGTTTCTCGACCTCCAGGTCAAGGTGCGGCCGAAATGGCGCCGCGACGAGCAGCTCCTGGAGCGACTCGGTATCTAGCCCGTCACTCCCAGACGCCGTGAATCGCTCCGACGATCACGAGCGCGACGAGCTGATAGCCCGCGTTGATGAACCAGAGTGCGCGCGGCCGACCGCCGAAGTAGGTGGTCACCGCCAGCACAGTTGCGACGAACCCCACCCAGACGAATAGGCCGACGAGCGCGCCGTTCCAGAGGTCGTCCACCTCGGCCCAGCGGACGATGCGGGCCAGCGCGTACGACATCAGGACCGCCCCGATCGCCGAGAGGACATAGCCCTTCCCCGCGCCCTTCAGCTCGTCCTCCGTTCGATCGACGGCGCGCATCCACGGGCGGGCAAACAGGGCGTTCGAGTACCAGAGCGCGCCTAGCACCATCGGCACGATCGCGGCGACGAAGATCGCGATCCAGTTGAGGTCGACCTCTTGCACGGCACACCTCCGGAGTCGTTTCGGGGAGAAACTACGCCAGGGCTACACTCCTCGCATGGCCAAGGCGCCCGCGCTCCCGGCCGGATTCGAGCTTCCGCTCGAGCCGCGCCTGCCGCGCGTCGGTTCGGTGGATGCCGTCGCGCTGGAGGAGCGTGCGGCCGGCCTCGCCAAGCGGTCGATCAAGCGCGAGTCGAAGATGTTCGCCCTCGACCTCGCGGTGCGAGTGATGGACCTGACGACGCTCGAGGGTGCCGACACGCCCGGCAAGGTCTCCGCGCTCGCGTCGAAGGCGATCCGTCCGGACCCGGCGGACCTGACCGTGCCCTCGGTGGCGGCGATCTGCGTCTACCCGTCGCTCGTCCCGACCGCCGTCGAGCGGACGCGGGGCACGAGCGTCAAGGTTGCGTCGGTGGCGACGGCATTTCCGTCGGGGCAGAGCCCCACGCACATCAAGGTGGGCGAGTCGCGAGACGCGGTCGAGCTCGGCGCGGACGAGATCGACATGGTCATCGACCGAGGAGCGTTCCTCTCGGGCCGCTACGCCAAGGTGTACGACGAGATCGTCCAGGTGAAGGAAGCGATCGGCGAGACGCATCTGAAGGTCATCCTCGAGACGGGCGAGCTCGGCACCTACGACAACGTTCGACGCGCCAGCCTGCTCGCGATGGCAGCTGGGGCCGACTTCATCAAGACGTCGACCGGGAAGCTCCCGTCGTCGGCGACGCTCCCGGTGACCCTGTGCATGCTCGAGGCCATCCGCGACGTCCACGAGGAGACGGGTCGGCGCGTGGGGATGAAAGCGGCAGGCGGCATCCGCCAGGCCAAGCAGGCCGTCCAGTACCTCGTCCAGCTGCACGAGACGCTGGGAACGGAATGGCTGACACCGGACCTCTATCGTCTCGGCGCCTCGACGCTGCTGAACGACGTGCTGATGCAGATCCGCAAGCAGAAAACGGGCCGCTACCAGAGCCCCGACTACTTCACCGTTGACTGATTCGGCACACATCCGACACCATCGCCCGAGATTTGCGGGGCTACCCTCGACCCCACCCTTTGGGTGGGGGGTGGGCGGTGGGAACAGGGCGCCCCGCCGCCGAGAGCCGTGACCGACCTCGAGCGCAAACAGGATCGCGCGCCGGTTCCGTCCTCCTGGGAGTACGCGCCGGCTCCGGAGGCGCGCGACCTCGTGCAGCTCAGAGACCGCTATGGGCTCTTCGTCGGAGGCGACTGGATGGAGCCGAAGGAGACGTACGAGACGATCGACCCGTCGACCGAGGAGCCGCTCGCCCAGGTCGGGCAGGCGACTCCCGAGGAGATCGACGTCGCCGTCAAGGCGGCCCGCGACGCTTTCGAGAACGGCTGGTCGACGATCTCGCCGACGGAGCGCGCCAAGTACCTCTTCAGGATCGCCCGCATCCTGCAGGAGCGCTCGCGCGAGTTCGCCGTCCTCGAATCGCTGAACGGCGGCAAGCCGATCCGCGAGTCCCGTGACGTCGACCTGCCGCTCGCGGCGGCCCACTTCTTCTATTACGCAGGCTGGGCGGACAAGCTGGAATACGCGTTCCCGAATCGCAAGCCGCGGCCTCTCGGCGTCGCCGGCCAGATCATCCCGTGGAACTTCCCGCTACTCATGCTGGCGTGGAAGATCGCCCCCGCGCTCGCAGCAGGGAACACGGTCGTCCTCAAGCCGGCGGAGACGACCCCGCTGTCCGCGCTCCACTTCTGCGACGTCCTCCGGCAGGCCGAGCTCCCGCCCGGTGTCGTCAACATCGTCACCGGCGACGGCCGCGCCGGGGCCGAGATCGTCAAGCACCCCGGTGTGGACAAGATCGCGTTCACCGGCTCGACCGATGTCGGCAAGGCGATCCAGCGCGAGCTGGCGGGCACGGACAAGCACCTCACCCTCGAGCTCGGCGGGAAGGCGGCCAACATCATCTTCGACGACGCGGCTCTCGACCAGGCCGTCGAGGGCATCGTCAACGGCATCTACTTCAACCAGGGTCACGTCTGCTGCGCGGGTTCGCGCCTGCTCGTCCAGGAATCGATCTACGAGCCTGTGGTCGAGAAGCTGAAGCGGCGGCTCGTCACCCTGCGGGTCGGCGACCCGCTCGACAAGAACACGGATGTCGGCGCGATCAACTCGCGCCAGCAGCTGGACAAGATCGCCGAGCTCGTCGCCGCAGGGGAAGAGGAAGGGGCCGAGATCTACCAGCCGCCCTGTCGCCTGCCCGAGAAGGGCTACTGGTTCGTGCCGACGGTCTTCACCAACGTCGCGCAGAGCTACCGCATCGCGCAGGAGGAGATCTTCGGCCCGGTTCTCTCGGTGCTCACCTTCCGCACCCCCGACGAGGCGGTCGAAAAGGCGAACAACACGCCCTACGGCCTCTCCGCCGGGGTGTGGACCGAGAAAGGATCGCGAATTCTCGCCATGGCGCAGAAGCTCCGGGCCGGTGTGATCTGGGCGAACACGTACAACCGTTTCGACCCCGCGTCGCCGTTCGGCGGGTACAAGGAGTCCGGCTTCGGCCGCGAGGGTGGGCGACACGGGCTCGAGCCCTACCTGGACTTCGAATGAGCCGGCTCCCGGTCAAGAAGACGTACAAGCTCTACGTCGGCGGTGAGTTCCCGCGCTCCGAGTCGGGGCGCACCTACGAGGCCCAGGGCGCGAACGTGGCCCGCGCTTCGCGGAAGGACGTGCGCGACGCTGTCCGCGCAGCACGCGGCGCCTTCCCCAAGTGGGCCGGCATGACGGCCTACAACCGCGGGCAGGTGCTGTATCGCATCGCGGAGATGATGGAGGCGCGGCGCTCCGAGTTCGCCGAGCTCTGCTCGGGTGCGAAGGAGGTCGAGCGCGCCATCGATCGCTTCGTTTGGTACGCGGGCTGGGCCGACAAGCTGGGCCAGATCCTCGGCTCGTCGAACCCTGTCGCCGGCCCCTACTTCAACTTCACGATTCCCGAGCCGACCGGAGTCGTGGGCGTCGTCGCTCCTGACGAGCCTCCGCTTGCCGGGTTCGTCTCCCGGGTCGCCCCGGCCCTCGTCGGCGGCAACGCGACTGTCGTCCTGGCCTCGGAAACCTCGCCGCTGGCGGCTGTCGAGCTGGCCGAGGTGCTGGCGACCTCCGACGTCCCCGGAGGCGTGGTCAACGTGCTCACCGGCAATCGCGACGAGCTGGCGCCGGTACTCGCCGGTCACATGGACGTGAACGCGCTCGACATCGGAGGAGCCGACGGCCAGAGCGAGGAGCTCGAGCGCCTCGCCGCCGACAATGTCAAGCGGGTCGTGCGCGGCCGTCCCGACGCGGAGAGCCCGTGGGAGATCGCCTCGTTCCTCGAGCTCAAGACGGTCTGGCACCCGATCGGGGTTTGAGCCTCCGTCGTTTTCCGGCCTGCTCACGGTTAGCATGGTCGAGCTGATGACGAGTCACCGCCGCCTGAGCCAGGCGATCTCCGAGGGCGACGGGATCTCGCTGATCGCTCCCATCGATGACCTCGACTCCGCCCGCGCCGCCGAGGCGGACGGGGCAGAGAGCCTCCTCGTGACCGCTGAGGTGGTGGGCGTCCGCGACGCAACCGGGTTGCCGATCATCTGGCAGGCACCGGGAGGAGCTGCTGTCGGTCAAGCGGACGGGTGCGTCATCGATGCTGCAGAGCTCGACGCGGACGAAGACGGTGAGATGGAGCGTCGCTACGCCGAGCTCGGCGAACGAGGCCTCGAGTGCGTCGTCAACGTCACGGAGGCGGACGAGCTCGAGACCGCGCTCGAGCGGCTCGATCCGGAGATCTTTCTCCTCTCGCCGGGCAACGACCGCGAGGGCGAGGAAGCTCTCGAGCGGGTGCTCGATCTGCTCGAGGACGTGCCGGCCGGAAAGCTTGCGATCGCGGACCTCCGCGTGACGACTCGCGACGAGGTCGCCGAGCTCGAACGCGCCGGGGTGGACGCCGTGATCGTCGGCACCCGCGACATCGCGGGGCTTGTCAGTGCGGCGCCTCCGGAGGTCTGACTTCGGCGAGAGCCGGTGGGGCGGCCCGTGGCTCGCGCTCGTCGCCCTGCTCGTCGGTGCTTCTGCGCTGCGCCTGGTGGGCGTCCGCTACGGCCTGCCGTTCCCGCTGCTGAACCCCGACGAGCGGAACATCGTCCCGCGCGCCTGGGCGATGACGCACGGCGCCGGGGCCGATCCGGGTTGGTTCGACTACCCGACGCTCGTCATGTATGTCCTCGCCCCGTTCCAGGCCTGGCACGACGAGCCGTCGTACCTCACGGCCCGGGTCGTGATGGTTGTGATCGGAGCGGCTGGGATCGCGGCCGCCTGGTGGCTTGGTTGGAAGGCCTACGGCACGCTGGCCGGCTTCGTCGCTGCCGCCGCGACGGCGGTCGCGACCACGCACGTCGCCTACTCGCGCATGGCCGTCACCGATGTGCCCCTGACCCTCGGCGTCACCGTCGCGCTCGCGTTGATGGTCGTTGGCCGCATCGAGCTGGCCGGGATCGCGGTTGGGCTCGCGGCGAGCGCCAAGTATCCGGGCTTGATCCTCCTCGCTCCACTGGTCGCCGCCGCGTGGGGGAGATGGCGTCGGCTCGCGATCGCCGGTGCACTTGCATTCGTCGCCTTCGCCGTTACGAGCCCGTACGTGATCCTCAGGTTCGGAGACGCGGTGAGCGACGCGGCCCGCGTGCAGCGTGCGGCCCGCGAGGGCTGGCTCGGCTTCGAGAACGACGCGGCGGCGCCGATCGCATTCGTCGAGCTTCTCTGGGACGCGCTCGGGCCGGTGCTCGTGGTCGCTGCGATCGGGCTGGTCCTGGCGCTCGTCCATCGCACGCGCGCGGATCTCGTGCTCGCGGTGTTCTGTCTCGTGTACTTCGCGCAGCTCATGACCATCGACGCGCATTTCGACCGCTACGTGCTCCCGCTCATTCCGGCTCTCGGCGCGCTCGCTGCCCGTCTGCGTTCCATCGCGCCGGTAACGCTGCTCCTGCTCGCTGTGCCGCTGACGTGGTCGGTCCGGGAGACGCGCGACCTGACGAAGACCGACGCTCGCATCGCCGCGCACCGCTGGATCGTCGAGAACGTGCCGGAGAGCGCACGAATCGCGGTCGACCCCTCGACTCCCGATCTGGCCGGGTATCGCGTCATCCACCTCCTCCTGCCGCGGCCGGGCGAGCCCTTCGATCCGAATCGGGACGTCGACCGGCTGCGCGCCGAAGGCGTCCGCTTTCTCGTCCTGACGGGCGCGGTCGAGGATCGTGTGCTTGCCGCGCGCGGCCACTATCCCCGCGAGACGGACTTCATCCAGGAGGCCCGGCGTGAGGGAGATCGCGTGTTCCAGGTGCGCCCCGATGGGCGGCTCGGTGGGCCCTGGGTTGAGGTTTTCCGGCTATAAAGACCTCGTGATTTGGCGGAGAATCGTCGTGCTCGCAGCGCTTGCGCTGACCGTTCCGGCGGGCCTGACCGCCTGCGCGGACGACGATGCGACGCCGGCCGTGAAGGCCGCACCGACTCCCCGCGTATGCCCTGCCGCCTGGAGGCCGGGATGGCAGCAGCTCGCCAACCGCGTACAGGCCGCCGTCTATTGCCCGACCTGGATGCCGAGCCCGCTCGACGGGGACATGAAGGGGCCGACGAAGAACGGCGTGTCGGTCAAGCCCGATCGCAGCTGGCTTGCCAGCTTCCTGTGGCACGAGCCGCCGTCGCAGGACGTCCACGTCAACTTCCGTGCCTATCCGGGCCGCACTGCGATCCCACGCTGTGAGGACACCCAGGTGGTTGCAGGGAAGGTGCGCCACCGCGACATCCCGTGCTTCAGCGACGCGCAGCCCCCGCACCGAGTAGGGCGCTTCAGGGTCACTCCGTACACCGTCAACCAGGGTGTCGATCAGTGGCATGTCCTGTACCTCTGGCGGGAGCGCGGGTCGATCTACACGGTCAGCCAGCACGTCGCGAAGCCGACTCCATACCGCCAGGTGGTCGCCAACCTCGACCGCATGATGCGCGGCCTCGTTCTGGTCGGGCCGACGGCCTGACCGTGCGCCTGACGCGGCGCGAGCTGCTGTTCGGGGGCACAGCGGCGGCAGCGCTTGGAGCTGTCGGGGTCTACGAGCTAGTCGATCAACTGACCGCAGCGCCGACCCGCCATTTCGGCGAGGGTCGTGCCCCGGAGCAGCACCTGCTCGACGGCCTGCGGATCGTCGACGACAACGGGGTCGAGATCGTCGTGCCGACGCTGCACCACGAGATCGTGACGGCGACGGTCAGCTCGAAGCCGGGGTTGCAGGAGCAGGCCGCACTCGAGCGCGTCCTCCGGCACCTCGAAGACAAGCATCCCGGGACACCCGACGGGCTGGCGGTCACCGTGGCCTGGGGGCTTCCGTACTTCCGTCAGCACGTCGCGGGCGCCGCAGAGCGCCACCTGCCGGTCGATCGTCGCGCCTCCGCCTCCGGCCGTCCCCGCCGTGCACTGCTGGACTCGATTCGCTTCCCGAGTGATCCCGACGATGTCGTGCTCGAGGAGAACGACGTCGCCTTCCTGCTGCGGAGCGACAACCTCGATCACATTCAGGAGGGCGCGACGACGATCTTCGACGCGATGGACGGCGTGCTCGAGATGACGAGCATCCGCAAGGGGTTCGCAGGCGGCGGCTTCGACGGCGGCCCGGGCCTGCCGAAGCAGCTGGCCACCGCCGCCGGCGTGCCGGGGGCCGATCTGATCCCGGACGGGTCCGAGCTCTTCCTCGGCTTCACGTCCACCCAGAGGCACGCGCTCGGACCGCCGCGCATCGTCAACTTCGAGACGCTCGGCCTCGTCGATCTCGGCCCCGGGTCGTACTTCCAGGGCGGCACGCACATGCACCTCTCGCACATCTTCGAGAATCTCGAGGCCTGGTATCTGAACTTCGACTTCGCCGAGCGGGTGGACACCACGTTCCGGCCGCGTCTGGCCGTCGAGCCGGGGACGAAGACGGTTCCGCAGCCGCCCGAGAAGGCTGCCTCGGCGGGTGACGTAGCGAGCGACTTCGGGCGCTTCGGCGCAATTGGACACAGCTCGTCGATGCAGTCCACCTCCCGCCTGCAGGCGGACGTCATGGGCGCAGACGGGACGCTCTACCGCACAGGCACCGCCGTCCCGCAGCGCGCCGACTTCAACACGCTCGACAACCCGTTCTTCTGGAGCTCCCGTCCCCGGCGCGACGGGATGGCTGTAGGGCCTGCCCCCGGCTTGCACTTCGTGGTCTTCAACCCGTCCAGCGACGACTTTCACCGCAACCGGCTCGCGATGGACGGCGTGCTGCCCGACGGCACCAAGATCGCGCTCGAGCCCAGAGCCCGCGGGCAGGGCTTCAACTCGGTGCTGCGGACGACGCATCGCCAGAACTTCCTCGTACCCCCGAGGAGCCACCGCTCCTTCCCGCTCGTCGAGGTCTCGGCGTAGTGGCTCGCTTCCGGCCGGAGAGCTCGGCGATCGGGATCAGCGCGGCCGTGTTCCTGTCCGGTGCGGTGCTGCTCGGGCTCGAGCTCGTCGCCAGCCGCGTACTGGCGCCCTTCTTCGGCAACTCGATCTTCGTCTGGGGTGCCTTGATCGGCGTCGTCCTCGCGGGGCTGTCGATCGGGTACTGGGTCGGAGGCGTGCTCGCGGACCGCTATCCCGCGCCGCAGCTGCTGCTCGGCGTCCTGGCGCTTGGCGGCGGCCTGACGCTCCTCATCCCGGTCGTGGACGACCGCGTGCTCGAGGCCGTCGTCGAGTGGGATCTCGGCCCGCGCTGGAACCCGCTCGTTGCGGCCGTGATCCTCTTCGGCTTGCCGAGCGTGATCCTGGCCACGGCGACGCCGATCGCCGTCCGGCTACGCGCGCGGTCGCTGACGAGCCTGGGGAAGACAGCAGGACGCCTGTTCGCGATCTCCACCGCGGGCAGCATCGCCGGCACCTTTGCCACGGCCTTCTTCCTGATCCCCGAGGTGGGCACGAACCAGTTGCTCGGGCTGCTGGCGACGGGTCTCTTCGTCGCGGCCGGGCTCGTCGCGCTCAGCGAGCGCATGCTGTTCACGGGGGCGGCGGTCGCGGCGCTCGTCGCCGCCTCGGTCGCGGCGACCGTTTCCCTGGCGCCGGACGAAGGCGGGCGACTCACCGGAGCGGCCGCCCAGAACTGGTCGCCACTTTTCCGTGAGCGCGGCGAGCGTCAGGAAGTGGTCCCCGCGGGCGAGGGCTTCGAGCTCGTGTACTCGAAGAACACCCGTTACCACGGCCTGTCCGTGGTGGACGACGGCGAAGCGAGGCACCTGCGTTTCGACAGCTCCTTTCAGAGCGGCATGTACCTCGACAACCCGTTTCGCACGAGATACCAGTACACCGACTACCTCCAGCTCCCGCTCGCCTACAACTCCGGCACGCGGAAGATCCTGTTCATCGGGCTCGGAGGGGGGTCGCTCCAGAAGCGGATGTGGCGCGACTTCCCCGGCGTCGACCAGCAGGTCGTCGAGCTCGACCCGGTCGTGCGCGACGTGGCGTACCGCTACTTCGAGTTGCCGAGGAGCCCCCGCGTGCGCGTGGCGGTCGAGGACGGCCGGCGCTATCTCCAGCAACACGACGAACGCTGGGATGCGATCGTGATCGACGCGTACTTCTCGGACTCCTTGCCGTTCCACCTGACGACGATCGAGTTCCTCGAGCTCGCCCGCTCGCGGCTAGTGCCCGGAGGAGTGATCGCCGCCAATCTGATTGGCCAGCTCTCCGGCGACGGCTCGCAGCTCTTCCGCGCGATGTACAAGACGTATCGCGCTGCGTTCCCAACGGTGGAGGTCCACCCGGTCCGCGACCAGGAAGACTCCGAGGACGACGTGCTTCGGAATTTGATCGTCCTCGCCGGCGACGGGGCGTCGCCGAGTGAGGACGTCCTGCTCGATCGGTGGCGCGAGCTCCGGGCCCGCTCGCCCAAGGCCGCCGACCTGACGAAGGCGATCCGCGATCGGCACACAAACCTCGTCCCGACGCGCGACGTTCCGCTCCTGACGGACGACTTCGCGCCGACCGACGCGCTGCTGTTCGTCAACTAGCCGAAGAAGGCCTTGGCCGTCTCGTACCACTCGGCGGGCACGAGCTTGAGCTCCTTCGTCGCCTCGGCGAGCGAGACGTCGACCATTGCGTCGCCGTGGAGGGCGGCCATGCGGCCGAACTTGCGCTCGTGGACGAGATCCGCCGCCTTGAGGCCGTAGCGGGTGGCGAGGATCCGGTCGCGCGGAGTCGGGCTGCCGCCGCGCTGCACGTGTCCGAGCACGGTGACCCGCGTCTCGTAGCCCGTCCGCTCCTCGATGTCCGCCGCCAGCGCGTGCCCGACTCCTCCGAGTCGCACGTGCCCGAACTCGTCCGTGGCGAGCTCCTGCGCCACCTGGCGCCGCTCTCCCGACTCGTAGGTCAGCTCGTACCCCTCGCTGACGACGACGATCGAGAAGTCCTTGCCTCGCTCGTGGCGCCGTTCGAGCTCCTGGCATGCGCGCTCGACGGTGATCGGCTGCTCCGGGATGAGAATCACGTCAGCGCCTCCGGCGATCCCGCTCATGACGGCGATCCAGCCCGTGTGGCGACCCATGACCTCGACGACCATCACGCGGTTGTGGCTCTCGGCCGTCGTGTGCAAACGGTCGATCGCCTCGGTGCAGATGAAGACGGCGGTGTCGAAGCCAAATGTGTAGTCGGTCGCCGAGAGGTCGTTGTCGATCGTCTTCGGCACCCCGACCACGGGGAAGTCGTGCTCGGCGTGCAGGCGTGTCGCGACCCCGAGCGTGTCTTCGCCGCCGATCGCGACCAGCGCGTCGAGGCTCTGCTGCTCGAAATTGGCGCGGACTCGGTCAACGCCGCCCTCGATCTTGTAGGGGTTCGTCCGCGAGGTCCCGATGATCGTCCCACCTCTCGGCAGGATCCCGGAGATCTCGCGGGGGCCGAGGGGCTCGAACTTCCCTTCCACGAGACCTCGCCAGCCCTCGCGGACGGCGACCACCTCGGACCCGCGGTCCAGCGAGCGGCGTGCGACCGCACGAATCACCGCGTTCAGCCCGGGGCAATCCCCACCGCCGGTCAGGATTCCAAGGCGCTCCGCCATGTAATGGAGTCTTGCAAGCGCGGAGAGTGCCGAAGGTGGGACTTGAACCCACACGGGGTTTCCCCCACCGGATTTTGAGTCCGGCGCGTCTGCCAGTTCCGCCACTTCGGCGCGCGGCCCATCGTAGCCGCCGCCTTCAAGACACACGCGAGTCCCCGTCGGAGGACCCCTAAGAGTTGCAAGCAGGGCGGGTTCACCTGATACTTGTCGGCTCGTAGGCGGAAGCCTCGATTCCGCCGACCATGGCCACTGGTGACGGAGGAGGATTGTGCAGGTGAGAAAATCGGGATTCTTTGTAGTGCTAGTAGGAGTCATCGGGGTCCTCGCTTTTGCGGCTGCGGGGTGCGGTGGCGATGACGACGGCGACGGCGGCGGCGGCGCGACGGCGCTTCCCTCCGCCTCGTGCGGACCGATCAGGAAGGGCGACACCGACCCCGAATTCCTGATCGCATCGGATCTCCCGCTTCAGGGCGCCAACCGCTCGCTGACGACCGAGATGGCAGACGCCATCGAGTTCGTCCTCAAGAAGCAGGATTTCAAGGCCGGCGACTACACGATCGGGTACCAGTCCTGTGACGACTCGACGGCGCAGGCCGGAAGCTGGGACTCGGCGAAATGCTCGTCGAACGCTCGTTCATACGCGAACAACGAGAGCGTCATCGGTGTGGTGGGAACCTTCAACTCGGGCTGCGCAAAGCTCGTGATCCCGGTCGCGAACCGGGCCCCGGACGGGCCGCTGGCGATGGTCAGCCCCGCGAACACGTATCCGGGCCTCACGATCGGCGGGCCGGGCACGGAGGCCGGCGAGCCGGACAACTACTACCCGACCGGTACGCGCAACTACGCACGCGTCGTCTGGAACGACCAGTTCCAGGGCGCTGCGGCCTCAGAGCTCGCCAAGTCGCTGGGCCTGAAAAAGATCTACGTGCTCACCGACAAGGAGACCTACGGCAACGGTGTCGCGAACCTGTTCGTCCGTTACGCGAAGAAGCTCGGCATCGAGACGGTGCCCGGCGCCCCGGTGGCGTGGGACAAGAACGCCACGAGCTACGACGCCATTGCCAGCAAGGTCAAGTCTTCTGGAGCGGACGGGATCTTCCTTGGCGGCATCGTGTGCAACAACGGCGGCAAGCTGATCAAGGACCTACGGGCCGGCGTCGGTCCGGACGTGCAGATCCTGGGCCCGGACGGCTGGACGCCGATCTCGGCCACCATCGAAGGAGCTGGTGAGGCGTCCGAGGGCATGTACATCACGCAGCCGGGCATCCCGGCCGATCAGCTCAAGGGTGAAGGAAAAACCTTCGTCGACGAGTTCACGGCCGAGAACGGCAAGGCGCCGAACCCGTACACCGCCTACGCCGCGCAGGCCGCCTCGGTCCTGCTCGCCGCGATCGAAGACTCCGACGGGACTCGCGCATCAATCGCGGAGGGGCTCTTCAACCGGGACGTCACGGGCGGAGTCCTCGGTGACTTCAAGATCGACGAGAACGGCGATACCACGCTCGGAATCGTCTCCGTCTACCAGATCAAGGGTCAGAAGGAGACGTTCGTGAAGACGATCACGCCCGAGCTCAGTTTCGTGAAGGGCTAGCGAGCAAAGGCAAGACGACCAGCTGGGGGAGGGCGAATGTCCTCCCCCAGCGCCGTCTAACAGCTGATGGCAACTGAAGCGGCGCGCATCAGGGTTCCAACGGGCTACCGCCCGAACCCGACGACCATCATCGGCGTGATCTTCGTCGCGCTCATCCTCGTCTGGCTGGTCGTCAATCTGGTCAAGACGCCGTCCGAGTTCTACAACCTCCTTCTGATCGGCGTCACGAACGGTGCGGTGTACGGGCTGATCGCGCTCGGCTACTCGCTCGTCTACGGAATCCTGGAGCTGATCAACTTCGCGCACGGCGACGTGTTCATGCTCGGAGGGATGCTCGTCGCCACGATGACGGCGAGCTTCGGGCTCGCGGGCGAGAGCGGTTTCGTGCTCTGGGGCGGGATCATCGCCATGCTGCTGATCACGATGGCGTTCTGCGCCGGGATCAACACGACGATCGAGTTGGTCGCCTACAAACGCCTGCGCAATGCCCCGCGGCTGGCCCCGCTGATCACCGCGATCGGGATGTCGTTCATCCTCCAGAACATCGGCCTCGTCTGGAAGGGGTCCCGGCCCACCTCGGTCGACTCGATTCTTCCCCGCGGCGAGATCTTCTCGATCGGCGGCGTGGCCTACACGTGGAACAGGTTCATCGTCATCGCCTTCACGGTTCCGGTCCTCCTCGCGCTGATCTGGCTCGTGCAGCGGACGCGGCCGGGGAAGGCGATGCGGGCGACCGCCCAGGATCGCGACGCGGCCGCGATGATGGGGATCAACGTCAATCAGACGATCTCCTTCACCTTCTTCATCGCGGGCGCCCTCGCGGGGGCGGCGGGCCTGCTCTTCGCCCTCTACACGACCAACGTGCATTTCACGACCGGCTTCCGAGTGGGGCTGATCGCGTTCACCGCCGCCGTTCTTGGCGGGATCGGCAACCTCCCCGGGGCGGTGCTCGGCGCCCTCATCATCGGCCTGATCGAGTCCTTCAACAACGGGCTCGGCTGGGTAACGCCCGGGAGCGACTGGACGACGTCGATCATCTTCGGGATCCTGATCGTGATCCTCGTCGTCCGCCCCGAGGGCCTGCTCGGCGAGCGCACACCGGAAGGCGCTTAGCTCATGCGGCGCCCGAACCTGAGGTTCGATCGGGAGGCGTTCGTCCGCGAGAGCCGGCCGCGCCTCGCCAAGGGGTTGATCGCCGCCGCCGTCGGCTTCTTCGTCATCACCGTGCTCTCCGGCGCGACCCTGTCACTCGTCATGTTCGCCCTGATCGGCCTCGCCCTCTACATCCCGGCGTGGGACCGAGTCCCGTTCGGTAAGTACGTGGTGACCGGGACCGTGATCGTCCTCGCTGTCCTCTATCCCTTCTACCAGCCGAACATGTTCGAGATACCGGTCTTCGGCGCGTTTCCGAGCGTCGACACCGCGGTCACGATGTTGATCTTCATCATGATGGCGCTCGGGCTGAACATCGTCGTCGGCTACGCGGGCCTGCTCGATCTCGGCTACGTCGCCTTCTACGCGATGGGCGCCTACACGGCAGCCTGGTTCGCATCGCCGCACTTCTCGGAGAGCATCAGGAGCTTCCATTTCGGCGCGGTGGGCGTGAACGAGAGCTCCAGCGGGATTCACGTCTCGATCTGGATCGTCCTGATCGTCGCGGCGATCTTCACCGCATTCATCGGCGTGCTGATCGGCCTGCCGACGCTGCGACTTCGCGGCGACTACCTGGCGATCGTCACCCTCGGCTTCGGCGAGATCATGCCCCAGATCGCGCTCAACGGCGACAACCTCTTCAACACGGGGTTCAACCTCACGAACGGGCCGCAGGGGATCAACCCGATCGATCCACCGGGATTCGGCACGACGCTCGAGAACGCCCTCGGCCTGCCCGAGTCCTACCTGGCGCCGGGCGACAACGCATTCTGGCTGTTCGACAACAGCCTCGAGCTCTACTTCTGGACGGCGCTCGGCCTCGTCCTCTTCACGGCCTTCTGCTCGATGCGGCTCCGGGACTCGAGGCTCGGCCGCGCGTGGATCGCGATCCGGGAAGACGAGACCGCGGCCGCGGCGATGGGCGTCCCGCTGATGCGAACCAAGACGTGGGCGTATGCGGCGGGAGCGTTCTTCGGCGGCATCGCCGGCGCGTATTACGCGAGCTTCAAGAGCGGGACGTTCCCTGCGGACTTCTACTTCAACATCTCCGTCTTCATCCTGTGCATGGTCATCCTCGGAGGCATGGGCAACATCTGGGGCGTGATCGTCGGCGGCGGGTTCCTGGCCTACCTCAACCAGGAGGGCCTGGGCAACATCGGTGCCTGGATCAACGAGCGGTTCTCGACGGGCAGCGCCGAGTGGGTAGAGGTCTTCAAAGAGCCGATCGACGTGCCGCTCTACCAGTTCGGGATCTTCGGAGTGATCCTCGTGCTCGTGATGCTCTTCAAGCCTGAGGGTCTGATCCCCAGTTCGAGGCGGAAGGCTGAATTCGAGGAAGGCGTCCATGACGAGCCGCTCATCACGAAGTAATGGCTGACCTGCTGTTAGTCGAGGGTTTGCGGAAGGAGTTCGGGGGCCTCCTCGCAGTCAACGACGTCGACTTCAAGATTCCGGAGCGGGCGATCGTGAGCCTGATCGGCCCGAACGGCGCGGGCAAGACGACGTTCTTCAACATGTTGACGGGCGTCTACAAGCCGACGGCCGGGCGCATCGTGCTGAGCGGCGAGGACGTCACCGCGAAGCCGCCGCACGCGATCACCCAGCGCGGCATTGGGCGCACGTTTCAGAACATCCGCCTCTTCCACAACATGACCGCTCTCGAGAACACGCTTGTCGGCATGCACTCGCGGCTGAAGAGCGGGATCCTCGGGAGCGTCCTCCACACCCCCAAGGTCAAGCGGGAGGAGCGGGAGGCGAGCAAGCGGGCCCGGGAGCTGCTCGAGTTCTCCGGCCTCAAGGGGCGGGCCAACGAGTTCGCGCGCAATCTCTCCTACGGGGATCAGCGCCGCCTCGAGGTCGCCCGCGCCCTTGCGACCCAGCCGAAGCTGATCCTCCTGGACGAGCCGACGGCGGGGATGAACCCGCAGGAGACCGCGGCCTTCACCGACTTCGTAGCCCGGCTCCGTACAGAGGAAGGGCTGACCGTCCTGCTCATCGAGCACGACATGCGCGTCGTGATGGGCGTCTCCGACCGAGTGACGGTGCTCGACTACGGCGAGAAGATCGCCGAGGGCAGTCCGCAGGAAGTGCAGAAGGACCCCAAGGTGATCGAGGCGTACCTCGGCAGCGCGGCCGTGGAGGGAGCGGCATGAGCTCCGAGCCGGGGAAGCTGATCCTCGAGCTGAAGGACGTGCACACCTACTACGGCGCGATCGAGGCGCTGAAGGGGATCTCGATCGAGGTTCGCGAGGGCGAGGTCGTGACCCTGATCGGATCGAACGGCGCCGGAAAGTCGACGACCCTGCGCTCGATCAACGGTTTGAACCATCCGCGCGAGGGGTCGATCCACTTCCAGGGCACTGAGATCACGGACGAGGCCCCGCACAAGGTGGTGAAGATGGGCATCAGCCAGTCACCGGAAGGCCGCCGGCTCTTCCCGCGCATGAGTGTCCTCGAGAACCTGCAGATGGGCGCCTTCCAGCGCTCGGACCGGGCCGGGCAACGCGAGGACATGGATCGCGTTTTCTCACTCTTCCCGCGACTCGCCGAACGCAAGAACCAGCGGGCGGGCACGCTGTCGGGAGGCGAGCAACAGATGTGTGCGATCGGCCGCGCACTGATGGCGAGGCCGAAGCTGCTCCTGCTCGACGAGCCCTCGATGGGCCTGGCGCCGATCTTCGTCGAGAAGATCTTCGAGATCGTGCGGGAGATCAACGAGCAGGGCACGCCGATCCTGCTCGTCGAGCAGAACGCCCTGGCGGCGCTCGACACCGCCGACCGTGGCTACGTCATGGAGACGGGCACGATCGTGCTCGCGGACGACGCCAAGGCGCTCCGCCAGAACGAGCAGGTCCAGAAGACCTACCTCGGCGTGGACTAGGCCGAAACGCCATGTCCGGTGCCAGGCACCGGACTAGGCGCTTTCGGACACCCGTAGCGGGAAATACGGGGGCGAGAGCAGCACGCCGATGCGGGGCTCGCCCCCGGCGCGGCCACGGGCCATGTCCATCGCCGCGCCGATCCCATGGGTTGGCACGAGCCCGAGGCGTCGGGCTGCCAACGAGTCGCGGCAGCCCGCGACGAGCACGTGGCCGAGCCGGCCGAGCGCCGGCTGGCAGGCGGCCCACTCGGCGAACGGGAGGAGCGGGTGGCACGCGCGTCCGTCGCGGTACGCCGCAATCGCCCGCGTGTCCGTCACCGAAGCGGCTTCCGCCTGGGCCATGTCCTCGGGCTCGCGCGCTCCGACGGACAGCGCCTGGAAGAGGACGCGGTACGGCTGCTGCGTCGGATGCGGAAAGCGGCGTGTGAAGCGGTTGAGCAGGATCACCGTGCCGCCCTCGACGAGCGGAAACCCGTCGCGCCACAGTCGCAGGGCATGGCCGAGCGCGAGGTAGGCGACGAGCGCTGGGTTCGGCGCCTCCCGCGGGAGGTGGGGCGTCGTGTGCGGGACTCCGACGAAGATTGCGTCCAGCCGTCCGTCGAGCCGGGCGGCCTTCGATTCGACGGCGCGCAGAAGCGCCTCTGCGTGCGCGACCGCCGGCGGCCCCGAATAGACCGCAAAGGCCGAGAGCTCGCTCGGCAGGTTGCGCAGGAAGCGGTGTCGCACGATCCCCGGAAGCCGACTGAACACGCCTGTCAGCGGGGAACGGGCGATCCGGCTCACCGCCTCCGGGTCGAAGGGGTAACCCTGGAGCAGGCCGCTCAGGACCGGTGTGTTGAGCGTCAGCGAGACCCCGATCACGGGGACGCGACGAGCGAGAGCCTGCTCCAGCTCGACCGCGGTTCGCCAGCCGCGCGAAGCGGCCGTCTCGAGGAGCGAATAGGCGTCTGCGGCGCGCAGCGCCTCCGGGCCCGAGGCGGCGAGGAGCGCGGCGGGCCCACCGTTCAGGACCGTCTCGGCGGCGGTGACCGTGACGATCAGGTCGGTCTTGACCAGAGCGGGATGGACTTGAAGCGGGAGGCTGCCCACTTCGCCGAGATCGACGAGGTCGGGATGCTCGGCGTCGTGTACCTGGACGACTCCGTGAAACCTCCTGGCGAACTCGGGCGGGACGAGCTCCTGGAGCTCGCGCTGGCCGGGGCGGCGCGCGAGCCCTCCCGCGACGAGGAGGGTCTGGCGTTCGAGCGGGATCCCGGCGCGACTGAGCTCGTCCATGGTCGCGGCGATCGCGGTGCGCCGCGGATCGCTCGGCGAGCCCGGGATGGGAAGGCCCGGTGGTTCGACGACGATCGTCGCCCTTCCGCCTCGAGGAACGAGCGCTTCCAGCGGCGAGCCGGCGAGCGGAAAGCGGAGCGCGTCTCGGACCGCGGCTGCGATGTCTGCGATCGGCTCGACCGGCGGAGGCGGCGCCAGCACGACCGCGTTCTCGCCCGCATCGACGACTGCCATGCGCGAGCCGGAGAGGACCGGGACGCGCACTACAACTTCATTGCGTACGCGCGCGCGAAATGGTCGAATCCGTACGACTCGTAGAGCCGGTGGGCTTCCGCGCGGTGATGTCCGGACTCGAGGGCGAGCACATGGCAGCCGCGCCCGCGAGCCTCGTCGGCGCAGGCGTCCAGCAGCGCGCGTGCGGCGCCGCGCCGCCGGAACTTCGGATCGACGTACAGGTCAGGGATCCAGGCCTGCGGGGTCGTCCAGTTCAGCCGCGGCTGGATCCAGAGGCTGACGGCGCCTGCGATCTGGCCGTCCAGCTCGGCGACGAAGACCAGCGCGTCCTCGTGCTCGAGGTGGGCCAGGAAGACGTCGCGCTGCGGCTCCGGGTCGTCCGCGACGGCGGGTCTCGTCAGGCCCTCCATCAACGCGAGGACCGCGTCGGCGTCGCGAGGCTCGGCCGGCCGGACGTTCATGGGATCGACCGGTAGAGCCGCTGGAAGGTCCGGCGGAACCCGCGGGCCGGCCAGAACCGCGACGAGAGCAGATTCGTCTCCCGCCAGTCGACGACGATCGTCTCGTAGCCGTGCTCGCGAGCCCAGTCGAAGCAGGCGTTCGTCAGCGCGAGGCCGGCGCCGGTCCCGCGAACCTCGGGCAGCGTCGTCGCGAAGCCGAGGATGGCGGCTCGGTCTGGTCGCGAGAGCCCTGTGTGCATCCCCGAGAGCGTGACATCGGCCACCGTCAGCAGTCCGATCGGCGCGCCGTCGCGCTCGACGATGAGGTCGTTTTCGAAGTGCTCGGCGTACTCCGTCACGAGCTCTTCCAGGGTCGGCGGGGTACCGCCCACCAAAAACGGGCGAGCGGGCCTGGAGCTCGGACAGCAGCAAGTCGATTCGGGCCGCCGTCTCGGCGTCCTCCAGAGTGGCGCGCCGAACCGTGAGCCCTGGGATTGCGCCGGCAGGCTCGGGCACCTCCTGGATCCCCTGAGCGTGCTGGGCGCCGAACGAGAGCCGAAACCACGCGTCGACGAGCACGGGGTCGTGCGCCGGCACGAGCGCGTAGTGCCGCAGGAGGCTCCGGTCGACCCAGGCCTCGGCAGCCGCCTGGTAGAGGTCCCGCACAACTTCCGGCTCGCGGACCGCGTGGCCGGCGAGCCCGACCCACACGTTCCCCTCGCCCCAGCCCTCTCCGCGTGGCGATCCGATCAGGTAGCCGGCCGGCTCACCGTCGGCCAGCGCGATCCAGCCGGAAGCGCCGTCTGCCCGCCACTCATCCTCGACGTGAGCCCGGAAATCGGTGACGTCAGGAAGGAGCGGCTCGGCCTCGCGGTGCGCGCGATGGCGCTCGGCCAGCAAGGCGGCGGCGGCCTCGAGGTGCTCGTCCGCGAACGGCTGAATGTCCAGCTTCGGCACAGCCGCAGGACGATAGCCTCCGAGGCGCATGCCAAAAACGCTCACCGGCGCCGAGCTGCAGGTCGACGACGCGCCAGCGCGTGACAGCGAGCTGTTCCTCGTCGACGGCAACAACCTCGCGTACCGCGCCTTCTTCGCGCTCCCCGAGGAGCTGGCGACGAGCGACGGCTTCTCGACGAACGCGCTGCTCGGCTTCACGAACATGCTCTTCAAGCTGCTCGCGGACTACAAGCCGAAGGGCGTCGCGGTCGCGTGGGACACCCATGCCGTCCACCGCGCGGCGATCTCGGAGGACTACAAGTCCGAGCGGAGGCCGATGCCCGACCTGCTGCGGGAGCAGTTCCCGTACTTTCGCCCGATCGTCGAGGCCTTCGGCTACCGCAACCTCGAGTTCGAGGGCTGGGAAGCGGACGACGTCATCGCCACCCTCGCGACCCAGGCCGATCAGGCCGGCATCAAGACGACCGTCGTCTCCACGGATCGAGACGCCTTCCAGCTCGTCTCCGACAACGTGACGCTGATGATGACCCCGCGCGGGGTCTCGGACGTCCACGTCTACACACCGGAGCGGGTGGAGGCTCGCTACGGGATCAAGCCGGAGCAGATTCCCGACTTCATCGGCCTCAAGGGCGACACCTCCGACAACATCCCCGGGATCCCCGGGATCGGCGACAAGACCGCCGGCCAGCTGATCGCCCAGTACGGCTCCGTGGAGGACGTCATCGAGCACGTCGACGACCTCACACCTGCGCGGCGCAAGAACGTGATCGAGAACGCGGACCAGGCCAGGCAGTCGAAGGAGCTGGCGACCATGCGCCGCGATCTCGAGCTCGACTGCGACGTCACGCAGCTCGTGCTGGCGCCGCCCGATCGCTCGGAGCTCAAGGAGATGTTCCGGCGCTTCGAGTTCCGGAACCTCCTGGGGCGGGTCGACGAGCTCGATGCCGCGGTCCCCGCCGCTCCGATGAAGCTCGACACGACGACGATTCCCTGGCGCGAAGAACTAAGTAACAGTCTGTTACAAGGATCAGAAGTAGTGGCGTTTGCAGGTGATTCGGACCGAATCGCGCTGGCGAGCTCGGCGGAAGTGGTCGTGTCTCCGCGGCCCGAGCGCCTCGACGGGCCGTTCCTCGTCCACGATGCCAAGGCGCAGCGAGTCCCCGCTCGGGAGGACACGCTGCTCCTCGCGTACCTCATCGAGCCGTCGCGGCCCGAGTATCCACTGGACGAGCTCGCGCGCGAGTACGGGCTCGAGCTGCAACCTGACCCGGCCACCGAGGAAGAAACCGACGCGCTCGTCCGCCACGCCGCGGCGACCGCGCGCCTTGCCGAGCCGCTGCTCGAGCGCGTCCGCGAGCGGGAGATGGAGCAGCTCTACCGTGAGGTCGAGCTCCCACTCTCGCCCGTGCTGGCGGCGATGGAGGAGGCCGGCGTCAAGATCGACGAGTACCGGATGGGGGAGATCACGGCCCGCCTGCGCGAGCGGGTCGAGGAGCTCGAAGCGCGGGCCTACGAGCTCGCCGGCGAGGAGTTCATGCTCGGCTCGACCCAGCAGGTGGGGCGCATCCTCTTCGAGAAGCTGGAGCTCACACCCGGCCGCAAGGGCAAGACGGGCTTCTCGACCGACACGCGAGTCCTGCGCTCGATCCGCAGCGAGCACGAGATCGTCCCCGTCATCGAGGAGTGGCGCGAGTACTCCAAGCTCGTGAACACCTACCTCGGCCCGTTGCCGACGCTGATCTCGGAGGTCGACGGACGGCTCCATACGACCATCAACCAGGCGGTCGCAGCAACGGGGCGGCTCTCGACGACGAACCCGAACCTGCAGGCGATCCCGATCCGCACCGAGCTGGGACGCGAGATCCGTTCCGCGTTCATCGCCGAGCCTGGCCACAAGCTGCTGTCGGCCGACTACTCGCAGATCGAGCTCAGGATCCTGGCGCACGTCTCGGGCGAGCCGAAGCTGCGCGAGGCGTTCGCGCGAGGTGAGGACATCCACACGGCAACCGCTGCGGAGGTCCTCGGCAAGGACCCGGCCACGCTGACGACCGGCGAGCGCTCGGTGGCGAAGATGATCAACTTCGGGATCGTCTACGGGATCTCGGCGTTCGGCCTCTCCGAGAATCTCGAGATCCCACGCGAGCAGGCGCAGGAGTACATCGACGCCTACCTCGCGCGCTTCCCGCACGTGCAGGACTTCATCCGGCGGACGATCGAGCAGTCCGCGCGAGACGGCTACGCAACGAGCCTGCTGGGGCGGCGACGGCCCGTGCAGGAGCTCCGCGCCTCGAACCGGCAGACGCGCTCGCTGGGAGAGCGCCTCGCCGTCAACTTCGTCATGCAGGGCTCGAACGCCGACATCATCAAGGTGGCGATGGTGCGGATCCACAAGCGGCTCCGCGAGGAGGGGAGAGGCGCTCGGCTCGTTCTGCAGGTGCACGACGAGTTGCTGCTCGAGGTTCCGGACGCCGAGGTGTCCGCGGTGAAGGAGCTCGTGCGCGAGGAGATGGTCGGCGCGTTCGAGCTCGACCCGCCGCTTGCAGTCGACGTCGGCGTCGGCGACGACTGGCACGAAGCGAAGTGAACGTCGAGCTCTCCGACGGCGGCTCGCTCTTCGTCCAGGAGCTCGGTAGCGGCTTTCCGTTGATCGTCCTGCACGGAGGGCCGGGCATGGATCACACGTCGTTCCGGCCGTATCTGGACCCGTTGGGCGAGGACTTCCGCGTGCTCTACGTCGATCAGCGCGGGCAGGGGCGCAGCGAGCGCGTCGATCCGGCCACGCTGACGCTCGAGGTCTTCGCGCGCGACATCGACCTGCTCGCGGAGGCGCTCGGCCTCGACGAGTACGCGGTCCTCGGCCATTCCTTCGGCGCGATCGTCACGACCTGGCATGCGGTCTATCTCGGCACCGCGACCGCCTATGTCATCTCGGGCGGCGGCGACTCGAGCGAGAAGCTGCTGGCCGACGTCGACGCCTCACTCGAGGCCATGGGGGAAGCCGGTGTCCCGATCACCGCCAGCTGGGAGCAGGAGAAGACGGTCGAGACCGAGGAGGAGCTGAAGGAGCTGGTGCGTGTTCAGATGCCGTTCCACTTCGCCGGCGATCCGCCACCGGGCTACGGCGACGAGACGGTCGGCACACCCGACGTGCTCCGCCACTTCGCCAACGTGGGTTACGGCGACTTCGACTACACGCCCGACCTGGGCCGGGCGCAGAAGCCCACACTCGTGGTCGTGGGCGAGCAGGACCGCACGACGACGACCCGGTCTGCACGCGTCCTACATGAAGGAATCGGCGGCAGCGAGCTCGTCGTCATCCCCGGCGTCGGCCATATGAGCTTCGTCGAGGCCCAGGACGAGTACCTCGACGCCGTGCGCAGCTTCTTGCGGCGCTGCAAACCACCCAGGTAACCGCCGCTATACTCCGCCGGCTTTTATGACTAACGAGACGGTAGACAAGAGCCCGGCAACGGGCATTCTCACTGACGCCGACGTCTGGACCACCGGCCCGGACGGCGAGCAGATTCCGAACTACGACGCCACCTTCCCCGAGATCAACGAGGGGGAGGTCGTGCACGGCCAGGTCGTCCGCGTGGACAAGGACGAAGTGCTGGTCGATATCGGTTACAAGTCGGAAGGAGTCATCCCGGTCTCGGAGCTGTCGATCCGCCGCTCGGTCAACCCCGAGGACGAGGTCAAGCTCGGGGACGAGATCGACGCGCTCGTCCTCACCAAGGAGGACGCCGACGGCCGCCTGATCCTCTCCAAGAAGCGAGCGCGCTTCGAGCTCGCGTGGAAGGCGATCGAGGGCGCCGCCGAGAGTGGCGAGCCCGTCAACGGCAAGGTGATCGAGGTCGTCAAGGGCGGGCTGATCCTCGACCTCGGCGTCCGCGGCTTCCTGCCGGCCTCGCTCGTCGACATCCGCCGCGTGCAGGACCTCGACGAGTTCCTCGGCCAGGAGCTGCGCTGCAAGGTGATCGAGCTGAACCGCTCCCGCAACAACGTCGTCCTCTCGCGCCGAGCGGTGCTCGAGGACGAGCGCAAGGAGATGCGGCAGGCGATTCTCGACCGGCTCTCGCCCGGAGACGTCGTCGAAGGCCAGATCTCGAACATCGTCGACTTCGGCGCCTTCGTCGATCTCGACGGCATGGACGGCCTCATCCACATCTCCGAGCTCTCCTGGAGCCACGTCAACCATCCGTCCGAGGTGCTCGAGATCGGACAGGACGTGCAGGTCAAGGTGCTGGACATCGACCGTGAGCGCCAGCGGATCTCACTCGGTCTGAAGCAGACCCAGTCCGACCCGTGGCAGCAGGTGGTCGAGGCGTACAACGAGGACGACGTCGTTCAGGGCAAGGTGACGAAGGTCGTCACGTTCGGCGCCTTCGTCGAGATCCTCCCGGGCGTCGAGGGCCTCGTGCACATCTCCGAGCTCGCGCAGCACCACGTCGAGAACCCGCGCGAGGTCGTCTCGCAGGGCGACGTCGTCAACGTGAAGATCATCGAGGTCGACGCTGACCGCCGGCGCCTCTCGCTCTCCCTGAAGCGCGTCGAGGACGCCGACGAGGTGCAGCCGCGTGCCGACGGGCAGCCGCTCGAAACTCCGGCGCCACCGCAGATCGATCTCTCGGACGACGTCTTCTCCGAGACGGGAAGCGCGGACGAGGCAACCGCCGAGGCACGGAGCGGGGAAGAGGCAACGGCCGAGGAGCTGGCGGAAGAGCCGGCAGCGGAAGCAGCCGCCGAGGCGACGCCCGAGCCCGAAGCCAGTTCGGAGCCAGAAGGGGAGCCCACGCCCGAGATCCCGGCCGCCGAGCCCGAGATTCCGGCGGAGCAGACGGATCACAGCATCGAGGCCGACGCGGTCGCACCCGAGCACCAGGGCCCGGGCGACTCCGACGGCGGCGCTCCCGAGCCTCCGCCCGAGGCCGAAGAGCAGCAGTAGCAATGGCGCGACCGCTGGCGGTCGCGATCACCGGCGGCATCGGAGCCGGCAAGAGCGAGGCGCTCGCCGCGTTCGCGCGTCACGGCGCCGCGACGATCTCGAGTGACGAGGTCGTTCACGAGCTGTACCGAGACGACGACGTGCGCGCAGCGTTGCGGGAGCGCTACGGCGACGGCATCTTCGACGGCGACGAGGTCATCCGCGCCGCGCTGGGCGCGATCGTCTTCGCCGATCGCACCGAGCTCGCCTGGCTCGAACGCCTCCTGCACCCCAAGGTGATGGCCCGCACCGAGGCCTGGCGACAAGAGCTGGCGGCGCTTCCTGATCCCCCGGCGCTCGCCGTCAACGAGGTGCCGCTCCTGTACGAGACCGGCTCGGAGGACCGCTTCGACGCCGTGGTCGTGATCACCGCGCCGGCCGAGGTGCGCGCCGGGCGGGCCGGCGAACGTCTCGACGACCGTGAGGAGCGCCTCCTGTCGGACGACGTGAAGACGGGCCGAGCCGATTTCGCCTACGTCAACGAGGGAACTTTGGCTGATCTAGACGCTTTCGTCGCCGATGTCATACAGACACTTGACAGACATCAAGAGTGATGTCATTATGACGCCATGGAGATGGCACGCTTTCTCGCCGGGCTCGAATCCGACCTCGCCGCAGTCGCGGCTGTCGGTGACGAGCAGACGGCTGCCGCAGCCGAGCGGCTGATCCACGCGATCCGCGGCTCGGCCGGGCTTCGGCTGCTCGACGTTCTCGGCGAAGCGGCTCTCGAGGTCAGTGGACAACTGCCTTCGGGACACGTCGAGGTCAGGCTTTCGGGCCAGGATCCCGCGCTCGTCTATGTGGGCGAGGCAGACGCAGAGCCCGAGCCCGCGCCGGACGACGGCCTCACGTCACGCATCACGCTGCGCCTGCCCGAAGGGCTGAAGGCCAGCATCGAGGCCGCCGCCGCCCGCGAGGGCATCTCCGTCAACAGCTGGCTCGTGCGCGCGCTTTCACGAAGCACTGCGCCGCCCAGCCGGCGTCCAGGCAATCGGCTCCAGGGCTTCGCCCAGGGCTAGAGGGAGGAGAAGGACGATGACGTTCTACCCATCGCTTTTCGGTCACATAGAAGTCCGGGAAGATCCCCGCCCGCCTCGCACGCCGAGGCCGCGGAGGCGTCGATGAGGCACGAAACCTTCGAGACGCCGGGGCCGCTCCGGATCAGGGTCGAGTCGGCGTCGGGATCGATCGAGCTCGAAACGGTCGACGGCGCCATGACCGAGGTGGAGCTGAAAGGGCCGCCTGACGACGTCAAGGAAGCGCGCGTCGAGCTGCGCGAGCGCGGCGACGGGCACGAGCTCGTCGTCGAGACTCACCCGCGTGGCGGCTTCCGCCTGTTCCGCCTCAACAGCAAGGGCATCGACGTGAGGATCCGCGCACCGCACGGGGCCAGCGTCGAAATCTCCAGCGCGTCCGCCGACGTGGAAGGGCGCGGACGCTACGGCAAGGTCGACGTCAACTCCGCGTCGGGCGACGTGACCTTCGAGGAGATCGAGGGCGAGGCGCAGGCGAACACCGCGTCAGGCGACGTCGAGATCGGCCGCCTCGGCGGGAACGGCAAAGTCCGGTCGGCCTCCGGCGACATCGAGATCGGCGCAGCCGGCGGCTCGCTGAAGGTGCAGACCGCCTCAGGGGATCAGGAGATCGGCAGCGTCGCCTCTGGCGAAGTGACTTTGCAGACGGCCTCGGGTGACATCAGCGTCGGCGTCAAGCCCGGCTCGAAGCTCTGGATCGATGCCCGCTCGATGAGCGGCGAGACCAGCTCGGAGCTCGAGGTCGGCGATTCGGCCCCGAGCGGGGAGGGCCCGCTGGTCGAGGTCCGCGCTACCGCAATGAGCGGCGACATTCGTGTTCGCCGCGCGTCCGCCTAGCCGCAACCCAAACGAACATGCTGAACAGCCGGCCCATCAGGGCGCTACTTGCCGCGCAAGTGATCTCCGTCACCGGTGCGCAAATGACCTGGCTCGCTCTGCCCTGGTTCGTCCTCACGACGACCGGCTCGGCGACCCGGACGAGCGTCGTCATGGGCGCGGAGGCGGTCGGCTTGGCGGCCTTCGGGATCCAGAGCGGCAATCTCGTGAACCGGCTCGGCGCTCGCAAGACGATGCTGGTTTGCGACGCCCTCCGCGCCCCGACCGTGGCCGTCATCCCGATTCTCCACTGGACGGGCGCGCTCTCGTTCCCCGTGCTGCTGCTGGCGGCGGCGGCGAATCGGCCTCCTCAGCGCCCCGTACTTCGCCGCGCAGAAGGTGATCGTCCCCGAGATCCTCGGCGAGGACGAGCGCATCGTGACCAAGATGCAGACGCTCTCCCAGAGCGCCTCTCGCATCACGATGCTGCTCGGGCCGGTGATCGCCGGTGTCCTCATCGGGCTCATCGGGGCGTCGAGCGTGCTGATGGTCGATGCCGCCACGTACCTCGTGGCCGTCGCGCTCGTGGCCGCATTCGTCCCTGCGGGCCGTCGGGCCCCGGCACCGGGTGAGGAACGCGGCTCCCGCGCCGGCATCCGGTTCGTCCTGCGCGATCCGTTGCTTCGCTGGTGGATGCCGGTCTTCACGATCGGCGACGCCGCGTGGATGGCGATCTTCGTCGCGCTGCCGGTTCTCACCATCCAGCGCTACGACTCGGATCCCCGGGTCGCCGGGTGGTTGTTCGCGTCCTTCGGCGTGGGCGCGATCGTCGGCAACATCGTCGCGTTTCGGTTGCTCGATCGGACGGACGGGCTGCGGCTGATCGGCCTCGGCATCCTGGGTCAGGCGCTGCCGCTCTGGCTGCTCGTGCTGGAGCTCCCCGCGTCGCTGGTCTCGGCCACCCTCATGCTCTCCGGCCTGGCGAACGGGCTCGTCAACCCGAGCATCCATGCGATCTTGACGCTCCGCCCTCCTCCCGCCATCCGTGCCAACGTCATGGCGGTCGTGATGACCCTGTTCGCCCTGGTGACGCCGATCGGGCTTCTGGGCGCCGGCCCGCTGCTGGACACCTTCAGCGTCGAGGTCGTGTTCGGGCTGTGCGCCGCGATTCAGACGGTGACGATGTCCGGCGCAGCGATCGCCGCGTTCCGCGCCAGGCGCGCTACGGAGCCTCGTCTTCCGGCTCGTTCGCCTTCGCACACAGAGCGGCGAAGGCGGCCTGCAGGAAGTCGTTTGCCGCGGAGGCGCCGAGCGACCAGGTGAGCAGTCGCCCGAACCGGGGCGAGATCATCTCGGTCGAGACGAGCGCCGCTGCGCTCCAGGTGCCGAGGCACCGCGGGCACGTGACGAGCTCACCGATGGCCCGCTGGAAACCCGTGCCGGCAGGCTGCTCGTCCTCCCCGGTGTCGGCATCGCCCTCGACGAAGGGCTGGCGCACGAAGCTGCCGACCCTTTCTCTCGAGAGCGTGCGCGAGACCTTGAAGGTCGCCGCGCCGAGCATGGCGAGCTCGACAGCGGTGCTCGGAGGTGAACGCCGAGAGAGGGCCGCTACGCCGGCCAGGCCGCCCAGGAAAATGCCTGCGATCGTTGCGTAGGCCTGGTAGGGAGGCTTCTCGATAGGCGTCGTCACCACGGCTACGCTCTTCCCTCAGTGCCCGATTTCAAGACACACGACGCGTACCAGCCGACGGCTGACCAGCCGCAGGCGATCGCCGAGCTCACGGAGAGCATCAAGCGCGGCGACCAGTTCCAGACCATGCTCGGCGCCACCGGCACCGGGCAAGACGGCAACCATGGCCTGGACGATCGAGCAGCTCCAGCGGCCGGCGCTCGTCATCGCGCACAACAAGACCCTGGCCGCGCAGCTAGCGGCAAGCTCGAGCGGGTTATTCGGCGGCGGGCGCCGCGACAGCGCAGCGACCGCAGCGAGACCGCCGAAGAAAGCTCCGGCGATCGTCGCGTAAGCCCCGTGTGGTGGGCGCAAAGGCTCGGCCATCGTTGGGGAGATTTCCGCTCGCTGCGTGCTTAAACCGCTCAGCGAGGGGCTATCCGCGGAGCATCGCCGCAAGGCCGGCAACTCCGGTCGAGTCGAGGATGCGAAGCCGCGTGAGTGCGAGCGGCCGACGGGCGGATTGCACTATCCCGTGCTCGGTCGTGACGCCAAGCACGTAACCGGCGCGCCGGGCGAGCCGCTCGATGCGCGAGTCGTAGTCGCCGAATGGGTACGCGATCCACGGCACGGGGTGCCCGAGCCCGCGCTCGAAGGCTCGCCGTGAGTGAACGAGCTCACGCAGGGCGTCGCGATCGGAGAGCGAGGTCAGGCCGGTGTGCGTCACCGAGTGGGAACCGATCTCGATCCCCGCGCGCTCGAGCGTGCGCAGCCGGCGCCACGTGAGGAACACGCGGTCCCCGTGATTC
This sequence comes from uncultured Actinomycetes bacterium, assembly GCA_963820335.1. GTDB lineage: Bacteria > Actinomycetota > Thermoleophilia > Gaiellales > Gaiellaceae > VAXT01. Next base: position 64,427 of record CAWFZH010000007.1, on the reverse strand, counting down.
GTGCGGCCCGAGATGACGTAGGCCGTCGCCGGCATGCCTAGCCTGCTCAGCACCGGGCGCGCGTGGTGGAACACGTCGCTGTACCCGTCGTCGAATGTGATCAGGACCGGCTTCGGGCCGAGCGGCCGCCGGTGGAACAGCGCGTCATACAACTCGCGCTGGTGATGGCGCGATAGCCGTGCCGCTTCAGCCATTTCATCTGCCGGCGAAGTTCGCGGGATGGACGGTCAGGCGACGCTGTGCCGCCTCCGGCGCGGAGTGGATCCGGTGGTACATGAGGATCGGAACCTCGACCTGCCGGTGGGGGAGCCTCGCGGGGAGACGCACTGGACGCTCCGAGGACGCAGCCACCGATCGTGGGTGTGCGGAGATGGACGCCGGAGCGCAGCCCGCTTGATGACACTGACGAGCACTGCGAGCCCAAGTGCTCTGCTGGTGAGGCGCATGTGGGTCATGCACCGACGGTGAGACCGACCTCTCACGTGCAGCTAATGCCGCGCTAACGCGAGCGCTCACAGGGGTGAGCGGCGCCTGTTCAGCGGTCGTGATCAGTGCTACAAACGGTTGACGTGCTGCGCTATTCGCTTCTGGGCCCGCTCGAAGTCGAGCGAGACGGTGAGCCGGTCGAGATCGCCGGCCAGAAGCAGCGAGCAGTCCTCGCCTCGCTTGCGCTGAACGCCGGCCAAGTCGTCCCGACCGAGCGCCTGATCACGGAGCTTTGGGGCGAGAGCCCGCCCCCGACCGCCGCGACGGCGCTTCAAAACGCCGTCTCCCAACTACGGAAGGCGCTTGGAGCGGAGCCGGTTGTCACGAAAGCGCCCGGTTACATGCTCGCCGTTGACCGCTCGCAGGTAGACGTACACCGCTTTGAGGCTGAGCTCGCGCGGCAAAGTCCGCCGGCGCCGAGGAGCGCCGGAAGCTTCTCAAGGGCGCGCTTGGGCTGTGGCGCGGGCCGCCGCTCGCCGAGTTCACGTACGAATCCTTTGCGCAGGGCGAGATCGGGCGGCTCGAGGAGCGCCGGCTCGCCGCGGTCGAAGATCTGCTCGAGGCCGAGCTCGAGTTGGGAAACGCCGCGGAGCTCGTCGGCGAGATCGAATCGCTCGTTCGAGACAGCCCGCTCCGCGAACGGCTGAGGGGCCAGCTCATGCGCGCTCTCTACGGGTCGGGGCGGCAGGCTGAGGCCCTCCAGGCCTATCAGGAGACGCGCCGCGTCTTGGTCGATGAGCTTGGGATCGAGCCGAGTCCCGCGCTGCAGCAGCTGCACGCCTCGATCCTTCGGCAGGAGTCGACACTCGAGCCGCAGCCGGTTGCGGGTATCGGCGGGACCTCCTCGGCGAAGTGCTCCGCGCTCTGTTGGGCGGTCGCCTGGTGGCGGTTCTGGGCCCGCCCGCCGAGCGCAAATGGCGACGTGCTGGCGGTGCGGCTCGCCGATACGTTCGACTGTCCCGAGGAGCATCGCGGCGACCTCACCCGCGTGTCGCAATACGTCGCAGTCACACAGGGAGTCGGCCCGCTGTACGACGAACTGCACGCGCTTTTCTCAGCCGAGCCGGAGCCCGTCCCATGGAGACGCTTCTTGCAGGGTTGCCCGGCGTTGCGCGGGCCCGCGATCGGCACCCACTCCTGGTGAGCACGGGCTACGGCCGATCCCTCGAGTCCGCATTCGCCGCCGCCGGCGAGGACGTCGACGTCGTCCGCTACGTCGCGGCCGGTGGAGAGCGCGGAAAGTTCTTCATCGGCGCCCGGGCGGGCGCGAGACGGTGATCGACGTGCCGAACACGTATGCGAATCTCCCTGGCCGAGCGTCCCGTGATCCTCAAGATCCACGGAGAGTTCGATCCCCTGCCCGAGCGAGACCGCGAAAGCTTCGTGGTCAGCGAGGACGACTACATCGGCTACCTCGCCCAGACCGAGCTGGCAAACGTCGTCCCCGTCACGCTCGCGGCCAAGCTCCGGCGGAGCCACCTGCTGTTCTTGGCGTACCCGGTCGTCGAGTGGAGCCTGCGCGTCTTCCTGCATCGAGTATTTGCCGACCAGCCGATCAGCTACCGGTCGTGGGCGATCCTGCCGGGGGCGCAGGCGATCCAGCGAGAGCTCTGGCGCCAGCGCGGCGTCGATCTCTACGACATCCCTCTCGAGACGTTCGCCGCCGACCTCGAGAGCCGTCGGTGAGGCGGCGCCGCGTGATCGCCGCAACGGAGCAAAGCCCGTACAAGGGCCTCGTCCCCTTCGAGGACACCGAGGTCGACGCGTTGCGCTTCTTCGGGCGCGAACGGGAGAGCGAATTCTGGCCGCAAACGTGCTGGCGGCGCGGCTCACTTCTGTTCGGCGCGAGCGGAGTCGGCAAGACATCGCTCTTGCGGGCGGGAGTCGCATACCGCTTGCGGCGCCAAGCCATGGTCAGCCTCGAAGAGCGCGGACACCCTGCTCGCCGTCGTCGTCTTCGGCGACTGGAGCGACGACCCGGTTGTCGGACTACGGGATGCCGTTCGGGAGGAGCTGGCGTCACTCTTTGGATCGGCGCTACTCGATGTCCGTCCCGACGAGTCCCTGACAGACACGCTGGAGCGCTGGACGGACGTGCTGGCGTGCGACGTCCTCCTCCTGCTCGACCAGGCCGAGGAGTATTTCCTCTACCACTCTGAGCAGGCGGGCTTCGCGGAAGAGCTGCCCGAGCTCGTCACGCGCCCCGGCTTGCGCGTCCGCGTCCTGCTGTCGATCCGGGACGACGCACTGGCCAAGCTCGACCGCTTCAAAGCTCGTATCCCCAACCTCTTCGCCAACTACGTGCGGCTCGACCATCTCGATCGACGGGCCGCTCGGGACGCGATCGTGAACCCGGTCGAGCGCTACAGCGAGGCGACCGGGCGCCGCGTCGAGATCGAGCCGGAGTTGATAGTGGCCGTTCTCGACCAGACCGCTGCGGGCAAGGTCGATCTTGGCGACTCCGGTCGCGGGCTCGGTGCGGGCGAGGAACAGGAGGGGCGCATCGAAGCGCCGTACCTCCAACTCGTCCTCGAGCGCATCTGGGACGAGGAGGCCGAGTCGAGCTCGGACGTCCTCCGCGCCGAGACGCTCGCCAAGCTGGGTGGTGCGGAGGCGATCGTTCGGACGCATCTGCGCCGCGCCGTTGAGGAGCTGTCGGACGAGCAGCGGAACGTCGCGGCCGACGTGTTTCGCTACCTCGTCACGCCCTCGCGCACGAAGATCGCCCACGGCGTCGACGACCTCGCCGAGTACGCGTCCGTCGACGAGCAGCTGCTCGCTCCCGTGCTGTCGACCCTCGGGCGGGAACGCATCGTCCGCACAGTCGACGGCGACGGGGGCGGCGCACGCTACGAGTCTTCCACGACGTCCTCGCCGAAGCCGTGCTCGCTTGGCGGCGCGAGCAGGAGGTGGAGCGAGAGCGGCGCCGTGCCGAGCGGCGGCACCGCCGGCTGGCCGCTGTCGCGATCACCTCTTTGCTCGGGCTCGTTGCGATGACCCTGGTCGCCATCTACGCCTTCGCGCAGCGGAGCGAGGCGCAGGACGCTGAGGAGAAGGCTCGTGCGCGCGAGCTGGTCGCGACGGCTTCCGCCAACCTTGTGACGGTCCGGACCGGAGCCTGGCCCTCGCGCTCTAGACCGCGAAGCTGGATGCGACTCCGGCGCCGAGGACGTGCTGCGGACGTCGCTCATCAATTCGCGCGTCCAGCGGATCATTCGCGTCGGCAACGCGCCACGGCGGCGTCGTACAGCCCGAACGGCCGCTCCGCAGTGGCGACGGGCGAGGGTGGCGACGTGTTGTCTTCGACCCGGCTACGGGGAGCGTGCGGGCGCGGGCCCGGCATCCCGGCGGAGTCACACCGCGGCCTTCAGCCTGGACTCGCGGCTGATCGCGACCGGCGGGCCCGACCGGACGGTCCACCTCTGGACGTCGACGGAGAGGAGCGCGCGGCTCTTCGGCACGCCGCCGCGGTCCAGCACCTCGCGTTTGGGCCGGACTCTCTCATCACCGCCGCTGACGGTCGCCTGACCGCCTGGAACACCGCCGACGAGAGCGAGGCCTGGCGCGCGGAGTCGCCCGGCGCCACCGGGTTCGCCCTCAGCGACGATAGCTTGCTCGCCACTTACGGCACGACAGGTCACGATCCACGACGCGCGCACGGGTGAGCTCGTCACGAGGCTCCAGCATCAGGGGCGCGTCACCAGCGCGGCCTTCGCCCCGAGCGCCAGCTACTCGTGACCAGCGCCGCCGACCAGACAGCCAAGGTGTGAGATCTCCGAGGCGCGCCGCGTGTCGTGCACAACCTTCGCGGCCACACGGGGCACGTGACGGACGTCGAGGTCAGTCCGCGGGGAGACCTCGTCTTGACGACGAGCACCGACAGCACAGCCGCCTCTGGGATCTCGCCAGCGGAGACGTCGCGCACATCTTGACGAGCCACGCGAACTTCGTCGTCTCGAGCACGTTCAGCCCGAGCGAGCTGTTCGTCGTCACCACGAGCACGCACAGGACGGGACGCGTGTGGGGAACGGAGACGAGCAACCTGATCACAGCGCTCGTCGGCCACAGCGCTTCTGTGAGCGGCGCGGCCTACTCGCCCGGGGGCCGCAGCATCCTCACGTTCGGCGCCGACGGCACAGCTCTCGTCTAGGACCCGGATGCCGAGCCCCTGCTCGGCGTGATCGGGCGTCTGCCCGCTCCGCCCGTGGCGCTGAGCGGCCATCCTCAGCCCGGACGCGTCCTGATCGCCGCGACCGGCGGAGGGGCGCTCAGGATGCTCGACGACGCGCGTCGCCTCCTCTACACCGAACCCCGCGTCGTCGAGGCGGAGTTCAGCTCTGATTCGCGCCGCGTCGTCGGCGCCGATCTGCGCGGGAACGTGAGCACCTGGACCGCCCGCGATCAGCGCGACTCGACTCGTATGGACTCAGCGTCGAGCCTGAAGCAGGTCGCTTTCTCTCCCTTTTATCTCATCTCTTCTCTTCTCTACTTCTCTCTTCTTATCCCTCTATCTACTCTCCCTCTCTTTCCCTTCTCTCACACTTTCCCTATCTCTTCTATATCTCCTTCTTCTCTCTCCTCTATCCCCTCACTCTCTCCTCTCTTCTTCCTCTCTCTCTTCTTCTTTATCTACTTGCTCTTCTATCTAAGTCTTTAGATCTCCATATCTCACTAGCACCTCTTCTACATCTCTTCTTTCCCTTTCATCCCCGACTCGCGTCGTTTCTTCTCGTCTAGCGCCTACCTCTATGTGCTTTTCTCCTTCTCTTAGTCCTATCTCCATCTCCACCTCCTTCTCTCACATTTCTCCGTCTTCATCTTCTCCACTTTCATCTTTCACTTTCTCTCTATCTTTACCACCTTCCCTTCGTAATCTCTCCTCTCTTACTCTTAGACCCGCCCTCCTCTCTTCTTCCTGCTCTCTCTCTACTCTATCCTGCGTTCTTCGTCGTTCCTTCCCTAGACTCACTAGTCTTCACTGTCCTCTATACTTCACTTTGCTCTCTTACTACTTCTCCCTCTGCTCTTTTCCTACTATCTTATCTATCTTTCTTATCATCTCCTCTCCTTTATCTCACCATATCCCCTACCTTACTCCCCTTCAAGACACACGACGCGTACCAGCCGACCGCTGACCAGCCGCAGGCGATCGCCGAGCTCACGGAGAGCATCAAGCGCGGCGACCAGTTCCAGACCATGCTCGGCGCCACCGGCACGGGCAAGACGGCAACCATGGCCTGGACGATCGAGCAGCTCCAGCGGCCGGCGCTCGTCATCGCGCACAACAAGACGTTGGCCGCGCAGCTCTGCAACGAGTTCCGCGAGTTCTTCCCGCAGAACGCGGTCGAGTACTTCGTCTCGTACTACGACTACTACCAACCCGAGGCGTACGTCCCACAGGCCGACCTGTACATCGAGAAGGACTCGTCGCAGAACGACGACATCGCCCGGCTGCGGCTGAACGCGACCTCGTCGCTCTTCACGCGCCGCGACGTCATCGTCGTCGCCTCGGTCTCGTGCATCTACGGCCTCGGCTCCCCGGAGGAGTGGCGCGAGCGCGTGCTGATCCTCGACGTGGGGGAGGAGCACGACCGCGACCTCGTCCTGCGCAAGCTGATCGACAGCCAGTACTCGCGGAACGACTCGGTCCTCGGCCGCGGACGCTTCCGAGTGAAGGGCGACGTCGTCGAGATCCAGCCGGCGAACCAGGAGACCGCCTACCGCATCTCGTTCTTCGGCGACGAGGTCGAGGCGATCTCGCATTTCGACCCGCTGACCGGCGAGATCCTCTCGAAGCTGGACAACGTCGCCATCTGGCCCGCGACCGAGTACGTGACGTCCAAGCCGACCGTGGAACGCGCTGTCGAGGAGATCCGCCACGAGCTCAACGAGCGCGTCAAGCAGCTGGAGGCGGAGAACAAGATGCTGGAGGCGCACCGGCTGCGGCAGCGGACCGAGTACGACCTCGAGATGATGAAGGAGCTCGGCTTCTGCTCGGGGATCGAGAACTACTCGCGGATCCTCGAAGGGCGGGCGGCCGGCACGCATCCGTTCACCCTGCTCGACTACTTCCCGAACGACTTCGTCGTCTTCATCGACGAGTCGCATCAGACGGTGCCGCAGATCGGCGGCATGTACGAGGGCGACCGCTCGCGCAAGCAGACGCTCGTCGACTTCGGCTTCCGCTTGCCTTCCGCTCTCGACAACCGGCCACTGCGCTTCGACGAGTTCCTGCAGAAGGTGCCGCAGATGGTGTTCGTGTCCGCAACGCCGGGCCCGTTCGAGCTCCGGCACTCGAACACGATCGCGGAGCAGCTCGTGCGCCCGACCGGGATCGTCGATCCCGAGGTCGAGCTGCGCGCGACGAAGAACCAGATCGACGACCTGTTGAACGAGATCCGCCGGCGCGAGCAGCTCGGCGAGCGCACTTTGGTCACCACGCTGACGAAGAAGATGTCCGAGGATCTGACGGACTACCTGCTCGAGTCAGGCGTGAAGGCGCGCTACCTGCACTCCGAGATCGACACGCTCGACCGCATTCAGATCATCCGCGAGCTGCGGCTCGGCGACTACGACGTGCTCGTCGGGGTCAACCTGCTGCGCGAGGGCCTCGACCTGCCGGAGGTGTCCCTGATCGCGATCCTCGACGCCGACAAGGAGGGCTTCCTGCGGGGCAAGACGGCGCTGATTCAGACGATCGGTCGCGCAGCGCGAAACATCAACGGCAAGGTGCTGATGTACGCCGACAAGATGACCGAGGCGATCAAAGGCGCGCTCGACGAGACCGACCGCCGCCGCACGATTCAGCTCGCTTACAACGAGGAGCACGGCATCACGCCGGCCTCGATCCAGAAGGGCGTCTCCGACATCGCCGAGTTCCTCTCGCTGGAGGCGCCCACGGTGCCCGGCAAGCGCCGCCGCGGCCAGCGGAAGGTCGAGGGGCTGTCGCCGACCGAGATCGAGCGCCTCGTCATCACGCTCGAAGAGGAGATGTTCGCGGCGGCCGAGGAGCTGCGTTTCGAGTACGCGGCCAAGCTGCGCGACGAGATCAAGGACCTGCGGCGTGAGTTGCAGGCCGCACAACCCGCGGCCTAAGAGCTTCTCCGCTTCTTTACAGGACGACTCCCGCACGTTCACCGGGAGTGAGTTACGGTCGCCCTGACAGCAACTCGCAGGGGAGGAGCTTTCACATGATTTTTCGCCGTTTTGGCCTCTTGGTTGCCGTGCTCTGTGCTGTTTCGCTGGCGTTGCTGGCCAGCCTGGCCGGAGCCACCGGATCGGGGGACGCGAACCCGGGTTCAGCCGACAAGGTCATCCTCTTTGCATCCGACGGCATGAGACCGGATCTCATGGAGGACTACGCGCGTCACAGGCACATGCCGACGTATCGCGAGCTCATGCGCGAAGGCGTCCGAGGAAGAAACGGGCTCGTGCAGGGCTTCCCGCCGAACACGGGGGTCGGCTGGGCGACGCTCGCCACCGGCGCGTGGCCCGGCGTGCACGGCTCGATGAACAACACGTTCCATCGCCTCACCGATCCGAGCTTCAACAGCTCGACCAGCTTCGCCGCGCCCGGCGTGCTCCAGGCGGACACGCTCGGTCAGGCTGCGGAGCGCGCGGGCAAGCAGGTCGTCTCGGTCGAGTGGGTTGCGGCCCGCGGTTATGTACCGGCGCTCCAGGGCCCCGTGGTCGATTTCCGCAGCTTCTTCTCGCGGCGGGGAATCCTGCTCAACTACGACCTGCCGGGGCAGCCGGGCGGCGCGAACCAGTTCGGCGTCGACTATTTCCGGGTCGACCTCGACGAGGCGAGCGGGTGGACGAACGTCCCCGACCTCGTACAGCCCTGCGAAGCAGGAGCGGCTGACCGTCACGACGACGTTCGCGGCCGTCAACCCGACGAGGCTCTTCGACCTCTACATCTATGACTCCACGAACGACGGCCAGACGAATTACAACCGGGTGCTGATCGCGCCGGACACGGCAGCCAAGAATGGCAGCCTGGCGGTCGCCAACCTCGGACAGAATCAGTGGGCCGACGTCAAGGTGACGCTGACCGGCGTTCGCGCGGGACAGACCGCCGGCCTGTACTTCAAGGTCGTCGACCTGACGTCCGACCTGTCGCGGTTCCGCCTCTACTTCACGTCGGTCGCCAGGGTCAACGCGACGTACAACGCGCTCGGCCCCGCGGGCTCCGCTGGGTTCGAGCAGACTCTCGCGCACAACTTCCCGACTTCGACCGCCGCCGACTTCGCGCCGCTCGAGGCGGGAATCGTCGACGAGGATACGTACGTCGAGCAGGGTCTCAAGTGGAAAGACGCGCACTTCGCGTACCTCCACTACATCTTCGACACCCTTGGTCTCGAGCCGGACCTGCTTCAGCTCGGCACTCCGATCACGGATGAGTTCGGTCACCAGTTCACCGCGCTCTTCACGAGGAAGGACCTCGACGGGGATCCGAACCCGTACTACGACGACGTGAACGGCGACGGCGTCCGCGACCATCGAGTCGCCGCCCGCGAGGGCTACATCCGGGCCGCCTACGAGGAAGGCGACGAGACGCTCGCCCTCGGCCGGGAGCTGATGGGAGAGGACGACACGACCGTCTTCGCGTCCTCGGATCACGGTATGGCTCCGCAGTGGTACGCAGTCAATGCGGGCAAGGTCTTGCTCGACGCGGGGCTTCAGACCGTCGAGCAGAACGGCAACTGCCGCTGGTTCCCGACGTTGCCTGCCGGGCAGAAGGTCAAGGCGTGTTACGCCGGCGGGACGGCGGGGTTCTACGTCAATCTCGTCGGCCGCCATCCGGAAGGCGTCGTTCCTCCGGCCGAGTACGAGGCCGTTCGCAATCAGATCATCCAGGCCTTCCAGAACCTGGTGGACCCGGCGAACCCCGGCAAGCAGGTCGTCCTGGCCGTGCTGCGCAAGGAGCAGCTCGCCAACGTCGACGGTACAAATGCCCTCAACGCCGCGCGGAGCGGCGACGTGGTCGTCGTGCTGCGGCCTCCCTACCAGTTCGACGCGGCCACTCCAGGCCAGCGAATTGCGTTCTCACAGTTCTTCGGCCAGCACGGCTACCTGCCGAACCTCGTCAACCTCGCGCGCAACGTGAACATGCACGGAACGTTCGTCGCCGCCGGCCCCGGGATCCGGGGTGGAGGCCACGGCGACGATGACGACGATGGCGGCGGCGGCGGCGGTAACGGCGGTCGCAAAATCAACGGCGTGCAGGCGGTCGACGTCGCGCCCACGATCGCGTTCCTGATGGACATCGAAGGCCCGACGAATGCCACCGGACGAGTCCTGTTCGAGGCGCTCGAGGACTAGCGCGCCGAAGTCTCGGCGGTGACCTGGCGCCTCGGCGCCGGGTCACCGCCCTCTAGAGCCGTTTGAGTTTCCCCAGCTACGCGAACGGGAACCCCCTCTCAGACAACGAGAAAGGGAGTTTCAAATGGGCATCATCGCGTTCATCATTCTCGGGCTACTGGCCGGGATCATCGCCAAGGCGCTGATTCCGGGCGACGACCCGGGTGGCTTCATCATCACGACGATCATCGGTATCGTCGGAGCTCTGCTCGGCGGCTTCCTCGCCTCGGCGATCTTTGGCGGCGATCCGCTCGACGAGTTCTTCGACATCAGCACCTGGATCACGGCGATCATCGGCTCGATCGTCCTGCTGCTCATCTACAGGGCGGTCACGGGCCGCAGGACCGCTGTAACGTAGCCCGTCCCCCGAGACAGGAGAGAGGTACGCATGGGAATTGGACTTGGCGGGCTGCTCGTGATCATCGGGATCGTCGTAGCCCTCGTGTGGAGCCTCTGGCTCGGAATCATCATCGCCCTGATCGGGCTGATCGCCTTCGGCGGGTTCGCCCGCGGAAAGTGGTACTGAGCTAGCTAACTCGCAGACTCGACGGCCAGGGGCTCGCGGCCTCGCCCGAAACGGCGAACCGCCGTGAGCCCCCAGTCGTCCTCGCGCCACACGTACGTCTCGACGCGGATCGAGCCGGGCTCGCACTCGTACACGTGCAAGCCGCGTGCCTCTCCCCGGCGTTTCGGGCGCGGCTGGCCGAGACCGGGCGCGATGGAGACGATCACGCCTCTGAGCCCTCCCGGCGTCGACCTCGAACTCGTGTCGCTCCGCCACTGCGGCCTGGTGGATGTGGCCGCCCAGGATCAGTTCCGCACCGGCGTCGACGAGCGCGGCCAGGACATGCGATCGCCGCGCGACCGGCTTCTTTCGCGACCGCCAGGGCGCGCCGATCATCTGGTGATGCATGGTGACCACGCGCAGCGTGCCCGGAGGAGCCTCGGCGAGGAGCTTCGAGGCGCGCTGGAGCTGCTCCTCGCGGATTCCGCCCGACTGGTGTCGCCAGGCGCGCACCGAGTTGAGCCCGATCACGTACAGGGTCTTCGAGCTGAAGACGGGCTCGGTGGTCTCCCAGTGGCGCTCGAACTCGTCAAACGTGCGCGTGAATCTGGCCGGGAACGTGTACGGGATGTCGTGATTGCCGGGGATCGCCAGCACGGGGAGACCCAGCGAGCGCAAGAACGTCGCGGCGGCGGCATGCTGCTCCGGCCGGCCACGATGTGTGAGATCGCCGCTCGCGATCACGAGCTCGGGCTCGAGCCGTTCGATGAGCTTCTCGAGCGCGCTCTCGACCGTCGGAGCCTCTTGCGTCCCCACATGGAGGTCCGAAATGTGGAGCACACGCGTGGCCATGGGGGAGAGGAGGCTAACGGTGGACGCCGAACCACGAGCTAGAATCAGGACGTGGTGGAAGAGCCAACCGAGATCTTCGACGACCTCTATCTCGGGCTGCGGGCGGGCGGCGCCATGCGCAAGAAGCGGCGCGGCGAGCCTCTGACCATGGAAGAGGAGGAGGCGCTCGGTCGCTGGGAAGGTCTCTCGCGCGCGCGCAAGTCGGCCACCGTCGGCGCTTTCGCGCTCGGGACTTTCGGCCTCGGCTTCACCCTCGGCGGCCTGGTCTTCGGCCGCTGGCGCAAGGCCTGATCAGCTCTCGGCGTCCTGCGCCGGGAAGATGACCGTCGGCACGTCCTCTTCGGCGGGATCCTTGTCGAGGACGATGACGCCGACGAGCGTCGCCACGACGGCGGCCAGCGGAATCGCCAGCAGCACGGCGCCTTCGCCGAACAGGATCGCAGTGGCGAACACCGCTACGAGCACGAGCAGCGGAGAAAGCCCGACCGCCTCGCCGAGCACCTTCGGGATCACGAGGTAGTCCTCCACCAGCCGGACCACAAGGACGATGACGCCGGCCGCGACGCCGAGCTGGATCGACTCGGTGAGCCCGACGCCGACTGCCACTGCCCCCGCGGTGAGTGGCCCGATCACCGGCACGATCTCGACGACTCCTGCGAAGACGCCGACGAGCAGCCAGAAAGGCAGGCCGATCGCCCAGAACGCGAAGGAGAGGGTCGTCGCGACCAGCGTGATCAGCAGTGCCTGGCCTCGAACATAAGCGCCTAGCTTCGCGTCGATCAGATCCCACGTGTCGCGCACGACCTTGCGACGGGGCCGCGGCAGAAGCGACGTGACCAGCCGGATCGCGTGCTCACGCTCGAAGATCCAGTACGCCGCGCAGGCGAGCACGAAGAAGACGCCGATGAAGATCTCGAACCCGATCACCGTCACTTCGACCGCAGGGTCGACGAGCTCGCGCGCGGACGGCAGCTCCTCGAGCCGCTGCTGGACGCTCTTCCAGCACGTCGCGTTTCCAGCCGGTCGCCTCGGCCGTCTGCTGCTGGAGGTTCTCCTCGCCAAGGGCGGTTTGCACCTGGTCGATGGCGCGCGGGACGACGAGCCAGAGCAACAAGCCGACGAGCCCGAGCAGGACTGCGTAGTGGATCAGGACGCCGACCCCGCGTGGGATGCGCAGCCGTTTCAGCGCCTCCACTCCGGGGCGCATGGCCGCGGCGATGATGAACGCGAAGAAGAGCAGGGCGATCAGGAGCTTCAGCTTCCAGAGCGCGAGCGCGAGCACGACGACCGAGCCGACGACGAGGCTGGCGACGAACGCGCGGCGGGCTGTTTCCTCCATGGGGGTAGTTTCGCCGCCCAGGGGCTGCAGGAAACCCCTACGGCCCCGGCGAAGCGGCTCCCATGCTCGCCGAGCGAGATGAGCGGGTCTTCCTGACCGCGCGTTGCCATGGAATCGTGCTTGTGCGACCGCTGCTGCGATCGGCTGTCGTCCTGGCGATCGGGATCGCGCTCTTCAAGCTTCCCGGCGTGATCGCCGGGGGCCTGGGCGCGCTCCTCGTCACGGCCGCCGCACTGCTCGTCCTCCGTGCGGTCTGGATGTGGGAGCGAACGCGTTTCGTCGTGACGACCGAGAAGGTCTATGTGGTCAACGGCACGCTGCATCGACGGGCGAAGGCCGTTCGCCTGCAGGCGGTCGACGCCGTCGAGGTCGATCAATCCCTTCTGGGCCAGCTGCTCGGCTACGGCACGATCGTCGTCGGCCCGCTGGCCGTCGGAAACATCGCCGGGCCGAAAGAGGTCTGCCGGCTCGTCGAACGCCTCGCTTCGTAACCAAACAGAACACTTGTTCGACCGATGCCGCTGGCTAAACTGGGTCGGTTATGGCTGCGTCAGACGAGCTGATTGTCCACGGTGCCCGTGAGCACAACCTCAAGGACATCACGGTCACGCTGCCGCGGCACAAGCTGATCTGCATCACGGGGCTCTCCGGCTCGGGCAAGTCTTCGCTCGCATTCGACACGATCTACGCCGAGGGGCAGCGGCGCTACGTGGAGTCGCTCTCCGCCTACGCGCGCCAGTTCCTGCAGATGATGGAGAAGCCCGACGTCGACTCGATCGACGGGCTCTCGCCGGCGATCTCGATCGACCAGAAGACGACCTCGCGCAACCCGCGCTCGACGGTCGGCACCGTCACCGAGATCTACGACTACCTGCGCCTCCTGTACGCACGCGTGGGGCGACCGCACTGCCCGGTCTGCGGGCGGCCGATCGCGGGCCAGTCGATCGACGCGATCGTCGATCAGGTCCTGCGGCTTCCGGAAGGGACGAAGTTCACGGTCAACGCCCCGGTCGTCCGCGACCGCAAGGGCGAGTACAAGGACGTCTTCGAAGAGCTCCGCGCCGACGGGTTCACTCGAGTGAAGGTCGACGGCGAGCTCAAGATGCTCGAGGACGAGATCGTCCTCGACAAGAAGTTCAAGCACACGATCGAAGTCGTCGTCGACCGGCTCGTCATGAAGCCCGATCTGCGCACGCGGCTCACACAGTCGATCGAGACTGCGATCTCGCTGGCCGAGGGCCTCGTCGTGATCGACGTCGTCGACGGCGAGGAGCTGACGTTCTCGGAGCGGTTCGCGTGTCCCGAGCACGGTGTCTCGCTGCCCGAGCTCCAGCCGCGCATCTTCTCGTTCAACTCGCCGCACGGGGCCTGCCCGCGCTGCCACGGCCTGGGCGCGCAGCAGGAGGTCGACCCCGACATGCTCGTCCCCGACCCGTCGCTCTCGATCGGCGAGGGCGCGCTCGTCCCGTGGTCGACGGGCAACTCGAGCTTCTACGAGGCGGTCATCCAGGGGATCGCGGACAAGTGGGAGCTCGACCTCGAGAAGCCCTGGCAGGACCTGACGGAGGAGCAGCAGAACCTCTTCCTCTACGGCACGAACGGCGAGCGGATCTACGTCCGCTACCGCAACCGCATGGGTCGCCGGCGCTCGTACATGCTCGCCTTCGAGGGCATCGTCTCGAACCTCGAGCGGCGCTACCGCGAGACGGAGTCGTCGCAGCAGCGCGAGAAGATCGAGGAGTACATGAGCCTCCGTCCCTGCCCGCAGTGCGGCGGAGCGCGGCTGAAGCCCGAGGTGCTCGCGGTCACGGTCGGTGACAAGAACATCCACGAGTTCACGAAGATGTCGGTCAAGCGCGCGCTGGAATTCCTCGACCAGCTGGAGCTCACCGAGACCGAGCAGCTGATCGGCGTTCGCATCATCAAGGAGATCCGCGAGCGCCTGACGTTCCTCGACGACGTCGGCGTGGGCTACCTGCAGCTCGAGCGCGCCTCGGGGACGCTCTCGGGCGGCGAGGCCCAGCGTCTGCGCCTCGCGACGCAGATCGGCTCGCAGCTCGTGGGCGTGCTCTACATCCTGGACGAGCCGTCGATCGGCCTGCACCAGCGCGACAACGGCAAGCTGATCACGACGCTCGAGCGGCTGCGCGACCTCGGCAACACGGTGCTCGTCGTCGAGCACGACGAGCAGATGATGCGCTCGGCGGACTGGCTCGTCGACATGGGCCCGGGTGCGGGCGAGCACGGTGGCTACGTGGTCGCGGAGGGCACGGCGCGCAAGGTCGAGAAGAACCCGAAGTCCGTCACGGGGCAGTTCCTGGCGCGGGAGCGGGAGATCCCGGTGCCCGGGCGGCGAACCGAGGATCTCGGCTCCTTCTGGGTGCGCGGGGCGTCACAGCACAACCTGAAGAACATCGACGTGGAGTTTCCGGTCGGCAAGTTCATCACCGTCACCGGCGTGTCGGGCTCCGGCAAGTCCACACTCGTCAACGAGATCGTCTTCAAGTCGCTGGCCAACCAACTGCACCGCGTGCGCGTGAAGCCGGGTGAGCACGAGGCGGTCGAGGGAATCGAGGTCTTCGACAAGGTGATCGACATCGACCAGTCGCCGATCGGGCGCACGCCGAGGTCGAACCCCGCGACGTACACCAAGCTCTTCGACCACATCCGTGAGCTGTACTCGCTGACGCCCGAGGCCAAGGTGCGCGGGTACAAGCCGGGACGGTTCTCGTTCAACGTTCGCGGTGGGCGCTGCGAGACGTGCAAGGGCGACGGGACGATCAAGATCGAGATGCACTTCCTGCCCGACGTGTACGTGCCGTGCGAGACGTGTCACGGCCGGCGCTACAACCGCGAGACGCTCGAGGTGCGCTTCAAGGGCAAGTCGATCGCCGATGTGCTGGAGATGTCGATCGAGGAGGCTCTGCGCTTCTTCGCGAAGATCCCGAAGCTGCGGCGCCGATTGCAGACACTGCACGACGTGGGCCTCGACTACGTCAAGCTCGGCCAGCCGGCGACGACCCTCTCCGGCGGCGAAGCGCAGCGCGTGAAGCTCGCGTCGGAGCTGTCCAAGATCGCAACCGGGCGGACGCTCTACATCCTCGACGAGCCGACGACGGGCCTCCACTTCGCCGACATCGAGAAGCTGCTCGACGTCCTGCAGCGGCTCGTCGACGCTGGCAACACCGTGCTGGTCATCGAGCACAACCTCGACGTGATCAAGCAGGCCGACTGGATCGTCGATCTCGGCCCGGAGGGCGGCGAGGCGGGCGGCGAAGTGCTCGCCACCGGGACTCCCGAGCAGCTGGCCGAAGTCGACGAATCGGCCACGGGGCAGTACCTGCGGGAACTGCTGCCTTCGAAGGCAGCAGCGGCGGCCTAGCCGAGCGGGAAGCGCTCGGACTCGGACCAGTGGCCCGACTCGTCTTCGACGAGCAGCGTCACTTCGCCCGCGTGGGCGCCGATCGGCAGGTGTGGCGTGAGTGCCGCGTCGACCTCGTCCTGGAGAGCGGCGTCGCCCATGGCCACGGTGAGGTGCGGAAGAACCTCTTCGTGGATCCCCTCGTACGGCGGGTAGTCCGGGTAGCGCGAAAAGATCAGATCGGTGAGCCGGCGAAAGGGATCGGAGGGGTCGGGCGCGAGCCAGGCGACGTCCGAGAATCGCGCGACGCGCGCCAGGGTGAACGAGAAGGTCGGCTGCGCGGCAAAGAGCTCGCGTAGCTCAGCGACCAGCTCCTCGCCGATCTCCTCCGCCGGGACGAACGGAAAAATCAGCGTGACGTGCGCCGGAATGCCGAGCTCTGCATTGTCATAGCGCAGCCGCCACTCGTGGACGAGCGGCTCCGCTTCCGGGACGGCGACGATGAGTGCGCTGCGGGGCACGGGGCAGACAGTACGCTCAGGTTGTGAACGCAGCGGCCGAGCCCGCACCCTCCAGGCAGCGCGAGTGGTGGCTGCGCACCCTCGCCATCTTCCAGAGCCCCACGGCCGTCTTTACGGCCCTGCGCGATGACTCGAACGAGGCCGTCCAGGCGCGCCAGGAACCGATCCTGGCGATCATCTTCCTGGCCGGGATCGCGGGCGTGCTGTCGACGACGATCGCCGGCCGGATCTTCGACGATCCGACCCTGGACGGCGTCGAGGTCGCGATCTGGGCGTTCCTCGGCGGAGCCATCTACGGACTGATCGTGTACTGGCTCGGCGGCGTGTTCCTGTTCGCCGCCGGCAGCCTGCTCGGCAGCAACGGCAGCTATCGCCGTGCGCGGCACGTGCTCGCCTACGCCGCGGCGCCGCTCGTGCTCCTGCTGCTGTTCGTCTGGCCGGTTCGGCTTGCGGTCTACGGCGACGACGTGTTCCGCTCAGGCGGCGACGACTCGGGCGCGGGAGACACCGTCTTCGAGGTCCTGGCCCTCGCCTTCGGGGTCTGGTCGGTCGCGCTCCTGGTCATCGGAACGCGCGCAGTGCACGGATGGTCAGCGGCGCGAGCCGTCGCGACCGTGGTGCTGGCGGCGGGACTGGCGGCACTTCTCGTAGCTGTGCTTGCTCGGGCTCCAAGCGATTCGCTAGCCGCTCGCGATCTACTCGTTCGAGGCGCTTTCGAGCTCGAAGCGCTCGCGCTCCTCCTCGTCCATCGCGTACGCGTGTTCCGCGTCGGGGAAGGTCCCAGCACGGACGTCTTCGGCGTAGGCCTCGATTGCGTCGCGGATCTCCCGCGAGAGATTGGCGTAGCGCTTCACGAAGCGCGGCAGGTGGCCCTCGGTGAGGCCGAGCAGGTCGTGGTAGACGAGCACCTGGCCGTCGCAGTCCGGGCCGGCGCCGATGCCGATCGTCGGCACCGAGAGCCGGCTCGTGACCTCGGCGGCAACCGGCGAGGGGACGGCTTCGAGCACGACGGAGAAGGCCCCGGCCTCCTCCAACGCAAGTGCGGCTTCGACCAGCAACTGAGCAGCGCCGGCCGTCTTGCCCTGGGTCTTGAAGCCGCCGAGCATCGTCGCCGACTGCGGCGTCAGGCCGACGTGACCCATCACCGGGATCCCGGCCTCGACGATCGTCCGCACCCGCGTGAGCGAGGGGCCTGCTCCTTCGAGCTTGACCGCGTCGGCCCCGGCCTCCTTGACGAACCGAATTGCGTTTCGGAGCGCGTCCTCGTCGGACACCTGGTACGAGCCGAAGGGCATGTCTCCGATCACGACCGGGCGCCGGGCGCCGCGCGCGACCGCGCGCGTCAGGAACAGCATCTCGTCCATCGTCACGGGCACCGTCGTGCCTTCGTGCCCGAGGACGACCATGGCCGCCGTATCGCCGACCAGGATCACGTCGACGCCTGCATCCTCGGCGAAGCGCGCGCCGGGTGCGTCGTACGCGGTGACCATCACGATCTTCTCGCCGCGGCGCTTCATCGCGCCGAGCTCGGGGAGGGCCAATTTGCCGCGGGGTGGAGTGCTCATGCGTTCTCTCCTTCGATGACGACGTTGTCGATGAGTCGTGTCTTGCCGACGTGGACGGCCGCGGCCAGCACGACCTGCCCGTCGAGCTGCGCGAGCTCGACGTAGTCCACGTCGAGGTCCCCCAGGAGCTCGCGCGCGCGGTCGGGATCCCTCGTGGCGAGGGCGCGGGGGAGGGCGAGAGCCTGCTCGCGCTCCGCCGGCGAGAGGTAGGCGTTCCGAGACGAGAGCGCGAGCCCGTCGTCGTCGCGCACCGTCGGGAGCACGCGGATCTGGACGTCGAGGTTGAGGTCCTCGACGAGGCGCTTGACGACCGCGGCCTGCTGCGCGTCTTTCTGACCGAAGTACGCCCGCGCGGGACGGACGATGTTGAAGAGCTTCAGGCAGACCGTTGCTACGCCGCGAAAGTGTCCAGGTCGGTGCGCGCCCTCGAGGCCGGCGCCGAGCTCCCCGACGTCGACCCACGTCTGATAGCCGGCGGGGTACATCTCCTCGGCCGACGGTGCGAACACCACGTCGACCCCGGCTCTTTTCGGCCAGCGCCAGGTCTCGTTCCTCGTCGCGCGGATAGCGGTCCAGGTCCTCGCCCGCCCCGAACTGCGCGGGGTTGACGAACAGGCTCACGACGACGACGTCGCACTCCTCACGGGCCGCACGGAACAGCGAGAGGTGACCCTCGTGGTAGGCGCCCATGGTCGGAACCAGTCCGATCGAGCCGGGAGGAAGCACCTCTCGGAGCTCGGCGATCGTGCGGGCCACCCTCATCGCGCGACCTTCTCGGCGGTCAGATCGGCGAGTGCCCGGTACATCGGCTCGAGCTCGGGACGGGATTCGCGGATCGCCGCCAGGTGGGCCTCCACGGTCTCCCAGTCGCCGCGTTCGATCGGCCCAGTCAGTTCGAAGCCGTTCTCGATCGTGCGGCGCATGAGCGGAAGCAACGCTTCGGGGGGCGCACCGGCCGCCTCCACGAGCTCCGCGGCGGCTCTGAAGAGCGTGACGAGAAAGTTCGAGGCAACGGCGGCGCCTGCGTGGTAGAGCGCACGGAGCGAGTCGTCGAGCTCGAAGGGCTGGAGCCCCAGCGTTCGGGCCAGCTCGAAACCTGCAGCGAGCGCCTCGGGCCCTTCGGCGCTGACCGCCGCGTAGGCGCCGTCGAGCTGCTCGGCTCCTCGCGCGCGCGTGAACGTTTGCAGCGGGTGCAGGCCGAAGCGGCGCTCGTGCGGGTCGAGGGCCGAGAGCGGTGTGCCGCCGCTCACATGCGCGACCCAGGGGCCTGGCGCAATCTCGGCGGCGACCCCCGCGAGCTCGCGGTCCGGCACGCAGAGCAGGACGAGCTCGGCGCCTTGTTCGCGCAGCTCGACGCCCCGCTCGGTCAGGCGGGCGGCAATCGCGGAGCCCACTCGGCCCCGTCCGACGACATTCACGCTGTTCACTTTCTGAGCTCCAGTTCCGTAGCGGATACCGGGCAAACGCATTCTAGATCAAGCTCGATCGAGTGACCACAACGGGGGAGATAGCCCTACCCCGATCTGCCGATAGGGAGAGTGCAAAAGGGGAGCAGGCCCGTGCGGAACTCTGCGGCACGCCGGGCGAGTAAGGGAGAGAAAGACTTATGAAGAGAGCCTTTGTGCTCGCCGCCGTGCTGGTCATTGCTGCGGCGCTCAGCGGGACAGCCGATGCGGCACGCTGGAACGGCGTGATCGTCGCCAAAGATGCGAAGCGCAAGGCTGTCGTCACGGTGACGCGCGGATCCGTTCGGACCGTGCGCGCACCTTCCAAGTTCAGGCGCCTGCGCGTCGGGCAACGTGTCGCGGTCAACGCGCGCACGCTGCCGGACGGTACTTACGCCGCAGCAACCATCAGGGGACAGGGCCGCGTCTCCCAGGTTCGCTTCCGTGGAATCGTCGTTCGGCATGACCGACGTGCACGGCGCCTGATCCTCTCTGCCGGAGACAGTGTCTTCGCCGCCCGCATGACGGGCCGCTCGACGTCCTCCGCCGCCCCCGGCCGGGGTCTTACCCCCGGCGACAAGGTCAAGGTGGACGGAGACGTCGGCGACGGATCGCTCGACGCGGACGAGGTCGACGAGGTCGGCCACGCGTCCCTGCTCGAGCTCGAGGGGATCTTCCTCTACGCGTCGAAGGGCGGTTTCGACATGGCCGTCGTTCACCGTGGGCTCGTGCACGTCAAGGTGCCCGAGGGCAAGCTCGTCCCGCCGTTCAAGGCCGGCGATCAGGTGTCGGTGCTAGTCGGCGTGGGCGAGGACGGCACGTTCACGTTCCGCAAGGGGCGGAGCGACGTCCGCGACTACGGCAAGTACAAGGACGACGGTAGGTTCGAGGCGCAGGGCGTCCTCGTCGGCAAGTCTCCGCTCTCCGTGAGCGTTCGCGGCGAGAAGGGGACTCTGTCGTGCGCGATCCCGGCGGGGCTCGATCTCGCGTTCTTCCGGATCGGCGAGAAGGCGACGCTCCTGTGTGTGTCCCGCGACGGCGATCTCGTCATGACGAAGCTGAAGACCGAGAGCGGTTACGTCTCGGGCGACGGCTCCGGCCAGCTGTCGCAGTACGGCGTGCTCACCACGAAGTCCGCCACCTCGATCGGCGTGCGGCGCGAGGACACGACTCTCGCCACCTGCTCGTTGCGGAGCCCGGTCGACCTGTCGCTCTTTCGCCTCGGCGAGAAGGTCAAGATGCAGTGCCGTCTCGAGGCCGGCAAGTGGATCTTCGGGTCGCTCTACGGCGAGAACGCTTCGATCGACGAGCACGGTCGCGTCGAGCTCTACGTGCACGGCACCTTCCAGGGCCGTTCCGGCCCGGCAGTCGTCGTCCGTCGCGCGGACGGGTCGGACTTCGGGTGCAACGCGCCGGAGAGCCTGAACCTGAGCTACTTCACCGTCGGCGAGCAGGTCAAGCTGGTCTGCAGGGTCGACTCGAGTAGTCGGACGCTCCTGTCCGTGCGCTCGGAGCGCTACACCGTCGGTGCTGACGGTTCCGTCGAGCTCTATGCGTACGGAACGCTGACCGCGAAGAGCGACAGCTCGCTCACGGTCACCGCCGCCGACGCGTCGACGTTCACGTGCGCCTTCCCGGCGGGGCTCGACCTGTCGAAGTTCCCGGTCGGAGCGCAGGTCAAGCTGCACTGCCACCTGGTCGTCGGCTCTTTCCGACTCGACTACATGAAGTCGGAGACCGCCGTCGTGGAGGTCAAGGCTTAGCCGCCCAGCGGCTACAAGGACGGGGCCGGCCTCTGGCCGCAGAAGGTCGGCCCCGTTGTCTTTTGCGTTGTGTCCGAAGCGCGGCCTAAACTGCCGCGGCGATGCCGATCTACGAGTACGTGTGCATGGAGTGCGAGTCGCACTTCGAGGAGCTCGTGCGGAACGGCGAGGCAGTGAATTGCCCGGACTGCGAGGCCTCGAACGTGCGCAAGCAGTTCTCCGTGTTCGCAGCGGTCGGCACCGCCGAGCAGCCGAGCTTCGGCGGTCGGTCAGCCGGGGGCGGATGTTGCGGCGGGAGCTGTGGCTGCGGATAGCGCCCTCGACATCTATGGAGCCGAGGTCTCGGCTTGCACGCGCTGCCGTCTCGCAGAAGGCCGGACGCAGGTCGTCTTCGGCGTGGGGGATCCCAACGCCGATCTGATGTTCGTCGGCGAGGCGCCCGGCTTCCACGAGGACAAGCAGGGCTTCCCGTTCGTCGGCCAGGCCGGGAAGCTGCTCGACAAGCTGCTCGCGGGGATCGGGCTCACGCGCGACGACGTCTACATCGCGAACGTCCTCAAGTGCCGCCCGCCGGGAAACCGCGATCCGCAGCCCGACGAGATCGAGGCCTGCGAGGGGCATCTCTTCCGGCAGGTAGCGCTCATCGAGCCGAAGGTGGTCGCGACGCTCGGCAACTTCGCGACCAAGCTCCTGTCCGGTAAGCAGCTCGGCATCACCCGCGTCCACGGCCAGGAGCAGGAAGTCACGCTCGGCGGCCGCAGCGTGCTGCTCTATCCGATCTACCACCCCGCAGCCGCGCTCTACACGCCGGCGATGCTCAACGTGCTCGAGGAGGACTTCCGGCGGCTCCCGGAGCTGATCGGCCGCGTGAACGCCCCTCCGCCGGAGCCCGCGCCGGTGCTCGTGGCGGAGCCCGCTGTTCAGCTGGGCCTCTTCTAGCAGTCGCGGACATGGAGCACGATTCCTCCTCGCCCGAGGAGACCGAGCGCATCGCCGCCGGCCTGGCAGCCGAGCTGCGACCCGGGGACGTCGTCACGGTCGCGGGCGAGCTCGGCTCCGGGAAGACGACCTTCGTCCGCGGCGCCTGCCGGGCGCTCGGTGTCGACGGGCCGGTGACAAGCCCAACCTTCACTGTCGGCCATCGCTACCGTGGCCGTGTGGACGTGTCTCACCTCGATCTGTATCGATTCGAAGGGGTGTCGCCGGCGGAATGGGGCGACCTCGAACCGTATTTCGACGGCGCGGTCTGCTTCGTCGAGTGGCCGGAAGCCGCCGGAGCTGCGCTGCCGGACCCCCGGTTTCGGGTCCGCCTGAGCCACGCAGGTGAGGACCGGAGGACGATCTCGGTGGAGCCGTGCTGATCCTCGCGTTCGACACGGCCACCGGCGTGGCGACGAGCGCGCTCGTCGACGACGGCGAGACGCTTGCCGAGCGGACCTCGATCCCCGCGCGCGTGCTCGAGGACGTCGATGCCGTGCTCCGCCAGGGCGGTGCGCAGGCGACCTCGCTGGGCGGGATCGTCGTCGGCACCGGCCCCGGTAGCTTCACGAGCCTGCGGATGGGTCTCTCCGCCGCCCGGGCGCTCGCCTTCGCGCTCGAGGTCCCGCTGGCGGGAGTGTCGACGCTCGCTGCCCTGGCGGCAGGGGCTCCGGGGGCCCTCCCGGTGATCGACGCCCGGCGACGCGAGGTCTTCACGCTCGTCGACGGTCGAGCCCGCAGCGATCGCCGCCCGAAGGACTTAGTAACACTGTGTTACAAGGTCGGGTTCTGGTCGGCGACGGGGCTGTGCGCTATCGCGAGGTGTTCGAGGGCGCCGGTGCGGACGTGCCTCCGGACGACAGCGAGCTCCACGTTCCGCGGGCCAGCCTCCACGCCGGCCTGGCCGGCGACTTCGGCCCCGCGGAGCTGGTGGAGCCTCTCTACGTGCGGGTCCCCGACGCCGACCGGAGCCTGGCGTGACCCTCGAGGTCCGCAAGCTGAAGCTCCGCGATCTCGATGCGATCGAGGAGATCGAGCGCAGCTCGTACCCGACGCCGTGGTCGCGATCCATGTTCGCGGGCGAGCTCGCGAAGCCGTCGTCGATCTGCCTCGGCGCCGTCGACCCCGACGAAGACGCCCTCGTCGCGTACCTGATCATCTCCCGCTACGTGGACGCCTGGCACGTGATGAACCTCGCCGTCGCCGCCAGTCACAGGCGCAAGGGGATCGCCACTCGCATGATGGCACGGCTTTTCGAGCTCACCGTGGGCGACGGGCGTCGCGGTTACACGCTCGAGGTACGGGTCTCGAACAACCCGGCCATCAAGCTCTACGAGAGCCTCGGCTTCAAGGCGCGTGGAGTCCGTCGCGGCTACTACACGGACAACCGAGAGGACGCCTTGATCATGTGGAAGGACCCGGTCCGGGAACCGGCCAGCGCTTGATCCTGGGGCTCGAGACGTCGTGTGACGAGACCGCGGCGGCGCTCGTCACGGATGAGGGGCGCATTCTCTCGAGCGTCGTGTCCTCGCAGGCCGAGCTGCACGCACGCTATGGAGGAGTCGTCCCGGAGGTCGCGTCTCGACGGCACCTCGAGCTCGTCGTCCCGGTCGTACGCGAGGCTCTGACCGAGGCGGACGCCTCGCTCGACGACGTCACGCGGGTCGCGGTCACTCGTGGGCCGGGCCTGATCGGCGCGCTCCTCGTCGGTCTCTCGGCGGCGAAGGCGCTCGCCTGGGCGCGGGGGCTGCCGCTGGTCGCCGTCGACCATCTGCATGGTCATGTCGCCTCGCTCTTCCTCGAGCCCGACGCAGCCGAACCGCCTTTTCTGTGCCTGCTCGCCAGCGGCGGTCACACGCTGCTGCTCGACGTTCAGGACCATTCGGGGTTCCGGGTGCTCGGCACGACGCTCGACGACGCAGCGGGCGAGGCCTTCGACAAGGGGGCACGTCTCCTCGGTCTCGGTTACCCGGGTGGAGCCGAGATCGACCGGATCGCACGCGAGGGCGACCCCGAGGCCTACGACTTTCCCGTGGCGCGTGTGCCCGGCCTCGACTTCTCGTTCTCCGGGCTCAAGACCTCGCTCCTCTACAAGGTGCGTGAGCTCCCACCGGACGAGCTCGCAGCCCGGCGCGCCGATCTTGCAGCGAGCTACCAGCGTGCCATCGTCACGGCGCTCGTCGGCCGCACCCGAGAGGCGGCGGAGCAGATCGGGGCGGAGCGGATCGCCGTCGTCGGCGGCGTCGCGGCCAACTCGGAGCTGCGGGCCGCGCTGCCTGACGCAGCTCTGGCACCCCTTCCGCTCTGCACCGACAACGCCGCGATGATCGCTTCGGCGGCCCGGTTTCTGGAGGAGATCCCCTCGCCCCGTTATCTTGCCTTGGATGCGTATGCGTCGTCGGCGGCGTGAGGCCCCTCAGCTTGGCGTGCTCGCACTGGTCGCGCTCACCGCGACGCTGCTCTCGGTAGCGGCGCGCGCGGGCTCGGCCGGCGACGATGCGGAGCGCGTGGCCGCCTCCGCCTGGCGGGGTCTCGTCGGCGCTCCGCGCCAGGAGGTCGCCGTCGGGCAGCGCGTGATCGTCGTGCTGAACACGCCTGCCCTGTCCGACCAGATCGCACACGCGGGAGGCCGAGCCACCGAGGCTCAGCAGCGGCGTTGGACGTCAGCCTCGCTGGCCGCGTCTCACCAGCTGATGGCCAAGCTGGCACAGCAAGGCGTACTCGTCCGCCCGGAATACATCTACGCGCGGGTGTTCGCCGGGTTCTCGGCGCCGGTCGACCCGCAGGCACTGGGGCTGATCGAGCGCATGCCCGAGGTGGCAGGCGTGTACCCGGTCCGCATCACGTACCCCGCGGCGCAGTCGTCGCAGATGATCGAGCGGAAGCGACTGGCGGCCGGAGCCGGGGAACGCCTGCAGATTTCGCTGCCGGGCTACGACGGGAACGGCGTCACCGTCGCTCTCCTCGATACGGGAGTCGAGGGCAACCACCCGTTCCTCCTCGGCCAGGTCGTCGAGAGTCGTGACGTGATCGACCGAGACGGGAATGCCGCTCCCGACGCGAATCCCGACGACGCCTCGCGCCTCGAGCGTCACGGCACCCAGCTGGCGGGAATCGTGGCCGGCTCCGAGGGGCCTGCCGAGCTCGCAGGGGTCGCGCCGCGCGCCGGCATCTTGCCGATTCGCGTCGCGGGCTGGCAACAGAACGCGCGTGGCACGTGGGGTCTCTTCGGCCGCACCGACCAGCTGGTCGCCGGGCTCGAGCGTGCGGTCGACCCCAACGGGGACGGCAGCGCGCATGACGCCGCGCGGGTCGCGCTCGTCGGCGTCAGCGAGCCCTTTTCCGGCTTCGTCGACAGCCCGGCTGCGCGCGCCACGGCGGGTGCCCTGCGCCTGGACACGCTCGTCGTCGCTCCCGCCGGGAACGACGGGCACGCCGGCCCGGGGTACGGCAGCATCGGCGGCCCGGGTGGATCTCCGAGCGCGCTGACCGTCGGTGCCGTCGACACTCGGGGTAGCACCCAGGACGTGCGCGTCGTCCTCCGGAACGGCCTCGAGCTCGCATTCGACCGGCGGGTCCCGCTTGCGGGCGCGGTTGCTCCACGGAGCAATCTCTCGCTGCGCGCGGCTACGCCTCGCTTCAGCCCCGAGGCCGAGAGCGCGGCGACGCGCTCGAGCTGAAGGACTTCTTCGACGAAGCGGGCCTCAGCCTCGTCGCGGGCCGAGCAGCCCTCGTTCCGGCAGGCGCGGATCCCGGACACGCCGCCGCGCAGGCGGTGAAGGCGGGGGCAGGCGCGGTCGTTCTCTACGGACCGACTCTGCCCGCCGGGGGGATCGGGTTGGACGAGGCCGTCAGCGTCCCCGTCGTCAGCGTTCCCGCCTGGGCGGCGAGGACGACGCTGGCAGCGCTCCGCGAAGGCAGGCGCCCGCTCGTCGCGATCGGCGTGCCGCGCACCGAGCCGAACCGGGTCGAGGGCCATGTCGCCGCTTTCTCCTCGCGGGGGCTCGCTTTCGACGGACGCGTGAAGCCGGATCTCGTCGCGCCGGGTGTCGCGTTGCTGACGGCCGAACCGGGGCGTGGGGACGGAGGGGCCGAGCGCTACGCGAGCGTCAGCGGCTCGAGCGCCTCGGCGGCCGCCGTTGCAGGAGCCGCGGCTCTCCTCGCCCAGGCCCGACCCGAGCTCGACGCCTCCGCGCTCAAGGCGCTGCTCGTCGGCACGGCTCGCTCGCTCGAGCAGGACTCGGTGGCCGCCCAGGGCGCGGGCATGCTCGACCTCGGGGCCGCGCTGAGCGCCGAGGCCGCCGTCTTGCCGACCACCCTGAGCTTCGACCACGCCGGGGCCAAGAACTGGCAGGCGACTCGC
Organism: uncultured Actinomycetes bacterium; assembly: GCA_963820335.1. Classification (GTDB taxonomy): domain Bacteria; phylum Actinomycetota; class Thermoleophilia; order Gaiellales; family Gaiellaceae; genus VAXT01. The sequence continues at coordinate 37,886 of CAWFZH010000007.1, read as the reverse complement.
AAGCTGATCGTCCGCAACCTCTCATCACGGACGCTGCGTCTGCGGATCGCCGCGGACGACCAGCAGAGCGCCGCCGGGCGCGGACTGGTCTTCGGCGCGGCTCCCACGCGGCTCTCGATCGCGCCCGGTCGCTGGGCAAGCGTCTATGTCACGGGCCGCATCGCGTTCCAGGGCACCCCGAGCGCGCCGATCGAGGGGCTGCTGCAGATCCGCCCCGAAGGTGGCGCCACCCTGCGCGTGCCGTGGTTGATCTCGTTCCGCCCGACTCGGCGCTCCCTGCTCGGCGAGCTCCAGATGCCCAAGGCGCCCTTCAAAGCGTCCGACGCGGCTCCCACCGTTCTCTCGTTCCGGGCGGGCCAGGTCGAGCGCGTGAAGCATGGCTGGCAGATCGCGCCCGTGGCGAAGCTCGACCTCGAGCTCTTCGACGCGAAGGGCGAGCGGCTGGGCGTGCTGGGCCGCCTCCGCGACCTCTTGCCGGGGCACCACTCGTTCGGTCTCACCGGCCGTGACGCCGAGGGGAACGAGCTCGATCCAGGGCGCTACCGGCTTCGGCTGACCGCCTGGCCGACCGGAGACGGAAGGCCGAGCCGCGCCTCGGTTGCCTTCAGCATCAAGTAGAGGGGCGTATACTCGCGCCGATTTTCGCCTGCTAATCCGGTAAAGGAGCCTTAGTGACGACCGTCGACGCCCCCGTTTCCCACCTGCGAGAGGATCCGTTCGAGATTGCCCAGGAGCAGCTCCGCAAGGTGGCGGAGATCTTCAACATCGACTCGAACCTGATCGAGGTCCTCAAGCAGTGCAAGAAGGCGGTTGTCGTCTCCGTACCGGTCGTGATGGACAACGGCCAGGTGGAGTCGTTCGAGGGCTACCGCGTCACGCACAACATCGCGCGTGGCCCCTCCAAGGGCGGTATCCGGTACCACCCGGACGTGTCGCTCTCGGAGGTCAAGTCGCTCGCGATGTGGATGACGTGGAAGTGCGCGCTGATGAACATCCCGTTCGGTGGCGCGAAGGGCGGCGTCATCTGTAACCCGAAGACGCTCTCCCGCGGCGAGCTGCAGAAGATGACGCGCCGCTACACGACCGAGATCATCAACGAGATCGGCCCGGAGAAGGACATCCCGGCCCCGGACGTGGGCACAGACGCGTCGGTGATGGCCTGGATCTTCGACACGTACTCGATGAACAAGGGGCATTCGGTGCTCGGTGTCGTCACCGGTAAGCCGCTGAACGTCGGCGGGTCGCTCGGGCGGCTCGAGGCAACTGCGCGCGGCGCGATGTACTCGATCCGCGAGGCAATTCGCAAGCGCAACCTGCAGTGGGACGGCCTGCGACTCGTCGTCCAGGGTTTCGGCAACGTCGGCCTGTACCTCTCGAAGTTCGCTTACGGGGAAGGCGCGAAGGTGATCGCGATCTCGGACTCCCAGAGCGGCGTCTACAACCCGAACGGGATCGACATCGAGGCCGCGATCGCGCACAAGCAGGAGACCGGCGCGCTGGCCGGGCTCCGCGGCACGGAGCCGATCTCGAACGAGGACATCCTGCTCCTCGAGTGCGACGTGCTCGCCCCCTGCGCGCTCGAGCAGGTGATCACGGCGGACAACGCGGCCAAGGTCAAGGCGTCGATCATCTGTGAGGGCGCCAACGGCCCGATCACCCCGACCGCCGACGAGATCCTCTTCGACAAGGGCGTGCTCGTCCTGCCGGACATCCTCGCGAACGCGGGCGGCGTCGTCGTCTCGTACTTCGAGTGGGTGCAGGGCCTCCAGGAGTACTTCTGGAAGGAGGACGAGGTGAACGCGCGGCTGAACGACATCTCCACGCGCGCGTTCAACGAGACCTGGGCCGTGCACGAGAGCCGCGGCGTGAACATGAGGAACGCGGCCTACGGGCTCGCCGTCCAGCGTGTCGCCGAGGCGACGACGACGCGGGGCCTCTACCCGTAGTCCGGGTCACCCTCTACCACGCTGCCGACTGCCATCTCTGCGAGCGCGCGCGGGCGCAGCTGGCCGAGCTGCGCGGCGAGGAGAGCTTCGAGCTCGAGGAGGTCGACATCACCGGCGAGCCGGAGCTGGAGGCGCGCTACCGCGAGTGGCTGCCCGTGGTCGAGATCGACGGCGAGCGGGTCTTCACGTACTACGTGCACCCCGAAGCGTTCCGTCGGAAGCTCGCACAAGCTCGGGGACGAGCAGGGACTTTGTAACTGCCCGACGCATGAAGTGAGCTGCACTGGCAGTATCCATGTGCGGTGTTACAAAGTCCCCCACAGGAACTGGCCGGAGGCAGCGAGCGCCTGACGGTCGGAGTGGCTGCGCGGCTCTCGCGCTACCTCCAGGTTCTGACCCAGGCGAAGAAGATGGGCAAGGACCGGATCTCGTCGCAGGAGATCTCGGACTACACGAATATCAATGCGACGCAGATCCGCCGCGACCTGTCCGCGTTCGGAAAATTCGGTAAGCGAGGGGTCGGCTACAACATCGATTCGCTGCTCGGCGAGATCCGCAAGATCCTCCGGACGCAAGGTCAGCACAACATCGTTCTCGTGGGTGCGGGCCGGCTGGGCGAGGCGATCGCCTCGTCGCCGATCTTCGCCGAGCACGGGATCAACGTGGCGGCCGTGGTCGACACCGACCCCGAGAAGGTGGGGCGAAGCGTCGGGAACGTCGAGGTGAGCGCGTCCCGCGAGCTGAGCGCGATCATCCGCGACAAGAACATCATCGTCGGAGTGCTCGCCGTCCCCGCCGAGAACGCGCAGCAGGCTGCGAACGAGCTCGTCGACGGAGGCCTGAGGATCATCTTCAACTACTCCGAGGCGCTTCTCGACGTCCCGCAGGACGTGCAAGTGCACACGTCAAACCCTGCTGTAGATCTCCTGTACGCGCTCTACTTCCACCTCACGTAGCGGCGAGCTCTCGTCATCGTCGCGCCGTGTAATCCGGCGCACGCCTGGGACGAGGGCGACCGCGATGCTCGAGGCGAAGAGCAGGCCTGCCGCGAGCCACAGGGTCGCGTCGATGCCGATCGCAATCGCCAGCGGGCCCGCGACGGCGAATCCCAGAGGCATCAGCACGAGCGACCCCACCCAGTCGTAGGAGAAGACGCGCGAGAGCGCTTCGCGCGGGATCCGCTCCTGGAGCGTGGTCTGCCAGAGCGTGACCGCGAACGCAAGGGTCACCATCGCAACAACGGAGGCCGCCGCGATCACCAGGACCGGGAACGGACGCACCAGGAAGATCGTCGGTAGCGCGGCGACGCTGATCAGGAGATAACCGGTGAACAGGGGCCGCCGCGGACGGATGCGGAGGGCGAGGAGGCTGCCGACGACCGAGCCGATCGCGGCGCCGCTCAGGATCAGCCCCCAGTCGCGGGCACCGCCGAGCTCGCGTTCGCTGACGACGGGCCCCAGCACGAAGAACGCCGCGATCGCGAAGTTCCAGACGGCGAAGTAGAGGATGCTCGCCCACACCCAGCTCCGCGCCGTGACCTCGCGCCACCCTTCGGCGAGGTCGGCCATGAACTTCTTGCGGGCCGCGGGGGCAGCCCTGCCTGCGGGGAGACGGACGAGGAAGGACGCGCTGAGCGCAAAGGTCCCGGCGTCGATGGCGTACACCCATCCCGGCCCGAACGCATACACCAGGAGGCCGGCGAGAGCGGGCCCGACGATGGCGAAGACGTTGCGTGAGACGCCGATGAGCGCGTTCGCCTGTTGCAGGCGCGGCGGGCTCACTGCCTCGGGCACGTACCCGCTCGCGGCCGGTGTGAAGAAGGCGGCTCCAGCGCCGTGGACCGCGGCGATCAGGGCGAGCTGCCAGAGCTCGGCCACGCCTGCCAGGAGGACGAACGCGCCCGCCGCCTGGCCTACGCAGCGGACCAGGTCGGCGGCGATCATCACGTGCTGGCGGGGCAGACGGTCGGCCCAAACGCCGCCGACGAGCATCAGCGCGATCCGCGAGACGAGGCCCGCAGCGAAGACGAGCCCAACCGCCGTGGGCGAGCCACCGATCTGAAGCGCGGCGAACGGCACCGCGACGAGCACCATCGAATCTCCGATGGAGGAGAAGCTCTGGGCGGTCCAGAGCAGCCGAAAACGTGGCTCCTGGAGAGCGCCGAGGCGGTGGCGGATCGACATCAGACGGCGCCTCCTACTCTAGTAAGCCAGGGCCCGAAACGCCGAGAGCCCCGCCAGGTGGCGAGGCTCTCGAGGTCCGAAGCGGGATTCTGGGAGTGCGGGCCTAGCGCTTGTCCTTCGCGTCGCGAACGCCGTCGTTGTCGTCGTCGCTGTCGCGTGAGTCCTTGAGGCCGTCGTTGTCGTCGTCGCGGTCCTTCGCGTCGCGGACGCCGTCACCGTCGTCGTCGCGGTCGGCGCCCTTGCGGAGGCCGTCGTTGTCGAGGTCGGAGTCGGCCGCGTCGCGAGCCGAGTCGTTGTCGTCGTCCGAGTCGGCCCCGTTCTTCAGGCCGTCGTTGTCGCGATCGGCATCGATGCCGTCTTTCTTGCCGTCGTTGTCGTCGTCGACGTCCTTCGTGTCGACCTTGCCGTCACTGCCGTCGTCCTTGTCGTTCTTGTTGAGGAGCCCGTCGCCGTCCTCGTCGCGGTCGCGAGAGTCGGCGAGACCGTCGTTGTCGGCGTCGAAGTCCTTGCGGTCGGAAAGGCAGTCGTTGTCGTCGTCGGAGTCGACCGTGTCGGCCAGGCCGTCCTGGTCGGAGTCGCGGTCGCTGGGATCAGCGATGCCGTCGTTGTCGTCGTCGAAGTCCTTCGAGTTGCCCTTGCCGTCGTTGTCGCTGTCGTAGTCCTTCGAGTCCTTGACGCCGTCGCCGTCGTCATCCGAGTCCTTGCAGTCGTTCTTGCCGTCGTTGTCGGAGTCGAAGTCCTTGACGTCCTCGACGCCGTCCTCGTCGTCGTCCGTGTCCTCGCTCGAGGCCAGGCCGTCGTTGTCGGCGTCTTCGTCGCAGGAGTCGGAGACGCCGTCGTTGTCGTCGTCGGTGTCCTCCGCGTCGGGAACGTCGTCGTTGTCGTCGTCGAGGTCGGATCCGTCGGCGATCCCGTCGCCGTCGTCGTCCGTGTCCTCGAAATCGGGAATCCCGTCGGCGTCAGCGTCGCCTTCGTCTACGGGCTCCTCGTCCTCGAACGGCGGTTCCTCCTCCTCGGAGAGCTCGATCTCCTCGTCCAGAACCTCCTCGTCCGCGAACTCGTTGTCACACTCCGTTCCTGGAAGCGCGAGGGCCGCAGGAGAAGCGTGCGAGGCCGGCGCGGCGAAAGCCGCAGTTGCGCACGCGAGCGTGAGCAGCGCCAGGAGAACGCCCAGCTTGAAAAGCTTTGTGAGATCGAACCGCACCGCAGGGTCCCTTCGTTAGCCGCATGCGAAAAAGACGCGACTCCCAATATCGGCGTTCCCCCTCCGGAACCTGTGCGTTTCTCCCCCGTCCGAGCCACCCCGTTCGAGCATGAGGATCCTGCTCTGGCACGGGTACCTGCTAGGAGGGACCGGCTCCAACGTCTACACGCGCTCGCTCGCGCGCGAGTGGAGCCGTGCCGGGCACGAGGTGATCGTGTTCGCCCAGGACCCGCACCCGGACCGCTTCGACCTCGCCGGAGCGAGGGTGGTCAGGCCGGAGCTCCCCGGGCCGCTGCCCGTTTTCGTCATCGATCGGTACGAAGGACACGACCCGAAGCTGCTCCAGGACTTCACGCCTGAGGAGCGTGATCAGTACGTCCACGCGAACGCGACCGCGCTTCGCGAGCACCTGCCCGCGGATCTCGTCTTCGCCAACCACGTTTTGATGGGCGGCCCGGTAGCAGCTGCGACCGGCGCGCGATACGCGGTGAAGGCCCATGGCTCGGAGCTCGAGTACTCGATGCGGGGGAATTCCGAGCTGGCGACGCTGGGACGCGAGGGGCTTGCCGGCGCGGAAGCGATCTTCGTCGGCTCCGCGCACATACGCGAGGTGCTGGAGGACGTCGTCGGCCACGTCGATCGAGTCCGTGAAGTGCCGCCCGGCGTCGATGTCGAGGAGTTCGCTCCCAGGTCCCGCGACGATGCGCTCCGTCGCCTGCTCGCTGAGACCCGCGCCGACCCGCCGAATCCCGGCAACGTGAACGAGCGACTCCCAGACGAGGGCAACACGGAGCGGCTCGCCGAGTTCTTCGAGCACAAGGAGCCGACGGTCCTCTTCTTCGGGAAGCTCCTCTACAACAAGGGCGTCCATGTCCTCTTCGAGGCCTTGCGCGAAGTCGGTGCGCGCGCGGTCGTCGTCGGCTTCGGGGACTACCGGCGCGAGCTTGAGCGCACCGCCCCGCCTGGAACGCTCTTCACGGGCGCCCTCGAGCATCGCCACCTCGTCAACCTGGTGCCTCTCGCCGAGGTGACGGTGGTGCCCTCGATCTTCCCGGAGGCCTTCGGCATGGTTGCGGCCGAAGCGGCTGCCGGCGGCTCGCTACCGCTCGTCGCGCGCCACTCGGGGCTGGCCGAGGTCGCCACCGGCCTCGAGGAGTCGTATCCCGAACGCCATCGCGAGCTGGCCAGCTTCGAGACAGGAGACTCGCACGACCTGGCCGACAAGCTCGGCCGGTTACTGGCCCTGCCGGCTCGAGAGCGCACCGAGCTGTCGGGCGCCGCGCGGCGAGCCGCGGTCGAGCGCTGGAGCTGGACGTCGGTGGCGAACCGGCTGCTGGAGCCCTTTCAATAGGCTTCCGGGGTGGGAGACGACTACCGCGTCCTGCTGAAGCAAGCGCGTGAGCAGTTCGAGGCGGCGCAGGACTTCACCGTCGCCGTCGAGGAGGAGTTCGCGATTCTCGATCCGGAGACGCTTGCGCTGACGAACCGCTTCGAGGAGCTCCAGGCTCTCGCCGAGGGCACCGAGCTCGAGGAGCATCTCGTCGGCGAGCTGATCGCGTCCGAGGTCGAGATCCGGACGGGCCGGTGTGACACCTTCGCCGACGTGGTCTCGCGCATCCCCGAGCGGCGGACGCAACTCCGCGCGCTTGCGGACCGGCTCGGAGTCGGGCTCGGCGGCACCGGCACCCATCCCTGGAGCCCGTGGCAGGAGCAGCGAATCATCGACACGCCGCACTACCGGCGAAACAACGAGATCCTCCAGTACGTCGTCTGGCGCAACAACTCGTTCGGCCTGCACGTCCACGTGGCGATCAAGGGAGCCGACCGCGTCGTGCAGGTGACGGACGGGCTCAGCGCCTATCTGCCGGAGCTGCTCGCGCTGTCCGCGAGCTCGCCGTTCGTCGAGAACGTGAACACGGGCTTGCACACCGCCCGCACGCAGATCTTCACGCGCTTCTTCCCTCGCTGCGGGGTGCCCGACGTGTACGGCGACTGGGCCACCTTCGAGGAGTACGTGCGGCTCCTGTACGAGACGGGCTCGATCGACGAGCACACGCAGATGTGGTGGAGCGTGCGGCCGCACCTGGCCTTTCCCACCGTTGAGATCAGGGTCTGCGACGCGCAGCCGCTGCAGGAGGAAGCGATCTCGCTTGCCGCCTTGTCGTACTCGCTCACGGTCCGGATCGCGCGCGCCGTCGACGAGGGCGAGCCGCTACTGCTCCCGCCGCACCGGATGATCGAGGAGAACTTCTGGCGAGCGATCCGCCACGGGCTCTCGGGTGAGTTCATCGACCTGAGAACGGGTCGCGTCAGGCCGACGCGGGCGGCGATCGAGGAGCTGATCGAGTGGGTGCAGCCGGTCGCCGGGGAGCTCGGCACCGCCGAGTACCTCACCGTCCCGGAGGCCAACGCAGCCGAGCGCCAGCGAGCCCGACACGAGGAAGGCGCGACGCTGGAAGAGATCTACGCCGAGCAAGTAGCCCCCCGGGAGCCTGTTGGTGGCTGACGAAGAGCGCCCGGAGATCCCGCCGGAGGACCTGCTCGAGGCGATCCGGAAGATGAAGGTGTCGGATCTCCTGCTCTCGACGATCTCGACGACCGCGCAGCTCGGCTACGCCAAGCTCGAGCCGGAGAGCCGCGACCTCGAGCAGGCCCGCCTCGCGATCGAGTCCACGAAGGCGTTGCTTCCGCTGCTCGCAGGCGCCGTCGACAAGGAAGTGCTCAGCGAGTTCGAACAGCTCGTCGCCAATCTCCAGCTGGCGTACGCGAAAGCCGCTGCCGAGCAGCCGGGCGACGCGACTTCGTGACACTTCGTCACAAATAGGTCTAGCGGCCTATTGGCGATTTCTCCAGGACCTGCCTAGAATCGATCCCGATATGGGAGGGGCGTTCCGCACGTCCCGGCTTTTGCCGACCGTGCGCACTGAAATCCACTAGGGGAGGGCGGGTTAAGTTGACACGGAAACCGCGGAAGGTTTCGAAAGCTGTGTACGGTCGAGCCCTGGTCATTCTCGGGCTCGCGATGCTGGTGGCAGGAGTCAGCCTTGGGCCGGCGAGCGCCAACCAGAACAACAAGGCCAAGGCGTCGAGCACGGCCACCGGCATTGCCGAGCCGTATCTGACGCAGCCAGTGCGCACCATGAAGACCGCGCAGAGGGCGCCGAATCCGAAGACGCTCTTTACGCCGTTTGAGGGCATACCGGCCGGAGCTTTCTTCGAGAACGAGTTCTCGCCCGACACTGTCGTCGACAAGAGCAACCCCGGCGACATGCCCGCTCCGCTCCAGAACTTCGAGGGCGGCAACAACGTCTGTCCGTGCTTCCCGCCCGACACGAACGGCGATGTCGGCCCGAACCACTACATGCAGTGGAACAACGTCCAGTTCCGGATCTGGAGCAAGACGGGCACGCCGCTGGTCGGTCCGATCGACGGCAACATGCTCTTCCAGCCGGGCACGCCCTGCGGAGACAACAACGACGGCGACCCGGTCATCCTCTACGACTCGTTCGCCGGTCGCTGGAACGGCTCCCAGTTCGCGGCTCCGAACGGCACGGGCACCGGGCCGTTCTACCAGTGCATCGCCATTTCCATGACGAATGATCCGACGGGAACATGGTGCTCGTACAACTTCCAGGTGCACGCCACCAAGTTCAACGACTATCCGAAGATGGCCGTCTGGCCGGGCAGAACGCGTACATGATGACCGCGCCGCAGTTCCCAACGGCCGGCGGAAACGGTGGCCAGGGCCTCTGGGGCTTCGAGCGCACCCCGATGCTCGCGTGCCAGCCGGCTCGCATGGTCTACCAGGACATGTTCACGGTCGACCCGAACCTCCCGCGGATCCTGGCCGCCGACGCAGACGGGACGACACCGCCTCCCGCCGGCGCGCCTGCTCCGATCGTGGGGATGAACTTCGACGGCTCGGGGAACCCTGCCGACCAGCTCCAGGTCTACAACGCGACCATCAACTGGGTGCCGCCGACGCCGACGATCTCGGTCGTCAAGGAAGGCGACCTCCAGGCCGCACCGTATGACTCGAGCCTCTGTAACTACATCCGGCAGTGCATCCCGCAGCCGGGCACGGACGCGAAGCTGGACACGCTGTCCAACCGGCTGATGCACAGGCTCCAGTACCGGAACTTCGGGACCTGGGCGTCCATGGTCGTGAATCATTCGGTCGACGTGGATGGAGCAGACCACGCGGGAGTCCGCTGGTACGAGCTCCAGAAGCAGGCCGCTGTCTGGACGATCCAGCAGCAGGGGACCTATGCCCCTGACGCTCTCCATCGCTGGATGGGGAGCATCGCGCAGGACAAGAGCGGCGACATCGCGGTCGGTTACTCGGTTTCGGCCGCCGCGGTGACGTTCCCGGGCATTCGCTACGCCGGCCGTCTCAACACGGATCCGCCGGGCACGCTTGCCCAGGGCGAGGCCACGCTGATCAACGGCTCCGGCTCGCAGACGGACACCAGGAGCCGTTGGGGCGACTACTCGATGATGGCGGTCGACCCCGTCGACGACTGCACCTTCTGGTACACGACCGAGTACTACCAAACGACGAGCCCGACCGGCTGGCAGACGCGGATCGGCTCGTTCAGGTTCCCGGAGTGCGGCCCCGATCCAGGGCCGCCGCCGCCGCCTCCGCCGCCTCCTCCGCCACCTCCGCCACCACCACCGCCGCCCGAGCCCCCGAACAACGACTTCGCCAACGCGGTCGTCATCTCGGGCAACGGCACGATCGACGGCTCGGTCGTGGGCGCGGACGAAGAGACCGGCGAGCCCTCGCAGACGGACCAGGGGCTCATCACCTCGGTCTGGTACCGCTTCACCCCCGCGGCCAGCGGGACGGCGCACCTCGACATGTGCACCAACGTCGGCTACGACGGGTATGCGGCTGCTTACACGGGCAGCTCGGTCGACCAGCTCACAAACATCGTGTTCAACGACGATGGCTGTGGCGGTGGAAGCGGGGCAATCCTCGACTTCCCGATCACTGCCGGCACGATGTACTCGGTCGCAATCGACGGCTGGGAGACGGAGACAGGTCCGTTCACGCTCACCTACCAGCTCGGTGGGCCTCCGCCACCTCCGCCACCTCCGCCACCACCGCCTCCGCCACCACCGCCAACGTGTGGCCAGGTCTTCCAGGGCTTCGATGACATCACGAACCTGCCGGGTTGGTTCAGGCAGAACAACAGCGAGCCGCTGGGCGTGACCAACCACTTCCAGGGCAACCCGACGGTGTTCGTGTCCCACAGCGGGGCTCCGAACTCCTATATCGGCGCCAACTTCAACAACACGGCGGGGACGGGGACGATCAGCAACTGGTTGCTGACCCCGACCGTGCCGATTCTGAACGGCGCCCAGTACAGCTTCTGGACGCGGACGACCAATGTTCCGCAGTTCCCGGACCGCCTGCAGGTGCGGGCGAGCACGGCTGGTGCGAGCACGGACGTGGGCACGACGGCGACGAGCGTCGGTGTGTTCACGATGCTGCTGCTCGACATCAACCCGACCTACACGACGACCGACTACCCGAACGTGTGGACGCAGTTCACGGTGACGGTGAGCGGTGTGCCGACGGCGACTACTGGCCGCTTCGCGCTCCGCTACTTCGTCGAGAACGGCGGGCCGACCGGTGCCAACTCCGACTACATCGGCATCGACGACGCCTGCGTCCCGACGGTGACGCCACCTCCGCCACCTCCGCCACCACCGCCACCACCACCGCCACCACCGCCACCACCACCGCCACCGCCTCCGCCGCCGCCACCACCGCCTCCGCCACCGCCGCCACCGCCACCGCCTCCGCCTCCGGCCCCACCGCCGCCGCGCTGTCGCGTGCCGAACGTGATCGGCGTGCGGCTGGCAACGGCCAGGTCGCGGATCCGGGCGCGGCGCTGCCGGGTCGGCACAGTGCGCAGGGTTCGCACCAGGCGCGCGCTGCGCGGCCGTGTCGTGGGCCAGAGCCCACGCGGCGGCGCAGTCCGGCGCGTCGGCTTCAGGGTCAACCTGCGGGTCGGCAGGCGCTAACCACTCAATAGGGATAAAGCTCTAAGCCGTTTAGGGCGAGAACGATGGGGTGCGAAGGCGCTCCATCGTTCTCGCCTGCCTCTTGGCGGCACTCACGGCCGGTCTCGCCGCCGCTGCGCCCACGGGCGCGAGGCACGAGACGGTGCCGTCCGGCCGTTCGCACGTAGCCGGAGAGCTGATCGTCCGCTTCGCGCCCGGCCTCGGCCAGGCGGCTCGTCGCCGCATCCTCAGTCGACACGAGGCGGCAAGGAAGCACAGCTTGCGCGCACCGGGCCTGGAGCTCGTCCGTCTCGATGAGGCATCGCTCGCCGCGGTCGCCGCCGAGCTCGAGCGCGAGCCCGGCGTCCTGGACGTGCAGCCGAACCACGTGTACCGGGTCGCGGCGACGCCGAACGATCCGCAGTTCAGCCAGCTCTGGGGCCTCCACACGGCAAACGACGCGGACATGGACGTGCCGGAGGCCTGGGAGGTCACGACGGGCAGTCCCTCCGTCACGGTGGCCGTGATCGACACCGGCGTCACCTACACGCATCCTGACCTGGCGGGCAACATCTGGTCGAACCCCGGCGAGACCGCCGACGGGCTCGACAACGATGCGAATGGGCAAGTCGACGACGTCCGTGGCTGGGACTTCGTGGACGACGACGCGATGCCGACCGATCCGCACGGCCACGGCACCCATGTGGCGGGCACGGTCGGCGCCCAGGGGAACAACGCCGTCGGCGTCACGGGAGTGAACTGGGACGTGGGTGTCATGCCGCTCCGGGCGGGCGACACCGACGGGTTCTTCACGGACGAGACGATCGCGAACGCCATGAACTACGCCTGCACCGAGGGCGCCGATGTCGTCAACGGCAGCTTCGGGGGCGAGGGCTACTCGTCCGTCATCGCCAGCGCCATCAGCTCCTGCCCCGGGACGCTGTTCGTCTTTGCGGCCGGCAACGGAGGCGGCGACGGCGTGGGCGACAACATCAATGCGAGCCCGCCCATCTACCCCTGCGCCTTCACGCACGCGAACGTCGTCTGCGTCGCGGCGAGCACCGAGGTCGCCGGCATCGCGAGCTTCTCGAACTACGGCCCGGTGTCGGTCGACGTCGCCGCACCCGGGACCGCGATCCTGAGCACGCTCAACTCGGGTGGCTACGGCGCATTCAGCGGGACGTCGATGGCTTCCCCGCACGTCGCGGGCGTCGCCGCCCTCCTCCTCGCCCGGGAGAACGGTGCCACGCCGCCTCAGATCAAGTACTCGCTCATGCGGACGGTTGACCCGCTCCCGGCGTTCGCCGGCAAGATCGCGACCGGAGGCCGTGTCAACGCGTACGGCGTGCTGAGCGCCCCGCTCCTCGATCCTCCCGCGGACGCTCCGCCGGCTCCGCCTCCACCGCCGGCCGACACCGTGCCGCCGTCGAACGCCTCCCCGGTGAGCACGAGCCACCCCATCGGCGCGCCGACGACTCGCAACACGATCGTGATGACGTGGAGCGGCGCCTTCGACCAGGGATCCGGCGTCGACGGCTTCTCCTACCACTGGGACAAGCTCCCGACGTCCACGCCCGACGAGGTGAAGGACGCCGAGGAGACGGCGACCGGCGGCACGAGCGCACAACTTCCCGGCGGCAGCTACTACTTCCACCTGCGCACCCGCGACAACGCGGGGAACTGGAGCGCACCGGCGCACGTCGGGCCCTATGTCGTGCTGGGGACGCCGGCGACTCGGTGCATCGTTCCGAAGCTCGCCGGCAAGACCCTGGCTGCCACCCGCACGGCGCTGCGGCGCGCCAAGTGCGCGCTCGGTCGCATCCGACGCATCCGCACCCGGCGTTCCCGCGTCGGACGCGTGGTCGCGCAGGGAGCCCGCCCCGGGACACGGCGACCTCCCGGGACGAAGGTCGCCGTCACGATCGGCCGCCGCTAGAGCCACTGCTCCGCCTGCCCTTAACCGGCTGAACGCCGCTCGGTGTGTTAGAAAGGTCGGCGCGCCGGGCCGGTCTTGGCGCTGTGTAACCAAGGGGAGGCAGCGCTGGACTTCTTCGAAGAACACTCGGTTCTCTTTGCGCTGATCTGCGCATCCGCCGCAGTCGCGTACGGGATCGGCCTGACCGTCTGGCTCCTCAGGCAGCCGACGGGCTCCGAACGCATGCGGGAGATCTCTCGCGCCGTGCAGGAAGGCGCCTCCGCCTACCTGCAGCGGCAGTACAGGACGATCGGGCTCGTCTCGATCGTCCCCTTCCTGCTGATCGGCTTCTACAGCAAGCTCGGCTGGGGCACGGCGATCGGTTTCCTCGTCGGGGCAGTGCTGTCGGCGGCCGCCGGCTTCATCGGGATGAACGTCGCCGTGCGCTCGAACGTGCGGACCGCGGAGGCTGCGAAGCGCGGCCTGAAGCCTGCGCTCGACGTCGCGTTCCGCGCCGGCTCGGTGACGGGTCTCCTCGTCGTCGGGCTCGGCCTGTTCGGCGTCGCCGGGTACTACTGGGTGCTCACCGACCTGTTCGACAACAGCGCGCGCTCCGCGATCGACGATCTCATCGGCCTCGCGTTCGGCGGCTCGCTGATCTCCGTCTTCGCGCGTCTTGGCGGCGGCATCTACACGAAGGCGGCCGACGTCGGCGCCGACCTGGTCGGCAAGATCGAGGCCGGGATCCCCGAGGACGACCCGCGCAACCCGGCTGTCATCGCGGACAACGTCGGCGACAACGTCGGCGACTGCGCCGGCATGGCCGCAGACCTCTTCGAGACCTACGCCGTCACTGCCATCGCCGTGATGCTGATCGCAGTCACGCGCTTCCCCGGCGGCGAGCTCTACGAGTACCCGCTGGCGATCGGCGCGGTCTCGATCCTCGCCTCCATCATCGGCACGCTCTTCGCCCGCGTGGGGAAGAGCGGCTCGATCATGAACGCGCTCTACAAGAGCGTGCTCGTCGCGGTGATCCTGTCGGCGATCGGGTTCATCCCGATCACGATGGCCTTCGACGGCGCCGCTTTCAGCTTCTCCGAGCTCTACCTGTCGGCCCTCGTCGGCCTCGGAGTGACCTTCCTGCTGGTCGGGATCACCGAGTACTACACCGGCACTCGCTGGCGGCCGGTGCGCTCGATCTCGAGCGCATCGCAAACCGGGCACGCCACCAACATCATCGAGGGGCTCGCGGTCGGCATGCAGGCGACCGCGCTGCCGGCGATCGTCATCGTCGTCGGCATCCTCTCCGCGAACCAGTTCGCAGGCCTCTTCGGGATCGGCGTGGCCGTGATGGCCCAGCTCTCCATGACCGGCCTGATCGTCGCGCTCGACGCCTACGGCCCGGTGACCGACAACGCTGGCGGCATCGCCGAGATGGCCGACCTGGACGAGTCGGTTCGCGCGATCACCGATCCGCTGGACGCCGTCGGGAACACGACCAAGGCCGTGACCAAGGGGTACGCGATCGGCTCCGCCGCACTGGCCGCGCTCGTCCTCTTCGACAGCTACACGACCGGTCTCGAGGACGCGGAGGTGCCCGCCAACTTCAACCTCGACAACGCGTGGGTCGTCGCCGGGCTCTTCATCGGCGGCCTGATGCCGTTCCTCTTCTCGTCCCTGGCGATGCAGGCCGTCGGCCGCGTCGGCGGGCAGGTCGTGACCGAGGTGCGGCGCCAGTTCCGCGAGATCCCCGGGATCATGGAGGGCACGGCCAGGCCCGAGTACGGAAAGGCGATCGACATCGTCACCGGCTCGGCGATCAAGGCCATGATGCTGCCGGCGCTGATCCCCATCCTCTTCCCGGTCATCGTCGGGATCATCAGCGCCGAGATGCTCGGCGGGCTACTGATGGGGACGATCATCACCGGCCTCTTCCTCGCGATCGCGATGACATCCGGGGGCGGCGCCTGGGACAACGCGAAGAAGCTGATCGAGGACGGCCTCTACGGCGGCAAGGGCTCGGAGGCGCACGCGGCCGCGGTCACCGGCGACACGGTGGGCGACCCCTACAAGGACACGGCCGGCCCGGCCATCAACCCGATGATCAAGATCGCCAACATCGTGGCGATCCTGCTCATCCCGTTAATCGTCTCGATCCACGGCTAACGGCGAGACGCCCTAGAGTGCTCCGCGATGCCTAGACGGCGCCGTCGGGAGCAGGGGCTGGAGCGCGTCCTCGGCACGCCGGCGCTCTTCGCGACGGCGTACGGCAACGTCGGCTCGTCGATCTACTACGCGCTCGGCGTCACCGCTGTCTTCGCGCTCGGGCTGACGCCGCTCGTCTTCCTGATCGCCGGGCTGATCTTCGTGGCGACCGCCGCCACCTACGCCGAGGGGACGGTTCGCTATCCGGAGGCCGGCGGCTCGTCGAGCTTCGCGCGGCACGGCTTCAACGAGCTCTTCAGCTTCGGGGCAGCGTGGGCGCAGATGCTCGTCTACGTCGCCACGGTTGCGATCTCGGCCTTCTTCGTGCCGCACTACCTGTCTGTCTTCTGGGAGCCGCTGCGCGAGAACCCCTGGGACATCGTGGGCGGCGCGATCGTGATCGTGCTGCTCGTCGGCATCAACGTCGTCGGAGTGCGCGAAGCGGCCGGCCTGAACATCCTGCTGGCCGTCGTCGACTTCGCGACGCAGGCGCTCCTCGTCGCGATCGGATTCGTCCTGGTCTTCAGCCCGTCGACCCTGGTCGACAACGTCAACCTCGGTGTGGCGCCGACCTGGAGCCAGTTCTTCATCGCGATTCCGATCGCGATGCTTGCCTACACCGGCGTCGAGACGGTCTCGAACCTGGCGGAAGAAGTGCGCGATCCGGTGCGCAACGTTCCTGACGCCCTCAAGCTCGTCGCAGGGGCGACATTCGCGATCTACCTGACGCTCCCGATGATCGCGCTCTCTGCGCTGCCCGTGTTCCAGCAGCCCGACGGCGACTACGTGACGCTCCTGGGCTTACCGCCGGAGGAGGGCGGCTTCACGAACGACCCGGTGCTCGGAGTGGTCCAGAACCTCGGTGTCGAGGGCCAGCTGTTGAATGGCCTCGAGATCTATGTCGGGGTGCTCGCAGCGACGATCCTCTTCATCGCGACGAACGCCGGCATCATCGGCGCCTCGCGAATCACCTACTCGATGGCCGCCTACCGCCAGCTGCCGTCCGTCTTCCGGAGCCTGCACCGCCGATTCAAGACGCCCTGGCTCTCGCTGATCGTCTTCGCCGGGCTGATCCCGATCCTCACGATCATCCCCGGCGAGACCAACTTCCTGGGGACGATGTACTCCTTCGGCGCCACGCTCTCGTTCACGACGGCGCATGCGGCGCTCATCGCGATCCGCTACCGGCACCGCGACGAGGAGGTTGCCTACCGCGCCAGGCCGAACCTGAGCTGGCGTGGCGTCGACTGGCCGATCTTCGCCGTCCTCGGCGGCATCGGCACGCTGATCGCCTGGGTCGTGATCGTGTCGCAGACCCCCAGACGCGCTATGCCGGCTTCGGCTGGATCGTGGGTCAGGCTTCGTCGCCTACGCGGTCTACCGGCGCTTCTTCGTCCACGAGCCGATGTCGCGCACAGTGCGGGCGCCGGTGATCGTGCTTGGCGCGCAAGAGGTGTCGTTCCGGACGATCGTCGTGCCGGTGATCCGCACGCGGGAGTCGGAGGAGGCGCTCGTGGCGGCGGCGCGGCTGGCCACGGACCGGGGGGCCAGGATCGCCGTCGTCAGCGTGATCGAGGTGCCTCTCGACGAGCCTCTGGATGCGGACCTGAGCGCGAGGGAGCACGAGGCCGACGAGGTGCTCGACAGCGCCCAGGCGCTCCTCGAGTCCTACGGAGTCCGCACGGTCTCACGGATCATCCGTGCCCGTAGCGCCGGGCCCGCGATCGTCGAGGACGCCATCGGCCGAGCCGCGGAGATCATCGTCGTCGGGGCACCGCGCCTTCGAGGCCGCAGAGGCAGGCCGATCTTCGGCCGCACCGTCGACTACGTCCTGAAGCACAGCCCGACCCGCGTGCTCGTGGCAGCCGGCCGACGGGCCGCGTGATCACCCGGGTTTTCGCTGTCGTGCTCATCGCCCTCGGAGTCGGCGGTGATCGTCCGCACGGTCCTCGAGGGCGTGGGAGGCGGGCTTGGGCCTGCTCCTCGGAGCCATGCTCGTGCTCGCAGGGGGCTCTGCGGTTGTACCTTTCTCGCCGCTGATGGCACGGAAGCTGCCCGGCCTGCAACGCGTCCTCGACGTCCCGTCGCTGGCTGCGGTCGCCTACGGCGAGATCGCGTCCTCGCTCTTCTTCGCCCTCGGCATCATCGCGCTCTTCGCGCTCGGCTTCACGCCGTGGGTCCTCCTGCTCGTCGGAGGGCTCTTCCTGCTCGTGGCGCTCTCGTACGCAGAGGGGACGACGGCGATTCCCGAGACCGGTGGAGCCGCGACCTTCGTGCGCCGCGCGTTCAACGACCCGCTCGGCTTCCTCGCCGGCTGGGTGCTCTTCCTCGACTTCCTGATCGTGATCGCGCTCGCAGCCCTCTTCGTCCCCCACTACCTCGGGCACGCGCTCGGCTGGGAGTGGCTGACGGATAGCCCCGTCGACGTCATCGTCGGCATCGTCGTCATCGCCGCGGTCGCAGGCGTGCGCCTACTGCGCAGGCTGCCGGGCCTGTACGGCCTGGGGATCGTCGTTGCCGGGGCGTCGCTCGTCACTCTGCTGGTGCTAGTGGTGCTCGGCCTGCCGCTCCTCTTTTCGGTGGACGCTCTCAGCCAGGGAACCGACCTCGGTTCGGCGCCGACCTGGTCCTCGATGGCGTTCGCGATTCCGCTGGCGCTGCTGGCCTTCACCGGCCTCGAGACGGTCGCCAACCTCGCCGCCGAGACGCGCGAGCCGGGGCGCACCTTGCCGCGGAGCCTCTTCGCCGGGATCGGTGGAGCCGTGATCGTCACGGTGCTCGTGAGCCTCGTCGCGCTGTCGGCCTATCCCGCGCATCCGGATCCGGGCGGCCCCGGCGGCTACGCCAGCGACCTGGGCACGGATTGGCTACTGGCGCCCCTCGTCGGGCTGGCGATGGCTTTCGACGGCGAGCTTCCGGCTGTGGTCGTCGATGCGCTTCGCGTCGCCGTCGGCCTGACGGGGACGGTGATCCTCATCGTCACGATCACGACCTCGTTTTCGGGCGCCGGCCGGCTGGCGTACTCACTCGGCCGGCACGACATGCTCCCGAGACCCTTTGCGCGGCTCAATCGCCGCACGCTGATCTCGCCCGCCTCGATCGTCAGCGCCGCGGTGATCTCGAGCGGCCTCCTCGGCATCGCGAGCGTGGGCGACGAGCCGGTGGAGTTCCTGGCGAGCCTCTACAGCTTCGGCGTGCTCATCGCTTTCACCGCGGCACAAGTCGCGGTCGTTCGTCTTCGCTTCACCGAGCCCGGGCTCGAGCGCCCGTTCCGCGTGCCCGGGAACGTGCGGATTCGCGGCACGCAGGTGCCGATCGCAGCCCTCGTCGGCGCGCCGCTGACGCTGGCCATCTTCATCGCGTCGCTTGCGACCCACGAGGCTGCACGCATCGCCGGGCCGGTCTGGCTCCTGATCGGCGGTGTCGTCTACGTCAGCACGCGCTTGTCGGCTCGGGAGACGCTCCTCGGCCGCGTCACGCCGGCCGTTGGCGACCTGGTTCCCGAGATCGAGGGCGCCTACACGCGGATCCTCGTGCCGATGAAGATCGGCCTCATCGGGGAAGAGGTGCTGGGCACGGCGATCAAGCTCGCCGAGGAGCACGGATCCTGCGATCACCGCCCTCCACGTCGTGCGTGTTCCGCTCGACAAGCCGCTGGACGCGGAGCTGGTCGAGGCCGAGGAGCGGGCGGAGGCCTCGCTTGCGGAGGCGAAGCTGCTGGCGGCCGAGCTCGGGGTCACGGTCGACGGCGTCCTCGTCCGCGCCCGCGCGATCGGGGAGGCGATCGTCGACGTCGCTGTCGAGCACAGCGCCGATCTGATCGTGATGGGCTCGTCTCCGCGCTGGCGGCGCCAGTCGCGGTTCTTCAGTCCGACTGTCGATCACGTCCTGCGCCATGCAGCCCTGTGAGGTGATGGTCATTGCCTACCCCCAGGGTGTCCTGGAGGAAGAGGAACTAGGCGTACACTGAGGCGTGTGAAGGCGATCGTGGTCGGTTGCGGGAGAGTGGGGTCGAAGGTTGCGAAGAAGCTCGCCAAGTCGGGCTGGGAAGTAACCGCAATCGACGAGGCTGAAGAGGCGCTGGCCCGGCTCGGGGAGGACTGGCCAGGGGGATTCATCGTCGGCCACGGGATGGACGTCAAGGTCTTGCGCGACGCCGGCATCGAAGACGCGGACGCCGTCGTCGTGGCCACGAACGGCGACAACACGAACATCGTCGTCGGCCAGGTCGCGCAGAAGCGTTTTGGGATCGACTGCACCGTCGTTCGCATCCTCGACCCCGCGCGCGCAGAGCTTTACTCGACCCTCGGCCTGCGTGTCGTCTGCCCGACCTCGAGTGCGATCGACGTCCTCACCGAGGCGGTCAAGTCGTGCTCCATCCGCCCGCGGGCAGCGACCAAGGCCGGCTAGAGATGTTCATCCTCGTCGCGGGCGGCGGCAAGGTCGGCTCGAACCTCGCGCGAACGCTTCTTCGCGGAGGCCACGAGGTGGCGATCGTCGAGCAGCGCCGCGATCACTGGGAAGCGCTCGAAGAAGAGTTCGAGCACCGCGCGATCCTCGGCGACGCCACGGAGCTGTTCGTGCTCGAGCTGGCCGGCGTCGCGCGTCCGCCGGACCTCGTCGTGGCGGTCACCGGCGACGACGAGGACAACATGGTCATCTCCCAGATGGCGCGCGACCACTACGGCGCCAAGAAGGTCATCGCGCGCGTCAACGATCCGCGCAACCAGGCTCACTTCGACTTGCTCGGCATCTCAGCGACCGTCAGCGCGACGCAGAGCATCATGGCGATGATCGAGCACGAGGTGCCGGAGCACGAGCTGATCCACCTGCTCGAGCTGCGCAAGGAGAACCTGGAGATCGTCGAGGTGCAGATCACCAAGGACTCGCCGTCGGCCGGCAAGCGCGTTGCGAGCCTGAAGCTGCCGGTCGGTTCGCGCCTGATCTCCGTGATGCGGAACGGGCAGCACGAGATTCCGGATCCCGAGACGAAGCTCGAGCCGGGCGACCAGGTGTTAGCGATTCTTGAAACCGGCAAGGAGGACGAGCTCCGCCGGGTACTGTTGAAGAAGTGAAGCGCGCCCTCTTCGTCGTCGCGGCCGGATTGGCCGGCCTCGCTGCGATCGCGGTTTCCGCGCGCGGAGGCGGCGAGCGCGTCTCCTACAACTTCACGCCTGCGATCCGCGGGCTGGACAGTCCCGTCCACGTCTCCGCGCCGCGCAGCGAGCCGAACAACCTCTACATCGTCGAGCAGCGGGGCCGGATCAGGGTCCGTGTCGGCCGCAGCCTGCGGGCGCGGCCGTTCCTCGACATCCGCAGCCTCGTCCAGTGCTGCGGCGAGCAGGGGCTCCTCTCGGTCGCGTTCCATCCCAACTACGCGAAGAACAGGCGTTTCTATGTCCAGTACACCGACAAGGGCGGTGACACGCGCATCGCCGAGTACCGCTCGCGGGGGCTTGCGCGCTCACCGGTTCGGAGACGACAGATCTTCTTCCAGGAGGATCCCTACTCGAACCACAACGGCGGCCAGCTCGCATTCGGGCCAGACGGGTACCTCTACGCAGGCATGGGCGACGGCGGCTCGGGGGGCGACCCCGAGAATCGTGCGCAGAACATGCAGAGCCTCTTCGGCAAGCTCCTGCGCT
Source organism: uncultured Actinomycetes bacterium (assembly GCA_963820335.1). GTDB lineage: Bacteria > Actinomycetota > Thermoleophilia > Gaiellales > Gaiellaceae > VAXT01. The sequence continues at coordinate 16,776 of CAWFZH010000007.1, read as the reverse complement.
TCAACGTGAACGTCTCGCGGCCGCGACCGTTGATCGCCGGGCTCGGCCTTCGTAACCCCTGGCGCTTCACGTTCGACCGGAGGACCGGCGACCTGTACATCGGCGACGTGGGGCAGAACGCCTGGGAGGAAGTCAATTTCACTCCACGCCGTAGCCCCGGCGTCGAGAACTACGGCTGGCGCGTGTACGAGGGCCGCACGCGGTTCACGGACGAGCAGCCGACTGCAGGCAGGCTCGTCTTCCCGATCGCCGTGCAGCCGAACGGGCCGAACTGCTCGGTGATCGGCGGGTTCGTCTACCGCGGCACCGCTGTGCCGACGGCGCGTGGGCGCTACTTCTTCGGCGACAACTGCGAGGCGCAGATCCGCACGGTCGCTGCCCCGGGCGGCAGGCAGGTGCGGGGCGAGTCGTTCAGCATCAGCAGCCTGTCCTCCTTCGGCGAGGACGCAAAGGGCGAGCTGTACGCGACTTCGCTCGACGGTGTCGTCTACCGGCTCGTGCCCTAGCTGCGGTGTCGTTCCTGCGGGTCGGCCTCGCGGCGCTGTGTGCCGCTGCTCTCTCAGCCGGGATCGCGCTCGCCGCGGGCGATGACGAGGGCCGCGCCGGCTACCGGTTCGAGGTCGTCATGCGCGGCCTCAAGGAGCCGGTTCACCTAGCCGTCCCCACGAGCGAGCCGAACAACATGTACTTCGTCGAGAAGGGCGGGCGGATCCGCGTCCGTGTCCGCGGCAAGCTTCGTGCAAAGCCGTTTCTCGACCTGCGCGGCAAGGTCTCGAAGGACGTCGAGCAGGGCCTGCTCTCGATGGCGTTCCATCCGAGGTACGCGCGGAACCACAAGTTCTACGTCTATTACACGGGCCGGAGCGGTGCGATTCGGATCGTCGAGTACCGGGCGCGGAACTTCGTCGCCGATCCGGAGACCGCGCGGCAGGTGGTCGCGGTCAAGCATCCCGCGCCGAATCACAATGGAGGGCAGCTGGCGTTCGGGCCCGACAGACGGCTTTATTTCGGGCTCGGCGACGGCGGCGGCAGGGGGGATCCCAACAACAACGCGCAGTCGCTGAAGTCCCCTCTGGGCAAGCTCTTCCGGATCGACGTCAACCGGCGGAAGGCACGCGCGCAGATGATGGGGTTCGGCCTCCGCAACCCCTGGCGCTTCTCCTTCGACCGGCAAACGGGCGACCTCTACATCGGCGATGTAGGCCAGGACGCCTGGGAGGAGATCGACTTCACGCCGGCGGAGAGCCCCGGGCTCGAGAACTACGGCTGGCGGGTCTACGAAGGCGACGCGCGGAACACAAACGAGGAGCCGAACCCCGCGGGCGCGCTCATCCCTCCCGTGCACGTTTACGGGCGCACCGGAGGGGCGGCGGTCACGGGTGGATTCGTGTACCGGGGTCGAGCGGTGCCCGCTGCTCGCGGCCGGTACTTCTTCGGCGACTTCGCCAGCGGCCGGGTCTGGACGATCGTCGTCGATCAGGGACTGGTCACCGAGTACCGGCGCGAGCCCTACAGCATCGCGGGCCTCGCGTCGTTCGCCGAAGGCCCACACGGCGAGCTGTACGCCGTCTCGATCTTCGGCGCGATCTACCGGCTCGTTCGCTAGCTACTCAGCCCGTACGGCGGCGGCGGACCTGCGGGCCCTGCTGGCCGAGCGCTGCGTAGGCGAGCGCCTGCAGCGAGTCATTCAGCACGGCGAGCTCGCGGACGACCGGAGCGAGGTGCTCGCCTGCATCGAGGCGACGGTTCAGGCGTGCCAGCTCAGCGTGCAGGCGGTCGAGGCGCTCGAGGAGCGCGTCGAGCTGGCGGTCGCCGACTTCGTTCTCTTTCACCCTCCAGATTCTAGGCACAGCTCCAGAGGCCGTTTCCGACCTGTCGATCCAAATCGAACGTGCACTTCCGTAACAAAGCGGCGCAGTTCCCTGCCCGGGGTCTGACCCCGATTAGGTGGGGTTTCGCGGCTTCGAGGGGGTTTTCCCCACGGGTCGGGGTTGGATCCACAGAAATCGGTCTCGGTGGGACAGGGCTTTGAAGGCCACGACGCCGACGGCGACCCCGACCGAGTCCAGGAGGACGTCGCGGGGCGATCCCTGGCGCCCCGGCACGAAATGCTGGTGCAGCTCGTCGCTGGCCGCGTACGCGATTCCCACCGCGAGCGCCGCCGACTCACGGCCGAGAGCGCGCAGCAGCAGGAAGCCCAGGACCGCGTACTCGGCCGCATGCGCCACCTTCCGGAGCACGAGGTCCCACGTCCCGAGCCCCGTGCCGAGGTCGGGAATCGAGGACAGCACGAAGATCAGCCCCGCCCACGCGACGACCGGTAGCCACAGGCTGAGCGCGCGCGGAAAGGCCACGAAAGGCCATGATAGGCTCGCCCTCGAAACGGCACGCGGTCAGGGAATCCGGTGCAAATCCGGGACGGTCCCGCCGCTGTAAGGGGAGTTGCTCCGCGCCGACAAGCCACTGGCCGAACGGGCTGGGAAGGCGGCGAGGGGGGAGCCCCGAGTCAGAAGACCTACCGCCTGCCGGCAACCCGAACCCCTCGCGGAAGGAGGATTCGTGTTCCGACGACTCATGATCCTGGCGGTCGTGGCCGCCCTCTTCGCGGTGCTCGCGCGAGGCCGCACTCGGTGTGAACGTCAAGGTGCGCGTCGAAGGCAAGACGCAGACGATCTACGGCGCTGCGGAGCCGACGATCGGCACGACAGGCGCATTCGCACTGGACACGCTCGAGGCGGCCAGCTCGCGTGGCGAGTTCTACTACCACGTCACGCAGTTCTCGTTCGGCCCGTTCGTCGACCAGATCGGGCGTTACAAGGCAGACGGCTCGGACGGCTGGGCGTTCAAGGTCAACGGCGTCTCGCCGCAGGTCGGGGCCGACAAGGTGGCCGTGAAGGACGGCGATGTCGTCGTCTGGTACTGGGCCACGTTCGGGCCCACGGGCGGCCCGTCCACCCTGGTGCTCCGGCGCACCAAGAAGAACTGTTACGCCGTGACCGCTCAGGACGACACGGGGCGAGCCCAGCCTGCCTCGGGAGCGGCACTCCTCGTCGACGGCAAGCGCCGCTCGACTCGCGCAGGACGGGCCTGCATCGGTCGCCACGTCGGCCTCGTGCGGGCGACTCGGACGGGAGCCGTCCGATCGAACGCGCTGCGCTAGCTGGGCTTTGTGCCGTCCTCGTCTTCGTCCTCGCCGGCTGCGGTTCCGAGCCGGCGGGGACCGGGACGGCCTCGCTCTGGATCACGCGTGACCGCGGCCGCGAAGTCGTGCTGGTCAAGACCGTGCCGGCCGGCCTGACGGCGATGCAGGCTCTCGATCGCGAAGCCGACATCGAGACGCGCTACGGCGGCCGCTTCGTGCAGTCGATCGAGGGCGTCGAGGGCGACATCGGCGCCCGTAGGGACTGGTTCTACTTCATCAACGGCTTCGAGGGTGACCGGAGCGCCACCGACTACGAGCTGCGGGACGGCGACGTGGAATGGTGGGATTTCCGCAGCTGGCGGAAGCGGATGCGCGAGCCGGTCGTGGTCGGCGCGTTCCCCGAGCCGTTCGTGCACGGATTCGCCGGAAAGACGAGGCCGGTCTCGGTTCGCTACGCGAAGGGAGCACAGGGTGGCGCGGCTGCGATCGGGCGGCTGCTGCGAGCAAGCTCGGTCGCCCCTCTTTCGGTGGCCGCTCCGCCAGATGCCCATCTGTTCGTCGTCGCTGCGAAGACCGGGGGAACCTTCACGGCCGCTCCGCGGGAGGGTGCCGGTGAGCCGGGCGCACCCGTGAGGTTCGTCTTCTCCGGCGATGCCGAAGCGCTGGCGCGCGACCCCGACCGCTATCGGTTCCGGTACGAGGTACGCGGGTGAGCCCCGGCCCTGCCGCCGCTCTGCTCGCCGCAACCGCGATCGCCGCGCTGCTCGCGGATCGCACGGCCTCAGTCGCAGTGCTCGCGATCGTCCTGCTCGGGGTCTGCATGCGCGCTCCGCGCGGCCGCCGGTGGCCGTACATCGCGGGCGCGCTCAGCACGGCGCTGATGGTCTTCCTGGTCTCGCCGCTCGTTCAGCATCTCGGCACGCACATCATCTGGACGGGGCCTGACCTGCCGGTCTTCGGGCAGCTCGACATCACCGGTGAGGAGCTGGAGGTGGCGCTCTTCCAGGCAGTCCGTCTCGCCGCGGTCGCGCTCGCCTTCTCGGCGTACGCGCTTGCTGCTCGACCACGACCGGCTGATCCAGGCCGCCGGGTTCGCACGTCGCTCCGTGCTCGCGGTGGGTCTCGCTACGCGGCTCGTCCCGACGCTCGAGCGCGACGTGCGCGGGTTGGTCGAGGCGCTACGCGGGCGCGGTGTCGAGGTTCGCGGTTTGTGGTCGCGAGCGCGGCTGCTCTCGCCGCTCGTCGCAAACTCGCTCGAACGCGGGCTCAACCTCGCCGAGGCGATGGAGGCGCGGGGCTACGGGCGCGCAGGGACGAACGCGGACGCCGCGCCCGCCGTGGACTCGGCTCGACCACGTTGCGCTCGCATGTCGCCCCGGCCCTTGTCCTGATCGGGGCTCTATGGCTCTAGCCCAGGTCGAGCGCACTCAGCTTCACCTATCCGGACGGAGTCGAGCCCGCGCTCGATGCAGTGTCCCTCGAGCTCGAGCCGGGCGACGCCGTCGCTCTCCTGGGGCCCTCCGGGCTCGGGGAAATCGACACTTCTGCGGGCGCTCTCCGGCCTCGTCCCGCACTTCCACGGCGGGCGCTTCGTCGGCCAGGTGGAGGTCGCCGGCCGCGACACGCGCCTCGAGCGCCCCGCGGAGCTCGCCGGCACGGTGGCCACGCTGTTCCAGGACCCGGAGGACCAGGTCGTCCTCGACCGGGTCGAGCACGAGGTGGCGTTCGGGCTCGAGAACCTCGGCACGCCGCCGGCCGAGATCCTTCCACGGGCACATGCGGCTCTCGCCACAGTCGGCGCGCAGCACCTTGCGTCGCGTCGCATCGAGACCCTCTCGGCCGGCGAGCTCCAGCGGGTGTGCCTGGCGTCTGCGTTCGCGCTTCAGCCGCAGCTCCTGCTACTCGACGAGCCGACCTCTCAGCTCGACCCGGAAGGGGCCGAGGCGATCCTCGACCTGGCGCTCGAGAACGGCGCTGCAGTCGTCATCTCCGAGCAGCGGCCGTCCTTGCCCCTCGAGCGCTGCGAGCGCGTCCTCTTCGTCGAGCAGGGGCGTCTCCTGTTGGACGCCCCAAAGGCGGAGGCGCTCGAGTGGCTCTACGAGCACCGCCCCGCGTACCTGCCGCGGGAGCCGACGGAGGTCAGGGGCGACGCGGTCGGCGGAGAAACTCTCTGCCGCGTTCACGACGTCTCGTTCGCGTACGGCGAGCGACCAGTCCTCGACGGCGCCTCGCTGGAGCTACGGCGTGGTGAGATCGTCGCGCTGACCGGCCCGAACGGGATCGGCAAGACGACTCTTGCCAAGCTCGTCACAGGGTTGCTCGAGCCTGCCACGGGCCGGGTCGAGCGGCTCGGCCGAGTCGCGTACCTCTCCCAGGATCCGGGCCGCTACCTGATCCGGGAGCGCGCAGACGAGGAAGTAGCGCTTGCCGTCGGCGGCGACCTGACCCGCGCGCGGCGATCGCTCGCCGCAGTCGATCTCGCGGGCTTGGAACACCGGCACCCACGCGACCTGTCGAGCGGCGAGCGTGAGCGCCTGGCGCTCGCGGCCGTCCTCGTCACCGACCCGGACGTGCTCGTCCTCGACGAGCCGACCCGCGGGATCGACCCCGTGCGCAAGAGCGAGCTCGCACGGCTCCTGCGCGCGGATTCCGACCGCCGTGCCACCCTCGTCGTCACCCACGATCTGGTCTTCGCAGGGGACGTCGCTGACCGAATCGTCCCGCTCGGGCTGAGGGAGCCCGCCCTTGCCTAGGCTCGCGGCGGTGGGCGCCCTCGCGGCTGCTGCGAGCGCAGCGGCCTGGACTGCGATGGCGCCCGACGAGGCCGCCCTCCCGCTGCTCCTGCTCGCGGCCGCGCTGCTCGTGGCCGGCGTCTCTTGGATCGAAGCGGGCCCCGGAGCGGCGCGCGAGGTGACCCTGGTCGCGACGCTGGCCGCGGTTGCAGCGGCTGGCCGGGTCCTGCTGGCCGCCGTGCCGGGAGTGCAGCCCGTGACCGTGATCGCGGTCGCGGCAGGTGCGGCGCTCGGGGCGCGGGTCGGCTTCGCGACAGGAGCGCTCGCCGCCCTAATCTCGAACCTCTTCCTCGGGCAGGGGCCGTGGACGCCCTGGCAGATGCTCGGCTGGGGGGCGTGCGGCCTCGCCGGTGCAGCGCTGCGCTCGCTCATCCGCCAACGGGTCGCCTTCGCGGCGGTGTGCTTCGTGCTCGGCTTCGCCTTCAGCTCCTTGATGGATCTCTGGCTCTGGATGAGCTTCTTCCCGCACACCTGGGAGGCGCTGACCGTCGTGTACGCACGCGGAGTCTGGTTCTCGGCGGCCCATGCCATTGGCAACGTGGCCATCGCGCTCGCCATCGGCCCCGAGTTACGCCGCCTGCTGGAACGGTACGGGCGGCGCCTTCGCACCGAGGTGGTGTGGGCGTGAAGGTCGCTGCCGTTCTCCTGGTCGCGCTCGTCCTCGTCGCGCCGGCGGCCGGCTCGAGCCAGTACCTGCTCTCGCGGCAGCAACCCGACGGCGGCTTCGCCGAGCCCGGCGGCCAGTCGGACCCGAGCCTGACCGCCTGGGCCGTGCTCGGCCTCGCCGCTACCGGTCGCGCCCCGCAGTCGGCGGCGCAGTATCTCGTCGGCAAGCCGTACCCGCAGGCGACGGATCTCGCGCTGAGGATCCTCGCCCTCCGCGCCCTGGGCGAGGATACGAGCACTCTCGTCCAGCAGCTGGAGAGCCTTCGGCGACCGGACGGACGGATCGGCGCGCTCGTCAACTCGACGATCTGGGGCGTGCTCGCCCTACGCGCGACGGGCCGGCCGGTGGGGACGAGCGTGCGCTACATCCTTCGCCAGCAGCGGCCGAGCGGCGGCTGGTCGTGGTATCCGCGCGGCCTCGCCGACTCCAACGACACCGCAGCCGCCGTCCAGGCGCTACGGGCCGCAGGCGTCTCGGCGCGGGCGCGGCCGATCCAGCGAGCGCTCCGCTACCTGCGCAAGCTCCAGGGGCGCGACGGCGGTTTCCCACTCGTCCCGCGCCGCGGCTCCGACGCGCAGTCGACCGCGTGGGCGATCCAGGCGTTCGTCGCAGCCGGCGCCCCGCCCGGCCGCGCCGCGTTCCGCTACCTGACCGGTCTGCGTCGGCCCGACGGGAGCTTCCGCTACTCGCGCCGCTACGCGATCACGCCCGTCTGGGTCACGGCCCAGGTCGACATGGCTCTGGCGAGGAAGCCGCTGCCGTAGGATCGCCCGGTGGCGCGCGTCACCGCCTCGCTCGTGTCGATCGGCAACGAGCTCCTCTCCGGCGACACGATCAACACGAACGCCGCGTGGCTGGGACAGGAGCTCGAGGAGCTCGGCATCTCGGTCACCCTGATGGCCGTGCTGCCCGACGACATCGAGCGCATCGGCGACTTCGTTCGGACCGAAGCGCCGAACGCCGAGTACATGATCGTCACCGGCGGGCTCGGCGGGACGCCCGACGACGTCACGCGTGAAGGCATCTCGGCCGCTTTCGAGGCACAGCAGGCCGAGGTCGTCGACCTGGCCGAGCGCCTGCGCCAGCGCTTTCCCGCCGACCGCGAGTACGCGGCCCGCTGGGCCCAGCTACCGACGGGTGCGCGACCGATCGAGAACCCGCTCGGCGGCGCCCCCGGCTTCGTGATCCAGAACGTCTACGTGCTCCCGGGCCTGCCGGCGGAGATGAAGGCCATGTTCCACGTGATCGTCAGCGAGCTGCGAACCGAGCGTCCGATCTCCTCGTGGCGCCGGACGTACGAGACGACGGAGGCGCGCATCGTCGGCGTCCTCGAGGCGATGGGCGACCGCTACCCCGGGGTCCTCGTCGGCTCGTACCCGAAGTTCCACGCCGACGGCGCGACCGTCGAGGTCGTCGTCAAGTCGAGCGACCCGGAGACGCTACAGGCGGCGATCGACTGGCTCGAGCCCGCCCTCGACGAAGCCACGCGAAGCTAAACGAGACCTGTCCGGTGCCTCGCACCGGACAGTCCTGCATCGCCGGCTCGCCGGCATGCAATTGTCGAAGACTCCACGAGCCGCGGCTTGGCCGCGCGGCAAGCGAGCCATGTCCGGTGCCTGGCACCAGACATGTCAGAAACTTGCATACCTAGAACTTCTAGGTATTGTTTGCGCGTGCCCGTCGATGCGCTCAAGGGTCACCTGGATCTCGTCCTGCTCGCCGCCCTCGCCGAGGGCCCGGCCTACGGCTATGCGCTGATCGACGAGATCCGCGGCCGGAGCGAAGGAGCGTTCGACCTCGCCGAGGGCACCGTCTACCCGGCGCTCTACCGGCTCGAGTCGGGCGGACTGCTCGCCAGCGAGTGGACGGTTGCAGCCGGGCGGCGCCGGCGGATGTACCGGCTGACCAAGCGAGGCCGCACCGAGCTCGCGAAGGAGAGGGGGCAGTGGAAACAGTTCTCGGACACGATGAAGACGGTCGTGGCGTGATCGAGCGCTACCTCCTCGACCTGAGAGCGCAGCTTGCGTTCTACGGAGTGCCCCGCCGCCGCGCGAAGCGGGTCGTCGCCGAGTCGCGCGATCACCTCATCGAGCTGGCCGCCGAGGAGGACGAGCACGGCGCGGTCGCGCGCTTCGGCCCGCCGCAGAGGATCGCTCTCGAAGTTGCCCGTGCCATGCAGCCCGTCGTGCTGTTCCGGTCGACCCTGGTCTTCGTCGGCGCGCTCGCACTCTTCGTGCTGCCGCTGTACGTGATCCCCGAGAACACGCTGCCGCCGGCTCCGTGGGACGAACGCCCGGACTATTTGACGTGGAAGCTGTATGTCTCCCTCGGTGCCTTCGGCGTCGCGCTCCCGGCCGCGCTGATCGCGGTCGCAGCCGCGTGGCGGCGACGGAGGCGCATCGCGCTCGCCAGTCTCAGCGTCGCCGGCGCTGCCCTCGCCGTGAGCGCCGCAGTCGGCGCGATCGGGGCCGTCCAGTGGGCCCAGGCCGTGCCCGGCAGCACCACGACGCTCGTCTTGAGCCTGGTCGCGACCGCGTGTCTAGGGGGCGTCGCCGCCGCGTCGCTAGCATCGGCAGGGCGTGTCCGTCGCTTCACCCGAGACCTACCTGGCTGATCTCAACCCCGCGCAGCGGGAAGCCGTCGTCAACACCGAAGGGCCACTCCTCGTCGTGGCCGGCGCCGGCTCCGGCAAGACGCGTGTGCTCACGCATCGCGTCGCGCACCTGATCAACGCCTGTGGAGTGAAGCCGAACGAGATCCTCGCCATCACCTTCACCAACAAGGCCGCAGGAGAGATGCGCGAGCGGCTCGAGACCATGCTCGGGAACGCGCCGAACTGGATCCTCACGTTCCATTCCGCCTGCGGGCGCATCCTCCGCCGCGAGGCCAAGCGCCTCGGCTACCGCTCGAACTTCACGATCTACGACCAGGCCGACCAGATCCGGCTGACCAAGCAAGTCCTCGAAGAGCTCGACAAGGACCCGAAGCGGTTCGTCCCGCGCGGCATCCACAACCAGATCTCGACCGCCAAGAACAACCTCGTCGGCCCCGCGGACTACAAGGAGCGCATCGCGTCCTTCTACGACCAGACCGTCGCCGACGTGTACGAGCGCTACCAGGAGCGCCTCATCCAGTCGAACGCGGTCGACTTCGACGACATGCTCTACCTCACCGTCCAGGTGCTCGAGAACTTCCCGGAGGCGCGCGAGCACTGGCAGAAGGCCTTCCGGTACATCCTGGTCGACGAGTACCAGGACACGAACCACGCGCAGTACCGGCTCCTCCAGCTCCTGGCCGAAAAGCACAGGAACGTCTGTGCCGTCGGCGATCCGGACCAGTCCATTTACGCCTTCCGCGGCGCCGACATCCGCAACATCATGGAGTTCGAGCGCGATTTCCCCGACACGCGCACGATCGCCCTCGAGCAGAACTACCGCTCGACGAACGCGATCCTCCGCGCGGCCAACGCGGTCATCTCGAACAATCGCGAGCGCAAGCCGAAGGAGCTGTTCTCGGAGCTCGGCGAGGGTGAGCCCGTGCATGCCCTCGAGGTCGAGGACGAGCACGCCGAGGCACGCTTCGTCGCCGCGCAGATCGCCGGGCTCGTCGAGGAGGGCTTCTCGGGCTCGGAGGTCGGCGTCTTCTACCGGACGAACGCGCAGTCGCGGGTGCTGGAGGACGTGCTCGTCCGCCAGTCCGTCGCGTACCAGGTGATCGGCGGCCCGCGTTTCTACGAGCGCGCCGAGGTCAAGGACGTCATCTCGTACCTCCAGGTGATCGACAACCCCTATGACGCCGTCTCGCTGCAGCGAATCGCGAACAAGCCGCGGCGCGGGATCGGCGACTCGTCGCTCGCCCGGCTCCAGACGTATGCCAACGCGCACGGGATCTCTCTCTGGGAGGCGCTCGAGTTCGCCGAGGAGGCGGGCGTCGGCGCGGCGCCGCTCAAGGCAGTCCGGTCCTTCCGGACGATGGTGCAGTCGCTGATGTCCGGAGCGCTGGAGCTGACGGTGCCCGAGCTCGTCGAGCGCGTCCTGCAGCGGAGCGGCTACCTCGACGCGCTCGAGGCGGAGCGGACGATCGAGTCCCAGGGCCGGATCGAGAACCTGCAGGAGCTCGTCGGCGTCGCCCAGGAGTACCACGCCTCCGCTCCGGAGCCGAACCTCTCGAGCTTCCTGCAGGAGATCTCGCTCTACTCCGATCAGGACGCGATCCGCGGCGAGCAGAGCCTCGTCACGCTGATGACGCTCCACAACGCGAAAGGGCTCGAGTTCCGCGCCGTGTTCATGATCGGGATGGAGGAGGGAATCTTCCCGCACTCCAGGGCGCTCGAAGAGGCCGGGCTCGAGGAGGAGCGGCGGCTCGCGTACGTGGGCATGACGCGCGCGCGCGAGCGGCTGACGATGACGCACGCTTCGGCGCGTTCGCTCTGGGGCGCGCGGTCCTACAACCTGCCGTCCCGCTTCCTCGACGAGCTTCCCGAGGAGGGCGTCGAGCGCGAGCGGCTGCGCCCGACCTCGTGGACGGGCTACAACGCTCCGGCCGGGATCACGCCGCGCGGAGACCACCCGGATCTCTCGACCGGCGACTCCGTGTTGCACGGGACTCTCGGCGAGGGCGTCGTGACCCAGATCGAGCCCGGCGGCGTCGTCACGGTGCGCTTCACCGACGGAAGCGAGCGGAAGCTGATGCTCGACTACGCGCCCCTCGAGCGGATCCCGTGAGCGTCGAGATCCGCGTTCCTGCGCCGGAGGAGATCGACCGCTGGTTCTCGGTCATCGCCTCGAGCTTCTCCGACGAGCTGAAGGACGAGGACATGGAGAAGGACAAGCGCATGCTGCCGCCCGACCGGATGCTCGCCGCCTACGAGAACGGCACGATGATCGGAACTGCGGCCGACCTTCCGATGACCTTGACGATTCCCGGTGGGGAGCTGCCGGCGGCCGGGTTGACCTTCGTCGGGGTCGCGCCGAGCCACCGGCGACGCGGGGCGATGACGGGGTTGATGCGTCGCCAGCTGGATGGTGCGCGTGAGCGGGACGAGCCCCTGTCCATCCTCTGGGCGTCTGAGCCTCCGATCTACGGGCGCTACGGCTATGGCGTGGCCACGCTCAGGGCCTGGATCGAGGCCGACCGCGATCGCGTCGAGTTTCGGGGCTCGCCTGAGCCGACCGGCCAGGTGCGGCTGGTCGACGTCGCCGAGGCGGAGCGGATCCTGCCGCCGCTCTACGAGCGTGTCCGCAGGGAAAGACGCCGGGCATGTTCGTGCGCACGCCCGAGTGGTGGCGCGAGTACAGGTTCCCCGATCCCGAGCACAGGCGCCGTGGCGGCGGTCCCCGCTTCATCGCCGTCCTCGAGCTCGACGGCACGCCCGAGGCCTACGCGATGTACCGCGTGCACGAGAAATGGCCGGACGGCTTCCCGGCCTCTCGACTCTCGGCCAGCGAGATCGTCGCTACCTCGCCTCTGGCCTCGAGGGAGATCTGGCGCTTCCTCTTCGGCGTCGACCTCGTTGCCCGCGTCGAAGCGGCGTGGCTGCCGGTCGATGACGCCCTTCTGCTCCTCGTGACCGATCCTCGGCGGCTCCGTCCGAAGTTGAGCGACGGGCTCTGGCTGCGGATCCTCGACCTCGAGCGCGCGCTCGGCTCGCGGTCCTACGCTGCGGAGGGGTCGATCGGCCTGGAGCTCCGCGACTCGTTCGTGGAGGACAACGACGGCGTCTGGACGCTCGAGGCGGGCAGCGGAGGCGCGGAGGTGCGGAGCGGGGGAGACGCCGAGCTCCGGCTCGACATCGGCGACCTCGCGTCCGCCTATCTCGGCGGCGTCTCGTTCGGGCGGCTCGCGGGCGCCGGCTTCGTCGAGGAGCTCGTCGACGGCGCCGTCGATCGTGCCGATGCGCTCTTTCGCACGCGCAACGCGCCCTGGTGCCCGGAGGTTTTCTAACTACGCCGGCGGGGGTATCGATTGGCCATGAGAAAAACCCTCGCATTCATCGCGCTGGCGATCGCCGGCTTCACGTTCGGCTTCGCCGGTTGCGGCGACGACGACAACGGGTCGCCGAGCGACTCGGGCACCGTCACGACGTCAGGCGACACCACGACGGACGGCACGACGACGGACGGCACGACGACGGACGGCACGTCGACCGAAGACACCACGACCGGCGGCACCACCGAGCGATCCAAGACCAATGAGGACGACGGTGGCTACGGCGGCAAGGGTGGCGGCGAAGGCGATCGAAAACCAAGCCCACCGCCCCTGTAGGCGAGTCTGACGCGCCGAGCTCGGTGGAGAGGGCACCGGGCTCAGCCGCCAAACGCGGCTACAATCGGCTCACCAGGGCGGTTAGCTCAGTTGGGAGAGCACCAGCTCGACAAGGTACGGCGGCAAGGGTGGCGGCGAAGGCGATCGAAAACCAAGCCCACCGCCCCTGTAGGCGAGTCTGACCGCCGAGCTCAGTGGAGAGGGCACCGGGCTCCGCCCCAAACGCGGCTACAATCGGCTCACCAGGGCGGTTAGCTCAGTTGGGAGAGCACCAGCTCGACAAGCTGGGGGTCACTGGTTCGAGCCCAGTACCGCCCACCTTCTGAAAGCCCCGCTCAGGCGGGGTTTTCTGTTGGCCGGCGAAGAGAGGGCGACGGAATGTTGGCTGCAAAATCGGCGATGTTGGCTGCAGGGGGCGCCTGAGATGCACTGGTGGCGTTACGACGACTCCCTTCTCGGAGACGAGGCCTCTGAGCTCCCCGAGTCTGTCCAGCAGCGACTATGGGGGCGATCTCGTTAGCGGCTAAGGCCTGCTCCGTCCTGAAACCGCGGATGAACGCGGAGGATGCTGCCGACGAGATCTTGGCCCTGGCTGAAGAGTTCCTCGACTTCATCTACGGCGGGCGGGGGGCCCGATTGCAGGCGATGCCGTACAAGGAATACCTCGCGGCGCCCGAATGGGATGAGAAGCGCCGCGCCGCGTACAAGAGAGCGGACTATCGATGCCAGCTCTGTGGCGCCTCCGAGACTGAGCTTCATGCCCATCACCGCAGCTATGAGAACCGCGCCAAGAAGGGCGAGGAGCGCGATCTGATTGTGCTCTGCGCGAGTTGCCACAAGCGCGTCCACACGTTCATCTGGAAGGTCTGACCATCGGGGGCGCGGGTCGAAGGCCGCGGCCCTTCCCACGCCGAGACTAGGACGGCGGACGCCGGCGCTCGGGCGTCTAGATGGCCGTTCGGGCCGTGTCCGAGAGTGAGAGGATCGGCGCAGCGGTGAAGACCCTGTTGAACATCATCTGGTTGGTCCTGGCCGGGATCTGGCTCGCCCTGGGCTATGTCTTCGCGGCGGCGCTCTTGGCGATCACGATCATCGGAATCCCGTTCACTGTGCAGGCGTTCAAGCTCGCGGGCTACGCACTCTGGCCCTTCGGGCGTACCTTGGTTCCGGCCGAGCGACGAAACCGTGGGCTGAGCGCGTTCGCGAACGTTCTCTGGTTCATTCTCGCGGGCTGGTGGCTTGCGCTCGCCCACTTGTTCGCTGGCATCGCGCTTTGCATCACGATCATCGGGATTCCGCTTGGGATTGCGAGCTTCAAGATGGCAGGCGCCGCGCTCGTCCCGTTCGGTAAGGAGGTTGTCTCGTTGAGCGATCTCGCCCGTCATCCACAAGCGGGCGCGATCATCGTCGTCGTGCCCGATCCCACTAGGGACGCATAGCATTCGGCCCCGGCTGGGGGTAGATGGGCGGCGGGGGCGCGGGTCGAGGGCCGCGGCCCTTCCCACGCCCCCGTGTCGCTCGAGCGGTCGGTTCACGCTACGCGGCGAGCCCGCCGGCGGCTCGTCGCTCCTTCGGCCATGGCCCGCAGGGTCGCCCTCGCCTCCTCGTACGCCGCCGGTCAGCGCGGCTAAGGTCTTGGCGCGTGAGCAGCGACTTCATTTGTCCGTCCTGCGAGAACCAATGGAGCATGGAGGCGGACGCGGACGGGCTGTTCGACGGCTACGGAACCCCGCCCTGCCCGTCGTGTGGAACGAGAGGCCGCGACCCGAGCGATTACGGCGACTTCTTTTGTCCGTCCTGCAAACGTGAGTTTCGCCGCTACGGGAACGGCGGCCTCGTCTTTGGCAAGACCCTCATCTCTGTCTCCACTCGATCGTCACGCAGAATCGACCCCCTCACTCTAAGTAGGGTGGCGCGTTAGGACAGAACGGCGCTTGTCAGGAGAGAGGACGCTCGCCCATGTCGCGGAGCTGTCCCGCGGCTCCCGCCTCTCGTCCGGGGCGAGCGTCGCGCGCTCGCTACGGAGACGCTCGCAATCAGGCTAAGGCAGCAGCGACGGTGCTGACGACATCGGACAGTTCCTGTCACGCGGTTGTACACTCGGGCGCCACCGACCGGGATCAAGTCCCGTCGGGGCATTCGTACGCCCAAGAAGAGAATCCCTTCGCCACGCGACGCAAGACCGCGTAGAGGCTCCTTGCGGCGTCTTTGCGACGGTGGAGATTCCCCGCTCCGACTGGCAGGATTGCGCAATGAGCCGAAAGACGAGCACGGCCGGTCCGGATCCCGTCCAAGCGGCGCGAGACGCCTACGAAAAAGCTGCCGGGCAGCTCGGGCACGCGAACATCGCAGTCGTCGGCAACTCGGGCGTCGGGAAGAGCACGCTGATCAATGCGATGTTCGGGTTCGACATCGCTAAGACTGGCGTGGGTCGAAGGGTGACCGAGGAGATCGCGTATTACGAGCATCCGACGGGAGCGGTTGGGTTCTTTGACACGCGAGGCATCGAGGTTGGTGAGGCGAAGGCCCAGTTGATCGAGGGCTTCCGATCTCTGGTCGTTGAGCGGCGGTCGAGGGACCAGAGCGAACAGATCCACGTCGCGTGGTACTGCCTACGAGCGGCGAGCACTCGCTTTGTGGACGCAGACGCCGAGATAGTTCAAGCGCTACATGACATTGGGGTTCCGGTCATCGTGGTTCTGACGCAGGTCGCTCGTCGTGACGGTCGCGTTCATCCCGTGGCGCTCGAACTCGCTCGCAGCATTGAGGCGCGCGGACTTCCGCTAGCTCCCGATGGTCGCGCGTTCTTCGTGATGGCGCTCGCTGATGAGTTCGAGGGGCACGAGAGACACGGGCTCGAGGATCTTCTGGATGCGACCTTTCGCGTTGCTCCCGAGGGCGTCCACCGCGCTCTGATCGCGGGCCAGATCATCGACCTGGAGCGCAAGGAGAAGGCATCACGCAAGATCGTTCAGGCGGCTTCAGCGGCGGCCGCAACGGCAGGCGCCGTGCCGATCCCCTTCGCCGACGCTGCGGTGCTCGTGCCGACCCAGGTCGGCATGTTCGCGGGCGTGACCGTGACATACGGGCTGCCCATCAGTAAGGGGACGTTCGTCACGTTGGCGGGAGCCGCTTTGTCCTACGGCGGCTTGACAAACGCCGGCAAGTACTTGGTCACCAACTTGCTGAAGTTCGTCCCGGGCGGCAACGTCGCCGGCGGGGTCATACGTGCAGGCGTCGCGGGATCTCTGACCCTTACCGCTGGCGAGGCCTGGATCGTCGTCTGCAACCAGCTCGCTCGAATGGATCCCGAGCACCTAGCGAAGCTCGACGCGTCTGAGGTTCGCGACATATTCCTGCAGGCGTTTGAGAGACGCGCGAAGCGACTTCCGCCCAATCCTGACGAGTAGTTCGCGCGGAGCGCCCCCAGTGACCGCTAAGGAGGCTGTTCGGAGGTCAAGCCTTGACCCCCTGGAATCGGGACTTCGTCCAGTAGGGCCCCGCCGAACAGCTAAGTCGAGAAGGGGTCGTGAAGCGGCTCGTATGTCACCGCGCGCTCCTCCCAGCCAAGAATGGAATGCCGGATATCCATGCGGCCGCAGTGGTCGCACGACCTCCAGCGCACCACGACTGGTGGCTCGACCGGCGATCCTGACCGCGTCTCGAAGTTGAGCGCCACCTGCTCAGACCACGGGTTCCACCGGTCGGTCGACCCGCATACAGGACATGCGTCCGCTGCCTGGTTCACTCTTCACCGTTCGCGAACGCGTCGATTCTTCCTGTCGCCGGATGTGGCTGCAGTGTGGCTGCAGCCGGCGTCCTCTCACGTCCTCTCGGTGAGAGAGATATCTCTCTAACCGCGTAGCCATGCAGTCCGAGCGACCTGACGCGACAGCGCGCGGAATCGACAA
>CAWFZH010000006.1:0-128040 GCA_963820335.1 uncultured Actinomycetes bacterium | reverse complement strand
GTTGATCGGCGTTGGGTCGTCGAGGAAGGGCGTCGGCAGGGGAGCGCCCACGGCCGCGTTGCTCGCTTCACGGACGAGGAGATACTGGCCGGGCGCGAGCGAGCCGGAGAGCTCCGTCAGCTGCCCCGAGTTCGCACCGAAGTTGCCGGTGCCTGCCGCACTCGTGTACTGGAGCGACTTGCCGTCGAGGGAGACCGAAGCCGAGCTGCGGTTGAAAATCTCGATGTAGTCGTGCGTGAATGTCGCACCTGAGTTCCCGCCACCCCCGTAGATCTGGCTGATGACGAGATTCGGCGAAGGACCGTTCGGGATCGCACTCCCGGCCGTGCCTGCGAGCGCGAGGAGCGCTCCAATACACACACCGGTGAGCGCAAGGCGCGCGCGGACGTAACTCATCGAGATTCTCCCCTCAGACGTTTGCACCGGATGCGCCGCCAACCCTCGGCGCCCACGGGAGGGCATGGTGCCCCGTCTTTAAGGACACGTCAACTCCGTACACCAGGTCGTAACCCGACTGCTACTGGTCAGGTGCGCTTCGAGAACGCGGTAAGCGCTCCGAGACCCACGAACACCGAGCCCGATCCGTAGCGCAGGATCGCCGGCCTGCTCCGGAGCCACCTCCCGAACGTCCCGGCTGTCAGGGCGTAGAGGCCGTCACTCAGAAAGCCGAGAGCCATGAACACGAGCCCGAACACCGCCACCTGCGACCAGACCGCCTGCTCCGGATCGACGAACTGCGGCACGAACGCGAAGAAGAAGAGCGCCGTCTTCGGATTCAGGACGTTGACGACCGCGCCTCGCCAGAAGAGCTGAGCGAGCGGCCGGCTGCTGACGACCACGCGTGCGGGCGAGTCCCGATCGAGGAGACGCCGGATTCCGAGGTAGACGAGATACGCCGCGCCCGCGTACTTGACGACGCTGAACGCGACTGCCGAGGAGACGATCAACGCCGAGAGGCCGACCGCTGCGGCGACGGTGTGCACGAGCGTCCCGAGATGCACACCCGCCACCGACACGAGCCCGGCCAGGCGCCCATGGTCGACGCTCTGCGCCACGATGTAGAGCACCGCAGGGCCGGGGACGATTAGCAATGCAAGCGCCGCCAGCGAGAACAGCCAGAGAGTGTGCGCGTCCGGCACTCGGCCATTTTGCCCATGTCCGGTGCCAGGCACCGGACATGGCTAGTTAGTGCTCGTCTGCCTACTCGGCCCCGTCGTCGTCCTCGGAATCGCCTTCGACGACGACGCGGTTGTACGAAGCGTCGAGACGGACGTCCACGGTCTTGCCGTCGGGCCGGGTGACCTCGACCTCGTAGGTGGCGCCGTTCTCCGAGTCGCGCTCGACGGCGTTGACCTTGCCGCCGCCGGTGATCTTCAGAGCGGCGACCTTCGCTCGGTCGGCGCTGGGGCCGGTGAGCTGGGCGTCACCGTCATCGAACACGCCGGTCGAGCCGGCGATCGCCACACCCCCGAGCACGAGGGCGGCGAGAACCGCGATTCCGGCGACGATCATCAGCAATCGCTTGTTCAAGTGAACCTCCTGGGTCGTGATACGAAAGTACCCTAGGAACTCGCTATGAAAACTCGATGAGAGGGACTCGCATGCGCCTCGAAGGCATCCACCACATCACGGCGATCACGGGCGACGCCCCCGGCAACGTCGACTTCTACGCGCGCGTCCTCGGTCTGCGGCTCGTCAAGAAGACGGTCAACCAGGACGACCCCACCGTGTACCACCTCTTCTACGCCGACGAGAAGGGCTCACCCGGCTCCGACATCACATTCTTCGAGTACCCGGGCGCACGGCGCGGCCAGGCCGGCGACGGCATGGTGCACAGCGTCATCTGGCGCGTCGCCTCCGACGAGGCTCTGGACTTCTGGGCGACACGGCTCGGCGCCGAGGGCACTGACGTTTCGCGGACCGAGGGGAGCCTGACGTTCGCCGACCCGGAAGGCCTCGGACTCGAGCTCGTCGTCGTGGAGACCGCGGACGACCCGCTCATCGCGGAGAGCCCGGAGATCCCGTCCGAGCTCGCGCTCCAGGGATTTCACGGCGTTCGCGCTTACTCGTCACAGCCCGATCGGAGCCGCTCCTTCCTCGAAGAGACCCTCGGGTTCGAGAGTCGCGGCGACACGGCGTTCGAGGCCCGCGGCGAGCACCGTGGCTCCCTCTACGAGTACGACGCCACCGACGACCCGGCGATCCCGGGCGCAGGCACGGTGCACCACGTTGCGTGGTCGTCGCCGATCGAGGAGCACGAAGCCTGGCGGCAGCGCGTGCAGGAGGCCGGCGCCACTCCGACGCCGGTCATCGACCGCTTCTACTTCAAGTCGATCTACTTCCGGGAGCCGAGCGGCGTGCTGTTCGAGATCGCGACCATGGGCCCGGGCTTCACCGCCGACGAGCCGCTGGAAACCCTCGGCGAGCGCCTCTCCCTGCCGCCGAACTACGAGCAGCTCCGCGACCAGGTCGAGCCTGCCCTGACTCCGCTGCCGAATCCGCGCGAGGCCTGGGCGGCCAAGAGCTGACCGAGCTGCTCGAAGCGAGGGTCCGCCCCGCCACCGGCGAGCCCGACGGCGCGCTAGTCCTCTTCCACGGGCGCGGGACCGACGAGAACGACCTGCACCCGCTGCTCGACGCACTCGATCCCGAGCGGCGGCTCCTCGGCGCCACTCCGCGCGGGCCGCTCCAGCTGCCACCCGGCGGCCAGCACTGGTACATCATCCGCGAGCTCGGCTTCCCGGACCCCGAGACCTTCCTGGGGAGCTACGAGCGCGCCTCGGCCTGGCTGGACAGCCTCGGTGTTCCGCCGGAGCGGACCGTGATCGGAGGCTTCTCGCAGGGCGCGGTGATGAGCTACGCGCTCGGGCTCGGAGCGGACCGCCCGCGCCCGGCCGGCATCCTCGCCCTGAGCGGGTTCATCCCGACCGTCGAGGGCTTCACGCTCGACCTCGAACGTCCATTGCCGCCGATTGCAATCGGGCACGGCATCTACGACCCGGTGATCGGCGTCGAATGGGGCCGGCAGGCGAAGGAGAAGCTCGAGGCGGCGGGCGCCCACGTGCTCTACCGCGAGTATCCGCTCCCGCACACGATCGACCCGCGCTTCCTCGGCGAGCTACAGGACTGGGTTCGGCAGGCCGTCAGCGCAGGATCGTCCGCGACCGCAACCAGTCGCGAACCGTCGTAAAGAACCCGGCCGCGAAACGGTCGGCGCGCACGGTCTCCTCGTTCAACCCCTGAGCCGTGTGGACGAGGCTGTGGTTCGCTCCGGGCAGCACGACCCACGAGAAGTCACGACCGGCCTCCTGCGAGATCGGTCGCAATTTCTCGACGCTGATACGCGTGGCAACGTGCATGTCGAGCCCGCCGTAGACCCAGATGGCCGGGATCCGCAGCGACCGGATGGCGGGCACTGGGTCGAAGCCGCTGGGCCCGCGGCGCCGCACCTCGGCGTCGATCTGCTCCGGCGTCATCTGCGGCGGCTCGCTGCCCGCGCCGGTCAGCTCCTGGTAGACGCTGTTCTCGCCCGGCGTCTCGAGCGGTGAGACGAGCAGGACGAGAAAGCGGATCGCCGCCTCCCGGCTTGCGGCCAGGGGCATGATCCACCCCGCCTGGCTTGCGCCCCACAGTCCGACGCGTGCATCGTCGACCGTCGGTTGGGCAGCCAGGAACCGCGCCGCGGCTTCTGCATCCCGAGCGAGGATGTCGATCGTCGACTCGCTGGCGAGCTCGCCCGGATACCTGCCGCCCGACTGGTGAATGCCACGCTTGTCGTAGGCGAGCACGGCGAAGCCGTGCCGTGCGAAGAACGAGGCGACCGGCCCGGTCGTCGACCTGGACGCGACACCGGAGCCGTGCACGACGGCGACCGCGGGATACGGGCCCGCCCCGGCCGGCATCGTCAGCGTGCCCGCGATCCAGGCGCCCTGCACGCTTCGGAAGCGCACTTCCTCCTGCCGTAGCGGCAGGCGAATCGCGTGTTGGTCGGGAGCGCCCGCGCGCCGCCAGACCAGCGTCGAAGGCCCGAACGTCGCCGTCCCGATCGAGGGGCGGCGCGTGCCCAGCGCGGCGCCGATCTCGTAGGTCCCTCGCCGCAGCGGGTAGACGGCGTGCAGCTCGCCGGAGTCGAACTCGGCTGCGGTCCATGGGAAAAAGGGTGTGTCGAGCACCCCGATCGCCCGCCCGTCGCCGAACGTGTAGATCCCGAGCGTGCCCCAGTCGGGCATCCGCCCGCGCTGTAGGCGGAACGTTCCACGCAACGATCCCTGCCGAACCGTCCCGACGATCGCCTTCTTGCGGAGCCGGCCGCTGAAGACGACCGGTGCCGGCCGGCCGGGCAGCCGGAAGCTGAGACGCCCGCGGGTGGTCCTGGCCGGCACCGTCGTCTGCGCCGAATGTCCCGACGGGAGCACGACGACAGCCCTGGAGCCGCGAATCTGCACTGCGATGCCCACGCCTTCTGTCGCGAGGGGCAGGCGAAAGCTCCCGGTCCACGTACCGGTGAGCGAGCGGCTCGTCTCCGCAGAGCTGCCCGTCACGGCCGCCAACCCGGCGACGACCACCAGCAAGACCACGGCACGTCTCATTGCTCGAGCTCCGCCAGCGCCTCGTCGGCCCACCTGAGAGCCAGCTCCGCCTGCTCGATGCCCAGGTTGAGCAGGAAGTAGTGGTAGTAGTCGTGCCCGCGGCGGGAGTTCGTCGGCTCGAGCTGCTGGTAGACGGCGAGTTGCTCGAGGGTGTCGACGCGGAACTGCTGGTAGTGGCCGACGAGCGCCTCCCGGCTCATCAGGCCCCCGAGAAATGTCTTCAGGTAGAAGCCGTCTCGATCGCCGGGCTCGATTGTCTCGAGCCAGCCTGTCAGAGCACGCTCGCCGCGCTTCGTGATCCGGTAGAGACGCCGGTCCGGGCCACGTTCCCGCCCGCCCGCGCGCGACCGGGCAAGCCCATCGCGCCCGAGTCGGGGCAGGACGGCATAGAGCTGGCTCTTGGCCGGCGCCCAGACGTGCGCGACGCTGCGCTGCGCGACCTTGAGCAGGTCGTAGCCGGTTCGCTCGCCCTCGATCGCGAGGAGACCGAGCACCGCGCCCTCCGTGGCGGTCAGCTGGACGACTTTAGAGCGTTCTCTAGTCCGCATCGGACTAGTTTGTACGCGAAGCCGTGTTGAGGGTGTGTTAAGCAGGACGGGCGGCCCCCACGAGGGCCGCCCGTCGATCCGGAGTGCCTGCCTTAGCCGGCCGGTGGAATGAGGACCTTGTTCAGGACGTGGATCGTCCCGTTCGAGGCTGCGATGTCGGTCTTCACCACCCTGGTCGAGCGGTTGAGGAAGACGTTGCCGCCGCGAACCTGGATGCGAACGGAAGGCCCGGCAAGGGTCTTGGCCGACCGAAGCTTCACGACCTGTGCTGCCTTGACGTCGCCGGCGACGACGTGGTAGAGCAGCACCCGGCGCAGCTGCGCGCGGTTGCGAAGCAGCTTGTTCAACGTCGCCTTCGGCACCTTCTTGAAGGCAGAGTCGGTCGGTGCGAACACGGTCAGCTTGGTCTCGCCGGTCAGTGCTCGCGCCAGCCCGGCCCGCTTGGCGAGCATGACGAGGGTCTTGAACTGGCCGGCGGCAACCGCCGTCTGAACGATGTTCTGGTCGGCCGCCGGTGGGGCTGCCGGGGCGGCGCTGGTCGCCGCCGCTGAGATGGCCGCGATCGCGAGGACGGATGCGGCGAGGATCGATACGAAGAGCTTGCGCATTGTGGTTCTCCTTTTCTTGGTTAGGCGGTTGTGATCTGTGGGTCGCGGCTCCAGCGGCGGCGGATGCCTTGCTGCTGGGCCACCTGGTAGACCGCAGAGATTCCGACGAGGCCGTAAACGACCCGGCTGGCGAAGTTCGTCTCGCCGAACTCGAGGCCCACGAGCGCCGCTACGAGGTCGAACTCGGCGATCGAGACGAGGCCCCAATTGAGCCCGCCGACAATGACGAGCGTGGCGGCGAGGATGTCTAGCTTCTTCACGGTGAGCTCCTTTCTGTAGAGGTTTTGTCCAGACAACGTACAGAGTCGAGCTGTACTTGTCAAGAGTCTGTTCAATGTCTGTACACTTCTGCCCATGGAAGCGGCCAACGGATACCTCCGGATCGGCGAGCTAAGTCGTCGGTCAGGTGTCAGCACCGAGCTCCTCCGTGCGTGGGAGCGCCGGTACGGCCTCCTTCGTCCCACCCGTTCGGAAGGCGGCTTCCGCCTCTATTCGCCCCAGGACGAGCGCCGAGTGGCTGTCATGCGCGACCACCTGAAGCGGGGGCTGTCAGCCGCGCAGGCCGCGCGTCGGACCCTCGAGGAAGCTGAGCCCCGCCCCGATGACGCCCCTGCTCTCGCGCGGGGCGCCGATGGCTTGCGGGAGGCGCTGAACGGTCTCGACGAGACGGCCGCGCACGTGGCAATCGACAGGCTGTTGTCAAACCTGTCCCTGGAGACGGTTCTCGGCGATGTGATCCTGCCGTACCTCCGGGAGTTGGGCGATCGCTGGGAGCGAGGCGAGGCGTCGGTCGCCGACGAGCACTTCGCCAGCAACCTCCTCCGGGGGCGGCTCCTCGGCCTCGCCCGCGGCTGGGATCAGGGCGCCGGGCCACGCGCTCTCCTGGCCTGTGCGCCGGGGGAACAACACGATCTGGCGCTCATCGTCTTCGGCCTCGCGCTGCGCGAGCGCGGCTGGCGGATCACGTTCCTCGGGCCCGACACGCCGCTCGACTCGCTCACCGAGGCCGCGCGCACGCTCGAGCCGGCCGCCGTGGTGATCGCCGCCAGCGCCCCGGAGCGCATAGACGGAGCCGAAGCGGCCCTGCGCAAGCTCGCACGAGCTGCTCCGCTCTGGATCGCCGGGGCGGGCGCCAGCCCCGAGGCCGGCAAGAAGACGGGGGCTCGACACCTCGACGCGGACCCGCTGGGCGCAGCCGACCTCGTGGCTCGAGCGCAGCGCGAGTGATGAAGGCCGTCGAGTCGGAAGAGCGCGCCAACGCGCCGCTCGCAATCGTTGCGGCCTCGCAGGCAGACGGGCGTCGCCTGGCGGCTGCGTACTGGCGCGAGGTCGAGAGGACGACCCGGGGCCTGGTTCGCGTACGAGAAACCCCGGAGGGCTTGGTTCTGCGTGCGTTCGGAGCGCCGCTGCTCGAGTTCGGCCTCCCCAGCATCGAGACCGCAGGCGATCGCGTGACATGTCGCTACCCGATCGCAGGTGGGCTACTTGCCAGGCAGCCGGGGGGTTCGATCACCTTCGCGCAGCACGGGAAGGTCCTCAGCTCGACGATCTCCGGCTTCCACCCGCGACTCGGCCTGCTTCCTGGGCTCTATTCACACGTGCAGGCACGCATCCACGCTGCCGTCAGCCGCCGCTACTTCGCCCGGCTCGTCCGCAAGGGCGCGACGTGAGGGTCGCGGTCTTCGGGGCCACGGGGACGATCGGCAACGCGTTGCTTCCCCTACTCGCCCGCCGGCACGACGTGGTGGCGGTGTCGCGGCGTCCCAATGAAGGCAACGGCGTGAACTGGGCGGTCGCCGACGCAACGGACGAGGGCGCCGTGCGCCGCGCCCTGGACGGCGTCAACGTCGCCTACTACCTCGTCCACTCCCTGGGAACGAGCGACTTCGAAGAGCGCGACCTAGTAGCAGCGCGCACCGTTGCGCGCGCGGCCGAGCAAGAGGGCGTGCGTCAGCTCGTGTACCTCGGCGGCCTCGGAGACGACTCGCCGGATCTCTCGCCGCATCTGCGAAGCCGCCTGGAGACGGCGAAGCAGCTCGCCGCCGGCTCGGTCCCCGTGACGACCCTGCGTGCTGCGATCGTCGTCGGGCCCGGGAGTGCAGGCTTCGAGACCATCGTCGCGCTCGTCGACCGGCTGCCCGCCATGGTCTGCCCGCGATGGGTCGGAGTGCAGACCCAGCCAGTCGCCCTCGCCGATGTCATCCGGTACCTCGAAGGCGTTTGCGGTGAAGACGAGGCGCGGGGCGAGAGCTTCGACGTCGGCGGACCGGAGGTGATGACCTACCGGGAGATGATCGAACGGATCGCAAGGCTGCGCGGCAAGCGCCGCCTGATCGTCGAGATCCCGGCCTTGACCCCGCGCCTCTCGTCGTACTGGCTGCACCTGGTCACGCCCGTCAAGGCGTCGGCGGCGCGCCCGCTGATCGAGGGGCTGAGGAACCCGACGGTCGCGGCGGACGATCGAATCCGCGACCTCGTCCAGTTCGAGCTGACGCCGTTCGACGACGCGGCGCGCGCCGCTCTCGGCTAGTTGGCGCGCGGCGGCGGTGCGGTCGCCTGCTCACGCACGAGCCACTTCGGGCGATACACGGGCCACACGGGCGCGCGTCTTGTGCGGAGCGGGCCCGCGCCGAGCGGCACTGTGATCCCGGCTTCCCAGAGGAGTGCCTCGTAGGCCGGGCTCGGCGGTGCCGGAGGCGCCCTGCCGATCACGAACACCGGGTGCGCCTCGTGGTTTACGAACGACGTCGAGAAATAGTCGCCGACCATGCGACCCTGGGTCGTGTTCGGCGCCCAGGCGACGTTCATTGGGGGGCTAAGCGTCTGCGGCGCGTGCCACGTAGCGCCGCTGTCACCCGAGCTGATGAAGCCGACGGTCAACTGACACGTCCCCGCAGTGCAGCTCGTCTGCGGGTAGTAGTAGTAGACGATCCCGATGCGACCTGGGGGGCCGACCGGGTCGACGCCGATCCCGGGCAAGAAGTGGTCGACCGTGCTCGTCGTGAGGCTGATGGGAACGCGTGTCTTCGGGGTCCAGACGAGGCCGTCGGTCGACGTCGAGTAGACGATGTCGTTCGCAGCGCACCCGGTCCGAAACTGGCAGTCGTGCCACGCAACCCAGATGCGCCCGAGAGAGTCGACCTCGGCTGAGGGCAGCGGTGGATCGCGCAGGCCTCCCGCAACCGGATGCGACGACTGGGACGCGACCAGGCGGAGTATCCGTCCACGTGATGCCGCCGTCTGTTGAGCGGAACGAGCGAATTGAGCCGTAGTTGGCTGTGTAGGGCACGACGACGGTGCCGTTCGGTTGCACGACCGGCTGGCCGCCCAACCCGGACGGAGTCGATGGGGCAATCTTCGGCCCCCAGGTCAGGCCGCCGTCCGTCGAAGTGCTCATCAGCATCTGGTTGCCGAGGCCGTTGTCGTCCCACTCCGCGTAGCAGTTCCCGTAGTGCGGGCTCGAAGCCCACGTGTCGCACACGAGCCAGTTCTTGTCGTAGAACGTGCCCGTAGACAGGGACGTCGTCACGGGGTTCCCCCAGGTGAGGCCGCCGTCGGTCGAGCGGCTGGTGAGCACGGCCAGGCCGGTCGCAGAGGCGTCGATGCCGAGCGTTCCGATCATCCACACGTTGTGCTCCGGGTCGTAGGCCACGACCGGATCGCTGACGCGCGCCCATGTCCCCGGAGGTGTCGCGTGGACGGTCGTGCCGGGCAGCCCGCCCTTGATCCAGGTCTGCCCGCCGTCGGTCGACGTCGCGAAGCCGACGTTGCTGCCGCCCCCGTTGTTGAAACGGCCGACCTGGTAGGCAGAGACGATCGTGTTCCCCCAGGCAAACGAATCGGGCTCGACGTTCGTCGCGTGCTGGCTCGTCACGTTGCGGTACTTGTCGCCGCCGATTCCACTCGGCGCGTGAATGTGCGCGTAGGAGACCGAGGCTGCGATCAGCATCGCCAGCCCGGCGAGCACGAGTAGCCTCCCCACCCGCATTGCAGGGGGTCTATATCACGGTGTGGCTTGCGCCTCAATATCGTTTACTGTCGAGCGAGCGTGGCGAGGCGTGGGGCAGACCAGAAAACGGAGCAGGCGGAGGCCGGTAACGGGGCGGCCCACGCCGAGTGGCTGGCCGAGATCGACGAGCTGAAGCAGC
Source organism: uncultured Actinomycetes bacterium (assembly GCA_963820335.1). Taxonomy (GTDB): domain Bacteria; phylum Actinomycetota; class Thermoleophilia; order Gaiellales; family Gaiellaceae; genus VAXT01. Next base: position 118,147 of record CAWFZH010000006.1, on the reverse strand, counting down.
GCCTGCGCGACCGCGCCGAGGCGATCGGCCGCCGCGAGCAAGAGCTGCGCAAGGAAGAACAGCGCCTCGAGCACCATGAGCGCCGGCTGGGGCGACGCGCCCGTGTGTTGCGCGCCCAACGTCACTGGTTCTTGCCGCTGACGGAGCGCAAGCAGCGACAGCCGGCCGACGACGGCCAGGCCGGCCTCGAAAGCCGCGCCCGCTCGATCGCCGAGCACGAGCGGGCTCTCGAGCTGCGGATCGAAGAGGTCGAGGGACGAGCCGCTCAACTCCAGGCCGCAGACGAGGCCCTGGCCGCAGCGCGCAGCGAGGCTGACGCGCGCGAAGGGCAACTCGAGCTCCACGCCAATGAGCTCGCCGAGCGGGAGCGCGCGTTCGCCGACCTGGAACGGAGAGCTGCCGAGATCGACGCCTCGGCCGCAACCCACGAAGAGCTGGCGGCCGACCTCCAGCGCCGCGAGGCCGAGCTCGCCGCACGCGCGACAGAGCTCGAAGACCGCGAAGGGCGCGTTCCGGACCTGGATGCTCGGGCCGCCGAAGTGGAGACCGCAGCGGCGGCGCACGGCAAGACCGCCGCTGTCCTGAAACAGCAAGAAGCAGATCTCGCAGCCCGCACCAAGGAGCTCGAGCAGCGCGAAGCGGAGGCTGTGGAGCGAGAGCGCGAGCTTCCGAGCCTGGCCGCGGCGCTCAACGAGCGGGAGTCGGGCCTCGCCGGGCGCGAGTCTGAGGTAGCTGAACGCGAGTCGATCCTCCAGCGCCGTGCAGACGAGCTGGATGCCAAAGCGCTCTCCGCAGGCGAGAAGGAGGGCGACCTCGATCGGCGATCCGTCGAGCTCGACGAGCGCACGAGCGTCCTGGACGGCAAGGAGAGTGACCTGGCGCGCCGTGAAGCAGCCCTGGCCGCCCACGGAGACGAGCTCGAGCAGAAGGAGCGCAAGCTACGGCGAAAGCGCGGGACGCTGACACGGAGATCCGAGACGCTGGTGCCAAGTGAGGACGAGGCGTACCGCGAAACCGCACTCTCGGCCCGGGAGCGCGACCTCGAGCAGCGCTCGTCCGAGGTCGAGGGCGTGGAAGCGGGCCTGGCCGAGCAGCGCGAGCAACTCGACCAGCGGCAGCAGACCCTCGACGAGATCGAGCGCACGCTCACGCGGTTGCGCGCGGACCTCGACCTCGAGCAGCAGGCGGCCGCCGAGAGCGCCCGCGCCGTCGAGGCCCGTTCGGCAGCGCTCGCGCAGCGCGATAGCGACCTCGCTGCAGCCGAAGCCGATTTCGGCGCCCGCACGGCAGCGCTCGCCCGCCGCGAGCGCGAGGTCGAGGCGTCCGAGCGGGAGAAGATGGACACGCTGGGCCGGCTACGTCACCAGGCTGCGGAACTCGCCGAGCGTGAGCGCGCCCTCGTACGACTCGGCGCCAGGCCCGTTGCCGAGCCCGTCCAGGAGGCGGTCCAGGAGGCGCCGAAGATCCCCGCGAGCTTCCGCGAGGGCCTCGCCGCCCTCGAAAAGGCAAGCGAAGAGCGCCGGCGCCAGCCCGTCTGAAGGCGAGGCTCTCAGTCTTGTTGCGTAGAGGCGTGATCTGCACCGGCTGCCGGTCGGTCGCGTGCTCCACCTGAAGCGTCGTGTGGCGCAGGCCGAACTCGTCCGCGAGGATCGCTTCCAGCTCTCGCCGGCGGGCATGGCCATCGTCATCTGCGCGGACGAGCACGTGCGCCGAGAGCGCCGGAAAGCCTGACGTGATCGTCCAGATGTGCAGGTCGTGGACCTCGACCACGCCTTCGACCTGCGCCATTCGGTGCCCGACGTCGACCGCGTCGATCCCGGCAGGAGTCGACTCGAGCAGGATCGAGACCGAGTCGCGAAGGATCGTCCACGAGCTCGCCAGCACGAGCAATCCGATGGCCAGGCCGGCGAGCGGGTCTGCATAGCGCCAGCCGGTCGCGAGGACAACGAGCGCGGCGACGATCACCCCGGCGGAGGCCGCCAGGTCAGTGAGCACGTGCGTGTAGGCCGCGCGAACGTTGAGGCTCTCACCCGCGGCGCGCGCGAGGATCCCCGCCGCGACGAGGTTCACGGCCAGCCCGATGCCCGCGACGACGAGCACCCAGCCGGCGAGGATCTCCGGCGGGTTCGAGAACCGCTCGACGGCTTCGATGAAGATCCAGATCGCGACCACGACCAGAGCGACTCCGTTGGCGAGCGCAGCCAGGATCTCGGCCCGCCGGTAGCCGAAGCTCCGCTGTGCAGTCGCCGGGCGGGCGGCCAGCCACGACGCGAACAGCGCGAGCGCAATCGTCCCCGTGTCACCCAGCATGTGACCGGCGTCTGCGAGGAGCGCCAGGCTGTCGGTGGCCAGACCGCCTACGAGCTCGACCACGGTGTAGGCCGCGGTCAAGACGAGCACCGCGCCGAGCGCGCGCCGGCTGCGCGTGCGGTCGAGGCCGTGGCGGTGCTGGTGGCTCATGTCGGCGGCCGGATCACGATCGGCCCGTTGAAGTCGCTGAACCGTTGGTTCATGAAGTGGCTCGGCGCGATCATGCGCGCGTCGAGGACCCGGTCCTGTTGATCCACCACGAGTCGGAACCAGGCGGGGACCGGGCGGTCGTCATAGACGGAGAGGATCTGGACCAACCCACCCTGGTAGCGCGTAGATCCCAACGAGCGTGCGTTGCGCGCGCCGTCCCACATGTAGGTGGGAACGCGGAGGCCCGGGAACGCCGAGCGCTCCCAGCGCCCGTTACGGAAGTCCCATCGCTTCCGCCCGATGATGATCGAGCGGAACCCGTCGCCGGTCCGAAACGCAAGTCGGTTGGGGGCGCGCACCTCGAAGGTCGATCGCACTCCGCCGCCGGCGCCCGAGGTCAGCTCTTCGGTATACCGGTGCGTACGCAGGGAGCGCATCTCCCGCTGAACCTTCGCGAAGAGCCGACTCTCTGAGACAGGCAGCGCCTTGGGCAAGACGAACTCGAACCTGTCGGGCGCGTTCACGGTGATCCTCCGGCGCGCGCCGTTAAAGGCGTCAACGTCGAGCCGCGAGCAGGCCCGGCCGCAGGGAGCGGCCGTGACGGGCTTCCCGTCGACGGCGAACGACAGTTCTTCGGATGAAACAGGCGTCTCACCACCGAGGGCCGCCACCTCGACCGGGCCTCCCGGCCTTGCGGCCAGGCCGATGAGCACCCGTCCCTTGTGCTGCGCCAGCATGAATGCCTGGTCGTCACCCGCCAGCGGAAGCTGCAGTCGGCCACTTGGCTCGCCCAGGGTGAGCGTGGTGTCCGACCCGTCAGCCTCCGAGCCGGAGCCCGAGGCGATCACGAAGGCTGCGCCGGCGAGCCCGACAAAGAGCAGGGCGGCCACGGCCGAGAGCAGGATCCAGGCGAGGCGCGGCATCGCCTAAGAGTTGCAGGTCAGGTCAGGCCTGGCGGCCGACGTAGATCGTCACCTGAGTGGTGCCCTGCACGCGCGTCCCGGCCGCCGGGTCCTGCTCGACGACGAGCCCCTGCTGCCCGGGATCGGTAACGGGCCTGTCGACCACTCGCACCGTGAACCCGGCGTTGCGCAGGATGCGATCCGCAGCGGCCTCGGTCTCGCCGACGACGTCCGGCACGCTGCGCACCTGCCGACCTCCGGACACGGTGATCCGTACCGTCGAGCCGCGTGTCGCCGTGGTCCCTCCCGCCGGAGACTGTGTCAACACCGTTCCGGCTGGACGCGTGGACGACACGGGAGTCGAAGAGACGCGGAAGCCGGCTGCCTGCAAGCGTGGGATCGCAGCGGTGTCGCGCGAGCTAACGACGCTCGGGACGGGCGCCTCCCCGGTCGTCGGCACGGTCTGGGTCGAGCCGCCGGCGGGCGCAGCCGCAGCGGCGATGTTGAGCCGGACGGTCGATCCCTTCGGCGCCCTGATCCCTCCCTTCGGGTTCTGGGCGACGACTTGTCCCTCGGGCACAGGTCCCGGGGCCGGGACCCGCACGATGTTGACCCGAAGCCCGACCCTCCGCAGCGCTGCGGTTGCAGCAGCTTCCCTTTGGCCCATCACCGATGGAACGGCAACGAGCTGTGGGCCCTTGGAGACCGTGAGGACGACGGTTGCGCCGCGGCGCGCCTCCGCCCCTGCAGGCGGGCGCTGGCGCACGACGCGGCCCTTCGCCTGTCTCGCGAAGACTTCCACCGACTTGGCGCGTAACCCAGCCGCCTGCACCTGCTCGAACGCGTCGGCGACGTCGAGCCCGACCACTCTCGGCACATCCGCGAGCTCCTCGCTCAGCCCGATCACGACCGGGACACTGTTCGCCGACGAAGACTCGTCGTCGTCTCGCGTCAGGAAATACGCGAGGCCGATCCCGGCCCCGACGAGCAGCAGCAGGAGCAGCAGCCAGGGCCAGAGCAGCGGCCTGCGTGGAACGGATGGAGTGTGGTCGACCTGCGTGACTCTGCGTCTGCGCCTGGGCACGCGCTACGTGTTCCCGCTCAGCGTCGAGGCGAACCTCCCTCGACCTCGAGATCGGGCAGCCACTCGAGCCATTTCGGCAGGTACCAGTTCCAGTCGCCGAGCAGCTTCATGCTGGCCGGCAGCAGGACCGAGCGCACGATCGTCGCGTCGATGAGAAGCGCGACCGCGACCCCGAAGCCCATCTGCTGGAACGCAAGCGTGTCTCCCACTGCGAAGCCGGAGAACACGGCGACGATGATCAGTGCTGCCCCCGTGATCATCCGCGCGGTCGAGGCGACGCCGCGGGCGACCGACTCCGTGTTATCGCCCGTGCGCGTGTAGATCTCCCGGATGCGGCTGAGCAGGAACACGTGGTAGTCCATCGACAGCCCGAAGAGCACGGCGAACAGGAAGAGGGGCACCCACGCCTCGATCGCCTCCACCTGCTGGAAGCCGAAGAGCTCGTTGCCGATGCCTTTCTCGAAGACAAGCACCGTCAGTCCGTAGGCCGCCCCGACCGAGAGGAGGTTCAGGAGGATCGCCTTGACGGGGACGACGATCGAGCGGAAGGCGACCGTCAGCAGAATGAAGCTGAGCCCGAGGACGAACACAAAGACGATCGGCATCCACTTCTCCATGAGATCGAAGTAGTCGATGCCCTCGGCCGTCTCGCCTGTGACGAGCACCCGCGCGCCGTCGACTCCGCGAAACGACTCGGGGACATACTCGCCCCGGATCCGCCGCACTGCGTCGTAGGCACTCTCGTCACGGCTGTCGCCCCTGAGCAGCGTCTCGATGCTGGCGAGCTGATGCTCCGGGTACGGGGTTGTCTGCGGTGGGAGGAAGGCGTCGTCCGAGCGCAGGCGGGCTTCGAGCCTTCGGATCGCCGCCTGAACGCTCGGTGAGGACACATCGCCGTCGACGACGATCTCGGTGCTGTCCGTGGTGCCCGCGCCGAAGCTCTCCTCGAATGCCACGAAGCCCTGCTTGGACTCGAAACGGTCGGGAAGCGCCCGCACTCCGACGAAGCCCAGCTTGAGGTCGAGCACCGGAATGCACAGCGCGAGCAGGATCCCCACCGCGGCCACCAGGGTCACGACGGGGCGGCGCATGACGGCTCGCACGATCGCGGCCCAGAAGCGGCCCTCCGTCCCCGAGCCCGACTCGGCCGCGCGCCCGATGAGGGGAAGCCGCAGCGCGTTGACTCGGTCGCCGAGCAGGCTCAGGAGGGCGGGCAAAAGCGTGAGCGCACCGATCACGGAGACCACTCCGACGAGGATCGCGCCGGTCGCCAGGCTGCGGAAAATCGTGTCGGGGACGAGGAGCAGGCCGCTCATGGCCACCACGAACGCAAACCCGCTGAACACGACCGCCCGGCTCGCGGTGGAGCCTGTCGCATCGATCGCCGCCGGCTTCTCGAGGCCCCGCGCGCGCTCTTCGCGGAACCGGGACACGACGAACAACGCGTAGTCGACCCCGAGGGCGAGGCCCATCCCGGAGAGCATGTTCACGGTGAAGATCGACAGGTCGAAGAACTGACTCAGGATCGCGACCAGGCCGAGCGCGACCACGATCGAGATCAGGGCCAGCAGCATCGGCACGAGACCCGCCACGACCGCGCCGAAGACGATCAGCAGGATGAGCAAGGCCGCGGGGAGCCCGAACTGCAGCTCACCTTTCTCGAGGTCGTGCTGGGAGAGCTCCACGAGGTCGTTGTCATACGTCCACTGACCGGTGATCGAGGCTTCGAAGTCGTCCTCGTTCGCACGTTTGACCGCCTCGATGACGCCCTTCACGTCGGTCTCCGCGTCCCGGAGCAGGCCGACGGTGATCAGGGCGGCGCGCCGGTCCGGCGAGACGAGCATCCGGTTCTGCGTCTCGTAGAAGTCCTGCGTGACGACGCGGTCCGGCCGCGCGATCTCCTCGGTGAGCTCCGTCACCTTGCGGCGGAACCGTGGTTGATTGACGTTCAGTCCGCTCGTTGACCGGATGACGATCACCTCGCTGACCTCGTCCTCGGGCGGCCCGGGCGGGACCCGCTCGGCGAGGAGGTCGTACGCCTGCTCCGACTCGGGGTTGGCCGTGATCTCGGCCTCGGACGTGAACTCGAGCATCGTCGCGATCGCGCCGAACGCGAGCACCAGCGTGATCAGCCACGCGGTGATCGTGCGCCAGGGGTGACGCGCGCTGGCGGCGGTCAAGCCGCGCGTCGAGAGGAGCCTCACGCCCGGCAGTATCGTCATTCGCGTGGACGAATCACGCTGGCTACGTGAGATCCGGGGGCTCGACCCGGTGTCCGACCACGCGCGCATCGTCCGGCTCGACACCTGCTACGAGTTCCCGTGGGACACGACGCGCGCGTTGGAGCTGGCCCTGTTTCGAACCTTCGCCGTCCCCTCCGTTGCCGCGCTCCTCGACTCGACCGGTGAGTTCGCGGCGAGGGCGCAGAAACGCTACGACGACACTGATCTGATCCTCTCGACGATCGGCGAGATGGGCTACGACAGCGCCGAGGGGCGGCGCGCGATCCGCAGGATGAACCAGATCCACGGGCGCTTCGAGATCTCGAACGACGACTTTCTGTACGTCCTCTCGTCGTTCGTCTTCGAGCCGATCCGCTGGAATGCGCGCTTCGGGTGGCGGCCGTTGATCGAGACCGAGCGCTTGGCGTCGTTCCATTTCTGGCTCGAGGTCGGTCGGCTGATGGCGATCAGGGAGCTTCCGGAGCGGTACGAGGACTTCGAGCGCTTCAACGAGGAGTACGAGGAGCGGCACTTTGCGCGCTCGCCTGCGGCAGAACGGGTCGGCGAAGCGACTCGCGACATGCTCCTGGCGTGGTTCCCCGGGCTCCCGAGGCGCTTCGGGGCGCATGCGATCTATGCGCTGATGGACGACCGGCTGCTGGCGGCTTTCGGCTTTCCGCAGCCGCCGAGGGCCGTGCGCGGCGCGGTCGAGGGTGCGCTGCGAGCGCGGGCCCGCGCGGTTGCGCTCCTACCGGCACGCCGCCAGCCGCGACTTCGCACCAGGCGCCGCACGCGAACATACGGACGCAAGTGGGAGCTCGAAGGCCTCGGCCCGCGCGGTAGCGTCTGACCCCCGGTGCTGCGATAAACCAGCCACGTCTGGTGCCTGGCACCGGCCACGGCGGCCCGGGCCGTGTCTTGCGCCCTGCAACATCTGGTGCCTCATCACAGGCCGGGTCCGGGTCAGCCATGTCTGGCGCGACACAACGGCCATGTCTGGTGCCTGGCACCGGCCATGGTGGTTGCGGACACGGCTCGGGCTACGATCCGAGTCGATGACCACCGCGACCGCCCCGCTCCGCGAGCTCCTCGCCGAAGCCTTCCCCGACGCGACCGAGCTCGACGTCCAGGACCGCACGGGCGGCGGCGACCACTTCCAGGTCATCGTCTCGAGCCCGCGCTTCGCCGGGCTCTCGCTGGTCGAGCAGCACCGGCTCGTCTACGCCGCCCTCGAGCGTCCGCTCGCCGACGGCACAATCCATGAGCTCCGCATCTCCACGAAAGGACCCTGAGTGACCGACCTCCGCACCCAGATCGAGCAGATCATCGAGTCCGAGCCCGTCGCCCTCTTCATGAAAGGCACGCCTGCCTTTGCCGCCTGCGGCAACTCGCAGCGGGCCCTTTCGGCGCTTCGCGGCGCAGGCGCACCGGTCACTGCCGTCGACATCCTCCCCAATCCCCGCTTCCGCCAGGAGCTCTCCGCCCTCTCGGGCTGGCCGACGATCCCGCAGATCTTCGTCAAGGGCGAGCTGGTCGGCGGCGCCGACATCGTCGAGGAGCTCGCGGCGAGCGGTGAGCTCGAGCGCAAGCTCGCAGAGGCGCTCGGCCCCGAGTACCGGAACGGCCGCGACGAGCGCGTGGTCGAGCTCGAAGCCGCGTAGCCGCCCGGGAGCCGTGCCTGGCACGTGCCAGGCACGGGTGTTAACAGGCTCCTTACAAAAGCACCCGAAATCTTTTCGATTCGGCAACCGCAAGCTCACGGGCCGGCGAAAGACTCCGACCCATGAAGAACAAAACCCGTCTCACCGTATTCGGACTGATGGCCCTGCTCGCTCTCTCGGTCGTCGGCGCCGCGGTCGCGCACCGCTACGTCGTCATCCGCGGAACGAACGGGGACAACGTGCTCACCGGCACTCCGCGTGCCGACAAGATCTTCGCCAAGCGCGGGAACGACACAGTCACTGCCCTCTCCGGGCATGACCTCGTCTTCGCCGGGCCGGGTAACGACTCGGTCGACGGCGGCCCTGGTCGCGACCGCATCTTCGGCGGTCACGGCAACGACATCCTGAGCGGCTCGGACGGCAACGACGTCATCCGCGGCCGTCACGGGAACGACACCGTCGACGGAGGCCTCGGTAACGACCGCCTCTGGGTCGGCCACGGCGCCGACGTCGAGAACGGCGGCGAGGGGGACGACGTCCTCCACGCGCTCGCCAACGACGACCTGGTCGACACCCTCGACTGTGGCCCGGGCAACGACAGGGTTTGGCTGAACTCGGCCGAATCGGACGTGCACGTCAACTGTGAGCAGGTTCGCGTCGTCACCAGCACGAACGCCGACAGCGACTAGGACTCTCCCTCCCATCCCTGCTCCCCACGAGGCCCGCCACCAGGCGGGCTTCGTCGTTGGTTCGCGGAGTAGAGTCGTGGCGTGCGTCGAGCCTGGATAGCGACCCTTTTCGCCGGGTTGCTGATCGGGGTCGACGCTACGAACGCCGCACTCGTCAACGGCACGCCGCGAGCCGACCGGCTACGCGGGACCTCCGGTGCGGACATGCTCTACGGCCGCGCGGGCTCCGACCGGATCACCGCAGGCGCAGGACCTGACTTCATCCACGGAGGCCCAGGCCGAGACGTCGTGCTCGCAGGGCCGGGTGACGACCGCATCGCGCTGCAGGTCGACCGCGCACGCGACTCGGTCAACTGCGGCCGGGGCCACGACATCGTCAACGCCGAGCGGACCGATCTCGTCGCAGCCGACTGCGAGGTCGTCGCCCGCCAGATCTCGCGCGATCCGTACCGGACCGGGCTCGGCCAGCACGAGACGCAGGTCGAGCCCGACAGCATGTCCGCCGGGCGAACGATCGTCACCGCATTCCAGACCGGTCGCTTTACGGGCGGAGGCGCGGCGAACATCGGCTGGTCGACCTCGCGCAACGGAGGCCAGACCTGGGTTTCGGGCTTCCTGCCGGGAACGACGATCTTCTCCGCGCTCGGCGGCACACTCGACCTCGTCACCGATCCTGTCGTCGCGTACGACGCGGCGCATCGAACCTGGCTGATCGCCTCGCTCGGCGTCTCCTCCGCCGGCACGGTGTTGCTGGTCAGCCGCTCGGCTGACGGCCTGACGTGGAGCCTCCCCGTCCGCGCAGTGGTCGGCGCCCCCGTCGAGGAGCTCGACAAGGAGTGGCTCGCCTGCGACAACTGGCCTACGAGTCGGTTCCGCGGCCGGTGCTACCTCTCCTACCTGAGCTTCGGTGCGGGCCAGCTGCGAACTGCCCGGTCGAATGACGGCGGCCGCACGTGGTCGACCCCGGTCGTCATGTATGGACGCATCCCGGGCAACCTGCCGAACGGCGTACAGCCGGCTGCGCGGCCCGACGGGTCGGTGATCGTCTCCTTCGAGGTGTTCACGCTCAACTCCGACGGCAACCACATCGGTGCCGTGCGCTCCGTCGACGGCGGCCAGACCTGGGGGCCGGCAACGCGCGTCGCCTCGATCGAGGAGTCGCAGGTGACAGGCATGCGCGCCGGGCCACTGCCCTCGATGGACGTAGATGCGCGGGGCAACGTGTACATCGCGTGGAGCGACTGTCACTTCTCGGACCTCTGCGCCAACGATGTCGCACTAGTGGTGTCGCGCGACGGCGTCAGCTGGTCTGCGCCGACCCGGGTCCCGATCGACACGATCGAGGCTGCGGTGCACCGCTTCGTTCCCGGGCTCGCCGTCGATCCGGCGAGTGGACGGCTCGCCGTCACGTACCACACGATGAAGCTGGTCGAGGCCTGCGACCCCGACCGAACCTGTCCCGGAGTCGACGTCGGCCTGATCACGTCGGCCGACGGAGGCACGACCTGGAGCCGCACGCGGCGCCTGACGGCCGAGACGATGCCCCTGTCGTGGATCGCCGAGGCGAGCTTCGGCCGCATGCTCGGCGACTACATCTCGACTTCGTGGATCGCAGGCCGCCCTGTACCGGTCTTCTCACTCGCTTCAGCGCCTGTAAATGGCGAGTTCCGCCAGGCCATTTTCGCCGCCACACGCGTTCGCTGACACATCCCTGTCGCGGGGGATTTGGACCAACGCGCACGAGGACGATTCATAGGCCAATCGAGTACCCATCGGTGCAGCGGCCGCGCCGAAGGAAGGAAACCGCTGACCGAAAAGTGGCGATACCACTGCATCCCAACTACGCGACAACGGGACTTCCCTCCGTGTGCTCGGGCCTAGCCATGAATACCGCTGCAGCAAAGGAGGTGAACGAGGTGCAGAAGATCCGCAACCTGTTCGCAGAGTTCCCACGGCGCGAGGAAGGGCAGACGATGGCCGAGTATGGCGTCGTCCTGGCCGTTATCACGATCGCCGTCTTCGGAGCGCTCGCGCTCCTGTCGGGCAACATCGTGTCCGCCGTGAACCGCGTCGCCGCTTACATCACGTAATCGACGAATCGGAAAGCTTCACCGCGCCGTGGCGCGGGGAGCGGGTCGCCGCCCGGCCCGCGCCCCGCGCCACGGCCCTTTTTGAGGGATATAGACGTAGATCGGAATTGCCGATCTAGTGGGCGTAGGTAAAAACGAGTGCGTAGCGGCCACGCCGAGCGAGTCCGAAGGAGGTTCGGGCGTGTCCAGCCATTTCGCCCCCAAATACCACGGCTCCCTCGACGAGGCAAAGGCCTCAGCGTTCCTACGGGCGCGCAAACAGAGGGAGCGACAGCAGGAGCAGACCGTCAGCAAGCGGTACCGCCGGCTCGTCGCAATTCGCAGCCGCGCGAGCTGAAGAAATCACCCGTCGCGGGCGACGCGGATCCCCGTCCAGCGGGGGTCGCGCGTCGCGCCGTGGTCGCCGATATCTAGGTCATGAAGATCTTCGAGCTACCTGCCCGCGAAGAGGGTCAGACGATGGCCGAGTACGGGACCGTCCTGACGGTCATCACGCTCGCCTGTCTCACCGCCTTCGTGCTGTTGGCGACGAGTGCCACGAACGCGTACTCACGCGTCGCCGGCCTCTTCAGCTAGCGGAGAGAAAACAAAGGAAGCGGCGGCCGGGTTTCCCCGGCCGCCGCTCGTTTCAGTGCTAGTCGCGCGTCGAGTAGTACGTCCCCACGTCGGAACGGTACGAGTCGTCTGCTTTCCGCTCGTCATCCCACTCGGGAGAGTTCTTGATCTCCTCCTTCATGCGGTTGACGTACACGGTCTTGTCTTCGTGGTCGATGCGTTGAACGACCCCGGCCGGCAGCAGCACGTGCTTGCCGAAGATCCAGGGGCCGGTGTCGACGACGATGTAGCTTCCGCCGACCTCGTTGGTCGCGTCGTCGATCTTGCCGATCGAACCGTCCGTCGCCTCGACGGAGTAACCGATCAGGTCGGCGTCACCGATTGTCTGGTCTTGGTACGTATAGATGTCCTCACGTGTTTCCATGCGGCACCTCCTGTTGGACTTGCTAACAGGTTGCTTGTACCCGGTCTGAGCTATCCAGAACATCCGTCGACGCGCCGATAAGCCAAGCCGTGGACTGGGACCGTTTCGAGCTCGACGACCTGGCGCGCGAGATCCGCGCGAACGGGAAGGCCGTGGACGCCGAGAAGATGATCTGGGCGTTCGAGGAGGCCGTGCGCGTGGCGCGCATCGACCCTGACCTGTTGTCGTACCAGCTCGCGGCCGTGACCTGCCTCCTGGCGCGGCTCGAGGGCACCTCGCCGCGCAGCGTGCTCGAGGCCTTCTTCCGCCGGTCGATCCCGGACGACCAGTGGCGCGACCAGTTCCTGCCGCTGTTCGAATAGCCGACCGCGAACCGACAATGACGGGCATGGCGGTGCCCGAACGAACGGGTCGACTCTGGCGGCTGGTCGAGTCGCCGTACTTCACCGCGGTCGTGCTGACGGTGATCCTGGCGAACGCGGTTGTCCTCGGGCTGCAGACCTACGAGGACTTCGAGCGCGACCACGGCGATACGCTCGCCCTGCTGAACGGGATTTTCCTCGGCTTCTTCGTGGTCGAGGTGTCCCTCCGAATCGCGGCCTATGGGCGCCGGCCCCAGGACTTCTTCCGCTCAGGCTGGAACGTCTTCGACTTCGTCGTGATCGGGATGGCGTTCGTACCGGGAATCCGGGAATCGTCGACCCTGCTGCGGATCGCACGGCTGCTGCGGGTCGTACGTGTCGTGCGCGTGCTGCCGGACCTCAGGCTGCTGGTCGAGGGTGTCGTCAGGTCGTTGCCACCGCTCGGCAGCATGGTGCTCCTGACGACGCTGATCATCTTCGTGTACGGGATGTTCGGCTGGCTGCTCTTCGGCGACGAGCTGCCGCAGGACTGGGGGAACATCGGCACGGCGATGCTGTCGCTGTTCGTGATCCTCACGCTCGAGGACTTCCCGCGTTACATGTACCGAGCGATGGAGGTTCACCAGTGGGCGTGGATCTACTTCGTGACCTATGTAGGCATCGCGGTCTTCATCGTCGTGAACGTCCTGATCGCGATCGTGCTCAACTCGATGGAGGAGGCACGCGAGTTGGAGCGCCGGCGCCGGTTGGCTGCCGGGCGCGAAAGCGGGGCCGTCGCGCCTGCGCCGGTTCTGGAACGGATCGCGATTCTCCGCGCAGCTCTCGAGGAGCTCGAGGAAGAGCTCGCGCAAGTTCCCGTTAAGTGATCTGCCAGGTGTCGCCGCTGTTGAGCAGCCCGGCGAGCTCGCCGCCGCCCTGCTCGGTCTTCGCGGTCTCCAGCTGCTCGGCCATGAGCTGGTCGTAAACCGGGCGCTCGACGTCGCGGAAGATCCCGATCGGCGTCGGGCCGTGCGGGGTGTGCGAGATCCGGGACAGCGCGAACGCGAGCGAGCCCTCCTGCTGGTGCTCGTCGTGAATCAGCAGCGCCTCCTCGCCGACGGCTTCGACGTCGACCAGCTCGCACGCGCCGTCCGGCCTCAGGACGACGCCCTTCTCGCCCTCGGCGCCGAAGCGCACCGGTTGGCCGTGCTCGAGGCGGATCTGGTTCTCCTTCTCCTCCTTGACCGCGTCGAAGGCGCCGTCGTTGTAGACGTTGCAGTTCTGGTAGATCTCGACGAAGGCAGTGCCGGGGTGATTCGCCGCCCGGCGCAACACCTCCGTCAGGTGCTTCTTGTCGGTGTCGATCGAGCGCCCGACGAACGTCGCCTCCGCGCCGATCGCGATCGAGACCGGGTTGAACGGCCAGTCGAGCGACCCCATCGGCGTCGACTTGTTCTTCGTGCCGATCGGGCTCGTCGGCGAGTACTGCCCCTTCGTCAGCCCGTAGATCTGGTTGTTGAAGAGCAAGATCTTCACGTTCACGTTTCGGCGCAAAGCGTGGATCAGGTGGTTGCCGCCGATCGAGAGCGCGTCGCCGTCGCCGGTCACGACCCAGACGCTGAGATCCGGCCGTGACGCCGACAGGCCGGTCGCTATCGCCGGCGCGCGCCCGTGAATCGAGTGCATCCCGTAGGTCTGCATGTAGTACGGGAAGCGCGCCGCGCAACCGATTCCGGACACGAACACGATCCGCTCGCGCGGAAGGCCGAGCTCGGGCATGAACGACTGCACCGCGGCCAGGATCGCGTAGTCGCCGCAGCCCGGGCACCAGCGCACCTCCTGGTCGGACTTGAAGTCCTTCCCGGTCAGCTGGACCAGCGGGTTGCCGTTTTCCCCGTTCTCGCTCACCTCGCGCTCCTCAGCGTGATGGCGCCGAACACCGCCGCGATCGCGAAAAAGACGAGCGCCCACAGTGTCTCGCCGGACACGATCAGCAGAACTCCCGCGACCACGGCCATCAGCGTCGCGAATGGAAAGCGTCCCCTCACAGCATGGCCTCCATCGCCTCGGCCAGCTCGTCCGAGCGGAACGGAAGCCCGCGCACCCGGTTGTAGCCGTGCGCGTCGACGAGAAACTGGGCGCGGACGAGCTTGAGCAGCTGCCCCAGGTTCATCTCGGGGATCAGCACCTTTGGGTAGGCGGCGAGCACGTCGGCCGTGTTTCGCGGGAACGGGTTCAGATGCGTCAGGTGCGCATGGGCGACCTTCTTGCCCTCGCGCCGGACGCGACGCGCAGCCGACTGGATCGGCCCGTACGTCCCGCCCCAGCCGAGCACGAGCAGCTCGGCGTCGCCGTCCGGATCGTCGACCGCAAGCTCGGGAATGTCGGCCGCGATGCCGGCGACCTTCTGGGCGCGCAGCCGGACCATGTGGTCGTGGTTGTCCGGGTCGTACGAGACGTTCCCGGTCACGTCCTCCTTCTCGAGGCCGCCGATGCGGTGCTCGAGGCCCGGCGTTCCGGGGATCGCCCACTGGCGCGCCAGGGTCTCCGGGTCGCGCTGGTACGGCATGAACGCGCCCTCCACGGGCGGCTGCGTCGCGAACTCGACGGAGATGTCGGGCAGCGACTCGACATCCGGCAGCAGCCACGGCTCGGAGCCGTTCGCGAGATAGGCGTCCGACAGCAGAAAGACGGGCGTGCGGTACTTGAGCGCGATCCGCGTCGCCTCGATCGCCGCGTCGAAGCAGCCGCCCGGCGTCGAAGCAGCCACGACCGGCACCGGAGACTCCGCGTTCCGTCCGAACATGACCATCAACAGGTCCGCCTGCTCCGGCTTCGTCGGCATCCCGGTCGAGGGGCCGGCGCGCTGGATGTCGAGGATCAGCAGCGGAAGCTCCAGGGCGACCGCGAGCCCGATCGTCTCCTGCTTCAGGACGATGCCGGGCCCACTCGACGTGCAGACGCCCAGAGACCCGCCGAAGCTCGCGCCGAGAGCGGCGCCGACCGCTGCGATCTCGTCCTCGGCCTGGAACGTCCGCACCCCGAAGCTCTTGTGGCGCGCGAGGTCGTGGAGGACGTCCGAGGCCGGCGTGATCGGGTAGGCGCTCAGGAACAGCGGCAGCTTCGACTGGACGCTGGCCGCGACCAGGCCGAGCCCGAGGGCCTGGTTGCCGGTGATGTTCCGGTAGGTGCCGGGCGCCATCTCGGCCGGCGCCACCTCGTACTGCGTCGCGAAGCCCTCGGCGGTCTCGCCGAACGCATACCCGGCCTTGAACGCGCGCGCGTTGGCCTCTGCGATCTCCGGCCGCTTGGCGAACTTCCTCTCGATGTAGGCGATCGTGCCCTCGGTTGGGCGCGTGTAGAGCCAGGACATCAACCCGAGCGCGAACATGTTCTTCGAGCGCTCCGCCTCGCGACTCGTGATGCCGACGCCCTTGAGCGCCTCCTGCGTCAGCGACGTCAGCGGCACTCTCTGGACGAGGTACTCGTCGACCGTGCCGTCGTCCAGAGGATTCGACGTGTAGCCGGCCTTCTGCAGGTTCCGATCGGTGAACGCGTCGGTGTTGACGATCAGCGTCCCGCCCGGCGCCAGGTCGTTCAGGTTCGTCCGCAGAGCGGCGGGGTTCATGGCGACGAGCACGTTCGGGGCATCGCCGGGCGTGAGGATGTCGTGGTCGGAGAAGTGGATCTGGAAGCCGGACACGCCCGGCAGCGAGCCCGCCGGCGCGCGGATCTCGGCCGGGAAGTCGGGCAGCGTCGAGAGATCGTTGCCCATGAGGGCCGTCTCGCTCGTGAAGCGGCCTCCGGTGAGCTGCATGCCGTCGCCCGAGTCACCCGCGAAGCGGATGATCACGCGCTCGAGCTGCTCGACTGGCTTGGCCATAGAACCCCCGCCGTGAGGTATAGCACCACCCCGACTCGCCATCTTCACCAGTCGGTCCCCCCGGTGGCCGAGGACGGCTCTAGCGTGGAGGCGATGCATCTGGACATCTCACATGTGCTCGTCGCCGAGCAGGTCGAGCGTCTGCGCGAATCGGCCCAGGCGCCTCTCGGGCTGGCGGCGCTGCTCGGCCGGCTCTTCAGAAAGCGGCCGGCGCCGCAGGCCTCCGTCGCGTGGATCGCGCGCAGCTCCGAGTCGCGCGAGATCGACCGGCTGGCCGCCTAGGAGTCGAGCAGCGCCTGGACGTCGCGGCGGTTCCGCGCCACGACCACCCGCCGGCCCTCGCCACGGCGTCGCTCGAGATCGGCCACGATCTCGGGCCGCTGGACGCTCGGATAGCGATGGATCGTCTTGAGCAGCCGCCAGAAGTCCCGGTCGAGCCTGTCCACGCAGCCGGGCGCGAAGTCCGGCGCCGGCCGGCCGAGGTACGCGAGCGCGAGCCGCTTCACGGACCCCAGGTACCCGCGCGCGCGAGAGAAGTCGAGGAACACGATCGTGTCCGCCCGCGCGACCGCCTTCTCCATGGCGAACGCGCCGTCCATGACCCAGCTCTCGCCGGCGAGAAGCTCCTCGGTGATCGCATCCCACTGCTCGTCGGACTTCCATTTCCACCCCGGCAGGAAGGCGTGCTGGTCGAGGTGGATCACGGGCAGGCCGGCGCGCGCTCCCAGCTTTCGCGCGAGCGTCGACTTCCCCGCACCCGGGGTGCCGACGATCGCCACGCGCTTCACTGCGCTTCGGCGAGGAGGGCGTTCAGGTCGAGAGCCTCGCTCACCATCACGAGGTTGCCGTCGGGATCCGTCTTCCAGTCCTCGCGTGGCCGATCGCGGTACAGCTCGATCCCGTTCCCGTCGGGGTCGTGGAGGTAGATCGCCTCGCTGACTCCATGGTCGGATGCTCCCGAGAGCGGGACGCCGGCGTCCACGAGCCGCTTCAGCGCCTTCGCGAGCGCAGCACGGGACGGGTAGCGGATGGCGACGTGGTAGAGCCCGGTCGAGCCCGGCGGCGGCGGCGAGCCGCCCTTGCTCTCCCAGGTGTTCAGCCCGATGTGATGGTGGTACCCGCCCGCCGAGAGGAAGGCGGCCTGGTCGCCGATCCGAGTCGTCTCCTCGAATCCGAGCATGTCGCGGTAGAAACCCACCGCGCGGTCGAGGTCGGAGACCTTCAGATGCACGTGACCGATATCTACGCCTGGATCAATGGGTTCAGCCATTTTGCAATCGTGCCAGTCCTACCCTGCTAGGCTTCAGGCGTACAAAAGAGCGTGTGGGGTGGTAAAGCGCGAAAGCGCCTCCTCTTCCCGTTCGTGAGGTTGAGAAGGAGGTGTATCTATATGGCAAGTGGAACCGTCAAGTGGTTCAACGACGCGAAGGGCTACGGCTTCATCGCGCCGGACGACGGCGACAAGGATGTCTTCGTTCATCACTCGAGCATCGCGGGTGAGGGCTTCAAGTCTCTCACCGAGGGCTCGAAGGTCGAGTTCGAGGTCCGTGAGGGCCAGAAGGGTCCCGAAGCGACCAACGTCACCCCAACGGGCGGGTAAGTGTCCGGCAAGGAACAGAAGATCGAGTTCGACGGCGAGATCATCGAGGCGCTCTCGAATGGCAAGTTCCGGATCGCCTTGGATAACGGTCACGAGACGCTCGGCTACACGGCCGGGCGTCTACGCCGCTATCGGATCCGGATGATGCCGGGAGACCGCGTCAAGATCGAGCTCTCGCCGTACGACCTGCAGCGCGGGCGAATCGTCTACCGATACGGCTAGGCCGATTCGGCTTCGCGCCGTTCGAACTCGAGCATGAGGCGGCGGAGCAGCGCATTCAGCTGCTCCTTCTCGCGCTTGTTGAGCGCAGAGGTGATCAGTGCCTCCTTCGCCGCCTCCGCGCCTGCCGACTCGTTGTAGGCGCGCCTGCCCTTCGCGGTCAGCTCGACGAGCACTCCGCGGCGGTCTGACGGATCTCGGAGGCGGCGGACGAGGCCTGCCTCCTCGAGGCGGTCGAGGCGGTTCGTCATCGCGCCGCTCGACAGGTCGCTGACCTCCGCCAGCTTGCCGGCCGACCTGGGCTTCTTCTTGCGCGCGAGCGCGCCCAGAAGGTGCCAGTCCGCATAGCTGAGCCCGTGCTCGGAGAGCGTCTCTTCGAGGCTTCGCTTGAAGCGCCGCGAGATGCCCATGATCCGATCGACGATCCCCTCGACGGTCAGATCGAGATTTGGGATCTCCTCGAGGAACTCCGATTCGAGGAAGTCATCGACGTGGTCTCGCTCTTCGACTTTGGTCATGGTCGTAATTCTCTCTCTAAAGTCTCTTGACGTCAAGAGACTTTACTGCTACCTTCTAGTAGTTCGATCTAAAGATACTTTACCTCGAAAGGAGGCGCGGCTTGTACCCAGTAGATGTTCAGTCCCGCTCAGTTCTCATCCAAGAGCAGACAGAAGCCCGCCGGCTCGCCATGAGCCGCCGCCCGCGCCGCCGGCGCGTGCGTCCTCAGACCCTCAGGCCGGCTTCCACCCTCCGGCCAGCAACGCAGGGTCGTTAGCCGCCGCAGAGCGTAGGGTGCCTCGATGACGATCGAGGCCTCCCTACGCCCGCGCGGGCCCTATTCGCTCGCGCTCACGTGCCGGCGGGCCCGCGACGCGACGCGTCGAGTCGACGGCCGCACGCTGACGGCGGTGGTCGATGCCGGCGACGGTCCAGAGCTCGCGCGAGCCAGTCAGCGAGGCGACGGAGCCCTCGACCTACGGGCCGAGACCGAGGCCGGACTCGCGCAGCTGCGCTTCGTGCTGGCCTGCGACGACGACCACAGCGAGTTCCTCCGCCGGTTCGCCGACGACCCTTTGCTCCGTGAGGCCATTCGCCAACTGAAAGGCCTCCGCCCCATGCGGACCTCGACCGTCACCCAGTCGCTCCTGCGGGCGATCTGTGGGCAGTTGATCGAAGCGAAGCGGGCCTTCGCGATCGAGCGGAGCCTGATCCGTGCGACCACCGAGCAACTCGGCGGGCTGCATGCTCCTCCGCGTCCGCATCATCTCGCCGCCTTCGCGCCGGCTCAGCTCTACCGCTTCGGGCTTCCGTCGCGCAAGGGGACGGCGCTCGTCCGGATCAGCCGGACGCTCGACGTCGAGCGTTTCCGCGACCTCCCGGGCGCCGCCGCCGAGACGCGGCTCCTCCGCGAGCGCGGCATCGGCCCGTGGTCGATCGGCGTCGTGTGGACGGAGGGCCTGGGCCGCTACGACCGGGGCATCGTCGGCGACCTCGGGCTCCTCAAGCTGTGCTCGGCGATCCGGGGTCGCTGGGCCGACGTCGACGACACCGCAGAGCTGCTGGCGCCGTACGAGGAGTGGGCCGGCCTCGCGTGCGTCTACCTCCTGGCGGGCTGGGGCCGCGGGCTGGTGCCGGTCCAGATGAACGGCCCCATGATCCGGCGCGAGCGAGTTCGAGCCCGCTACGCCGCCTAAACTCAGCGCATGTCCGCGGGCCGGCGCATTGCGATCCTCGGTGGAGGCAAGATCGGCGAATCGCTCCTTTCGGGGCTGCTCAGCTCGGGCTGGCGCAAGCCGGCGGAGATCGTCGTCACCGGCCGGCGCCAGGAGCGGCTCGACGAACTGGCGGAGCGCTACGAGGTCGAGACGACGACGTCCAACGCGGACGCGGTCTCGAACGCGGCCTTCATCGTCATCGCGGTGAAGCCCCAGGATTTCGACGCCCTGCTCGGCGAGATCGGGTCGAAGGTCTCGGCCGAGCAGACGGTGCTCTCGGTCGCGGCCGCGGTGACGACAGAGCAGATCGAGCGGCACCTCTCGAACGGCGTCCCGGTACTGCGCGCGATGCCGAACGCGCCGGCCACGGTGCACGAGGGGGTGGCAGGTCTCTGCGCGGGTGCGCATGCGAACAACGGGCACCTCGCCGAGGCGCAGGAGGTGCTCGAGCACGTCGGCCGTGTCGTTCAGGTGCCCGAGCCGTACATGGACGCGGTCACTGCAGTCTCGGGGTCGGGGCCGGCCTACTTCGCGCTGCTCGCCGAGGCGATGATCGAGGCGGGCATCCTGCTCGGCCTGTCGCGTGAGGTCTCGACCGACCTCGTCGTGCAGACGATGTTCGGCACGGCGAAGCTCCTGCGGGATGAGGAGATGCATCCTGTCGAGCTGCGCGAGATGGTCACCTCGCCGGGCGGGACGACCATCCGGGCGATCCGCGAGCTGGAGCGGGCAGGCGTGCGCGCCGCATTCCTGAACGCAATCCAGGCCGCGATGGAGCGCTCGCAAGAGCTCAGGGAAGCCGACTCGTCCTGAGGGTCTTCGACACCGCCGCCGAAGCACACCGCGCAGCGGCGGAGGTTCTCGTCGACGCGGTCCGCGGCGGCGCGGACATCGCGCTCTCCGGCGGCTCGGCCCCGGGACCGGCGTACGAGCTGGCGGCCGAGCTCGAGCCCGACTGGAGCAGTGCGACGCTCTGGTGGGGTGACGGGCGCGCCGTGCCGCCGGACGACGAGCGGGCGAATTACCGACTCGCGCGCGAGACGATTCTGGATCGGATCGCTGTGCCCCCACGGGCCGTGCACCGCATCCGCGGCGAGCTCGGCGCCGAACGGGCTGCCGACGAGTACGACCGCCTGCTGGAGGGCGTCACGCTCGGGCTCGCCTTCCAGGGGATCGGCCCCGACGGTCACACCGCTTCCCTGTTCCCGGGCTCCCCGGCACTGGACGAGCGCGAGCGCCGCGCAGTGGCCGTCCCGCACGACGACGTCGAGCGAGTCACGATGACGCTTCCGGTGCTCTGCGGCGCGCGGGTGGTTCTGTTCCTCGCGCTCGGCGAGGACAAGGCCGAAGCGGTCGCGCGGGCCTTTGCCGGGCCGCCCGATCCCCAGGTGCCCGCGAGCCTCGTCCGCTCGACGGACGGCGAGACGATCGTGCTCCTGGACCGCGCCGCCGCTGCCAAGCTTGACAACTGAGCGTTGATTCCTATATATACGGCCGATGGCGGACGCCGCCCCCGCCCCGCCCGACGTGCTCACGCTCGAAAGACCGGAGCAGCTGAAGGCGCTCGGCCACCCGCTCCGTCTTCGCGTGCTCGAGATGCTCGGCGCGGAGGGCGAGGACCCGATGACGAACCGCGAGCTCGCCCAGCGGCTCGGCGTCGATCCGGGCCACCTTCACTTCCACGTCAAGATGCTCCTACGGGCCGACCTGATCGAGCGAGCCGACGGCGGGTCCGGCCGGGAGAAGCCCTACCGCGCGCTGGCGAAGACCGTGCGCGTCGCGCCTCAGCTCCTCCACTCCAGCCTCGCCACGGACCTGCAGGCGGCCATGCTCGAAGAGGTCCAGCAAGCGTTTGCGGCCCATCAGCAGGGCGGGTTCCGCAGCGCGCAGGTCACCGTCCGCTGCTCTCCGGAGAAGGCGCTCGAGCTGCTCACGGAGTTCGTGGAGAAGGCCCGCGACTGCGAGGAGCCGGACGCCGAGCCGCTCGTCTTCACGGGCGTCATGCACCCGCCCAGCACGCCCTCGGCCCGCCAAACTTAGTAACAGACTGTTACTTAGTCCTTCGGGAGGAGCGGCGAACTGAGGTCGGCGGCGATGTCGCGCCGCTCGGCGAGGGCCTGCAGCACCAGCACCGTGTCTGCGACGGGGATGTCCTCGAGGTACTCGTCGCGCCTGGCGAAGGACTCGAGCACGCTCTCGATCGCGTACGCGTAGCCGAGACGGTCGCCCGCGGCGAGAGTGGCGAGCGAGTCGGCGACGTCCTGCGGGAAGTCGTCGCGCTCACGCAATGAGCTGGCGAGCAGTCGCGCCTCTTCGTCCGCGCCGAGGATCAGGTGCGCGAGCGTCGCCGCGTAGCGGCCGATCGGCGACGGCGTGTCGGCTGCGCCGACGAGCGCCAGCGTCCAGCGCGCCGCGTCCTCGGCGTCGTCCCAATCGGCTGCCAGCACGAGCGCCTTCATCGCGCCGATCGGGCGGCCCCAGCTACCCGGCGGCGCCTCCTCCATGCTCTCCTGGTACCGGTCGGCAGCGCGGTGGAACCACTCGTCAGCTTGGTCCTTGTCGCCTTGCATGAGCAGGGCGAGCCCGGCGCCGCCGGCCGCGTTGCCCATGCGGGTCAGCTGCTTCTGGCGCGGATCCGACTCGTCGGCGCCGGGCAGGCGCGCCTCGCCGTCGCGGTAGCGCACGATCTCGCGCTCGGCATGGTCGCTCCACTCAGCCATCCGGTCGAAGATAACCTGCCTTCGTGCCAGAGCCCGTGACGCAGTTCCGGCTGGAGCGGCAAGGCGACGTCGGCATCGTGACGATGCACAACGGCGACCCGGAGCGGCCGAACGTGTTTGGGCGCGCGGCGCTCGAGTCGCTCGCAGCGCTGCTCCCCGAGCTCGAAGCCGAATCGTTCTCGGCGCTGGTCATCACCGGCAAGCCGGGAAGCTTTGCGGCTGGGGCCGACCTGGAAGAGTTCCCGCAGATCCAGACGCGGGACCAGGCCGTTCTGGGCAGCCGCGGCGGCCAGGAGCTCTTCGCGCGGATTCGCGCCCTCCCCTACCCGACGGTCGCCGCGATCAACGGCGCAAGCCTCGGCGGCGGGCTCGAGCTACCCCTGCACTGCGACTACCGCGTCGCGGCCGACGACGTGCGCCACCTCGCCTCGCCGGAGGTGCTGCTCGGGTTCGTACCGGCCTGGGGCGCAACCCAGCTGGCGCCGAAGCTCATGGGCGCGGATGCCGCCGTGAACCTGATCGTCCACAACCCCTTGCGCCAGAACAAGATGCTGGACGCGCGCAAGGCCCAGGAGGTCGGCCTGGTCGATCGCGTCGTCGCGCCTGAACGACTGATCGACGAGGCGATCGCCCTGGCCAACGAGTCGCCGCCGCGCGAGGACGCCGACCTCTCCGACCTTGCCGAAGTCGTGCGCAAGGCCCGCTTGCAGGTGGAAGACGTCGTCCACGGCGCGGCCCCGGCTCCCTACCGCGCGCTCGACCTGATCGCGGGCAGCGCCGAGTGGCCGATCGAGGACGGCTACCGCGCCGAGCAGGATGCCCTCGCCGACCTCCTGGAGACCCCGCAGGCGCAGGCCTCCCTGTACGCATTCGATCTCGTCGAGCGACGCGGGAAGCGACAGGTGGGCCGGCCCGACGTCGAGCCGCGCCCGATCGGGAAAGTCGGCATCGCCGGCGCCGGCCTCATGGCCAGCCAGCTCGCCACGCTGCTCCTTCGACGGCTCCAGGTTCCGGTCGTCCTGCGCGACCTCGACGAGCAGACGGTCTCGCGCGCGATCGAGTCGATCCGCGACGAGCTGGCGTCGGCCGCGTCGCGTGGACGCATACCTCAGGAAACCGCGGTCGCGCTCGCCTCACTCCTCAGCGGCTCGACCGAGTGGAAGGCCTTCGCCGACTGCGACCTCGTCATCGAAGCCGTGTTCGAGGAGATCGGCGTCAAGCGTCAGGTGTTCGGCGAGCTCGAGGAGGTCATCTCGCCGGAGTGCGTGCTCGCGACGAACACGTCGGCGCTGTCGGTCACCGAGATGGCGGCCGGGCTCCAGCATCCAGAACGCGTCGTGGGTCTTCATTTCTTCAACCCCGTCGCGCTCATGCCCCTCGTCGAGATCGTGCGCACACCCGAGACGGACGGCGCGACGCTGGCCACGGCCTTCGAAGTCGCGACGAAGCTGAGAAAGCGGCCCGTGCTCGTGAACGATGCGCCAGGCTTCGTGGTCAACCGGCTCCTCACGCGCATGATGACCGTCCCTCTGGGTGCGATCGAGAACGGAAACTCGGTCGAAGAGGCCGACGAGGCGCTGCTCAGGATGGGTCTCCCGATGGCTCCGTCGGTTCTGCTGCAAATGGTCGGACCGCGTGTCGCGAACCACGTGCTGCGCACGTTGAACGAGGCGTATCCCGACCGCTTCCCGCTGTCGCCGACCCTGGAGAACTACGCGAACGGGAAGATGGAGGTCGCGCAGCAGGGCACGCAGCCGCAGAGCTCGGACGAGATCCTGGAGGCGGCTCGAGAGGCGCTCGCCGACGAGACACGGCACCTGCTCGACGAAGGGGTCGTCGCCTCGGCGAAGGACGTCGACACGGCACTCCTCCTCGGCGCCGGCTTCCCCTTCTTCCTCGGCGGCATCACGAAGCACCTCGACCAGACCGGCGTCTCGGAGCGCGTCGCCGGCGGTCTGCTCGCAGACGTGGGCGCCGGCACCCGCGCTTAGTCGCGCTGGCGGGCGCGCTCGACGAGCAGGCTCACGAGCTCACGTGCCTCCGGCGTCAGATCCTGCTCGGCGAGCTGGAAGCGCCGGCTTTTCTTGCCGCGCGTGACCGTCAGCTCGTACTGAAACCGGTCCGGCTTGCCGGGCGACGGCGAGTCGCCGACGCCACTTCCTTCCAGGCTCTTGACCAGCCGCTCGAAGACCTCCGCGTCCTCGGGCGGAAGATCGGAGGTGTCGACCTCCGTCCTCATCGTGAGACCGGCGAAGCCTCCTGAGCGCTGGAACTCGATGTGGACCCCGTTGCCGCTCACAGCCGCGTTATATCTCGATCCCGACCGCCTTCCAGCCGGCGGCCACCTTCTTCGCCTCGTCGCTCCCGTCGCCGTACAGCCGGTTTGCCGCGCGGCCGGTCGCCTTCGCGAAGGTGAGGAAGCGCGCGGTCGCCTCGACGCGAGGATCCCGCATGCGCCGAGTACCAGATCCCGCCGGCCTTTTCCCACGCGTTGCCGCCGAGGGCCATCGCGACGTTGTGGAAGGCCTTGTTCGGGATGCCGGAGTTGATGTGCACGCCCCCGTTGTCCTGGGTCGTCTCCACGAACTTGTCCATGTGGTCCGGTTGAGGATCCTTGCCGAGGACGTCGTCGTCGAACGCAGTGCCGGGGGCTGCCATGGAGCGCAGCGCGGCGGGCTTATCGCCGGTGCCCTCGACTTTGTCCGTGAGCAACCCTGCACCGATCAGCCAGTCAGCTTGCTCGGCGGTCTGCCCCTCCTTGTACTGCTTGACGAGCGAGCCGAACACGTCGGCGCAGCTCTCGTTGAGCGCGCCCGGCTGCTGCCAGTAATTCAGGGCGCACGTCGTCTCGACGACGCCGTGACCGAGCTCGTGGCCGATGACGTCGAGAGCGACCGTAAACCGGTTGAACAGCTCGCCGTCGCCGTCGCCGAAGACCATGCGCTGGCCGTCCCAGAAGGCGTTGTCATAACGGTCGCCGTAGTGGACGATCGCGTCGAGGGGCAGCCCGGCGTCGTCGATCGAGTCGCGCTTGTAGACCTCGTACCAGAGCGCGTAGGTCGCACCGAGCCCGTCGAAGGCTTCGTCGGCTGCCTCGTCGCCGACCGCGGGGCCCCCTTCGGCCCGGACGACCTCGCCTGTCACCTGCTCCAGGTTCTTGGCGTCGTAGACAGTGCGCTTCGGCTTCCCCGGATCGGTCGTGGCCAGCGCGTCGGCCCTGATCGGCCCCGCCCCGGTCACGAGGGAGTTGTGCAACCGGGCCGCGCGCAAGGAATTGTCCCGACTGACCGTGTCGATCGCCCACTCGCGCTGCTGCTTGTTGCCGTTCTTCGCGATCTGCTCGAAGACGACCGGAGGAACGATGCAATAGATCGAGCACGACCTACACACGGGGGCTCCCTTCATCGGTTGGCGGATTCGGGTTCGGCTTCGGCTCTTCGACGGTGCCGAGCACGCGCTGAGCGCGGCCGAAGATTACGTTGACCCAGCGCTCGCTGAAGCCGGCGATGAACGCGACGACCGCGATCATTTGCCAAAGGGGTCTCCCTCTCTGGCTGGGCCGCACTTACTTATGAAGGGTAGGGCGCTGGCCGATTCCGCGCAAGAGGCGGGCGTCTACGGCTGTCCCGCCGGGAGACCCTGCGCCCGCAGCGTTGCCTGGGCCTTCAGGTACCCCTCCTGCAGCTCGTTGAGCTCCGGCGGCTCCGGAGCGACGCCTTCGACGAGCCCCTCCATCCGCTCGCGCGCAACGCTTGCCCGCCAGGTGGCGCTCGCCTCGATCAACGGCCGCACGGCGGCCTTTGGCGGAGCGGCGCGCGCCTGGCCCAGCGTCAGGAGCCCGCCGAGATGGTTCGCGCCGTTGACGCGCGCGCCCATGATCGGGAATCCGGCCGTCGGGGCGCTTGCAGAACCGGAGCAGGATCGTCTTGATGACCGACGCGTGGTCGAAGACCGTGCTCGACACCGTGCCCTTCTTGACGAACGGGGAGACGACGATCGCCGGCACGCGCGGCCCGTAGCTGCGGAACGCGGGCCGGTCGTCGGGCGCTGCGGGCGGCGCCACGTGATCGAAGAAGCCCCCGTGCTCGTCGTAGGTGATGACCAGGAGCGTCTTCTTCCACTTCGGCCCGCCGGCGACTGCGTTGAAGAGCTTCAGGACCAGGTCCTGCCCGGCCTTGAGATCCGAGGGCGGGTGATCGTCGTTCGAACCGCCCGGCCCGAGCAGGTCGAAGTCGACGAAGTTCGGGTCGATCCACGAGACCGCGGCCAGCTCTCCCCTGGTGGCGTGCTCGATGAAGCTCTTGCCGACGCGGAGCGTCCGCTTGTCGAAGTAGCGGAACCGGTTGAGGTGCCCAAGCCGATACTTCGAATCGATGAGCCGCAGCGTGCCGACATGCTCGTGGGCGTACCAGAACCATGACTTCTTGGCCGCGTCGAGCTGGCGCGGGAAGGACGGCACGTCGTAGATGGGCTTCCGGTTGTTGTCCTTGCTCCCGACCCCTTGCCCCGCCGCCGCATAGAGCCGGTTGGGCCACGTCGCACCGGGCACGGAGCAGAACCACCGGTCACAGACGGCGTACTCGCGCGCCAGGTAGTCGTACACGGGCAGGTCCTCGTCGTTGTAGTAGCCCATGACGACCCCGGGCGTTTCGCCGATCTTCTTCGCGAAGTTCGAGACGAAGCCGCCGTTGCCGTTGGAGAGCTGCTCGACGACGTCCTTGCCGCTGTGGCCGGGATCCTGCGACTTCCTGAGCTTCGTCGACCGTAGGTGGTGAACCTTGTACGTCCCGTGGGCGTGCGAGTTGGACATCCCCGCCTCGAGGCCGTCGACCGCAAGCCCGGCCTCGAGCTTCAGGTAGCCGAGCATGTGGTCGAACGAACGGTTCTCCAACATGAGGACCACGATGTGGTCGATCTTCTTCAGGTTGGCCTCGGTGGGGTCTGGTGCCGTCTGGACGAAGGTCGTCCGTGGCGAGCGAGCGGTCTTCTTCTTGGGCGGCATGGGTCCCTCCTCAGGCGAAGATCGGCCCGGTCTGTGGGAAGCGGGCTAGCAACCGCTCCCGAATTTCCTTGAGTCTCGGCGGCGGGGCATCGGCGCCGAGCGCGGCGTAGCTCGTGTCGAGGAGCATCCGGTTCCCCCAGGCGACGAGCGGTTCGAGCTCCGCCGTGTCCGCGAGCAGATCGTTCATCCAGTCGGTTCGTCCGTAGGCCAGGTCACCGCCGATCGTCACGAGCTGCACCCAGGCAGGCCCGGCAGTGAGGACGTTCTCCCACGGGTCATCCAGGTGACGCTCGAGGACGACGAGGTCGGCGACGCGATCCTTCGCGATCTCGCCGAGCTTCCCCTCGAGCCCCGCGACCTTCGCCGCGTCTGTCGTCACCGCTTCCAGCAGCTTCTTGTTCAGCTGCGCAGGGGAGAGATCGACCTTCTGCCGCTCGAGCTCTCTGCGGGCGACGGCGAGCTCGGCGAGCAGGCTCTGACTTCCGCTCGGCAGCCAGTCCGCCCCGAGCCCGACGGTAATGCCCATTTCGACGGCGCGGGCCGCAGAGGTCGTCTCTCCGTAGAGCCTCAGATTGCTCTGCGGAGACCAGACGAGCTTCGCGCCCGCGTCTTTGACCTCGCCGAGCTGATCCTCGGTCAACGCGGTGCCGTGGATGATCACCGTGGCGGGTGTGAGGAGCTTCGCCTCCTTGAGCTCGGTGAACTCCTTGCGGGAGCGGTCGTCGAGCCCCTCGGCGAGGTGCACGTACAGCGCGGTCACCTCGCCGGCGTCGATCTTGGCCCGCATCTTGGTCGCGTCCTCGGGGGTCGTGCGGCTGAGGTCGATCATCGATCGCGCCTTGTGCTCGCCGAAGATGCGCAGGTCGACGTTGCGGACGAGCGCCTCCTCCTTCCCGGGGTACTTCCCGCTCGCTCCCTGGATCGCGGTTGCACCGCCGACGAGCGCGCGCGCCTCGGCATAGCGGGTGAGATCCCGGAGAAGGGACGGCTCCTCGACCAGCTTCTTCCAGGGCTCGCGGACGACGACCTGGTACTCCTTGCTGTCCCGCCAGCGGTACCGGTTCGCGTAGAGCTTCGGCGGCTCCCAGGCCGAGAACACGTTGTACTCCGGGTGACCGTGCAGGTCGATCAGCCCGGGTAGGACGACCCCGTCCGTCTCGATGACCTTTACTCCGGCGGGCTTCTTCGTGTCGACCGACGCGATCGTCGCGCCGTTGACGACCACGTAGCCGTCGTCGAGCTTCTTCTTCGGCGTGAGGACGCAGCCGCGGAGCGCGAAAGGCTCCCCTGGCGCAGCCCTGGGCTCGGCCAGAGCGGATCGCCGTTCCGACTCCGGCGGCACCTCGTCGAGGATGCCCTCGGTGTACCGCTCCTCGAAGGAGTCGCTCAGGACAAGTACTCCTTCGGGACGGTGACCGTGATCGTGCGGCGCTTCGTCTGCCCCGTGCCCGTCCGGTCCGCCCAGTTGTCCTCGATGGCCATCCACTCGGGGCTCCCGGCCGGCAGGTCCTCGACTGGGATCGGCGACTTGTCGCCCGGCCCGAACTTGTCGCCGAAGAGGCGCAGCGGCCCCGGCCGGTCAGGGTTCTGGAGCGGATGCAGCTTCTGCAGGCCCGTGTTCCAGTTCTGGAGCAGGGCCTTGATCGCGGCCGCATGCGGCCCTCCGCTCGACTCCGGCTGCGTGGGGTGCGTGATACGGACGAACTCGGCGTTCACGTTCTGGCCCGCCGGGGTGGCCTTGAACGTCTCCCACGAGCTCTCGGCCAGCGAGCCGAGGGCGACGACGGCCTCGATGTCGCTGGAGTCGAAGATCGCCTCCAGCCACTTGTTCCGGTAGGCGGCGATCTTCTTGTTGTTGCGGTGCTGGTTCCCCTTCTTGCCGAGAAGGCAGTACAGGTAGGTGTTGACCATGACGTAGCTGCGCTCGACGCCGAGCTTCGTGAGGAAGCCCTGCAGGCGCCGGCCCGCCTCTCCGATCAGGTTGCGGCGCGCGATCGTCTCGTGCTGCGCCGGATCCTGGCCGATGACCAGCACGCGGGCGCTGCCGTCGAGCCGCCCGCGGTGGAAGACGGGCCCCCATTCGACCCGGAAGTCCGTGATCGGATAGGCGGTCTTGCCCGGGTCGTCCTCGACCAGCTTCCGGTAGGGCTGCTCTCCGTATCCGGGATCGAACCTGCGGGGCATCGGCCCTCCTTTCAAGGGACGAAACGCCGCAGAGCGTTCGGCCGGGATGTTCGACTGCCCGCGAACCGGTGTCAAGCTCCAACTTGACCGGGCCGGAGAAACGGGTTTTGATGGACCGTCGTATCGCTCCGCCACTCCACACTGCGGCTGAGCGCGTGTCGAGCAGGATCCGACCGCACCCAGGGTGTTGGAGACCCGTCCAAAAGGGAGGAGAGTCTCGACATGGCACCACCCAAACGCCGTCAGTGCGCCACGATGGTGGTCGACGCGAAGCTGGCGGAGTCGTTCGCGAGCTACCGGCGTAACCAGGATCGGATCGAGCAGGGCATTCGCCGCAGCATCGGCACCGGCCAGGCGCTGCGGGCCCTGCGCAAGCTGCTCACGATCGACGTCGTCGTGCACGTCCTCTACAAGCTCCCGGCCGAGAACATCTCGGACGCCCAGGTCAAGAGCCAGATCGCTGTCCTCAACAAGGACTTCCGGGCGACGAACCCGGACAAGAGCAAGGTGCCGCCCGTCTGGAAAGGGCTCGTCGGCGATTCGAACCTCAAGTTCCAGCTGGCGAAGAAGGATCCCTCGGGGAAGGCGACCACGGGGATCACGCGCACAGCGACGACTCGCGCCTCGTTCGGCTCCGGCAATGCCGTGAAGAAGAAGGCCCAGGGCGGCGCC
The DNA here is from genome assembly GCA_963820335.1 of uncultured Actinomycetes bacterium. GTDB lineage: Bacteria > Actinomycetota > Thermoleophilia > Gaiellales > Gaiellaceae > VAXT01. The sequence goes on along the minus strand of CAWFZH010000006.1, from coordinate 87,724 downwards.
GACGCCTGGCCCTCCGACCGCTACCTGAACATCTGGGTCTGCAACCTCGGCGACGGGCTCCTCGGATATGCCCAGTTCCCGGGCGGCCCTCCGACGACGGACGGGGTAGTCATCCTCTACACCGCGTTCGGCACCAGCGGCGCCGCAGCGGCACCCTTCAACCTCGGGCGCACGGCAACGCACGAGATCGGCCATTGGCTGAACCTGCGCCACATCTGGGGCGATCGCAGCGACTGTGGCGGAACCGACTTCATCACCGATACGCCGAACCAGCAGCTCCCGAACACCGGGAAGCCCGCCTTCCCACACGTCTCGTGCAACAACGGGCCCAACGGAGACATGTTCATGAACTACATGGACTACGTCGACGACGGCGCGATGTTCATGTTCACGCCTGCGCAGGTGCTGCGCATGAACGCAACGCTGGCCGGGCCCCGCAAGAAGGTAGGCAAGTGACAGAGCTCCCCGCGCACGCGCTCGGCCACCTCTGGGTGCATTCGCACGAGGAGGACACCGAGCACGAGATGGTCTTCCGCCCCGCGGAGCGCGAATTTCCGCCTTCGCGGGGCCGGATGCGTTTCGAGTTGCTCCCCGACGGGACCTTCGTCGAGTCGGCTCCGGGGCCGACCGACGCCCCCGAGAAGCGGGCCGGGACGTGGCAGCTGGCGGGGCAGAAGCTCGTGCTCGACAGCGACCAGGCGCCGGAGGGAAGACGGGAGCTGGAGATCGTTTCCGCCGAGGACGACAAGCTGGTCGTCAAGAAGTAGGCGGCTCATGGGGGAACCATGGGTTCCCCGATGCCTAGTTACGGTATCCTTCGAGTAGCGACGCTCACCTAGAGGTGATTCCGAGCGCGCCCTTTCTCTGGAGGCACCGCGGCAGCCGTGTCACGCCGCACACATGCAGGAGACCACAAAGCAGCGATCCGTAACGCTCGCCGCGACTGACGAACTCGTCGCCGCAGCCAAGCGCGCCGAGAAATGGGCCGGAGAGCCCTTCCTTCACAACGGCGAAGAGCCGCCCCAGGCGCTTGCACCCGAGACGGCCCGGCGCCGGGCGCTCGACGAGGCCCTGGCAGAAATCGAGGACGGCCGCAAGACACCTTCCCCCGAGTGGAAGGTGCGCTTCGCGCTCATGCTCGGCCTCGAACGCGTGCTCTCCGAGAAGCCGCCGAAGCTCGCTTCCGGCACGGAGCTGCGCCGCCATCAGATCGACGCGCTGGCGGGGATGCTCACCGAGCTGATCGCCGCCGTGCAGCGCAGCGAGGAGCCTGTGAACGGGAACGGCAACGGTCTCGAGGAGTACGAGGACGAAGAGGAGGACGAGGAGCCCGAAGCCGAGGCGCAGGTGGACGAGGAACCTGAGGCCGAGGAGGAGCCCGCGCCCGAGGAGGATCCGGGCGCCGTTCGTCGCTACCGGTTCCGGCACCCCACCGCGTCCGGCAAGACGATCGCTGCCGCCGGCTTCGTGGAGGCGGCGCGCACGGAGGGCGTCCTCATCCTCACGCACCGCCGGCTGCTGGTCTCCCAGTTCATCCGGGAGCTGACGGCCGAGGGCTACGGCGACCGGCTGGCTCCGATCGTGGAGCGGGGTAAGAAGCCCCCCAGGCCCAACCTCGTGACCATCCAGACGTACGCGTGGTTTGCGCGCCACGTCGCCAGCATCGACCGAGACGCGTACCAGCTCGTCATCGCCGACGAGGCGCACACGGCGCTCGGCGAGAAGACGAGCCATGCGATCCGGAGCTTCCCGGAGCCCATCTACATCGGGATGACGGCGACGGAGCAGCTGATCGCCAAGCAGGTCTCCGACGTCTTCCCGGCGTCGGTGGACGACCTGCCGCTGGCCGACGCGGCCCGCCGTGGGCTGATCGCGCCGCTCCGCTCCCTACGGGTTCCGCCTGCGGCTGCGATCCATTCGGTGCCGATCGTCGGCGGAGACTTCGAGGAGCGCGCGCTGGCCGCCGTGCTCGATCACACGGCTTTGAACCAGGCGGCCGCGAGCCTCTACCGAGATCGCTTCGACGACACACCGGGGATCGTCTACGCAGCAGGCGTGGATCACGCGTACAACCTGGCGCAGGAGTTCCGCGCTGCAGGCCTGAAGGCCGAGGCGGTGAGCGGCCGGACTCCACCGGTGCGCCTCGCCGAGACGCTGGCCGCCTACGAACGCGGTGAGATCAACGTCCTGATCAACGCGATGCTGCTCGCAGAGGGCTGGAACTCCCCACGGGCGACGGTCGTCATGCACCTTGCTCCGACCGCGAGCCGCCGCGTCTACCAGCAGCGCATCGGCCGGATCATGCGTATGCACCCGCGCAAGGAGGCCGGCATCGTCGTCGACTTCGTGAACAAGGGATCGACGCACAACGAGCGGGTCATCTCGCTGCACAGCCTGCTGGGCTCGGACTTCTACCGCGAAGGAGCACGCGTGACGCCGGCCCCGCGCCGGAGACCGAACCGCCGCGCGCGCCGCAAGCTTTCGCCCGCGCCGTGGCTCGTCCCGGTCACGCCGGACGTGCGCCGCCGGCTGTCGGTCATCCAGCGCGAGTGGCAGCGAATCGACCCGCGCTACCTCGACGAGGACGAGCAGCGCTACTGGGCCTCGATCGCGGGCCGCCAGGTGCGGTTCGAGGAGCGCTCCGAGTTCGTCAAGAAGCTGACGGAGGGGAAGGCCAGCAAGGTCTGCCTCGAGCAGTTCCTGACGACCGCGGCGGCCGAGAACCCGAACCGGCGACTCCGCATGATGGCGCTCGCCGACCGCGTATCGATGACGGTCGAGCGTGCCGACTTCGACGATCTCGTCACGCTCGTCACCCAGGCCCCGCCCTGGGAGAAGGACCGCGTCCAGGGCTCGCGCATCCTGCTCCGGGCAATCGGCGAGGGGAAGGCCGATGCGCCGGAGCAGATCCTCGCCCGCTGGACGTGGAAGCTCGCCCGGGCGACCCGTAAGGCGCAGGACCGCAAGGTCAGCGCCGAGTTCCCGGAGGCGAAACGACTGCTGGGCGCACTGGCGAACTCGCGCGGCCATCGTCACGAGGAAAATGCGGCGAAGCTCTCCAAGGCGGCGCTCGAGCTTCCCATCGAGGTCGGCGCCGCGCTCCTCGCCTCCGCCGACGGCTACACGCCGAAGTCGAACCGGCTGCTCGAAGGCGCACGCGAGGAACTGGGGGCGCTGCCCGACGTCGCCTATGCGCTCGCCGAGAACCTGCCGCCGCCGAAGGCGCAGACGAGCCGCCGCCGCCGCCGAAGGCGCAAGAAGAAGGGCAAGGGCCCGGAGGGAGCGGCGACCCCGAGCCAGCAAGCCTCGCCCGACGGCGGCTCGTCGAACGGCCCGTCGCCGGCCAAGCGGCGGAGGCGGCGCAAGCCGCGGCCGTCGGAGCCGTCCTCCGGTGACGGTGCGCCCGCGCCGGCACGTGTCGCCGAGGCGTAACACCCTGTTAATCCCCTGGTTTCTACCCTGAAGCCTTGCTCGTCCTAATCGCAATCGGGCTCGTTGCCGGCTTTGTGACGGCCGTGTCGCCGTGCGTCCTGCCCGTCCTGCCGATCCTGTTCGCGGGTGGCGCAACGGGTGGCACGCGCCGTCCACTCGCGATCATCGGCGGGCTCATCGTCAGCTTCTCCGCGTTCACCCTCGGCGGAGTCTGGCTGCTCGACGAGCTGGGTCTGCCCAAGGACTTCATGCGCGATGTGGCGATCGCGCTCCTGTTCCTGGTCGCCGCGATTCTCATCTTCCCCCGCTTCGGGCAGATCGTGGAGCGACCGCTCTCCCGATTGAGCCGCCGGCCGGCCGGCGAGCTCGGTGGCGGCTTCCTGCTCGGCGCAAGCCTGGGACTCGTCTTCGTTCCGTGTGCCGGCCCCGTGCTGGCGGCGATCACCGTGCTCGGAGCGACGAACGAGGTCGGCTGGCGCGCGGTCGTGCTCACGGTCTCGTACTCCGTCGGCGCAGCGATACCGATGCTGGCGATCGCCTACGGCGGAGCCGCAACGATGCAGAGGTTGCGCCCGCAGGCGCAGAACATCCGCCGCGCCCTCGGCGTCGTCGTCGCCCTGACTGCCCTTGCCATTGCTTTCAACGTCGACCGCCACGCGCAGACCGCCGTCCCCGACTACGTGAAGGCGATCCAGGATCGCGTCGAGCGCAGTGATCGTGCCGAGCGTGAGCTGGCCAAGGTGCGCGGCGCAACACGCGAGACGTCGGCGGGCCTCCGCGACTACGGCGCCGCGCCGGGCTTCACCGGCATCGGGCAGTGGATCAACACACCGGACGAGCGCCCGCTTACGATCGCCGGGCTCCGCGGGAAGGTCGTCCTCATCGATTTCTGGACCTACTCGTGCATCAACTGCCTCCGGACGCTGCCGCATCTGAGGGCCTGGGACAAGACGTACCGCGAGCAGGGGCTGCAGATCGTGGGCGTCCATACGCCGGAGTTCGCCTTCGAGCACGTGGAGGACAACGTGCGGAGCGCGATCGACCGGCTCGACCTCGACTACGCCGTCGCGATGGACAACGACTTCGGCACCTGGAACGCCTACTCGAACCGCTATTGGCCGGCGAAGTACCTCATCGACTCTCGCGGCCACATTCGCTATGCGCACTTCGGCGAAGGCGCCTACGACACGACCGAGTCGCACATCCGCGCGCTCCTTGCCGAGCGCAAGGACGACCTACCGGCGCCGGTGCACATCGCCGATCAGACGCCTCAGGCGCGGTACACACCCGAGACGTACCTCGGGTATGAGCGGCTCTCGCCCGAGCAGTTCGCCGGCGACTCCCTCGCTCCCGACAAGCCCGCCGCCTACCGATTCCCGCGGCGCGAGCTCGCGGTCAACGAGTTCGCCTATTCGGGTCAGCTGACGGTCGAGGCGCAACGCATCGTCGCCGGGCTGGGCGCTCGGCTGCGCCTGCACTTCCAGGCGCAGGTGGTTCATCTGGTGCTGGGTGGCGAGGGCTCTGTGGACGTGCTCCTGGACGGGCAGAAGCAGAAAACGGTGCAGGTCGACGGGAGCCGGCTCTACACGCTGCTGGAGCTTCCGCGAGTGCGGGTCGCGCAGCTCGAGCTCCGGTTCTCGCCCGGGGTCTCGGCGTACGCCTTCACGTTCGGCTAACTACTGGTCAGAGGCGAAGTCGGGCTCGCCGTTGCCGCGCTCGCGGTTGCGCAGGAAGCGCGTGAGCTCCGCGGCGAGCGCCTCACCCGAGGGCACGTCCTCCTCGAGGATCTCGTCGGCGCGAGCCTCGAGCTCCTCGACGTAGGTCGCCGTGTCCGGGTCGGACGAGACGGCCTCTGAAACCTGGTCGACGTAGGCGGACGACGCCTCCTCGAGCTCCTCGGTCTCGATGCTCATGCCGAGCAGATCGCCCAGTCGCTCGCAGAGCGCGAGTGCGGCTCGCGGGCTCGGCGTCAGGGAGACGTAGTGCGGCACAGCGGCCCAGAGGCTCACCGACGGGAGGTCGACCCCGCGGCAGGCGTCGTGGAGAACGCCGACGACGCCGGTTGGGCCCTCGTAGCGCGACGCGGAGAGGCCGAGGCGCTCGACGAGCTGCTCGTCGCTCGCCGTGCCTGTCACGGGACAAGGCCGAGTGTGCGGCACGTCTGCAAGGAGCGCTCCGAGCGTGACGACGAGCTCGGTGCCGAGCTCCTTGGCGAAGCCGACGACGATGTCGGTGAACGTGCGCCAGCGGAGGTTCGGCTCGATGCCGAGCAGCAGCACGACGTCGTGGTCGAGCCCGGGCGGGCGGCCGTGGTAGAAGACCGTCGCCGGCCAGTCGATGCGGCGGGTCACGCCTTCCTCCAAAGTGACGTGCGGACGGGTGGCCTGGAAGTCGAAGAAGTTCTCCGGGTCGACCTCGGCGAAACGCTCGGCACCCCAGAGCTTCGCGAGGTAACCGGCGGCGAGCGAGGCTCCCTGGCCGCCGTCGTTCCAGCCTCGGAATGCGGCGATCAAAGTCGGCCGCTCGAGGCTGGGCCGGCTCGCGATCAGGAGCTCTTCGGACATCTCCTCAGTCTAGGTGTTGAGGCTTTAGCGGCTGATGAAACAACGTCACGAGCACGACCGTGGCCGACCAGACCGCTGCGGCGAGCGCCACGTGGACGAGGACGATCCCCCAGGGGAGCTCCGTTTGCCATTGCAGCTCGCCCACGGCGGATTGCGCCAGAGCGAGCGCAGCGACCACGAGCCCGACGCGGAACAGCCGAGGCGAGCGCGCACGACGGGCAACGAGATAGCCGAGGACGAACAGGAGGGCGAGGCCGAAGAGCCCCGCCGCCCGCACGTGGACCCACATCGCGTTGTCGAGCATCCAGAGGCGCCCGACGTCAGGGTCGCCGGAATGCGGGCCGGCAGCCGTCGCGAACGTGCCGGTCACGACGAGAGCCAGGCAAGCTCCGGCGAGCACGAGGCCTGCTCGCCGCAGCTCTCCCGGCACCGGATCGTCGAGCGCGGGTTTCCAGGCCTCCAGGAGCACGATCAGCGCACCCGCGAGGGCTACGAGCGCCAGCGTGAAGTGCACGACGACCGCGATGGGCTCCAGCTCGGTCGCGATCACGACCAGGCCGATGGGCGCCTGGACGAGCGTCAAGAGAAAGGTCGCGAGGGCCACGCGCTGGACGAAGCGCGAAGCGACTCGGCGCGACACGAACCACGTCAGGAACGTGAGGGAGATCGGAATCGCCCCGAAGACGCGGTTTCCGAACTCGATGAAGCCGTGATGATCCTCGGCGGGGAAGAAGGCGCCCTCCTGACAGCCGGGCCAGCTGTCACAGCCGAGGCCCGAGGCGGTCAACCGCACCAGCGCTCCGGTGATCGTGATCACGTAGAGCGACGCGGCGGCGGCGATTGCGAAGGCGCGGAAGCGCTTTGCCATCTAGCGCAGCGGCTCCAGCACTTCCGGGTAGCCGTCGGCGCCGGGGAACGGCGTCGGGCGCGACCCGAGGAAGAGCGGGCGATCGGCGGCGTTGAGGAGGACCGGCATCATGTCCGGCCCGCGCAGATGCCCCAGGATGCCGCCGGCGCAGTCGAGCTCGCCGAAGCTTTCGACCGGGTCAGGTCGTACTCCCGGGCCGGCGAGCAGGAACGGCACGGGGTCGCCCGAGTGGATGACGTCGGCGTAGGTGGGCGTCGCGTGATCGCCGGTCACGCACACGATCGCGCGCTCGGTAGGGAGCGTGCCGAGCTCGGCGTCCAGCGCCTCGATCGTGCGCTGCTTCTCGGCCGGATCCTTCGTGTGTCCGGCCTCGTCGGTCGCCTTGAGATGTGAGAACACGAACGTGTCTCCGGCATCCAGGCGTTTTTCGATCTGATCGCTGCGGGCACGGAGGTCGGCCTGGGCGTCACCGGTCTCGGGGGCGTCGATCGGCTCGAGCCCGACCGAGCGGGCGAGTCCCTGGAGGAAGGGGGAACCGACCACGAAGCTGCCGTGAACTCCGTGGCGCTCGGGAAATGTGGGTGCGGGGCGTGAGCGACCCCACCACTTCAGCGTGATCACGTTGAAGACGGGCAGGCCGGCGGCTGCACGGCGCTGGTTGACCGGGTGCTCGGCCAGCACCTCGATCGTGCGCCGTGTCCAGGACTCTGCCGCGCTCGCGGTGCGCTCCGCGTCGGGCACCACCGGGAGCGGCCTGAGCACTGGGTGGCGATCGCGGAAGAAGGCGTCAGTGTCGGTGACGCGATCGTCGGCGCCGCCCGAGATGCGGAGCACGGCCTCGCCGCGGCGGAGGTGGCGAGAGCGAAACGAAGTCCCTCGAGCTCGAGCCCGTCGCAGGCGGCGACGAGCTCGGCAGCATCGTCCTCATCGTCTCCGTACCGCGGCCGGCCGGTCAGCCAGAGCCCGTCGTCGCGGCGCTCGGCCGGGCGGAGGGCTGCGAACGCGAAAACGTCGTCCGGGTCAACCTCCTGGCCCTCGCCCAGCGCCTCGAACACCGCACGGCCGGGGAACTCCTCCGGCGTGTAACCCAGCATCGACCAGTGTGCGACCTCGCTCGACGGCGCGCGGCCGGGGCCGACGGCGTACAGGACGCCGCAGGAGCCGGATGCGGCGAGCCGGTCGAGGTTCGGGGTGGCGGCGACCTCGTTGGCCGTGCGCCCGCCGAGAGAAGCGTGCGCGCGGTCGGCGAGCCCGTCGAGCAGGACGACGACGATGGGGTGCACGCGGCGAAGCTAACCGGAAACTGCCACGGTTTCGGCGCACCTCCGCTTCACACGCGTGCGGATTTCCTCGTTACGGTTGCGTTGGGGAGGAGGTTGGGGGTACCGGTTAAGCGGATGGCGAGCCGGTTGGCGCGCGATCGAGGCCTCGGATCACCCTCGCGACGCCGGCCGGAACGAGCGGCTCCCAGGCGCCCCCAGTGCGCAGCGCCTCGCGGACGGCCGTCCCCGACACTTCCTTCTCCGCGCCCTCGTCGAGGATGACGACCTCGTAGCCCGCGGCCCGCAGGCGGTCGAGCTTCTCGCCGCCCCAGTCCGAGAAGAGCCGCAGGTACTGCGTGACGCCTTCAGGGACGTACGCAGGCCAGAGCTCCGGCTCGTTGACCGGAAACGGGATCACGTGCAGACGCTCCAAATCGAGGCCGACCTCGAGAGCGGCGGCCTTCACCATCAGCACGCGCTCCACGTAGCTCCAGGGGTTCGACTCCGGCAGATGACGAGCCGGGTCCGCGGGCTCCGGCTTCACGCGCAACGGGTCCGGGTTCGTGATCCCGACGAACAGCTCGTCGCAGCACTCCGCAGCGCCACGCATGTACTCGAGGTGCCCCTTGTGGAACGGCTGGAACCGCCCGTGGATCATCCCCTGCCGCACGATGCGATCCGGCCGGATCAGCCGGCGATGACGACGCCGCTGCCCTCTTCGACAGCGCCGACTCGCCGCAAGAAGAGCTTGCTCGCAGCGAACTCGGCCTCGAGGGTGGCGGCCTGGTCTGCGGGCAGGGAGACGAGGAGCCCGCCGGCCGTCTGCGGGTCGTAGCCGAGCACGACCAGCGTCTCAGGGACCCCCTTCAGCGTGAGATGCCGCCCGGCGAAGTCGCGATTGCGCGGATCGCCGCTCGTCCGCACTCCCTTGCGCGCCAGGTCGAGGGCACCGTCGATCGCGGGGAACCGCTCCGACTCGAGCACGATGCGAACGCCACTCCTGTCCGCTGTCTCGTAGGCGTGGCCGAAGAGGCCGAAGCCGGTGACATCGGTGACAGCATTCACACGGAACTTTCTGAGGACGTCGGCGGCACCCGCGTTCAGCGTCTTCATCCACCTGACCGCACGCTCGAGCTGCTGCGTGCCGATCTCGCCGCGCTTGTGCCCGGTCATGATCAGGCCGGTCCCCAGCGGCTTCGTGACGTACACCGCGTCGCCGGGCTGCGCGTTCGACTTCGTCCAGATCCCGTCGGGGTGGACCGTCCCGATCACCGCCAGCCCATACTTGGGCTCCGCGTCGCGAATCGTGTGTCCACCCGCAAGCAAGGCGCCCGCGGCCCGAACCTGTTCGTCGGCCGCGCCGAAGATCGCGCCGAGCATCTCGATCGGCAGCTCTTCGGGAAACGCTGCGATCGAGAGCGCGAGGAGGGGCGTGCCGCCCATGGCGAACACGTCGTTGAGAGCGTTCGTCGCCGCGATCGTCCCGTAGTCGGCCGGGTCGTCCACGATCGGCGGGAAGAAGTCGAGCGTGAAGATCAGGGCGCGCTCGTCGTCGAGGCGGTAGACGGCAGCGTCGTCCGCGGGCGCGAGCCCCACGAGCAGGTTCTCGGCCTCTGCGGGCACGAAGCCCGCGAGCAGCTCCTCCAGGCGGGCCGCGGAATACTTGGCAGCGCAGCCCCCGCAGGAAGCAAGGTCCGTCAGTTTGACTGTGGCGGCGTTGGTATCCAAGGGTGTCCTCCTCCCGAGGAACGGGGAACTGTAAACCCCTCAACGCACCTCGGCGCCAGGGGCATTCCCTCGATGAGCGAGAAAAGGAGCGGCGGCGGGAAACCCGCCGCCGCTGTCAGGGGAGAGGAGGAGCTTGTGTTGCACCTCACCAGTTCGACTGCGGCAGCGGATCCCTTGCTCGACGCGAATCTAGAGCTCGCGTGGCGTTACGAACGCCTCGCGCGCGCAAGGAGAAGAAGAGCAGGCCGCCCGCGGGAGAACCCACGCGGACGGCCGCAGAGAAAAACGTCAGACCTGGACTAGCCGCCGTCCCACCAGCTATCCCTAAATGGGAGCTCGGCGATGCCTTGCAGGGCCAGGACGATCAGCAAGGTCAGGGCGATCAGGAGAATCAACTTTGTGCGCAAGAAGTTCACCTCCTTCACTAGAACCTCACGTCCTGGAGCGCCTCGGCGGCGTTCCGGTATTGGCGTGCTGCTGTGCGGTCGTCCCCCCGACGCGCGGCGAGATCGCCGAGCGCTATCCATGCCCCGGCCCGGTGGCTGATGGATGAAAGCTGTTCGAAGCTGCCGTCGGCGGCGCGGAACATCTGCTCCGCTTCGTCCAGCCGGCCTTGCTCCATGAGCGACCTGCCGAGCACGAGCTGCGAAGGCCCGATCTCGTGCAGGAAGTCCATGCGCCCCTCGAGGAGCGAGAGAGCCTGCCGGGCGAACTTCTCCGCCTGCTCGTAATCCGTCATCTCGAGGTGGACGGCAGCCAGGGAGCCGGTGGCTTGAGCTGCCTCCTCCATCGAATCGGAATCGAGCGCGACGCTGTACGAAGACTTCAGGTATTCGATCGCCTGCTCGGGCTTGCCGAGCATGAGGTTCAGCCCGCCGAGGTTGTTCAGCAGGCCGGCAACGTTACGGCTGTCGTTCAGATCCTCGTAGTAGGCCTTGGCGCGCTCCGCATAGTTGCGGGCAAGCACCCAGTGACCCTGGCGCTCGGCGACCAGCGAGGCCTGGACATACACGTTCGCCGTGGTCTGGCGGTCGTCGAGCGACTGCGCCAGCTCCAGTGCGTGCTCCACGTCCTCCTGCGCGGCCTGCAGGTCGCGCTGGCGCCGGTAGCACCGCGAGCGGTAGGCGAGGATGTTCGAGCGGAGCACGTCGCACGGCAGCTCGGAGCGCTCGGCGAGGCTGTACGCCTCACTGAAGAGCGCGAGCGCCGTGGAGATGCTCGAAAGCTTGTAGCGGCAGACTGCGAGGCGGTAGAGCACCTCGGCGCGGTCGACGTCGGAGAAGCTCGGGCCCTCCGTCAGCGTTTGCGCGCGAACCAGAAGCTCGATTGCGGGCCTGACCTCGCCCTGCTTCATGCGGGCCCAGGCCTCGCCCGAGATGGTGCGAACCTCGAGCTCGGTGGATGCCGTCGCTGCGACTGCCGGCCGGACCTTTTCGTACTCGACTGCGGCCTCCTCGTAGCGGTGGGCCTCGGTGAGGGCCTCGGCACGCGCGAGTGTGGCCTCGATGCGGCCACGTTCGTCGACCGAGACGCCGTTCGCGATGTAGCCGCCGTCGACGCCGAGCCGATTCGCGAGCCACGCGATCGTCTCAGCGGTGGGGCGAGTCTTCCCGCGCTCGATCTGGCTCACGTATTCCTTGGAGAACCGGTCGCCGGCGAGATCGGTCTGGGTCATCCCCGCAGCCACGCGCAACTGACGAACGCGTTCGCCTAGCCGCGTGGCGGCCGGGCGGGCGGAGCGAAGCGGGGTCTCTGTGGTTGGTGCAGTCATGGCGGCTAGTGCACTGTGCAGTCAAGCGCATGCTTCACTTAAGCGCAACCTCCATCTGCGGTAATCCCCCAAAAGGGTCATGTCTAGGGGCGAAAACGGGTCAACCAAGCGACTTCAAAATCACTTGACTTAGCTACTTGACTCCGTGGAAATCCAGTTCTATAGTGCGGTTCACCTTGTAGCTCCGCCAGACGCCAGGTCGGAGCCTGCAAGGGGCGCGCCACAGATTGGCGACGTAAGGGCCCGGAGGCGTTGGCTGGGCCGCAGAGCCAAAAGCCTCCGGGTCGTCGCCTCTAATCGTGGGGGATGCGCCAAAACGGTGGGACTCCGCCGCCAGATCAGAGGTCCCCGGTGCCGCAGCCGGGGGCCTCACCTTTTTGGACCGAGTGGCGCCCGCCCTGGTTTCGCGGAAAGTCTTGCGACTTTCCGCGACCTAAAGCACTGATCCTTGGCTGCCTACGCCGTTGACCCGCGTGTCGTTGGGGCTACGCGCCTGGGACTTTGGGGGCCGGCGGGAGATCGACTTCGCCGGTCATCCACTCGCGGCGGGAATTGAAGATCTGGGGGAAGTCCTCGTCGACCAGGCCGCCGACGCGGCGGCCGACTGTTCCGAGCAGTCCGATGGCCAGGAAGATCCACGCCTCGGCGCTCGGATCGCGGTCCTTCAGGACCCCGCCTGCCTCCTGGGCGCGCCGGATCACATCCGCCACGTAGCGGTGCACCTCGCGCATGTGCTTCCGCAGGTACTTGCGGATCTCCGGGTCGTCGCTCGCCTCGGTCAGGGACTGAATCCACAGATTGGCGGTATGGAGCCTCGGATCGGTGGCCTCGAAATACGCCGTGCCGATGGCGAGGACCCACAGCGTCGGATCCTCCTCCTCGGCGACAACCTCGTCCCAGAGCTCGCGGAGCAGTCGCCAGGATTCCTCGAGGACCGCCAGGTAGAGGTCCCGCTTGGACTCGAAGTGGCGGTAGAGGATCGGCTCGGTGACGCCCGCCTTGCGCGCGATCTCGGCCGTCGTCGTGCCGCGATAGCTCCCCGTCGAGAAGATGCCGCACGCGCAATCGAGCACCGCGGCCTTGCGCTCCTCGGCCGGAAGCCGGGAGCTCATGCGGCCTCGAGCAGGGCGGGCGCTTCGGCGTGCTCCGTCTTGCGGACCGTGACGACGGCCACGATCACGCCGACGAACGCGATTGCGGCGGCCACGTAGCACGCGGCCTGGAAGCCCTCGATGAACTGCGCCTGCGCGCGGGGATTCGTCGGCTCGAGCGTGATGTACGAGGCGATGATGGCGCCCAGGATGGCAATCCCCAGAGAGCCGCCGACCTGTCTCATGCTGTTCAGCACGGCCGAGCCCACTCCGGCCTTGTCCATGGGCACCGAGCCCATAGCCGCAGCGGTCGTCGGGGTCATGGCCAGCCCCATGCCGGCCCCGCCGATCAGGAGCGGCGGCAGGATGTCCCAGTAGTTCGAGCCGGCGTCGAACCGCGTGTCGAGAAGCAGCGAAAGCGACACGAGCGTCATCCCTCCCGCCATCAGCCAGCGCGACCCGACCCGGTCGGAGAGCTTGCCCGCGATCGGCGCCAGCAGGACGATCAAGATCGTCATCGGCAGGAACGCCGCGCCGGCCTGGGTCGGCGAGTAGCCGAGCACGTTCTGCATGTAGAGCGTCACGAAGAGGAAGACGCCGAACATCGCCAGCCCGACGAGCAGCATCACGGTGTTCGCCCCCGCGAACGTCGGGTTACGGAAGAGCGAGAGGTCGAGCATCGGCACCTTCTGGTGCTGCTCGAGCAGGACGAAGGCGACGAAGCCTACGGCTGCAATGGCAAACAGCGAGAGGATGAGCGGCGACGTCCAGCCGTGCTTGTTGGCCTCGATCAGGCCGTAGGTGAGCGCGAAGAGGGCGATCGCCGACGCGGCCAGCCCGGGGAGGTCGAGGCGCTGGACCGCGGACATGTCGCGGGACTCGTCGATGACGAGCCGAGCGACGACGATCGCGAGGATCCCGATCGGCACGTTGATGAAGAAGACCCAGCTCCAGTGGATGTGGTCGGTGATCAGGCCACCGAGGAGCGGGCCGATTGCGAGCGCCATCGCCGAGACACCGGCCCAGAGGCCAATTGCCATCCCGCGCTGGCGCGGCGGGAACGTGGCGATGATGATCGAGAGCGTCGCGGGGTTCATCAGCGCCGAGCCGACGCCCTGCACGACTCGGGCGCCGATCAGGAGCTCGGCGTTCGTCGCCAGGCCGCAGGCGAGCGAGGCCAGCGTGAAGATCGCGAGCCCGGTGATGAAGATTCGCCGCCGACCGAGGAGATCGGCGAGCTTTCCGCCGGTCAGCATCAGCACGCCGAACGTGAGGGCGTAGCCGTTGACGACCCATTCGAGCTCGGAGAGGCCGGTTTCGAAGTCGCGCCCGATCGTGGGCAGGGCGACGTTCACCACCGTGTTGTCGAGCATGATCATGAACAGGCCGAACGCGACCGCGGCCAGCGTCCACCACTTTCGGTTCTCCTCTGCGAAGATCCTTGCCCGCATTACTCTCCTAGTTAGCGTTCACTAACAGTACCAGGATCTCAATGGCGAAAACAGCGACGAAGTTCATCTGGGAGCCCGACGAGGCGACCCTCGAGCGCGCGAACGTCACGAGGTTGATGCGCAAGCACGGCATCGACGACTACTGGGAGCTCGTGCGCCGCTCGCAGGAGGATCCCGAGTGGTTCTGGCCCGCCGCGATCGAGGACATGGGCCTCGAGTTCTCACGGCCCTGGGACCAGGTCGTAGATCTCTCCCGCGGGCCGGAGTGGGCGACGTGGTTCGTCGGCGGCAAGGTGAACATCGCCTGGAACTGCGTGCACCGCTGGGCCGAGTCGCAGCCCGCTGCAGTCGGGGCGGTCGGGCTCGGAGAGGACGGCTCACGACGAGAGCACACGTTCGCGGAGCTGTCGCGCGAGGTGACTCGCCTCGCCGAGGCGCTGGTCGAGCTCGGCGTCGAGGAGGGCGACCGCGTCGCGATCTTCCTGCCGATGTCGCCGGAGGTCGCGATCGCCTCGCACGCGTGCGCGCACATCGGCGCGGTTCAGGTCCCGATCTTCTCCGGGTTCGCCGCGCCGGCCGTCGCCCAGCGGCTCCAGGCATCGGAAGCGAAGGTCGCGATCACGACGGAGACGTCCAAGCGGCGCGGCCGCGACGTGCCCATGCTCGAGATCCTCGAGGAGGCACGTAAGGAGGCGCCGGCCCTGGAGCACGTGGTCGTTGCGCCCTGGGACGACCTCGTCGCCGACCAGCCGGGCGAGCTGCCGCCCGCGGAGCTCGACTCGGAGGCGCCCTACCTCCTCACCTACACGTCGGGCACGACCGGCACGCCGAAGGGTGTCCTGCACGTCCAGGGCGGCTTCCTCGTCTCGATCGCGCGCGAGGTCGCCTACCAGGCCGACGCGGGGCCGGAAGACGTCATCCACTTCGTCACCGACATGGGCTGGATCATGGGCCCGTGGACCGTGGTCGGCGGCCACGCGATGGGCTCCACGCTCGTCTTCGCCGAGGGCGCGCCCGATTGGCCTCAGGACCGGCTCTGGCAACTGATCGAGCGTGAGGGCGTGACGATCCTCGGGATCTCGCCGACGCTCACCCGCGCGCTGATCCCGCACGGTGAGCCTCGGGCCGACCTCTCCTCGCTCCGGGTGCTCGTCACCACGGGCGAGCCCTGGAACCCCGGGCCGTACCAGTGGCTCTTCGAGGAGGTCGGCGGCGGCCGGTGTCCCATCATCAACTGCTCGGGCGGGACCGAGGTCGGCGCGTGCTTCCTGTCGCCCACTCCGGTGGTTCCGATCAAGGCCTGCTCGCTCGGCGGGCCCGCTCTCGGCATGGCCATGGACGTCGTCGACGGCGAGGGCAACTCGATTCGCGGCGAGGTCGGCGAGCTCGTCTGCCGCAAGCCGTTCCCCGGCATGACCCGCGGCTTCTGGCGCGACCCGGAGCGCTACCTGGACACGTACTGGCGCCGCTTCCCCGGAATCTGGACGCACGGCGACTGGGCCTCCGTCGACGAGGACGGCTACTGGTTCCTGCACGGCCGCTCCGACGACACGCTGAACATCGCCGGCAAGCGGATCGGCCCGGCCGAGATCGAATCGGCCGCGGTTGCGCACCCGGCGGTGTCCGAGGCGGCCGCGGTCGGCATCCCGCACGAGGTCAAGGGCGAGGTGGCGTGGGTGTTCTGCGCGCTCGTGCCGGGTCGCGAGCCGGGCGACGAGCTCGCCGCGGAGATCAAGGCGGCGGTTGCAGGCGAGCTCGGCAAGGCGTTCCAGCCCGACCGCGTGCTCTTCGTCAGCGCCTTGCCGAAGACGCGAAGCGCCAAGATCGTGCGGCGCGCGGTGCGGGCGAAGGCGCTCGGGACCGACCCGGGCGACCTGTCGTCACTCGAGAACCCCGAGACCCTGGAGGAGATCGCCAATGCCGTCTGAGTCACGTGGAACCGCACTCGTCACCGGAGGAGGCCGGGGGATCGGCGCCGGCATCGCACGCGCGCTCGCTGAGGACGGCTGGTCGGTCGTCGTCGGCGCGCGGTCGCGCGACCAGGTCGAGGAGGTCGCAAAGGAGATCGGCGGGCGGGCCGTCCAGCTCGACGTCGCGGACCGCGAGTCGGTCGAGCGCGCCGTCGCCGAGGCGGGCGACGTCGACCTCCTGGTGGCAAACGCGGGCATCGGCGGTCAGGGGCAGCCCACCTGGGAGGCCGAGCCCGAGGATTGGTGGCGCGTCCTCGAGGTCAACGTCCTGGGCGTCCATCTCTCGTGCCGGGCGGTGATCCCCGGAATGCTCGAGCGCGGCACAGGGCGGATCGTGATCACCGGCAGCGGCGCCGCCTACCTGCCGGGAATGAGCCACACGGACTATCCGGCGAGCAAGGCGGCCGTGTGTCGGTACGGGGAGACGCTCCACAACGAGCTCGGCGGCCGGATTCCCGTCTTCTTCTTCAGCCCGGGGCTCGTCCGGACGGAGATGACGAGCGGGTTTGGAGAGAACGCGCCGTGGACACCTCCGGAGCTGGCGCCGAAGCTCGTCGTCGCGCTGGCATCAGGGCGCGCCGACGCGCTCGCGGGCCGCTACCTCCACGCGGAGCACGACGACATCGACGATCTGATCGCCCGGTCGGACGAGATTCAGCGCGACGATCTGAATTCGATCCGGCTACAGCGGTAGCGGAAGGATCCAGGTCGCGCGGGCGGACGCGAGCCTGCGCCCGTCCTCGCCGAACAGGGCCGTGCCGGCGTAGAGCTTCCGGCCCTCCTCGCCGAGCGGCCACCCCACCACGACGCAGCGCTCGCCGACCCTCGGGAGCTCGTCGATCTCGACCGCGAACCGGCCGAGGAGGGTCTCCCCTCGGTCCGGGTACCCGACGGCGATCGCGCCGGGGCAGTCGAGGGCGGCCCAGACGAGCTCGGGCGTGACCTCGGTCGGGGTCCACGGGCTCGCGACGCGACCGTCGCCCAGCGGTCCCGCGAAGATCCGCAGCCCGTCGCCCGGCTCGCGCTCCGGCCCGCAGACGAAGCAGGTCGGGAACGCGTGTTCCTCGAAGCCCGGGTAGGCGGCCGAGGCGCGCTCAGCTTCCTCGTACGAAGGCGACGCGGGCACGTCGACGTCGACCCTCGCCGGTGCGGCCTCGGCCACGAGAGCATCACCGTCGCGCACGAGCAGGCGCTCACCTTCGCGCTCGACGTCGAGCGGTCGGTCGAGAGGCGGGGGCCTGCGCAGCGTGACCTCGACCGTCGCGTCGAGCAGGCCGGCAATGAGCCCACAGGTGTAGCCGCCGTTCCCCGAGCCCTCCGGCCCGTTGAAGCGCCCGTCTATCGTGATCTGTTCCACGGCCGGTACACTACGTTTTAGACTCAGAGTCGAAAACTATGCGCCTCGCACTGGCACAGATCAACACCACGGTCGGCGACCTCCAGGGGAACCGCGAGCAGATCGTCGGCCGGATGGAGGAGGCCAAGCAGGCCGGCGCCGAGATCGTTCTCTTCCCCGAGCTGGCGGTGACCGGCTACCCGCCGGAAGACCTCTTGCTCCGGCCCGAGTTCGTCAAGGAAGCGGAGCGCTCGCTCGAGCAGATTGCGCGCTCGGCCCGCGGCATCGTCGCGTTCGTCGGCACGCCGCACTTCGTCCGCGACCTGCACAACGGGCTCGCGGTCTGTGCAGCCGGCGAGGTGAAGACGATCTACCACAAGCGCTTCCTGCCGAACTACGGCGTGTTCGACGAGCACCGCTACTTCGCCCCCGGCCGCGAGCTCGTCCTGCTCGAGTACGGCGACGTGCTCATCGGCCCCACCGTCTGCGAGGACATCTGGCAGCCGGGACCGCCCGCGACCGACCTCTCCCTCGCGGGCGCACAGTTGATCGCGAACATCTCGGCCTCGCCGTTCCACGTCGGAAAGGAACGCGAGCGCGAGCAGATGCTGGCCACTCGCGCGCGCGACAACGTGTGTTACGTCGCGTTCGTCAATGCCGTCGGGGGCCAGGACGAGCTCATCTTCGACGGACACTCGGTGGTGCTGGACGACGAGGGCCAGGTCGTCGCCCGTGCGCCCGGGTTCGAAGAGGCGCTCCTGATCGTCGACGTCGATCCCATCGAGGCGGTGGGCCGGCGCCTGCGCGATGTTCGTCGGCGGACGCTGGAGAGCGAGCGGGAGCCGGCGCCCGAGATTCCCGTCGTTCACATCGGCGCTCCGCAGGCGACCAGGGAGCGACCGGTCGAGCCGACGATCGCGCCGATGCTCGAAGACCTCGAGCAGATGAGGCTGGCGCTCGAGCTCGGGCTCAGGGACTACGTCGAGAAGAACGGCTTCGAGGAGATCGTCGTCGGTGTCTCCGGCGGGATCGACTCCGCGCTCACGGCCGCCCTCGCCGCGGAGACGCTCGGGCCAGAACGCCTGCACTGCGTCTCGATGCCCTCGCGGTACAGCTCTGCCGAGACGCGGGCCGACACGAGGAAGCTCGCCGAGAACCTCGGCTCTCCGTTCCTGGAGCTGCCGATCGAGCCGATGGTGGAGAGCTTCGACGCCGTGCTGCGTGACGTCTTCTCTGGCCAGGAGGACGACCTCACGGAGGAGAACGTCCAGGCACGGATCCGCGGGACGCTCCTCATGGCCCTGTCGAACAAGTTCGGCTGGCTGGTCGTCGCCACCGGGAACAAGTCCGAGCTCTCCGTGGGCTACGCCACGCTCTACGGCGACATGGCCGGCGGCTTTGCCCTGCTCAAGGACGTGTACAAGACTGACGTCTTCCGCCTGGCACGGCACCTGAACGAGCGTGCCGGGCGCGAGCTGATCCCGCTGACGACGATCGAGCGAGCGCCCAGCGCGGAGCTGAGGCATGACCAGCGCGACGAAGACTCCCTGCCGCCCTACGCCGAGCTGGACCGCGTGCTCGAGGAGTACGTCGAGCTCGACCGCTCCCGCGAAGAGCTGACGCGAGGACGGGTTCGACCGTGACGTCGTCGAGCGCGCGCTCTCGATGATCGACCGCGCCGAGTACAAGCGGCGACAGGCTCCTCCTGGCGTGAAGCTGCGCCCCCGCGCGTTCGGACGCGACCGCCGCGTGCCGATCACGAATCGCTGGCGCGGCTGATTCCCACTTTCGCCGAAAAAGTGCCACGATGTGTGAATGAAGCGCCTTGCGGCCCTCCTGGCTGCTCTCGCCCTCCTAGCGGGCTGCGGCGGCGGGGGAGGAACTGGCGACAGCGGCGGAAACGGCGGCACCGGCCCCAGCAAGGCGGGCGGGGAGGTCGAGGACGAGCTCGCCCACACCATGGGGTTCCAGCAGTGCGACGGATACGCCATCAACGACCTGGCCGCGACCTACAACACCGAGCAGACCGCCGAGGCCGTCGCCGAGGCAGTGGCCCGGACGACACCGGCGCAACCCGAGGCGCGCGACGCGATCAAGCAGGGTTGTCTCGACGGCCTGAAGCAGTAGCCCGGCTGACGCCGGCCTCGCTCATTCGCCCGAAGCAGGCTTCGGGCGACGTGTTATCTCCGGCTGCGGTCGTGAGCGGGCACGGGCAAAGCCCGCACCCGCGGCGAAGAGTTGCTAGCGGAGGATCTCGGCGAGGGCGCGGAACCAACGGAGGCGTTCTGAGTACGGCACCGCCGCATTCGCGGGGGATGTCGACGGTAGGACAAAGAGCGACGTCTCGCCAAGTTTGCGCGGCTGCAGCCCGAGCTCGGGCCGTTCCCCGAACACGCCGCGGTAGGCCTCCTTGCCGACGAAGGCGATCGCTCGCGGCTTCAGCTCGGTCGCGACACGCTCGAGGCGATCGGCCGATCCGGCGAAATCGCTGCGACGGAGGTCGCCGGAGCCGGGAGTCGTCCTGTACGCGGCGTTCGTGACGCCGACGCCCAGTCCAAGGAGCTCCTGCTGCTCCTGAGGGTCGAGCAGGCGCGGCGTGAAGCCCGTTTCGTGCAGGAGGCGCCAGAAGTCGTTGCGGGGATTGGCGAAGTGGGCGCCGGCCGCTGCGGACACGCGACCCGGGTTGATCCCGCAGAAGACGACGTCGAGGCCGGGCGCGAGGACGTCCGGCAGCGCGCCGGTTTCAGGCAGCTGCCGGCTCGCGGCCGTTGGCCGCAGGCTCGTCCGGTTCCCGCCCGTCGAGTCGCTGCTCGAAGGCCTCTCGGAGAGACTCCCCGGAGAGCGCGTTCTCGTAGCGAGGCGTTCGCGGGGTGACCCTCGTGGCGCGCACATTCTCGTCGCCGTCGCCGTAGCAGCGGGCATAAGCCTCGGCCTCACTCAGCGGTCTCAACCGCATGGTTGGAACCTACTCGGTCACCCTGCCGCGAGTCAAAAATCCACAGGCTGTGGATACCGTGCCGGAATGAAGCTGCTCGTCCTCGGCGGGACGAAGTTCCTCGGGCGCGCCACGGTCGAAGACGCGCTCGCCCGCGGCCACGAGGTGACCCTCTTCAACCGTGGGGAGACGAACCCCGAGCTCTTCGCCGAGGCCGAGAGGCTGCGCGGAGATCGCGAGGGCGACCTCACCGTGCTCGAGGGCCGGAGCTGGGACGCGGTCGTCGATCCTTCGGGCTACGTCCCGCACGTCGTTCGCGCCTCGGCCGAGCTCCTCGCAGATGCCGTCGAGCATTACCTCTTCGTCTCCAGCATCTCCGTCTATGCCGAGCAGAGCGGCCGTAACACCGAGGAGAGCCCGGTTGGCGAGATCGGAGACTGGCCCGTCGACGAGCTCGTCATGGACGACGCCGGGGGGAACTACGGCCCGCTCAAGGCGCTCTGCGAAGACGTCGTCGCGGAGGTCTTCCCGGGCCGGCACTCGAACATCCGCGCAGGCCTGCTCGTCGGTGCGCACGATCCCACCGGCCGGTTCACCTACTGGCCGCACCGGGTGGCGCGCGGCGGCGAGGTACTCGCGCCGGCGCCGCCCGAGCGCAAGGTCCAGTTCGTGGACGTCCGCGATCTGGCGGGCTGGTTGCTCGACCTCGCCGAGCGCCGCGTGGCCGGGACCTTCAACGCCACCCACCCGGGGCGGCCGTGGGGCGATGTGCTCGAGGCAGCACGCGAGGTGTCAGGGAGCGATGCGTCTTTCACCTGGGTGCCCGACGCGTTTCTGGCCGAGCACGAAGTCGGCGAGTGGATGGAGCTGCCGCTGTGGCTTCGCGACCCCGAGTGGGTCGGCATGCACATGGCCGACGTCTTTCCGGCGATCGAGGCCGGGCTGAGCTTCCGGCCGCTCGGGGAGACGATTCGCGAGACGCTCGACCTGGCGGAGCCAACCGACGAGGCGGGTCTCGCCCCAGAGCGCGAGGCGGAACTGCTCAGCGCCTGGCGCGAACGCGCCTAGCGGCGAACGCGGCGGCGGCGAGACCGGCGGCGAGAAAGCCGGCGAACGCCCAGCGCGAAGTGCCTTCTCCTCCTGCCGCGAGACCCGCGTCGCGTTCGATCAGCGACGCCGTCTCGTTGCTGACCCGCATTGCTCGACCCTCGGAGACGAGCGTGTTGGTCGACGGCGCATAGCGGTACCGCTTAGGCCAGGGGCTACGCCCGACGGCGCGGAAGCGCAGAACCAGTGGGATGGTCTCGCCCGCAGGGGGTGTCGCCTCTTGCACGTCGTCAAAGAGGTCCGCGTATTTGGCTGCGTCCTTCGCAGGCTTGCCGCCGGCCGTCGCCTGTTTGACGCCGGGCTCGTACGGCCCCGCTCCAGCGCCCGCTCTGCGCAGAGACGCGGCCACACGGGTCGGCACGGCCAGCCAACGTGCCTCACCGGAGGGCGGGCGCCACCGCAGGACCCCCGCCGCCGGGAAGAACTCCCCCGCGCCCGTTGCTCCGCTGTTCGACACCGTGTCGACTCCGTAGAACGACTCGAGCGGCGGCGGCCCGGTCCGCTTCTCGGAGGCGAAGAACCGGTCGAGATCTGCGATGAGCCCGGTGTCGCGAACGATGTTGCAGAGCACCGGACCACAGACACTGAGCGCGCGCAGTTCTTCCTTCCCGAAGGCGGGCGCGGCCGGCGCGAGGAGCAGCGCGGCCGCCGCCGTGGCGACGAGCCGCTTCATGTACCTAACTCTAGTCCGAGGTGAACGAGACGGATTTCGCGGGGAGGGGGCTCCTCGCTAGCATCACGCTCTGTGGAGGGATTCGACTTCGTTCATCGTGACACCGTTCGCTTCCGCGACGTCGACTCGATGGGACACGTCAACAACGCCGTGTACCTGACCTACCTCGAGGACGCGCGCATCGCCTTCCTGCGCCCGATCGGTGCGGACGTGCCGCAGATGATCCTGGCCCGCGCCGAAGTCGACTTCCGCGCGCCTCTCTCCGAAGGCGACCAGCTGGAGATCGGCGTGCGGCCCGTACGCGTGGGGACGAAGAGCTTCGAGCTCGCCTACGAGGTCCGCGTCGGCCAGCAGGTCGCGGCCGAGGCCAAGACCGTGATCGTCTCGTACGACTACTCGGCGGGCCGACCCGTCGAGGTCCCCGACCACTGGCGCGAGGCACTGGCGGCCTGATGGGCGTCTTCGACCTCCAGACCCTGCCGAACGGCCTGCGGCTCCTGACCGCGCCGATGGACCACTCCCAGTCGGTCTCCTGTTTCATCATGCTCGCCGCCGGCTCGCGCTACGAGACTCCCGAGACCAGCGGGATCGCGCACTTCGCCGAGCACATGTTCTTCAAGGGCACGGAGAAGCGCCCCACGGCGCGGGACATCGGCTACGAGATCGACGGCATCGGCGGCGAGTTCAACGCCTTCACGGGCAAGGAGTACACCGGGTACTACGTCCGGTGCGCGGGGGAGCACCGCGAGGTCGCGCTCGACGTTCTCGTCGACATGCTGCGCCACTCCAAGTTCGACTCCGAAGAGGTCGACCGGGAGAAGGGCGTGATCGTCGAGGAGATGAACATGTACTTCGACACGCCTCGCGACTACATCGGCGGCGTGTACGACTCGCTCCTCTACGGCGACCAGCCGCTCGGCTGGGACATCATCGGCCGCAAGGAGACGGTGCGCGCGGCCACGCGCGACACGTTCCTCGACTACACGGGCCGCTGGTACAAGCCGGCTCGCATGGTCGTCGGCGTCGCCGGCAAGATCGACGCCGGCCTCGAGGCCGACATCCAGCGGCTGCTCGGCGACCTGCCGGCCGACGAGACGGGCGAACCGACCCCGGTGCAGATCTCGGACAACGGCGGGCATCGAGTCAGGATCCACACGAAGGCCTCGGACCAGGCGCACCTCGTGATCGGAGTGCGGAGCTATCCGCTCGCCCACCCCGACCGCTACGCGCTCCAGGTGCTGACGACCGTGCTCGGAACCGGCATGTCCTCACGGCTCTTCACCGAGGTTCGCGAACGGCGCGGCCTCGCCTACTACGTCTATGCGATGAATCACGGCTATACCGACGCCGGGTCGCTCTACTCACAGGCCGGTGTCGACATCGAGCGGATCGACGAGGCGATCACGACGATCGTCGCCGAGCTGAAGCGGATCGCCGACGAGCCCGTGCCGCAAAAGGAGCTCGACAAGGCCCGCAACGTCGCGAAGGGACGATTCGTGCTCCAGGTCGAGAGCCCCCATGGGCTGATCATGTTCGGGCTGCGGCGCGAGGTGCTCGAGAACGAGGCGACCGAGCCGGAGGAGATCCTCGCTCAACTCGACGCGGTCACGGTCGAAGACGTGCAGCGCGTGGCCCAGGACGTGATCGGCAAGAACGCGTTGAACCTAGCGCTCATCGGCCCGTTCGAGCAGACCGAGCAAGAGCGCTTCTCCGCTTTGCTTCGCTAGCTCTCACGGGGGAACCCCTGGTTCCCCCGTGTGCCCCCTCCTCGAGGGCGTCGGCTCTCTGCGGAAGATTTCAGGAGCCGGCGGCTCGAAGTTTGGCTCGACCGTTCCCCTCTCCGTTGTACGCCTCCCGCCGGGCAAAGCCCGGCTCCGGCGGCCGTTCGTTGCTCGCCCTACTAGGCAGCTGTAGTACCCAAGTAACACTGTGTTACTAAGTGGTTCCGCCCAGTTTCTGTCGAGCCGTAGAAGCCAAGTAACACTGTGTTACGAAGCTCCCAGGGCGTCTAGTCGTCTTCGCCGCCGGCCGAGCGGTCTCGGATCTCCTCGACCACCGTGGGATCGGCCAGCGTCGTGGTGTCGCCCAGCGGGCGGTTCTCGGCCACGTCGCGTAGCAGCCGCCGCATGATCTTGCCGCTCCTAGTCTTCGGGAGCTCCTGCGTGAAGACGATGTTCGCCGGCTTGGCGATCGGCCCGATCTTGATCGACACGTGGTTCCGTAGCTCCTCGAGCATCTCGACCGACCCCTCCTGCCCACCTTTCAGGCTGACGAAGGCGACGATCGCCTGGCCCGTTCGCTCGTCGGCGCGCGCGGCGACCGCGGCCTCGGCCACTTTCTGATGGTCGACGAGCGCGCTCTCGACCTCGATCGTCGAGATGCGGTGGCCCGACACGTTCATCACGTCGTCGACGCGGCCGAGGAGCCAGAAGTCGCCGTCCGCGTCGATGCGCGCGCCGTCACCGGCGAAGTACGTGTCCGCGTACTTCGACCAGTACGTGTCGACATAGCGGTCGTGCTCCTTGTAGAGGCCACGCAGCATCGCGGGCCAGGGCCGCCGCAGCACCAGATAGCCGCCTCCGCCGGGCCCGACCTCGTTGCCCTGCTCGTCGAAGACCGCGGCGTCGACCCCGGGGAACGGCTTCGTCGCCGAGCCAGGCTTCAGCGTCGTCACTCCTGGAAGCGGCGTGATCATGATCATCCCCGTCTCGGTCTGCCACCACGTGTCGACAACGGGAACGCGGCCGCCGCCGATCACATCGCGGTACCAGATCCACGCCTCGGGGTTGATCGGCTCCCCGACCGAGCCGAGCAGCCGGATCGTCGAGAGATCGTGCTTCTGCGCGTGCTCTTCGCCCCACTTCATGTGGCTGCGGATCGCGGTCGGCGCCGTGTAGAGGATGTCCACCCCGTAGCGCTCGACGATCGCCCACCAGCGGTCCTTGTCCGGGTAGTCGGGGACGCCCTCGTACATGACACCGGTCGTCGCGTTACACAACGGCCCGTAGACGATGTAGCTGTGGCCGGTGACCCACCCCACGTCGGCCGCGCACCAGTACACCGACTCCGGCTTGACGTCGAAGATGTAGTAGTGCGTCGTCGCGATGCCGACGAGGTAGCCGGCGGTCGTGTGCGCGATCCCCTTCGGCTTCGCGGTCGTGCCGCTCGTGTAGAGCAGGTAGAGGAGATCCTCCGAGTCCATCGGCTCGCACGGGCACGACGAGGGGTCCTCGCTCTCGGGCGCGACGAGCTCGTCCCACCACTGGTCGCGGCTCTCGTCGAACGGCACGTCGTTCCCGGTGCGCCGCAGAACGACCGCGTGCTTGACACCGGGCGCCTGGGCGAGCGCGTCGTCCGCGTTCCGCTTCAGCGGCACGGGTGAGCCCTTGCGCCACGCCTCGTCCTGCGTGATCAGCACCTCACATTCCATGTCGTTCAGCCGGTCCGCGAGCGCCTCGGCCGAGAAGCCGCCGAAGACCACCGTGTGCGGTGCCCCCAGCCGCGCGCAGGCGAGCATCGCCATCGGCAGCTCGGGGACCATCCCCATGTAGATCCCGACCGGCGTGCCCTTGCCGACGCCGAGCTTCTTCAGGCCGTTCGCCAGCCGGATCACCTCGCGTTGCAGGTCGCTGAACGTGATCCCACGGCGATCGTTCTCCGGCTCGCCCTCCCAGTGGTAAGCGACCTTGTCGCCGAGCCCGTTCTCGACGTGGCGGTCGACGCAGTTGAAGCAGACGTTGAGCTTGCCGCCGAGGTACCACTTCGCGTACGGCGGCTCCCACTCGTAGAGCTTCGTGAACGGCTCGAACCAGGTGACCCGCTCGCGGGCCTCGGTCTCCCACAGCTCGTCGAAGTCGCGCTCGTAGATGTCGGGCTGCGCGTTCGCCTGCGCGGCGAACTCAGGAGGCGGCGGGAAGCGCCGCTCCTCCTCCTGCATCGTCTCGATCGCGGGCGACCGAGCTTCGTCCGAGCTCACGGCGTCAGGTCGTAAGGGAAGTTCGTGAGGTTCTCTGCCCCGTCTTCGGTGACGAGGACGAGGTCCTCGAGGCGGCAGCCGCCGAAGCCGGGGCGGTAGAGACCGGGCTCGAGCGTGACGACGTCTCCGGCCACGAGATCGCCGGTTCCACCGCGGCCGAGAGAAGGCGCCTCGTGCACCTCGAGGCCGACACCGTGCCCGAGGCCGTGGAAGAAGCCCTCCTCGAGGACCTCCCCGGGAGCCTTCGAGAGCGTCGTCCTCTGGCCGTTTTCCTCGAAGAGGTTGCAGACGAGCGTGTAGACCTCCGACCCGGCAACGCCGGCCTTGGTCGCGGCGAGCGAGCGGTCGAGAGCCTCCTTGACGAGCGCGTGGTACTTCACGAGCTCCTCGGGCGCCTCACCGACCACGAACGTGCGAGTCATGTCCGCGTAGCAGGCGGAGTCCGGATCCTTGGGCCAGAGGTCGATCACGATCGGCTCGTTGGGAGCAATCGGCCCATGGCCGAGCTCGTGACCGATCGCCGTCTGCGCCCCGTGGGAGACGATGAAGTCGTCGCCCGAGACGCCGTGCTCGCTGAAGACGCGGCGGATCTCGGCCTTGAGGCGCTCGGACGTGAGCGTCTCGCCGTCGACCTCGACCCCGCCGTTCGCAGGCTCCGCGCGGAAGATCAGGTCGCGCGCTGCGCCCATTGCGGCCTCAGCCGCTTTCTGCGACTTGCGGATGCCGGCCATCTCGGCCTCGTTCTTGACGCGGCGCCGGTCGGCGAAGAACTTGTGGTCGGGCTCGAGCGTGATGCCGTTCGCGCGCAGGTGGTCTGCGACCAGGGTGGGGAAGGAACGCGGAACGAGCGCGTCCGTGATCCCGAGCTCGCGGCACGCGTTCAGGTTGATGTGCTTCCAGACGATCTCCTCCCGCGGCAGCCCGGACTCGATCAGCTCGTCGTAGCCGTAGTTCTCCCATGGCCTGGCGTCGATGCCGACCTCCTTGACCCGGTCGACCTCGAACGCGGTCGAGACGACGTAGCGCTCGCCGTCCTTCTCCACGTAGAGGAACGGGTCCGGGATGAGCACGGGCACCTCGTGCCGCATCTCGGGGGAGATCACCGAGTCGGCGAAGATGAGGACGTCGCGGGCCATCGGCCGGGAATGCTAATCGGAGAACGCGGACCGGCGCGCGACTAGACTCAATCGCAGTGGACGAGGCGTTCGATCGTGCCCTGGAGCTGCTGGGCAGCTACGAGGAAGAGCTCCGGTCCGAGCTGCCCGAAAACGCCGAGATCTTCGATGCCCACGTCCATCTCGGGAACGACATCGACGGGTTCAGCGGCGTCTACGAGGAGCTCGAGCGGATCTTCGACCGCTTCGGGATCTCGCGCGGCTTCATGTTCTGCATGGACGAGCCCGACCGGCACCCGGGGTTCCGCGCTCCGAACGACCGGACCCTCGAGCACGGCAAGCGCTCCGAGGGCCGCTTCATCCCGTTCGTGCGGCTCGACCTGACGGAAGACCCCATCGGCGAGGCCGAACGCTGTCTCGACCTGGGCGCGCGCGGGATCAAGCTGCACCCTCGTGCGCAGCGCTTCCTGCTGAACGACGAGCGGCTGGCGCCCGTCTTCGCGCTTGCCGCCGAGCGTCGCATTCCGATCCTGATTCACGGCGGCCGCGGGCTGCCGCCGATCGCCGACCACCTCGCGCGCCTCGTCGACGCCTACCCGGACGCCCAGCTGATCATCGCCCACGCGGGAATCGCCGACCTCTCAGGTTTCGGCGGTCGCTTCGGAGGCAGGGCCGGGGTCTTCTTCGACACCTCCGTCTGGAGCCCCGTCGACCTGCTGAGCTTCTACCACCAGGTCTCGCCCGAACAGGTCCTGTACGCCTCGGATTACCCGTACGGCCGCCAGCCGAGCTCGCTGCTGATCGCCCTCCGCACGGCGAAGCTCGCGGGCTTCGACGAGGGCCAGCTGCGGATGATGCTCGCGGGCAACGCGAACCGGATCGCGGACGGCGAGGCTCCGCTCGAGCCGTCTGGGCCCATCGGCGGGGGCACCTTCACGCAGTCCATGGCACTCGCCCGGATCCACCAGTACCTGTCGATGGCGACGCCGCTGCTGTGGACGAGGCAGCCGGACACGGTCGGGGTCATCGGGCTCGCGCTGAACGCCTGCAACGACCGCGACGGCCAGGCTCCGGAGGATCTCGAGCGGATCCGGGAGCTGCTCCTGACCGCGCGCCAGCTCTGGCGCTCGTTGCCCGAGCTCGACGACGAGGACCGCGTGCCCGCGAATCGGGCAACGTTCGCTCTCATCCACCTTGCGGACATCCTGGCGGTAACGTCCGGGGCGTAGTGGAGCTCGTCGTCAACGGGGGGTCGTACTCGCTCGAGGCTCCGGTCGGCCGGTCGCTGGCGGAGACGCTGCGCGACGCCCTCGGCCTGACCGGGACGAAGATCGGGTGCAACGAGGGGCACTGCGGAGCGTGCACCGTGCTGGTCGACGGCGTGCCGACGCTGTCGTGCATCACGCTCGTCCACACCGTGGAGGGGCAAGACGTGACGACGATCGAGGGCCTGCGCGACCATCCGCTCGTCGACTCGTTCGTGCGCGCCGACGCCCTGCAGTGCGGCTTCTGCACGCCCGGCCAGATCGTCTCCGCCTCGGCGCTCGTCGAGGCGAATCCCGAGCCGACCCGTGAGCAGATCCGTCACCAGATGGCGGGCAACCTCTGCCGCTGCGGCGCGTATCCAAAGATCGAGGAGGCGATCGTCACATGGCGCGACTGATCAAGACCGAGAAGGAGGTCGAAGGCCGCTACGAGGACGTGTGGCTCGTGGTCGAGGAGGACGCGCTCGACCAGTGGCCGGCCGGGCCCGGCGAAGTCGTCGGCCGTCCCACTCCGCGCATCACGGGCCCGCAGCGTGCGCGAGGCGAAGCTCGCTACACGGCAGACGTCCAGTTGCCGGGAATGCTGCACACGGCGGTCCTCCGCTCCCCGCACGCGTACGCGCGCGTGAAGAGCATCGACCTCTCCCGCGCGCTCGCAGCCCCGGGTGTGCGCGCCGCGATCGGGCCGGACGACCTGGACGTGCTCGTCGACGAGGCGGGCTACCCCGGCGTGGCCGTGGCAGCGGTCGCAGCGGACACCTTCGACGCGGCCCGTGACGCGGTCGCGCTGATCGAGGTCGACTGGGACGTTCTCGAGCCCGTCCTCGACCCCGACGAGGCCGTTGGCCGCAAGCAGCTGCTGATCGAGCCAAGAAGGTACGAGCGCGGCGACGTCGAGCGCGGCTTCGCCGAAGCCGATGCCGTCGTCGAGGCCGAGTTCCGCACCCAGACCGTCCTCCACAACTCGATGGAGACCCACCAGACGGTCTGCGAGTGGCAGGGCGACCGCCTGGACGTCTACATCTCGACCCAGTTCATCTGGGGTGTGCGCGACGAGGTCGCCGAGCAACTGGGCCTGCCGCCCGACAAGGTTCGCGTCGTCTGCGAGTTCATGGGCGGCGGCTTCGGGTCGAAGAACGGCGCCGGCGACCACACGTTCATCGCGGCCGAGCTCGCGCGCAGGACCGGCCGGCCCGTCCGCTGTGCGCTGACGCGGCGCGAGGAGAACCAGGCAACCGGCAATCGCAACGCGACGATCCAGCGCCTCAAGGCGGGCGCCCGCTCCGACGGCACGCTCGTCGCGCTGTCCGGCGAGTTCGTGAATGCCGTCGGCTGGTCCGGCTGGACCGCGACCACCGAGGGCCCGATGCAGATGCTCTACGCCTGCGACAACGTCGAGACGGTCACGTACGGCGCGAAGATCAACACGCCGCCGATGCGCGCCTTCCGGGCACCGGGGTTCGTCGAGGGCACGTTCGGCCTCGAGTGCCTACTCGACGAGCTTGCGGCCAAGCTCGACCTCGACCCCCTCGAGGTGCGCCGCTTGAACTACTCGCACGCCGACGACGACCGGCCCTACTCCTCCAAGAGGCTGATGGAGTGCTACAAGCGCGCGGAGCCGCACTGGGAGCGGCGGCACGAGGTTCGCGCGCGGAGCGAGGGCGCCTGGAAGCGCGGCGTCGGCCTGGCCAGCCAGGTCTGGTACGGCGGAGGCGGGCCGCCGTCCTACGCCTGGGTGCGACTCGGCGCGGACGGACGGGCGACCGTGATCACGGCGATGCAGGACATCGGGACCGGCACGGCGACGGCGATGGCGCAGATCGCCGCCGAGGAGCTGGGGCTGCCGCTCGACAGCGTCGACTTCGTCCTCGGCGACTCCGCCCGCGGGCCTTACGCGTCGATCTCGGCCGGCTCGTCCACGACCCCGTCGATGGGCCCGGCCGTGCGCGCCGCGGCCGCAGACGCAGGAAGCCAGATCCTCGAGATCGCGGCTCAGCGCTACGACAAGGAGCAGCGCGTCCTGTCGCTGAAGAACGGCCAGGTCGTCTCGTCGGACGGCGGTTCGTGGCCGGTGGCCGAGGTCGTCGGGCTGCTGGACGACGCCCAGATCCTGGGCAAGGGCGCGCGCGGGCCGAACCCGGCCGGGATGCAAGTGCTGACCTTCGGCGTCCAGGTCGTCGAGGTCTCCGTGGACACCGAGACCGGCGAGGTGCAGGTCGACCGGGTGGCCGCGATCCACGACGTCGGCCGCGTGATCAACCCGCTGGGCGCCTCGAGTCAGGTCGAAGGCGGGATCATCCAGGGCATCGGCCACACGCTTTCGGAGGAGCGGCTGCTCGACCCGCAGACCGGGACGATCCTCACGCAGAGCCTCGACGCGTATCAGGCTGCCGACGATCGCCGACGTTCCGCCCGAGATCGTGACCGAGCTCCTCGACATCCCCGACGAGCACCTGACCAATCTCGGCTCGAAAGGACTGGGCGAGCCGCCGATCGTCCCGATTGCCGCCGCGATCGCCAACGCCATTCGCGACGCGACGGGCGCCGACGTGCGCTCGCTTCCGATCTCCCGAGAGGAGATGCTGCGGGCTCTGCGCGAGGCGCGCGAGCGGCAGGAGGAGAAGGTTGCAGCTCCAGCGTCCTGAGAGCGCCGAGGCGGCGACGGCTGCGCTCGGCAACGGATCGGTCGCGCTCGCAGGCGGGACCGAGCTCGTCCCGCTCATCCGGGACGGTCTCGTGAACGCGGAAACGCTGGTCGCGATCCGCGACGTCGTGCCGCGCGGGATCGACGGGACCCGCATCGGCGCCGGTACGACGCTCGCCGAGCTCGAGGTCGACCCCGGAATCCCCCAGGCGCTGCGAGAGGCCTGTTCCCTCGCCGCCTCGCCCCAGCTCCGCTCGATGGGCACGATCGGCGGCAACCTGCTCCAGGCGACGCGCTGCTGGTACTGGCGGCTCAACTTCCCGTGCTACCTGCACGGCGGCGATCGCTGCCACGCACGTCAGGGCGAGCACCGTGAGCACGCGATCTTCGGCAACGAGCGGTGCGCCTCCGCGCACCCGTCGGACCTCGCGGCAACGCTGCTCGCACTGGGCGCCACCGTGCGCACGACGCGTCGCGAGTTGACGGTTGCCGACCTCTACCGGCTCCCGACAGACGACAATCGGGAGGTGACGACGATCGAGCCCGACGAGCTGATTCTCGAGCTGGACGTGCCGCGGCCGGAGGCAAGCACGTACCTCAAGGCGATGGACCGGCGGCGGTTCTCGTTCGCGATCGTCGGGGTGGCCGCAGCTCGATTCGACGACGGCGTCCAGCTCGCATTGGCCGGCGTTGCGCCCATTCCCTGGGCCCTCGAGTCCCCAGACGCCCTCGAGGAGGCCACGCCGCTGCCGGGCACGGCGTACAAGGTCGAAGTCGCGCGCACGCTGGTGCGACGGGCCGTGGAGGCCGTCTCGTGAGGCGCGTGCTGCTCCTCCTCCTGGTCGCTGCGCTCGCAGGGTGCGGCGGTGACGACAGCAGCGACGGCGGCAACGCGCAACAATCCGACTGCGACGTGCAAGGAGACGCTCAACTAGCGGAGCTCGAAGAGGGCAAGACCTACCGTCTGGTCATGCAGACGAACAAGGGCGCCTTCACGATCGAGCTCGACCGCGAGACCGCGCCGTGCACGTCGGCGTCGTTCGTGAGCCTGGCGAACAAAGAGTTCTTCAACGGAACCAAGTTCCATCGGATCGTCCCGGGCTTCGTCATCCAGGGCGGCGACCCGACCGGCACGGGAACGGGCGGGCCTGGATACTCGACGGTCGACGTCCCTCCCGACGACGCGCAGTACACGAAAGGCGTCGTCGCCATGGCGAAGAGCCCGGCCGAGCCCGCAGGCACGTCTGGCAGCCAATTCTTCGTCGTCACCGCCGAAGACTCGGGCCTGGGGCCGGACTACGCGGTGCTCGGAAAGGTCGTCGAGGGTCTCGACGTCGTCGAGAAGATCGGCAAGCTGGGCGGGCCGGACGAGCAGCCGACCGAGCCCGTGGTGATCGAGACCGTCAAGGTCGAAACCTCCTGACGAACCGACCCTCGCGACAGCTCCACGGCTGCTCCTGACGTAACCGCAGTCATCCTCGCCGCCGGCGCGTCGAAGCGCTTCGGTTCTCCGAAGCAACGGGTGCTGCTCGACGAGGTGCTCGCGCGCGTGCGCGAGAGCTCGGTCGGCGATGTCGTCGTCGTCACGGGCGCGCATGAGGTCGAGACGGAAGCCAGGGTCGTGCCGTGCCCGGAGTGGGAACGTGGGGCCGGCGCATCGCTTCGCTGCGGCTTGCGCGAGTTGCCTCCGGAGGTGCAGGCGGCCGTCGTCGTCCTGGCGGACGGGCCGGACCTCTCGCCCGAGGCGATCGACCGCGTGATCGAGGTCTGGCGCGAGAGCGCTGCCGAGGTCGTCGCGGCCACCTATGGAGGTCAGCGGCTCCATCCGGTGCTGCTCGCCCGCCCCGTCTGGGAGCGGATCCCCGACGAGGGCGCCCGCGAGCTTCCCGGGCTGCTCGTTCCCTGTGACGACCTCGACCCTCCAGGAGACGTCGACTTTGCCGATGAACTCCCAGAGAGGTTCAAGCCGCCGACCGGCGAAGAGTGAGGATCCATCGTGGAGCTCGCCACCGAACTCAAAGGAAGAGTTGAGAGACCCCCGCTTGCGGCCGCACGCCTGCGCCGCCAGCTGACGGTCGAGCGCGCCGCGAAGCTCGCGAAGCTGACGGCCGACGAGGTCTCCTGGCTCGAGGAGGGCCGCCTCTACCGCTTCGAGTCGAGCGAGGCTGCGGTCACGGCGCTCCTCCTCTACTCGACCGCGCTGGGCATCAGCCGCAGGGAGGCCCGCCAGCTCGCAGGGCTGCCCGTGTTGCCGCGCCCGACTCTCACGGACGCGAAGAGCAAGACCGCCTTCGGGGTGGGGCTGGCCGTCGTCGCGGCCACTGTTGCGGCAGCGCTCCTCTTGCCCGGGTTCGTCCGCGGATCAAGCCCGCAGAGAACAGACCCCGCGCTGGTCGGCCTGCCGGCGACCTGGAAGATCTCCGTCGACGTCCTGAACGGAGGCGGCGACATCAACTACACGCGCCGGATCGCCGACCGGATCGGCTCGAAGGCCTACCGCATCGAGCGCGTGTCGCGTGCCGATCGGTTCGACTACCCGGAGACAGCTGTCTACTTCCACACGGGCGGCGAGCGCATCGCCGAACGGCTCGCCGACGAGCTTCAGGTCGCCGCGAAGCCGCTACCGGGCCGCGGGAACCCGAAGCGCCTGGTCGTGGTGGTCGGGCCCGCGCGTCTCTAGAGCTCTAGGCGCAGGTTCGAGAGGCGCGCCTTCATCTCGAGCGGCATCGGCTCGACGACCTGGCGCACGTAGCGCCTGAGGCTCTGCTCGAACTTGTACCGCTTGCGGCAGTAGGCGCACTCCTCGAGGTGTCCCTCCGCCTCGCGCATCTCGGTATCGGTCAGCTCGCGGTCGAGGAAGGGTTGGAGAACCTCCTCGCACCAGTCGCACGGATCGATCGACATCAGTCTTTCACCGCCACATCCGCCAGTTCCTTCTTCAGGATACGCCGACCACGATGCAAACGTGACATGACGGTCCCGACCGGAATGTCGAGGATCTGCGCCGCGTCGGCATACGAGAAGTCGCCGATGTCGACGAGGACGACCACGTCGCGGAAGTCGTGCGGCACCTCGGCGAGGGCGTCGACGATGTCGTCCTGCGAGAGGCGCTCGATGACGCGCTCCTCGTCCTTCTCCC
The DNA here is from genome assembly GCA_963820335.1 of uncultured Actinomycetes bacterium. GTDB lineage: Bacteria > Actinomycetota > Thermoleophilia > Gaiellales > Gaiellaceae > VAXT01. The sequence continues at coordinate 53,397 of CAWFZH010000006.1, read as the reverse complement.
CGGACGTCGCCTCCAGGCGGTCGTAGAGGTAGTAGTCACGCTCCTCGAGCGACTGCATGTCGGGCGAGCGCTGTACACGCCGTCCGCGATCGATGTTCAGGTTGGTCAGGATCCGGAGGAGCCAGGCGCGGAGATTGGTGCCCGGCGTGAAGGATCGCCAGCTCCGGAAAGCGCGTGCGTAGGTGTCCTGCACGAGGTCTTCCGCCTCTTCCTTCGAGCTCACGAGCCCCCGGGCCACCCGGTACACCTGGTCAGCAAGGTCAAGAGCTTCCTCCTCGAAACGGACACGCTCACGCGCGTCGTCTGCCAGCCGCCGGGCCTCGCTTTCCGTCTCGCTCATTTCCCGGCGACCCTAGCAACCACAAACGTAAGTCGGACGTGACCTATTCCCGATGGTTGACCCGCTTTGCGAACGGGTAGAGCACCCGTGCAAGCAATAAGGGAGGCCCGATGGAAGGCTATGACGTCGTTACGATCGAGGACGAGAAGGTCGGCAAAGTCGTCGACACGCACGGCGACAACCTGATCGTCGAGCAGGGAACGATCCGCAAGTCGAAGCACGCGCTGCCACGCACGTTCGCCGAGGTGGACGAGGGTGAGCAGGTGGTGCGCATGACCGTCACGAAGGACATCTTCTGCGACTCGCCCAAGATCGACGGCGAGGTCGACGAGACCGCGATCGCACTGCACTACGGCCTGGCGGAAGACGCGGAGGCTCCGGCGACCGAGGGCTACGACGAGATCACGCCCGCGGAGCAGGACCGCGCCCAGGCCCGCGAGCAGTTGGGCGGCGAGACCGATCAGGGCGTGCCGGAAGAGTCGCCGGCGCTACTCGGCGACCGGTACGAGCACACGAAGGACTAGTTCGCCGGAAGGGCGGGAGTGGCCATGGGGTGAAAACCCACGCGGGCCATTTCCGCCAGCAGCGCCTCGCGGCTGGTCTTGTCGTCGTCCCACGAGAGGATGACTTCGCCCATCAGGTTCGCGTTCGCGAACTCGAGGCCGTCGTGTCCTCGGAGGGCGCCCGCGAGGCGGCCGACGCAGCGCTCGCAGCGGATCCCGCTCATCTGAAACGTCTCGGTCTGCGTCACTCAGCTCGAGCTTAGCGTTCGCTCGTACGAGGTCGGCGCAGACGGCCTTCAAGCCTCCGTCGCGGCGAGCCTGGAGCTGCCGCTCGCCCTCAGTCGTGCTCAGATCGAACCCGGCGAGCAGCTCGGCGGATCCGAGGCGCTCGGCGGCCGGTCTCACGAGCTCGATCAGCTCCGCCGCCAGCTCCGACGCCTTGGAGACCCGCTCGCCGTTCGGATGGAAGAGCTCCGCCTCGAGGCCGAAGCGAAGCGCTCCCCACCGGTTCTGCTGGTAGAGGCCGCGATTCGGCGGGTCGTACGGGGGCGGATCGCCCTCCAGTACGGTCACGGCGAGCGCCTGGAGGAGCGCGGTGAACGCACCGGTGACGGCGAGGCTCGTGGGCTGGTCGGGCATCCGCACCTCCAGCGTCCCGAACTTGGGGTGCGGGCGCACGTCCCACCAAAAGCGGGTGTAGTCGGCGGCGATTCCCATCCGCACGAACCGGTCGATGAACGTCTCCCACTCCTCGTAGGAGCGGAAAGCGGGCAACGCGCCGCTCCGCGGGAGCTGGGCGAGCACTTCGGCCCGGTTCGACGCCAGGCCCGTCTCTTCCCCGGCGAGGAACGGCGAGTTCACCGACATGGCGAGGATCACCGGCAGCCAGGGGAGCGTTGCCTCGAGGGCGTGGAAGCAGGCCTCGGCGCTCGGCATGCCGACGTGCACGTGCAGGCCGCTCACACCCTGGCGCCGCGCGGAGATCCCGGCGTAGTTGACGAACTCGGTGTAGCGCGCCTCGTCGACGATCTCCTGATCCTTGGGCCGGCTGAACGGATGCGTGCCGGCCGCTGCGAGCTCGAGACCACGCTCCTTCGCCAGCTGCACCCCAAGACGGCGGAGCTCGGCGATCACGTCCCGCGTGTCCCCGGCGCTCTCGCACACACCCGAGTTCAGCTCGAGCGCCGATGCGAAGAGCTCGCTCTTGAAGAGCCCGGCATGCTCGGTGTCCTCGCTGGCCTCGATCAGCTCCGCGGCGCGCGGGGACAGAGCGAGCGTCTCGCCGTCGAGCACCATCAGCTCCTCCTCGACGCCGACCGACCAGGGAGTGCTCTCTCCGAAGTGCGCCTCGATCGGCACGCAGCAAGGCTAGCCTCCGCCTTAGACGACGACCAAAAGGAGGCGCGATGCCGGCGGACTCGTACGACCTGATCGTGCTCGGAGCGGGCTCAGCCGCACGGGCAGGAGCCCAGAAGGCGGCGCAGGAGCACGGCGCCAAGGTTGCGCTGATCGAGAGCACGCGCTGGGGCGGCAGCTGCCCGAACGTGGCCTGCAAGCCGACCAAGGCCTACCTCGTCGTCGCCGAGCTCGTTCACGACATCAACCGTCTCGCGCCCGTCGTCGGCATCGATGTCGGGCCCGCCCGCGTCGACCTCGCCCGCGTCAAGGCACGCAAGGACGCACTGAAGAAGCCCCAGGAGGAATGGGTGAAGCAGCTCCGTGAGCAGGGCTACGACACCTACGACGGCGAGGCCGAGCTCGTGGCCGCAGACACCGTGCGGGTGGACGACGAGGAGCTGGCGGCCGAGCGGATCCTGATCGCGACCGGCTCGCGGACTGCGATCCCGCCGATCGAGGGCATCGACGACATCGACTGGATCGACCACGTCTCGGCGCTCGAGCTGACCGAGCTGCCCGAGTCGCTGCTCGTCGTCGGCGGCGGGCCCGTGGGGCTCGAGCTCGGCCAGGCGTTCTCACGCTTCGGCTCGCAGGTGACCGTCGTGCATTCCCGTGACCACCTCGCCCCGCGCACCGACGAGCAGGCCGCCGACGAGCTGGCCGGCGCGCTGCGGGACGAGGGCATCGAGCTCGTCATGAGCTCGCGCGTCCAGCGGGTCGAGAAGCGCGGAGAGGAAGTCGCGGCCACGATCGTCCCGAAGGAGGGCGACGGCTCACGCGAGGTGCGCGTGACCCACGTCCTCTTGGCCTCGGGACGGGTGCCGAACGTCGAGGCGCTCAACCTCGAGCGGATCGGAATCGAGCGCCACAAGGCCGGGATCGTCGTCGACGAGCACCTCCGCACCTCGGTCGAGGGGATCTGGGCCGCCGGCGACGTGACCGGGCTGGCACAACTGACGCCGATCGCCCAGTACCAGGCGCGCCTCGCCGTGGACGACATGTTCACGGACGACGCGCCCGCCGCCGACTACTCGGTGCTACCGACCTCGATCTTCACGGATCCCGAGGTGGCGGGGGTCGGCCTGACCGAGCAGGACGCGCAAGCCGAGGGGCTCGAGTTCGAGACGTCCGAGCACGACGGCGTCCAGCGCGCGCAGTTCATCGAGGCAGAGCACATCCTCTACAAGCTCGTCTTCGAGCGGGAGTCGCGACGGATCCGCGGTATCCACGTCGTGGCGCGGAACGCGGGCGACATCGTCCAGGGGTTCTCGCTGGCGATGAAGCTCGGCGCGACCGTCGACGACATCATCTGGATGCACCACGTGTATCCGACGTTCGGCGAGGGCCTCAAAGCGGCGGCCGAGAAAGCCAGGCCGGTCGCGGTCGAGGCCTAATCCGACAGGTCCCGGTGCCTGGCACCTGGGACCTGTCGTCAAAGAAGAGGGCGCCCCCCGCCGGGGGTTGAGCGCCGGGTTGGCGGGGGACGCTTTCTGGGCCGCTCATCCCTGGGGAGAGGGAGGTTGCCGCCCAAGCTTGATGTCGATCGTCTTGCGGTCCTCGCCGCGGAAGATCTCGAGCTTCAGTCGATCGCCCGGCTCCTTGCCGGCAACGATCTCGCGCAGCCGCTCGTTCGACGTGAGGTCGGCTCCGTCGGCCTTGACGACGATGTCGCCGCCGACCATGTAGCTCTCACCGGCGACGACGACGCGGGTCTTGCCCCCTAGCAGACCCGCGTCTGACGCGCCGCTGTCGGGAAGAACACGCTCGACGATGAGCCCCTTGCTCACCGGGAGCCTGAAAACCTTGGCCATGCTCGCCGCCACCGGGCGCGCCTCGATGCCCAGGAACGAGTGGTCGACCCGGCCTTTCTCCTTGAGCTGTGCCACGACGTCCCGGACGGTGCCGATCGGGACGGCGAACCCGATGCCCACGTTGCCCTGTCCATTGGCACCGCCGGTCTCGATCGCCGAGTTGACCCCGATCACCTGACCCTGCGCGCTCATCAGCGGACCGCCCGAGTTCCCGTGATTCAACGCGGCATCGGTCTGGATGGCGTGGTCGATCGTGAAGCCGCTCCGCGCACGAAGCGGGCGCTGGACAGCGCTCACGATGCCTCGGGTGGCGCTGCGCTCGAGGCCGAAGGGATTGCCGATCGCCAGCACGTCGTCGCCGACGCGGATCGCGGCCGAGTCACCGAGCGGCAGCGGCCGCAGCGCTCGCGAGCTCACGTCGACCTTGAGCAGCGCGATGTCGGTGGAGGGATCCTTGCCGACGATCTTGGCCTTCATCGAGTCGTTGTTCGAGAAGCTGACCTCGACTGTGTCGGCGTTCTCGATGACGTGGAAGTTCGTGACGATGTAGCCGGCTTTGTCGATGACGAAGCCGGAGCCGAGCGCGCGCTGGGTCTCGTCAGGCACGTCGAAGCCGTTGAACGGATCGCTCCGACCCTCGACCTTGTTCGTGGTCGTGATCTGAACGACGCCCGGCGCCGCCCGGCTGTAGATGTCACCGATCGAGAGGGCGCTCTGGGGGCGGGATTGGGAGGCGACCTGCGACTGACCCGAAGCGGAGTCCCTGATCACTTCCCGGACAGTCGTCGTCGCCTCCGCATATCCCGTCAACTTGGCGCCGCCGAGTGCGACGGCACCCCCGGCAACCGCAGCGACGAGTAGCGCCGCAGCGGGCGCGAGGGTTTCTCGCCGCCCTCGGAATTGCATGCTCTGACTATGCGCGCAGGCCGTTTAACCGCGCTTTGCGCCTCTGTTAAGGAGTGTTGAGCTTAGGTGTTGGTGTTGGGCTAGGCGGTTGCCATCGCCGCTCGGATCCTCCGCGCCTCCAGATTGCGGCCGACAAAGGCTGAAGCAGCAATCATCGTTGCGAGGGCGAGGACGATGACCACGCCGCCCGGAAGGCGCGTCATCGTCTCCATCAATGCTCCTACCGCAGCGGCGCACGGGATTGTGAGGATCCACGCCAAAACGATGTTCCCGGCGACGCCCCAGCGAACCGCCGAGAGCCTGGTGCTGGCACCGGCGCCGAGGACCGAGCCCGAGATCGTGTGTGTCGTGGAGACCGGGAACCCGTAGCGAGCCGTTATCCAGAGAATGACCGCGGTTGACGTCTGCGCTGAGAACCCCTGCGGCGGGTCGAGCTTCGCGACGCGCGTCCCAAGCGTCTTGATGATTCGCCAGCCGCCGGCGTACGTCCCCGCAGCCATCGCGATCGCGGCGCAGACGATCACCCAGGTCGGCACGTGAAACGGCTCGGCCTCGAGATGCCCTGACGAGATCAGCGCGAGCGTGATGATCCCCATCGTCTTCTGTGCGTCGTTCGTTCCGTGCGTGAACGCGACGAAGCCGCCCGACACGAGCTGGAGCCGCCGGAAGGCTCGGTTGACGATCCCGGGCGCACGCTTGCGAATGATCCACAGAATGACCGTCATCAGCGCCGCTGCCCCGATCAACCCGAGCACTGGGGCCAGCAGGGAGGGGATCAGCACCTTGTCCCAGAGCCCCTCCCAGTTGACGACGTCGAATCCGTTCGCGGCGATCGCGGAGCCGAGAATGCCGCCGATCAGCGCGTGGCTCGAGCTCGAGGGTAGTGCGAGGTACCACGTGATCAGGTTCCAGGTGATCGCCCCGACGAGCCCGGCGAGCACGACGTCGAGGGTGATGACCTCGGGGTTGACGATTCCCGTCGCGACCGTGGCGGCCACCTGGAGAAAGACAAACGCGCCGGCGAAGTTCAGGACTGCAGCGCTGAGGACGGCTGCTCGCGGCGAGAGCGCGCGGGTCGACACGCTCGTGGCGATCGCGTTCGCCGTGTCGTGAAACCCGTTCGTGAAGTCGAAGAACAATGCGACCGCAACGACGGCGACGAGCGTGAAGTCTTCCACGCCTACACGTTCTTGACGACGATGTTGCCGACGAGGTCGGCCGCGGTCTCGCAGGCGTCGAGCGCTTCCTCGAGGGCCTCGAAGATGTCCTTCCAGCGGATGACCGTGAGCGGGTCAGCGCCGCCGTCCTCGAAGAGGCCGGCGATGGCGCCGCGCACGATCCGGTCGCCTTCGTCCTCGAGCTGCTTCACCGCGAGGAGGTGCTGGCGGACGCGCGTGAGATTCCGTAGCTCGGCCACACCCTTCACCAGGTGCTCGACTGCGAGGACGAGCACGCGGCATTGTTCGATCGCCTCCTCCCGGGTCTTCTGGACCTTGTAGAGGCCGAGCAGATCTGACGCGTTCTCGATGTGGTCGACGACATCGTCGAGCGCCGTGGCCAGCTCGTAGATGTCCTCCCGGTCGAACGGAGTGATGTACTGCGTGTTGAGCAGCTCGATCAGCTCACGGGTCAGCTCGTCGCCCTTGTGCTCGAGCGCTTTGACGTCGGCCTGGCGCACTCCCTGCTCCGAGAACTCGCGGAAGCGCCGCTCGACCAGGCGCGCGGTATCCAATCCGTTCTCCGCCGCACGGGTGAACAGGTCGTAGAACTCGGTCGTGCGAGGAACCAGGGCTATGCGCACGCGCGGATTCTAGGGACGCGCTCGGACTTAGTTGTTCGAGGACGAGTCGTCGTCCTCGACGTGCGACGCGTCCGTGAACTCGCGGAACTCGCCGGTGACGAGATACGCGGTCTGCTCGCCGATGTCGACGGCGTGGTCGCCGATCCGCTCGAGGCAGCGCGAGACGATGATCATGCGGAGGCCCCACTCACGGAGGCTCGGGGTTGCTCCCGAGCGCGAGCACGTGCTGGACGACCCGGCGGTTGCCGCGATCGACGAGCTCGTCGAGATCGACGAGGGTCTCGGCCGCAGCCAGGTCCCGTTCCACGAACGAATCGAGCGCGGCACGGATCATCTCCTCGTCGCGCACGCCCATCTCGTGGAATGCCTCGATCAGCTTGGGATCCGGCGAGATTCCGTACACGAGCTTCGTCAGCTTCGCGATCGTCACGCAGTAGTCGGCCGCGCGCTCGAGGTGCAAGTTCGTGTGCAGCATCCCGAGCACGAGCCGCAGGTCCCCGGCGGCGGGCGCCTGGCGGGCGAGCAGCGAGGCGATTGCTTCCTGGATGCCCTCGTACTGCCGGTCGACCTCGTCGTCGAAGGCGATCACCTCGTCGGCGAGCTCTGGATCGCGCTGCTCGAGCGCCTCCATCGCGCCTCGAAGCGCCCGCAGGACGAGCTCGCCTTCCTCGACGAGGTTCGCCTGGATCGTGTCGAGCTCGACCTGAAGCGTGACCCTCATCCGACTCATCCGAAGCGCCCGGTGACGTAGTCCTCGGTCCGCTTGTCGCTCGGCTGAGTGAAGATCTTGTCCGTCGAGTCGTACTCGACGAGGATTCCCGACCGCTCGCCCTCCTCGCCACGCTCGATGCTGAAGAACGCGGTCATGTCCGCGACTCGCGCGGCCTGCTGCATGTTGTGCGTGACGACGACGATCGTGTACTCCTCCTTCAACTGGTGCATCAGATCCTCGATCCGAGTGGTCGCGATCGGATCGAGCGCCGAAGCCGGCTCGTCCATCAGGATCACTTCCGGCTCGACGGCGAGACAGCGCGCGATGCAGAGCCGCTGCTGCTGGCCGCCGGACAGGCTGAGCGCGCTCTTCTTCAACCGGTGACCGACCTCGTCCCAGAGCGCCGCCTGGTGCAGCGCCTTCTCCACGCGGTCGTCGAGGTTGTCCGTCATTCCGAGCACCCGCGGCCCGAAGGCGACGTTGTCGTAGATCGACTTGGGGAACGGGTTCGGCTTCTGGAAGACCATCCCGATCCGCTTCCGCACCTCCACGGCGTCGACCTCGGGCCCGTAGAGATCCTGGTCGTGGTAAAGGATCTTCCCGTCGATCTTCGCTCCGGTAATGAGGGCGTTCAGATGATTGAAGCAACGGATGAACGTGCTCTTCCCGCAGCCGGACGGGCCGATGAAGGCGGTCACGTAGTTCCGGTAGATCTCGAGCGAGACGTCCTTGAGCGCGGGCTGGCCGTCGTACGAGACGCTCAGGTCCTTGACGTCGAAGACGACCTGTCGCGCTCCGCGGGCGGGCTGCCGGCGGTCGTCGCGCTGGACGAGGTTCTCGAGGCTCACCTCGGCGATTGTGCCAGGTGGGTTCGTGGTCTCGGCCATGCTCACCACTTTCTCTGGTAGTGATTGCGAACCCAGATCGCAACGGAGTTCAGCGTCAGCAGGATCACGAGCAGGACGATGATCGCCCCTGCAGCGACCCCCCTGAACTCCTCTTGCGGCCGGGAGATGTACTGGAAGATCTGCACAGGAAGCGCTGTGAAATCGCCGAGCAGCGTCGGGTTGAACGAGACATAGGTCAGAGCGCCGACGAGGAGCAGCGGGGCAGTCTCCCCGAGGGCCCGGGAGAGCGCAAGGATCGACCCCGTCGCGATCCCTGGAGCGGCTCCGGGAAGCACCTGGCGCCAGACCACCTGCCACTTCGTCGCGCCGAGTGCGTACGCGCCCTCACGGATCGAGCCGGGCACGGCCCGGATCGCCTCGCGGGCGGCGATGATCACGGTCGGCAGAACGAGCAGCGTCAAGATGAACGCGCCGGCAAGCAACACGCGGCCCAGGCCGAGGCCGCGGACGAGGAACGCGAGCCCGAGGATCCCGTAGACGATCGACGGAACGGCTGCCAGGTTCTGGATGTTGATCTCGAGCCAGCGGTTGTACCAACGCTCTCGGTCCGCGTACTCCTCGAGATAGACGGCGGTGCCGACCCCGATGGGGACGGTGAACAGGATCAGCAGGACGCCGAGGAAGATCGTCGCCAGGATCGCGGGCTTCGCGCCGGCGATCGCGGGATCGGCCGACGGCGGCTCGAAGAGCAGGACGGCGTCCACGTACTGCCAGCCCTCGAGGAGGATCGTGACGAGCAGCGCGCCGAGCGTGACGATGCCGATCGCGAGCGAGAAGAGCAGGAACCCGTGGAACACGAGCCCGCTCAGATAGCCGCGGCGACGGGTCCCCCCTCCGCCCAGGGCGCCAGGCATCGAGCTCACTCGTATATCTCCCTGTATCGCCGGACGAGGCGGATCGAGATCATGTTCATCACCAGCGTCATGACGAACAGCGTCGCGCCGACGGCGAAGATCGTCTTGTAGGCGATCGTCCCCGTTGCGACGTCACCCTGGGCGGTCGCCGCGATGAACGCGGTCATCGTCTGCACGGCTTCTGTCGGGTTGAGCGTCAGGTTTGGCTGGCCTCCGGCTGCGATGAGAACGATCATCGTCTCGCCCACCGCGCGCGAGATCGCCAGCACGAAGGAGGCGATGATCCCCGAGATCGCGGCCGGGACGACGATCCGGGTCGAGACCTGCATGCGTGTCGAGCCGAGGGCATAGGCACCCTGGCGCAGGTCGCGGGGAACCGCCGACATCGCGTCCTCGGAGACCGAAGCCACGGTCGGGATCAGCATGATGCCCATGACGATGGCCGCGCTCAGGGCACTGAACGGCCCGACTTTGAAGCCGACGTCCTGGAGCAGCGGAGTGACGAAGGTGAGCGCGAAGTAGCCGAAGACCACGGTCGGGATCCCTGCCAGCACCTCGAGCGTCGGCTTGAGGATGCTGCGGGCGCGCTCATTCGCGTACTCGCTGAGGTAGATGGCCGCTCCGAGCCCGAGGGGTGCACACACGAGAACCGCGACGAGCGTGACGAGCACCGTTCCCGCCACGAGCGGCAGGACGCCGAAGCTCGGCTCGCTGAACAGCGCCGTCCACTCGGTTCCCGTGAGGTAGTCCCACAGGGATACCTCGCGAAAGAACTCGATCGCCGGGAGGAAGAGCGCTATGACGATGCCGACCGTCGTCGCCACGGACACGAGGGCGCATAGGGCGAGGAGTCCCTTGATGACATCCTCGCCCCAGCGCCTGCGTACCGCTTTCAGCTGCGGAACAGCAGGGGAGAGCTCACTCGTCGCCACGTGGTTCGGTGAGCCCTCCCGTCTGTCCTAGCGGTTGTTGACTGCTGCGTTGTACTGCCGCTTCGCCTTCGCGAGCTGACGCTTGGTCAGCGCGACGAAGCGCGCCGTCCGTGCGATCGAGCGCTCGTTGAGGATGATGAACCTGATGAACGCCCGCACCACGCCGCGGTTGAAGGACGTCTTCTTCGCGTAGATGAAGAGCGGCCTCGAGAGCGGCCTGTACGTACCTGCCTGGACGCTCGCGATGCTCGGTGCGACGCACGACGTGCCGTTGTGGATCCTGAGCAGCTTCAGCCGGCTCTTGTTCTCGACGTAGTACGAGTAGCCGAAGTAGCCCATCGCGCCGCGTTCGCCCTCGACCCCGCGAACCAGCACGTTGTCGTCCTCGCTCGCCGTGTAATCCGACCGGCTCTGCTTCGCCTTGCCGTTGATCTTCTCGGTGAAGAAGTCGAAGGTGCCGGAGTCGGTTCCCGCCCCGAAGAGCTTCAGCGGGACATCCGGGAAGCTCGGGCGGACCTGGTTCCAGTTGTCCACCTTCGAGCCCTTGTCCCAGATCTTCTTCAGCTCGGCCGGCGTGATGCAGTTGAGCCAAGTCACGTTCTTGTTGACGACGACGGAGAGCCCGTCATTCGCGACCAGGAACTGGATGTACGGAATCCGGTTGTCCTGGCACTTCTTGGCCTCGGTCAGCTTGATCGGCCGTGACGCGTTCGCGAGGTCGGTCTCCCCCTTGCAGAAGCGCTCGAAGCCACCGCCAGTACCCGAGATGCCGACAACGACCTGCGCACCGCGGTTCGCGCGTTCGAAGCGCTCCGCTGCGGCCGTGGTGTAGGGACCGAGTGTGCTCGAGCCATCAGCCGTGATTTTCCCGGACACCTGAGGTCCGGACGTCTTCGCAGTAGCCGTGGCCGCCAGTGCGAGCGCGAACACCGCCGTCACCGCAAGCAGGACCGAAGTCCCGTAAGACAGCTTTCTCATTCGTTTTCCCTCCGCATTCGTAGGTCGAGGCCATTCTTGGCGGACTCACGAAGGTGTTGGGTGCCGGTGGGGTGAACGTCCTGGGAAAATCTGGTGAACATCAATCGACGTCGGTCGCCGCGCCTTCCAGCACGGTCCGAGACCTTTCGAGCTGGTCGCTCGTCAGCGGCACGAAGAGGGCCCCTCTGGCGAGCGTTTCCTGGTTGTCGAGGAGAAACTGGAGAAACGCGTCGACCTCCAGCTTTTCGAGCGCCGACGACTTCTTGACGTAGGTGAACAGCGGTCGCGACAGCGGCTTGTACGTGCCGTCCTGCACGGTCTCGACGCTCGGCGCGACGCAGCCGTCGCCGCCGTCGATCTCGGCTGCCTTCAGCTTGCCCTTGTTGCTCTCGAGTAGGAAAGCCCGAAGTAGCCGAGCGCCCCCTTCTCGCCGGCGACGCCGCGAACCGTGACGTTGTCGTCCTCGGTCGCCGTGTAGTCCGAGCGGCTCGCCCCTTCCTCGCCGACGATCGCGTCGGTGAAGTAGTCGAACGTGCCGGAATCGGTCCCCGCGCCGAAAAGCGTCAGCGTCTGGCTCGGGAAGCTCGGGTCGACGTCCTTCCAGTTCTTGATCTTGGAGCCCGGCTGCCAGATCTTCTTCAGCTGCTCGACCGTCAGGCACTTCGCCCAGTCGTTGCCGTTGTTGACCACGACGGAGAGCCCGTCGTTTGCGACCTGGAGCTCGAGGTAGTCGATCCCCTTCTTCTTGCAGGCGGCGATCTCCTCGTCCTTGATCTGGGCGCGACGCGTTCGAGAGGTCGGTCTCGCCGCGACAGAAGCGCTCGAAGCCGCCGCCGGTGCCCGAGATGCCGACCGTCACCTTGACGCCGGGCTCCTCCTGGCGGAACCGCTCGGCGGCGAGGCTGACGAGTGGCGCGACGGTGCTCGACCCGTCGGCGCGAACCGTGCCGGACAGGTCCTCTTCTGGGAAGGCGCCCGTGTCCGTCGTCTCCTCCGCCGTCACTGCGGCGGGCCGGTCGCGCCCACACGCCGTGAGTGACGCCGTGAGGACCAGCGCAAGAACCAGGAGCAACAGCCGCCTAGGCACGTCTCGATTGTCGGCCGCACAGCCGTCGCGATGGGGTTACTAAGTGGTGAAGATGTGGAGAAAGGGCTACGAGCCGGCCGGGAAACGGCAGGTGATCGTCAGCCCCTTCCCGAGCCCGCCCGAGGCTTCCGCGGTGCCGCCCGCCGAAGTCACGACGTGCTTGACGATCGCCAGGCCGAGGCCGGTGCCTCGCGACGCCCGCGCCCGGTCGCTGCGGTAGAACCGCTCGAACAGCCGGGGCAGATCGTCCTCGTCGACCCCGGCGCCGTCGTCTGCACAAGTCAGGACCAGCTCGCCGTCGGTGCGGGCAACGGTGAGTCGAAGCGTTGCTCCCTCGCCGGCGTAACGAATCGCGTTCGCGGCGAGGTTCTCCACGACCATGCGCAGCATCCTCGGCCGCAGCGGAAGCCGTATGCCCTCGTCCACTTCAGTCTCGATCTGCACTCCGGCCCGGTCCGCGGTGTCTCTCGAGTCGACGGACCACATCCGCGACCACCGGGCCCGCGGCGGTCGAGCCCAGCGAGACGATCGCGCGACCGGTCTCGAGCTCGCTGAGGAAGAGGACGTCGTCGATCAGCTCCTTCATCTGCTCGATCTCCTGCCGCGCGTTCTCGAGCAGGTCGGTCGGATCAGCCCCGGGTAGAAGCGCGGTCTCCAGCAACGCGAGCAGGCGCGCGAGCGGTGTGCGGAGCTCGTGCGAGACCGCCGCCGTGAAGCCGGCGCGCAGCTCCTCGTACGCGGCGAGATCGCCGGGCTCGCCGAGATAGACGAGCGCCTCGCGCCGGCCGCCGATCTCGTAGGGGACGACGATCGGCCCGTGACCATGCTTGCCTTCGAGCAGCTCGACGGTCAGCGAGCTGCCGGGCTCGAGACCCTCGATCGACTCTCTCGCCCGCCGGCTCGCGGCGATGACCCGGAGATCGGCGTCGATGACGACGACGTTCTCCCGGCTCTCCTCGATGATGACCCGCGCGCGCTCAGCCTCGATCTCGAGCTCTTCGAAACGCTGCTCGCTCTCGTCGACCGTGGCTCCGAACAGCCGCTTCATTATCGTGACCCAGTATGGCGAAGGTCCTGATCGTCGAGGACGACGACGTCATCGCCCAGGGCATGGCGAGTCACCTGACGGCTTCGGGCTTCGAGCCGGTCACCGTCGACAACGGTGAGACGGGCCTGGCGCGGCTGCGCTTCGAGCGCCCGGACGTGTGCATCGTCGACCTCATGCTGCCGCGACTCGACGGGTGGCGGCTCATCGAGCAGGCCCGCGAAGAGGGCATCGGGACTCCGATCGTGGTCGTCAGCGCCCGCGGCACCGAGCACGACCGGGTGCACGCCCTCGAGATCGGGGCGGACGACTACCTCGTCAAGCCCTTCTCGATGAAGGAGCTCGTCGCCCGCGTCCGAGCCGCCTCGCGACGAGGGACCCGAGCCGAGCGCAGCGAGGACGGCGAGGCGATCGAGATCGAGGAGCTGCGCATCGATCCCAAGCAGGTGCAGGCGTACGTCGACGGCGAGAGCGCGGAGCTGACTCCCACCGAGTTCCGCGTCCTCTATGCGCTGGCGCTGGAGCGCGGCCGCGTGGTCAGCCGGGACGAGCTGCTGCAGAAGCTGTGGGGCCGCCGCGAGGGCCACCGCGACCGGACCGTCGACGTCTTCGTCCGCAAGCTGCGCGAGAAGATCGATCGCCAGGCGTCCGCGCATACGTTTCTCCAGACCCGGTACGGCGTGGGGTACAAGCTGGAGGCGGTGCCGAAATGAACCTCTACTTCGTCTGCATCGGAAACGCGGGCCGCTCGCAGATGGCGCAGGCGCTCGCCGAGCGCGAGGGCTTCGCTGCGCGGTCGGCCGGCAGCCGGCCGGAGAGCGAGCTGCACTCCGAGGTGATCGCGGCGATGGACGAGCTCGGGATCGACCTCCGTGACCGGCGGCCGAAGGGAATCGAGGCGGCCGACGTCGAGTGGGCCGACGTCGTCGTGACGATGGGCTGCGGCGACGCCTGCCCGGTGCTGCCGGGGAAGCGGTACCTCGATTGGGAGCTGACCGATCCGATCGACCTCCCGCTCGAGGCCGTGCGCGAGATCCGCGACGACATCGAGCGCCGGATCCAGAGCCTGAAAGCCGAGCTCGCAGCCTGATTTCGACGGGTCCCGGTTGGTGCCCAACTGGAGAAGATGTGGTTGAGCAGAACGTCGGACTCCGAGTTTTGCTGCAAAGTATGTAGCGACATGCAGTTCGCACTGATCGCCCACCGAGAGACCGAGACGAACCGCAGGCTGCTCGAGGCCGTGCCGGCGGGAATCGAGGCCAGGTTGCTCTCCCCTGCCGAGACGCTCGGACGCCTCGGCGACGACGACGCCGCGCTGGCTCGCCTCGACGTGCTCCCGACCGTCGACGGCATCGAGCCCGGGGCCTGGGAGCTCGCGCGGCTGGAGGCCGAAGGGATACGGATGCTCAACCCGTTGCGGACGCTGTCGGCCACCCACGACAAGCTGATGACGGCCCGGCTGCTCAAGGACGCCGGCGTGCCGCATCCGACCACGCGGCACGTGACGCATCCGCACACCCCGCCGACGCTCGATCCGCCGTTCGTCGTCAAGCCGCGGTTCGGCAGCTGGGGCATCGACGTCCACAGGTGCTCGGACCGGGCGGGTGTTCGAGCCTGCCTCGAGGAGCTGTCGGTGCGCAGATGGTTTCGCAGACAAGGGGCTCTGGTCCAGGAGCTCATCCCGCCGCTCGGACGCGACTTGCGGATCGTCGTCGCGTCCGGCCAGGTCGTCGGCGCCGTCCAACGGCTCGCGGCTCCCGGCGAGTGGCGGACGAACGTCGCGCTCGGCGGCGTCCGGAAGCCGACTTCGCCGCCCCTGGCCGCCCGGGAGCTGGCGCTTGCGGCAGCTGCCGCCGTCAACGCCGACCTGGTCGGCATCGACCTCCTCCCCACCCCCGACGGGGGCTGGGTCGTGATCGAGGTCAACGGCGCGGTCGAGTTCACGGACGACTACTCGCTCGACCGGAACGTGTTCGTCGCAGCGGCCGAGGCCTTGGTCGATGCCGCGTTCGGCTCGCGGCGCGAGCCGCTCGCGATCGCCTAGGAGGGTTTGGCGGAATTGACTCGTCGCCGGGCTGCGATGGTCGTTCCGAGGCAAGGACGCAGGGAGCCTCAATGCTTTTCAGCATTGGGGCGACTGAGGACGCGGCCTCGGGGCGAGCAGCGCGGCCCGGCGGCACAGATCCGTTTCGCCAAACCCTCCTAGCCGAGGTTCACCACTCGGATACCAATCCTTCACCAACCCTGCACCCAGTCGCGGTCCCCGGGGGTGAAGGATCTGTGAAGCAATGGCAAAGGTGCTGATCGTCGAGGACGACGACGTCATCGCGAAGGCGATGGCGACGCACCTCACCGGTGCGGGGTTCGACCCGCTCTGGGTGGGAAACGGAGAGGCCGGCATGGCCCGTCTCCGCTACGAGCGGCCGGACGTCTGCGTCCTTGACCTGATGCTGCCGCGACTGGACGGCTGGAAGCTGATCGAGACGTCGCGGAGCGAGGGGATCGGGACGCCGATCGTCGTCGTCAGCGCCCGCGGGAGCGAGCAAGACCGGATTCACGCACTCGAGATCGGAGCCGACGACTATCTCGTCAAGCCGTTCTCGATGAAGGAGCTCGTGGCGCGCGTTCGCGTGGCCGCGCGCCGCGGCGTCCGCGCACAGGACGCGAGCCGGGGCGAGGCGCTCGAGATCGAAGAGCTGCTGATCGACCCGAAGAGCTTCCAGGCCTACGTCGACGGTGTGAACGTCGAGCTGACGCCGACCGAGTTCAGGCTCCTCTATGCGCTTGCGCTCGATAAGGGGCGCGTGCTGACGCGGGACGAGCTTCTCCAGCGGATCTGGGGGCGCCGACTGACGCGCCGCGACAGGACCGTCGACGTCTTCGTGCGCAAGCTGCGCGAGAAGGTCGACGGCAACTCACGGCGGCACAGCTTCCTGCAGACACGGTACGGGGTCGGTTACAAGCTCGAGGCGCTGCCGAAGTAGTCGGTTGTCCCCAGGTTGGGGACAAGTCGGTGTGCGTTTCGTCACCGGATCGATACAAGAGTCGCGCCTGATTTGATCCCAGGCCATGCGAGGACGGATCGGCATTTACTCGGCGGCAGGCGCCCTGCTTGTGGCCGCCACGATCCTCGCCACAATGCGGGTTGGAGACGAGCCGGGAGCCCTCTCCGGCTGGCAGGCGCTCGTCCTCGGGATCGTCCAGGGGTTGACGGAGCTCCTGCCGATCTCCTCGTCGGGCCACCTGATCCTCGTGCCCTGGCTAGCCGACTGGACCTACCTGGAGACGCACGATGAGTTCAACCAGACGTTCGACGTCGCACTCCATTTCGGGACCCTCGTCGCCGTGGTGGCGTATTTCCGCGCCGACCTCGCTCGCCTGCTCGCCGCCTGGCTCCGCTCCATTCGGCGCCGCCGCGTCGAGACCACGGACGAGCGCCTCGCCTGGGTCGTCGCAATCGCGACCGTGCCGGCCGCGGTGGTCGGCGCCGCCGGCGAGAGCCTGATCGCCGACAGGCTCGGCGAGCCGTGGCAGATCGCGTTCTTCCTGGCGTTCTTCGCCGGCGTCCTCTGGATCGCCGATCGCAGCCCGCAGGAACGAGAGCTCGGAGACGTGCGCTATGGGCAGGCGTTGGCGCTGGGCATCGCGCAGTCGCTTGCGCTCATGCCGGGTGTCTCGCGTTCCGGGATCACTATCTCAGCCGCCCGCTTCCTGAAGCTGGACCGGGACGCGGCCGCGCGGCTCTCCTTCCTGCTCCTCGTGCCGATCGTGCTCGGCGCGGTCCTATTCAAGGGCGTGACCGACGTGCTGTTCGGCGACCTCCCGTCGGGCTGGGGTGGCCCATTCCTGGTCGGCACGCTGGCGGCCGCCGGTGCCGGGCTCGTGGCGATCGATCTCCTGCTCGGCTACGTGCGGCGCCACAACTACACGCTGTTCGTGATCTACCGACTGGTCCTCGCGCTCTTCGTCCTGGGTTTGATCGCAAGCGGCGTGCTCGATGCAACCTTCTGACGTTTCGTCGAGCAGGAGCTAGGACCAAGGGTTACGATTGCCTAGGAAATGCCTAGGCAACCGTACTCCGCCGGCGAAGCAGCCCGCCGGCTCGGGATCAGCATCGACACGCTGCGCCGCTGGGATCGGCAGGGGCGCATCCGCACCGAGCGGGACGCGGCGAATCGGCGTCTCGTCCCCGTCAGCGAAGTCGAGCGCCTTCGCGGAGGCGGCTCCGACCACGAGCTCTCCGCACGCAACCGCCTCGCCGGCACCGTGCGTGACGTCAAGATCGAGGGCCTCCTCGCCCAGGTCGAGATCGAGGCGGGCCCGTTCCGCATCGTCTCCGTGATCACGAGCGAGGCGGCGGAGCAACTCGGGCTCGAGCCAGGCGTCCCGGCGACCGCGCTCGTCAAGGCGACGTCAGTCCTGATCGAGCGGTGAAGACACTCGCGGCGATCGCTGCAGTCCTCATCCTCGCCGGCTGCGGCGGCGACGGCGGGGAGAGCGGAGAAGGCGAGCTCATCGTCTACGCAGCGTCCTCGCTGACCGACGTCTTCCAGGATCTCGACACGAAGGCCGTCTACAACTTCGCCGGCTCCGACGAGCTCGCCACGCAGATTCGCGAAGGCGCCGAGGCCGACGTCTACGCAGCCGCGAGCACGAAGTATCCCGACGAGCTCTACGAGGACCGACTCCTCGAGCAGCCGAAGATCTTCGCGACCAACCGCCTCGTCCTGATCGTCCCGAAAGACAACCGCGCACGAATCCACTCGCTGGCGGACCTCGACAGGAAGGGCGTGAAGCTCGTCGTCGGCGCCGAGGGCGTCCCTGTCGGTGACTACACGCGCGAGGTACTCGAGAAAGCAGGCAAGGCCAGCGTTCTCGACCGAGTCGTCAGCGAGGAAAAGGACGTGAAGGGCGTCCTCAGCAAGGTCGCACTCGGCGAAGCGGACGCCGGTTTCGTGTACGCCACCGACGCCAACGCCGCCGGGGACGACGTGCGCTCGATCGAGCTCCCGGACGAGATCCAGGTGCCCATTCGCTATCCGGTCGCAATGGTCGCAGCAACGAAGCGAGGCGAGCAGGCCCAGGAGTTCGTCGACCTCCTCCTCAGCGACAAAGGCCGCAAAGCGCTCCAAGACGCGGGCTTCGGGCTCCCGTGAGAAGCCCGTTCCAAGCGCTGCTCGTGCTGGCCTCCGCGATCGCGTTCACCTTCCTCCTGCTCCCGCTCGTGGCCATCTTCCTACGGGTCGCGCCGGGCGATCTCATCGGCGGGCTCGGCAACGAGGAAGTGCGCGAGGCACTGCTCGTCAGCCTGAAGACGAGCGCCATCGCTCACGTGATCATCCTGGTCGTCGGCACTCCCGTCGCCTACCTCCTCGGCACCCGCAACTTCCGCGGACGTGGCCTCCTGATCACTCTCGTCGAGCTGCCGCTCGTCCTGCCGCCCGCCGTCGCGGGAATCGGCCTCCTCGCCGCGTTCGGCCGCCGCGGGCTGCTCGGCGACTCGCTCGATGTGCTCGGGATCAGCATCCCGTTCACGCAGATCGCGGTCGTGCTCGCGATCGTGTTCGTCGCCAGCCCCTTCTACATACGCCAGGCAATCGCGGCTTTCGCCTCTGTCGACCGCACCCTCCTCGACGCGTCGAGAACCCTCGGCTCGGGACCTGCTCGCACGTTCTGGAGAGTCGCAATGCCACTCGCGGCCGGCGGCCTGGCGGCCGGCTCCTCGCTCGCGTTTGCTCGAGGCCTCGGGGAATTCGGCGCGACCATCATCTTCGCAGGCAGCTTCGCGGGCGTGACGCGGACTGCGCCCCTCGCCATCTACGCCGAGCTCGACCGCAGCTTCGAGTCGGCGCTGGCACTCGGCGCCTTGCTGATCATCGTCAGCGTTGTCGTGCTCGTCGCAGTGAAGGCTCTGACCTCATGGACGTTCTTCGGCTGGACTTCTCCGTCGCCCTCCGCGCCTTCGACCTCGAGCTAGCTCTCGAGGTCGGCGCGGAGACCTTCGCCCTGGCGGGGCCGTCCGGTGCGGGGAAGTCGACCCTGCTGCGCGCGATTGCCGGCCTGGCTCGCCCCCAGCGCGGGACGATCCGCATGGGCCAGACCCGTTGGTTCGACGCCGCCCGGGGTGTCGACGTCCCTCCGGAGAACCGCTCAACGGGCCTCGTCTTCCAGGACTACGCGCTCTTCCCACACCTCACCGTCGAGGCGAACGTCGCCTTCGGCGCGAAAAACGGGATCGGCGACCTGCTCGAGCGCTTCGGGATCGCAGGTCTTGCCAACGAGCGACCAGGCAACCTGTCCGGAGGAGAGCGCCAACGGGTCGCCCTGGCGCGCGCTCTCGCCCGCAGACCCTCCGTGTTGCTTCTCGACGAGCCCCTTGCGGCCCTCGATACCCAGACCCGGGCGCGGGTGCGCGGGGAGCTCGGAACGCACCTGCGTGAGGCCGGGCTCCCGACGATCGTCGTCACGCACGACTTCAACGACGCGGCGGCGCTGGCCGACCGCACCGCCGTGCTCGTCGCGGGCAAGGTCGTCCAGATCGGCACGCCGGGTGAGCTGATCGCCGCCCCCGCGACGCCCTTCGTCGCCGAGCTTGCCGGGGGCAACCTCCTCCCAGGTCACGCCACGAGGCGCGCGGACGGCTTGACCGAGGTCGCTCTCGACGAAGGCACCGTGGTCGTGTCGGCCGACCAGGTCGAGGGACGCGTGGGCGTCCTGATTCAGCCATGGGAGATCTCGCTTGCGCGCGAAGCCGCTCTGGACTCGATGCAGAACCACGTGCGCGCGAGAATCGCGAGCATCGTGCCGGTCGGCAACCGCGTCCGAGTCCGCATCGGCCCGCTGACGGCCGAGATCACGGCGGCCTCTGCGGCGCAGCTCGGGCTCCGCAACGGCGAGACGGCGGTCGCCAGCTTCAAGGCGACTGCGACCCGCCTAACGCCCCTCGGCTAGGAGGGTTTGGCGGAACTGACTCGTCGCCGGGGTGCGATGCTCGTTCCGAGGCAAGGACGCAGGGAGCCCCAATGCTTTTCAGCATTGGGGCGACTGAGGACGCGGCCTCGGGGCGAGCAGCGCGGCCCGGCGGCTCAGATCCGTTTCGCCAAACCCTCCTAGGACGCAACCCGGGATAGAGTTCTGCCCCCGGGGTGCTGCTGCAAAGGCGGCGGCTGAGATCACACCCGTCGAACCTGATCCGGTTAGGACCGGCGAAGGGAGACCGTTGCAGGACGAAACTCCGAATTGGGGCATCGAGCCGGTTCCCGACCGCCTGCGAGTGCTGGGCGCGCTCGACCAGACGATGCTCTGGGGAAACCTCGGCGTCTCGCTGCTCGTGCTCGTCATCGGCTCCTTGCTCGTGCCGGCGCTGTCGTTGCGAGACGCGCTCATCGCCATCGTCGTCGGCAGCGTCATCGGGAACGCGATGCTCGGTGTCGCCGGGATGATCGGCGCCGACGCGCGCGTCCCCTCCATGGTGCTCCTCCGCGCGCCCCTCGGCCGGCGCGGATCGTTCCTCCCCACGGCCCTGAACATCACGCAGTGCCTCGGCTGGGCGACCTTCGAGCTGATCATCATCGCCGCGGCGGCAGCCGCGCTCTCTGACGAGATCCTCGGCTTCCGGGCACAGTGGGCGTGGACGATCTTCTTCGGCGCCGCAGCCGCCGCGCTCGCGCTCATGGGCCCGGTCGGCTTCGTCCGGCGGTTCCTGCGCCGCTTCGCCTTGTGGGCCGTGCTCGCCTCGCTGGCCTACCTGACGTGGTGGGCGCTGTACGAGCCGGACGTCGGCGAGCTCTGGTCGGCCAAGGGCGAGGGCGGGATGTCGATCTGGCTCGGCATCGATCTCGTGATCGCGATCACGGTCTCGTGGGTGCCGCTCGTCGCGGACTACACGCGCTTCTCGCGCGGCCGCCGGGCCGCCCTGGTCGGCTCCGGGCTCGGCTACTTCCTGGGCGCGACGTGGATCCTGGCGATCGGGGTCTTCATCGTCGCGGGACGGGGCATCTCCGACCCGGTCGACGTGCCGGCCGCGGTCGCGGCAGGCGGCCTCGCAGCGGCACTTGCCTTGCTCGCCGTGACGGTCGACGAGACGGACGAGGCCTTCGCCAACGTCTACTCGACGGCCGTCTCGGCGCAGAACTTCGTGCCCCGGGCCTCACAGCGACTCCTGATCGCCCTCGTCGCGGCCACGGCCACGATCGGCGCGCTCACGATCGAGCTGCGCACGTACGAGTCGTTCCTCCTGCTCCTGGGCTCCTTCTTCGTGCCCCTCTTCGGCGTGCTCCTGGCGGACTGGCT
This sequence comes from uncultured Actinomycetes bacterium, assembly GCA_963820335.1. Classification (GTDB taxonomy): domain Bacteria; phylum Actinomycetota; class Thermoleophilia; order Gaiellales; family Gaiellaceae; genus VAXT01. The sequence goes on along the minus strand of CAWFZH010000006.1, from coordinate 31,830 downwards.
CGTCGCGGGGATGCGCTACCGCCAATCGGACATCTTCTCCGCGCCCGCCTACCGCCCGGCTCTGATCGCCTCCTGGCTCCTCGGCTTCGCGCTCTACCACTGGCTTCACGAGCCTCCGCTCGGGCCGAGCTGGTGGGTCGACATCGTCGAGGAGACCAGTCAGCCCGGGGTCGGGGTCGGCGCGTCCCTGCCTAGCTTCGCGGCCGCGTTCTGCCTCGCAGCGATCGCTGCGAGCGTCACGCGAAAGGGAGGGTCAGCGGTCGCTGACTACCCGTCGTAAGTGATACTGCGCCCCGAGCGTGGCTGCCGTCACATTCTCGGATGTCTCGAAGATCTTCCCTGACGGGACAAAAGCCGTCGCCGAACTCAATCTCGAAACCGAGGACGAGGAGTTCATGGTGCTGGTCGGGCCGTCCGGCTGCGGCAAGACGACGGCCCTGCGCATGGTCGCCGGGCTCGAAGAGATCAGCGAAGGCGAGATCCGGATCGGTGACCGCGTCGTCAACGAGGTGTCGCCGAAGGACCGCGACATCGCGATGGTCTTCCAGACCTACGCGCTCTACCCGCACCTGACGGTCTTCGACAACATCGCGTTCAGCCTCCGGCTGCGCAAGATGAAGAAGCAGGAGACCAACAAGCGCGTTCGTGAAGCGGCGAAGGTCCTCGGCCTCGAGCCGTTCCTCGACAAGAAGCCACGGGCACTCTCGGGCGGCCAGCGACAACGCGTCGCGATGGGGCGCGCGATCGTCCGCCAGCCGCAGGCCTTCCTCATGGACGAGCCGCTCTCGAACCTCGACGCGAAGCTTCGCGTCCAGATGCGCGCCGAGATCAGCCGGCTCACGCGCTCGCTCGGGGTGACGACGATCTACGTCACGCACGACCAGGTCGAGGCGATGACGATGGGCGACCGCGTCGCCGTCATGCGCAAGGGCGAGCTGCAGCAAGTCGCGCCGCCGCAAGAGCTGTACGACCACCCGTTGAACGTCTTCGTCGGCGGCTTCATCGGCAGCCCGGCGATGAACCTCGTCGACGCCTCGCTGGAGCGGAGCAATGGGACGCTGGCCGCCGCGCTGGGCGACCAGCGGCTCGCCCTCGACGACGACGTGCTCGCCGCGCGGCCCGCGTTGAAGAGCTTCGAGGGACGCGCGGTCGTGCTCGGCATCCGCCCGGAGCACCTCGAGGACGCCAACCTCGTGCGCGACGTGCCCGAGGGCAAGCGCCTGCGCGGGGAGATCGAGCTGACCGAGGCGCTGGGCTCGGAGCTGATGGTGCACTTCAAGATCAACGCGCCGCCTGCGCTGACGGAGGAAGTCAAGGAGCTGGCGGCGGACGTGGGCGAGGTAGCGGTCACAGGGCTGGAAGATGCGCGCGCAGAACAGCAGACGATCCTGGTCGGCCGCTTCGAAGTCGAATCGCGCGTCAAGGCCGGCGAGACGACAGAGGTCGCCGTCGACACGCGCGCACTCCATTTCTTCGACCCGGAATCTGGGCTTGGAATCTACGACGAACCGAAAGGAGCCACGCAATGACGAGGCGCTGGATCGCGCTCCTCGCCGTCTGCCTGCTCGCGGTCGGAACAGCGACTTCGTGCGGCGGCGACGACGACGGGGGCGGCAGCACGGCAGAAGGCACGGGGGAGATCACGATCTTCTCGCTCTGGGGCGGCAGCGAGCAGGAGGCGTTCCAGAAGGTCCTCACGCAGTTCACCGCGGACACCGGCATCAAGACCAAGTACGAGTCGGCCCGCGACTTCCTCCCCGTGATCCGAACCCGGCTCGCGGCAGACAACCCGCCGATGGTCGCGATCATCCCGCGTCCCGGGTTCGTCGCGGAGCTGGCCCAGGACGACGCCCTGATCCCGCTCGAGGATCTCGGTCTCGACCCGGACAAGATCAACGAGAACTACGCCGACGTGTGGACGGACCTCGCCACCGTCGACGACACGGTCTACGGCGTGGTGGCCAAGGCCAATTCGAAGAGCACGGTCTGGTACAAGCCGCAGTCGTTCCAGGAGAACAGCTTCCAGATCCCAGAGGACTGGAACGGGTTGATCAACCTCACGAAGCAGTACAAGGCCAAGGGCAAGACGCCGTGGGCCGTGGGGGCGCAGGGTGACGACAACTCGTGGACGCTGACGGACTGGTTCGAGCAGATCTACGTCCGCCAGGCCGGTCCCGAGAAGTACAGCCAGCTCTTCGAGACTGGTGAGGTCAAGTTCAACGACCAGTCCGTCAAGGACGCTCTGAACGAGATGGTGAAGATCGTCAACGACCAGTACGTCGAGGGCGGGATCGACACTGCTCTCGGCATCAGCTTCGTCGACGGGATCGGCCGGGTCTTCGGCAAGAACCCGAAGGCCGAGATGTACTACGAAGGCGGCTTCGTCGGCGGCATCGCGATCGGACAGGTGAACCCGAGCCTGAAGCCGGGCACGGACATCGACTTCTTCGAGTTCCCAGAGATCAACTCGGAGCACGGCAACCCGGTCGTGGGCGGCGGCGACGTGGCGTCGGCTTTCGTCAACAACGAGGACGTCGCCAAGCTGATCGACTACCTCGCGACGCCCGAGGCCGGCCGAATCTGGGTCTCGACGGGCGCAATCGCCTCACCCAACAAGGGCGTGACCGAAGACGCCTACCCGAACGATCTCGTCAGCAAGGAGGCGACAGCAGCTTCAAGACGCCGAGGTCTTTCGCTTTGACGGCTCGGACCTGCTGCCGGGAACGCTCGGCCAGAACTTCGGAACCTTGCTTCAGAACATCGTCAAGACGCCGAGCAACATGGACAGCCTCCTCGACGACTACCAGGCCGACGCCGAGCAGGCCGGCTTCGGCGCGTAACAGCAACACCAGATGAGCAGCCAACCCGTCCCCGGGCCAGTCGGAAGACCCCGGGGACGGAGGCTGCACTCGATCTTCAAGCGCCAGGGCTGGCAAGGGCTGCTGTTCATCGCCCCGGCGGTGATCCTCCTCGGGACGCTGGTCGTGTATCCGCTCGTCTGGACGATCATGTACAGCTTCGGCGACACGAACTCGAAGCTCGACATCGTGAGCTGGGTGGGGTTCGACAACTACGAGCGGCTGTTCACCCGCGACCGGGTCTTCCTCGACCGAGAGGACTTCCCGCCCGAGGGCGCGCTGATCAACAACATCAAGTGGGCGCTCCTCTACACGACGATCTCGCTCTCGTTGGGCCTGTTGATCGCCGTCCTGGCCGTTCGCGTCCGCTACGAGTCGCTCATCAAGGCGATCGTCTTCGTGCCGATGGCGATCGCCGCGACCGCGGTCGCGATCATCTGGAAGTTCGTCTACGAGCCCGACCCCGACATCGGTGTCGCCAATGCCATCGGGACGAGCATCTTCAACATCGACCCGATCGTGTTTCTCGGACGTGCCGACACGGTCAACTACGCGATCATCTTCGCCTACGTCTGGGCATCGACAGGCTTCGCAATGGTCGTGCTCTCTGCTGCTCTCAAAGGCATCCCCGAGGACATCATCGAGGCCGCGAAGACGGACGGCGCCAACGAATGGGCGATCTTCCGGCGCATCCAGTTTCCCTTGCTCTCACTGCCGCTGGCCGTCGTCACGGTCTGGCTCACGATCAACGTGATCAAGCTCTTCGACGTCATCTACGTCCTCACGGACGGGGGCCCGGGGAACTCGAGCGAGGTGATCGCCACCCAGATGTTCGACGAGTTGTTCGCGAACGGCGAGGGCGGCTATGCCGCGGCGATCGCCGTCGTCATGCTGATCCTCGTCCTCCCGTTGATGATCTGGAACGTCAGCCGCTTCCGTAGTGAGCGGGTGGTCACCTGAGCGTTGCGGCCGAGTCAGCCACGAAGCCGTCGGCGACCGTCTCCGCGCGGATCGTCCGCTTCCTGGCGCGCACGCCGGTCCACATCGGGCTGCTCGTCATCGCGGTCATCTGGCTCGTCCCGACCGTCGGCCTGGCGATCACGTCCTTCCGGCCTCGAGACCAGATCCAGGCCACGGGCTGGTGGACGACCTTCAACGACTTCGCGTTCACGCTGCACAACTACAACCTCGTCATCGACAACGCGGGGATGGGCTCCAGCTTCGTCAACAGCATCATCATCACCGTGCCGTCGACGCTCCTCCCGCTCGCGCTGGGCGCCGCCGCCGCGTACGCGTTTTCGTGGATCAGTTTCCCGTTCCGGGACACGATCTTCCTCACCATCGTCGTGCTGATGGTCGTGCCGATCCAGATGGCCCTTGTGCCGCTACTACGACTGTTCACCGATCTCGGCCTCAACGACTGGTATGTCGGAATCTGGCTCGCGCACACGGCGTTCGGCCTGCCGCTCGCGGTCTTCCTGCTCCGCAACTTCTTCATCACGCTCCCCCGCGACCTGATCGAAGCGGCCCGTGTCGACGGCGCGTCCAACCTGCGCATCTTTCTGCGCGTCGTCATTCCGTTGTCGGTGCCGGCGCTCGCCGCCTACGCGATCTTCCAGTTCCTCTGGGTCTGGAACGACCTGCTGATGGCGTTGGTCTTCATCTCGGACTCGGATCTCTTTCCAATGACGAAGAGGATCGTCGAGACGCAAGGCACCTATGGGGCCGAATATCACCTGCTGGCCTCGGGCGCGTTCCTGCTGATGATCGTCCCGCTGATCGTCTTCTTCGCTCTGCAGCGGTACTTCGTGCAGGGACTGCTTGCCGGCTCCGTCAAGTAAGCCCGTCCAGCTCGTCCCGCACACCCACTGGGACCGGGAGTGGTACCTCCCCTTCCAGAGCTTTCGGCTGAAGCTCGTCGGGCTCGTCGATCGCTTGCTCGACCTGCTCGAGGACGACTCGCGGTACGTCTTCACCCTCGACGGCCAGCTCAGCGTCGTCGACGACTACCTCGAGGTTCGGCCGGAGGCAGCGCCGCGGATCCGAGCGCTCGTCGATGAAGGCCGCCTGGTAATCGGCCCGTGGTTCACGCTCGTCGACGAGTTCCTCGTCTCGGGCGAGACGATCGTCCGCAACCTCGAACACGGGCTCGCTCGCGGAGACGAGCTCGGCGGCGCGATGCGGATCGGCTACCTGCCGGACATGTTCGGCCACGTCGCGCAGATGCCGCAGATCCTGCGGTTGGCAGGCATCGAACAGGCCGTGGTGTGGCGCGGCGTCCCGGCGGCGATCGACCGCCACGCGTTCACGTGGGAGGCGCCCGACGGGTCCGTCGTTCGCACCGAGTACCTGCCGCGGGGGTACGGGAACGCCGGGCATCTGCTCGCCCACCCGGAGCGGCTGGTGGACGAGGTCGTCGCCCTGCAGGAGGCGCTGCGGCCGTTCTACGGCGACGACCCGCTGCTCGCGATGTACGGGAACGACCACACGGAGCCGGATCCCGGCCTGCCCGACCTCATCGAGGCAGCCGGCGAGCAAGTCCAGATCGAGCTGACGACGCTGCCTGGCTACCTCGAGCAAGCCGAGGGGGACGGACTGCCGCACTGGCAGGGCGAGCTGCGCTCGGGAGCCCGTGCGAACCTGCTCATGGGCGTCACCTCGGCGCGGATCGACCTCAAGGCCGCCTGTGCTCGCGCCGAGCGCGGCCTGGAGCGCTATGCCGAGCCGCTGCAGGCGCTGTATGGCGAGCGTTGGCCGGGACGCTTGCTCGACCTCGCGTGGCGACGGGTGCTCGAGAACTCCGCGCACGACTCGATCTGCGGCTGCTCGGCCGACGAGGTCTCTGCGCAGGTACTCGTCCGCTACGCCGAGGCCGAGCAGATCGCTGCCGGTCTGGCGACCGCTGCCGTCGAGCGGGTCGCGCGGAGAGTTGAGCGCGGCTCGGTAGCCGTCGTCAACCCCAGCCCACGGACGCGTACCGACCTGATCGAGATCGAGCTTCCGATCCCCGAGGAGTGGAAGGCGGTCGCCCTGGAGCTCCCGGACGGGAGTGTCGTGCCGGCGCAGGAGACCGCGCGCAACGGCGACACGCGGAGTCTCGTCGGGATGGTTCCGGCGCCTCCACTCGGCTGGACTTCGGTCCGCCCCGTGCCCGCCGAGGTGCCTCCCGAGGAGACTGACTCGCTGTCGAACGGGCTGCTCGAGGTCCGGCTCGCTCCCGATGGGACGCTCGAGCTGGAAGGCGGGGGTCGCCGTCTACGGGGCGTCGGTCGGCTGGTCGACGGCCTGGACGTGGGCGACAGCTACAACTACGCGCCACCTCCGGACGATGTACAGGTCGACGAGCCGGACGATGTGCGCGTCGACTTCCTCGCCAGGGGCCCGGTGCGCTGGGAGCTCGTCGTCGCTTCGCACCTACCGTTGGCAGGGCGAGAGCGTCGAGGTCGCGATGCATGTCGAGCTCCGTGCCGGGGAACCGTTCTGCCGGCTCCGCGTCTCGTTCGACAACCCGTGCCGCAATCACCGGCTGCGCTTCCGGATCCCGCTTCCCGAACGCACGGAGGCCTCTGCGGCCGAGGGGCAGTTCGCGGTTGTCGAGCGCGGGCTCGAGACCGAGGGCGGGCACGGCGAGGTCCCGCTGCCGACCTTCCCCGCGCGCGGCTTTGTCGACGCGGGCGGAGTCGCGGTGCTGCTCGACCACGTCATGGAGTACGAAGTCGTCGAGGGACGCGAGCTCGCCCTGACGCTGCTGCGCTCGATCGGCCTCATCAGCCGCCCCGACAACCCTTACCGGGAGGTCAACGCGGGGCCGGAGCTCGCCCTGCCGGCGGCGCAGTGTCTCGGGCCGTGGAGCATCGGCTTCGCGCTCTTCCCGCACTCCGGGTCGTGGGTCGAGGCCGGCGTGCTCGAGCAGATGGAGGCCTACCAGCATCGGTTCCTGACGGCTCCGGGAGCAGGCAAGCAAGCGGCCGTGCCGGAACGCGCCGGGCTCGAGCTGAGCGGCGACGGGGTGATCCTCTCCGCGTTACGGCGACGGGGCGACCAACTCGAGGCGCGCGTCGTCAACCAGACCGCCGAGCCGCGGACGGCGACGCTGGCCGGTCAGGCCGTGGAGTTGCGTCCCTGGGAGATCAAGTCACTACAGCCGGAACTCGCCCCGCGCGACGACCACGGCTGACCCTCCAACCTCCACCTTCTCGAGCTTGTCCGCGGAGCCCTCGACGCGGGCGTAGAGCGTCGACGGGCGGCCGATCTCGGCGCCCTGCGAGATCTCGATCTCGTCGCCGTAGCCGATGCGGCCGTGGCGGGCGAGGTGGACTGCCAGCGGCCCGGCCGCGGAGCCCGTCGCCGGATCCTCGGCCACGCCACCGCCGGGCGCGAACATCCGCGTCTTCCAGCGCGACCCCTGGCCGGCGATCGTGTTGACGCCGAGCAAGGGCGGCAGGTCGCTGAGCCGCGACAGGTCGGGCTTCAGCGCTGCGACCTCGTCCTCGGAGCCGAGCGTCACGTAGACGTGGCCCATGCCGTTGTCGTAGGCCTCGACGGGCAGCTCCGAGCGCTCGACGCCGAGCGCCTCCAGCAGCGTGTCCGCTTCCGCGTACGGCTCGATGGTCGGCAGCGGCTGCTCCATGCGCCCGAAGATGATGCGCGCGCCTTCGCGCTCGAGCCGGACGGGGATCACGCCCTTGCCGGTCTCGAGCCTGATCTCATCGAGCTGCAGCGGCCCGGCGAGGACGAAGGCCGAACCGAGCGTCGGGTGGCCTGCGAAGAGCATCTCGTTCGTGGGCGTGAAGATCCGGATGCGCGCGTGACCGTCTTCCGATGGGAGCACGAACACGGTCTCCGAGAAGTTCATCTCACGCGCGAGCGACTGCATCGTGTCGTCAGGAATCTCGCGCGCGTCCGTGAAGACGGCGAGCTGGTTGCCCGCCAGGGGCGTGTCCGTGAAGACGTCACACACGACGTAGCGGAAGGTCGCCACGGGGCCACTCTATGATCGGAGCATGTTGCGGGGGGCTGTGGCTGCTGGACTGGCAGCGCTCGTAACGCTCGCCTTCTTCTCAGGGCGAGCCGTGCAGCCGCGCGCCGAAGCCGAGGCCGCGGGACCGCAGCCGCTCAGCCTCCATCCCAAGAACCGCCACTACTTCCTCTTCCGCGGCAAGCCCGCGATTCTCGTCGGCTCGGGCGTCTACGGAGCGGTCGTCCACCGCGACTTCGACTACGTCGTGTACCTCAACGAGCTCCGGCGCCTGGGCCTCAACCAGACGCGACTCTTCACGGGCTCGTACGTGGCTCGCAGCTCCTCGGGCGGCGAGCAGTACGCGGACAGCCTCGTTCCGCGCGATCGCCTGCTCGCGCCCTGGGCGCGCAGCGACACGCCCGGGTACGCGCTGGGCGGCAACAAGTTCGACCTCGAGCGCTGGGACCCCGAGTACTTCACGCGGTTGAAGAGCTTCGTCGCCGCGGCTGGGAGACGCGGCATCGTCGTCGAGGTCGTCTTCTTCTCGGCCAACTACGGGGATTGGAACTGGAGCGCGAGCCCGCTGCACGCGGACAACAACGTCAACGGAGTCGGCGGTGTCCCGGCGAGAGAGGCGTACCGGCTCGACGGCGACGCCGGTCTCCTCCAGGCCCAGGAGCGCCTCGTCGAGAAGATCGTCCGCGAGCTGAACGGCTTCGACAACGTCTACTACGAGCCGCTGAACGAGCCGTACCACGCGGCCTGCCCGGACGGAGTCGAGTCCTGCCCACCTCCCTGGCAGTGGGAGGACAGGATCATCGGCGTCGTCGACCGCACCGAGAAGTCGCTCCAGCGACGTCACCTCATCGCGCGCAATGTCGGGAACGTCGGCTTCGAGATCGGCAATCAGCATCCGGCCGTCTCGATCCTGAACTTCCACTACGCGCGGCCACAGGCCGTCCGGCTGAACTACGGGCGCGGGCGGGCGATCGCCCACGACGAGACCGGCTTCCGCGGCCCGGCCGACCACCCGTACCGCACCGAGGGCTGGGAGTTCCTGCTCGCCGGCGGCAGCGTGTTCTCGAACCTCGACTGGAGCTTCACGGCAGAAGCCGAGGCCGGGACGCACCCTTTGCCCCGGGACTTCCGCTACGGAGGCGGCGGAGCGCCTCTCCGCAACCAGCTCGCCTTCCTCAAGCGCTTCCTCGAGTCGTTCGACCTGGTGCGGCTACGCCCGGCACGCTCGGTGGTCAGGCACGGCATTCCGCCCGGGGCGACGGTTCACGCCCTCGGGTGGCGGGGGCGCGAATACGCCATCTACCTCAGCGGCGGCAGCGGACAGGCGCGGCTCGAGCTCGACTTGCCGGCGGGCAGGTACAAGGCCCAGTGGGTCGATCCGAAGACAGGGCGGACGACGAAGCGCGCGCTGGTGCGGCATGCGGGCGGCACGGTGACGCTGGTCTCACCGCGCTACTCCGACGACGTGGCGCTGGCGATCCGCTCGGTCAGGGGCTGACCCGCCTCGAGGCGACGCTCGGTCTCGGCGTACCACTCGACCGACCATTCGAGCATCCCGATCCCGTAGCTGAGCGCGAGGTACGGATAGAACTGCGATTCCTCGGCGAAGCCTTCGCGCGCGTCGGGCTCGAGCTCGCGGAACTGCCGTAGCACCATTTCGAAGACCTCGCGTCGCGCGCGCAGGTTGGCGAGCACGTCCTCCTTCGAGACGACGTCGCCGAAGAAGAGCCTGAGCAGACCCTCGTCGCGCAGCTCGTACATGGAGCTGGTGGTATCGGTCAGCCACTCGTGGAGCGCGCGCTCGCCTGCTTTCGTGAGCGTGTACTCGGTGCGCTTCACCTTGCCGCGCGGCTGTGAGCGGGCCCGGACCAGGCCGGCTTCTCGCAGGCGCTTGAGCTCCGGATAGATCTGTCCGTAGCTCGCGCTCCAGAAGAACTGCGTCGAGAGGTCGATCGCCTTCTTGATGTCGTAGCCGGTACGGACGCCGAGCTTCAGCATCCCCAGGATCACGCGCGCCGTTGGGCTCAAGCTTGACATATCTACCAGAGACGTTATATCATATCGGGTAGATATGTCTAGCGCAGTCGTCGTCGAAGGCCTCGAGAAGGCATATGGAGAGGTCAAGGCCGTTCGCGGGATCTCCTTCAGCATCGAGACCGGAGAGGTCTTCGGCCTGCTCGGGCCGAACGGCGCCGGGAAGACGACGACAGTCGAGATCCTGGAGGCCTACCGGGAGCGAGACGCGGGTCACGTCGAGGTGCTCGGCGTCGATCCAGCGACAGCCGGCCGCGAGTGGCGCGAGCGCATTGGTGTCGTGCTGCAGTCGGGGTCGCTCTACGGCCAGCTGTCGGTGACCGAGATCCTCCGCCTGTTCGGCGGCTACTACGAGCGGCCGCGCGACGTCGGCGAAGTGATCACGCTCATCGGGCTCGAGGAGAAGAGCGACGCCCACGTGCGGACGCTTTCCGGCGGGCAGCAGCGACGGCTCGACCTCGGGCTCGCCCTCGTCGGGGACCCCGAGCTCGTGTTCCTCGACGAGCCGACCACCGGCTTCGACCCGGGCGCGCGCCGCCGCGCCTGGGACGCGATCCGCTCGCTCCGCGAGCTCGGCAAGACCGTGCTCTTGACGACGCACTACCTCGACGAGGCCGAGCGGCTCTGCGACCGCGTGGCCGTCCTACGCGACGGCGAGATCGCTGCGATCGGGCGGCCCGGCGAGTTGACGGGCGCCCTGCCGCCGACCGAGATCCGCTTCTGGCGGAACGGCGAGGAGGTCGTGATCCCCACCGAAGAGCCGACGAAGGTGCTACACGAGTTGACCTCCGAGGCTCTGCGCGACGGCTTCGAGCTCCGGGGGCTCGAGGTCCGGCGGCCGAGCCTCGAAGAGGTCTATCTCTCGCTGACCGAAGAGGGCGCGGAGTGAGGCTCTACCGGCACGAGCTGCGTGGCCAGAGTCTTCTCTACACCCGGAGCCGCGAGCTTGCGTTCTTCACGTTCCTGTTCCCGTTGATTCTCTTTCTCCTGCTCGGCTCGGCCTACGGCGACGAGGAAATCGAAGGCATCCGCGGCTCCGACTTCCTCATGGCCGGCACCCTCGGGTTCGGCGCCGTCGCGACGGCGTTCGGCGGCCTTGCGATCGTGCTCGTCCTGCGCCGCGAGGAGGGCATCCTCAAGCGACTGCGGGCCACCCCTCTGCCGGGTGTGGATTACATCGCCGCGGTGCTCAGCACGACGATGCTTGCGTTCCTCATCCAGGCCGTTGTCACGATCGCGATTGCGATGCTCGCGTTCGGGGCGTCGTTTCCCGACCAGCCCGTCTCACTGGTCGCGGCCCTCGTGCTGGGCGTGGCGGCTTTCGCAGCTCTCGGCGTCGCGATCACCGGTTTCATCCGCCGCGCCGAAGGGGCATCCGCGGTCGTGAACGCCATCTACTTCCCGGTCCTCTTCATCTCGGGCTCATTCTTCTCTCAGGGCTCGTTCCCGACGATCCTGGAGCGCGTCGCCAACGTGTTGCCGGTTTCGCACTTCATCCAGCTCGTCCAGGCGATCTGCGTGCGCGACGAAAGCATCTGGGAGCATCCGACCGACGTCGCCGTCATTGCCGCCTGGGGCCTTGCGGGAGCGGTCGTTGCAGTGCGCACGTTTCGCTGGACGCCCACCGAGGGTTGAGATTCCGCAGGCGGGGCACCTATGCCTTGCAAATGGGGTCGGCTGAGCCGGTAATCGCTTTCGCGACGAGGACCTTCGAGCCGCCTGGTCTCGAGATTCGCGTCAACTTCGGCCTGTTCGCAGGGCGCGAGGCGACACCGGCCGAGATCGACGGACTAGCCGAGGTCTTGCGCGACAAGGTGCACGATCTAACGATCGTCTCGGAGGGCCGCCACGAGTTCGACGATCACTCCGAGGCCGCTGTCCACCAGGTTCGGATCGAGGTGCCCTCCGAAGCGCTCCCGGGCACCGAAGACGAGGTCGTCGAGCTGCGCGGGCGCCTCATCGAGGCCGCCGAGCGCTGGGCACAGGACTGCTTCGACGAGCGACACGTCGAGCTCAACGAAGCCTGAGGGCGCTCACAGGTGCTTGAGGACGAAGTCGTCAAAGCGAATCGTCACGATTGATTCGTCGGAGCGGACTCGGACTCCTATGTTCCCGCTTTCGATGCCGTCGTCATCCTTGGCCGTATCGATGGGCTGCCCGTTCGCCTGGAGCGTGAGGATGGTCGGCTCAGGCTCCGCGCCGACGCACTTGGCCGTAATCAGGTTCGGGTCCTCGTTCAGAGCGTCGGTCGGCTTGATGCCGCCCGTCAGGGAGATCGGCTTCTGGTCGCGGTACCTGATGATGTTGTAGCGCGGGGGGCCGCTGAGCACGGCGAGCACGTAGTAGTTGGCGGGGCTTTCGTACCGGCAGATGAAGCTGACGGCATAGTCTTTCGCGCCGCCCGACCACCCGACGCGCGCGCTCATAGAGACGTCGCCCAGCGGCTCGTCCAGGTTCGCGAGATGAAGGAATGGGTTCCTCGGCTTCGAGGCCTTGACGTACATGGTCTTGCCGTCGAAGTACACGCGACCGATCGGCGGCCGCTCCAACGGCTCGAAGATGCTTTCGGCAGCTTCGGTCACCGGGTCGTCCCCTCCGATGATGCCGGCCTTGTTCAGTGCGATAAGGAGCCCCGTGATCGCGCCGATGAGCGCGGTGATCGACCCGATGACACGGGGCGCGCTACTGAGGAAGGCGCCGAGGCCGCCACCGGTCCCGGTCTCTTCCACATCAGGCGAAGGGTCTAGATCAGACAAAGGACGGCGCGTCGAATCTACTACTCCGCCGTGCAATCCGGCAATAGGCGGCGCTACGCTGAGCGAGCGCCCCCGTAGCTCAGTGGATAGAGCAGTGGTTTCCTAAACCGCGTGCGCATGTTCGATTCATGCCGGGGGCATCACCACTAGCGGAGCCGAAGTCGGGCGAACTCCCCGCAAACTCCGAGGAGTCCCGTAGTGCCAGTGCCATGCATAGGAATTGTGCCTTGATCCCGAATTGAAGGAGCGAGCGGTTATGCCCAGGCCAGCACCCTCGACGTGAGCGCGTTCACAGCCCGAAGGTACTCGGCTGGTTCAAGCTCGACGTACGGGTTCTGACGCACCGACAACATGAGGTCTCGACCGTTCTTGAGCACCAGCTCCTCCAGGCTCGGCGCGTTTGACAGGTGCGGGACGGCGAGAAGCATTCGGACATCGCATCGAATCGACCACCGCTCGTGCCGGTCAGTCTTGGAGAAGCCCGACGTCACCTCCGCGATTCCGAACACGCATCGATGGCCTGATGCGTACAGAACGAGCTTGTCGCCGATGCTGATGGATTGCGGCTCGTACGGGAAATCGATCCCCGTCAGGTTGTCGGCGTCCTCCTTGTTCTGCGTCCAGTCGTCGGACATTTGCCAATCAGCCGACCCGATCGACTTGATCCAAGTCTTCATCAAACCCTTCTGGTAGAAGTAGCAAACAGTTGCATCGTAGCAAGATGCGCATAACCAAGCGATTGCTAGGCTAGTAGCAAACAGGTGCCCGACCGCTAGCAAACGCAACTGTGCGCCAGCGAAGCCTTCATTCAAAAAGGGAGCGGGTAGACGCGATGCCCACCCCCATGCATTCAAAATGCGATGCAGCCAGACTCCGCAAATCAAAGGAAGGGGAACATGGAAGGCACAATCGAAGACCAGCTACGAGCGCGCGGAGTACGCCGGGGTGTCCTCATTCAGATGGCGCAACGGGAGCAGATCATCGAACTCCGCTGCGAGATGCCGAAGTGCTATTGCCACAAGGGCCGGAGCTACTTCGAGCCGAGATCCCATCCGCAGCGGCGGAATTGGGCACCCTCGGCGGACCACTACCCCCAGCTCCAGGCTGACGGTGGGAAGCTCGTCCCCTGGAACGTCCGACTCGGGCACGTGCTCTGCAACCAAGAGGACTTTGTCTGGCGGGGGAGGATCAGGCGGATGCTCGAGGACGAAAAGTCACTTGAGGAGATCGCCAAGGACCTGAACGACAAGGGGATACGAAGGCCGCATGGCAGCGCCAAGTGGACGGCGAGCAACGTGCGCAAAGCGTTCGTCTCCTGAGCAACGAGAGGAGCGGGCAGACAGATGCCTACGCAGGACAGATGCCCACCCGCTCCCCGGCGGCCTACCTAACTAGGCGGAGTTGGCCTCAATGGCGCCAGGCCGGTAGTGCCACTTCCTGGACGGGATGGCGATGTAACTGCCCTTCGGGTCAATCGTGATGCGGATCGCCTGGTCGACGCTGTGAGCTTCGACCTCGTTGACCTCGTGCCAGTTTCCGTCCGTCCCGGTTCGCTCAAGGACGACGTACGTTGTTGCCATTGGGAGGTCTCCTTTGTTGGTGAGCGAGAGGCCTCCCTGGTGCGCCGCATCTGGCGAGCACAGCCGACCGCTCCGACTACCCGCAGGGTATCAACAGCCAGGCCGAGCTAGTCCGTAGCGTCCTTCGGTTCGCGGCGCGTGTCGTCCTCGGTCATCAGCCGGTCGATCTGCTCCTTCATGTCGTGGGGCAACGCCTCGGCCGCGGCAACGATGTCCTCGTCGAAGTGCTGCTTGTTGACGCCATCGGAGCCGCGCAGCGACGCTTGCGCCACCTTTTGAACGCGGTTGAACGTGTCGACCGTTTCCGCCCACGCGTACCACGGCGCGAGCGCGCCCTCTATGACCCCGAGCGCACGGGTTGAGTCGCTTCTTTTACGGTGCGTAAAGGAGCAACACCGCGATTGCTCCGAAAGCGAGAAACGGCCCGTACGGAATTGCTTTGCGGCGCGCGCTGCGGCCTTCGCGGACGAGCACAACCGCCCCCGCGACGCCGCCGGCGAGCACTCCGAGCAGCAGTGCGGGTAGCACGGCGGCTCCAAGCGCTGCGCCGAGCAGCAGCATCAGCTTCACGTCGCCCATGCCGAACCCGGCCGGAACGATCAGCGCGAGGACGAGGAAGCAGGCGAACGCGCCAAGGCTCGCACCGAGCCACGCCTGCCAGTGCTCGGGCTCGGTCGCCAACCGGGCGGCGAGCACGAGCGCAGCGCTCGGCAGCACGATGAGGTTCGGCAGCCGGTGAGACTCGGCGTCGATGAGGGACAGCACGACGAGGACGGCAGTCGTGATCGCCGCGATCAGGCCGGCTGCGCCAAGCCCGTACCGTGCGAGCACGGCTCCAGCGAGGAGGACGGCGAAGCAGGCGCCGAGCGGCCGGGCTCTTGTCCAGCTGAGGGCGGCGGTCACGCTTCGGGCTCGAGCGAGCCCCAGGCGAGCCGGTCTCCGACCTGGATCCCGAGCCGCTCACTCTCCCCGGCGTGAAGCTCGAGTGCCTGGTGGGCGCCCCGGCAGAACGCCGTGCGCCACGGGCGGAGCCTCTGCGCGATCTTGAGGACGGTCATGTCTTCGTCCAGGAAGACGACGTCGATCGCGAAGCGCATGAACGCGGTGTGCACCGACCACGTCGGGCGGATCAGCATGCCCTGACGGCTGCGTAGCTCACTGCGGCCGAGCAGCCCGCGCCCGCGGGTGAGGAAGCCGTCCGCGAGCTCACAGCGCTCGCACACGACTTGGCCTTGCGGGCCGACGAGGACGATCGTGTTCAGAGGTTCCATCCCTTCATTTCGGTCGCCAGTATCGCCTCGGTTCACGGGAACCGCGTCTGCTGATCGGGTGGTCCGACTACCCGCCGGTCCGCCCGTCCGGGTGATCCGGAGCATGGGGAGTCGGCGGTACTAATCGACTCATCAAATGCACGGGCAATCGGCCCGGGCGAAATCCAACCGGAAGGAATCCTCTTCATGATGGATCGCTTCAACGTCTGGGTCGGCTCGCTGTATACCCGCTCCCTGGACATCAAGAAGGACGAAGGCCAGACCTTCGTCGAGTACGCCCTCATCCTCACCCTCGTCGCGGTCGCCGCGGCGGCGCTCGCCGCGTGGACTGGCCTCGTCAGCGGGATTGGTACCGCGATGGGTGACGTCACGAACGCACTGAAGTAGGCACTAGTCCGTTGGACTGAGGTCAGGGCCTCCCCTTGCGGCGGAGGCCCTGACCGAACTTTCATCACCATGCAAACACGCATACAAAAACTTTCGGAGAGGCTGCGCGGCCAGCACGGTCAGGCGTTCGTCGAGTTCGCGATCGTCCTGCCGGTCCTGGTGATGCTCCTGGTTGGCATCGCGCAGTTCGGCCTCGCCTTCCACAACTATCTCTCGATCACCGACGCGACCCGCGTCGGCGCGAGGGCTGCCGCGGTCAAGCGGACCACAGGCGCCTGCACCGCCGCGACCACCGCGATCCAGAACACGGTCTCCGCGAAGCAATGGTCGACGATCTCCGGCCGGATCACCTGCACCGCCGGGGTAAACACCGGAGATCAGGTCAAGGTGATCGTCAAGTACCCATACCGCATCGGCCTGCCCGGCTTCAGCGCCTCCGGCGACCTGACCGCCAGCGCGACGGAGCGGCTCGAGTGAGCTCTTTGCTGACACGCATGCGCAACGACTCCGGCCAGGCGTTCGTCTTCGTCGCCGTTGCGTCCTTGGCGCTCGTCGGCATGGCGGCCCTCGTCATCGACGGGGGTTCCTGGTACCAGGCCGATCGCCACCTGCAGACCGCGGCCGATGCCGCGGCGCTCGCCGGCGCCCAGCACCTTCCTACGGAGCAGTCGGAAGCGCGAACGGTCGCGCTCGACTACGCGCAGAAGAATTACGCCGGAATCCCGGCGCCGGCGGTGTCCTTCCCGGACGTAGGCACGATCAACGTGTCCGCCACGGCACAGGCGCCGGGCATCTTCGCCGGCATCTTCCACATCGACGAGGTCACCGTGCGTGCCCAGGCGCAGGCAGGTGTCTTCGCTCCGGAGAAGGTGAAGGACGTCGCCCCAATCGGAGTCCATACGAGCATGGCGTGCATCGTCACCGACCCGACCTGCTTCGGCCAGCAGAAGACGCTGACCTTCGACGAGGACTCGCCGTTCGATCCGACGAAGAGCAAGTTCGGTCTCCTCGACCTCGACCGCGACGGACACGCGGGCGCCTCCGACCTGAAGGACTGGATCGAGGACGGGTACCCGGGCCACCTGCCGATCAACACCGACTACCCGCCCGCGAACGGCGAGAAGAACGGGATCAAGAAGCAGCTCGAGGACGCAGCCGACGCCCAGCGGACGCTCCTGTTCCCGGTCTTCGACACCGCCAACGCGAGCACCGGGTACCGCGTGATCGGCTGGGCCGCGTTCGTCATCGACGACGTCGGCGAGTGGACCGGGCAGAACCACGAGCTCAGTGGCCACTTCGTGACGTTCATCGCCACCGACCTAGCCGCCGGCAACCCGATCACCGACCCCAACAAAGACTTCGGCGTGCATGTGATCACGCTGACCCAATAAGAAGCGAAAGGACGCTCCCTTGACCAAGACCAGAGTTAGAAACCTCCTAGTGCCGGTAGCGCTCGCCGTGCTCGCCGCGGTACTCGTCGGCGCCTACATCATCAGCTATCGCAACAGCGTCACCAACGGCGCCGGCCTCGTGAAGGTCCTGGTCGCCGCGCGCGACATCCCGGCCGGCACGGCCGGATCGACAGTCGCCAGCGGCGGTTACCTGAAGAGCGAAAGCGTTCCGCGCCGCGCCGTCGTGCCCGGCTCGGTCGTCAGCGGTTCGCCGCTCACGTCGCTCGTCGCGACGGATCCGATCCACAAGGGCGAGCAGGTCACACTCCGCCAGTTCGGGCCGATGACGCAGGCCGGGATCTTCGCCAAGTTCTCAGGCAAAGAGCGGGCCGTCGCCCTCGCCGGCGAGCCGACCCAGCTCCTCGCCGGCACCGTCTCGGACGGCGACCGCGTGGACGTCGTCGCCGATGTCCAGTACACGTCCCGCGGCGTCAGCCGTGCGTCGTCGCGAGTGATCCTGCGGGATCTGCTCGTGCTGGAAGCGCCGGACAGTGGCACCAGCGGCGAGAAGGCTTCCGCGACGTTGGTCATGACCGACCGTGAGGCCCAGACGATGAGTTGGGCCCTGCAGAACAGCCAGTGGTTCCTCGCGCTGCGTCCGACCGCGCATCCGCGCAACAGCGGCCCGAGCCTCGAGACGCTGAAGACCGTCCTCGGCAGCGGCTTGCCGGCCGGCAAGATCGCCGGCGATTTCTCGGAGAGCCTCCGTGGGTAGCAACGGGAACACGCCGAAGCTCCGCGTCCTCCTGAGCGGACCTGCCGCCGAGCGGCTCGAGCCGGCGCTCGCAAGTGAGCCCGGGGTCTCGATGCTCGGGCTCGCCGGATCCGACGGCTCGTCGCCGACGGACGTGGCGCTGCACGTGGTCGAGTCCTCGTCGGACCCGAACGTCGTCGAGGAGGTGCGTCGCCTCCGTGAAGTCGCGGACGCGCCGCTGATCCTGGCTGCGTACGGCGAGCCGAACGGGATCGTCGAGACCGGCCTCGCCTTGGGCGCGGTCGACGTGCTGATCCTGCCCCAGCCCACCGAGACGCTGCTCTTCGCGCTCCACAAGGCCGTGATCGCTCCCGTGGCGACCAAGACCGGCAAGGTCGTGACCGTCTTCTCGCCGAAGGGCGGAAGCGGCAAGACCGTGCTGGCGACGAACCTCGCGGTGGCGGCCGCGCGCTCAGGCCAGAAAACGCTCCTCGTCGACCTCGACCTCCAGTTCGGCGACTCGGCGCTGACGCTTGCACTGACTCCGCGGGCGACGATCGCCGACCTCGCCGCTTCGAGCGGCGACGTGGACGGCGAGAAGTTGCAGTCGTTCATCACGACCGACGACAGGACGGGAGTCGCCGTGCTGCCCGCGCCGCAGCGCCCGGAACAAGCGGACGCAGTCGGCCCGGCCGAGCTTACGGCCGTCCTCGACGCGGCACGGAACGCCTACGACGCGATCGTGATCGACACGGGGCCACAGTTCGACGCCGCTCTGCTTGCGGCGCTCGACCACAGCGACCAGCTGCTGCTTGTCAGCAACCCCGAGGTCACGTCGCTCAAGAACGTCCGCATCGGGCTCGAGACGATCGATCGCCTCGGCTTCTCCCGTGAGCGCGTCTCGCTCGTGGCCAACCGAATCGGCGCCGCCGGCGCCGTCGACCATGACGACATCGAGCAGGCCCTGGACACGGAGATCGCCTTCGTGCTCCCAGACGACCCTCACGTCCCGGCCGCCATCAACCGCGCGCTGCCGGTCGTCGTTTCCGACGAGAGCAGCCCGTTCTCGCGTGCGATCGCCGAGCTTCTGCCGTCGGTCTTCCCGGCGCCGGATGCCGGCGAGCACGCCAACGGCAACGCTTCGCACCGCCGCTTCCGTCTGCGAGGCCGACGATGAGCCTCCTCGAGCAGAACGGCTTCTCCCGCGCGGGTGAGAGCTCGCTCCTCGCCGCGCGGCTTCAGGCTGAACGCGGCCCGCTGCCCCAGCGCGCACGTGACCCGCACGCGGAGCTGAAGACGAAGATCCACCGCACCTGCATCGCCCGCCTCGGCAGCGCGTTCCTCAACCTCGAGGGAAGCGACGAGCTGGCCCGTCGGGTCCACGAGATCGTCACCGAGGAACTGAACGCCGAGGAGGCTCCGCTCAGCCCCGGCGATCGCGCAGACCTCGAGCGGCAAATCGCCGACGACATCCTCGGCTACGGGCCGCTCGAGCCCTTTCTCCAGGACCCGAGCGTCACCGAGGTGATGGTCAACGGCTCCGACCAGGTCTACGTCGAGCGGGCCGGCCGGATCGAGGAGACCCAGTCGTCCTTCCTCGACGACGCCCACCTGCTCCGGATCATCGACCGCATCGTCTCGCAGGTCGGGCGTCGGATCGACGAGGCGTCGCCGATGGTCGACGCGCGCCTGCTGGACGGGAGCCGCGTCAACGCGATCATCCCGCCGCTTGCGCTCCACGGCCCCTCTCTCACCATCCGCAAGTTCGCCCGCGAAGCGCTCACGCTCGAGCACCTCGTCGGGCTGGGAACGCTCACGGAGCAGACGGCCGAGTTCCTGGCCGAGTGCGTGCGCGGCAAGCTCAACGTCCTCATCTCGGGCGGTACCGGCACCGGGAAGACAACGCTGCTGAACGCCGTCTCGGCCCACGTGCCGCCCACCGAGCGGATTGTCACCGTGGAGGACGCCGCCGAGCTGCGGCTCCTGCAGCGGCACGTCGTCTCACTCGAGTCGCGCCCGCCCAACGTCGAGGGCGAGGGCGAGATCAGGATCCGCGAGCTCGTCCGCAACGCGCTCCGCATGCGGCCCGACAGGATCATCGTCGGCGAGGTTCGCGGCGCCGAGTCGCTCGACATGTTGCAGGCGATGAACACGGGCCACGACGGCTCGCTGACCACGGTCCACGCCAACTCGGCGCGCGACGCCCTGCATCGGCTCGAGATGCTCGTGCTGATGGCCGGCGTCGAGCTGCCGATCAAGGCCATCCGCGAGCAGATCGCCGGCGGCTTCGACCTGCTCGTCCACATCGGACGCCTCGTGGACGGCTCGCGTCGCGTCACGCAGATCACGGAGCTCTCTGGCATGGAAGGCGACGTCATCACCCTCCAGGACCTCTTCGTCGCCCGTGCGACCGAGCACGAAATCGGCTCCGGGCTGCTCGGGCCGCTGCACACAACCGGCCTTCGGCCCGGCTTCCTCTCCAAGCTCAGCGCCAACGGCGTCGAGCTGTCGCCCTCGACGTGGCTGGATGCCGCGTGAGGAAGCTGCTCCTCACCGCGCTCGCACTCAGCGCGCTCGTGCTTCCGGCGGCCGCGGCGGGGGCCGACTCGAGCGCCCTCCAGATCCGCCGGGTCGATGTCGACCGGTTCCCGCTCGTGCAGGTGACGGCGGTGGTGCCCGCGGGCAGCCGCCCGACCCTTGCCGAGGGAGGCCGCCGGGCCGGGTTCGTCAAGGCGCGAGAGCTCGGCGCCGCCCAGGCGACTGTATTCGCGGTCGACAACTCGGCGTCGATGGCCGGTCGCCCGCTGCGCGAAGCGAAGCGGGCTGCGACCGCGTTCCTGTCGCGCCAGCGCGGCGCAGGCGACGCCGGTCTCGTCGCGTTCGGGCACGAGGCGCTGTCGCTGACTCCGCGGAATGCGCTGCGGTCGGACGTGGCGCGCACGCTAGACGCCCTGGTGGCGGACTCGCAGAAGGGCACCGCCCTCAACGACGCGGTGATCCTGTCGGTCGAGCGCCTGAAGAGGATGACGAGCGGGAGCCGGGTGCTCGTCCTGCTGACGGACGGCCACGATCTCGGCTCGAGAAACTCGCTGCAGCAGGCGACCGCTGCTGCCGAGGACGCGAACGTCGTCGTCTATGCGATCGCCGCCGGCGCGAGCACCGACGTCAAGCCCCTGACAGCCCTCGCCTCGGCGACCGGCGGCAGGCGCTTCGACGCGTCCGACGCCACACGCCTCGACGCTGCCTACCGCTCGCTCGGGCGCGAGCTCGACCGCACGTGGCAGCTCTCCTATCTCTCCACCGCCCGCGAGGGTGACGTCGCCCGCCTGACGGTTCGCGCCGCGGGAGCTACCTCCGCGACCTCGCTCCGAATCCCGGGCGGGGACGGAAACGCGGGCCTCGTGCCTCGCTCCGTCGCGCGAAACCCGATCACCGGGGCCGCCATCGTCGGATTGGTTGCGCTGCTGTTCGGCGCGGCAGGCTTCGTCGGCCGGCGTCGCCGCCGTTCGTCCGAGATCACGCGCCTGCTCGAGCCGCATCTGAGGCTGCGCGAGCCCACCGACGAGCGTCCGGCTCCGTCCGCCCGCTTCGAGTCGCTGCTCGCCTGGACCGAGCGATCGCTGAACGACCTTCCCGGCTCGCAGCGCTTGAACCGCGAGTTGGAGCGCTCGGGACTCAAGCTGCGCATGGGCCTCGTCCCCTACCTTGCGCTCGCCGCGGCCACCGTCCTCGGAGCCGCCGGCACGATCATCGGCGCGCCGCCTGCGCTCGCTCTGCTGCTGATGATCACCGGCCTCGTGTGCCCGTTCATCGGCCTGTCGATCGCGGCCCGGCGCCGCACGAAGGCCTTCGACCGGCAACTACCCGACGTCCTGGCGACGATCGCCTCGACCCTTCGCGCGGGACACGGCCTCCGGACGGCGCTGGGCGCGATCGCCGACGACGGCGCCTCTCCGTCCTCCGATGAGTTCGCTCAGGTCTTGGGAGAGGAGAGACTGGGACGGCCGCTCGACGAGGCGATAGCCGCGATGTGCGACCGGATCGGGTCGCCCGATCTCGAGTATGTCGCGACCGCCGTGAGGGTCCAGTCCCAGACGGGCGGATCGCTCGCGAGCCTCTTCGACACCCTCTCGGAGACCGTTCGAGAGCGGCAGCGACATGCCCGCAAGGTCAAGGCGCTGACCTCCCTCGGCCGTATGTCGGCGATCGTGCTCGTGTCGCTGCCAGTCGCGCTCGGGGGGCTGATAACTCTGCTGAGCCCCGCCTACATGGCGCCGCTGTACACGACCTCGGCCGGCCAAATGCTGATCGCCGCCTGTGCCATGTCGATGGCGACCGGCTCCCTGCTCCTCAAGCGAATCGTGTCGGTGAGGTTCTAGCGATGATCATTCTCCTCATCGCCGGGATCGGCTGCCTGGCACTCCTCGGATTCCAGCTCGTCCGCCCGCGGGCGACTGCCGAGCATCAGCGCCGCGCGGCACTCGAAGCGGTTCGCGCCGCTGCGGGAGGCGTGACGGCCGACGCCCCGGCGCCTGGGCCGAGGTCCGAGCTTCCCGCACGCGTCTCTGCCCTGCTCGTCCGGATCCACCTCAAGCTCTGGCGGAAGCAGTCGCAGGACGACGTCTCTGCGCAGCTTCGCCGCGCCGGCACGTCCCGCCGCCTGACCGCCGAGCTCTTCATGGCCGGGCGAGTCGCCCTCATGATCGTGGGCGTCTTCGCGGGCTTCACGCTCGCCGACGGCGGGCGTCGGATCGTGCTCGGAATCGTTTTCGGCGCCGTTGCCGGCTACCTGCCCGGGTTCCTCCTCAGCAGGGCCGCCTCCCGTCGGGCCGCCGCGATCGACGCGGAGCTGCCGCACTTCGTCGACCAGCTCGCGATCGCGATCGAGGCCGGGATGAGCTTCGACGCCGCGGTCAGCCACCTGGCGGAGGCGGACGACGGACCACTCGCGGACGAGCTCCACAGGATCCTGAGCGGGCTCCGGATGGGCGAGTCCAGGCGGGCCGCGATGCGCGGCTTCGCCGAGCGCGTGGGCAGCGAGAACGCGATCTCGTTCACCAATGCGGTGCTCTCGTCGGACCAGCTCGGGTCGCCGCTCGCCGGCATCCTCCGCGCGCAGGCGGATGACCTCCGCCACAGGCGGCAGATGCACGCCGAGGAGCGCGCGCAGAAGGCCCCGGTGAAGATGCTCTTCCCCATCGCGATCTTCGTCTTGCCGGTCATGTTCGTGGTCATCCTCGCGCCGGCGTTCCTCGGAGGGGGCCTGTTCTGACGCTCGGTTCGAGCTTCGCGACGAGCGAACGCGGTTAGCGCAGCAGGCCGAGCGCCACGCGCGTCGCCCAGCCTCCGCTGAGAAACGCGTAGAAGAACAGCGGGAGTGCGACACCGAACACCTGGACGTACGTCGCTCCGGGGATGGCACTCGCGCCGACGGCATCGATGACCGGCGGCAGCAGCGCCTTCAGCAGGACGATGGCGGCCACGGTGTGGATGATCGCCCCTGTCATGGAGCGTGGCCCGAAGTCTGTGAAGCGCGCGATCGTCCAGAGCGCGAGCGATGCGGCGCAGCAGACCAGGACCACCGTGAAGGCTTCGGGGCTCATACGCGCACCCGCCGATCCGAGTAGGCGCGGAACTCGCGTTCGAACTCGGGCCACCACGGCGCTGGGCCGGGATCGCTCGCCGGTACTCCGCGTTCGCCTTCGCCGTCCCAGGGCAGGATGAGGAACGCGCCGACCCCGAAGGCGGCTACGCCAAGAACGAACGCGGCCTGATCGATGGTCGCAGGGAGCTCGACGAGCAGGTGGAGGATGAGGGCGAGTGGCAAAGGCACTGCGACCAGCATCGACCCCAGGGCCCGTTGAGTTGAGGACCTAGCGCCCGCAGGCGAACGCCGCGCTGCGAAGCCGATCGCGGTCAGGAGGCAAACACCGAGCAAGGGGGCGAGAAAAGACAGATCGCGAAGAGTACTCATTTCGGCCGCTTGTGAAGAACATGCGACTTTGGGTGAGAGGACTCGTTTGGGTCAGTGGCACACGACCAATTCCCCCGTACCGTTGTACCCATGCAAACGCGAGTCGTGATCGTCGAGGACCACCCGCTGATGTTGAGCGCGCTCCAAGAGACCCTAGAGCGCGCCGACGGCTTCGCCGTCGTGGGGACCGCCACCTCCGGTCTCCAGGTGGAACCGCTCGTCTCACGCACGAGACCCGACCTCGTATTGCTCGACCTGCAGCTGCCCGGGCTCGACGGCCTCGACTGCCTCGCGCTGCTGCGCGAGCACCACCCCCAGGTGACCGTCGTCGTGCTTTCCGGCCTCGAGGACGACGAGACGATCGAGAAAGCGCTTCTGGGAGGCGCAACTGCCTTCCTGAAAAAGGCGATTGCCCCAACCGACCTCCCCGTCCTCCTCCGCCAGGTGCTGCTGGGCAACGTCCACTTCGCGGCTCCGCGGATCGCCGGTGACGTCATGACGCAGGCCACGCGTCAGAGCCGGTTCGACGAGGCCCGCGGCGAGACAGGGCTGACCGCTCGCGAGCTCGAGATCCTCGAGGCGGTGGCGCGCGGCCTTTCGAACCGCGCCGTCGGCGAGGAGCTTTTCCTCTCCGACCAGACGGTGAAGTTCCACCTGCACAAGGTCTACCGGAAGCTCAAGGTGGCGAACCGCACTGAGGCGTCGCAGACCGCGCACCGGCTCGGGCTCGTCCGGAACCTCGCCGAAGTCGCCTGACTCGGAGACGCGCGACGGCCACTGCCTCTGAGGCGCCGCCGGTGCCTCGCGGACGACTTCTTCCTCGGGCCGCAGGGCCTACTAGGTTCTACGAGCTACGGGGCAACCTCGGTATTCGTGATCGTGAGCGGAATCGTTCTCTGGCCGGGTTTGATGCTGCCGTAGTCGATGACGGCCCTCTGGTTGGAAGTGAGTTCGATCTGGCGCGTCTCTAGCTCTCTGACCTGTTTCTGTGCGTAGTGCGCGAGGGTGACCTTGAAGGTTTGGGTGGCGGTGCCCGCGTCATGGAACGTCAGCGTTCCATGAGCCGGGTCGTTCTGGCTCGTCACGAGCGAACCGGGTTGGAGCGAGATCGCCTTGACGCCGATTCGGTACGCCTTGCCGGAGCCGACCAGGCCGATGTGGAACAGCGGTGATTCGGCCTGCCCCGCTGCGCTTCGGTACGCGAATCGACCGACAGCCCCGGACACCTCGAATGAGTTGCGGTCGCCTGGTCGCATGCGCAGTTTGTCGATCGCAGCGTCGCGGTTTGGCCCGATCATCGACAGGTACTCGGTGTCGGGACTGCGCAGACCGCTGCCGTCGATGGTGACGGTGAGGTCCAGCTGCGCCGGGATGCGGTAGAGCGGCTCTTGGCGCCCGCGCCAGCCGGCGACCGTCCGCGGCCTGACGGCGCTGGCGCCCGGAATCTCGTTGACGAACCGGCTCCCGACGTAACCGAGTCGACGGCCCTGCTTGTCGACGATCAACAGGTGGGCGTGGTTGAACGGATTGCCTTCCAGACGGATTTCGTTGAAGCGCGGCGCATTGACACGCCGCGGAGCGCAGAACGGGCACTGGTGCACGCCGAGACCCGGCAAGATCGGAGAGAGCGTGAGCGTCTTGGTCTTCGCGTTTCCTTTGTACAGGCTGCCCGGCTGGCCTGGATCGAACTTGTAGCTCCACGTGTTGGCGCGCGTGTCGATGTGGAGCCTGCGCGTGACGCCGGGAAAGTTGTTGTCGTAGACCAAGATGTCGAAGCGTCCACCTGCGCGTTCCTCGACGGCGTACGGCGTAATTTCGTGCCCTCCCAGGAATCCAGGTTGGTAGATCCCCATGCCGTAGGTCTCTCCACGGCGTTCCCGCAAGGCCGCCATCAAGGTCCGCAGTATTTGGCTGGGCGTTCCGGAGACCGTCCTATCTATGACCTCCGGCAACAGCTGCCACGCGAACGCGTAGGCGATCGCCCGCTGCAGCCGCACGTTCCCGCGTAGTCGCACTTTGTACGTGCGTCGCCCAAAAGCGGGGTACAGCTTTCGGAAGACCATCAGGCTGAGCACGGACATACCCGTGCAGTGCCCGCCGCTCATCTCCCGGTTCAGCTGTTTGAGCCACACGTCCCCGGGCGGCGTCAACACACAAGAACCCGACTTTGTGACGAACGCGCACGCCCTGCTGCCGAACAACATCCGGACCTCGTTCGCGGACAGATTCGCTTTCCCCGCCCCATAGTTCTCGAACCCGAACCCGTCAACCTTAGGCCGAAAGCCGCTGTCCGCCACCATCTTCTCGCCCGCCGCACCAGCCCCGCCGAGCGCCACCGTCAAGATTGCAACAGCAACCGAAAAGCCGACGCCCAGAAATGTCAGACGGCGCAGAATCATCGGGTTGGGATCGGGTAGCCGTAGAGCGCTCTAGAGGCAGCCGACGGCGGAACCGCGCGAACGTAAGAGCTCGTTCCGCGGACTTTCCTGAGGAGGAGCGACGCCGATCTGCATCCGAACGCCAGACTGTCGAAGCGCTCAAAAGCCGCAGCAACGATTGCGGTCTTCCCCATCAAACCCCTTCGTTGCCTTGAAGACCAAAGTACTTCGGCGTCACCCGTCTGTCAATTGAGCAGGTTCACGTTGACCTTCGGAACTCAGACCCTGCCAAGAACGAACTGACCGGAGTCGCCTCGGGCGGGCTCGAAAAGTCCTCCACTCGAGGCGCAGCAGGTACAGGGATGGCCGTCCGCCTTGACTCCGCGCTTGCTGACTAAACAAAATCCTTGTCCCGAACGTCAGAGGGGTGTGATCGGACACCGCGGAGCGACGCTGGACGAGCTCGAGGCACTGTACCGCCGCCTCTTTGACGTCTTCGTACGCGTGGCGGCCAGCGTGACGGGCGATTCGGAACGAGCGCGTGACGCGGTGCAGGAGGCGTTCGCGACCGCGGTGCGCAAGCGCGTTTCCTTTCGGGGCGAGGGCCCGCTCGAGGCTTGGGTCTGGCGCATCGTGCTGAACGCTGCACGGTCGGAAGCGCGCCGCGGTAGCCCGGCAGTCGGCTACGACGGGGCAACCGCCTCGAACGGCCGGCCGGAGCGAGATGCAGAGCTGCGCGTGGCGCTCGCGCGCCTGCCGGAGCGGCAGCGGACCGCCGTCTTCCTCCGCTACTACGCGGATCTCGACTACGCAGCGATCGGCCAGGCCCTTGGAATTCGCCCCGGAACCGTCTCCGCGACACTCAATGCAGCGCACGCGGCGCTTCAGATCCAGCTGGAGGAGGTCCGAGCATGACCGATCTCGACCGCACTAGCCTCGATCGGATTCTTCCCTCCACGACGGGCTCGCCTGACTGGGCCGATGTGCTGAGCCGTTCCCGTGCGCAGCGGGGCCGTCGTCGGCGTCGAGTGGTGGTTGCCCTCGCTGCGGCGGCACTCGTCGCCGTGGGAACCGCCTCTGCGTCCGGCTCAGTGCGCGAATTCGTCCGTGGCGTGGGTTTCATCGGCTTGCTGCCCCCCGGATCCGCAGGACAGCAGCCCCCGCCGGCAAGGCCTGTGCTGACCGAGGCGGGCGTTCGGTTCTCGTTCAGAGCGCCGAGAGGGTGGGAAAGGTTCAGCACCATTCCGACCAAGAAGTCTCCTAGAGGGCCAATCTCGCTCAACAAGTCCAGCGAAGGGCCGCAGGATGCAGAGGCCATCATCTATTGGACGAGCTTCCCCGCCGGCGACCACGCCGATCCGTGTGTCCGTGAGCTCGCCCCGTCGATTGGCCGATCGGCCGCCAGTCTCGCGGCCGCAGTGTCGACGGCGCCTGGCACCAAGCTCGTCAAGGGGCCTTTGAACCTCACCGTGGGCGGGTACCCCGCGAAGCACGTGGTGCTCACCGTTCGCAAGTACGTCGGCTGCGACCCTGGGTTCTTCTACACGTGGCGAGCCGTGTCCGGCGGTGCGTTCTGGACGACGGATCTGGGCGACACGATCCGGGTTTGGATCGTCCCCGTGGCCGGCACGCGCTTCTACAAACGCACGCGGCTCTTCATTGCGGCCGCAACAAAAGAGGACGCCGACGCGATGCTGAAAAGAGAGGTCGAGCAGATCGTCGGATCGTTCCGCTTCGAGTCGGTCGTCTTGCGTTAGAACGACGATGGCGCCAGGGAGGAATGGACCCAATCGGGTCCTAGCCGCCAAGGTGAGCGACGGGCACGGTGCAGGCATACGGCAATCACATCGGTTGCCTGCAAACGAGGGAGCTAAGAAATGAAGAAGATCATCCTCGCGGTCGCCGTTGCGGCGGTCGCCTCCATGGCATTCATCGTGTTCGCCGTTCCGGCGATGGCCGGGAACGGAGCCAAGATCAAAGACATGACGAACACACCATCCCCCATTACCCCGGTCCACGGCTACAACTTCATGTTCTGGAACGGCAACGGCGCCATGCAGGACTTCGCGCCGACCTACTACAAGGAAGTCATTACGCCGAGCGGTGTCCACAACCAGGTACTGAAGGGCATCGTCGCCAACGACACCGGCGCGTCCGTCACCTACTCGGCCAACAGCGGTGGTCCGATCCCGGCCGGGCAGCAGTGCTGGGACTTCGATAACGGAAACCTCTCCACTGATTGGTCGATGACGATCGACGCGGACGGCAAGTACACCCTGAACTGCCACTTCGCCAAGGCGTAGCTGAGTCAAGGCAACGGGGAGCGGCACGATGAACTTCATCTGGATGAAGAACACGGACGGGCAAGCAACGCATCCCGATCCCGAGATCAACAAGCTCTACAAGGCACGACGCAAGGCCGCCGAGGCCACGTACGGCACCGGCTTCTCAGCGATGAAAGGCTGGGACGAGCTCGAGCGGATCGCCCGGGAGCTCACCAAGCTCGACCCCGACGGCGACTGGCGCTACGAGGTCTACCGCTTCGACGGCCGCGGCTGGCAAGTCCGCCGTCCCTGATCTCGCTCATCTAGCACCCAGCGCAGCCTGACGCTGCGCGCTGGGCCTGCCGCTTGCGGCGCGGGCCACAGCGCAGAGCGTCAGAACTGATGCTCGGTCCCGACGCGCGCTGGGCATGCGGATCAGCCACACTTCCGTGATGGCCACCCGCCCGGCAATCGCCGGAGACATCCAGCAGGCTCTGGACAGCGTCGGCGTCCCGAGCTACGTCCTCGACACGACGGGAATCGTCCGCTGGATCAATGCGGCTGCCGAGCGGCTAGTCGGCGACGTTCGCGGTCGTCAGTTCACCTCCGTCGTCGCGCCCGAGGACAGCCGGCGCGCCCGCGAGCTGTTCTCACAGAAGGTGCTCGGCACCTCCCTGGCCACCGATGCGCCCGGCGTCTTGGTTTCGACCGCCGGCACGCGGGTCCCCGTGGAGATCAGTTCGGTGCCGCTGATGAACGGTGAACGGGTGGTCGGTGTCTTCGGGCTGTTCGAGGAGCACCCCGACGACACCGCCACAGCGCCACCCCCGCATCTCACCCCCCGTCAGGTCGAGGTGCTTCGTCTTCTGGAGCAGGGCCGCTCGACGAAGCAGATGGCCGCCGAGCTCCACCTGAGCACCGAGACGGTCAGGAACCACATCCGCCGTCTTTTTCAGGCTCTCGGCGTCCATTCCCGACTCGAAGCCGTCGCTGCAGCCCGGACCGCAGCACCCCACTGATCGACTCGCCCAGAGACATGGGCTGGGCCGCTCGCTGCCGAGCGGCCCAGCGATGGCGGTTATCCGGTGAACTTCGGCCGACCTCGTGGACGCTGAGCCGGCGCGCGCTTGACGATTTTCACGACGGCCTTGGCTTTCGCAATGGCTTTGGGCGTGGTGATGACCGCGGGCGGCCCCCCAGGGCTGGCCGGCGACCCCGGCCCGGGCGAGGGCGTCGTTACCGGAGGCGGCGTGACCTCGCCGGTGTTCGTCGCTCTGCCCTGCGGCGCGTTGGGATTGACCCGGAGCACGACGTGGAAGCTGACGCGTTGGCCGGGCTGCAAGCGCGGGATCGTGAGGCAGCGTTTGGCGGCCGATGCGACGCAACCTACGGTCGGCGCTCACGAAGGTCATCTGACGTGGGATCTGATCGCAGGCCCGAAGGTTCCGGGCGGCGAGACGGCCGCGGTTGCGGACCGTGAGCCGGAAGCCCGCGCGGCCACCGGCGGTCACCGTCGGGCTGTCAGCCGTCTTCTCGATCGGCACGTCGCACCCTGGCGGACCAGGGCCGTTACTCGGGGTGATACTCACGTTGTCGAACAGGTAGCCATTACCGAGGAGGGCAGGAGGCCCCGGCACGCTGGAGCGAAACTGCAGGCTGTTAATGGTCGCGGGCGTATTGCGGTTCGGCGGCGGTGCCTGCTCCGGAGCGGTGCGGTAGTAGTTCTCCCACGTCGTGAAGCACTGACCAAGGTCGCGGCCGTCGACAGAGATTCGCACCAGGTCGTTGTCCGGGCCCTGGTTGACCTTGATCCAGAACCTGATCTCGTGCGGACTGGTGCGGTCAAGCAGCGGGCCAGGGTGCGCGACGAACTTGCCATCGACGTCGGGGGTGTCGTTGACGCTGACCCGAATACCTTCCTCGGTGTCCTCCAGGCCCACCCAGGACATACGCGAGCCCTCGCCGGAGTCCGGGCTGACGCTCAAGAACAGTCCGGGCTGGTGGGCGGACGTCTTGGACATAACCGAGAACTCGGCGATGAACACCTTATTGAGCCGCGCCTCACCGACCGGTAGTGGCTCCTGTGGGGAATACGTCTGGTTGGAGAACTCACCAGACGCACATGCGTTCGACATACGCAGCGATTGGAAGCCGAACCCAGGAGGATTGCCGGAAGGAGCGGGGGTGCTGGCGACAACCGCCTGGTCGTACTGTCCTGTGTGAGTTGTTGGGGGGGTTGCGACCGGCCAATCGACACAGTGATCGTTCCAGGGGGAGAGCTCTTCCAGGGGCCGGGGCCGACGCCCATCTGTCCGTTGACGGACCCGAGGCGGAAGAGGAGCGGCTCAAAGAGCGTGATGGAGGCTGCTGCCACTCCGGAAACGAGCAGAAAGATGCTGACCGCCGCTGCCAGCGCTATGAGCTTTCGGTGCATGCTTCCTCCTTGTGATCTGCCCGCCATCAGGTCGATTACGCCAGCGCCTCGCCAGCCGGGCAGCGGCGAACGCACGATCGGATGAAACGACGCCGGCCAAAGGCATGAGCAAAGCGGCACCGAGGACCTCGGACAACACCTCGACTCAGCCGCAGCGGCTGACGGTGCTTCACGGGTCCCCCTCGGTTGGCGGCTACTCCAGCCTGAAGGACACCCACCGCGGAGTCAAGCCTTGGCTGGGCGACGAACAACCGCGCGGCCTCCGCTAGCTCTACCGGCTGCATTCGGCTATCTTGGCTCGCTATGCCCGAGCCCAGTGGGAAGCAACCCATGCGCGCTGACCGAGACCCGGACCTTCTTCTCATCGAGCGACTGTTGGCGCCGCCGCCACTCGACGACGCTCGCAGCTCGCTTCAGTACTGGCGCGAGCGAAGAAGGAATCTTCCGCTGTACCGGCTTGCGGCGCGCCGAGAGTCAAAGCAAATGATGGCCTCGTGGAAGAAGACGGTGCGCGCTGCCGAGCAGGCTCGCTTCGAAGCGAGCTGGCTGGGGCAGCTACTGACGGCGATCGGCGTGTCGAGCCTCTGGGTGCAGCGGGCGCGATCCGCGCGAAAAGCATTGCTCTGGTTGGCCTGGGCTTTCGTATCCAGGAAGGTGATGGTCGTCGTGGGCGGCATGGCAGCCGCCGGGCTGATCCTGGTCGTCGCCGCCCTCGCCGCAGTACTAGTCGTGCTCGCCCAGCTGATCTAGGGCCGACTTATGCGAACATAT
>CAWFZH010000005.1:0-418801 GCA_963820335.1 uncultured Actinomycetes bacterium | reverse complement strand
TTTGCGGATGCCGGGTTCAACCCCGGTGATCGCTTCCAGTGGCGGGTCCGAGCGCGCACCGGCGCGATTATGCATCCGTTCTCGGACCCGGTGTTCGCCACGACACTGCCGCAATGGGGCGACCCAGCCGTTCCCGGGGAGAACCTGCGCACCCAGTGGGAGACGACCCAGGCGGCGCAGTTCACCAACGATGTGAACGAGTACGCATACACCGCCGCGCTCGACGCGGCCAGCGACCGCGTACGGGTCGTGGAGATCGGCCGCACGATCCTGGGCCGGCCGATCAACATGTTCATCATCGGCTACCCGACCCCGCCTCGCCATGTGAAGGCGGTCGCTGGCTCCACGGCCGCGCTGATCAACTGCAACGTGCACGGGAACGAACCGTCGTCCCGCGAGGCGTGCATGATCATGGCGCGCGAACTGGCGTTCGCCGACGACCCGCGCACCCTCGACATTCTGTCGGACACGACGGTGCTGATCGTCCCGTCGATCAACGGCGACGGTCGCGCTGCCAACACGCGCGGCAACTCCACCGGCCAGGACTTGAACCGCGACTATTCACTGATCCGCGAGCCCGAGACGTTCGCATTCGTCGAAATGATGCGCGATTACAAGCCGGAGGCGGCCTTCGACGGCCACGAGTTTGGAAACAATTCGGCCGGCGACCTACCTGTGCTTCCGCCGCGGCACCTGAACGTGGCCCAGTCGATCCACGACGAGTCGAAGAGCATGATCGAGGGCTGGCTGTACGAGCACGGCTCGGCCGACGGCTGGTGGTACTGCCCGTATGGCTGCCAAAACGGCGGTGCGGTCGGGCTCAGCCAGGAGACGATCCTGCGCAACACGATGGGCCTCAAGAGCGTGGTCGGCTCGCTGCTGGAGGCGCGCAGCAATGGCGGGACGACGCGGCCGAACGAGGGCAACGCGCCGAACAACCGCCGGCGCAAGAGCTACTCGGCCATCTACACGTATCAGCAATTCCTCGACTACCAGCTTGCGAATCGGTCGGAGATCGAAGAGGCGATCGAGGAGTCGATCGCGTTCCAGACCTCGAACACCGGCCGGATCGTGTTCCGGGGCTCGTATCCCATCCCGGCTTTCCCGGCGCCGCATCCGGGCGAGAGCCCACCGCCGGACGAGGATCCCACGCCGGAGCAGATCCTCGATCCCCCGCCGTGTGGCTACGTGCTCAGCGAAGTAGCAGTGGTCGCAACCGCAACCGGATGGGAGGCCGGTCGGCGACCGCATCGTCGCCCACGGCATCCACGCGGCCCACCGCATCGGGCGCCACGATTACTGGGTCCCGATGGACCAGCCGCAGCGCGGGCTGATTCCGTTGCTGCTCGACGGGCAGGCGGAGGAGCCGATTGTCGACGCGCAACGGGTTGCGTGTAGTAGCTAGCGCAGCACGGCGTCGATGACGTGGATCCTGGCGTTGGCGACGTCGTAGTCGGCGCACACGGTCGTGGCGCGGTTGTCGAACCGCGCCATGGCGCCCTTCGGCGCGACGGTTAGCGTGTCGCCGGCGAGCGTGGTCACGTTGCCGGCGTCGCGTAGGGCGGCGAGCGAGCGTCGTCCCTTCACGATGTGGGCTTCGAGCAGGGCCCGGAGCTCGCGCTTCCGCTTCAGCAGCAGATCGTCGAGCCTCTGCCGGTCGAACGCGGCCGCGAACGCGTCGTCGGTGGGCGCCAGGATCGTGACGCCTTCTGCTCTATGTAGGTAACGGGCCAGCCCCGAGGCGCGCACGGCGGCTTCGAACGTCGTCACCACCGGGATCCACGTCAGCGCCACGTCGGCTGGGTCGTCCCTGAGTGACGACGGCGTTCCCGGGTCGTCGCCCGAGGGGAGGAGATCGCACAGCGGGCCGGTCACCAACGGCGCGTTCGCGGTCGTCGACGGCGCCGTCGTGGTCCCGCCTGCCCGGGCCGCCGGCTCCGGCGTGTCGTCATTGCCACCCGAGCAGCTGGCAGCCACGATCGCCATAGCCAGAGCGGCGACGACGCGAAGCCCGAGCATCGCCGCACTATGCCAGGGCGATATCCGGGCGCCGCGTGGTATAGACGCGCTGTGCCTGCAGGGGCCAAGACAAGGGCTGCGATCGCGGCGCAGCCGGAGTGGCTGCGCGCCGTGCCGACGGAGCGTCAGTTGCGTGTGGGCTCGCTCGTTGTCGTGACGGGCTGCGGCACGTCTTTTCACGCGGCATGCACAGTCCCACGGGTCGACCACCGGATCGACGGCGGCTTCCGGGAGACGCGCGTCGAGCATGCGCTCGAGTGTGTGCTGCGACCCCCACGCGCCGACTTGCTCGTCCTCGTCAGCCACGAAGGCGAGACGACACTGACCCTCGAGGCGGCACGGGCTTTCGACGGACCGAAGTGGCTGGTAACGGGCAAGGCCGAAGGGCCGATCGCGGAGCTCTGCGAAGAGGTGATCGTGGCGACGCCGGAGCTGGAGAAGAGCTACTGCCACACGGCGAGCTATACGTGCGCTGTTGCCGCGCTCGGCGCGCTCGCGGGCGAGGACATCTCCTGGCTGCCGGACGCAGTGGCGACCGAGCTGGAGGCGGAACACGAGCCTGTCTCGGAGCACGAGCGCTGGCTCGTCGCCGGCGCGGGCCGCGACTGGGCGACCGCGCAAGAAGCTGCGCTCAAGCTCCGTGAGGGTGCCCACGTCGCCGCCGAGGCACACCACACGGAGCAGGTCCTGCACGGACACCTGGCCGCGGTCGACGAAAACGTGCGCTGCTTCGTGCTCGAGGGCGAAGGCCGCGCCGCGGAACGCGCGCACGGCCTCGTGGCGGCGCTGGGAGAGATCGGCTGCGAGACAACCCTCGTCCCTACGCGCCATCCCGTCGTCGACATCGTGCGCTTCCAACTCCTGACGGTCGACCTCGCCCAGGCGCGCGGCGTAGACCCGGACATGATCCGCCTGGACGAGCCGCGCTGGAAGCGAGCCCGCGACAGCTACGCCTAGCGGCGCAGGAGTCGAACCTACCGAGCCGTGGGTTACACGACCGCACCGGTTTTGAAGACCGTACTTCTCTCCGTCAACCAAGCCGAACGGCGCTCCTGCGCGCCAGCATGCGCGCCAGTCGGGCAGCCGCCAGCGCGAAAAGCACCGGAGAAGTTCGTCGAACTGCGGCGTACGGTCGGTCGTCACGGCCGACACATGGTGTCGCGGATCTCGCACGATCGGATTAGCCAACCAAGCGTTCATGCTGTGTCGCTCGCTCTTTGAAGATGTGGCCGTCTTTTTTTGGGCCTCGACCCATCGCAAGCCAGATGAACCTAGGCGGGCTCTATGCTGCCGGCAGTCCCAGGTCGTGGAATTTCTGCGCGACATCTCGTAGGCGGGAGTGGTAGATCTCGACGCGCCGGACGCCTCCGCTGCTGCGCGCATGTAGATAGGCACCGATCCCTGAAATCGAGATTTCCTTCTGCCCGCGTTTAAGAGCGGCTTCGACTGGACCTCAGCGCCTTATTCATGCTCGTGCTCGAGCCAGGGCTACGGTGTGCGATTGCATTCCTTACCAGCGGAACGAGATCGAGTAGACGTAAGTCGATCCCGCTCAGAGCTGTCACGCGGTTGGCGAGGGAGGGAGCCAACTCCCGTTTGGCCCGTTTCTGCCACTCAGCGGTCCGTCCCAAGGACACGTTGCGGCCTGCTGGATCCAACATTTCGCGGACACTCGCCAGCGTCGGGTGCAATGGGATTGTGACCGTGACCTGCCCTTTGAGCCACGGCCGGTCAGCGCCTATCAGGTCGTTAACGCGGAGTGACACGTCGGCTCTGAAGGTCGAGCTGTCCCGGTTTATCGCTGCTATGTGCCAATCGGACCGGAACGTCTCCAGCCCGACAGCAGCGCGAAGGAACGCATCGACAGCAAGTTGCTTGCCCAGGCTGGCATCGCCGGAAACCGCTGCGCAGAGGGTCCTCCAGGTTTGGACAGACTCATCGAGGAGCTCCTGGTACTCGCGAACGATCGCGTTTGGATTCGTCTTTCGGGACAACCCACCTCGATGTTGACCGAGACCGCCGAGGATGTCGAGGTCGCGCCAGGCTCGCCCTTTGCCCTTTCCCCGCGTAGCTTGTCCGCCGCGAGCTATATTGTTGTCAAAATAGACAACAATATAGGAAAGGAACCTCGAATGCGCAACAACGAGACAGAACACCGTCAAGAGCCCCGACTAAGATCAAGCTCGGTGGGCGGGCCGATTCCTGAGAGTGCTTCGATCCCACGCGTCCGTCCCGCTCTGCCCGAAATCGTCTCGGCCCTTCCTTCCGAGCCCGAGCCGGACGGTCACTACAGGTTCTCGGTGAACCGAAGCGAGGTCGTGGCCAACAACCATGACCTCCACAAGTTTCCCGCGAAGTTCATACCGCAGATCCCTCAGTGGGGAATCGCCTTTCGGCGAACGGACGACGAAGTAGTTGTGGATCCGTTCTGCGGCTCTGGCACGACGGTGCTGGAGGCGGCTCTGAGGGGAGACCACGCGATGGGTTTCGACATCAGCCCTCTTGCGGTCCTCATCTCCCGAGCCAAGATCGCGCGGCTAGACGACAGTCACCGACCAGAAGTCGTCGCTGAGCGCATTGTTCGAGAGGCCAAGAAGCGGAGGCGTCGCGCCGAGCGAACAGTGAGCGCCGCCCTTGGAGATTCCACGTGGACTTATTGGTTCCGACCACGCGAGATGGCAGCTTTGATCGCAATGGGGGAATCGATTGCTGAGATCTGTAACACAAACGCGGACCTACGCAACTTCCTCCTCACATGCGTTTCGGCCATTGCGAAGTCCGCGTCGTACCTGAGTGAAGATCAGATCAAAGTGCGGTACGACCACGGGAAAGATCTGAAGGATCCGTTCGAGGCGTTCGTGACGGCCGTACAACGGACGATGCCGATCCAGCAAGAGCTCACCAAGCGCCTTGCTGAACGGGGTGCAACCGCGAGCGTCGGTCAGGCAAGCGCAGATCGCCTACCTCTCGAAGATTCGTCCGCGACTCGAATCGTCACGTCGCCCCCATACATCAACGCGGTCGATTACACGATGACGCAGCGGTACAACCTCTTCATTCTCGGACTCGTCCACCCCGATCGGTTCAAAGCCCACTGCCGTGAGTACATCGGCATGACCGAACGCGCAGTTCGCGCCGGCGACCTTCGCGGTATTCCGAATGCTGCAAACGCATCGGTCCAAACGCTCATCGAGCGCCTTTGGGTGCAGGACACCCCAACTGCGCGAAATCGGGCGTTCGTCGTCGGGCAGTTCTTCCGCGGCATGTTCGGAGCTCTCCGAGAAATGCACCGCGTTCTCGTTCCAGGCGGACGCGCAATCCTTGTCGTCGGAAGCGAAAATCGAATCTGCGGCGAGGTCGTACCGACCGGTGAACTGCTCGAACATGTTGCTGGTGAGGCCGGGTTCAAATTAGAGCTGCGGTTCTTCCATCACCTCGCGAACCGAAGCAGCATGCGTCTGACCCGCGGGGCGACCGGCGGGAAACTCAAGACGGAGACCGTTCTTGTCTTCAAAAGCACCTGATCTTGCGCGCCTAGCTGATCTCGAGCGTCGTGCTCACCGGGGTGGCGCGCTGGACATTCACCCCTACTTCGGGAAACTCGAGCCCGCCCTAGCACTGGCATTGATTGAGACATTCTCCAAACCTGGAGACACCGTTCTGGATCCGTTTTGCGGGAGCGGAACTGTTCTCCACGAAGGGCTACTCGCTGGCCGCTCCGTCCTGGGGTGGGACAGCAGCCCTCTGGCTGTTCTTATCGCCAGCGCAAAGGTCATTGGTGCGGATGACGCCGACGTTGTCGCACTCAAGAAACTTGCGCAGACGGCAGAGCCTTTCGGGGCGCGGTACGGCATCGTGCGCACCGAGGTACCGAGAGCGGCGGCGATCCCCGAGATGCCAAGAGCGAGAAGCGTGGCACTGTGGTTCGAAGAGAATGCCCTTGATGAACTCGCGTGGGCACGCGATGCGGTCGCACAAGCAGTGCTCTCCCCATCAGCCCGCTTGCTGGCTCTAACCGCGTTCAGTCGAGTCGTCACCCGAGCTTCGAACCAGCAGGGTGAGTCGTCCTACCGACGTGTGAGCAAGAGCCATTCCCCCGGCGCCGTCATCGACTTGTTCGTCGAATCACTCGGTCTCGTCGCGGACGCCGCCTGGCAGTTCGGACGACTTGTCGGCGGGGATAGACGGCGCAGTGGTATCGCGATTGAACCCAGCGAACGGAGCTTCGTCCAGTGGGGGCCGGTCGCCGCGCAGGTGGAGCGACATGACGCCCGAGACACACTCAGCGATGAAAGAGACGAAAGGGCCTCGCTGGTAGTCACCTCGCCTCCGTACCTGATGGCTTGGGACTACGGCCTCTATCACCGGTTCCGCTTCTATTGGCTCGGCTACGACGTCGACTCATACGAGGAAACAGAGATCGGCCGGCACCTTCGCCGTCAGGGTGACGACGTAAGCCGGTACTGCGCGGATATGCGCAGTGCGTTTCTCGCACTCGCTGATGCTGTGGCAGGCGATGGTCGGTTGTGCCTTGTAAACGCTCCGTCCGTTGTTTATGGACGCGAGGTGGACACCAATCTGCTTCTTCGGGAAGTCGGCGCCGAAGCAGGATGGGAATGCGAGCAGATCGTGAAGTCGGTTGACATTCCGGGTCCGCATCATGGGATGTACGCGAGCCTTGGTCCACGCGGCGCGAGGGCTCCCGGCGCGAGCGGCAAGCGCGAGCACGTCGTCTTCTTCAAACGCGCCTAAGACCGCCGGAAAATCGGTTCACGAGGGTTCGAGAATGCAATCGCAAGATCAATCCCAACTGGATCGGCGAGTGTCGCGCCAAAGAACGTCTCAGGCTCGATAGTCGCACCCGTCCGGCCAAAGCCGAGTTCCATTCGTTCAACGGCGACGTCTGGAAGGTGACGTTTGAAGGCTTCCAGGATCGGCTTGGCCTGCTCCTTGTACGTGACAAGACTCGGACCAGCCCGAAGCAACGTCGAGTCGATCTCGATGAGGAGCAACGTTTCGTCTAGGAAGGCGACGATGTCCGGAATGGGCCAACCTGCCTCTTCGAATACGCGCAAAACAGCTCCCTGGGTTCCGCTGCCCCCTCGCGACGCTCGGCCCGCGTCGGTAAAGAGGATCGTCCACCCTTCGTCTGCGAGATGGCGCGCTACGTGGTAATTGCAGTGGGACTGGTCAAGCCGCAGCCGCGCCAAGGAACCTGACCTCGTCCGCGAATTCAAGAGGCAGCCGCTTGTAAAGAGCGGTGGTATCTGGATTCGCGAAGAACCAGAACCCCTCAGGCAGGTAAGTGAACTCCAGGACGAGGTCCTTGGTCTTCTTTCCTTTCGCGTCGTAGCAATAGATGTACTTCGCCGCGAGAATCATTCCGAGGTAGGGGTCCATTTGTCCCGAACCCTTTTCTCGCCAGCTCTTCTTGTCAGGGCGCGCGCCGACACGAACGATCACTTCGTCGCCACGGTGGCTGATCGATTGGATATCGCGGGCGACGTCACCGCCGACGCCGTGACGCATCACGTCTCGTACTGCGGCGACACGCTCCCTAACGATCGCCTCGGCCCGAGGCGAATTGCCCGCGATCACAGCGCTCACATACTCCATGACTTCATCCTGGGCATCCCGTTCCGATGCGGCGTTCGGCTCATACCAAACCGTGAGGGAGGGCCGCTCTGGGTGAACGCGCGCAACCGCTTCGAACGCTTGGAGATAGCGATACAGCCCCCAGCGGTCTCCCCTCAGGCGGAGATCAAGTCCGCGAGTGCCTTGCAGGATCACGCTTGGAACACCAAGCCTCGCGGCGCGAGCCAGGCGCGGAAACCTCTGGTAGAGGTTCATCCGGACGATATGAGTCGTGTCCTCGACCGCGATGAGCGGCTCCTCGCCGCGGCTGATCATCACATCGCACGTGCACCATTGCACCAGCTCGATGATCCGTGAAGGTGCCACGACTACCTCGTCGTACGCGCCAACCTCGTCGTCATCCGTAGTCCGGTAGTAGTCCCCGCCGATGTACTTGTTTGTGCGCGCCTTCGGAGATCGTTTCGCGACGAAGATCCGGTCAAATGTCCACGGCACTCCGCACTCGCGCGCGCGCCGGAGAAAGATTCGCGCCTCCTCTGGCGACTCGGCCCAGAGGATCAGAGAGTCGTCTCCAGGAGTAAGGGCATTTTTGGACATGGCCTGCGAGCGTACCACTGGTCATGGAGCAGCCCCTTCGGGTCAGAGGATGCAACGATGCGTTCGTGATCGAGAAGGAGCCAGGTGTCACGCGTCCGCACTCGGCGCAGGTGAGGTTTCTACGAGAGAGCCGGACTGGGCTGATGAGATCCCGCTAGTGGAGAGTCGGACTCTGGGCCTAGGGCCTCGGCGGACCGGTCGCCTACGCGGAGCTGGGGTGAGCCCGCAGCTCTCATGAAAGGGGACGCGCGCGCTCGAACAGAGACGCGCGCGGTCGCCCGCCGGACTCAGGAGAGGCACGGAGGTCGTTTGGTGGCAAGCATTTCGGCCCAACGGAGCGGCGCAGGAGTCGAACCTACCGAGCCGTGGGTTACACGACCGCACCGGTTTTGAAGACCAGCTGGGCCACCGGGCCCGTGCCGCTCCCTGGCCGAGAGCGTACAGCGACGCTAGATTCCCCCACTCGTGCACGGGGTCATCTTCACGAGCCTGCGCGACTTCGTCGCCTCCGCGCACGGAGCCGAGGTCGTGGAGCAGGTCTTCGGCCAGGACGTCTACCTCCTCAGCGAGGCCTACGACGACGAGCAGTTCGTGGCGCTGCTCCGGCACGCATGCGAAGCCACGGGCGCGGAGCTGGATCCCCTGCTTCACGACTTCGGCGTCTTCACCGCCGAGCGCACGTTCACGCGGCTCTACCCCGCCTTCTACGGGATCGCTCCGTCGGCCCGCGAGTTCGTCTTGACCGTCGAGACACGCATCCACGAGCTCGTGCGGGCGACGATCCCGAGGGCCAGGCCGCCCGAGCTCGGCGTCACGGAGCTTGGCGACGACGGGGTCTCGATCGTGTACTCGTCGCCGCGACGCCTCTGCGTGCTGCTTCGCGGCCTCGCCGAGGGAACCGCCCGGCATTACGGTGAGACGACGTCGATCGACGAGGAGACCTGCATGCATCGCGGAGACGACGTCTGTCGCTTCGCGGTTCGCTTCAGCTCGGCAACGTCGATCGTCTGAGGATCCGCTCGTCGCCCACGCGGCGGGTGATCCCGTCGGTGTCGAAGCGCTCGAGCAGCAGCTGGGCGGGCCGACGCGAGATGCCGAGCAGGTCGCGGAACCGGGCGAGCGTGATGTGCCCTTCGCGCTCGCACTCGGCAATCAGGGTGTCGCGCGCGCGCGCGTAGTGGGCGGGTGCGACCGCATGGCCGCCGCCGAGCCGAACGAGCCGGCCCTCGGCTTCCAGGAATCGCCCGAGCTCGTCGTCGTCCACCTTGACGCCCCGCACGCCGGCCTCCGCGAGCTCCGATTCGAGCTGCTCGCCTGCACCGGCTCTCTCGCCGAGCTCGGGCCGGGAGCCCGGGAGGTAGGCCTTGCCGTCGCGACGCTCCACACCGAGGAGGGAGAGGAAGGCGGCGGCGCGAGGCGGCAGCAGGGCGGCTTCGGCCACGCCCGGGTCGAGCGGGGAGCGCGCGGCACGCTCGGCCAGGAGCACCTGGGCCGCGGAGCGCTTCTGCTCGAGCCACTCGGGTGTCGCGTAGAAGCCGCCCGCTTCGACCAGGCCTGCGGCGGCTGCGTCGAGGTCCCGTGGATCAAGGAGGCCCGAGTGTGAGATCTCGTCCCGCGTCTTCGGCTCGCTCAGATACCCGCGGATGATCTCGGCCGGCTCGCCTCGCTCGAGCGTGTCGAGCCAGGCGGGGTCGCTGGCACGAGGCGGCTGAGGGTCGAGCACGCGTCCCCCGCCGACCGTCGTCTCGCGTCG
This sequence comes from uncultured Actinomycetes bacterium, assembly GCA_963820335.1. Taxonomy (GTDB): domain Bacteria; phylum Actinomycetota; class Thermoleophilia; order Gaiellales; family Gaiellaceae; genus VAXT01. The sequence continues at coordinate 408,837 of CAWFZH010000005.1, read as the reverse complement.
CAGCACGACGTGGTCTCCACGAGCTGCCACCACGGGCTTGGCGAGCCTGAGCTGGGCATGGCGCGGGCCGATGCGGACGACGCGCGCCGCAATCTCTGCAGTCCCGTGGTGAACCTGGAGGTCGGCTCCGTCGGAGATCTGCTCCAGCTCGTCCAGCAGGACATCGAGCCGGTAGCTCACGGGGTAGGCCCCGGGAGCGATCACCACGTCTCCTCGGGCCAGGTCCGTCCGCTCGACGCCCGGGAGGCTGAGCGCGACCCGCTGTCCGGCGACGGCTCGTTCCACGCTCTCGTCGTGCACCTGCACGGAACGGACGCGTACATCAAGGCCTCGTGGCTCGACCACGAGCTCGTCGCCGTTGCCGATCGAGCCGGACCAGAGCGTGCCGGTTGCGACCGTGCCGATGCCGCGCAGGGTGAACACGCGATCGACGAACAGGCGGGTGGGGAGGGAGCTGCGGCGTCGTTCGTGCGAGTCGGCGGCTGCAGCCAGGGCTGCGCGCAGCTCGTCGAGGCCGGCGCCTGTCTTGGCGCTCACGGCGACGACGTCGGCGCCGGGCACGAGCTCGCGGGCCTCGTCGACAGCAAGCTCGAGCGCGTCGGCAGCGACCGCGTCAGCCTTCGTGACGGCGACGACGCCGCGCTCGATGCCCAGCATGCGGAGGATGGCGAGATGCTCGTGCGTCTGTGCGCGTGCGCCCTCGCCGGCGTCGATGACGAGGAGGAAGAGGTCGATCCCGGTCGCGCCGGCGACCATGTTGCGGATGAACCGCTCGTGACCCGGGACGTCGATGAGGGAGATCCGGCGGCCGTCGGGCAGGTCGAGCGGCGCATATCCGAGGTCGATCGAGATCCCGCGCTCCTGCTCCTCGGGCAGGCGGTCCGTGTCCTTCCCGGTCAGGGCCCGGACGAGCCAGGTCTTGCCGTGGTCGATGTGGCCGGCCGTCCCGAGGCACAGACTCGGCACGATCTCGGCACCCACGTGCGCGATTTTCCCCGTTAGGCTCGCGGTGGGGAGGAGGTTGGCGGTACCGAGTCCGAGGAGGAGCCCCGGGCGGACACGACTGCGGCGGACACTTCTTCGATCTCGGCGTCGCTCAGCGTGCGGCAGTCGAGCAGCAGCCGGCCGTCGCGAACGACGCCGATCACCGGCGGCTCGCCCTGGCGGAGCGGCGTTGCGAGCTCCTCTTCCACGGCGCACGCGAAGCTCGGGAGCTCAGCCAGCGGCAGCGCACCGCCGCCGACTCGGGCGACGGTCTCCTCGACCTCGCCGCCGACTGCTTCGGCCAGACGCTGCGCACGTGCGCGCACGACGCCGGCGTCCTCGCCGACCATGCGCAGGACCGGAACCTCGCGCGCGGCGCGCTCCGGATCGAGATAGAGCGCCAGCGTGCCCTCCAGCGCGGCGAGGGTCAGCTTGTCCGCGCGCACGGCGCGCTGCAGGGGGTGGCGGCGCAGTTGCTCGACCAGGTCGGCCCGGCCGACGACGATCCCGGCCTGCGGCCCCCCGAGCAGCTTGTCCCCCGAGAAACAGACCAGGTCGGCTCCGGCGGCCAGGCTCTCCGTCACCGACGGCTCGTCCTCGACCCGTCTCAGCACGCCTGAGCCGAGATCGTCGACGAGCGGAAGCTCATGCCGTCGCGCGACCTTTGCGAGCTCGGCGACCGTCGGCAGCTCCGTGAAGCCAACCACCCGGAAGTTCGACTGGTGCACCCGCAGGAGCAGAGCCGTGTCGGGGCCGACCGCGCGTTCGTAGTCCGCAGCGCGGGTGCGGTTCGTCGTTCCCACCTCGACCAGGCGCGCGCCGGAGCGTGCGAGCACGTCGGGGATCCGGAAGCCGTCGCCGATCTCGATCAGCTCGCCACGAGAGACGACCACTTCGCGCCCCTCGGCGAGCGCGGCGAGCGCGAGCAGCACCGCGGCCGCGTTGTTGTTGACGACGAGAGCCGCCTCCGCCCCGGTCAGCCGGCGCAGAACGCCTGCGACGTGGTCCTGGCGGGAGCCGCGAGAGCCGCTCTGCGTGTCGTACTCGAGGTTCGAGTAACCGCGCCCCACCTCGTGAACGCGCTCGAGCGCCGACTCCGCCAGGGGTGCACGTCCGAGATTCGTGTGCACGACGACGCCGGTCGCGTTCAGCGCGCGCCGCAGGCGCGGTTCCCGTGCACCCTCGAGCTCGGCCTGGAACCGCTCACTGAGATCCCCGGGGTCGGCTCCGGCCTGGATCTCCTCGCGCGCGCGCGCGAGAACACTACGTGCGGCCTCGACAGCGAGCGGGTCGTTGCTGCCGCGCGCGAGCTCGTCCACCGATGGCAGATCGCGCAGCTTCACTGGGCATCTGCCTTCTCGGCCGCCGCCGGTACCTCGGCGCTGCGCGTTTCGTAGTACTCGATCACGTCCTCGGCAGCCTCGATCGGGTCGTCGGTGGCGTGCAGGAGGTCGAGATCCTCCGGCGAGATCATCCCGTCGGCGAGCATCTCGCTCCTGATCCAGGCGAGCAGCTCGCCCCAGTAGTCGGTGTCGTACAGGACGACGGGGAAGTTCTCAGCCTTGCCGGTCTGGATCAGTGTCAGCGCCTCGAAGAGCTCGTCGAGCGTCCCGAAGCCGCCGGGGAAGATGACGAATCCCTCCGCGGGCTTCACGAAGCAGACCTTGCGCGCGTAGAAGTGCGTGAAGGTGTACGAGATGTCGAGGTAGGGGTTCGGTCCCTGCTCGTGGGGCAGCTCGATGCCGAACCCGATCGAGAGCCCGCCGGCTTCTTTCGCGCCCCGGTTCGCCGCCTCCATGATGCCCGGCCCGCCGCCCGTGATGACCGCCCAGCCGCGTTCGGCGAAATGCCGCCCGACCGATCGTGCCGCCTGGTAGCCCGGAGTGTCCTCGCCGAGCCTCGCCGATCCGAAGATCGAGACTGCGGGGCGGTCGATGCGCTCGACGGCTGCGAAGCCCGCCCGGAACTCCTCGGCGATCGACAGGAGTTTCTCCGGCAGCGCGCGATCGGTGCTCGAAAAGAGCTGCTTGTCCTTCACCGTAGGCCTAGAGGTCCTTTTCGATGTGCGTCGCGCTCATGGCCGCCGCGAGCAAGATGACCAGCCCGAGGTAGAGGCCGGCGACGACCCCCTTCTGCCAGCCCTCGACGCGGTAGTACTCGAGCCCCGCCACGCTCTTTCGAGTGCTCCACCGGTTCCAGACGTCGAGGGCGCCCAGGACGAGGATCAGGATCAGGATCGGGTTCGGCGCGAGGATGGTGAGGCCGGCGAGGCCGATCAGGCCCACGATCCACAGGGCTGGATGGAGCGCGGCCGCCATGCGCCCACCGTCGAGGGGTGAGACCGGCAGGAGGTTGATGAGATTGAGGAAGAACCCGGTGAACGCGAGCGCGATCAGAAACTCGGAGTCGTAGGCCTCGCCTGCGATCCAGACCGCCGCCGCTCCGATGCTGCCCAGGATGGGCCCGCCGGCCGCCAGCTTGGCCTCGGCCCAGACGTTCGGGAACGCCTCCTTCGGGATGATCGCCGCTCCGAGGAAGGGGATGAAGATCGGGGCGCTGACCGGGATGCCCTGCCGCTTCGCCTCGAGCACGTGTCCCATCTCGTGGACGAACATGAGGAGCACGAATCCGACGGCGAACTTCCAGCCCCAGAACAGCGTGTACGCCGCGACCGAGACGAGCATCGTGGCCGAGGTCGTGAAGACCTTGATCTTGGCGATCGCGAAGAAGATGAACTTGAACTTCAGGAGCAGCGCGCCAAGCACGACGAACGGCGTCGCGAGCTTGCGCAGGATGCGGAAACGGGGCTCGTGCCTGACGGGCTCAGGCGGCTCGTAGCCCGCGTAATAGGCGAGCTCGGCCTGTTCTTCGGGTGTCAGTTGGCTCACAGACTCATGGTACCCCCGGCCCTCTGAGTCACCTTTCGGCCGAAAGCGTGCCGAACCTGAGACGGAGAGGCCCATCGGGTCGCACCGGCCGGTACTCAGGGAGACGACCACTCTCGATCGGAGGTTCTCCTTGCGCACCACCCTGCTCGTCGTCCCCGCGCTCGTCCTAGCCGTGCTCACGGTTTCGTCAGTCGGGGAGGCCGCGCGCCACACGGTCAGCTCTTTCGCTCGCAACGCGGGCGCCGTGAACGGCATCAAGGCCTCTCGAACCCCCAAGCCGGGCCGCCTCGTGCCGCTCGGGCGAAACGCCAAGCTCCCCGCGGCCGTCCTCCCTCTCCGCCGCGGGGAGCGTGGCGAGCCCGGGCGGCCCGGCCCGGCCGGGCCACAGGGGCCGGTGGGAGCCCAGGGCCCGGCAGGCCCGGCAGGTCCGCCGGGCACGGCAGGGCCGGCCGCGACGCGAATCAACTACGACGTCCCGTCGTCGACCGCGGCCACCACGCTCCTCACGCTGGGCGGCTTGATCCTCCGCGGCGCCTGCTCGAGCGGAGGTGACACCACGATCGACGCTCGCTCGACACTCGACAACGCGCGGCTCCACGCCACGTTCACGAGCGACGCCGGAGCGCAGTACAGCGAGGACGACGATCTGGACGCCACCGACGACTTCGACTTCCTCTCAGCGGAGGACGACGACGTCGCGGGCACGCTCGTCTATCGCTCCCCGACCGGCACTTCCGTCGTGACCGTGTCGTTCATGAGCGAGCAGTACTCCATCGCCGGCACGAACCGCTGTCAGTTCGCGGCGACCGCGGTTGCGTCCTCGTAACCCTCCTAGTGGGTGGGGAGCTCGACGGGCTCCCCATCCACCTCGATCGTCGGCTCCGAGAAGATGCAGTCGACGTGGATCGAGGACTGGTTACGCCCACCGTAGGGGCCGATGTTCGACCCGATGGCCACGTGGGCCGTGCGAGCGGCCTTCTCGTCGAGCATCACGTGCCCGCGCGGCGAGATCGTGGGGTTGAGGCCGATGCCGAGCTCGGCGATGACGCGGCCCGACTCGCCCGCTTCCTCGACCAGCGCGTTCAGCATCTCCGCGGCGCGCCCACCCTCGATCGACTGGACACGTCCGCCTTCGAAGCGGATCGTGACCGGCTCGTCGACGAGCCCCTCGACGGTGTAGGGGACGGTCAGGTCGGCCACGAGTACGCCGTCGGCACCGTCCTCCAGCGGTGCGGTGAACACCTCGCCGCCGGGATAGTTCGCCATCTCCCCGGCCTTCAGCGGTAGCGCGTCCGTTAGCCACTGCCGTCCGGTGACATTGAGCCGCAAGTCGGTTCCTGCCCGCCCCCGGATGTGGACGACCTCGGCGCCCTCGAGCCGCTCGAGGAGGGTGGCTGCAGGTTTCGCCAGTTCGGCCGCCGGCTCGGACAGCTCACCGCGTAGGAGCTTCGCGTCGACCAGCCCGAGATAGATCTCGCGGCCTCCGTGCTCCGTCACGATTCGCAGCAGCTCGACACGGGCGCCAGCCTCGTCGCTGCGTGGTTCCTGCGACAGGAAAATGCAGAGGTCGATCCCACTCGCGGCCTCGGAGATCGCTGATGGGGGCGCGGCCAGCGGGCGATCTCCGGCCCACAACTCGAGCTGAGGGTTTCCTCCCGCGTCACGCACCGCGGCCGCGAGCTCGGAGCCACAGGCTGCGAGCGGCTCGTCGACGACGACGAGCACGTGCTCGCCCGACTGCAGCTGGCCGGCGGCGATCAGATTTGCGGCCCAGCCCGGATGCTCGACGTCGCTCACCGTCCTAGTTTCGCCGAACCGCAGCTCGAGTTGCCGAAGGTATTGAATCCTCTGCTAATTCTTGTGACAATCGGCGAAACGCCCTAAAGTGCCGGGCGTCTTCGATCCTTGGGAGGGGAGCCTTGCGTATATCTAGGGGAATCGCCCTTGCGACCGCGTTGGCGATCAGTGCCATCGGGGTCGCGGTGCTGCTTGGCGTGAACGACGCCGCCAGCAGCGGAGTCAAGTACGACAAGATCGACCAGAAAGTCCTGCAAGAGACCGCCAACGGACGAGAAGCATCGTTCGTCATCAACCTGAGCGACCAGGCGGACGTGAGCTCGGCGCACGCCATGCAGAACCAGGCGGCTCGGGGCAACTACGTCTTCAAGACGCTCAAGGAGCACGCTGACCGCACGCAGGCTCCGCTCCGTTCGATGCTGGCCTCGCGGAACATTTCCTACCGCTCGTTCTGGGTCGCGAACATCATCGTGGCCAAGGGCGACAGGTCACTCGTCGAGGACCTGGCCGATCGCGCGGACGTGAAGATCATCGAGTCGAACGCGCCCTCCAAGTGGATCGAGGACGCTCCCCCGGCGAAACGCGACTCACCCGGAACCATCGAGTACGGCGTCAACAACGTCCGCGCGCCCGAGGTATGGGCGACGGGTAACACAGGACAGGGCATCGTCATCGGTAACCAGGACACCGGCGTGCGCTGGACGCACAACGCCCTCAAGCCTCACTATCGCGGCTGGAACGGGAGCGTCGCCGATCACAACTACAACTGGCACGACTCCATCCACAGCGGTGGCGGGATCTGCGGTGCCAATACCACCGTGCCTTGCGACGACCACGACCACGGCACCCACACGACCGGCACGACTTCGGGTGACGACGGCGCGGGCAACCAGATCGGCGTCGCGCCAGGCGCCAAATGGATCGGCTGCCGCAACATGGACCAGGGCGTCGGCACGCCCGCGACCTACACCGAGTGCTTCCAGTGGTTCATCGCGCCGACCGACAGCATGGGGAACAACCCCGACCCGACGAAACGGCCGCATGTGATGAACAACAGCTGGGGCTGCCCCCCGAGCGAAGGGTGCGCAGCCGACACGCTGAGGACGATCGTCGAGAACACGGAGGCCGCCGGAATCCTGGTCGTGGTCTCGGCCGGCAACGCCGGATCGGGCTGCAGCACGGTTAACGATCCTCCTGCCATCTACGCCGCGTCGTTCTCCGTCGGCGCCATCAACAGCGCGAACGCCCTCGCCAGCTTCAGCAGCCGCGGGCCCGTCACCGTCGACGGCTCCGGTCGCATGAAGCCGAACATCTCCGCGCCGGGCGTGTCGAACCGCTCGTCGGTCAAGGCCAGTGATACGGCGTACGCGAACTTCAGCGGCACCTCGATGGCCGGCCCGCACGTGGTCGGCGTCACGGCCCTGCTGTGGTCCGCTCGACCCGACCTGGTCAGGAACATCGCCGCGACCAAGCAGCTCCTGACGCGAACGGCCAATCCGGCCGTCACGGTCCCGAACAACCCGACGGGCTGCGGCGGTATCGGCACGATTCCGAACAACCACTTCGGCTACGGCCGGGTCGACGCCATGTCCGCGTATGACGCGGATCTGATCGCCACGGTTCGCGAAGACCAGACCATCGACCTCAAGTACCCGAACGGGGATCCGGTGACCACGATCGGCGCCGGCACCTACGAGATCGAAGTCCGGGACCAGTCGAACTTCCACAACTTCCACCTCACGGGGCCGGGCGGCGTGGACCGGATGACCGCGGTCGAGACCAGCGGGGTGACGACCTGGGTCGTCACGCTCGTTCCGGGGGCCTATCACTACCAGTGCGACGTTCATATCCCCACCATGTTCGGCGACTTCACGGTGACCGAGGGCGGGCCGCCTCCGCCGCCTCCGCCGCCGCCACCGCCGCCGCCGCCACCACCTCCGCCGCCGCCGCCGCCACCGCCTCCGCCGCCACCGCCGCCTCCGCCTCCGCCGCCTCCGCCGCCACCACCACCGCCGCCGCCGCCTCCGCCTCCGCCGCCACCGCCGCCACCGCCTCCGCCGCCACCACCTCCGCCGCCTCCGCCGCCTCCGGCCCCACCGCCGGCCCGCTGTCGCGTGCCGAACGTGATCGGGATGCGGCTGCAGACGGCCAGGTCACGGATCCGCGCGCGGCGCTGCCGAGTCGGCACGATCCGCAGGGTTCGTTCCCGGCGTGTCGGCCGCGTGCTCGGCCAGACCCCACGGGGCGGCGCAGTCCGGCCCGTCAACTTCAGGGTCAACCTGCGAGTCGGCCGCCGCTAACCAAACACGACAGTCGAACCGAGAAGGGCGCTCATTCGAGCGCCCTTCTCATATTCCGGAAAATAGCCGCCGCTAGGACCTCGGCGATCGAAAAATAGGACCTTCGGCCTATGGAACGCCCGAAACCAGGGCGCAATACTCGCTTCAACTAGTGCGGCGGTATGAGAACCGTCAAATGAGTCGCTTCCAGAGGTGGGGGCTACTCGAGAGGGAGGGACGCATGAAGAATCGACTAGGCATCGCCCTTGGTCTTGCGGCGCTCATCGTGGCCGCGCTCGGCTCCACGTCCGTGGGCCAGGCGGCTGAGGGAACTCTGAAGGCGACGGCCGGTAAGGTCGCGGGCGCATCGCCGCTCGCTTCCCAGGCGGTCCCGCGCCGAGGCCCACGCGGCCTGCGCGGTAGGCGCGGTCCTGCCGGACCACGCGGTCCCGCCGGCCCAGCCGGTCCCGCCGGCCCAGCCGGTGCGACCGGTGCGACCGGTGCGACCGGCGCAACCGGCGCAGCCGGCCCAGCCGGTCCAGCCGGCCCGCAGGGCATACCGGGGCCGCCCGGCCCCGCAGGCTCAGCGGCGCCTTATGCCGTGATCAACCGCAGCCCGACCGTCGGGATCGACCCGGTGTACGTGCGTGGAACGGGATGGGCGGTCACCCGCCCGTCGACCGGCGTGTACTGCATCACCCCGCCGGCCGGCGTCAATCCGGCCAACACCGGGATCGAGTTGACGGTCGAGTGGGGGAACTCGTTCGGCTTCGACCTCCTGGCCTACTGGTGGAAGGGCACCGCAGCACCTTGCACAGCGAGCCAGTACCACGTGAGGACGTACGACTTCCCAGGCGGTGCTCCCGCCCTGTCGGACGAGGTCGCGTTCCTGATCCACGTCGCATAAAGCAAGACCACTGAGAGGGCGAGCCCTGGCGCTCGCCCTCTCATACTCTTCGTCTTCCGAACCACAACGCCGCTTGGGGGTCCACAAATGATTCGACGTTCACTTCTCGTGCTAGCTGTATCGACAGCCGCCGCGCTCGGAGGCGCGGTTCCCGCCGAGGCTGCGACCACACTGACGGCGACCGTCGGCCCGAACGCCACGATCTCCCTCAAGACGAGCGCCGGCCGCGCGGTCCGGGCATTGAAGCCCGGCTCGTACGTGATTCGAGTTCGCGACCGCTCGCGAGCGCACAATTTCCACTTGAGCGGGCCCACGAATGCGCTGAACAGGACGACGACCAAGCGGTTCGTCGGCACGACGACCTGGCGCTTGGCGTTCGTCAAGGGCACGTACCGCTTCGCCTGCGATCCTCACGCTCGTGCGATGAAGGGGAGCTTCGTCGTCAAGTAGGGGCTCGGCTGCGCTTAGGACCTGATCGAGCCAAAGATAGGACCAGCGGCCGATGGATCGCTCGAAACCGGGCGCAATACTGCTTTGAACTCGTGCGGCGGGAAGAAAACCTGTGCTGGCCCCGTCTAAGAGGGAAAGTCAATTGAGGGGCTTCCAGAGGTGGGGGCTACTCCAGAGGAGGGGGATATGAAGAATCGACTAGGTATAGCCCTTGGCCTGGCCGCGCTGATCGTGGCGGCGCTCGGCTCCACGTCGGTGGGGCAGGCGGCTGAGGGAAGTCTCAAGGCGACGGCCGGAAAGCTCACCGGCGCTTCGCCGCTCGTTTCCAACGCGACCCCGCGCCGAGGCCCACGCGGCCTGCGCGGTAGGCGCGGTCCTGCTGGACCTCGCGGCCCAGCTGGCCCAGCCGGCCCAGCCGGCCCTGCCGGCCCAGCCGGCGCACAGGGCGCTCAGGGCATTCAAGGCATCCAGGGCCCGATGGGTCCCGGAGCTCGCTGGGTCTCGGTCAATGGCGCAACCGGCGTGATCACCGACCAGAGCGGCGGCATCACCGTTGCCCTCACCCAGACGGGTCGGTACTGGATCGACTTCGGGGCCGACATCACTCGGAAGCTCCCGGTCGTTTCGGTTCGCGACTTCTCGGGGCACGCACACGCTGTCCAATGCGCTGGTCCTTCCAGCTCGGGAGGCTGCTTCTTCTCCGCAGAGGACAACGAGCGCGTGTATGTCCAGACGCGTGACGCCGCCGGCACAGCAGCCCACCGAAACTTCTATCTGGCGCTGGTGGGCCCGGACGGAGTCGGCATGACTGGACCTGCAGGGAATCCCTCGTCGGGACAGACTGGACCGGCCGTCCCCTAGACGGAACCTAACTCCAGACCGGATCAAGCCCTGCGCAACAACAACGCGCAGGGCTTGATCCGTCCTACGACCCGCGCCCGATCCACTCCTCGCCGCCCACGTAGAGCTCCTTCTTCCAGAGCGGGACGCGCTCCTTCAGGGCGTCGATCACGTCCTTGCAGGCGGCTAGCGCGTCCTGGCGGTGAGGAGCCGAGACCGCGATGACGACGCTCGTCTCGCCGATTTCGACACGACCCAGCCGATGGGCGACCGCGACCTCGCACAGGTCGTAGCGTTCCCTCACCTCGCCGGCGATCTCCGCAATCACCTTCTCGGCCATCTCTGAGTAGGCCTCGTACTCGAGGGCGATCACGTCGCGGCCGCGAGACTGCTTGCGGACGGTGCCCTGGAACGTTGCGATCGCGCCTGCACGCTCGTCCGCGGCTTCCGCCACGACAGCCTCCAGATCCAGAGGGCCTTCGACGAGTCGGAATGCGCCGCCCGAGACGGGTGGGATGAGCGCGACCTCGTCGCCATCGGCCAGGCCCTGTTCTCGCGGGGCGTACTCGCGGTTCACGGCGTAGAGCAGCCCAGGAGGCTCGTCGCCCAGCGCGAGCGAATCCCAAACGTCGCGGACGGTCGATCCCTCGGCGAGCTCGAGCTCTCGCTCTCCCGTTCCGGCGCGCTCCCGAAGGCCCGCGAAGAGCCGAATCGACACTCGCATGGGGCGCAGCGTAGAGCCGGGCCGCTCGGGTCTGTCGTCAGACCCCGGAAATAGGCTGCCTTCGCCGTCCGATTCACCAACGTTGGGAGGAAGAATGAGACGCATCCTGCGCCACCGGCCGTCGCCGGCGCTGGTCGTCGCATGCCTTGCGCTGACAGTTGCGCTCGGCGGCACCAGCTACGCCGCGGTCACCCTGCCCAGGAACAGTGTGGGCACGCCGCAGTTGAAGAGAAACGCTGTGAACTCGTTGAAGGTCAGGAACTTCTCGTTGCTTCGCACCGACTTCAAGCGGGGCCAGATCCCTGCCGGAGCCCGCGGCCCGCAGGGTCTTCCCGGAGCCACCGGAGCCACCGGAGCCACCGGGCCCGCGGGCCCGTTTCCGGCAACACTGCCGGCGGGACAGAGTATTCGCGGCTGGTACTGGGCCGGCAATGTAGCCCCAGGGGCTTTCGATCTGGCGACGAGCGAAATATCGTTCGTTTATCCCCTCGCGGCCGAGCCGACGGCCCACTTCATCAACGAAGGTGCCGCGACGCCCCCGGGCTGCACGGGCGACGTGAGCAATCCGGGCGCAAGTCCGGGACACCTGTGTGTCTTCGAGTTCGACGGAACCAACGCGGGCGTTCGCAATACCAATGGCCCAACCGGCGGCGATGGAACTGCGAGCAAGTGGGGCGCAGGACTCTTCATTCGCTCTGTGGCGGCAGGCGCGTACTGGACAAGGGGCGTTTGGGTGTTGACCGGCGCGTAAGAGGCAAAGGGTCAGGTCTCGCGTCGCGAGCGAACGCAGGGCCTGACCCGCCCCGTCGCGTACTGTGACGGCCTATGGCGACCACTGAAGATCGCCGCGAGACCGACTCCGGAATCGAGATCAAGCCGGTCTACGGCGAAGAGGACGCCCGGGCGAGCTCGAGCTCCCCGGCGAGTTCCCCTACACGCGCGGCCCGTACCGCGACATGTACCGCGGGCGGCCCTGGACGATCCGCCAGTACGCGGGCTTCGGGTCCGCCGAGGAGACCAACCAGCGCTTCCGCTATCTCCTCGATCGCGGCCAGACCGGCCTCTCGGTTGCGTTCGACCTCCCGACGCAGCTCGGATACGACTCAGACGATCCGCGCGCCGAGGGCGAGGTGGGGCGGACCGGCGTGGCGATCGACTCGCTGGCCGACATGGAGCTCCTGTTCGACGGCATTCCGCTGAAGGACGTCTCGACCTCGATGACGATCAACGCGCCGGCCGCTCTGTTGACCCTGCTCTACGAGCTCGTCGCCGAGGGCCAGGGTGTCTCCGGCGCCGACCTTCGCGGCACCGTCCAGAACGACATCCTCAAGGAGTACTGCGCGCGCGGGAACTACATCTATCCGCCGCGGCCCTCGATGCGGCTGACGACGGACCTGTTCGCCTACGCGAACGAGCGTCTGCCGAAATGGAACACGATCTCGATCTCCGGGTACCACATCCGGGAGGCGGGCTCCACGGCGGTTCAGGAGCTCGCGTTCACGCTCTCGAACGGGATCGCCTATGCGCAGGCCGCCGTCGACGCGGGACTCTCGCCCGACGAGTTCGGCGAGCGGCTCTCGTTCTTCTTCAATGCGCACAACCACTTCTTCCAGGAGGTCGCGAAGTTCCGGGCCGCCCGCCGGCTGTGGGCGCAGATCATGCGCGACCGCTTCGGCGCCACGAACCCGAAAGCGCTGGCGCTGCGGTTCCACGCGCAGACCGGCGGCTCGACGCTGACGGCCCAGCAGCCGGAGAACAACATCGTCAGGGTGGCGATTCAGGCTCTGTCGGCGGTCGCCGGAGGAGCGCAGTCGATCCACACGAACGGGTTCGACGAGGCGCTGGCTCTTCCGACCGAGCGCTCGGCGAAGATCGCGCTTCGCACGCAGCAGTTGCTCGCGCACGAGGCCGGCGGCACCGACACAGCCGATCCCTTTGGAGGGGCGTACTTCATCGAGTCCCTCACGAAGGAGCTCGAGGATCGGGCGCGTGAGCTGATCGAGCGGATCGACGAGCTGGGCGGAGCTGTGCAGGCGATCGAGCAGGGCTTCGTGCAGCGGGAGATCGAAGAGGCGGCGTTCCAGCACCAGTCCGCCGTCGAGGCCGGCGAGAAGGTGATCGTCGGCGTCAACCGCTACGAGGAGGACGAATCCGAGCCGATCGAGCTGTACCGGCTCGACCCGGCCGCAGAGAAGCGCCAGCTCGAGCGGACGGCGCGCGTACGGGCCGAACGGGATCAGGACCAGGCTCGTGCCGCATTGGCCGAGGTCAGGCGCGTCGCCGAGGGCGACGAGAACCTGCTTCCTCCGATGCGCGAGGCGCTACGGATCGGCTGCACGGTTGGAGAGATCTCGAACGAGCTGCGCGACGTCTTCGGCACGTACGACTCGCGGCACTCGCCGTAGCCGACCAATTTGCGAATCCTGCTCGTCTCACAGATGTACCCGGGGCCGGCAGACCCCGATCTGGGCACGTTCGTCGCGCAGGTCGAGCGCGCGCTCGGCGACCGGGGGCACGAGATCGAGCGCGCGGTGCTCAACGCGCGCTCCGGCGGCAAGCGTCGTCACTTCCGGCTCGCAGCGGAGACGGCCCGCGTCGCGAGGCGATTTCGCCCCGATGTCGTGTACGCGCACTTCCTGGTCCCGACCGGCTTCACCGCCGCGGTCGCCACCCGCGCGCCGCTGGTCGTCACCGCCCACGGGCGCGACGTCCGCAACATCGGCGCCTACCCCGGAATCGCAGCCGCAACGCGCTTCGTCGTCCGTCGCGCCTCCGCGCTGATCGCCGTCTCCGACTACCTGCGCCGCGAGCTCGAGCTGAAGATCCCCGAGGCGAAGGGCAAGACGCATGTCGTCGACTGCGGCGTCGACCTCGAGCTGTTCGCCCCGGCGGCGAGGAACGGCGACGGGCCGGTCTTCGTCTGCGTCGGCAGCCTGACCGAGCGGAAGAACGTCGTTCGGCTCGCCGAGGCATTCGAGCGCCTGGGCGGGGGCCGGCTCGTCTTCGTCGGGGACGGCCCTCTCCGTACGCGGCTCGAGGGGAGGCCCGGCGTCGAAGTCGTGGGACGGGTCCCGCACGACCAGGTCGCGGGCTACATCGCAGCGGCCGACGTGCTCTGCCAGCCCTCGACGATCGAGCCCTTCGGCCAGGCGCTCCTCGAGGCGATGGCCATGGAACGCTCCGTGGTCGCAACGCGTGTCGGCGGCCCTCCCGAGTTCGTCTCCCCCGAGGCCGGCGTTCTCGTCGACCCGCTCGACACCGCGGCTCTGGCCGACGGCCTGCGCCGGGCGGCCGAGCTACCGGTCCCGAACAAAGAGGCTCGGGCCGCCGCCGCCGAGCACGACCTCAGGCGTCAGGCGGAGCGGATCGAGGCGATTCTCGAGACAGCCGCTCGAGATCGGCGAGCCTGAGCTCGACGAGCGGACGCACGCTTTCCTCGAGCCCGGCCTCGCGTGCGACCTGCAATGCCTGCTCGTAGCTCCCGCGGGCCTTCTCCGGCGAAACCCCCTGTTTCAAGCGGTTGTCTCCGGTAACGAGTAGCTTCTGAATACGCTCTCGCGCTTCGGCCTGATCCATCCCGGGGTGAGGGTAACCATGGAAGCCGCCACCCAACCCAAGCTCGACCCTGTCCGCGTCCTCATCGTGGACGACGAGCCCCTGTTCGTCGAGGTGGTGGAAACCCTGCTCACGTTCGACGAGCGGATTACGGTCGTCGGCACTGCGGAGAACGGGCTCGAGGCCGTCGACCTCTCGACGACGCTCGCCCCGGATGTGACGCTGATGGACATCAGCATGCCGCTCCTCGACGGCATCGAGGCGACGCGGCGCATCCGTGAGCACAGTCCAACGGCGTGCGTCCTGATGCTGACCGGCTCGATCATCTCTGCCGAGATCGACCGCTCCAGGCAGGCCGGCGCCGCCGGCTATCTGACAAAGGACCGCGTCGGGCCGCAGCTCGTCGACGCGATCCTCGACCTCAGTCGGCGTTAGGCGCCGACGACGAGGCGCACGGCTGACGGGAAGCCGGGCTTCGAGCCTGCCCGCGGTTTCTGTGCGAGCACGCGGCCGCGCCTTGCGGCCCCGGCTTGTCTCCTGCTGACCCTTCCGGTCCGGCAATCGGCTCGCGCGAGCGCGGCGCGCGCGTCGGCGAGCGGCAACCCGCGCACCCTCGGCACGAGACAACGGATTTTCGCGACCCAGAGCCCGGTGTTCATGTCGGTGGCGACGAAGTAGTCGCGGTTCGGGAAGGCTCCCCAGACGAACGTGCAGTCGGGGCACCACGGGTTCGCCGCGTTCCGTCCCGCCCCCGGTTGGAAGTGCGCCACCGCGCGCGGCGAGCCGGGGCGCGTAAGGTCGAGGACGCGCACTCCGAAGTCGTACCAGGACACGTACGCGCGCCGGCCGACGATCTTCGGATCGTGTGCGGTGCTCGTCTCGGCTCCCGGCAGCACATAGCGGCCGATGACAGCGGGGTTGCGCTCAGCGGAGAGGTCAAAGAGCCGGGGGTAACCGGTCCCGTCGAAGTTGAAGAACCGTCCGAACTCCTGCGTCTCGAGCAGCACCTTCTCGTCGGGCGTGAGCCACGCAGAGTGCGCGTGAGGCAACTCCAGCTGTGCCGGGTCGCGCAGCGTCGAGACGTGCTGCGGGCGCGAGGGATCGGAGATGTCGAGGATCACGGTGCCGTACTCCCAGTAGGAGAGGTAGGCGCGTGTCGCTGCCGCGTTCGTGATCACAGAGTGCACGAACTGATTGAAGTTCGGCTTGATCCCGAGGTTCGCCCAGATCCCCCACTGGCCGACCTGGACCGGGTGCGTTGGGTCAGAGACGTCGTAGATGCGGAAGTCGGGGTTGGCGGGAGTGATCCCGTCGGGCGAGCCGCGAAGCTCGGCCCGCGGGATCGCGGTGTAGACGTACGCGCGATTGCCCACGGCCTGTAGCCAGAGCTCGTGTGAGCCCACGACCGGAAGCGTGTTCACGATCGAGAGCAGCCGCGGGCGAGCGGGGCGGCTGACGTCGTAGAGGGCGAAGCCACGCGTTCCGCCGCTGGCATCGAAGGGCGGCCGACAGCGCTGGAGGCCGACCGCGGCCAGATCCCCGGTGAACGCAGCCGAGCGGACGCTCTTGATGCGCACCTGGTCGGGGTAGGCGCCGGCGAGCGAGCCGTTCGGCGTCGCGAACGTCGCGACCCGTCGTGGCCGCTTCGGGTTACGCAGGCTGTAGACCCTGACACCGCTCTGGCAGCTCGACTGGGCGTTGCCGTAGCTGCCCATGTACGCGTGGTCGGCGTGTACCCAGATGTTGCCGTTGACGTCCCCGCGCGGGTTCACGTTGGCGAGCACCTCGATGGAGCGGTTGGCCGAAGCCGCCGTCGGCGAGGCGGAGAAGGTGGGCGAGAAGGAGCCGAAGGGTGCCGCTTGCGGGACGTGGAACGCGGGCGTCAGGTTGCTCGGGACGTGGCCTGCTGCCGCCTGGGCAGGGGCTAGGAGCGCGAGTGCCGCCCCGACTACGAGGAGGTGCCGGGACCGTGGCATGGCACTCAGGGTAGCCGTTGATATCCTGATCTAGACCGTGCTCCAGATTCTCGTCTTCTGGCATTTCATGATCTCGCTCGCGCTCATCGGGTTGATCCTGATGCACTCCGGGCGTGACACCGGCATGGCCGGGATGGGTTACGTCCCGCAGTCGCAAGGTGGAACGCACATCGTCGAGCGCAACCTGAGCCGCCTCACGATCGCGGTCTCGGTCATCTTTTTCGTCAACACGGTCGTGCTGTACCGGATGCTCGCGTAGCCGGCGCGGCGCTGGCCGCGTTCGCTCTGGCCGGCTGTCACTCGGAGGCGGCGAAGCGGGCTGAGCCCTTGCCGCGCTCCGGGCCGGCGCACACCATGCGAGTCGCGCTCGATCCCGAGCTCGGCGACCGGTCGATCAAGCGGGCGCTGGCCGGGCCGTTTCGGCTCGTGAGCCGATCGGCGGACCGAGTCGTGATCCGGCGGCCCGGGCTGACCGTGGTCTTCCGTCGGCTGGAGCCGTACGCGGCGCTGCAAGCCTTTCGCCGGGGGGAGCTCGACGAAGCGCCCGTCCCGCAGGGGGAGATCCGGGCGCTGGAGGCGCATCCGACGCTCAGTCCCGCCCTCCGAGCCCGCGCGCTGCAGGGGATCGACGTCGTCGTGCTGCCTCGGGGCCTCTCCCCGGCCCTGCGCCGTGTCTACCGGCTGACGGTGCCCCGCGGCGAGTACCAGGCTCTGATCAGTGAGCGTGTGGCGGCGCCTGCCTACGGCCTGCGGCCCGGCGCCGAGCCGACGAGCCCTGCCGATGCTCGCACGGCGCGCGGATCGATCCGCGGCCTGTCGCCGAGCCCGCTGACGCTCGGCGTGGCCGACCGGCCGGAGCTCGTCGAGGCAGCCGAGCTGGTCTGGGCCGAGTGGCGCCAGCTCGGGCTTCCGATTCGCCTGCGACCGGGAGCGCGCACCGCGGACATGCGCTTCGTCCGCGCGATCCCGAGCAGTGCGCTCGCCGGTCGACCCGACGACGTCGTCCCGCTCGGCTGGGTCGCCGAAGCCCGCCTCGTCTCACCGCGAGTCCACGGCTGGCGGATGGACGAGCTCGGCGTCGTCGACTACTCGCGCGTGTCTCTAGAAGCGCCCTAGCCGGCGGCCGTGCCTATGGTTGCGGCGACCTGGTCGATCGCCGCCTGCTCGGCTGCGCTGATCGGCTGGCCCTCTTCTTCGTGCGCCTCCGCGACTCTCCGTGCGACGGCGAGGACGAAGGTCCTGTACGCCTCGACGTCCTCCGGCGTGGCCTTCTGTTCGAGAAGGGCGACGGCCTCAGTGAGGCCATTCAGGCCCTCGCGCTCCAGGTCCTCGCGCTTGGAGTGCCGCTCGACGTCCGGTTTCTCGGAGGCGAGCTCGTCGAGCAACTGACTCTGGCCGGGTTGCTTGCGGGCCTCGGCGTAGGTCTTGGCGAGCGCCCAGGTCTCGCGGAATGACCCTCCGCCATCTGCCGTGAGCACGAGCATTCCGGCAGTGGCCGGGCCCTCTCGTACGACGTTCCACTCTTCCTCCGTGAAGTCGGCCTTTCCGGTCATTTCACTTCCTTCCTCTCTCCGGGATTTGGCTAGAACGGCATTCTCCCTGGAACCGCATGCCAGACGCACAGCGAGCGAACCTGAAACGCCGGATCGCGATCCGCGTGATCTTGCTGCTCCTCGCCGGCATCTCGCTCTACCTGCTCGCTCCCAGCCTCCTCGAGGTCTTCTCGTCCTGGCCCGAGCTGCGAGAGCTCAACCCGCTCTGGCTGGGGCTGGCGGTGTTCTTCGAGGGAGTGAGCACGCTGGCGTTCTGGACCCTGCAACGGATCGCGTTCCGGACACAGGGCTGGTTTGCCGTCGGGACGTCGCAGCTCGCGAGCGGAGCGGCGGCCAAGATCCTGCCGGGCGGCCCCGCTGCGGCCGGCGTCCTGCAGTACGGGATGCTCGTGCGTGCAGGGATCCCGCCGCAGCGGGTGGCCTCGGGGATCGCAGCGAGCTGGGCGGCGACGAGCGCAACTGTTTTCGCGCTCCCGGTGATGGCCGTGCTCACCGCGCTCGGTGGGGCTCCGGTCCCGGATGGCCTTCGGAACGTCGCCTACCTCGGCGGCGGCGCCTTCGTCGCGATGGCCGCGGCCGGGGCCGGCGCGTTCGCCTGGGACCGGCCGCTTCTGCTCGCCGGGCGCGGCGCACGTGCCGCGGCCGGCCTGGTGGGCAGGCGCGAGCAGCTGGACGACTTTCCTGAGCGCCTGCTGCTGCAGCGCGACGCCCTTCGGCGCGCGTTTTCCTTGCATCCATGGCTGGCGTTCCTCGCCGCGCTCGGCAAGTGGGGCTTCGACTACCTAGCCCTGCTTTGCGTGCTCGCGGCACTGTCGGCACAACCGGAGCCCTCGCTCGTCCTCCTGGCGTACGCAGCGGCCTCGCTCCTCGGCATGATCCCGCTCACGCCCGGTGGGCTCGGGTTCGTCGAGGCCGGCCTGGCGGGCCTGCTCGTCCTCGCCGGCGTCAGCGCCGGCGACGCTGCCGTCGCGACGCTGGCGTACCGGCTCATCTCCTTCTGGCTGCCCCTTCCGGTCGGCGCGGTCGCGTGGTGGCTCGCGCGCCGGCGCTACGGCCCGGTCGACCCCGAGGCGAGCGAGGCGATGACGTCCTCGTCGAGCTCCGATGCGGCGACCTCGCCGCCGTAGTGCGAGAGGCGCTCGTGGAGTTGCGCCCAGTCGACATCCGCGACGAGCGCAAAGAGCGCGGCGTGTCCGCTCCCAAGCTCCTCACCGAACCTGCGCATCCGTTTGTCGGAGATGCCGCGGTCGAACATGGCCAAGCCGCCACCGCCCGCAAGTCCCAGGAGGGCGGCGGCAACGGGCACGCCGATCGCCAGCCCGAGCAGCAGGCCGATCGAGCCTCCGCTGACGACCGATTCTCCAGCGGCCAGCTCCTTGCTCTGGCGGAGCTCAACGTGCCCGGCGTCATCCTTGACGACGAGCGCCGCGTCCTTCAGCTCGAGCGCACGCTCCTCCGCCAGATCGCGCAACGCCCCCAGTGCGCGCTCCGCGATCTCCTCCTGCTCGTAGCCAACCGCGATCAGGTGCGCTGACGCCACGTCGGACGGCTAGAGGCCGGGCCCGGAGCCCGTGCCCGTGATGTTGAACTTCGCGGTGGCGATGCCCGGCACACGCGCGGCGAACGGATAGCGGTCGTCGTAGAGCTCGTTCAGGTTGACGAGCATCGGGGCGCGGGTGAGTCCGGGCACGTCGGCGAGGACGTCTGGCAACGCGACCGTGAAGCGGAGGTTGACGAGCGGCTCCGCGACTTTCCCGTCCCGGATGCGGAACGTGCCGTCTTTCGTCATCCCGGTGAGGATGCCCTCGCGGGGCTGGACGATGCTCAGGTAATGAAGGCGCGTGACGTAGATGCCGTCGCCCACGAGCTCGGCCAGCTCGTCGTAGGTGCCCGCCTCGCCGCCCTCCATGGAGAGCGCGAACGGCTGCGGCCCGAGGTACTTCCACGAATCGGGCGGCGCATGACCGGTCGATTCGACGCCGTCGTCCGCGCGGGCCGCCGTCTCGCGATCCCACACGACGCCCTTCAGCACCCCGCCTTCGACCAGCTGCACATGTTGCTTGGGCACGCCCTCGAAATCGAACGCCTTCGGCAGCCCGCGCTCGTCCAGCGCGTCGTCGCTGATCGAGACCTTCTCGTCCATCGCCTGCTCGCCGAGACGGCCGTTGAGGAAGCTCCGCTCCTCGATGAAGCCCAGCCCGCTGAAGCTGTCATAGGCGAACCAATTGAGGAGCTCTGCGACCGCGTACGGCTCCAGGACGGCCCGGTAGGGACCAGGCTCGATCTGCTGAGCGCCGCCGGTTCGCGCAGCCTTGGCGGCGGCCTCCTCGGCGGGCTCGGACGGCGTCAGGTCGCCCACGCGGCTCGAAGTCCGCACCGCCCAGCCGGACTTCCCGTCGACGGCGGCCAGGCAGAGGCAGACTGCGTCCGTCATCGCCTGGTGGTCGCGGACGCCGGTCGTGGATGCGACCGCGAGCTCGGTGACGCCGCTCGTGAAGTAGCCGTAGAGACCGAAGTCGCCGGCGCCGTCGATCGCCGCGGCGGCGAGGCGGGCCTGATCGTCGGCTCCTAGCGCGGCTGTCTCCTCGTCGTAGCCATTCACCGCGGGGAGGTCAGCTGGAAGCGCTAGGCCCGGAAACAGCGGATCGGGACGCGCGCTGTCCGCGACCACGCCGGCACGACGTGCCAGCTCCGCGAGGCCCTCGTCGTCGACTCGGTTCGTGTAGGCCGACCCGACCTTGCCGTCGCGAACGATCCGCAGCCGCACTCCCTTGTTGTCGATCAGGGTCGGCTGGTGGACCTCCGAGCTCGCGAACCGGGCAACGCCCGAATGCTCGGCGTGGACGAGCGCCTCGGCCTCGTCGCCCTCGGCGGCCTTGAGGGCCCGTTCGGCGAGCTCGAGGGTCTTCACGACTTGACCCCGACCTGGACGTCGCGGAACCGAGCCGGCGCCGCGCCGTGCGAGACGTGCGCCGACTGGCCCGGCTGTCCCTTGCCGCAGTTCGTCAGCCCGTAGAGCACCCACGACTCCTGGCCGCCGACAGCGTCCATCGAGCCCCAGAACACAGGTGTGCTTCCCGTGTAGGTCACATCCCGAAGCATGCGGCCGCGCTTGCCCTTCCTGATCTCCCAGGCGATCTGCGTGCCGAACTGGAAGTTGAGGCGCTTGTCGTCGATCGACCAGCTCTTGTTCGTCTCGAGCAAGAGACCGTCGTCGACGTCGGCCAGGAGGTCTTCGAGCGTGCCCTCGTCTGGCTCGAGGTGAAGGTTCGTCATGCGGACGAGCGGCATGCGGCTCCAGCCTTCGGCGCGCATCGATCCGCCCTGGCCCGCGCCGAGCTTCGCCGCCGTCTCGCGTGAGGTCAGGAACCCGCTCAGGATGCCGCCTTCGACGATCGCTTCGCGTCGGGCGGGAACGGCCTCGTCGTCAAAGCCGAACGTGCCGAGGCCACCAGGCGTCGTCGAGTCGGCGGTGATGTTCATCAGATCCGATCCGTAGCGCAGCGAGCCGAGGTCGCCGGCCTTGAGGAAGCTCGTCCCCGCGTAGGCCGCCTCCGTTCCGTAGACGCGGTCGAGCTCGGTCGGGTGGCCGACCGACTCGTGGACCTGGAGGGCCATCTGCTCGGAATCGATCACGACCGTCATGCGCCCCGGCGGGCACTCGTCGGCAGTCAGCAGCGCTACGGCCTGTTCGCCGACGCGCGGCGCCTCGCGGTCGAGGGCGAGGGACTCGACGTACTCCCAGCCGCCCTGTCCGCTGGCGCCCGAGTGCTGGCTCGGATAGCTGCGGATCTGCAGCTGATCGCCCTCGGCGGCATAGGCGTCGATTCCGCCTCCGCACTCGACGAGCACCTGCTCGATCGAGCTGCCCTCTGAGGAGACGAGCACCTTCTCCTCGCGCTGTGCGCGAACCATTGCCTGTGTGACCTTGACTTTGGGTTGTCGCATGCCCTCCTCGGCGCGCAGGCAGAGGTCGATCTTCTCCGAGAGCGGGACGTCGAACGGGTCGCGGTCGACCTGTGTCTGGTACCGGCCCTGCTGGGCCTCGATCGGCGTGAGCTGCCGGCCGTCGCGGCTCGGCGCGGCAAGTGCAAATGCAGACGCGCGCGAGGCGGCGTCGCGGGCACCTGCCTCGTCCAGCCGCCTGTCGCCGGCGAACCCCCAGGCGCCGTCGACGAGGACGCGGACGCCGATGCCCTCGCTCTCGCCGTCGGAGAGGTCGTCGACCTGGCCGTTCTTCGTGATGACGTGCTGGCGGCGCGTCAGGACCGCGCGGGCGTCCGCATAGGACGCGCCCGCAGCGAGCGCCGCCTCGACCGCCGTTTCGCAAAGTGCCTTCACCGTCGCCACATTAACGACGGCTACACTGCGCCCCGCGCGCTGGTGGCGGAATTGGTAGACGCGCAAGGTTGAGGGCCTTGTGGGGTTAAGACCCCGTGGAGGTTCAAGTCCTCTCCAGCGCACTGACCTTGCCGGGCTCGCGCCCGGCTTCGCTCGAAGCGGTCGCCTCGTTACGAACATATGTTTGACGCCGTCCGCGCGGGCAGCTAGCCTATCGAACACATGTTCGCGGAAGGAGGCCCAGTGCTAACCGAGCGGCAGCGCCAGATTCTCGACTTTCTGACGTCCTACCTGGACGCCCACGGCTATCCGCCGACGGTGCGCGAGATCGGCGAGGCCGTCGGCCTTGCATCCCCTTCGACCGTCCACGCGCACCTCGCGAACCTGGAGCGCGCGGGGCTCATCAAGCGCGACCCCACCAAGCCGCGCGCCCTGGAGCTGACCGACCGCGTCAGGTCGCAGCCGGCCGAGGACGTGCATCGCCTCCCGCTCGTCGGCGAGATCGCTGCGGGTAGCCCGGTGCTCGCCGACCAGAACGTCCAGGAGTACCTCGCAGTGCCCGACATGCTGGCGCGAGGCGACGGCGAGGAGTTCCTCCTGCGCGTGAAGGGCGACTCGATGATCAATGCGGGCATCCTCGACGGCGACATCGTCGTCGTCCACCGCCAGTCCGACGCACGGAACGGCGAGATCGTCGTCGCGCTGGCCGGGCAGGACGAGCGCGCCGACGATGCGGAGGCGACCGTGAAGCGGTTCTTCCGCGAGGGCGGCCGGGTGCGCCTGCAGCCCGAGAACGACTCGCTCGATCCGATCTACGCGGAGTACATCCAGATCCTCGGCGCCGTCACAGGGGTCTTCCGGAAGCTGTGAGCGCCGTGGAGTCTTTGAACCGCACGCTCGAACAGGAGCTGAACGCCCTCCTCCGGGGTGTGAGCCTCGAGTGCCTCGTCTGCGGCGAGTTCATCATGCGCCGCGGCAGCACGATCTTCTGCCCGGAGTGCGGGTCGGAGCTGGGGGCAGGAAAGGCCGCGGGATCGCGGCTACAATTGAGCTCGCAGGCCGGGTGACCGCGAGCCCGCGAGGGCTCGAGGAAAGTCCGGACACCGAAGGGCAGGACGCTGGGGAAATCCCAGGTGGCGAAAGCCAACGGAAAGTGGCACAGAAAGGAGACCGCCGGCGGCGAAAGACTCTCCGGAGACGCCGAAGGTAAGGGTGAAAAGGTGGGGTAAGAGCCCACCAGCGTCGTGGTGACACGACGGCTAGCCAAACCCCGTCCGGTGCAAGGCGAAACAGGCTCCGCTTTGACGCGGCCCGCGTAGGAGCCGGGTACGCCGCTCGAGCCACCGGGGAACCGATGGCCTAGAGGGATGGTCACCCTCGACAGAATCCGGCTTACAGGCCTGCTACGGAAAATCCCCGCTTCTGCGGGGATTTTCTATTAAGGCCCGAGCGACCGTTCATCACCAGTGCATCACGGGGCGCTCAGGGCTCGATGTTTTGGTTGAGCCTGAAGAAGTTGGTCGGGTCGTAGGCGCGCTTGAGCTCGACCAGCCGGTCGTACTTCTGGGCGCCATAGGCCTGTCGGACGCGGTCGGGTCCCTCGTCGCCGAGGAAGTTGACGTAGACGCGGTCGCGCGCGTGCGGCTGCAGGGCGCCGAAGAAGTCGCCCGCCCAGGCGGTGTGCCGCTCGCCCTCTGCGTCGTCTTCGGTCCAGACGGCGTTGATGACGACGTTGTGCGCGGCGTCGCGCTGGCTGAAGGCGGTTGCGTCCTCTGGCACACGACCGAGCGCGCCCCCGAGCTGGAGGAGGATGGTGTACGAGCGTGGCGACGTGATCCGCGAGGTGTTGTCGATGAGCGTGTCGATCGCACCATCGGTGAGCGGCGGCAGCTCGACCGATTTCCAGTAGCGGTGCCAGCCGTGCGGCACCAACGGGTCGAACATCGAATTCAGCGCCAGGTACGGCTTGGGCTCGAGCCGATCGACGATCGGGCTGCCGAACTCTTTCAGCGGCCGGACGATCTCGGCCCCGTCCTCAGGCGCCCCTGCATAGCACGCGCCCACCATGACTATCGGCTTGCCGTGCACATCCTCGGGCAGGAACGGCAGTGGTGGGGCGAGCTCGAGCTCGACGATCGTCGTGAGCTCGTCGGGCGCGGCAGCCGCGAGCTCGCGATAGAACCGCAGAACCTCCGGCGCGTCTTCGAGCCGGTGGAAGATCGGCCCGGCGAGCACGATCGGCCCGACCGCGTGCAGGCGGTACTCGAACGACGTGACGATGCCGAAGTTACCGCCGCCGCCGCGCACTCCCCAGAACAGATCGGGGTTCTCGTTCTCGCTGGCGGTGACCAGCTCGCCATCGGCCGTGACGAGGTCGACGGAGAGCAGGTTGTCGACCGTGGCACCGTACTTGCGCATCAACCAGCCGATACCGCCCCCCAGTGTCAGTCCCGAAATCCCCGTGTGGCTCACGATTCCACCCACCGTCGCAAGACCGAAGAGCTGGGTCTCTCGGTCGAGTTCGCCCCACAACACGCCCGCTTCGGCCCGCGCTGTCCTGGCTTGCGGGACGACGTGAATGCCTTTCATCGGCGACAGGTCGATCACGAGGCCGCCGTCGGACAGCGCAAAACCGCCGACCCCGTGCCCACCTGAGCGGACCGCCACGAGCAGATCACGCTCGCGTGCGAAGCGCACCGCAGCGACGACGTCGGCGACGCCGGTGCAGCGGGCGATCCAGGCCGGGCGGCGGTCGATCGCACCGTTCCAGATCGCGCGGGCCTCATCGTAGCCCTCGTCTTCGGGGCCGATCACCGGGCCGTGGACGGAGTTGCGTAGCGCCTCGTCGTCGGTGGCTGTCTCCACTCTTGCCGTTTCGGTGGCCATGCCACGACGGTAGGGGGATGCGTCCCGACCGACTAGACCGAACTTTGAACCAAGCGGTCCTAATTTCGAACTAAGTGGTTCGAATTCCGAATCTGATGCCAATCCGGGGCTAGCATTCCTCGAGCTTGCGGAGCTACGCCCAATACTGTCCCGTCGCCAAGGCCACCGAGATCCTCGGCGATCGCTGGACGCTCCTGATCGTGCGCGAGATGCTGGGCGGCGCGAGCGGCTTCAACCAGCTGCAACGCGGCCTCCCAGGGATCTCGCGCTCGGTCCTCACCGACCGCATGCGCGCGCTCGAGCGGGCCGAGGTCATCGAGCGCAGGACGGGCCCCAAAGGCCGCACCCTCGAATACCGCCTCACGCCCGCCGGCCGCGACCTCCAGCCGGTTGTGCAGGCGATCGGCGAGTGGGGCGCGACCTGGTCGTTCACCGAGCCGCGCCGCGAGGAGCTCGATCCCGACCTGTTGATCGTCTGGATAGCCCGCCACGTTGATCGCGAGCGGCTCCCACCCAACCGAACCGTGGTGCAGTTCGACTTTCGCGATCCCAAGCGGCGCTACTGGATGGTCCTTGAGCCGTCCGAGGTTTCAGTCTGCCTCCAGCATCCGGGCTTCGACGTCGACCTCGACGTCACCGTCGACACCACCACGCTCTACCGCGTCTACCTGGGACAGGCCGAGCTCGGCGGCGCGATTCGAGCCGGCAAGCTGACGATGAGCGGCCCGCGGACGCTGCAACGCGGGCTCCGGAACTGGTTTACCTGGAGCGCGTTC
Source organism: uncultured Actinomycetes bacterium (assembly GCA_963820335.1). Taxonomy (GTDB): domain Bacteria; phylum Actinomycetota; class Thermoleophilia; order Gaiellales; family Gaiellaceae; genus VAXT01. The sequence continues at coordinate 382,881 of CAWFZH010000005.1, read as the reverse complement.
GCCCCAGCCAGCCGCAGGGCGGAGGAGCGCCGCACGACGGCCTCGCGCCTCGCCAGCCCTCATCGCGTACGAATCGCCGAATGACGGCGATCGTCGGCTAGCCAAACCCCGTCCGGTGCAAGGCGAAACAGGCTCCGCACACGCTGCCCGCGTAGGAGCCGGGTACGCCGCTCGAGCCACCGGGGAACCGATGGGCTAGAGGGATGGTCACCCTCGACAGAATCCGGCTTACAGGCCTGCTAACGAAAAGCCCCGCTCACGCAGGGCTTTTCGATTTTGCAGGGCCTGGGCGCTACCCGCAAGCCGAGCAGGTGTACTCGCCGTGGGGGAAGTACGGCTCGAACCAGATTGACGTCGGGTTCAAGTTGTTGACAGGTTCAGCCACGCGAAACGCCAGGACGACGTTGTGGAACCATCGGTCGCGATCGAGCCCGGAGAGAGCCTCGGCGACCTCGCGCGCCTCCTCGGTCGGCAGCTTGGAGCAGTACGTGACCGATTGGCCCAGCACGACGATGCGTCCCGCCTCGCGCGCTTCGACCACCTCCCCGTCGAACCGGGTCCGGTTCTTGCCGCGGAGAATGTCCGCGGCCCGCGTCGGCAGCAAAGACAGGAGCTGAGACGCGTCCTTAGGCGGGGAGGTATCCATACACACCGCGTAGTTCGAGGGCACGTAGGCCCGTACCTTTCGAGCGGCCCATGCGCTCGCCGGCAGTACCGACACCGTGTCGGTGAAGAGCGCGTCGACCCGTCGGAGAGCCGAAAGCTGGTCCAGCGTCACCCGCGTTTGTCCGCGGGAGGCGGGGTCGTCGGGCCCGACACAGCGGAGGCGGACTACTTCCTCGCCGCGATGAATGTCGGCACGCGGGCAGGAGACGGGCTCGCCGGCTCGTGTCAAGGGCATCGGAACCTTCTCGGTCCCGCGCGGGAACACGAAGGTGAGACTGCGATCGAAGAGCCCGGTTGCGACGAGTCGCGACCGCAGGAGCTCGACGCCCTCCGGGGTCAGTCGCTGCTCGAGGTAGCCGGATGTGACCTCATTAGCGCCTGCGGGAATGGCGCCCTCCCGAGACCAGATCATTCGTCCGTCTGCGTACACCCAGACGCGGACGAGTGGCGCGACGTAGCCTCCTCTCCAGTGGGGCCTCGCATGCGTTGCGCTCCTTCCCATCCAATAGAGGACAAGTTCTCCGCTTTCCGGCGCGCTGCTCGTCGCTCCCACGGGCGGCAAACCGACAAAGCCCCTGTCGAGGAAGACGTCGCGCACCGTGCCGAACGCAGAAGCGGTTCCCACGGCGACAACGAGCGCAGCCGCAGCGAGCGCGACGAGACGCCTGCGACGATGGCCCTTGTGGGCACGGTAACGGCTCATGACGTCGTCCCAGTCACCTGGGCCGGGCGCAGTGGGGAGGACGCGATCGAGGGTGCCACGGTCGAGATCCGTCACGTTCGTACCTCCAGTCGGCTCCGAAGCGCGGCGTGCGCTGCAGTCAGGGTTGCGGAGACGGTTCCGGTGCGGATCCCGAGCGCCTCGCCGATCGCTGCGTAGTCCAGGTCCGCGTAGTACCGAAGAAAGATGGCCGTCCGCTGCCGCTCCGGAAGGCGCGCGAGCGCCACCCGCAGCTCGGCATCGCGCTCGGGCTGGCCGTTCGCAGCCGCCGGCTCGTCGTAGTCGACCGCGCGGATGCCTCGGCGCACGTCGGAACGAGCAGCGTTGAGCACGATGCGCCAGACCCAAGCCTCGAGCGGGCCGTCGGCCCGAAACGAGCCGCGCTTGAGCACCGCGGTCGCAAACGCCTCCTGTACCGCGTCACGTGCTCGTTCGGAGTCCCCCGTCACGCTCGCCGCGACACGCGCGAAGACGTCAAAGCGGCTGCGGTACAGCGCCTCCAGTTCGTCCAGGCTCGCTCCGCGGCGTCTGATCACACCTCTCTGATGTGCAGGATGCGGGATTTGTTTAGTTGGGCGGTGGTCTGAACCTACCCTCGCTCGAGGCCGTACTCGTCGTGCCGCCGGATCCAGAACGGAGCCGAATCGTCTTCGTCGCGCCCCTTCGGCGCCCGGTCGAGGATCGGGTAGTAGCCCATCAGGAACTCGAGCCCGCGGGCGGCCGTCGAGTACGCGTGGTAGACGGTGCCGTCAGAGAGGGCAAACGCGCTCATGCCGGGACCCTCCGAGACGTATCCGGCGACGTCTGTCCCGGTGACGGTAGCCATGTGGCGGAGGATCGGCGGCGGGTCTGCGAGCATCGATCCCATGTGCTCGCGCACCTGCTCGTCCGTGTACGAGTAGCCGAAGTCGAAGTTGAAGTCGCTATCGGCCGACGACACCCACGGGAAGCTCCAGCCCATCCTGCGCTTGTAGGCCTGGAGCTTCTCGAGCGGCGCGCGCGAGACATAGAGCATCGTCACGTCGCGCGCGTGGAGGTGAGGAAGAACACCGTTCACGGCGTCGGCGCTCGACGAACAGACCGGGCAGCCGGCCTCGTAGGTCGGGCCGAACATGAAGTGGTAGACGAGGAGCTGGGAACGGCCCTCGAAAAGCTCTGCCAGCGTCCTGGTCCCCTCGTCGGTTTCGAACCGGTACTCGCTCTCGACCGGGACCCATGGCAGTTCGCGGCGCTGCTCTGCGAGCTCGTCGCCCATCCGGGTGTGTTCCTTCTCGCGTCGTAGCAACTCCTCGCGGGCCGCCTGCCATTCCTCGCGGCTACCGATCCTGTGATCCGTCATCGCGGTTGCCTCCTTTCAGGCTGCTCCACGCCTGGGGAGCTCTTGTGCCAGATTGTCGATTGTTCGGCGCAGCGCGCGTGTTGCCGCGTACCGGAACAGAGTGCGATCCAAGAGCCCGGCCGGGCCGGCACGTGGTGCGAAGGAGACGACCAGCCGGTACGTGAACCCTTCGGGGGCGGGCTCGAAGTACCGCTCGTGCGTAGCATCGGGCAAGCCCTTCTGTGCAGAGTGGTACCGGACCACCTCCGGGCGTTCTAGCTGGTCGAGGGTCATGTGGACGTCGGTGAGCCGTCCGGCAAGACGCATGCGCAACCGCATCGTGTCCCCGGGCTGCTGCCACCTTGCTCGGCCGAGGTCCGGAATGTCGACGAGGTCGGCCCAAAATTGGGGCCAATTGGCTGGGTCTGTGATGTAGTCGAAACCAGCCTCCCGGTCGACCGAGAAGGTGCGCGACGCCTCGATGCGTACCACCGTCCGTCCTTAAGGCGAGTCCAGGAGGGGACGGTAATTGGATCTGTAAATGCGCTCGGCGGCCAGACGAAGGGTGAGGTTGCGGACGACCGGCGGCAAGCTCCTCGTCCGGTCACGGCGATGGGTCTGCTCCTGTACCCATGCCACCCGGGGTTGACGGCGCTGTTCGTAGGCCGCCAGCGCCTGATCGAGGGTTTCCTCGGTGGTGACCATCTCGGCGAGCAGGAGAGCGTCCTCGACGGCCATCGCCGCTCCCTGCGCCATGTTCGGCGAGCTGGCGTGAGCGGCATCGCCGACGAGTACCACTCGGCGCCCTCTCCAGCTCGGCGGCACGACCTCTTCGATGGGCGCGAAATACGCCTCGGAGGCTTGTTCGAGCAGTCGCGGCACCGGTTCGGCGAAGTCGGCGAAAGACCGCCGCCAATCCTCGCGCGCGGCGGCGGCCGGGTCGCTCGTGTTGACGTCGGCGTAGCAGTACACGGCCCCTGCGCCGAGCGCCACGGTGAGAAAGGTGCGGCCTCGGCCCAGCATCACCGTCCAGTCGCTGATGTCGGGAAAGCCGTCGGCGAGGAAGCGCCACGAAGCCTGTCCCACGTAGCGGGCCTCGGGGCCGCCCAGTGCGAGACTCCGGATCGTCGAATGGACGCCGTCCGCGCCGACGACGAGGTCGTAGCTGCCGGTCGAGCCGTCGGAGAAGGTCACCCGTGGCGTCTCACCGTCTTCCACCTCCGTCACCGACGTGCCCAGGTGGGCCGGCGCCTCCACGGTCGCTTCAAGCAGGATCTCGTGCAGAGCCGCCCGGTGGATCGCCACGCAACTGCCGACGCCCTCCCATACCCGGTCGACGTCGATGTCGGCCAGAAGGCGGCCGCGGTGATCGAGGAGGCGCTGCCGCCCGATCGGGTTGGCGACGGCGGACAGAGCAGGCCCGATACCGAGCTCACCGAGCGCCCGCACGGCGTTGCCCGGCAGATACAGGCCGGCGCCGCCCGGCTCCCACTTGGTCACACGTTCGACCACTTCGGCCGTGACGCCGCGCTGTTGGAGGGCGCGAGCCAGCGCAAGACCGGCGATACCGGCTCCGACGATCAGCACACGCAACGCGGTCACCAACTCCCTCCCAGAGGCGGGCGTTCCGGCTTGCGAACAGACCGCCGGATCGTACGCCTCTTTGCTCTCGGGCGTGGGGTGCGAAAGTGACGGGAGATCGGATGTCGAAGGACCGGAGTGAAGGCGCGCGACTGGTGCAGATCGATGACCTGCGGCGCTGCCTGGCCGATGCCTTCGAGCGCCTCGAGCTCACGCCGGACGACGCCGAGGGACTGGGTGGGCTCCTGGTGGACTCTGAGCTTCGCGGCCACCCGGACCACGGGGTTGCGGCGCTAGAAGCTCTGGCCACTTTCTACCGGGACGGCAAGCTGAACCCTCGCCCGCGCGTCCGCGTGCTGCACGAGACGGACGGTGCGATGCTGCTCGACGGAGACCGCGGCTGTGGGCCGAGCGCGCCGACCCGAGCAATGCGGTGGTGTATCGAGCGCGCCCGGGAGCGTAAGGGGATGGCGGTCGCCGCGGTCCGGGACTGGCAGCTCGTGGTCGCCGGGCCCTACGCCAGGCTGGCGGCGGAGGCCGGCTTGATCGGCTTCGCCTGCACGAACTTCATTCCGCTGGTCGCCCCGCCTGGGGGTCGGACGGCGGTCTTCGGCACAAACCCCTTCGCATACGGCCTCCCCGCCCAGCGCCATCCGCCGGTCGTGCTGGATGTCGCCACGACCGTCAGCTCGATGCAGAAGGTTCGCGTCGCCGCTCAGGAGGGCGAGCCGATGCCGGAAGGAGTCATTTTCGATCCCGTTGGGCGTCCGATCACCGACGCAGGAGAGTTCCTCAATGGCGGACTGATGGCGCCGCTGGGCAGCCCTCACGCGCCACACAAGGGCTTCGGCCTGGCGTTGTTCATCGATGCGCTGAGCGGCGTGCTCAGCGGAGCCGGATTCGCGCAAGGGGTGGCGGGCGGCGCGCCAGGGAGCTTTCTCTGGGCTCTGGAGGTCGAGGCGTTTCTGCCACGGGAGGAGTTCCTGGCGCGAATGGACGCTCAACTCGACCAGATCAAGCTAGGCGAGCGGCTTCCCGGTGTCGACGAGCTCCTGGTCCCCGGCGAGCGCGGCCAGCGACGCTACCTGGACCTCACTGCGAGGGGAGTCGTGCCGCTGGCGTCGGCGAGCTGGCAGATCCTGGTGACGGGCTGCGAGTCGCTTGCCATCCCATTGCCCGCAGTGCTCGACTGATTAGGCGAGCAGCTCGAACGCGTAGGCCCCGGCTCCCAGCACGAGTACGACCGCCCCGAGCACGATGCCTGCCCCGGCAAGTCCTCGCCGCCTGCCTTCTCGCCCGATCAAGCCGAGCGCAACAGCTGCGCCGGCGAAGGGAAACGGCACAGCCAGGAACAAGAGCGGCAGCGACAGCACAGCCAGCAGGCCGCAGGCGATCGCCCTGGTCGGGGCCTGCAGCGGATCATCGCTTCGAACAACGAAGCGAAAGAGCAGCACCGTCAGCACGAGCGCGCCGGCAGAGGTGCCGAGGAAGACCCAGGGGTCGGCGAACGTCCCGTCATCCCCGTCGTCCTCGGTCCCGACGAGATGGTCGACTGCCATCGCCGCAACCGCAAGACCGGCGGTCGCCACGCCGATCCACGTCTCCCGCTTCATCGCGGGCGGAATCTTAGGCGCGGAGCGTTACTTCAAGAGCTGTGCCGCGCCCGGGGGAGGATCGCAGCGCCAACGCTCCGCCAATCGACGCTGCACGAGAGCGCAGGTTCTTCAGCCCCTGTCCGGCCTCATGGTCGTCGCCCGCAAATCCCTCGCCGTCGTCACGGACGATCACCACGCGTTGCATGCCGCTTCGACCGATTCGCACATCGGCGCGCCGGGCGTGCGCGTGCTTGCGAACGTTCGCCAGCCCCTCCTGGATGATCCGGAAGACCTCGATCTGCTCGTCCGGCGCGAGCGAGAGCTCGGGATCGACATCGAGCTCGACTTCGAGCTCGCCGTCGGCCGTGAGGATGTCGACGTAGCGGCGGAGCGCGGAGTCGAACGACGCCGTGCCACTGGCCGAGGAGAGGGCGAGGATCGCGAAGCGCGCCTCCTGCTGCGCGGCCGCCGCTGCCTGCTTCAGGCGCTGAACCGTTCCTTCGGGCGGGGACTCCGAGTCGAGCATGCTCGCGTGCGTCGAAATCGCGAACAGGTACTGCGCCAGTCCGTCGTGGATCTCCCGAGCGACACGGGCCCGCTCTTCTGCGACCGCGCGGCCGAACTCGGCGAAGCGGATGGCCCGCCACACACCGGCGAGCAGGACACCGTAGGAAAGGAGACGCAGGAAGTCGCCCTGCGACACGTACTCGTTGGAGACGACGGGCGTGAAGACGTAGTGGAGCTCCGCGAAGAGCGCGAGCGAGGCTGCGAGACCGAGCCAGCTGTCGAGATCCTCACCCTCACGCCGGAAGCGCAGGCCGAACCCGATCAAGGCGATGAGGCTGAGGAACGCCTGCAGGGCGAGGACGACGATCACGCCGACCGGCTGGTCCTCGCCACGCTCCATCGCGGGCAGCGAGTCGCCGAGACCGCGCGCGAAGAACCAGATCGCCAGAGTTGCGAAGGCGAGGCCTCCCGTCGACCAGAGCAGCGCGCGCCGGCGCCGCGTGATCCGGCCCCGCACGAACGGCGCCGAAGCGATCAGCACCGTCGCGAGGAGCTTTGCGCACATCCCGGCCCAGGCCTCGCCACGGTCGACGACCTCGCCGCCGAACGACGGCGCGATCCCGAACGCGAACGTCGAGAGTGCGGCGACGAAGAAACCGCCGCAGAGCAGGAAGTCGAGCTTCCGTCCCTCGACGGAGAAACGCACTCCGGCGAGCACCGCGACGATCCCGGCGGCCAGGGTCACGGCGGTATCGAGAACGAGACGGAGCTGGGGCAGCTCGAAGGTGTCGCGAAGCGACGGATACGTCACAAACAGCGCAAGCGCAGCCCCCAGCAGGCCGAGCAGGAGCACTTCTCCCCACAGCCAGGCCTGGTAGGCGTCTTCTTTTCCGCGCCTCATATTGACCCTATTCGGCAGAAGTGCCCGTGCCGATAAGGGATCCGTGGCAACTCGCATCCTGATCGTCGACGACCACCCGCTCACGCGCGATGCGCTGGCTGCGCTTCTCACCCAGCACGGCTTCGACGTCTGCGGCCAGGCCGGCGACGGAGAAGAGGCCGTCGGGCTGGCCAGGAGGCTGCAACCCGAGCTCGTGCTCCTCGATCTCTCCATGCCGGGCCTGAACGGGCTCGACGCGCTCCCCAGGCTCCGCGAGGCCGCTCCCGGCGCCGAGGTCGTCGTCCTCACCGCTTCCGGCACGGAGGACAATCTTCTCGCCGCGATTCGCGGCGGCGCGGCCGGCTACCTCCTGAAGACCGAGCCTCCCGAGCGGCTCGTCGAGTTCCTCAGGGCAACCGTGAACGGCGAGGCCGCCCTTTCCGGCGCAGTCGCGCGCCGGCTGCTCGAGCGGGTCCGAGACGGATCAGGTCACGACGCCGGGGTTCCCGAGGCGATCGCAGAAGCGATCAGCGCCCGGGAGCTCGAAGTGCTTCTCCTGCTGGACGAGCACCTCGGCACCGACGAGATCGCGAAGCGCCTCTTCATCTCCGAGCACACGGTCCGCTCCCATGTGAAGAGCCTCCTCCGCAAGCTGAACGTGAGCTCGCGCCGCGAGGCGCTCGAATCGCTCTCCCGCGCGCGCACGGCTGCCTGTAATCACCCATTCTGGGGGATACCGATTCACCCACCGCGGGGTGGCACCAGGCGATGAGATTTCTCAGTTTCGGCGCAATACTGGGACTATCGAAGTTCCTCGAGGCGGACGAGGACTCGGTGGCTCACTTCTCTCTTAGACCGGCCCCCACAGGGGCCGGTCATTTTTTTAGGTGAACCCTTCGAGGGCCGCTTTGACGCAGCCGGGCAGCGTCTCGAGGTTGTAGCCGCCCTCCAGGACCGCCGCGACCCGTGGCCCGAGCGCTGCGCTGCGGCTTGCGAGCTGACGGAAGCCGTCCTCGGTCAGGCGCATGCCGGCCAGCGGGTCGTCCTCGTGCGCGTCGAAGCCTGCCGAGACGAGGACGAGATCCGGCTGGAAGCGCTGCACCTCGGGCTCGACGATCTCCTCGAAGGCACGCGCGTACTCGGCATCGCCACAGCCCTCCGGCAGAGGCACGTTCACGGTCGTCGCGGCCTGCTCGTCGGGACCGCCCGAGCCCGGATAGAGCGGCCACTGATGCAACGAGACGAAGAGAACGGAGTCGTCGTCCTGGAAGATCGCCTGCGTCCCGTTGCCGTGGTGGACGTCCCAGTCGAGGATCGCCACCCGCTCGACGCCGAGCTCCGCCTGCGCCCACCGCGCCGCGATCGCAATGTTGTCGAAGAGGCAGAACCCCATCGCGCGGTCCCGCAGGGCGTGGTGCCCCGGGGGACGGACGACGGCGAAACCGCCACGCCGGACCGCCTCGATGGCTCCGCCGGCGGCCAGCAGAGCCGCTTCGTAGCTCGTCGGCGTGCAGACCGTGTCCGGATCGAGAAGAGTCGTGGCCTTCACCTCGCGAACGCGCTCTATGTAGACGCGCGCGTGACACCTATGGATATCCGCGTCCGAAGCGGGCTCCGGCTCGACCCATTCGCCCAGGGCTTCGAGCAACACGTCCAGGCGGCGTGGGGTCTCCGGATGCTCACCCGTCTGGTGCAGACGGGCCATGTCCGGATGGCTGATGACGTCCACGTCAGCCGGCGCGCGCTGCGAGGCGGTCGGCTGACGCGTTCAAGCCCCAGCTACGAAGGAGATTCGACGCCTCCGCCCACGAGGGGGATTGATCGTCGAGGGGAGGGAGAGGGGCGGAGGCGTCGAGTGTCGCTATTCGCCGGTACAGGCGAAGTTCCTCCGCCAGCGTCGAAAAGCGTCCGGCCTTGAGCGCAGCCTCCAGCGAGCCGTACTGCTGCAGGATCTCGGCGGCCTTCTTGGGGCCGATCCCAGGAGCGCCGGGCAGCTTGTCGGACGGGTCGCCGCGGAGCGCGATGAAGTCCGGAACCTGCTTCGGCTCCACGCCGTAGCTCTCGCGCACCTCCGCGGGACCGATTCGCGCGAGCTCGCTGACACCGCGGACCGGTGCGAGGATCGTGCAGCGGTCGCTCGCCAGCTGGTAAGCGTCGCGATCCGAGGTGACGACGATCGTCGGCCTGCGGCGCTTTCGTGCCGCCGCCACTCCCGCGGCCAGGAAATCGTCCGCCTCGTACCCGGGCGCCCTGGCGCTCGCGAACCCCAGCGCCACCACGAGCTGGGGGATCATCGGCAGTTGCTCCAGCAGAGAGGGCTCGAACACGCGCCCGCTCTGGTACGAGTCAAAGGCCTCGTGACGGTAGGTCGGCACCTCGAGCGTGTCCCAGCCGACGAGGACGGCGCGCGGCTGCTCGCTCTCCCAGAGGCGGACGAGCATGTTCGTGAAGCCGACCACGGCGTTGTGCCTGATCGACTTGGGGAGGCCGTGGTACGCGCGATGCGTCAGCGAGTCGCCGTCGACGATCATCACCGGCGCGCTCACAGCTTCGCCTTCAGCTCGTGGATCGCCGACATCAGCCGGTCGGTCCCGATCTTCGCGCCCTCACGAGGCTCCAGCTTCCGGAGGTCGTCGAGCTCGACAGGGGCTCCGTAGGCGACGCGCAGCGGCCCGAGCCGGCGGATGCGGTCGGTCCCCGAGATCGCCGCAGGGACCAGCGGCACCCCGGCCGCCAGAGCGACGCGCGCAGCTCCCGTGTGCGGGCGCGCTTCGAACTTCTTGACCAGCCCCTTCTCGCGCCGCGTGCCCTCCGGGAAGATGGCCACGACCTCACCGTCCCGGGCCAGCCGCACGGCGGTGTCGATCGCCTTCTCGTCACCCTCGCCCCGGTTGACCTTGAACGCGCCGCCGAACTTGAGAATCGGCCAGAGCGGCGAGCGGAAGAGCTCCGCCTTCGCCATGAACCGCAGCTCTCGGTGCGGGAAGAGCGGCCAGCCGAGCGGCCACGGGTCGAGATTGGACACATGGTTGGCAGAAAGGACATAGCCGCCCTCGCGCGGAAGATGCTCCTTCCCCTTGACTCGCAACCGAAATAGGAACCGCATGGGCAGCCCGGTAAGGATCCCAGCCAGGACGTATGCAGGCGATTTGGTCACGGGCGGTGGAGTATCGCGCTCGCGGCAGCCCTTGCAACCCGCGCTATGGTGCCTCCCGGCATGAAGACACTCATCGTTGCTGAGAAGCCGTCGGTCGGCCGCGACATCGCGGGCGCACTCGACGGCCCCTTCCAGAACCGCTCGCTCGCGGACCTGAACCCGCGCGCGAAGAAGGGCGGCAAGGACGACCCGACCTTCCTCGAGTCCGACGACTACGTCATCACGTGGGCCGTCGGCCACCTCGTGCAGCTCGCCGAGCCCGACGAGTACGACGAGAAGTGGAAGAAGTGGCGCATGGCCGACCTGCCGATCTTCCCGCCCGACGGCTTCAAGCTCGTCCCGCGCGACGCCAAGTCGAAGAAGCAGCTGAAGCTGATCGAGAAGCTCTTGCAGCGTGACGACGTCGACCACGTGATCAACGCGTGCGACGCCGGTCGCGAGGGCGAGCTGATCTTCGCCTACCTCTACGAGGCCGTCCTCGGCGTCTCGCCCACCGATCCGAGCGCCCCGAAACCGGTGGAGCGCCTCTGGATCAGCTCGATGACGAAGACGGCGATTCGCGAAGGCTTCACGGTCCTGCGCCCAGGCGACCAGCTCGAGCCGCTCGAGCTCGCCGCGCGCGCCCGCTCCGAAGCCGACTGGCTCGTCGGCATGAACGCCACGCGCGCCGCGACGATCCGCGGTCGTGCGTGGGTCGGCGGCGTCGTCTCGCTCGGACGGGTGCAGACGCCGACGCTGGCGATCATCGTCCGCCGTGAGCGCGAGATCCAGGCCTTCGTGCCCGTGCCGTACTGGCTCGTTCACGCCACCTTTGACCCACGCTACGAGGGGCTCTGGTTCGACCCGGTGCTCGCCGCCGACAAGGAAACCGCGACCGGCGAAGAGACGCGCATCAAGGAGGAGGCCCGGGCGAACGAGATCGTCTCCAAGGTCGACGGCAAGACGGGCACCGTCGAGACGGTCGAGCGCAAGGAGGCCTCCGAGCGCGCGCCTCTGCTCTACGACCTCACGTCACTCCAGCGCGATGCGAACAGCCGCTTCGGCTTCTCTGCTCGCCGCACGTTGCAGGCTGCGCAGTCGCTGTACGAGGGCAAGAAGGCGATCACGTACCCGCGCACGAACGCGCGCTTCCTCTCCGGCGACCTCGTCCCGGCTCTGAAGCCGACGGCCGAGACGCTGCTGCCCATCCCCGAGTACTCCGCAGGCGCGCGCTTCGTCATGAACCTCGAGCAGCTGCCCCTCGGCCGCGTCGTCAACGACGCCAAGGTCGACGACCACCACGCGATCATCCCCACCGACGTCGACCACGACATCGAGACGTTCTCGCCCGACGAGCGGCGGATCTTCGACCTCGTCGCCAAGCGCTTCCTGGCCGTCTTCCATCCGCCGGCCCGTTATGCGCGGACGACGATCATCACGCTCGTCGAGGAAGAGCGCTTCCGGACTCGCGGCAAGGTGACCCTCGAGGCCGGGTGGCGGGCCGTGTACGGCGTCCAGGCCGACGCTGACAAGGCGACCGATGAGGATCCCGAGAGCGCCGAGCTGCCCCAGCTCGAGGAGGGGCAGGCCGTGAAGGTCGCCGTCGTCGAGAGCGAGGCCAAGGAGACGAGGCCGCCGGCGCGTTACACGGAGGCCACGCTCCTCTCCGCCATGGAGACCGCCGGCAAGCTGATCGACGACGAGGAGCTGCGCGAGGCGATGAAAGAACGCGGCCTCGGCACGCCGGCCACGCGCGCGGAGACGATCGAGACGCTGATCCGTCGCGAGTACATCGAGCGCGCAGGCAAGGACCTGCAGCCGACCCCGAAGGGCCTCCAGGTGATCACGATGCTCGAGGAGCACCAGCTCACCTCGCCGGAGCTCACGGGCGACTGGGAGAAGCAGCTCACGGACATCGAGCACGGCAATGGGGACAAGGACAAGTTCATCAAGGGCATCGCCGACTTCACGGAGTCGACCGTGCGCGCGATCGAGGCGCTCGACAAGGAGAAGCTGCGCCCCGAGCGCGTCGAGCTGGGCCCCTGCCCGCGCTGCGGCGCCGAGACGGGCGAGATCATCCGCGAGAACTCCAAGGCCTACGGCTGCACGAGCTGGAAGTCGCGCGAGGAGACCGGGTGCGGTTTCGTCGTCTGGAAGCGCGTCGCGGGGCGCACGCTGACCCCCGAGGTCGCCCGCCAGTTGATTGAAGAAGGCAAAACCCGGGAAGTGTTGTCCGGGTTCCGTTCCAAAGCCGGCAAACCTTTTCGCGCGCGTCTCGTCTTGAATAGTGAGGGCAAGATCGAGTTCGACTTCCCAGCTCGCGCTCGATCCAAAGAGCCCGCCGCAGCGGAATAACCAACGAAGACCGATCGTTCTAAGAATTGAAGCCGTCTCAGGGGTACCGGTACCCCTGGAAAGGCCAGGAAATACGGCCTACAGTGCGAAAGCTTGATGACCGAACGGCGTCTTACAGTGCAGACACCTAGAACCGCAGTCAGAACCGGAAAGGACGCAGAGAGCCACTTGACGCAGAACCAGCTTCAGGAACTACTGGAAACCGAGGGCGCCCGCACCCTCGTCGAGGCTGCTGAGGAGCGCGGCTTTGTCGAGCCTGCGGACATCGAAGCCTTCGCGCTCGAGCACGAGCTGCCCGACGAGGACGTCGAGCTGCTGACGCGTGAGCTCGAGGCACTCGGGCACGAGATCGGTGAGCCGCGCCGCGAAGAGGCCGAGGCCGCCGCCGCGAAGAAGGAAGCCGCAGAGGCCGTAGTCGGCGCTGCCGACTCGCTGCAGCTCTTCCTCGCCGATGTCGGCCGGCACAAGCTGCTGACCGCGTCCGAGGAGGTCACGCTCGCGAAGTCGATCGAGCGCGGCGACCTCATCGCCAAGCGCCGGATGATCGAGTCGAACCTACGGCTCGTCGTCTCCATCGCCAAGGGCTACCGCGGGTTGGGCGTGCCGTTCCTCGACCTGATCCAGGAGGGAACGCTCGGGCTCAACCGCGCGGTCGAGAAGTTCGACTGGCGCCGCGGGTTCAAGTTTTCGACGTACGCGACCTGGTGGATCCGCCAGTCGGTGCAGCGCGCCGTGGCGAACCACGCGCGGACGATCCGCGTGCCGGTGCACGTGGTCGAGCGGCAGCAGAAGCTGTCGCGCGCCGCGCGCCGGCTCGAGGTCGAGCTGGGCCGCGAGGCGACGAAGGAAGAGCTGGCCGAGGCGACGGGGCTGCCGATGCAGCACGTCGACGAGGCGCTGGGCGCCGCCCACGCGTCGGTCTCGCTGAACCAGACGGTCGGCGCCGACGACGAGGGCGAGCTGGGCGATCTCTTCGCAGACCGCGAAGCTGCCGACCCGTTCGAGGAGGCCGAGGAGTCGCTGCGCCGCCAGGGCGTGCGCAAGGCGCTCGATGCTCTCCCCGAGCGCGAGCGGCGCATCCTCGAGCTGCGCTTCGGCTTCGAGGGCGAGCCCTGGACGCTCGAGGCGATCGGGGCCGAGCTCGACCTGACGCGCGAGCGTGTCCGGCAGCTCGAGGCACAGGCGCTGTCGCGTCTCGCCGCCCTGCGCGAGCTCAGCTCCGTCGCAGCGGCCTAGCCATCCCGTTCACCACCCTCTAACCTTCCGCCTCGTAACCGGTCCTAGGTAATACTGCAGCGCCGCCCGCAGTGGACGGCGCATGGATAAAGGAGCAGAGGTGAGGGGAACCCTAGTTAGCATTGCCCTCCTCCTCGCCACTTGCCTCGTCACGCTTGGTGTCGCGGGAGCAGGTAGCGGAAGAGGGACGCTGGTCTTTGCGGGGGCGTCGGATCCGACCTATCTGGATCCCGCACTCGTCTCGGACGGCGAATCGTTCCGAATCACGGAACAGATCTACGAAGGCTTGACCCAGCTCGTACCGGGCAAGGCGTCAACCAAGCCCGAGCTTGCGACGCGCTGGAACGTCTCGCGTGACGGGAAGACGTACACGTTCTTCCTGAAGCGGAACATCAAGTTCCACGACGGGACGCGCTTCAACGCCGCCGCCGTCTGCGCGAACTTCAACCGCTGGTACAACTTCCGCGGCCCGTTCCAGGACGCTTCGGCGACCTACTACTACCAGGCGATCTTCAGCGGGTTCAAGCGCAACGAGAGCTCCAGCCTGGGCACGCCGCTCTTCTCGAGCTGCCGGGCGAAGGGCCAGTACACGGCCATCGTCAAGCTGCGAAGGAAGAACGGCCCGTTCCTGCCGTCGCTGTCTCTGTCGGCGTTCGCAATGCAGAGCCCGACCGCGATGAAGAAGTACGGCGCGAATCAGGGCGAGCTCCGGAACGGCGTCTTTCGCCCGACCGGCTCGTATGCGTTCGAGCACCCGACCGGCACCGGCCCCTTCCGGTTCGTCTCGTGGAAGGTCGGAGAGAAGGTCGAGCTCGCCGAGAACAAGGCGTATACGGGCGACAACAAGCCCAAGCTGGCCAGGATCATCGTCCGTCCGATCTCGACCGCTACTGGTCGCCTCCAGGCGCTCCAGTCCGGTGAGGTCAATGCGTACGACCTGGCGGATCCGGCCCATCTCGGGACGATCGCTTCGAACTCGAGCCTCAAGGTCGTGAACCGTCCGTCGTTCAACGTCGGCTACGTCACGATCAACTCGAAGATCCCGCCGATGGACAAGCTCAACGTCCGCAAGGCGGTCGCGCACGGGCTCGATCGCTCGGGCGTCGTCCGCTCGTTCTACTCGGGCCGCGGCGTCGTGGCGCACGAGTTCATGCCACCGGGCCTGCTCGGGTACGAGCCGAACGTCGTGAAGTACCCGTTCAACCCGGAGCGCTCGAAGACGCTTCTCCGCGCGGCAGGTCTGAGCCTGCCCGTCGAGATCGACTTCTGGTATCCGACCGGCGTTTCACGCCCGTACATGCCGAATCCGAAGTTGAACTTCGAGGCGTTCGCGGCCAGCCTCGAGCGCTCGGGCTTCAAGGTGAACGCCCGCAGTGCTCCATGGCGGCCCGACTACGTCGCCAAGGTCAACGAGGGCTCGGCCGGTCACCTGAACCTGATCGGCTGGTCCGGTGACTACGGGGATCCGGACAACTTCGTGGGCACGTTCTTCCAGGACTACAGCCCGCAGTTCGGCTTCCGGAACGGCACCATCAACAAGCTGCTGGATGCCGGCGAACAGACGATCAACGCGAAGAA
The DNA here is from genome assembly GCA_963820335.1 of uncultured Actinomycetes bacterium. Classification (GTDB taxonomy): domain Bacteria; phylum Actinomycetota; class Thermoleophilia; order Gaiellales; family Gaiellaceae; genus VAXT01. Next base: position 367,308 of record CAWFZH010000005.1, on the reverse strand, counting down.
GCGTGCCGAGATCTACAAGCGCGCCAATCGCGAGCTCATGAAGCTCGTGCCGGGCGTTCCGTACGTCCACACGAGGCCCGCGCTCGGAATGCAGAAGCGGGTGCAGAACTACATCGCGAGCCCGACAGGAAGCGACAGGTTCTTCCCGGTCTCGCTCGGAGGTCAGTAGAGGCCTAACGGAGTCTGCCGGCGGACGACGAGATAGATGCTTCGTTTCGTCGTTCGCCGGCTGCTCCTTCTGATCCCAATTCTCTTCGGGCTCTCGATCCTCGTCTTCTTCTGGGTCAGGGCCTTGCCGGGGAGCCCCGCTGAGGGCCTGCTCGGTGAGCGCGCCACTCCGGAGCTGATCGCCGCCTACAGGGAGCGCTACGGGCTCGACGAGCCCGTTTACAAGCAGTACTGGTCGCAGCTCCAGTCCTGGGCGCACGCCGACTTCGGGACAAGCGCCGCGTCGCACCGCGAGGTCACCGACGAGATCAAGGAGCGCTTCCCGGCGACCGCCGAGCTCGCCATAGCGGCCCTCATGTTCGCGGTCGCGCTCGGGATCCCACTCGGCTTCTTCGCGGCCAAGAACTACGGTGGCCCCTTAGACCACGCGAGCCTGTTCATCTCCCTGATCGGGATCTCGATCCCTGTCTTCGTGCTGGGGATCCTCCTCAAGTACGTCTTCTCGGTGCGCCTTGGCTGGTTACCGGGGGCGGGTCGCATCGACGTCACGCTGATCACGGAGCAACCGACGAACTTCTACGTCCTCGACGCGATCATCACCCGCGACTGGGTCGCATTAAGGAGCTGCATAGAGCACTTGATCCTGCCGGCGATCGCGCTCGGCTCGATCCCGCTCGCCATCATCGCCCGCATCACGCGGGCTGCCGTGCTCGACGTCCAGAACGAGGACTACGTGCGGACCGCGCGCGCAAAGGGCCTCTCATCGCTGATCGTCGACCGCAGGCACGTGCTGCGTAACGCCGCGCTGCCCGTCACGACGATCATCGGGCTCCAGGTCGGCCTACTGCTGTCGGGCGCCGTGCTCACCGAGACGATCTTCGCCTGGCCCGGGATCGGTCGCTGGCTGGCTGAGGCGATCTTCAACCGCGACTACTCCGTGCTCCAGGGCGGGATTCTGTTCGTCGCCTTCGTCTTCGTGTTCGTCAACCTGATCGTCGACGTCGTCTATGCCCTCATCAACCCGAGGATTCGCGTCTCATGAGCGTCGCCGAAATCGAAGCCCACGAGATCCAGCTCGAGGCGCCGACCGGGTCTGTGGCGCGAGGCCTGGCGCCGCATGATCCACAACCCGGGCGCGATCGTCGGCATGGTCTTCATCGCAGTACTGATCTTCGCCGCAGTCTTCGCGCCGCTCATCGCGCCACATGATCCGCTCGCGCAGGGCCTGAACGACGGGCTGCTCCGGGCGGAGAACCCGTCGCGCGACTACTGGTTCGGCCTCGACCGTCTGGGGCGCGACCAGTTCAGCCGCGTCGTGTACGGCGCGCGCTACACGTTGCTGATCGGCCTTGTCGCCGTCGGCATCGGCCTCTCGTTCGGCCTGGTGATCGGCGGGATCGCGGGGTTCTTCGGCGGCGTCATCGACTCGATCCTGATGCGGATCATGGACGTGGCGCTCGCGATCCCCGGCCTGCTCCTGGCGATCGGCATCGCGGCCATGCTCGGCCCCGGGCTCACGCAGGTGATGATCGCCGTCGGCGTCGCTCAGATCCCGATCTTTGCGCGGCTCTTACGCGGCTCCATCCTCGCGCAGAGGGACAACGATTTCGTGCTCGCCGCCCGCTCCGTCGGCGTGCGCCGGTGGTCGATCCTGTTCTCGCACATCCTTCCCAACTCGCTCTCGCCCGTGATCGTCCAGGCCACGCTCGTGCTGGCGACGGCGATCATCGACGTCGCGGGCCTCGGCTTCCTCGGCCTGGGGCCGCAGGATCCCTCGACGCCGGAGTGGGGAACGATGCTCACCGACTCGAATGAGTACCTGCAGGTCTATCCCTGGCTGGCGATCATCCCCGGCACGGCCATCATCATCTCCGTGCTGGGCTTCAACCTGATCGGCGACGGCCTCCGCGAGGCACTCGACCCCAAGTTCCGTGGCCGAGCGTAACCCGCTCCTGTCCGTCGAGGACCTGCGCGTCGAGTTCTGGACGAGCAGGGGCAACATCTACGCCGTCAACGGCATCTCCTTCGACATCGCGGCCGGAGAGACGCTGGGCATCGTCGGCGAATCGGGTTGCGGCAAGAGCGTCACCTCGCTCGCGATTCTCGGCCTCCTGCCGCGGGCCGGCCGCACGCGCACGGGCCGGGCGATGTTCGACGGGCGCGATCTGCTGAAGCTCCGCAATCGCGAGCTGCGCAAGGTGCGCGGCAAGGAGATCGCGATGATCTTCCAGGACCCGATGACGAGCCTGAACCCGGTGCTCACCATCGGGCGGCAGCTACGTGAGCCGCTCGAGGAGCACTTCGGCATGAGCCGCAAGGACGCCGAGAAGCGCGCCGCCGAGCTGATCGACCGCGTCGGCATCCCGAGCGCGAAGTCGCGCATCCGCGACTACCCACACCAGTTCTCGGGCGGGATGCGCCAGCGCGCGATGATCGCGATGGCCCTCGCCTGCAAGCCGAAGCTTCTGATCGCCGACGAGCCGACGACTGCGCTCGACGTGACGATCCAGGCCCAGATCCTCAACCTTCTACGCGAGCTGGTCGCCGAGGAGAACGCCGCCCTCATCCTCATCACGCACGACCTCGGCGTGGTCGCCGGCATGTGCGAGCGTGTGAACGTCATGTATTCGGGACTGTTCATGGAGACCGGGTCGGCCCGGCAGCTCTTCGAGCACCCGCGACACCCGTACACGCTGGGCCTGCTGCAGTCGATCCCACGCCTCGATGCGGCGCGCAAGACGAAGCTGCACCCGATTCCGGGCAACCCCCGCGACGCGCTGGCCCCGCCGGCCTTCTGCCCGTTCCAGCCGCGGTGCCGCTACGAGGTCGACCAGTCGCGCGAGGAGGTCCCGCCGCTCGTCGAGATCGAGCCTGGGCACGCCGTCGCCTGCTTCAACCCGGTGCCCGAAGAGGAGTGGCAGGGGCTCCGCAAGGAGGTCGTTGCGTCGTGAGCCAGAACGGCGCCCTGGTCGAGCTCCAGGACCTCAAGCTCTACTTCCAGATCAAGAGCGGGATCGTCCTCGACCGCCACGTCGGCGACATCAAGGCCGTCGACGGCGTCTCGTTCGAGATTCGCCGCGGCGAGACGCTCGGCCTGGTCGGCGAATCGGGCTGCGGCAAGTCGACCGTGGGCCGCGCCATCCTGCGCCTCTACGAGCCGACCGCCGGCAAGGTCTTCTTCGACGGCCAGGACATCACGCACATGGACGACGAGGAGCTCCGTCCGCTGCGGCGGCGCATGCAGATGGTCTTCCAGGACCCCTTTTCCTCCCTGAATCCTCGGCACAGCGTGGGCCGGATCGTCGGCGAGCCGCTCCGTACGCACGGCCTCGCGGGCCGGCGTCAGGCTGCCGGGCGCGTGCGCGAGCTGCTGCAGATCGTCGGCCTGCCGCCCGATGCGGCCTCCCGCTACCCGCATGAGTTCTCGGGCGGCCAGCGCCAGCGGATCGGCCTGGCGCGCTCGCTGGCGCTGAATCCCGATTTCGTCGTCGCCGACGAGCCCGTTTCCGCCCTCGACGTCTCGATCCAGGCGCAGATCATCAACTTGCTCGAGAACCTGCAGAGCGAGTTCGACCTCACATACCTCTTCATCGCCCACGACCTGGCGGTCGTCCGGCACATCTCCGATCGGATCGCCGTCATGTACCTCGGCTCGATCGTCGAGGTCTCGCCGGCTGAGGAGCTCTACGACAATCCGCTCCACCCGTACACGATCTCGCTGCTCTCGGCGGTTCCGATCCCCGACCCCGCCGTGGAGTCAGAGCGCGAGACGATCCTGCTCTCCGGCGACATCCCCAGCCCTGCGAACCCGCCGCCGGCTTGTCGGTTCCACACGCGGTGCCCCTATGTGCAGCCGACCCGCTGCAAGACGGACGTGCCGCCGCTCCGCAAGCTCGGGGAGGAGCACGTCGTCGCGTGCCATTGGGCCGAGGAGATCAAGGCCGGGAGGATCAAGCCACATGAGGTCGAGACGGTGTTCGACCCCGGAATTGTGGAGCGCGCACCAGAGCCTCCGCCCGTTTAGGGAGCCAAAAACGGCGTAGTTCTGCCCTTCAGCGGGGTTATCCCTTGAAATAGTGAGTGGAGCTCCTAAAGCCGCGGCTTGGCACGCCGATACACGGTCTGTCATGGACGCTGCAGAGCGCAAAGAGATCCTGTCCCGATATGTAGGGCACTCTCGTCGCTTCGACGAGGTAGCAGCCCGCCGCGGGAACGGGAACGCCGAGGTCATTCCGTTCGCCGCTCCCCTCAGGGAGCTCGAGCAGGAGCCGACCGCCCGCGAGATCGAGGTGCTTCAGTTGATCTCAGAGGGCCTCGTGAACCGCGAGATCGGGCACCGCCTCTTCCTCTCGGAGGAGACGGTGAAATCTCATGTGCGGCATCTGCTGGCCAAGCTGCAGGCCCGTTCGAGGGCTCACGCTGTGGCCGTCGGCTTTCGCCGAAACCTGATCGCCTAGCCTAATTAGGCGACTAGGTCTCGACGCAGTAGCTTTTCTCAGTTTTCCACACTCTGTGCATATCCCTCAACAGGGTGATGCCCAGGCTCTGTGGATAACTGAAGCTACGCGAATTGGCTCTACCAACCTGAAAGGTGGCCGGGCACCGCAATGGCCCGAGACACCAAGCGAAGGACGGACTTTCGCATGATTCCTCCCGTTGTGGGGACTGACGGCAATTCGAAACCATACCCCTTTTGGGGGAGAATGCAAGAGCGTTCTACGCTTTTGAATAGATTTCGGCCGTTTCGGCGGTTAGGGCCCCTGGGCATCTACCTGCTCCTTCTCTGCCTTTCCTCCATGGGGCTCGCCGCTTGGTTGCTCTACAGCGAGACCGGCCTCGTAAGCGTCTGGGCGACAGCGGCGCTTGCCGTCATCGCGGCGGTAGCCGAGCGGGGCAGGGTGAAGCTCGGCCCAGTCGAGGCGTCCGTTTCCCTGCTTGCGACCGTGTTTGCAGCCGTTCTCTTCGGCCCTCTTGCTGCAATGCTGATCGCCGCGGCCTCGATGTCCGGCGATTTTGGTCGCCCGTTCATGCGGTGGGCGGTGTACACGTCAAGTCGCGCAACCACTGGGGCGCTCACAGGCATGGTGGCGGTGGCGACCCTCAGCGTTGCCCCACCAGGCTTCGGCGGCATCACACTGGCTTGCGCCGCCGCCGCAGTGTCTGCAGAAGTCCTCGATGTGACGTTTACCTCCGTCACACTGCGACTTCGTTCGCGTGCTCGCGCCAAGGACGTCCTGCGAATGGCAGGCCCGGCAATAGTCGCATCTCTACCGCTCTACGCCCCCATCGTTGCGCTTTTGGCCTTTGCCTACCAAGAGGTTTCCCCGTGGACACTCCCGCTCTTCTTCGTACCTGCCCTGGCCGCCCAGCGGCTCTTCGCGCTCTACGAGCATCAGCGAGGACTCACTGAAGACCTGATTGGGGCGAATGAGCGACTGCAACGCGCGAACCTTTCGTTTGCCGGCGCCCTTGTAGCCACTCTCGATGCACGAGACCGCTACACGGCTGGTCATTCAGCGGCGGTCGCTATTTACGCTCGGGACATCGCGGAACGGCTAGAGCTACGCGAGGACCAGATAAACGTTGCCCATCTCTGCGGACTGGTGCACGACATCGGCAAGATCGGCCTCCCTCCTGGACTCCTCGAGAAACCCGGGGCGCTCACACTCGAGGAACGTCGGATGATGGAGCGTCATTCTGAGATCGGTGAGGGGATTCTCTGCAAGGTTGCTGACTACGCCGAGATCGCCAAGATCGTGCGGCATCATCACGAACGGGTCGACGGCCAGGGTTATCCAGATGGCTTGAGTGGCGACGAGATTCCGATGATCGCGCGGATCCTCGCGGTAGCTGACGCATACAACGCGATGACCTCAGACCGCCCTTATCGTGACGCGATGCCTAGCCGCGTCGCTCGGATGAGGCTTGCGCAGTCGGTTGAGAGCCAGTTCGACACGACCGTGGTTGCCGCATTTGAGGCAATACTGGCCGGCGCGACGGAGGAATACCGCGCAGGAGCTCGTACCGATTTCAACCTCGGGGCCCAAGAGCATGAGGCCCCGAGGCTTACGGCTGTCGCTGCAGCTCTCTAGTTATTCCGACCGCCGAAGTGCAGCAGCCGCGGTTCGGGTTCGGACGCCAAGCTTCTCGAATATATGTCGGACGTGCACCTTTACGGTCGACTCGCCAAGGAAAAGTCTCTCGGCGATTTGCCGATTCGTCAAACCCTCTGACATCAGCTCGTAGACCTCATTCTCCCGTTTCGAAAGTTTCGGGAGGTGTCCCTGACCTAACGTAGCTTCGGGAATCACAAGTCCGATCGACTTAGCCAGCTCAATGTCGTGGGCTTGGCGCATGATTGGCGTGAGGAGGCCAACTTGGGCAGGGTCGATCCTTTTCAGGATCTCGGGATAGCCTCGGTAGGAGGAAACGAAGCAATCGACGGCATCAGCGCGCACCGCATGCTCAATGGCGTCATTGAGGCGAGGAAGGGCACCGGTATCCGCTTTCTGAGAGCTTGCAATGGCTACGGCGAACTTGCTGAGAAGCGTTGGTTCAATAGCCCTTGAAAGTTCTTGGGCGGCGCGAGCCTCCGTTTCGGCAGCCCGACTCTCGCCCGCGCAAGCGAGGACAAGCGCATGCGTGGCTCGTACCTCGGCCAGTGCGGACCCACCGACATCTTCTCGGGGCATGTGGGTAATGACGGCCGCCCTGTCGAGGTCCCCCTGGGCAAGCAGGGTAAGAGCCTTGACCGATTGGATCGATCCCCAGAGCCGTGGGTCCACGAGTTCGCTTGCTAGCTGCTCACCTCGGTTGAGGTGACGGCTCGCTTCTTCGAAGGCCCTCAAACCTAGACTCGCTCCCGCTTTTCGCAAGCAAGCATGTGGAAGCGCGAATGCGAGTCGAAACTTTTCAGCTTCTTCCATCTGTTGTCCTGCCAGTTTCGAGGCTTCTTCATACCGTCCAGCGAGAATCAGTGCCGCCACGACCACATTGAGGAAAGAAGACCTTGTCGGAGGATCAGGCGACCGTGCCAGAACTGGGAGATTCGCCAGGAGTGAAGGAAGGCCGCTCTCTCCGCGCCTCAGCGCTAACTGATAGCGACCAGTAGCGAGGCGGAGGATGTCCTCCGGCGTTTCGGCTTCCAACTCGTCCAACGAGGCGAGAACTGATCCCGCCTCAGGGTCATCGAGTTCAAGGAGAGTCAGGAACTGTCCCCAGAGAGCACGTCTCCGAGTCCCGATCGTTGCGCTGGTCTCCTCGGATCGCGAGTAATGCCCTAGAGCATCTGCTCCCCGGCCTTCGAAGTATGCGGCTTGCCCGGCGAGCGCAAGCGCACGCGAGGTCAGTGGATGCCCCTGAGGCAAAGTGCGGGCGGCCGCCAGGGCAAGTACCTCAGTTCTCCGGTGCGAGCCCTCTCGGAACGAGATCTCAGCCTCGGCCAGATCCATCACCGGAAATTGGAGTTGGACTTCGTATGCGCGGTCTAGCCACTTACGGAGGGTTGCCGTTCTTCCCTGAAGCAGTAGGTCGTCCAGCGCGGACTCAAACAGCTCGCCCATTAACCCGAAGGCCGCTGATTCCTCAAGCAGGGCGAAGGCTTCATCCCAGGCTCTTTCCTGAAATAGGTAGCGGCCTACGTTTCGGATTGCTTCCCGCGAAACCTCCGCCCCGTGCTCCAAGAGTTTGCCCCTCAAGAACTCGCGCAGGAGTGGATGGATATCAACCTCTAACCCTCGTACTGCGAGTAGTCCAATGTCAGCCGCCTCTTCGAGAGTCTTCTCCGCGACATCGGCTCCGAGAATCGCGTCGGCAGCAGCCCTAGTCAGACGGGGCGACACAGCGAGGATGGACAGAGCCTTTTGCGAGGCTGGACTCGCTACCTGGTAGAGCTCCTCCGCGAAGTACGCGTAGAGCATGTTTGGCAAGGTCTCTGCAGGCGTTGCTGCCTCTCCTGTGAGGGCGGCAAGTCCGATTACTGCAGGCCATCCACTGGCGCGTCGCAGGAGATTCGGCGCAAGGGCTACGTCGGCGAGCACTTCGAGCGCTTCGTGGTCGCTCATCGCGAGCAGTGTGCGATCGAACTCAGCGATCTCTCCGTACAAGCGTCGCCGGGCTGTAGCCCACCCGGGCTTTCGGCGACTCGTCATGAGTATTGAGACTCCGCTTCCCATCACGAAGCTCTCAAAGAATTCTTCAGCCGCGGCGGATTCGACGGCATAGTGATAGTCATCAACTGCGAGCCATGCGTCGCCAGGCCAATGCATCAGATCCTCGGCGAGCATCTCCCCGAGGATGCGCGCGTCCTCCCCGGGTCGTTCCGTTGCGAGAAGGCGATTCCGCATTCTTTCGCCAGCGGTCGCAACGATCTGTGCTGCCGCTTCTGCGATTCCGACTGCCAGGGCCGCGACATCCGCTGAACCCGGTCCTCCTCGGTACCAAGCGGACTGCCTGTTTCCCACTGACAGCCATTGCCTAGCCAGCGTTGTCTTCCCGTACCCCGCTGGCGCGACGAGCAGGATGATTCGCGCCCCGCTTTCGTCGAGCATGCGGGTCAGTCGTGGCCGCTCGATGATGCGTCGACGGCTAGCGCCGACAGCAGGCGTCGCCTCTTGTACCGCAATCCCTCCCTCTCACACGGTAACGCGCTTTCCACCGATATGCGAGGAACTGCCCGTACCTGCGGCCCGGGCCGCAGGTACGGGGCCGTCAGTCCCCGGATCCGGGCCGGGATCCGAGGCTTTTCAAGAGCGGGTCTTCGCCCGTGAGCAGGCGGAAGGCCATTGGAATCTGCCGGCGTCGTGCGACACCGAGCTTCTGGCGCAAGACGTCACTGTGAGCCTTGGCCGTCCGCGGTGAGATGCCCAGACGCTCGCCAACCTCCTCGTTCGAGAGCCCTGCGGCGATCAGCTCGACCACCTCTCGCTGCCGCTCGGTCAGCTCTGGCGTGATGCGTGTCAGGACTTGGTGCATGCCGACGACGCTAACAACGGCACGCCGCGCTGAACATTGACCAAAAGGCGTATTTCAGCGAGTTACTTCGAAAGGAGTACGGGCTCTCTGCTCACGAAGCTGACCTCGTGCCCGCGCGCGTTCGCGTCCCTCAGCCCCTCGCTGTCGAGCGCGCCGATCCGCTCGAGCAGCTCGAACTCGTCACGCAAGTGGGTCCTCATCATCTCCGGACCGTCGGTGGCGATCGTGAAGCGGACGCCGTTGTCCGTGAACGCACGGAAAGTCTCACGCACGGCATCCTCGTCCGGCAGCGCCTTCGTCAGCAGGTTCGAAGTCGGGCAGATCTCGAGCGTGATCTCTGCTTCCCGGATCTGCTCCATCAGCGCCTCGTCCTGAGCCGCGAGGATCCCGTGCCCGATTCGCTCCGGTCGCAGTGTCTCGACGACCTCGCGGATCTCGGCGATGCCATGCCGGCCGCCCTCTTCGCCGACGTGGATCGTCACTCCGAGCCCAGCCTCTCGCGCCTCCTCGATGAGCGGCGCGAGGTCGCGGTACGGATAGGGCGAGTTCTTGTCCGGCCGCGGGCCGGCGATGTCGATTCCAACCACCCCGCGCGGCGCGTAGCGGATCGCCTTCTCGACGATGATCGAGTTCTGCCGCTCGGTGAACGTCCGGTCCATCATCAGGATCAGGCCGGCGCGCACCTGCGGGTACTCGAGGCTGGCGCGGTCGAGCCCCCGGACGGCGGCCATGATGATGTGGTCGAGGTCGCGCTCGCCGCCGCGGTTTCGCTTCATCGGGTTGAAGCGGAGCTCGAGGGTCGTGATCCGCTGTGAGCGGTAGGCGCCGCCGATCGCCGCGTGCACCGAGCGCTCGACGGCCAGCGGGCTCGACTGGATCAGCTCCGTCCAGTGGTAGATCGCGTTCAAGGCGTCGAGGTCCTGCACGCCCTGCGGGTCGGAGACGGTGACGAGCTCCTCGAACTCCCAGAAGTCCTTGACCGGCAGCGCGATGCCCTGTTCGTGCGCGAGCGTCCAGAGGATGTCGGAGGCGACTGAGCCGCCCAGGTGCGTGTGAAGCTCGGCGAGGCCTCCGTCCATCGAACGAGTTTAGTCGTGAACGTGAGCGACTAGGCGCGGATCGTGACGACCGTGCCGAGCGGGACGGTCTTCAGCAGGTAGCGCAGGTCGGCCTCCCGGGCGTGGAGGCAGCCGTTCGAGACGTTCTGGCCCCAGGTTGGCGTCGGCGAGCCGTGGATGGCGAGCCGATCGCCGCCGGACCAGCCCTCGGGGAGGTCCGGCTGGTGGCCGGACAGGGCGAGGATGCAGCACCCGTAGAACGGGCCGAAGTCGGCGCCGCGCAGCTTGTCCGTGACGAAGTACTCGCCGGGCGGGGTCGGCGTGTCGGGGGCGCCCACCGCAACAGAGATACGACGCGGCTGTCCTGCTTCGGGGTGGACGACGACCTCGCGACGCGAGAGGTCGACCTCCAGGCGAACAGCCCGTTTGCGAAAGGACACCGGCGCTCGATCGGGCTTGAGCCAGGCGACGCCGTCGTTCCCGAGCGATGTATGAGAGACGGCGAGCCAGCCGTCGCGGCGGGACCGGCCCGTGGGCGACAGCACCTGCGGCGAGCCGAATTCCGTCGTATCGCCGATTCGCTTGATGACCTTTCCGCCCGGACGATCCAGCAGCGAGACGCGTGTTCCGGGATCGACGCGAAGGCTGATCCCGCCCGGTTCCAGCGGAGGAGGCAATGCAGGTACAACTGTCCTCTCAGGCGCGAGATCGTCCTCCTGGAGGAACAGGAAGGCCCCCGCTCCGAGGGCACACACCACCCCGAGGATCGCGAAGCGCTTCACCCTCACAGGGTAGGCGGTGCGACTACTGCAGCTTGAGGTCTTGCGCGCTGACGAGCACGTGGTGGCCGTGGCGCGCGAGGAGCGCCGTCTCGTCGGGCACGGTGACGCCATAGTTGCCTTCGTTGGCGAGCACCTGTCCGCTGAAGCTCACGATCTGGCCCGCCCGCACCTTCGGCGGCGCCTCGCCCTTCGGGTTGATCACGACGAGCAGCCGCTGCGCCTTGCCCCGCCCCGCCCAGAACGCCTGGTCACTGACCACGGAGACGACGTTCAGCTCCTTGCCGGTGGCCTGCTGGTTCGCGAATTTCGTGAGGCTGCCTTCGAGGGCGGGGTAGAGATCCTGGTCACTGCCGACGAGAAGCGTGCCGCCGCCGCTGCCAGGCGGCACCGTCGGAGGATCCGGCTCAGGCCCGCCCGGAGTGGTTTCGGGGACCGACTCGGTGAGGCTCGGCGTGGTCGTCGGCACCGTGCTGAAGCTTTCGGTCACGATCGGTGTCCCCGTGCTGCTCGTTCCCTTGTCGTCGTCGCAGGCGCGGACGCCGAGCACGATGACGATCGCCAGGAGGACGAGCGCGGCCAGCGCCCACAGCCAGAGGCCCTCTCTGCGCATGGGCGAGGGAGTCGTCGGCTCGGCCACGGCGCGCAACGTTAGCGAGGCGGCATGATTGCCGCGTGAAGGTCGGAATCGTCGTTCCGTACTCCTGGTCGTTCTGGGGCGCCGTGGTCGAGCACGCCGAGCTCCAGGCCGAAGCGCTCAGGCGGCGCGGACACGACGTGCGCCTGCTGATGGGGAACGATCCGCCGGGGAGCTTCACGCGCGTCCTGCACCCTCGGCTCGGCCGTCATGGAGAGCCTCCGCCCGAGGTGATCCCGGTTGGGCGATCCGTGATCGTGCCGGCGAACGGAGCGCTGCCGAACATCGTCCTGAGCCCGCGCACAGTCGGGCGCGTCAAGCGCGCGCTGGAGAACGAGCGCTTCGACGTGCTGCACCTGCACGAGCCGATGACGCCCGCGATCTGCGTCGCGGTGCTCGCGCTCGCGCGATGCCCCATCGTGGCCACGTTCCATGCCTCCGGTCAGCTGCGCTGGCTGTCGCTCGCCAAGCCTGTGTGGGGGTTCCTGGCGGACCGGATCGACCATCGGATCGCCGTGTCCGAGCAATCCCGAGAGACCGCGACTCGACACCACGGTGGCGAGTACGAGCTGATCCCGAACGGCGTCCTCATCCCCGAGCGGGCCGAGCCGGCCGGGCGCGAGCACCGCATCGTCTTCGCCGGCAGGCACGAGCCCCGGAAGGGCTTGCAGGTGCTCCTGCGCGCGTGGCCGGAGATCCACAGGAGGACCGGGGCTCGCCTGCGCGTTGCAGGTGCCGAGCCGATGGCCGTCCGGCTCCTGCTCGCGCGGCTCCGCGTCTCGGAGGAGGGGATCGACATCCTCGGCTTCCTCTCACAGGAGGAGCTGACCGCCGAGCTGCTCGCCGCCAAGGCTCTGGTCGCGCCCTCCCTCGGCGGCGAAAGCTTCGGCATGGTGCTCACGCGCGCGTTCGCCTGCGCGACGCCCGTCGTCGCCTCCGACATCCCTGGCTATCGGGGCGTCATGGAGCCGAGCGCCGGAGTGCTTGTTCCGCCCGGCGATCCGCGCGCACTGGCCGAGGCGGTCGAGTTGCTGCTTGCCGACGAGCCGCGGCGCGAGCAACTCGGGCGCGCCGCGCGCGAACTGGCCATCTCGAAGTACTCCTGGGACGACATCGCAGGGCAGCTGACAGAGATCTACGAGGGATTGGCCGCCGGACGTGTCAAGGTGGCAGCGTGAGGCCGAGACTGCCGCGCTCGAGCTGGGGACGCTTTCTGGCCACGCTGCCCTTCGTGGTCGGCGCGATTGCGCTGCTCGTCTGGCGCGCCCCGGATTGGGGGCTTGTCGCCGACGCATTCACGCCTCGTCACCTGGCACTGGGTGATCACCGCGATTGTGTTGAACCTACTTTCGGTGGTCGCACGCGCGCTGGCCTGGAAGACCGTGATCGACCAGGCGTTGCCGCCCCCGCAGCCGCCTTTCCGCCGGGTGTTCTCGGCCTTCGGAGTAGGCCTCTTTGCGAACGCCGTGTTGCCCGGTCGGATCGGCGAGCTGGCCCGGGTCGCGGTGCTGACCCAACATATGGAGCGGAAGCGCGAAGCCGGAGCGACGCTCATCGGCACCGTCTTCGCGCATCGGGTGTTCGATCTCTTCCCCTCGCTCCTGCTGATCGCCTATGTGCTTGCCTCGTCGCGGATCCCCCACTGGGCGTTGACCAGCCTCGCCGTCTTCGTCGCGGTCGGCATCGGGCTCTTCGCGTTTGCGGTCGCCAGCGCGCGGCGTGGGCACCGTTCGGTGCTCGAGGAAGTCGGGCAGGCCCGCCAGTTGATCACGATGGCGCGTTACGGGCTCGGCGTGATGCGGGCCCCGCTCCCCGCGGTGGTCGCCATCTTCTTCCAGACAGTCGGCTGGGCATTTCAGCTCGCCGCCGTGTGGGCCGTGATGATGGCGTTCGGGATCCATGAGCCACTGCACGCTGCCGCGCTCGTGCTCCTGCTGATGAACATCGCGACCCTGCTGCCGCTGTGGCCCGGCAACATCGGCCTCGTCCAGGCCGCCGTCGCCCTCCCGCTCGTTTCGTACGGCGTTGCGTACTCGCGGGGGTTCGCGTTCGGCATCGGTCTCCAGGCGATCGAGATCTCCGTCGGCGTCGGCGTGGGGCTCCTGTTCCTGGCGCGCGAGGGCCTCTCGTACGCGAAGCTCAAGACGATGCCCGGCGCCGACGAGGCCGACGACGAAATGGAGGCTGAGCTGTCGCAGGCCGAGGAGCCCGTGCGTGCTCGCGCTGGCGTCTCCCGCTAGCCTCAAATCGGTTCTGAAGCCGGTGGAGGCGGCACTCGCCCTGGCCGCCGGGCTGCGCGAAGGCGGTGCCGAGGCCCTCGAGTTGCCGGTCGCCGACGGCGGGGAGGGAACGGCAGAGGTGATCGCCTCCGCCCGCGAAGGCCGCTGGGGGGAAGCGGACGTCACGGGCCCGCTGGGCGAGCGCGTGCGGGCGCGCTATCTCGTTCTGGAGGATGGATCTGCGGTGGTCGAGGCCGCGGAGGCGATCGGGTTGCGGCTTGCCTCGCGGCTCGATCCGCTGGCCGCATCGAGCCGAGGCCTCGGCGAGCTCATGCTCGCGGCCGCAGCGGAGACGAGCGGCCCGATGATCATCGGCCTGGGCGACACGGCGACGGTCGACGGCGGCGCCGGGCTGCTCGACGTCGTCGGCGACGGGCTGCGCGGGCGGGCCCTGCGCGCGGCCTGCGACGTGCGGAACCCGCTGCTCGGCGAGCGCGGTGCCGCCCGAGCGTTCGGCCCCCAGAAGGGTGCGACGCCCGAGATCGTGGACGAGCTCGAGGGCCGGGTGGCGGCGATGGAGCAGCTCCGACCCTACGCGGACCTGCCCGGCGCAGGCGCAGCCGGTGGAATCGGCGCGGCGCTGGCGGCTCTGGGTGCAGACCTCGTGTCCGGGGCCGAGCTCGTGCTCGAGCAGGTCGGGTTTCGCGACGCGGCGCGCGCCGCCGACCTCGTCGTCACGGGCGAAGGAGCAGTCGATCGCTCGACCTTCGAGGGCAAGGCGCCTGGTGAGGTCGTCCGCGTGTGCGCGGAAGAAGGAGTGCGCTGCGTCCTGTTCGGCGGCCGGCTCTTCGAGCAGCCGGATGGTGTCGAGATCTACGAGCTGCCGAGCGGGCCCGAGCGGGCCGCGGAGGATCTCGTCGAGCTCGGGAGGAAGCTAGCTGGCGCGGAGCTCGGCGTCGCGTAGCCGCTTCGCCATCTCCTGCAGGAGCTTCCAGGCGAGGCTGGCGTTCTCCTCGACCATCGGCCGGAACTCCCACGCGGTGATGCCGTAGACCTTGAGCGGAGTTTTCGCGGTGACCGTTGCCGTGCGCGCACCGTCGTCGATCAGCGCCACCTCGCCGAAGTGGTCTCCGGCCTTCAGTGTTCCGCGCTCCTCGCCGCCGATCGAGACCGTCGCCTCTCCCTCTTCGATGAGGAAGAAGCCGATGCCGGTCTCGCCCTCGCTTGCGATCGTGTCGCCCTCGTTGAAGTTCCGCTCCTTCATCGAGCTGGCGAGACCCTGAAGCTCGCGCTTGTCGAGGTCTTTGAAGAGGGGAACTTGCTGAACCAGCTCGGGTGGGGCCGTCACGGCGCTGATTCTACGCAGGTTGTCGTCCCTGGACTAGGGCTTGACCGCCTCGACGCGACGCGCAAGCTCGTCGATTCGGCCCTGCGCCGAGTCGAGCTTCGCCGCGCAGAGGCGGTAGAGCTCCTCGCCGCGCTCCCAGAGTGCGATCGCCTCGTCGAGCGAGGCCTGGCCGCTCTCGAGCCGGTGGACGATCTCTTCCAGCTCCCGCTGGGCGTCTTCGAAACCGGGCTCGGCGTTCAACGCGTCTCCTCGACTCGCGCGCCGAAACCACCCTGGCCGAGCTCGACGTCGACCTTGTCGCCGCCGGCGAGGCCTTCCGTGTCGCGCAGGATCGCGCCCTGCGAGCGGACGATTGCGTAGCCCCGCTCGAGGGTCGCGCGCGGCGAGAGGGCTCGGAGCCGTCCCGCCGTCTGCGCGAGTGCGGCGCGGCGGCGCTCGACGAGCAGAAGCGGTGCTCGGCGTAGCCGTTCGTGCGTCTGTGCGAGCGCGCGCTGCTCCCGCTCGAGGGTGCGACGCGTGCCGGCGGCCAGGGCGGCGCGCGATCGTGCGAGGCGCTCTAGTAGCTCGGCGAGGTCGGGCACGACGACGCGGGCGGCAGCAGTCGGTGTCGAGGCCCGGACGTCTGCAGCCAGGTCCGTCAAGGGCGAGTCTTGCTCGTGCCCGACCGCGGAGACGACGGGGAGGGGACACGTCGCCACTGCGCGCACCAGCCGCTCGTCGCTGAACGGAAGTAGGTCTTCGAAGCTGCCACCTCCGCGCGCGAGAATGATGACGTCGACCTCGGGCGCGTCGCAGAGCTCGCGTAGAGCCGCGATGATCGCCGGCGCGGCGCGGGGCCCCTGGACATAGGTCTCGGCGACGAGGAGCCGGGCCGGCGGGAAGCGGGCGCTGATCGAAGTGATGACATCGCGCTTCGCGGCAGCGTCGTTGCCGGTGACGAGGCCGATGCGTCGGGGGAAGCGGGGGAGCGGCCGCTTCCGTTCGGCGGCGAAGAGCCCCTCCGCGGCGAGCTTCCGCTTGAGGCGCTCGAGTGCCGCCAGGTGGTCGCCGAGGCCGAAGCGTTCGACCGAGAGGGCGCGGAGTCGGAACTCGCCGCGAGCCTCGAAGAGCTCCGGCCGGCCGTACACGTGGACGCGCTCGCCGTTGACGAGGTCGAGGCGCAGCGCGTCGAACTGCCCGCGCGGCATCTGGACGCCGAGACAGGAGCCGTCGGCCGGGTCCTTCAGCGTGAAGAAGACGGACTGCCACCGGTCCTGCCGGCGCAGGTCGGTGAGCTCGCCCTCGACCCAGATCGTCGGCAGGCGAGTGAGCCACTCGGCGATCCCGCGGTTGAACCCGGAGACGGTGTAGACCTTGCGGTCGCCGTACTCGATTGGCGCGACCTTCACGGGTCGGATGCTACGCGCTCGTTTCCGGCGGCCCGAAGCGCTGGCGGCCGGATTTTCACCGAGTTGGCACGGTCCGGCGCGTGTCCGGCGCGGACTTCCGCGGTACGCTCGCCGCGGGTGGCGGGTGGATCTCTCTCATCCCCTCCCTGGGTGGGGCTGTGGGGCCCGTTGGGATTCGGGGTTGCGTGCCCCGTTTTCCGGTTAGAGCAGGATCTCGGCGGCCGTCTGCGGCTCGCAGCCCTGCGTGACCAGCTCGACGGCTCGGTGGAGGTCGGCTTCGCTCTGGGCCAGACGCTCGGCGAGCGGGAGGGGATACCCGGCCTCGATCAGGATGTGCAGCCGCCAGCTCTCGACGCGCGCGCGGTCGTTCTGGTCGTGCTCCGCAATCTGGGTCGCGTCGCTCATCTCGCGGTCCTTTCGCCCTCCAGACCGAGAATTCCTGCTGCTAACGCATTGAAGTGAGGCGCTCTTCGGCTCGCGCAAGCGTGGCGTCGATCCGCCGCGCCAGCTCCTGCAGCCTCGTTTCGAGCGCCGAGCGCTCCGCATTCTCGTCGGCGGCAATCCCGGACAGCCGAGCCCGGAAGTCTGCGTCCAGCTCCGAGAGTCGCCGCTCGGTCACGGCGACGAACTCGTCCCTTTGCCGCTCGAGGGCCTTCGAGACCTGAGCGAGCTTCTTCTCCAGGCGTAGGCCGCCCGCGTCGCCGACCTGCGCCAGCCGCTCGGCCAGCAGCGACTCGCCTTCGCGGGCGAACATCTGGACCGAGCGGTCGAGCTCCCGTGAAAGCCGTTGCGCGGCATCCTCGCGCGCCGTCTTGATCGATTTGTCGAACTGCTGCGCCGCGGCATCGGCGAACCGGCCGGCCGCGCGTTCGAGGACGCGTTCCAGCTGCTCGACCTGGCGCCGCTCGACGTCGGCGAACGTGGACTGGATCCGGCGCGCCGCCTCTGCCTGCTCGCGCTCGATGCGCTGGCCGATGTCCCGCTCACGCACTCGCAGGCGCTCCCCGATCTCGTGGAGCGCGCGCCTGCGCTCGAGCGCATGCGATTCGAGCTCGGCGTCGGCCGTCGCTGCTGCCTGCTGAGCCGACCTCGTCAGCTCCTCGCGTAAGCGCGTGACTGCGGCGCGCTGCTCCTCGTCGGTCGAGCTCAGCCGCTCGGACTCAGCCGCCATACGAGCCTCCGCCGAAACGATCAGCTCCCGCTGCCGCTTCGCGAGCTCCTTCAGCTGGGCTGAGAGGGCCTGCTCGGCGCGGTCGAGGTCAGAGCTCCAGGCCGAGAGGCGCTGCTCGACCTGCGCCTGGATCCTCGTGAGCTCCTCGACCAGCTTCGCGCGCGCACGCTCTTCGCTTTCGCCGGCCACGCGGCGGCGATCCTCCGAGAGGCGCCGCTGATCGTCCTCGAAGGTCGACACGGCATCCGCCCGTGCTCGAGCGAGCGCGTGCTCGAGCTCCTCGGACCGCTGGCGGAGCTCCCTCTCCACCACCGCATCGAGCTCTTGCCTCACTCGCTCCAGCTGGTCGTCGATCGCCCGGCCGCGAATCAGGCCACGGTGCAGGATGAGTGCTCCGATCGCGACGAGCACACAGGCGGTGAGCCCGGCGGCGGCGATCGCGACCGACCTGCTGGGATCGAGCGCGAACGCGACCCAGGCCGAAACGGCGGCCGACGCGATGAGAGCGACGACCGTGACGATCGTGCGCTCGCTCAGCCGCTCGAGCGCCGCCAGGGCGAGTGTCGCCGCGGCGAGCAGGATCCCGCCCGCGAATGCCAGCTCGAACGCAGTTTCGACGTCCATCGCCCCAGATCGTAGAGGCCAGGGGCTCTTAAGTGAGCCGCAGCATGACCAGCGAAGCCGCCAGCGCGACCACCGCCACAGTCATCGCCTGCAAGGCCTGTTCGGGAACGCGTCTGAGCGTATCGGCGTCGATCGCCTCGTTCGTCCCGTCCTTGAAAACCACCGTTCCGGACACGCTTTGCACCCGGCGCCGCACCATGCGCACCGGGGTCGAGAGGTGCCGCTGGGCGAAGCTGAGGAAGCCTGCGAAGCCGGCGGCGAGCGCCGCCTCGACGCTGAGCCTCTCCGCGGTTACGAGATACCCCGCCAGGAGGGGGAAGGCGCCCCAGGACAGAGCGAACCAGAGGTGTGAGTGAAACCGCCCACCGAAGAGCTCGAGGTTGTACGCGTAGACGATGAACGCTCCGAAGGCGACGAAGGGCAGGAGCCACGGCGTCCAGACGAGCGAGGCGAAGACGCCGATTCCCGCCGCGCCGGCGATCGAGAGGGCGGCCAGCGCGACGAGCGTGCCGGTCCCGATCCGCGTCTGCAGCGGGCGGCCCTGCAGCTCGTCGAGTGCGTGCGCTCCCACGCCCATGCCGAGGAAGAAGGCCACGAGAGCTGCGACCAGCCGGTTCGTCTCGAAATTGGGCGCGAGCGCGGCACCGATCGCGACGTACGACAGGTGCCAGAGGGTGTACGGCACGTGCAGGAGGGTCACGTAGTCGCGCCAGCCGCCGGACGCGAGCGCGTAGAACGCGGGGCGGGGCTCAGCCGCCACGGCGCCCCCAGACGACGATCCCCCCGCCGAGGCTCAGCCGGCGAAAGCGAACGTCCTCGATCCCCGCGTCGCGCCAGAGATCGAGGAGTTGCGGGAGCGGATAGCGCGCGTAGAAGTCGCGGATGCTGGCACCGAGGAAGCCGCCCACTTCGTGCCAGCCCGGCGAGATCGCCCGCCCGGCGAGCGGCAGCCCGATCCGGACGTAGAGCTCCCAGGGCGCGCGCCAGATGCGGCGCGGGACGCCGAACTCGAGCATCGCGATCCTCCGCCCAGGTCGGACGACACGCGCGAGCTCCCGCATCGTCGCGGCCGGGTCGTCGACGTACCGGAGGAGGTACGTGAACGTGAGCCCGTCGAATGAGCCGTCGCCGAAGGGCAATTCCTCGGCCCGAGATTCGACGAGTCGGATGCGCGCATCGAGACCTGCCGCGCCAACCCGCCGCTCCGCCTCCGCAAGCATCTCCGGGCTCTGGTCGACGCCGACCACGTCGCACCCCTTTTGCCGCGCGAGCTCGATGGCCACGGCGCCGGTTCCGGTGGCGACGTCGAGCACCGAATTCCCAGCACCCGCATCCAGCCGCGAGACGAGAAACTGCCGCCACCGCGGGTCCTGGCCCAGCGAGAGCAGGCGGCTCCACCGGTCGTAGCTCGACGGCAACGGCGCGAACAGCGCTCGCGCCTGGCGGCTTCGCGCGGTGAGCGTCTGGGCCACGGGCCGAGTCTATGCTCGGCTCGATGGCCCTCCGCGAGGATCTCGACCGCGTTGCGCAGGCTGCTCTCGCGCTGGCGGAGCAGGGGGAGGAGCTCGCGGGGATCGTGACGGCAGAGCCCCAGGAGGGCGAGCGCACCTACCTCTGCGCGTTCGCGAATGGGGATGAGCGGACGTGGCTCGTGCTCGACGACGCCGAAGCACCGGTCACCGACCGCGAGGCCGTGCGCCGTGCGGCCACCATCGCGGCGATGTGCGAGCTCGCAGACGAGAGCGCCGGCGGCGGCGAGCTCGACGAGTTGCGCGACCGGCTCATGACGATCCGGCTGACGGAGAGCCCCGAGGGCATCGAGGAGGCCGAAGAGGCGGCGCTCGCCCTGCAGCAGGTGATCGGCGCGCCGCCCCGCGTCGCCGAGCCCGGGTACCTCGATCGCGTGGGCGCTGCGACGCGCAGGCTGGAGCTCGCGCTCGGCGATCCGGGCCTGTCGCCGTTTGCCGAGGCGATGAAGGCGGGCATGGCCTCCGTAGAGGAGTTTGCTGCGGACGTCGAGTCTCACTACAAGCGACCGCTCGACTGAGAGCCCGCGGCTATCGTTCAGAGTCATGGAAGGCTTTCCCATCGGCGGCGACCCGGAGGACCTCATGCGGGGGCTCCGCGAATTCGCCGAACGACAGGCCGAGTCGGTGGCCGATGCGCAGCGTGAGCAGTTCGCCACGCTGACGCTGAACACGGCGGTCGAGCTGACTGCCGCCGCGCTCAAGCGGGTCGAGCCCGCCGGCGGGCCCGACGAGCAGGCGATCGCGCTTCGCGACGCCATGCGCGTCCTCTTCCCCGAGGCCGTCGCGCTCGTGAGCGCAGCCCGCAAGGGCTTCATGCGCGAAGCTAGCTAGCTAGGCCGCGACCCGAGCCGGCGGCGTGACCTGAGGGCACGTGCACGGTGTATCGCCGGAGTTCTTTTGCGGCCGGCAGATGATGTCGAGGTACGTGAAGCAGTAGCAGCTCAGGTTCGCGCAGCCGGGCGGGCAGTTGCACTCGGAGCAACGCCGGCGGCATTGCGAGCCGTTCGGGCAACAGAACCACTCGCCGGAGGTCTGGCAATCCTTCGGGCAGCCTCCGCCCTCCTGGCACGTCTTACAGGGGTAGGCCCCGCCGAGGACGTTGTTGCAGGGCTGGACGCCGGACAGCGACACGCACGGGCTGCAAGGCCCGCCGCCGCAGCCGATGCAGCCGGAAACCGAGCCGAGCGAGACCTCGGTCCGAGTCAGGAACAGGCCGGCGCCCAGCGAGGTCGCGCCCATGAACTTGAAGAAGTTCCGGCGCGAGGACTTCCTCGCCAGAGCACGGGTCGCGGCTCCTGTCAGCGTGTCGGTCATCCGAGGGTGCGGGCGGAAATCGGCGGTGTGTCCGGCGGGCACTGGCACGGCTGGTCGCCAGAGTGCGACCTCGGCGTGCACGGAATGTTGATGTCGGTGAAGCAGCGGCAGCAGCCCTGCGGCGACGGGCACGAGCACTCCGAGCACCGGCGCCGGCACTGGGTCGCCGCGGTGCAGCAGAACCACTCGCCGGTCGTCGTGCAGTCCTGCGGGCAGCCACCCGCCTGGGAGCACGGCTTGCAGGGCATTGTGGTGCACTGCTGGAACGGCGAGCCGCACGGGTTGCACGGCCCTCCGCCGCAGCCGACGCAGTGGACGACCGAGCCGAGCGAAACGTTCGCCCGCGAGAGGACGAGACCGGCTCCCAGCGAGCTCATGCCCAGGAACTTGAAGAGCTGTCGGCGCGACGACTTCCGCGCCAGCGCTCGCGAGGCGGCGCCGGCGAGGAGGTCGCTCATTGCGTGATACCGGCGGTGATCAGCTTCGCTTTGTCGAGCGCGACCCTGTCGATCGACCACTCGGGCGTTGCGAGGTACGGCCGCTGCTTGTCGGTGCTAAAGCGTCGCAGGCGGGCGAACTCGGCGTTCACGAGATTCTTCGCTTCCTGGGCGCTGGCCGCGTACACGGTCACGTTCTGGGTGTAGCTCTCACCCGAGTCGCCTTCGACAGCGCGGCTCAGGAGCCAGACAGCTCCTTGCTTCAAGGCCATTCCCTACCTCCCTCGCGTTAGAAAACCACAATCAGGACTGCCGTGACAAGTGCGGTCGCGCCGACCAGGCGCTTGAGGAGCCCGGTCCGATTCTGGATCCGGTCGCACGCTGCGCCGAAGTCCTCCTCGCCGGCTCGCATGATCGCGTAGGCGACGGCGAGCGCCCGCCCTCCGCCGTAGGCGGCCGCGATCGCCACCGCGGCCCACATGCTGCCCGTGAGCACCGCAGCCAGCGGGATGACGAGCACCGCCTGGTGCGCGAAGCGCGTCGTGACCCCGAGCCCGAGGTCGAAGCCCCAGGCGAACATCGCCGGATAGTGGCCGAGCGCGCACGGCCACGAGCCCGGCGTCTGGCGCATCCGCGAGAAATAGCTCAGGCGCAGGTAGCCGAGGTCCGTGAGCCCGGCGTAGGCGAGGCCGAGCGGGACGGCGATCGCAAAGGCCCGGTCGAGGCCGCTGCCGAAGATCTCGGCGAGCACGACGCCGAGGAAACCGAGCAGCACGCCGAGCATCGCGCCGCCGGCGACTCCGCCGAGGACGTGGAATGCGAGCGCTGTCTTTTTCCTGCCCACCTGCACGAGGGGGCCCATCTGTCCGACCATGGACAGCCCTCAGGGGCTGGCGGCCGTCGATAACCCGACGAGCAGGCTGAAGCTGACGAGAATGAAGACCTGGAGTGGCCCGACTTCCGGCCACCCGCGCGCTGCGATCGCGGCCGCGGCGAGGGCGGCAGCCCCGGCGAGCGCGGCGACGCCGCCGACTGTGGCCGCCCTAGGCGGCATCGGCGGTTACGCCGATCGAGGGTGGCACGGCCGGCGGGCACTGGCACGGCTGGTCGCCGGAGTGCGACCTCGGGACGCAGGGGATGTTGATCATCGTGAAGCAGTGGCAGCAGCCCGGCGGGCACGAGCACTCCGAGCAACGCTGCCGACACGGCGTGCCGGTCACGCAGCAGAACCACTCGCCCGTGGTCGTGCAGCCGACCGGGCACCCGCCCGCCTGTGCACACGGCTTGCAAGGGAAGTCCGGGTGGGTGCAGGGTGGATGGGGGGAGAAGCAGTTGTTGCACGGGCCGCCGCCGCACCCGGAACAGCCCCCGCTCGAGCCAAGAGTCACGTCGGTCCGCGACAGGAACAGACCCGCGCCCAGCGAGCTCGCACCCATGAACTTGAAGAACTGGCGCCGCGATGACTTCCTCGCGAGGCTCCTCGACGCGTGTTCGGCGAGGCTCATCGGCCCTGCCCGTCGACCGCTGCGGCCGTTTCGTCCTCGTCGATCTGCGTGAAGCCGCGCCCGGCCTGCAGCGTCCCTTCCTGCTCCAGGAGCGACTCGAGCTGGCGCCAGTCGTTCGCGATGCCGCGGATGACGACGCGGCCTTCGTGGTCGAGCAGGTAGGCGAACGGAGTCACGGAGACGGCGAAATCCTTCTCGACCTGGCCGTTCGTGTCGACCACCATCGGTGCGTGCAGCCTGTTCATGCTCGCGAAGCCCCGGCATGACTCGACGTCTCCGCGGCAGACGACGAGGAAGTCGAACTCCCGCCCCCGCGTTGCGCGGACCTCGTTCAGGCCCGGGACGAGCTCCCGGCACGAGAGGCACGACGGCGACAGGAAGACGATCAGGCGCGGCTTGTTCGGCAGGCTCGAGAGCGTGAGGCTCTGGCCGGTACCGGTCTCGAGGGCCGTGAAGTCCGGGGCGAGCGTGCCTCGTTCGAGTCCGGTGTCGGTGATCAGTGCGCCGGGGTCGTCACCGAGCCGGAGCTGGATCAAGCCGAGCTGGCGCAGGGCTCCCGCGAGCAGGAAGCCCATGACGAGCACGAGCATCCAGAGCACGACGAAGGAGGCGAGCCAGACGCCGCTCACTCTTCGCGCCTTTCCGGCAGCAGGGGCACGTCCAGGGGCTGGTGCTTGAAGCTCATGCGGTTCGTCGGAGTCGGATGCAGCGCCGGCTCGGTTCGGAAGAAGCCCCAGGTCAACGGGAAGAGGCTGGAGACCCGGATCGTGAACGCGATCGCGGCCGCCATCAGGAGCGAGGGCAGGATCGCGTCGCCGGGAGGCAGCGCCGGGGTGTCCAGGGCGAGCCCGAATGCGACTCCGGCCAGCACGACGAGAGCGAGGGCTCGGATCAGGGCTAGCGGCGAGATCAGTTCGGCGTCCGAGGCGCCGAAACAGTGGCAGGGGCCGTTGTCGCCGCGGGCGAGGCTGATGCCGAGGGCGACCGCAAACATCGTGAAGAGCACAATCGCGCCCAGGGTGGCGAGGAGCGGAAGCACTCCGGCGACCAGCAGGAGGCCGACGCCAAGCTCGGCGGCGACGATCGCGTAGGCGACCGGCCGCACGATTCGGAGCGGCAGCAACCGGTAATCCGCGACGCCGTGCGCGAACGTGTTCAGGCCGCGCGCCTTCTCGAGGCCGGCCCACAGGCAGATCGCGCCAAGGCTCACGCGGAGCACGAAATAGGTGACTGCAGCCGTCATCCTCCCCCCTCGATCTTGATATCGAGGAGCCAGCTTAGTCAAGGCCGACACTAGAATCCTCCCGCCCGTGGCCCTCCTCGACCGTGCGATCGCCCGGCTCTTGCCGGCGGTGCCGAGACCGCTCGTCCAGCGGATCTCGTCGCGCTACATCGCGGGGGAGACCGTCGCCGAGGCGTGCCGAACGGTCAAGCAGCTGAACGAGCAGGGCAAAATGGCGACGATCGACGTCCTCGGCGAGGAGATCTCCACGCCCGAGGCTGCGCTCGAGATCGTGGGCGCCTACCACGACGTCTTCGAGGCGATCCAGAGCGAGCACCTCGACTCGAACGTGAGCGTCAAGCTGACCGGGCTCGGTCTGACGCTCGGATACGACCTCTGCAAAGGGAACCTCCAGACCGTCGTGCGGCATGCGGCCGAGAGCGGCAACTTCGTGCGCATCGACATGGAGGACTCGAGCTGCACGAGCGACACCCTGCGGATGTACCGGGAGCTCCGCGAAGAAGGGCTCGACAACGTCGGCGTCGTTCTCCAGGCGTACCTTCGGCGGACGATCAGGGACATCCGCGAGCTAGCGCCCCTGCGTCCGAACATCCGTCTCTGCAAGGGCATCTACATCGAGCCGCCGCTGATTGCGTACCGCGACTTCGACGCCGTCCGGCAGAACTTCGTGCTCTGCCTGCGCGAGTTGCTGCGCGGCGGGAGTTACGTCGGGATCGCGACGCACGACAAGTGGTTGATCTCGGAGGGCCAGCGGCTCGTCGACGAGCACGGCCTGAAGCCTGAGGAGTACGAGTTCCAGATGCTGCACGGCGTGACGCCCGCCACCGGGGATCGCCTCATCCGAGATGGCCATCGGCTACGGGTCTACGTCCCTTTCGGCGAGCACTGGTACAGCTACTCGATGCGGCGGCTGCAGGAGAACCCGAAGATCGCGGGCTACATCGCGGGGGACACGGTCGACCGGCTATTCGGCCGCAACGGCGCGTGACGCTTTGGGCACAAGTAACACTGTGTTACTTGGATCCCGGAGCGGGATTTAGGAGGCATGGCCTGTGAGGCCGGTTGCTTCGGTACCCGGTCGGGCATAGGTTTTCCACAGTGTCGCCCGACCTATTCGAGCCTTTCGAGCCCAACGAGCGGTTCCGGCAGCGCCGTGCTCAGGCTCGCCGGCGCCGCCACTACAGACGCCGGGCCGTGGCCGGTGTGCTCGCCCTCCTGCTGGTTGCCGTCGCCGCGATGGCGATCGGTGCCACGGTTATCCACAACGACTCGAGCAAGTCTTCGGCCAAGGCCGCACCAAAGACCGAGACGACGCAAGCGGTGCCACGGCGGCCCGTGCCGCAGGAGATGCGCGGCGTCCATGTGACGCCGGCGCTCGCCTCCGACTCGACGAAGCTCGCCGAATACCTCGCAATCCCGGGGCTGAACACGCTCCAGGTCGACGTCAAGGACGAGAACGGCGAGGTCGGCTTCCTGATGCCGAACACGGCGCTCGCGCGGAAGGTCGGAGCGACGAAGCCGTACTACAAAGCGGGCCAGGTTGCGGGTAAGGCACGCGCTGCCGGGGTCTATCTGATCGGTCGGATCGTGACGTTCGAGGACCCGATCCTGTCCCAGCAGCGGCCGGAGATGGCGATTCGCCGCGCTGACGGGTCGGTGTGGACGAATTCCGCCGGGCTCGGCTGGACGAACCCCTATGACAAGCGTGTCTGGGACTACAACATCGAGATCGCGAAGGCCGCTGCCGCGCATGGCTTCGACGAGATCCAGTTCGACTATGTCCGGTTTCCGAGCGACGGCGACGTCGAGAACACCGTGTACCGAGGCAAGGTCAACGAGGACATGGGGTGGACGATCGCCCGCTTCGTCCAGTACGCCGCCAAGCAGCTGAAGCCGCTCGGCGTCCGCGTGTCGGTCGACATGTTCGGCCTCGCTGCCACCCATAACCTGGGCATCGGCCAGGTCCCGAGGCGGGTCGCGCGGTTCGTCGACGCGATCTACCCCATGGTCTACCCCTCGCATTACAGCCCGGGCGAGTTCAACCTGCCGGATCCGAGCGCGTCGCCCGGGACGACGGTCGCTGCGTCCCTGCGCGACTATCGACGTCACATGCGCGGCACGAAAGCGCAGCTGATCCCATGGCTCGAAGACTTTTCGCTTGGCCGCACGCGCACCGTCGATGAGGTGCGCGCCCAGATCGAGGCGGCCCGCAGCTCCCAGACACGCGGGTTCCTGCTCTGGAACCCAAGCGGCGTCTATACACAAGAAGTGCTGCGCAGGCCGTAGTCTCCCTGCGAGCGCCGACCAGGAGGGGATATGAAAGACCGCTACGAAGAGCTCAAGAAGAAGCTTGCCGAGATTCACGACGTGCACATGGCGCGTTCGATCCTCTCGTGGGATCAGCACACCAAGATGCCGCCGAAAGCAGGGGAATCCCGCGCCGAGCAGCTCGGCACGCTCGACCGGATCGCCCACGAGCTCTTCATCGACGACGACATCGGCGCGCTCCTCGAGGAGCTGCGCCCGTATGAGGAGAGCCATGACTACGACTCGGACGAGGCCAGCCTGCTCCGCGTCACCCGGCGCGAGTACGCCAAGGCCACGCGGGTCCCGTCGGATCTGCGCGCCGAGCTGACGCGCGCCGGTGCGATCGCGCTGGCTGCCTGGGTCGAAGCCCGGCAGAAGTCCGATTTCGCGATCTTCCTGCCTTATCTCCGGCGCAACGTGGAGCTTCAGCGCGAATACGTCGCGTGCTTCCCGAAGGCGGAGAACGACTACGACGTGCTGCTCGACGACTTCGACGAGGGCATGAAGACGACCGAGGTGAGAGCGGTCTTCGACGAGCTGAAGACCGAGTTGATCCCGCTGATCGCCGAGATCACCGAGCGGGCGGACGCCGTCGACAACTCGTGCCTCACGGGCCATTTCCCGATCGACAAGCAGCGGGCCTTCGCCCTGGAGGTGCTCGAGCAGCTCGGCTACGACGACGAGTCGTGGCGGCTCGATCCGACCGTCCACCCGTTCGCGATGAGCGCGGCGACGACCGACATCCGTCTCACCACGCGCTACGACGAGGGCGACATGAACAGCCTGATGGCCGCCATCCACGAGTTCGGGCACGGCTTCTACGAGGCCGGCATCGACCCGGGGCTCGAGCGCACCCCGCTCTCGCAGGTGACGTCGATGAGCCTGCACGAGTCGCAGAGCCGCATGTGGGAGAACCTCGTCGGCCGCAGCCTCCCGTTCTGGAAGCACTTCTATCCGCAGCTGCAGGCCGCGTACCCCGGGCAGTTCGACGACGTCGAGCTCGACGAGTTCTATCGGGCGATCAACAAGGTCGAGCCGTCGCTGATCCGCATCGAGGCCGACGAGGCGACCTACAACCTGCACATCATCCTGCGCTTCGAGCTGGAGCAGGAGATCCTCGACGGCTCGCTCGACCTGGCCGACCTGCCGGAGGCCTGGAACGCTCGCATGACCGAGTACATGGGCGTGGACGTGCCCGACGACGCCCGCGGTGTGCTGCAGGACGTGCACTGGTCGGGCGGAGCGATCGGCTACTTCCCGACCTACTCGCTCGGCAACGTCATCTCCGTGCAGCTCTGGGACCAGGTGCGCGAGGCGATCCCCGACCTCGATCAGCAGTTCGAGCGCGGAGAGTTCGGCGAGCTGTCCTCGTGGCTCCGCGAGAACCTGCACCGGAACGGGCGCAAGTTCACGTCGAAGGAGACGCTAGAGCGCCTCGTCGGCGGCGGGATCGACTCCGGGCCGTACCTGAGGTATCTGAAGGACAAGCTCGGCGGGATCTACGGGATCCGCGCCGAGACCGGCGCCGCTGTCTAGACCTCGCGGTAGCGGAAGCAGTCGACGGTGTGGTCGTTGACCAGACCCGTTGCCTGCATGAACGAGTAGCAGGTCGTCGGGCCGACGAAACGGAAGCCACGCCGCTTCAGGTCCTTGCTCATCGCCGCGGACTCGGCGGTCTCCGCAGGGAGCTCGCTCAGGGTGCGGAAGCGGTTCTTCTTCGGCGAGCCGCCGACGAAGCTCCACACGTAGGCGTCGAAGCTACCTGCCTCCTCCTGCACGGCGAGGACGGCCTGCGCATTGGCGATCGCCGCTTCGATCTTGCCCTTGTGGCGGACGATGCCCGCGTCGCCGAGGAGGCGCTTCACGTCCCTGGCGCCGAACCGCGCTACGGCCTGCGGGTCGAAGCCGGCGAACGCCTTCTGGTAGCCCTCACGCTTGTTGAGGATCGTCGACCAGGAGAGGCCGGCCTGCGCTCCCTCGAGGACGAGTAGCTCGAAGAGATGCCGGTCGTCGTGCGACGGCACGCCCCACTCCTCGTCGTGGTAAGCGACGTAGAGCGGGTCCTGCTCAGGGACCCAACCGCAACGCTTCAACGCGCCTACGGCGGCGGGGGCGGGCCGCCGGCGGGTGGTGGCGGCGGCTCTTCGTCGACGTAGGTTGTCCGGCGGGCCGTCGGAGCGGCGCCCTCGACGTAGGTCGAGCGGGTGAAGTAGCCCGGTCCCCACCAGCTGCGCCACATCAGCATGCTGAGGACGAAGCCGATGATCCCGATCACCATCAGGATGACCCCGATCGCGTCGAGGTCGAGGCCTGACGGCTCCTCGGTGACACCCCAGACGAGGATCGCGCCGGCGGCAACGAGGACGAGGCTTACTCCGAGTCCCATACGCCTCCTACAACGTCGTTGGGGGCGATTCGGTTACGGACGGTTCCACCAGCGGCGCTTGTCGGGCTCCTCGTTCGCGATCAGATCGGCCAGCTGCACGTCGCGGTATGCGCGCAGGGTGAACTCGGCCTGCGCCACGAACCCGACGGCGGTCCGGGAATAGGTCAGCGGATAGCTCGTGAGCTCCCAGTTCTCGAGCGGCCCGGGATCGTCCAGCTTCGCCTTCTGCTCCTCGGTCGTGACCTCGAAGACGGCAACACCGCCGTGGCGACCGATGAAGTGGTCGTGGTAGACCGCGAGCCCGCGGGCGTGGTCACCGATGTACTCGTTGAACAGCTCGTTT
The DNA here is from genome assembly GCA_963820335.1 of uncultured Actinomycetes bacterium. Classification (GTDB taxonomy): domain Bacteria; phylum Actinomycetota; class Thermoleophilia; order Gaiellales; family Gaiellaceae; genus VAXT01. Next base: position 337,879 of record CAWFZH010000005.1, on the reverse strand, counting down.
GCCTGTCGTGCGTTGACGCCCGAGGGCGCGAGCGCATAGACGAGGTAGCAGCGCTCTTTGACCGCGTCGTCGTTCACGCCGGTAGCGAGAAGCCGCCGTCGACGACGAGCGTGTGCCCGCAGATCATTGCCGCCTCCGGCGACGAGAGGAAGACGACGGCGTCGGCGATGTCCTTCGGCTCCACGAGGCGGCCGGCCGGCGTCCGCTTGGTTCCCATCTCGAGCATCTGCTCGCGGTTCGGGAAGTGGTCGAGCGCACCGGTGTCGACGACCCCGCCCGACACCGCGTTCACGCGGATTCCTCGTGGCGCCAGCTCGACCGCGAGGTAGCGGACGAGCGACTCGAGCGCCGCCTTCGAGGTGCCGACGAGGACGTAGTTCTCGAGCACGCGGGTCGAGCCGAGGCTGGAGATGCCGACGATCGAGCCGCCCTTCGGCATCTTCGGGGCCGCCTCCCGGGCGAGGGAGAGCAGCGCCCGGGCGTTCGCGGAGTGCGTCCAGTCCCAGTGCTTGTCCTCGGTCTCGAGTGCGGGCCGGATGACGCCGGTCGCGGCGTTGTGCACGAGCACGGCAGGCTCCAGCTCGCCGAACTCCTTGGCGACGCGCGCAGACGAGACGTTGCCGCGCACGAGCACGGGCTCGGCGCCCCGCTCGCGGATCTCCTCCGCAGTCTTCTCGGCCGCGGCGTCGTTTCGCATGTAGCCGATCGCGACTCGCGCCGCGCCCAGGTCGGCGAAGCGGAGGGCGGTCTCCCGGCCGATCCCGCGCGACCCGCCCGTGATCGCGACGGTCGCGTCCTTCCAGATCATTCGTGCCGGGGGAGAGGCGCGTCGGCAGGCGCCGCGCTCGGGATGCCTTCCCAGCCGGGTCTCGTGCGAGGCTCGCGGGGGCCTTCCTCCGCTTTGGAGGACGCGTAGCCCAGTCGGTCCAACAAGTCGGCCTGCTCCTCCGCGTACCGGCGAACGGCGTGGTCGGAGGGGAGGTTCTCGACGAGCTCGAGGACGCGCGCCCGCAGCTGGTAGGCGAAATGCGGGGTGGCGGGACCGACGAGCGCGTCGACGTCGTCGCGGGTCGGCTCGGCCATTGCGCGAAGCGTAGTCGGTACTGTCGGCTCGGTGCGCCGGGGCTCTGTGGCCGATCTCATGCTGCTCGTCACGGTCACGCTCTGGGCGCTCAACTTCAGCGTCTCGAAGTACATCCTCGACCACGGTTTCACGCCGCTTACGTACTCGGCGATCCGCTACGGCGCCGCCGCTTTGATCTTCGTCGGGATCGTCCTGGCCTGGGAGGGCACGCTCCGTGTGCAGCGCCGGGATCTCGGCATCGTCGTCGCCGCGGTGGCTCTGCTGCTGACAAACCAGCTGAGCTTCGTGTTCGCGCTCGACCTCTCCACGGCGACGACGGTTGCGCTCCTCTTCGGCACGCTGCCGATCTTCACCGCGCTGATCGCGCGCCTCGTCGGCGTCGAGCAGCTCGGCAACCGCTTCTGGCTTGCAGCGGCTCTCTCCTTCGGCGGCGTCGTGCTCGTCACGGCGGGCTCGGCCGGCGGCCTCTCGGGCAACCTGCTCGGCAACCTGCTGGCCGTGCTTGGCGCCGCGACCTGGGGTGGGTACTCGGTCGCGATCGCCCCGCTGATGCGGCGCTACTCGCCGTTTCGGCTGAGCGCGATCTTCCTCCTCGCCGTCTTCCTCGCGCTGGTCGTCCTCGCGTCCGCCCAGCTGGAAGAGCAGGAGTGGGATCTCGGACCGCAAGTGTGGGCTCTGTTCGCCTTTGCAACGCTTGGGCCGCTCGTGCTCACGAACCTGCTCTGGTTCACGGCCATCGATCAGGTCGGCCCCTCGCGCGCGGCGCTGTTCGCGAACCTGCAGCCGTTCCTCGCCGCGATCATCGCCCTGGTGCTGCTCTCCGAGGAGCTGACGATGTTGCAGGTGGCCGGCGGGTTCGCGATCGCGGCGGGCATCGTCTTCTCGCGCCGCTCGCAGCCCCCTGGAGAGCCGACGTGATCGAGAAGCGGATTGGCGAGCTTGCGGCGAGACCGGTCTCTGCGGTTGCGGAGGTGGCCGGACGGGGCTACACACCTGCCAGGCGACTCCTCGTCACCTTCGAGGACGGCTCGACTGCCTTCGCGAAGGTCGCGGTCAACGAGAGCACTGCGGAGTGGCTGGCCGTGGAGCACGTCGTCTACTCCCAGGTCGAAGGGGCTTTCCTCCCGCGCTTCCTCGGCTATGACGACGCCGAGCCCGCACTGCTTCTACTCGAGGATCTGAGCGAGGCGCACTGGCCCCCGCCCTGGCCCGACGGCTCGGTCGCCGCCGTCCTCGGAGCGCTGGAGAAGATCGCTGCGACCTGGCCTCCGCACGGAGTGCCGTCGGCGGACATCTATCGCGAGGAGCTCGGCGAGGGCTGGGCGCTCGTCGAGCAGGACCCGGGCCCGTTCCTGTCGTTCGAGCTGTGCTCGCGCGAGTGGCTGGCCGAGGCGTTGCCGACCCTGCTCGAGGCGGCCCGCGCGGCACCGATCGAAGGGGAGTCGCTCCTCCACTTCGACGTGCGCAGCGACAACATCGCGCTGCAAGGCGATCGCGCCGTCCTCGTCGACTGGAACTGGGCCTGCATCGGGAACCCGCTGCTCGACCGGGCGACCTGGGCGCCGTCGCTGCACGTCGAGGGCGGCCCTCCGCCGGAGGAGCTCGTGCCGGAATGCCCGCCGGGTTTCCCCGCGATGCTCGCCGGTTTCTGGGCGCTGCGGGTCGGCCTCCCACCTCCCGACGGTGCGGCACCGGGCCTGCGAGATCTCCAGCTGGCCCAGCTCGGGGTTGTCCTCCCCTGGGCGGTCCGGGCGCTCGACCTGCCCCCGCTAGGCTGACTCGAATGGGTCGCCTCCGCGCTCGGCTCGCTCGCACGCCTCCCGGGTACCGCTTCACGATCGGGCGCGTGCTCGCGATCTACGGCGCGATCATGGTCGCGCTCCTGCTGGCTGCGCTCGACCAGACGATCGTCGCAACCTCACTGCCGGCGATCGTCGACGACCTCGGGGGCTTGACGAGCTACTCCTGGGTGCTCACGTCGTACATCCTCGCGATGACCGTCACTGTGCCCCTGTACGGCAAGCTCGGCGACATCTACGGCCGACGCCTGTTGTGGATGTTCGCGATCTCGATCTTCCTCCTGGGTTCGGTGCTTTGCGGGCTTGCGCAGTCGATGAACCAGCTCGTGGCGTTCCGCGTCGTCCAGGGGCTCGGAGCGGGTGGCCTGTTCGCCCTCGCGCACGCGACGATCGGGGTCATCGTCCCGCCGCGCGACCGCGGGCGCTACCAGGGGCTCTTTGGATCGGTCTTCATCATGGGCTCGATCCTCGGCCCTGCGCTCGGCGGGATCCTCGTCGACCAGGCGAGCTGGCGCTGGGCGTTCTACGTGAACCTTCCGGTCGGTGCGCTCGCATTGGTCGTGATCGCAATCGCGATCCCGAAGCGTGAGAAGCGGCTGGATCACTACCTCGACATCCCGGGCGCTTTGGTGCTGGCTGCCGGGTCGTGTGCACTGCTCCTCGGACTGGTCTGGGGACGCGACCACGGCTGGGGCTCTCCCCGGGTCCTCAGCTGCCTCGTCGCCGCCGCCGCGCTGATCGCCGTGTTCGCGTATATCGAACGCCGCGCGCCCGAGCCGATCCTCCCGTTCGACCTGTTGCGGCATCCGACCGTCGCGACCGGGGTCGTGTCGACCGGGCTGGCGGCGATGGCCATGGTGGGAACGATTGCCTTCGTCCCGCTCTTCGTGCAGGGCGTCATCGGCACCTCGGCCACGGCCTCGGGCGCCGTGCTGACGCCGTTCATGCTCGGCGCAGTCCTGGCGAGCGCGATCTCCGGGCAGTGGATCTCGCGTTCCGGGCGCTACCGGCCGAACGCCCTCGCCGGGCCGATCGTCCTCGGCATCGGGCTCCTCTTGCTCTCGCGGATGGACACGACGACGACGACGACGCAGGCAGCCACCTACATGGTCGTGGCAGGGGTCGGGCTCGGCCTGATGATGCAGGTCTTCGTCATCGCCGTGCAGAACGTCGTGCCCTTCCGCTCGATCGGCTCCGCGACCGCGTTGACGCAGTTCTCCCGCTCGATCGGCGCCACGCTCGGCGTGACGCTGATGGGCGTGATCATCAACCACGGGCTGCCCGCAGGCACCGAAGTCGAGAACGCCGCCGTACGACAACTGCCCCCGAATCTGCGCGACGCGTTGGCGGACGCCATGCAGCCCGCCTTCATGGCGGCCGCGGGGCTCTGCGCCGTCGTGCTCCTGATCGTGTACCTCGGCCTCAAGGAGGTTCCGCTCAGGAAGGACTTCGAGGACGCGCCCGCCGTGGCGATTCCTGAAACGGCGCCTGCTGTTCTAAGATCAGAGACATGAGCTCGAACGACTTCATGCCCATCGAGAACTGGGATCACCTCGAGCTCTGGGTCGGCAACGCGAAGCAGGCCGCCCACTTCTACGAGCACGCTTTCGGCTTTACGCGGACGGCCTATGGCGGGCCGGAGACGGGAGTGCGCGATCGAGCGTCGTACGTCGTCGAGCAGGGCGAGGTTCGCCTCGTGCTGACCAGCGGATTGCGCCCGGACAGCGACATCACGCAGTTCGCGGCGCGCCACGGCGACGGAGCGAAGGACATCGCCCTCCAGGTAGCGAGCGCGGACGAGGCCTATCGAACGGCTGTTCAGCGCGGCGCGCGCGGGATCGAAGAGCCCCATTGGATCGAGGACGAGTTCGGCCGGGTAGAGCTGGCGACGATTGGGACGTACGGCGAAACGGTGCACACGTTCGTCAACCGCAGCGAGTACGCCGGCCCGTACATGCCCGGGTATCGCGCGACCGCGGTGAACGGCTCGCCCTCGGCCGGCGTCGGGCTGCTGATGCTCGACCATGTCGTGGGCAACGTCGAGCTCGGTCGCATGGACCACTGGGTGGAGTTCTACGAGCGCGTGTTCGGGATGACGAACATCATCCACTTCGGCGACGACCAGATCCTGACCGAGTATTCGGCCCTGATGTCGAAGGTCATGTCGGACGGCAGCGGCAAGATCAAGTTCCCGATCAACGAGCCGGCCGAGGGCAAACGGAAGAGCCAGATCGAGGAGTACCTCGAGTTCAACGGCGGCCCGGGTGTCCAGCACATCGCGATGCAGAGCACCGACATCGTCCGCACGGTCGAGGCGATGAAGGAGCGCGGGGTGCTCTTCCTGGACACGCCCGAGGCCTATTACGAGGACGTCGAGGGCCGAGTCGGCGAGATCAACGAGTCCTACGAGGACCTGAAGCGCCTTCGCATCCTCGCCGACCGCGACGAGGACGGCTACCTGCTTCAGATCTTCACGAAGACGGCGCAGGACCGGCCAACCGTCTTCTTCGAAGTGATCGAGCGCCATGGCGCGACGACCTTCGGCGAGGGCAACTTCAAGGCGCTCTTCGAGTCGATCGAGCGCGAGCAAGCCCTGCGCGGCAACCTCTAGTTCAGGGGCGTCTCTAAAGGCACGACCCAGTCGGCGTGGCCGAGGAGGCCTTGTAGCTCGACTTCCGACACGTCGACCTCCGGTGCGATCAGCGTCTGCTCGTCACGCCCGTTGAGAGAGGCCGACACCTGGGCGCGCACCTCTACGTCGCCCAGCCCGACGGACCCGGTCTGCTCCTTCACGTGCCGCGCGAACTGGACGATCATGTCCGGCCGCGACGACATCTCGTCGTATTGCCAGTTCGTGAGGTACTGGGAGGGATCGACCAGCGAGCGCGACCCGTCGGCGGCGACGAGCTCGAACTGCGCGTCCGCGTCCTTGTCGCGGAGCTTCATGTGCCAGGAGAAGCGATGGCCCTCCTCGGTCCAGCTGACGTTGCCCGGGATCGCGAAATGGCGGAGCGGCATCAGGACTTGCAGCGCCAGGTAGACCCCGAGGACACCGAGCAGCGCGCCCTGCGCAGGCCGTAGCCGCCAGCCGCGGGGCGGAGTGGGCCAGCTCGCCACGACGGGCTGCCGTGGTGGCCGGCGCCGCGCCCGCAACCAGCGGAAGCGAGGCCAGTCGGGTGGGAAGAACAGAAGAGCGGTGCCCAGCGCGAGGAACGGGAAGATCCCGATCGTGAAGAGCTGCTGGTTCGTCATGTGGAATCCGACGGCTGCCAGGAAGGCCAAGGGCCTCGTCCGCGGCCAGATCAGCAGGGGAATCACGGTCAGGTCGAAGAGCAGCCCGCCGTAGCTGAAGAGCCAGGGCGCCCACTCCTCGGTGAAGAAGCGGCCGATGATCGCGAAGTCGGTTCGCTCGGCCAGCCACATGCGGAGCGGCTCCCCGTGGAGCCAGTCGCTGTTCAGCTTCGCGACTCCGGCAAAGAAGAAGACGGCCCCGATCTGGGCGCGCAGCAGCCACAACGACCAGGTCGGGACGGTCTCGGGCCAGCGCGGCTTGCTGAGCGCGGCGTCCACCGACCAGACCCGGTGGGCGGGGACGATCGCAAGCAGGAACGAGAGCAGGCACACGAGGTAAAAGTGGTTGAGGTACCGGGCCTGCTCGAGCAGGAACATGTAGGTGAAGCCGACGAAGAAGAGCGCCGCCGCGACGCGGTAGAAGAGCCCGAGCGCGATGCAAACGGCCAGCGCTCCGAGGACCGCGAACAGGATCTCCATCCCGCGGCCGGGGAGCGGTTCGACCCAGCCGAACCCGTGATAGGTGAAGTGAAAGCTCGGCTCGACCCAGTAGCGCTGGATCCAGTCGTGCGAGAAGTAGCGGTAGACCTCCCACACCATGATCGCGCCGAACAGGATCCGGAAGACGGCCAGCGACGCCCCGTCTACCGGCTGGAAGAGGCGGTAGCCGAGCTCCCGAAGAAAGCGCCGTGCGCGACCCTCGACGGGGTCGGGCCGCGGTGGGCCCGGCGGTTCGGCCGCGGGCGGTGCCTGCGTCCCCTGGGCCATCGGCCGAACCTTGCCACAGGCTTCCGACGACGAAAAGTAGGGTCCTCGCTGTGGCAAGCCTCGAGCACTTCGGGTTGTGATCGAGCAGCGGCGGACGGCGCTCGTCTCGGTCGCTGCGGCGTGCGTCCTGATCGCGCTCAAGCTTGCGACCGGCCTCGCGACGGACAGCCTCGGACTGCTCTCCGAAGCGGTGCACTCGGGCACCGACCTCGTCGCGGCGCTCCTCACCCTCTTCGCCGTGGGCGTCGCCGTCCGGCCGGCGGATCGTGCGCACCCATACGGTCACGGCAAGGCCGAGCACCTGGCGGCGCTGGCCGAGGCGGTAATCCTCGTCCTCGTCAGCCTCTTCCTGGCCTACCGAGCGCTCGGTCATCTCGTGGGCTCGTCCGAGTCCCGGGTCGACCCCACCTGGTGGGCCCTGCTCGTCGTCGGCGTCGTGATGGTGATCGATGTCAGCCGGATGGCCATTTCGCTGCGTGCGGCCGAGCGCTTCCAGAGCCCGGCCATGCAGGCGAATGCGCTCCACTTCGGCAGCGACCTCGCGGGATCGACGGCCGTGCTCGCCGGGCTGCTGATCGCGCGAGCCGGTTACCCGGAAGGGGACTCGGTGGCCGCGCTCTTCGTCGCGCTGCTCGTCCTGCTCGCAGCGGGGCGGCTGATGAAGCGAAACGTCGACGTGCTCATGGACCGCGTGCCGCCCGAGGCCGAGGAGGCTGCGCGGCGAGCGATCGAGGGGCTCGAGCCGCCTGTCCAGCTGCGGCGGCTGCGCATGCGCCAGGCCGCGGGGCGGCACTTCGCCGATGTCGTGATCGGCGTCCCCCCGGGGGCCGCCGTTGGTCAGGGACATGCGGCGGCCGATGCGGTCGAGGCCGTCGTCCAGCAGGCGCTTCCCGAGAGCGACGTCGTCGTCCATGTGGAGCCCCAGGACGAGACCGCGTTGCGCGAGAGGGTGCACGCGGCGGCTTTGACCGTCCCACGTGTGCGCGAGGTGCACAACCTTCGCGTCGTGAGGGTGGGCGGCCGAATCGAGGTCGCGCTGCACCTGAAGCTGCCCGGCGAAATGTCGCTCGACGACGCGCATGGGCTTGCGTCGAGCGTCGAGCATGCGATCTCACGCTCGGTGCCGGAGGTGTCCTCCGTGCAGACTCATCTCGAGCCGCTCCGCGAGCCGGGGGCCGGCCGCACTCCGGCACCGGGTGAGGTGGAGGCCGACAAGAAAGCGGTTCTTCGCATCGTCAAGGACCGGACCGGCGAGGCCCCGCGCGAGCTGCGGTTCCTGCAAACCGACGAAGGGCTCGTCGCTCTCCTCACGCTCGGGGTCGACGCCTCGAGGCCCCTGGCCGAGGCGCACGCGCTCGCGAGCGAGATCGAACAGGAGATCCGCCGAGCCGCTCCCGGGGTCGCCGACGTGATCGTCCACACGGAGCCCCGATGAGGTTCTGCATGTTCTCCCCGCGCGACGCGGGGCTCGAGCGCGGGTGGCCTGGTCGGATCGATGGTGACCGGGTCATCCAGCTCGCCGCTCAAACGCTGCAGTCCTTCTTCACCGGGGGCGGGAAGGCGCGCGAGCACGCTGAGTTCGCGCTCGACGACGTCGTCCTGCGCGCGCCGGTTCTCCACCCGCCTTCGGTGCGGAACTTCGAGGGGCTCGAGTTCCGGTTCTCGAATCCGGCCTCCATCTACGGCCCCGAGGATGAGATTCCCTACCCCGAGGAGACCGAGGGGCTCCTGTACGGGCTGCAGATGGCTGCCGTCATCGGGGCGGAGGGCGCGATCGGAGGCTTCACGATCATGAACGACTGGCGAGCCCGCGACCTGTCGCCCGCGAAGGACACCGATTTCGCGACGAGCATCGGCCCGGTGGTGGTGACGCCGGATGAGGTCGGGAACGGAATGGTCGTCCGGGTCAACGGTGAAGAGGCGGAGCGGCGCAGCCTGGACGACGCGGCGCACTCGTGGGCTGAGATCGTCGCGCGAGCCGCCCAGAACACGCGACTGATGCCCGGCGACCTGATCGGAGCCGGCAAGGCTGGAAGCAAGCGACGGCTGCAGCCCGGTGACGTCGTCGAGCTCGAGGTTGAAGGAATCGGCGTGCTGCGAAACGCAGTTAGACCGCGCGTGACGCGCACGCGGTAACCCGCGCGACTCGAACCGAGCACGTCGACCGTCAGACCTGCGGCGCGGTTCTGGAAGCGGGCGTCCTCGCCGGCCGCGCGGTCGAACGGCGCGTTGTAGAGGGTCCCACAGCTGTTCGCGAGGTCAGGATTGCGGGCGGGCTGGGCAGGCTGCACGCGGACGGGCCCGTCGCCGGAGTGCACGAGTGCGTCCACGGTGTAGATGAGGACGCCTTCCTCACAGAGTCGCGCGTCCTGTCCTGCGCGGCGCCGGGCCTCGATCACGAACGCTGTCGAAGGCCCGGTCGGAACCACGACGGCCTTGAGCCCGCCCGCGACCGCCGCCGGGCTGATGGTGGCCGTCACTTCGCCGGGACCGCGCAGGCACGTCAGTTGCGTCTGGTCGATCCAGCCCAGCTTCCATTTGTGCCAGGCGAGGAAGTGGGCTCCCGTGCTCGCGGAGCCCATGGTGTCCCACTCGCCGGCGAATCGGAACACCTGCGAATAGTTGGCGGCCCTCCCGTCGTAGAGATCTGGCAGGCCCAACAGGTGGCCCGTCTCGTGGACGAGCACGTTGGCGCCGTAGCGCTGGGGGAAGACCTCGCGCACGTCCTCGCCGAACGTGGCCGCGTGCCGTAGCTCGACTCCGTCCGCCGAGATGCCGTCACCGGGCATCGCGTGAAAGGCGGGAGAGCGCTGGAGCGCCGATCCGCGTGCCGCGACGACGTAGACGATCCGGTAGCGGGAGAAATCGACGTCCGCGTCCGCTGCTGCGATCGCGTCTGCGACGTAGTCCTTGTGCTCCTCGAAGGTGAGCCCGTTCTGGATTCCGTAGTCACGGGAGCCGCGCGCCATCCGGAACCAGCGATGGATCGGGGTCACGTCGAGCGTCGCCCGGCCGAACGAGGCTTCCGCGTACCACGCGCGTGCGTTGGGCACGAGCTTGTTGTGCAGCTGGACGGTCGACTCGGTGGCGCGGGCGTCGGAGAAGTCGACGAAGATCATCACGGCCGAGAGGGGGTTCGTGCCGGCCGCGAGCGGGAGCACCGATGCGGCTGTGCCCTCGCTCATCTCCGGCCCGGAGAGCCCGGTGAGCGAGGGAGAGCACGGCGCGGGAGCGGGGTCGAACTGACCGTCGGCGACCGCTCTTGCGTGTGCGCCCCCCGGCGTCCTGGCGCGCCGTGCCGCGTTCAGCAGGATGCGCTGCCGCCGTGTGAGACGGGGCCTGCGCGGGCTTTGTGAAAGCGGAGACTCCGCTTGCTCGTGGGCCTCGGCCTTGGCGGCTGCAACAGGGGTCGCCGAATCGGGCGCGAGCGTCGCGGCCGCGAGAAATGCGGCTGCGGAGGCGAGTGCGCAGGTCAGAGCGGTCGACCAGGGCCGGAGGGTCACCGCTAGTTCGCATCGGGTCTGCTCCGGGCGACTGCGACCCTCGGCCGAGTGTCACTCGGACTGGGCACCCTCTTTCAGGGATGGGGGCGTGCCGCGACGCGCGGCTATCCTTCGGCCATGCCGACCTATCAGCGGCGCGGCGATGTCCCGCGCAAGCGCCACATTCAGTTTCGGGACAACGGGACCCTGCTCACCGAGGAGGTCATGGGCCTCGAGGGGTTCTCCGGGAACGAGTCGATCCTGTACCACCTGATCTCGCCGTGCCGGGTCAAGGAGCTGGGCGCGTTCGAGCCGATCAAGCGTGAGGAGTGGGTACCCGACGCCCACGCACACCGGCACGCGAAGACGATGGGCCTGGAGCCTGAGGGGGACGCGCTCTCCGGGCGGCGCCTGCTGATGTGGAACCAGGACGTGGAGATCTCGCTGTGCCGGCCGGCTGAGCCCATGGCGTGCTACTTCCGTAACGGCGAGGGCGACGAGGTGATCTTCGTCCACGAGGGGACGGGGACGCTCGAGACGATTTTCGGCGACGTGCCCTACCGCGAAGGCGACTACATCGTCATTCCGCGCGGTACGACATACCGCTTCGTCCCGGAGGGGCCGCAGCGCTACCTGGTCTTCGAGTCGGAGGGGCTGATCGAGATCCCACGCCGCTACCGGAACCAGTACGGGCAGCTACTCGAGCATGCGCCCTACTACCACCGCGACATCCATCCGCCGACCGAGCTGAAGACGCATCGAGACCGCGGCGACTACGAGCTGAAGGTGCGCGTGCGCGACGGCTACCAGACGTACGTCATCGACTACCACCCGTTCGACGTGGTGGGCTGGGACGGCTACGTATACCCGTGGACGTTCAACATCAACGACTTCGAGCCGATCACGGGCCGCATCCACATGCCGCCGCCGTCACATCAGACGTTCGCGGGGCGGAACTTCGTCATCTGCTCGTTCTGTCCGCGCAAGCTCGACTTCGACCCGCTTGCGATTCCGATTCCGTACCACCACTCGAACCTGAACTCGGAGGAGATGATCTATTACGTCTCCGGGAACTTTGGCTCGCGGCGCGGAATCGAAGTCGGCTCAGTGACGCTGCACCCGTCGGGGATTCCGCACGGACCGCACCCGGGCCTGGCGGAGAAATCGATCGGGCTGACGGAGACGCACGAGCTGGCGGTGATGTGCGACACGTTCCACCCGCTCAAGCTGACGAAGCTGGCGAAGGAGCTCGACGAGCCGGACTATGCGTACTCGTGGTACGAGGAACCGGGCGAGTCGCACACCTACGACCAGGACCCGGCGGGGGCGACGTCACACCTCTGAGACGGCCGCGCCGGCTCGGGCTCGGCGTCGGCGGCCTTTTCCTTAGGCACAGCCCACCTCCTCCCCGTCGCGATCGTACTGAGGAAATCCGCGCCCATGGCTAACGGAGTAGCGCCGGAAACCGAACAGCGTCGGTCGGTCGTGATCGACTTCGACGGCACGATCACCGAGGACGACCTGCTCGACGAGATCGCGCGGCTCTTCGGCGACCCGGCCGTCTACCAGGAGGTGGAGGACGGGCTCGACAGCGGCACGATGCCGCTCCGCGAGGTGATCACGCGCGAGTTCGCGCCCGTGACGGCTCCGCTGGACGAGGTCGTCGCCTGGGTGCTCGATCGCGTGCGCATCCGGCCTGGTTTCGCGGACTTCGTGCGCGCGGCCCAGAGCGGCGGCTGGGACGTCCACGTCGTCTCCAGCGGCTTCGAGGAGCTGATCGCGCCGGTGCTGGAGCGCGAGGGCGTCGACGTCGAGCTGCACGCCAACCGGGTCGATGCTCGACCTGAAGGCTGGATCGTCGACTGGCGCTATCCGGACGGCTGCGACGAGTGCCACGAGTCGTGCAAGCGGTCGACGCTGCCTTCCGGCTACGTGGTCTACATCGGCGACGGCTACTCCGACCGGTGCGCCGCCCTCGCCTCCAATCGCGTCTTCGCGACGCGCGGCCTCGCCACGTACCTCGCCGATCTCGGTACCCCGTTCGAGCCTTTCGAGGACTTCCGATCCATCTCCCAGACGCTCGCTAACGAAATGGTTACTCCCTCCTCGTAGCGCCCTAACGCGCGCGGCCGAACCCTCCGCTCATTGTCGGGGAGGAGGCCGTCGTTAGCGTTGCGGGCATGGCCCTGATCCGCCTCCCCGACCCTTACGACTTCGAGCTGTCGACCGCCCGCTACCGAGCCTTCGGGCCGGACAAGGCGAACCTCTGGCACGAGGGCGGCCTGCACCGGGTGATCGACGGAACCGAAGTACGGATCGTCGCAGCGCCCGGCGGCGTCGACGCCGAGCCGCTCGACGCGGCAGCCGAGCCGGTCGTGCGCAAGCTCCTCGGGTCGGAGCTCGACCTCGATCCGTTCTACGCCTTCGCCGAGCAGGAGCCCGTTCTCGGCCCACTCGTCGCTGAGCTTCGCGGGTTGCGGCCGCCGATCGCGGTCGAGCCGTTCGAGACCCTCGTCACGTCGATCACCGCGCAGCAGGTCTCGCTCTTCGCCGCGTTCGCCGTCCGCAACCGGCTGATCGAGAAGTTCGGCCTACGGGTTGGAGAGGCGTACGCGTTTCCGGCTCGCGAGCGTATGGCTCTTGCCGAGCCCGACGAGCTGACCCCCCTCGGCTTCTCGCGCCGCAAGGCGGAGTACGTGGTCGGCATCGCGAGGAGCGACCTCGACCTGTACGCCCTGGCGGCCCGGCCCGACGACGAGGTCAAGGCGGAGCTGACGGCGTTGACCGGGATCGGTGAGTGGACCGCCGACTGGTTTCTCGCCCGGCACCTCGCCCGCCCTCGGGCCTGGCCGGCCGGCGACCTCGGCGTGCGCAAGGCCGTCTCGGCTTTCTATGGTGACGGGCGAAACCTGACGACCGAGGAGGTACGCACGATGGGCGAGCGCTTCGATCCATTCCAGAACCTGACCGCGCACTACCTCCTCGCGGCGCTGGCGAGCGGAGCGGCGACGTGATCGTTCGCGAAGCGACCGAAGCCGATTTCCCCGCCGTGCGTGACCTCGTCGCGGCGTATGACGACGAGTTCTGGCGGCGGCCGTTTCCGCCGCAGCCGTTGCCGGACGAGTGGCTGACGGACGGTCGGCTGCTCGTTGCCGAGCGTGACGGAAAGGTCGCCGGGGTGGCGCGCGGGGACCTGCGTTACGGCCTCGGCCGAATCAGCTTCGTCTACCTCCTGCCAGAGCATCGCCGGCATGGTCTCGGCAGCGCGCTCGTCCGGGACCTGCTCGGCTTCTTTCGCGAGCAGGGAGTCGAGCACGTCACGCTCGGCGTCGACATCTCGAACGAGGACGCCACGGCCGTCTGGCGGCGCCTGGGGTTCACCGAGTACTCGCGAGAGATGTCGGCCGCCCTCGACTCGCTCGAGCGCCGGCTCGGAGAGACTTCGACGGAGGAGTCGTTCGGCTCCGTCCACGTTCAGACCGATGACCAGACCACCATCGCAGCCGCGGTCGAGCGTTTCGTCCCGCGTCTCTTCCGCTCGCCGGCAACCGTCGTCTCGGCTCCACGCCACGGGTGGGTCGCGCTCTACAACGAGGTCGCGTCGCGGGAGCCCGAACGGCTGCGCCGTCTCGGGTCCGAGCTCTCGCACATCACGGGTGGGGTGGTCCTCGCGCTCGGCGTGGAGGAGGATGCCGTCGTCCGCACCATTGCTCTTCGAGCGTGGCCGGCTCATGGACGAGTACCTCTCCGTTCCGAACCACTATGGCCCGCTGCCGCCCGGGGATGCAGTCGCGCTTCGCGTCAACGCCCGCGTGCTCGCGCGGCTACCGGGGCGCCGATGGAGGCGATCCGGAGGGCAGCCCCGTCGGCCGAATCGATTGGCGAGCTCCCGCCTCCGGCCGAGCAGCTCGAAGAGCTCGCGAGCATCCTCGGCATCGAGGGGGTCGGTCTCGGCACCGACGAGGCGAGTCAGCTCGAGGGAGCGATAACGGTGGAGCATCCATGAAGGTCGTCCTCCTGCACGCCTTCCCGCTCGATGAGCGGATGTGGGCGCCCCAGCTGCCGGCGCTCGAGGGGCACGAAGTCGTCGCGCCGAATCTCTACGAGCTCGGCGGCAACTCCATGGACGTCTGGGCCGAGCGAATCCTGGGCGACCTCGATGGCAACTTCGTCGCCGTAGGTGCTTCGATGGGCGGCTACGTCGCTCTCGCTCTGGCGCGCCGCGTGCCCGAACGGGTGCAGGCTCTATTGCTCGCCGGCGCACGTCCGAACGCGGACTCCGCAGAGCGCCGGGCCGGTCGCGCCGACACGATCGAGCTCATCGAGGAGGATGGCGCCGTCGGCCTCTGGGAGAACCAGCGCGACAAGCTCTTCGGCGAACAGGCTCCGGCCGACGGCGGTCGCGCTTGGGCAACAGATGGCCCTCTCTCGGGATCAGGACGAGCTGCGGCGCGCAGTGGAGGCGATTCGCGATCGCCCGGACAGCACCGACGTTCTTCGATCACTCCCTGTCGTCTTCGCCCTCGGCGAGTCGGACGTCTATTTCCCGGTCGACGAAGCTCGCGTGTTCGCGGACGAGTCACCCAAGAGTCGCCTCGTCGTCTTCGACCGCTCCAGGCACTTGCCGAACCTCGAGGAGCCGGACGAGTTCAACGAGCTGCTGAGCGAGCTTCTGCCGGCGGCGCAGTAACCGGAACGCCTCGCTTCTCGAGCAGCTCCCGCAGCATCTCTGCGTTGGTCGGCGCCTGCGCCAGCTCTCGGCCGCCCACGCGGCTGTGGTTGTTGTTGTTGAACAGCACGTAAGCCTGCTCGGCCTTCTCCGCCAGCTCGCGCAGCGGGTCGACCCACTCCTCGAGCTCCTCCTCGGAGTAGAGGTAGTCGAAGCGCGCCGCCGCGCTCTTGCCGCGGACGTTCCAGGTCTCCGCATTGCGCCCGTGGAACCGCACGTAGGTCAGCGGGCTCGTGAGCGCGAGCACGGTGCTGGGCACGTTCTTCGCCTCCACCTTCGGCGCGTCGACGACGACGTGCGTCATGCCGTGCTGCTCGAGGAACGCGAGCGTTGCGTCGCGCTGTTCCTCCTCGTACCAGGCGCGGTGCCGGAACTCCACGAGCATGTCGTAGCCGTCCATCTGCTCCTGGGCCCACTCGAGGTAGTCGAGCGACGATTCCCTCGGCACCACGTACGGCGGAAACTGAAAGAGGATCCCGCCGAGCTTCCCCGCGACGCGCAGAGGCTCGAGCGCTTCGTTGAAACGCCGGAAGATCTCTGCGCGGAACTCGCGTGAAGGCCGCTCAATGCGCCCGCGATCGTCGAGCGGAGCTTCGCTGCGCATGTCCGGCGGCAGCTGCTCCGCCTTCACGGGGTGCCGCGTCATGACGCCGAACGCCTTCACGTGCATGACGAATCCCTCGGGCGTCCGCTCGGCCCAGCGAGCGACCATCTCCTCGCCGGGCAACCGGTAGTACGTGGAGTCGACCTCCACGGTGTCGAAATGCTCCGCGTAGTAGCCGAGGCGCTCGCCCGCCGGCGTCCCCTTGGGGTACCAGTGCTTCGAGAGGGCCTCGTCCGCCCATGAGCACGTGCCGATGCGGACCTTCGCCGCCACCTGTATGAACGCTAGCGCTAGCCGCGCGGGAAGCGCGTGCGAATGATTCTCCCGCGCACGGCGAGCGCAGCGAATGTCGCCGAGACGCAGCCCTGCGGTGCGCGGGGCGGTGGCGTCTGGCAGTGCCCGAAGGACTCTGCATTCGCAAACGGGGTGTCGAGCCGGGTTTGGTAGTACTGGATCCGCGTCCTCGTGCCGACCCTCGGCCGCCGAACGGTGAACGTCCCGGTGGCCTTCACCCTGACGCGGGCGACGCGCTTCAGCTTCCGCGGGCTCGGGCCCGCCCAGATCTCGACCGTCGCCGGGATCGCGTTCCCGGGCAGGTCGACCTTGCCCGTCAGCGTGACCACACGGCCCTTGCGCGTCGCCTTCAGCGTCAGCAGCACGGGCAGGGGCACGACGGCGCGAGCCTCGACGGTGGCGGCGTCGTTCGGGCTCGAGGTGCCGGGGACGTACGGCGTGAACGTCCCGCTCCAGAGGTGCGCGGCGCGCCGGGCCGGGTTCGTGAAGACGCTCCGTACCTCGAAGATCGTCGTGAGCAGCTCAAACTTTTGCGGCGTGTCGGCGGCGGCGGCCAGGCAGAACCTGATGTGGGCCGAGACCCCGGCCTCGGTCGTCACGTCGTCGACGTAGATCGGGACGCGCACCGCGGTGCCGAGCACCGTCAGGTTCAGCAGCCACACCGCTGTGTGGAGCCCCTGCGCGCGGAGGCACTGGTTGTTCGGAGCGCCTGTGAACTCGGCCGGATTGGCCACGACGACCTGGCCGGTGACGTCGACTTCCGTATTGCCGGATCCGCGGAAGATGGCCGTGGCCGCGACGTCGCCGATGACCGTTCCCGGCGGGGCGACGAGGCGCTCGTTGTAGCCCGCGGGGACGGAGATGTCGACGAACCCGGTTGCCTCGTCGTCACGGCTCTGGGAGATGCCGATCACGAGGGCGGTCGGGGAGCGCTGGGTCTGAAACTCGCTGGCGACGAGCAGGTTCGGCACGTACGCCGACCAGGCCGCGTTCGCGGAGACGAGTGCGACGAGGCTCGCGCACGCGACGAGGGTCAGGCGGGTTGAAATTCGCATAGAGAGGAGATCCTTTCTTGCTCGGGTCGCTTCTTCCTCGGAGAACCCATCGGCAGATGTTGCCTAGGCCTACAATCGCGAACGTGGACCCCCGGCCCGTCGGCGTCTTCGACTCGGGCATGGGCGGACTCACCGTCCTGCACGAGTGTCTCGTGACTCTGCCGCACGAGGACTTCGTCTATCTCGGAGACGGGGCTCGGCTGCCGTATGGGCCACGGCCGCTCGACGAGATTCGCCGCTTCGCGGGCGAGATCGCCGGTTACCTCGAGCGCGAGGGCATGAAGCTGATCGTCGCTGCCTGCAACTCGGCGACCGCCGCGGCGCTCCCCGAGCTGCAGGAGCGCCTCGACGTCCCGATCGTCGGCGTCATCACGCCCGAGGCCCACGCGGCCGTCCAGACGACCCGCAATCGGCGCATCGGCCTGCTCGCGACGGAGGCGACCGTCCAAGCCGGGCGCTACGAGGAGCTCGTCCGCACTCTCGATGCGGGTGCGCGACTGTTTCCTGTCGCCTGCCCGCGCCTCGTGCCGCTGATCGAGAGCGAAGAGCCGTTCGGCGCGGCGACCACGGAGGCGGTGCGCGAGTACGCGCAGCCGCTGAAGGAGGCCGACGTGGACACGGTCATTCTCGGCTGCACCCACTACCCGCTGATCCGCCCGATCCTCCAGCGCGTGTTCGGGCGCGGAGTGAGGCTCGTGTTCTCGGCCGAGGAGACTGCGCGCGAAGTCGCCGAGACGCTCGAGCGCAAGGGCATCGAGAACGACCCAGCGCGTGAGGGCGCTGCCCGTTTCCTCACGACCGGCGACCCGGTCCTCTTCAAGAACCTCGGCGAGCGCTTTCTGCAGCTGCCGATCACCGAGGTCGATCGCGTGTCACTCGCCGAGCTCGAAGCAGCCGCCGCGTGAGCGGCGTGGGGAAGGGGCTCGGGGAAACCGGGAGGTTTCCCCAAACGGACTCCGCGCGGCGCGCGGCGACCTGGGCGCCGCGCGTGGTGCGGCGACTCTTAAAGAAGGGGGCTCTCGGGGGAAACATGAGTTTCCCCCGAGGGACCGCGCCGAAGGCGCGGGACGCGGCTTGAGTCGCGCCGACGGCCGCCGCCCGGACGAGCTTCGTCCGCTGGAGATCGAGCCCGACTTCCTCGAGCAACCGCATGGCTCCGCACTCATCTCGTGTGGCAAGACTCGCGTGCTCTGCACGGCCTCGATCGACGAAGGCGTGCCTCGCTGGCTGAAGGGCTCGGGCCGAGGCTGGCTGACGGCCGAGTACTCACTGCTGCCCGCGTCGACTGGCCAGCGAACCCAGCGCGAGGCGAGCACCGGCAAGCAGAAGGGCCGCACGGTCGAGATCCAGCGCCTGATCGGGCGGGCTTTGCGCCCCGTGACCGATCTCGAGGCGCTCGGCGAGCGAACGCTGTGGGTCGACTGCGACGTGCTGCAGGCCGACGGCGGTACGCGCTGCGCGGCCATCTCCGGGGCGTACGTGGCGGCCCGTCGCGCCCTGGATCGCTTCGGTCTCGGCAAGACGCTCACCGATTCGGTGGGCGCCGTGTCGGCCGGGATCGTCGCGGGCGAGCCGTTGCTCGACCTGGACTACGTCGAGGACTCGGCCGCCGAAGTCGACGTCAACGTCGTCATGGCCGGCGACGGGCGGCTGATCGAGGTGCAGGCGACCGCCGAGCGGGCGCCGCTGACGCGCGACCAGCTCGACGCGCTGCTCGACATGTCGGCGAGCGGGATCGAGGTGATCGAGCGGGCGCAGGCCGCGGCCGTGGAAGCGATCCGTGCCTGAGCTGAAGGCCCGCCTCGCCTCGCAGAACGCGCACAAGCTGGCCGAGCTCAGAGACGCGCTTCCGGGCTGGGAGCTCGAGCTCCTCGACGCCGAAGAGTTTCCGCCGGAAGATGGCGAGACCTACTACGAGAACGCGCGGGCGAAGGCTCGTTTCGGCCGTGAGGTCGGCCCGGCAGACGCCTGGGCTCTCGGCGAGGACTCGGGGATCGAGGTCGCTCGGCTTGGCGGTGCTCCCGGCCTGAAGTCGGCGAGGTGGGCAGGAGGCGCGCACGTGGAGCGGGTGCTCGAAGCGCTCGACGGAGTGGAGCGCGAGGCCCGGGGCGCGCGTTACGTCTGCGAGCTCGTCGCGCTGTCGCCCGAGGGCGCGGAGCTTCGCGGCACGGGCATTCTCGAGGGCCGGATCGCCGAAGAGCCGCGCGGCGAGGAAGGCTTCGGGTTCGACCCGGTCTTCATCCCGGACGGCGAAGAGCGCACCGTCGCTGAGCTCGGCAACGAGTGGAAGGCCGAGAACTCGCATCGCGCCCGGGCCGCCCGCGCACTGTCCTGAACCACCATGTCCGGTGCCAGGCACCGGACATGGCTCGTTAAGCGAGGCCGGGGGCTTCCTCAGCCTCGACCGCTCGGTGTTTCCTAGCAACCCACCAGTTGATCTCGGCCCCGAACACGATCACGTTGGACATCAGATAGAGCCAGACGAGGAGCACCGCGGTAGCGCCGAAGGCCTGCAGTGCGATCACGTCCTTCGAGAGCCACAGATAGAGCGGCAGGATCTGGAAGCTCGCCTCCAGCGCGACAGTCGCGACAACCGCGCCCGGCAGTACCTCCCTGAAGCTCAGCTTCTCGTTCGTCAGCAGGTAGTAGACGGAGAACAGGAAAACGAAGACGAAGAGCGTCGAGATCCCGATCGTCAGCACGAGGGCGACGTACGAGTTCCCGAAGACGTCGCCGGCAAAGCGCTCCAAGACGGCCACACCGACGGAGCCGATGAGCAGGCCGACGAAGAGCGTGATCAACGACCCGACGAGAAAGAGCAACGCGAGCGCCTTGCCGTGGAAGAAGGAGCGGTTCGGCTTCCCGTAGACGACGTTGAAGGCCGACTCGAGCACGCTGAACAGCGAGAGCGACCCCCACAGGACGAACACCGCGCCCACGATCCCGAGCGTCGCCGCGTTGTCCTGGATCTGCTCGACGACGCGGACGATGCTGTCGACCGACGACTCCGGGAACGTCTTGTTCAGCTCCGTGACGAGGAAGCTCGACTCGTCGGCCCGGCCGAAGAGGCCGAGCAGGGCGAGCGCCAGGAACAGAAGCGGCACGAAAGAGAGCAGCGCGAAGTAAGCGATCATCGCCGCGAGGTGGGTTCCGCGGTCGTTGAAGAACTTGGCGAACAGCTCGCGCATGCGCACAGTTTCGACGCGGTGTTAGCTTCTCGGCGTGGCGATCGCCGAAAAAGCCCTCTCCGAGCTGACCGACATCTCCTCGCAGGTGCGGGCTGCGGTGCTCTTCGACGGCGGCGGGAAGGTGCTCGCCTCGACGCTTCCTGCCGAGCGCGCCGAGGGATTTGCCGTTGCCGCCAAGCTCCTCTGGGAGCAGGCCGAGGTCGTCCGCACCGACGACGAGGCGAAGCTCACCCAGCTGGAAGCGGCGACGGCGGACGGCAGCGTCTTCATCGTCCGGGAGGCTGAGCAGACGCTCGCAGCCGTCACGTCGCCGGAGCCGACGGCAGGGCTCGTGTTCTACGACCTGAGGTCGGCGCTTCGCTCCGCCGGCGAGAAGCCGAAGAGGCGCAAGGCTCCAGCCAAGAAATCGACGCCGAAAGCAAAGCCCAGTGGGTCGTCGTAGCGCTCTCGCCTTCGGCGCCGTGATCGGGACGCTCCTCGGCATCGGCCTCTACGACCGATTCTTCCGCCGAGACCAGCGGATCGACCTCTACTTCGAGGACGGCTCCATGGTCTCGATCGCCGGCGGCTCGCCTGAGGCAGCGGTCGTGATCCCGTACGCGCGCGAAGCGCTGCGGGCAGCACGGTGAAGCGCGACGAGCTCGCGGCCGGCATCCGCGAGGCCGCCTACCTCGAGGGCGATTTCGTGCTTCGCTCCGGTCGCCACTCCAGCTACTACCTCGACAAGTACCGCTTCGAGACGAAGCCGGAGCTGCTGCAGCCGCTCGGAGAGCAGCTGGCAGCGCTCGTGGCCGAGCACGAGCCGGACGCAGTCCGCCTGGCGGCACCCGAGCTGGGCGCCGTCGCGATCGCGGCCGCGACGTCCCTCGTCTCCGGCCTGCCGTTCGTGATCGTCCGCAAGGAAGCCAAGGAGTACGGAACCGCCAACCGCCTCGAAGGCTCCTTCGAGCCCGGTGAGCGGGTCTGCCTGATCGAGGACGTCGTCACCTCCGGAGGGGCCGCGGTGGCCGCGGTCGAGGCCCTCCGTGAGGCCGGTCTCGAGTGCCGAACTGCCGTCTGCGTAGTCGACCGCGAAGAGGGTGGAGCGGACGGACTCGCGCGCCGCGCGACCCGCTTGGTTGCGCTGTTTCGGGCAGGAGAGCTCGCTTCGCCGCCGAAAAGTGCAGCAAAACCGCATGGTTGAGCCGAAATGGGCAGCCTGTTAGGGTCTTTCCCTGGCTCAACCATCCAAAGGGAGGAGAGGTACGTGACAAAGCAGGAGTTCGTTGACAAGGTGGCCTCTAGGGCAAACCTGTCGAGGCGCGACGCGGCTGCCGCAGTCGACGCGTTCCTCGACTCGATCACAGACGCGCTGAAGGGTGGCGACGACGTCGCCTTCACCGGGTTCGGGAAGTTCACGACGCAGTTCCGCAAGGCGCGGCAGGGCGTCAACCCGCGCAATCCCTCCGAGAAGGTGCAGATCCCCGCATCGACCGTTCCGAAGTTCTCCGCCGGTAGCCAGCTGAAGACGGCTGTCAAGGCCGGCGGCGCCAGCCGCGGAGACGGCGGCGGCGGAGACGGCGGTGGCGGCGGGTTCTAGCCGCCTCGGACGAAGGTTTCTCGCGAGGGCCGCGCAGAGCGCGGCCCTCGTCCGTTTTCCGAGGCTCTCGCTAGGCTGAAACCTCGATGGCGTCGAACCTCGAAGCGGCGAAACGCGTCGAGGCGACGACGTTCGGCGACCGGCTCGCCGAGGCCATCGACCGTAAGCGAACCCAGCTCGTCGTCGGGCTCGACCCGCAACGCGACCTCCTTCCGATCGAGCTGGCCGGCGATGCCCACCAGGGGCGGGATCACACGGCGGACGCGTTCGTTCGCTTCTGCAACGGGATCGTCGATGCGGTCGCGCCCTACGCCGTGGCTGTCAAGCCGCAGCTCGCGTTCTTCGAGGCGCTGGGGGCCGACGGCATGCGCGCCCTCGAAGAGGTGTGCGCCTACGCGCGACAGGCCGGCCTGCTCGTCATCGCCGACGGCAAGCGCGGCGACATCGGCTCCACGGCTCGCGCGTATGCGGCCGCATACCTCGAGGGCTCGCCGCCACTCGCCGACGCGCTGACGGTCAACCCGTACCTCGGCCGCGACTCTCTGGAGCCGCTGCTCGGCGCCTGTCGCCGCCACGGGGCAGGCGTCTTCTGCCTCGTCAAGACGTCCAACGAAGGCGGCGAGATCCAGGATCTGAAGCTCTCCGACGGCCTTCCGCTCTGGCAGCACGTGGCGAAGCTGGTCGCGGAGTGGGGAGAGGACCTGGTCGGCGAGCGGGGGCTTTCGAGCGTCGGCGCCGTCGTGGGCGCGACACATCCGCGTGCCGTCGGCGAGGCACGCCGGCTCCTGCCGCAGTCGATCCTGCTCCTCCCGGGCGTCGGCGCCCAGGGCGCTTCCCCGGGAGACGTCGCGCGCGCCTTCACGAGCGGGCCGGCCAGCGCGCTCGTGGCCGCATCGCGCTCGGTCATCTACGCCTTCCGGTCGGCGGCCGAGACCGACTGGCGCTCCGCCGCGGCCGCCGAGGCAGCGCGGCTGAAGAGCGAGATCTGGGTGGCCGCCGGCTGGTGAGCGCCATCGACTGGCGTGCAGAGGCCCGGCGCTACGCCATACCGGTGCTGCTTCTGCTCCTCGTGACCGTCGGTGCGCTCATCGTCCGCGGTGCGCTCGACGACTCCGAGCCGGCCGCTCGAGCGAAGCCCGCGCCACGCGCGCCGGCGAAAGTCGGCGTCAAACGCGCCGCCGTGAAATTCCATCTGGTCGAGTCCGGAGACACCATGGGTGGCATCGCCGAGCGGTACGGCACGACGGTTGCCCGCCTGCACGTTCTCAACCCGAGCGTCGACGCCGGAGCTCTCCGCGTGGGCCAGCAGATTCGGCTGCCTGCACCGACCCGGTAGTTTGCGGGTCGTGAAGCTCAGGCTTCTCGGTCTCGCGGTCTTCCTCTCGCTCACTCCTTCGGCGCTAGCTGCCGGCCCGAGCGTGCAGGCGCGCGCCTATCTCGTCGCCGACGGGCGGGACGGGCACGTCCTGGCGGCCGAGGCCCCTCGCCAGAAGCTCCCGATCGCCAGCATCACCAAGCTGATGACGGTGCTCGTCGCGCTCGAGCAGACGAAGCCGACGGACGTCGTGACTGTGTCGCCGCAAGCGGCCTCGATCGGCGAGTCGTCCATCAATCTCCGAGCCGGCGAGCGGATCACCGTCCACGACCTGATCGAGGCGTCGCTCATCCAGAGCGCCAATGACGCCGCCTGGGCGCTCGCCTACCACGTGGGCCGGGGAGACGCAGCCCGTTTCGTCCGTGTCATGAACATTCGAGCCCGACAGTGGGGGCTCGCCGACACGCGCTTCGTTAGGCCGGATGGCCTCGATGTCTTCGGCCATGTCTCGAGCGCGCGCGACGTGACCGAGCTCGCTCGCATCGCCATGCGCAAACCGCTCATCCGCTCCCTCGTCGACGAGCAGACGGAGACGATCTCGGGCGGCCGCCGGCTGCACACGTGGAACGACCTGCTGGGCGAGTTCCCCGGGCTCGTCGGCGTCAAGACCGGTCATACGAAGGCCGCGGGCTGGTCGCAGGTGGCGGCCGCGCGCGGGACGGGCGTGACCGTGTACGCGACCCTGCTCGGTGGGCGGACGCGTGCGCAGCGGAACGCCGATCTCGGCACGCTCCTGCGCTACGGCCTCGAACGCTTCCGACTCGTGCAGCTCGTCCGGCCCGGAAGCGTCTACGCACAGGCCGAGACGCCGTACGGACGGGGCAAGGTCGACCTCGTCGTCGAGCGCCCGCTTCGGTATGCCGCGCGCGTCGACCAGCGCTTCGTCGAGCGCATCGTTGCTCCCACGGCTGTCGATCTGCCCGTCCAGAAAGGGGACCCGCTCGGCGAGGTGCGCGTCTTCGATCGGGGCCGGCTCGTCGCCCGCGCGCCGCTCGTCGCTTCTCGCTCGGTCGAGAGCCCGGGACCCTTGGAGCGCGCGAAGTGGTATTCAGGGGAAACCGGCCGCAACGTCTGGAGCTGGGTCTCTTGATCGTCACCGTCACCTTGAACGCCGCGCTCGACCGCACGCTGACCGTGCCGAACTTCCAGCGCGGCCAGCGCCACCGTGCGAGCGCAGGCCTCACGCTGGCCGGCGGCACGGGGATCAACATCGCCAGGGCGCTGAAGCTCCTCGACGTTCCCGTGGTCGCGACCGGGCTCGCGGGGGGCAGGACCGGCGAGCGCATCATCGAGGACCTGACCGGCGAAGCGATCCTGAACGACTTCGTGCGCATCGAAGCCGAGTCGCGCACGTCAACCGCCGTCGTCGACCCGACGGCGTCCGCCTACACGGAGGTGTACGAGTGGGGCCCGCAGGTCGAGCCCGAGGAACTCGAGCTGCTGCGCGAGAAGATCCACTACCTGGCGCGCGGTGCCGACACCGTCGTGTTTGCGGGCTCCCTGCCCCGCGGTGTCTCGGAGGACTTCTACGCCGAGGCGATCCGCGACCTCAACAAGCGCAAGATCGAGACGGTGCTGGACTCCGAGGGCGAGCCCTTGCGGCTGGGCGCGAGCGCCGAGCCGATGCTCGTCTCCCCGAACCAGCGCGAGGCCGAGGCTCTGGCCGGCCAGGAGTTCCATGACGACCAGGACTTCACGCAGGCCCTCGACGACATCCACGAGCTGGGCGCGAGGAACGTCTTGATCACGCAGGAGTCCGGATGCTTTGCCCTGCTGAGAGAGGAACGCGAGCTGAAGCGTCTACGCGCGGTTGCGCCGCGAATCGAGGCCGCCTCGACGGTGGGCTCGGGGGACGTGCTCCTCGCCGGTTTCCTGGCCGCTCGCTTCGTGGGCAAGCCTCTGGACGAGGCGCTGCGGAGCGCGGTCGGCGCGGGAGCGGCCTCGACGCTCGAGATCGGAGCCGGCCGCTTCGACCCACGGGAGGCGAGCCGCCTGGCGAGCGCGGTCGAGGTTTCCGAGCTGGAGCCGGTCGCGTCCTGAGGAGGTGGTACGATCGACTGCCACTTGAGAGGCGAAGGCACAAACGTTTTTTCCGGCCCAGGCGACGTACCGAGCCTGGGTTTTTTGCATCCTGAGGGGGGTCTTCCGTGGACGTAGAGATCGGTCGCGGCAAGAAGGCGCGTCAGGGGTACGGGTTCGACGACATCGCGATCGTCCCGAGTCGCCGGACTCGCGACCCGCAGGACGTTGACATCGGCTGGAAGCTGGGCCCGCACCTGCTCGAGCTCCCGCTCATCGGCTCGGCCATGGACGGTGTCGTCTCGCCCGCGACGGCGATCCAGCTCGGCAAGATGGGCGGGCTCGGCGTCCTCAACCTCGAGGGGATCTACACCCGCTACGAGAATCCCGACGCCGAGCTCGAGCGGATCGCCAAGCTTCCGAAGGACAAGGCAACGCGAGGGCTCCAGGAGATCTACGCGCGCCCGCCGGAGCCCAAGCTGATGGCCGAGCGCATCGAGGAGATCAAGCGCGCGGGCGTGCTCGCCGCAGGCTCGCTCACGCCGCAGAAGGTGCGCGACCACTACGAGCTCGTGCTCGAGGCCGGGCTCGACATCCTGGTCATCCAGGGCACGGTCGTCTCCGCCGAGCACGTGTCGTCCAACGGGTCGGCGCTCAACCTCAAGGAGTTCATCGCCGACCTGCCGATTCCGACGCTCGTCGGCGGCTGCGCGTCCTACCAGACCGCGCTGCACCTGATGCGCACAGGAGCCGAGGGCGTCCTCGTCGGCGTCGGCCCCGGCCATGCGTGCACCACGCGAGGCGTCCTGGGCGTGGGCGTTCCACAGGCGACGGCCATCTCCGACGCGGCTGCCGCGCGGATCCAGCACCTGCTCGAGACCGGCAAGTACGTGAACGTGATCGCCGACGGCGGCATGCGCACGGGGGGCGACATCGCGAAGGCGGTCGCGTGCGGCGCGGATGCGGTCATGGTCGGCTCTCCGCTCTCTCGCGCCAAGGAGGCTCCCGGCCGCGGCTATCACTGGGGCATGGCGACCTTCCACCCGACGCTCCCGCGCGGCGCACGCGTCCAGACCGAGCAGGTGGCGTCGCTCGAGGAGATCGTCGTCGGACCCGCGCGCGAGAACGACGGGACGCTGAACCTGATGGGCGCCCTACGGACGTCGATGGCGACGTGCGGCTACGAGTCGATCCACGATTTTCAAAAGGCCGAGGTCATGCTGGCGCCGTCGATCAAGAACGAGGGCAAGATCCTGCAGCAGGCCCAGAAAATCGGGATGGGATGAGTAACGTCGTCCCGCTCCCGACGCCAGAGCCGGCCGCCGAGGAGCGGCCGGTGCTCGTTCTGGACCTCGGCGGCCAGTACTCGCAGCTGATCGCCAGGCGCGTACGCGAGTGCCGTGTCTACTCCGAGCTCGTCCACCACTCGATCTCGCCCGAGGCGGTGCGCGCCAGGAACCCGCTGGCGCTCGTCCTGTCGGGTGGCCCGGCCTCGGTCTACGCCGAGGGTGCTCCCAGGGTCGACCCGAAGATCTTCGAGCTCGGCATCCCGACGCTCGGCATCTGTTACGGCATGCAGCTGATGGCGCAGGACCTCGGGGGACGAGTCGAGCGAACCGGCGTCTCGGAGTTCGGCAAGACCGACGTCAAGGCCGAGGAGGGCGCCCTCTTCACGAACCTCCCGTCCGAGCAGGTGGCGTGGATGAGCCACCGCGACTCGGTGACTGCGCCACCCGAGGGCGCGCGAGTCGTCGCATCATCCCCCTCGACTCCGATCGCCGCCTTCGAGGATCCCGACCGCGGCCTCTACGGCGTCCAGTTCCACCCGGAGGTCGTGCACACGCCGTACGGCAACGACCTGCTGAAGAACTTCCTCTACACGGTCGCCGACGCGCCGCCCACCTGGACCGCCGCCGCCGTGATCGAGGAGCAGGTCGAGCGCATCAGGGCCCAAGTCGGGAGCCAACGCGTGCTCTGCGCGCTCTCCGGCGGTGTCGACTCCGCGGTTGCGGCCCTGCTCGTCTACAAGGCGATCGGCGACCAGCTGACCTGCGTCTTCGTCGACCACGGGCTGTTGCGGAAGGACGAGGCCATCCAGGTCGTCGAGACGTTCGGGAACCACTTCCACGTCCCGCTCGTGCACGTCGACGCGGAGGAGCGCTTCCTCGCGCGCCTGGAGGGGATCACCGACCCCGAGGACAAGCGGCGCGCGATCGGCGAGGAGTTCATCCGCGTCTTCGAGGCGGAGTCGGAGAAGCTGGGCACGGTCAAGTACCTCGTCCAGGGCACGCTCTACTCGGACGTGATCGAGTCCGGCGGGTCCGGTGACGGCGTCGCCGCGATCATCAAGTCCCATCACAACGTGGGCGGTCTTCCCGAGGAAATGGACCTCGAGCTCGTCGAGCCCTTGCGGCTGCTGTTCAAGGACGAGGTGCGGCGCGTCGGCGAGGAGCTCGGGCTACCCGAGCGGATGGTCTGGCGCCAGCCGTTCCCGGGGCCGGGGCTCGCGATCCGCATCATCGGCGACGTCACTGAGGAACGGCTCGAGATCCTGCGTGAAGCCGACTCGATCCTGCAGGAGGAGATCCGCCGCGCCGGCCTCTACCGAGACCTCTGGCAGAGCTTCGCCGTCCTGCCCGCGATCCGCTCCGTCGGCGTCCAGGGCGACGAGCGCACCTACGCCTATCCGATCGTGATCCGCGCGGTCACGTCCGAGGACGCGATGACCGCCGACTGGGCCCGCCTGCCCTACGACCTGCTGGAGACGATCTCCAGCCGGATCATCAACGAGATCCCGGCCGTGAACCGCGTCGCGCTCGACATCTCGTCGAAGCCGCCCAGCACCATCGAGTGGGAGTAGCAGCGCGGCGGCGCGGGCCGACCGGCCCGCTTTGCATCCAGCTCGAGATCGATCTTGGCGGCTAGCTCGAGACGGAAGGAGTCGTGTCTCCCTTAGCCTTCGGGGGGCGTGTTCCACCGGCTCCTCGGGATCTGGGTGCTTCGCCGAGCGTTCCGGTTGCTGACGGCGGATGACGACCGGCCGCTTCCGGCACGCCTCACGCACGAGGCGAGGCGGATCCTCGTCGGCGCCGCGATCACGTTGGTGCTGCTCGTCGTCGCGGTCGTCCTCGGGATCGCGCTTCTGATCGCCCTCGTCGCCTGACGCGCACGCCGTCTCCAGTGGGAATAGGCTTGCGCGCGTGGCGCGTCACGTCTCCGTTCGGGGAGTTGACATCAAGCTGCGCCGGCCCTGGGTCGCGTTCGTGCTCGCGATCGTCACTTTGGGCATCTACTACCTCTACTGGTACTACGTCTCGAACGGCGATCTGAACGAATACGGCGAGACCCTCGAGGCGCCGTCGAATCCGGTTCGGGTCAGCGCCGGCCTGGCGACGCTGGCAGTTTCGGTCGGCTGGCTCCTGGTCATCCCGCCGTTCATCTCGCAGTGGCGCTTCTACCGCCGGATCCAGAAAGCACAGGAGCTGGCCGGGAACGAGCCCAAGATCAACCATGTCCTCGGCTTCGTGCTCTTCCTGGTCGCGCTCGTCCTGCTGCCGTTCGAGATCCCCTACGCGCAGGGACACCTGAACCGGCTGTGGGAGCACGAGGCATCGGCGGGGTAGGCAGAGCCCGCCCGCCTGGGCGAGCGGGCTCCGAGATCAGTTAGGGCGTCGTCGTCGCGGCCTGCGCGCAGATGACGTAGACCGTCATGTTCTGCGTGCTGTCGGAATAGGCCGTCACTTCCCAGCCGGTCTTCCCGACAGGGTTCGAGTCGATGACGATCCCGTTGATTGGCTCGGCCAGCTTGGCCCCGCCGCCGGTGGGGTTCAGCCCGGTGGGGCAGTTGACCGTCCCACGCGTGACGACTCCGCCCTCCTGAGGGGACGGCCACGACAGCCGACGGTAATCGAGCCGCGAGACCGGTGCGCTCGCCGCGGTCGTCGCGGTCGTCGCAGTAGCGGCCGTAGCTGCCGAGGCTGCGGACGGCACGCGGCCGAGACGCGACTCGTTGATCTGCGTGCCGGTCAGCGTGTTGCTCCTCACCTTGATCCCGGTCACAGCGCCGCGCTTCAGCTGAATGTTCCCCACACTGTTCCGCGGCAGCTTGATTGCTGCGTAGCTCGTGCCGCCGAGCGCCACGAGCAGCGCCAGGCAGGCGACAACCATTGCCGGGGACGGCAGATACCTCCGCTGTAGCTTCATGCCCATGTTCCTTTCGTCGCGAGTGCTGACGATGGTTAAGTACCCGCACCCCCGCGGGAATAACCTTTCGCCGTGGGCCCCTCCTCGCTCGTCGAGCGGCTCGCCGCGGCACGGATCGGCGAGACGTTCAACCAGTACGCGCACGCTCCCGCGCTCCGCGAGCGGCTGGCCGCGTACCTCGCGCGACGCGCGGAGGCGCCGATCCTGCTCGTCGGCGAAGCCGCCGGTTATCGCGGTGCCCGTGTCAGCGGGCTGCCGTTCACGTCGGAGCGGCAACTCACCGGCGCAGGCCCTGCCGAGGCCACGGCGACCATCGTCCACCGCGTCCTAGCCGAGCTCGGGCTCGAGGAGCAGGTGCTCCTCTGGAACGTCGTTCCGACCCATCCGCACCGGCGCGGTGAGCCGCACTCCAACCGCCCGCCCACGCGTGCGGAGGTCGTGGACGCCAGAGGTTTCGCGGACGAGCTGGCCCGGAAGCGCCGTGTGGTGTCGGTCGGCCGGCTGGCCGAGACGGCGCTCGGCGCGCCGTACGTGCGGCATCCGTCGCACGGTGGCGCCGAGGCCTTCCGGGAGGGACTTGCCCGCCTCGTCTGACCTGCCGGTCCGGCGAAACACGATTCTGCTGGCCGCCGTCACGGCGGTGAACCTGACCGTGCTCCAACTGGTGGCGGCGGTCGCGTCGCTGACGTTCGTCCTCGTGACCGGGTTCGAGGCCCTGCTCGGGCTCGGCCCAGCGATCTTCCTCACTGCGGCGGCGCTGACCGCTTTGCCCGCGGGCCGCGCGATGGATCGCTTCGGGCGCGTGCCGGTGATCGTCGGCGGGCTCGTGGTCGGTGCGATCGGCTGCGCTCTGACCGCGGCGGCGACCCGCTGGGACTCGACGCCGCTCGTGATTCTCGGCTTCATGATGATCGGCGCCCAGGGCGCGACGAACCTGCTGATCCGCACGGCGGCGGGCGACATGTACCCGCCCGAGCGCCGCGCACGCGGGATCTCGCTGGTGCTCTTCGGCGCCGTGTTCGGCGCCATTCTCGGGCCGGCCGTCTTCAGCCCGCTCTTCGCGGGCAAGGAGGTCGATGCCGACACCCTGACCGTGCCGTGGCTGGCGGCGGGCGGGCTGTCGATCGTCTCGATGCTGATCGCCCTCGCCATTCGGCCCGACCCCAAGGTGATCGGCGAGCGGATCTCCGGAGCGTCTGGGGCGTCGCCGTCCGGGCCGGCCGCTCCCCTCAGCGAGATCATCCGCCGCCCCGGAGTGATTCCGGCCATGATCGCGGCGCTGGCGAGCTTCATGGTCATGGTCTCGGTGATGAACCTCACCGGCTACGTCGTCGTCGATCACCACCATCACTCCCAGGAAGCCGTCTTTCCCATCGTTGGCGCGCATGTCCTCGGCATGTACGCGCTCGTCCTCGTCGTCGGGACGCTGATCGATCGAATCGGCCGGCGCATCGCGCTGATCGGCGGGCTCTTCATCGTCGCGGCCTCGTGCTCGGGGCTGCTCTTCTTCGACGGGGTCTGGATGACTGCCGTCCTCCTCTTCGGCCTCGGCCTGGGCTGGAATTTCTCGTTCGTCGCGGCGACCGCCGAGCTCGCGGACAAGACCTCGCCTGTTGAGCGCGGGAAGCTCCTGGGCTTCAACGATCTGCTCGCAGGCCTGCTGGGAGCCGGCCTCGCGCTCGCCGGCGGAGTGGCGCTCGACGTCCTCGGCGTGGCCGCACTGGCGATCGGAGCAACCGTGCTGGCGCTGGCGCCCGCCTTCCTCATCACCCGGGTCAGGCCCGCCGAGCCGATTTCGCCCTGATCCCTGGTAGAATCGCGCTTCGGCGGGCGCCAGGTCCCGCCGTTTCTATGACAAAGACATACAACGCAAAGCCGGGAGAGATCGAGCGCCTCTGGTACGTCGTGGACGCCGAGGGGAAGACCCTTGGGCGCCTGGCGACCCAGATCGCCGACACGTTGCGCGGCAAGCGCAAGCCCCAGTACACGCCGCACGTGGACACGGGTGACTTCGTCGTCGTCGTCAACGCCGAGAAGATCCACGTGACCGGCAAGAAGCTGGACGAGAAGATGTACTACCGGCATTCGGGGTATCCGGGCGGGCTCCGCAAGCGAACGCTTCGCGAGGAGCTCGAGCGCCGGCCGACCGAGGTGCTGCGCAAGGCGGTCCGGGGCATGCTGCCGAGAACCCGACTCGGGCGCGCCCAGCTGACGAAGCTGAAGATCTACGTCGGTCCCGATCATCCGCACGACGCGCAGGCGCCGAAGGCGCTGCCGCTGGAGAACGGCCATGGCTGAGCAGGCCACCTACCAGGGCACCGGCAAGCGCAAGACCTCGGTTGCCCGGGTGATCCTGCGCCCGGGCGACGGCGCGACCTGGATCAACGGGCGCACGATCGAGGACTATTTCCCGCGCGCGACGCACCGCACGATCGTGCTGTCGCCGCTCAAGCTCGCAGGCGCCGAGGGCCGGTACGACCTCCGCGTGCGCGTCAACGGCGGCGGCCCGACCGGCCAGGCAGGCGCCGTCCGACACGGCATCGCCCGCGCGCTCGTCGAGGCCGACCCCGAGTTGCGCATCCCCCTCAAGCGCGAGGGGTTCCTGACGCGCGACGCACGGAAGGTCGAGCGCAAGAAGGCCGGTCTGCACAAGGCGCGTAAGGCGCCCCAGTTCTCCAAGCGCTAATTGGCTCGTAAGCACTTCGGGACCGACGGCGTGCGGGGTGTCGTCGGCAAGGACCTCACCGTGGACCTGGTCGAGCGACTCGGGTACGCCGCTGCGCTCTGGTCCGGTCGCGGCCGTGTGTTCGTCGGGCGAGACACCCGGGCCTCCGGCGTCGAGCTGGAGGAGGCTTTTGCGAAGGGGGTCGCCATCGCAGGCGGGAACGCAGTCCTCGCCGGCGTGCTGCCGACGCCCGCGGTCGCGCTGCTCTCACTCGACCTCGGCGCGGTCATCTCGGCGTCCCACAACCCGCCCGAGTACAACGGCGTGAAGCTCTTCGACAAGGACGGACAGAAGCTCTCCGACGAGTCGGAGGAGGAGATCGAGGCGTTGCTCGACGAGCCGGTCGCCAGTCGCGCCGCGGGTCGGATCGACCACGTGAGCATTGCCCCCGACAGCTACTTCGAGCACATCGTCGAGCGCTTCGGCAGCGATCTCACCGGGCTTCGCATCGCACTCGACTGCGCCAACGGCGCGTACTCGAACATCGCGCCGAAGGCGTTCGAGAGCCTGGGGGCCAGCGTCGATCCCGTAGCCGCTACTCCTGACGGGACGAACATCAACGAGGGCTGCGGGGCGACCGACCTCTCACTGCTGCAGGCCGTGGTTGCCGAGGGTGACTACGACCTCGGAATCGCCTTCGACGGTGACGGCGATCGCATGCTCGCGGTCGACGCGGAGGGCGAGGCGGTCGACGGCGACCAGATCCTCGCCGTGCTCGCGATCCACCTCGAGGTCGGCCTCGTCGCCGTCACGGTGATGACGAACCTCGGCTTCCACCGCCTGATGGGGGAACACCGGATCCGAGTCGTCACGACACCGGTCGGCGATCGCTACGTCCTGCAGGCGCTGCGCAAGGAAGGAGGCATCCTGGGCGGCGAGCAGTCGGGTCACATCATCTATTTGCGCGACCACGTGACCGGTGACGGCCTGGCCGCCGGGCTCCTGCTGTGTCAAGCGATCAAGGGACGCACGCTGCGCGAGGCCGTGTCCGTCCTGCAGCGCTATCCGCAGGCGAAAGAAAATGTGCCTGTTGTCACGATGGAGCTGACGGTGCCTGTCCTGCAGGAGGTCGAGCGCATGAACGAGGCACTGCAGGGCACGGGGCGTGTGCTCGTCAGGCCGTCCGGGACCGAGCCTGTCGTACGGGTGCTCGCCGAAGCGGAAACACGTCTTGAAGCTGACGAGCTCTGTGGTAAAATTAGCGCTCTCGTTCGATCCGAGCTCGGTTGACCGATCTCCAACGCGGGAGATCGCGACTGCCGGGCTCTTGCGCATTTAGCAGGGAGGGGGGCTCGCATGTGCGGAATCATCGGATACGTCGGCCCTCGGGTCGCCAAACCGCTTCTCATCCAGGGGCTCGAACGCCTGGAGTACCGCGGATATGACTCGGCCGGCCTAGCGCTCCTCGAGAACGGGGAGCTCGACTACGTGCGCGCCGTCGGGAACCTCGCGAAGCTGAAGACGGCCGCCAAGTCGAACGGCTCCGCATCGTCGATCGGCCTCGGGCACACGCGCTGGGCGACGCACGGCCGTGTCTCCGAGGAGAACGCCCACCCGCTCGCGGGCTGCGACGGCGGCAAGGTCGCCATCGCCCTGAACGGGATCGTCGAGAACTTCCGCGAGCTCAAGGCTTCCCTGCAGAAGGACGGGCACGAGTTCAGCTCCGAGACGGACGCCGAAACGGTCGTCCACCTGATCGAGCGCCACTACGACGGCAACCTCACGGAGGCGGTTCGTGCCGCCTATCGCGAGCTCGAGGGCCACTTCGCTTTCGTGGTCGTGCACAAAGACCACCCGCAGGAGCTCGTCGGCGCTCGCGTCCAGTGCCCGCTGCTGGTCGGCGTCGGCGACGGCGAGATGTTCCTCGCCTCCGCATCGACCGCCTTCCTGCGCGAGACGCGCAACATCCAGCTGATCGAAGACGGCGAGATCGTGTCGATCACGCCTGACGGCGCGGTCTTCACGAGCGTGGAGGAGGGCCCGGTCGAGCGGAGCGTGATCGAGGTCGACTGGGACGACGAGCAGGCCGAGAAGTCTGGCTACGAGACGTTCATGCTCAAGGAGATCTACGAGCAGCCGGAGGGCGTGCGCGAGACGATCGGCGACCGCGTTCGCCACGGGAAGCTCGTCCTCGAAGGGATCGGGCTCTCCGACAAGGAGATCCGCAACCTGCGGCGCATCGTGATCCTCGCCTGCGGGACCTCGTACCACGCGGGGGTCGTCGGCCGGTACGTGATCGAAGAGTGGGCGCGCATTCCGGTCGAGCCCGACATCGCGAGCGAGTGGCGCTATCGAAACCCAGTTTTGTCGAAGGACACGCTCGTGATCGGCATCTCACAGTCCGGCGAGACCGCCGACGTCCTCGCGGCGATGAAGGTCGCCCGCGAGAAGGGCGCACGCACGGTCGCGATCACGAATCACATGGGCTCGCAGATCACGCGCGAGGTCGACTCGGTGCTGTACACGCGCACGGGGCTCGAGGTGGGGGTCGCCGCCTCCAAGACGTTTACCGCCCAGGTTGCGCTCATCGACCTGCTCGCACTGAAGCTCGCCAAGGTGAAGAGGACGATCCCCGAGGAGGAGATCGAGTTCATCATCGACGAGCTCTACACGCTTCCGGAGAAGATGCAGGCCTTCCTCGACGGTGACCATCCGATCGAGGAGATCGCCCAGCGGCACTACGAGAAGCCCTTCTTCCTCTACCTCGGCCGCCACATCGGCCTGCCCGTCGCGCTCGAGGGGGCCCTGAAGCTGAAGGAGATCTCGTACATCCCGACGGAGGCGTACTCCGCCGGCGAGATGAAGCACGGGCCGATCGCGCTCCTCGACAGCGAGACGCCCGTCGTCTGCGTTGCGACCGACTCGCACGTCTACGACAAGGTCGTCTCGAACATCCAGGAGACGAGGGCACGCGGGGCGCAGGTGATCGCGATCGCCACGGACGGCAACGAGGACATCCAGCATCACGCGGACGACGTCATCTACGTGCCGAAGACGCCGGCGTTCCTGCAGGCGGCACTGGCGATTCTTCCGCTCCAACTGCTCGCGTACCGCATTGCCAGGCTCAAGGGGATGAACGTGGATCAGCCTCGAAACCTGGCCAAGACCGTCACCGTCGAGTAGTTAGCGAGGTACCTCTTTAGAGGGACGCGCCGCTTCCCCGGAGCGGCGAAGCTTGGGTTGATGCCTGCGGCCATCACCCGGCGACCCCTGATCATTGGCGCGCTCATGAGCTCGGCGCTCGTGTTCGTGCTGTTCGTGATCTACGAGCGGCCCGGCCTCGGACTCGGCCATTTCTTCTACATCTCGATCGCGCTCGCCGCGATGGCCAGAGGTCCTGCTCTGGGAGCTCTGGCAGGCACGGTGGCGACCGCTCTCTACGTCTCGGGAGTGCTCCTCAATCCCAGGATGCCGTCACACGAGATCCTGACCGCCGGGACGTTCACCCGCCTGGCGACCTACGTCTGCATCGGTGCGTTGATCGGCTGGTTCGCAAGTCGTAACCGAACGATGATGGGCGAGCTGAGAGTTCTCGCCGAGCGCGACACCCTGACCGGCCTGCCGAATACGCGTGCGTTCGAGGCTGCGATCACCCGCCGGCTCGCATCCGGGATTCCGTTCGCCTTGCTCCTTGCCGACATGGACTTGCTCGGCGAGTTCAACCGGGACGAAGGCTTCGCCGCGGGAAACGAGGCGCTGCGGAAGCTGGCGGAGAACCTGGCCGGCGCAGTGAGCCCCGGCGACGACGTCGCCCGTGTAGGAAGCGACGAGTTCGCCGTGCTGGTCGCCATCCAGGCTTCGACGGAAGCCACGAGGCGGGCGACCGAGCTCGAACGGACCCTCGGGACGGGACGCGCCAAGGCGACCGTAGGCTGGGCCATCTACCCGCACGACGGCGACAACGCGCTTGCGCTCTACCGCGCAGCGAACGAGCGGCTCTACGCCCGCAAGTTGATGCGCAGCTACGTCAGGCCGCGCGCGCTGCACGAAGTCACCGCGTAACCCATCACGAGGGGGGCCGCCGGAGGCGCTTCGTCTCCGCGCGCCTGCGCTTGGTGTCGAGGCGTCGTTGCCTGGCTCTGGCCGACGGCTTCGTCGCCACCCGGCGGCGCTTGATCTTCAGCGCCTCCCGCAGTTGCTCTGCGACCCGCTCGACGGCCAGCTCGCGGTTTCGGGCCTGGCTGCGCTCGTCCTGGGCGATTGCACGCAGCACAGGCCCCGTCTTCCGCAATACGCGGTTCTTCTGCTGCGGCGTGAGCGAGGCCGAGGCCTCGACGTCGAAGAGCGCCTCGACGCGCGTCTCGGACTTCTGAGCATGCTGGCCGCCCGGCCCGCTGGAGCGCGAGAAGCGAAGCTGGATCTCCGAGAGCGGGATCGAGACCGAGCGGGTGACGCGAATAGACTCGCCGTCCATGACGGCCATTGTGGTGCCCGCATGATGATCGGCGTCGACCTGATCGAGATCGACCGCGTCGAGCGGGCTCTCGCCCGCTATCCGGGCTTCAAGGATCGCTGCTTCACGAAGGCAGAGCAGGCCTACTGCGACTCGAGGGCAAACCCGGCCCAGCATTACGCCGCGCGCTTCGCGGCGAAGGAGGCAGTCGGCAAGGCGCTCGGCTCCGGGGTCCTCTTCACCTGGCGGGAGATCGAGATCCGCGGGCGGCCCAAGCCCGGGGTCGCGCTGACCGGCCGCACCCAGAAGTGGGCCGAGAAGGTCGGCGCCGGGCAGATCGACCTCTCGATGACGCATTCGCGTGAGCTGGCGGCCGCCGTTTGCCTCGTCTCGCCGGATGCTTGAGCCCCTGTACACCGCTGACGAGATGCGCGCTGCGGAGGAGCGCTATCCGGGCTCCGAGGAAGAGCTCATGGAACGGGCAGGCCGTGCCGTCGCCGAGGAGGCGATGCGGCGGTGGCCGGACGCGACGCGCTTCGTGGCCGTCTGCGGCGGCGGCAAGAACGGGGGCGACGGCCGGATCGCGGCCGAGGTCCTGCGCGCTGCCGGGAAGGACGCGGAGGTGGCGGACGAGCCCGAGGGCGCCGAGGTCGTTCTCGACGCGCTGTTCGGAACGGGGTTTCACGGCGAGCCGAGGCCGGACGCCGCGCGGCTGATCGAGGCGATCAACGATTCCGGCGCGGGGGTTGCTCGCCGTCGACATCGCCTCCGGGGTCAACGCCTCGACCGGCGAGGTGTCTGGACGTGGCCGTTCGCGCCGACGTCAGCGTGACCTTCCATGGGCGCAAGGTGGGTCACGAGGTGTCGCCGGGGCGGTTCCACGCGGGCGAGGTCGTCGTGGCCGACATCGGGCTCGAGCCCATCGAGACGAGGAACTCGCTCGCGACGAGCGAGATCCTCAGTGCCGTCCCGCGCCGGTCTCCCGAGGACAACAAGTACACCGCGGGCCACGTCGTCGTCGTGGGCGGCTCGCCGGGCATGACCGGCGCGCCGTGCTTGAGCGCGCTCGCCGCGCTACGCGCCGACGCAGGCTACGTGGCGCTGGCAGGCCCGAAGTCTGCGATCCCGGTCTTCGAGCACTGGGTCCTCGAGGCAGTCAAGCGGCCCCTACCGGAGGACGACGAGGGGCTGCTGACGGCGGACGCGGCGGACGACGTGCTCGACCTCGTAGGCAAAGGCGGAGCGCTCGCGATCGGGCCGGGGCTCGGCCGCAGCGAGGACACGAAGGAGCTCGTCCGGCGCGTCCTGGCGGAGGCAGCGGTGCCCGCGGTGGTCGACGGCGACGCTCTCCACGAGCTCGAGCCCGCCGACTGGCCGGCGCCGCGGGTCCTGACGCCGCACTCGGGCGAGCTCGCCCGTCTGCTCGACGTCGAGTCGGACTGGGTCGACGCACATCGGCTCGCGGCGCTCGATCGTGCAGTCGAGCGCTTCGCCTGCATCGTCCTGCTGAAGGGCGCCGGCACCCTGGTGGGCGAGCCCGGTGCTGGGGCGATCGTCTGCGGCGGAGATCCAGCCCTGGCGACGGCCGGCACGGGCGACGTGCTCACCGGCATCGTCGCAGCGTTCCTCGCCAAGGGAGTCGAGCCGCGACTGGCCGCCGCCGCGGCTGCCGTGGCCCACACGGAGGCCGCCCGCGAGGCTCCCCAGGAGAACGGGCTGATCGCGAGCGATCTGATCGAAGCGCTGCCCAGGGTTCTCGCCGCCTAGGTGGAAGTGGCGCGAAACTTCCGTCCGCATGCATCGATCTGAGATCACCATCGACCTCGGCGCCGTTCGGCGCAACGTCCGTACCCTCCGCACGGCGCTCGGGCCCGCCGAGCTGTGGGCGGTCGTCAAGGCCGACGCCTACGGGCACGGCGCCGTCGACGTCGCAGGGGTGGCACTGGGAGAGGGCGCGCTCGCGCTGTGCGTCGCGACCGTCGCGGAAGCCTTGCCGCTGCGCCGCGAGTTTCCAGGAGTTCGCATCCTCGTCATGGGCCCCGCCTCGGGCCGCGAGATCGCCCAGGCCCGCGACGCCGATCTCGACCTGGCCGTCTCGGACGACGCGATTCCGGAGGGCGTACGCGTCCATCTGAAGCTGGAGACGGGCATGGGCCGGTGGGGCCTGTCCGAGCTGCCGGCACCAGCGGTCGAGGTCGTCGGCCTGATGACCCACCTCGCCACGGCCGACAGCGACCCCGACTTCGCGCGCTCCCAGCTCCAGCGCTTCGAAGAGGCGACCGCCGGTTTTTCGAACCTGATCCGGCATGCGGCCAACAGCGCTGCCGCGCTGCGGCTCCCCGAGTCGCGCCTGGATGCGGCGCGCTGCGGGATCGCGCTGTACGGCCTCTCACCGTTCGGCGAGCTCCCGGCCGCGGACGGGCTGGAGCCCGCGCTGCGCTGGGACAGCCATCTCGCGCAGGTGCGGCGGCTGGCGCCGGGCGAGAGCACGGGGTACGGGCGACGCTTCCTCGCCGAGAGCGAAACCTGGATCGGGATCGTCCCCGTCGGGTACGCGGACGGCTTCCGGCGTGACATGACGGGCACCCAGGTCCGGGTGGGCGGCGAACCAAGGCACGTCGTCGGGACGGTCTCGATGGACGCCCTTGCCGTCGAGCTCGATCGAGAGCTTCCCCTGGGCACACCGGTCACGCTGATCGGCCACGGCGTTCTGGCAGAGGATCACGCGCGCGTGGCCGACACGATCAACTACGAGATCGTCTGCGGCATCGAGTCGAGCCCGCTGCGTGCCAGGAGGACGGTGCTCGATGCGTGACGTCGCCCGCGAAGTGCTCGACGGCCAGGAAGCGTGGGTCGTCGGCGGCGCGATTCGCGACGAGCTCCTCGGGCGCGAGGTCGTCGATCTCGACATCGCCTGCCGCGAGCCCAAGCAGGCAGCGCGTGCGTATGCGCAGCGCGCGGGCGGCGCGCCGTTCCCGCTCTCCGAGCGTCACGGGGCCTGGCGCGTCGCGCTCGCCGACGGACGCACGGTCGATTTCACGCCGCTCCGGAACGGAATCGAGGACGACCTGGCGACCCGTGACTTCACGATCAACGCGATCGCCGTTCCGCTCGCCGGCGGGGAGCCTGCCGATCCGTTCAACGGTCAGGCGGATCTCGAACGGCGAGTGCTGCGCGTCGTGTCGCGAAGCGTGTTCGACGACGACCCACTGCGGCTGCTGCGCGCGGTTCGCCTCGAAGACGAGCTCGGGTTGCGGCTCGATGACGAGACTGCGTCGCTCGTCCAGGAACGCGCCGAGCTGGTCGACCGGCCCGCCGGCGAGCGGATCGTCGCGGAGCTGGTGCGGCTCTCGGTCGACGGATTCCGCCGCGCCGAGGAGCTCGGACTGCTGGAGCCGCTCGGGGGGTCGACGGCGGGTCTGGATCGCGAGCGGGCGCGTGAGTCGACGGATTTTCGGCTGGTAGCAGCCTTCGGCCGGCGGCTCGCCGAGCTTCCGGTGCCGAATGAGCTCCGGCGTTACGCGACTGCGCTCCTCGACGCCGAGCGGCCCGAGGACGGCTCGCCACGTGCGATTCACCGCTTCCGCCGGGCCACGGAGCCCTGGTCGCTCGACGCGCTCGCCTATCTCGGCGCCGAGGACCTGGCCGACGACGTGCGTGCCGCGCGCGCGGCAGACCCCGGCGAGCCGCTCTTGCGCGGCGACGAGCTGGGGGTTCCCGAGGGCCCGGAGGTCGGCCGGTTGCTCGACCTGATCGCCGAGGAGCGAGCCGTGGGGGCGATCTCGACGCGTGAGCAAGCGCTCGAGCTGGTCAAGCAGGAGCTCGGCTCGGGATGAGCCCATCCGTCACGGTCTTGGCGCTCACAGGTGCGATTTTGCGCGCTACGGTTGCGGTGGGGAGGAGGTCGGTGGTACCTGTATCAAGGTGGCGAGATGACTGACTCCGAGACTCTGCGCGACCGATTTGCGGCCAAGGCCGGTCGGCTGGCCGAGCTCGAGGAGGCACGCCGTGCCGACCTCACAGAGCGCGTCGCCCGCTTCGTCGCGCCCGGTGGCGGGGAGCGCGCCCTGGATGCCGGCACCGGGACTGGCGCGCTCGCGTTCGCGCTCGCGCCGATCATCGCCGAGGTGGTCGGCGTCGACCTCGTCCCCGAGCTGCTCGACGAGGCCCGTAAGCGAGCCGGTGAATTTCCGAACGTCTCGTTCGTCGAGGGCGACGTCACCAAACTGCCAGCCCACCTCGGTGAGTTCGACCTCTCCGGGAGCATGCGCACGCTGCACCACGTCCCTTGGCCGGAACGGGCCGTCTCCGAGCTGGCACGCGTCACGCGTCGCGGCGGCCGGATTCTCGTCGTCGACCAAGTGGCGTCGAACGACCCGCTGGACGCACTCGACCTGAACCGTTTCGAGCGCGCCCGCGATCCGACCCACGAGCGCACCCTCGCGGATGCCGACTTCCGCCAGCTGTTCGAGGCGAACGACCTCCGCCTCCTCCGCTCGGAGTTTCACGAGGAGACGCGGGATCTCGAGCGCTATCTCGATCTCGCGGGCTGCCAAGGGGATGAGCGCAGCCAGGCGCTCGATGCGGCGCCGAGCGGCAACTCCTACAAGGTCACAATCGGCTGGTACCTGCTCGCTCGCTAGTAGGACGGGTTGCGGCGAGCCCTCAGCCGCGTCAGAGCTCCCGGCGCCGCCGTCTGGACCCAGGCCGCCGGCCGGTACCACGCCGGGACGAAGATCTCGGTCCTGCCGCGGCCGAGCGCCCGCAGGATCCGATCCGCGACGTAGTCGGGCCCGACGACGAGCGATGCGAAGCGGCCGCGGAGCAGGCGATCCTGCGGAAACCCCTCCGTGTGCACGAACCCCGGATTGACCGTCAGCACCCGGATCCCGCGGGGCCTCAGCTCGGCGGCCAGCGACCGCGAGAGCGCGAGTTGTGCGTGCTTCGACGCCGAGTAGGGCCCGACCGCCACCGTTCCAGCGACGGAGACGACGTTGACGATCTTTGCGTTCCCGGCCGCCTCGAGTGCGGGCAAGAAAGCGCGAGCAGACCAGAGCGAGCCGAGGTAGTTGATGCGGACGAGCTGCTCGGCCCTCTCCGGATCGACGTCGAGGAAGTTGGAGCGCCCGGGGATACCGGCGTTGTTGACGAGCAGCGCGACCGCGGGATGACGTTCTTGCACCGAAGCCGCAACTCGTTCGACGGCCTCGCGGTCGGCGACGTCGCAAACCTCGTACTCGCCTCCGATCTCGTCCGCGAGCCGGCGCAGCGGGTCTTCCCTCCGGCCCAGCAGGACGCACGTCCAGCCCTCGCCCGCGAGCCTTCGTGCGAGTGCGGCTCCGATCCCGGTAGCGCCGCCCGTGATGACGGCGACGCGCGACCCTCCTACTTGCAAACGCGCACGCGGCGGCTTGCGGCGATGGGACGGCCGCCCCGCGTGGTCACGACCGCACGCAGCACATGGCGCCCGCGCCTGGCC
Source organism: uncultured Actinomycetes bacterium (assembly GCA_963820335.1). Taxonomy (GTDB): domain Bacteria; phylum Actinomycetota; class Thermoleophilia; order Gaiellales; family Gaiellaceae; genus VAXT01. Next base: position 295,812 of record CAWFZH010000005.1, on the reverse strand, counting down.
CTCGGCGCCGCCCAGGTCGCGGAATAGAGCCCTGCGGAGCCGCTGCGATCTGCTCCGATTCGCCGTCGGCCGTCGAAGAACCGGACCGAGGAGATCCGCCTTGTCGATCCCGCGACGACGAGCAACGGAACACGGCCGCGCACGCAAGCGCCGCGGTCGGGCAGCAGCCAGTTGATCGTCGTTCCGCGAACGACCCGGATCCCGACGAACCGGAAACGGGTGTTCGGCATGATGTTCCGCCCGAAGGTGCTCACGTTCTTCGACTCCTGGTAGTCGGAGGCCACGACGAGCAGCGCCGTCCGGCCACGGGCGAGGCGTGGAGCGCTCCGGGGAAGCACGAACACCGCGAGGCCCGACGAGACGTCGTAGGCAGACGCCGCGACGATTCCGCCGCGATAGGACAGAAGGAGCGACAGCGGGTTGACGCCCGCACCTCGGTCGCGGGCGCGGACCACGATCGTCGGGCGGCCCGCCGCAACGCGCGTCGTCACGAGGCTGGTGCTCGGCGGCCGCAGGTCGTTCACCCAGTAGCGCAGGACGTAGCGGCCGCGCAGCGCCCGTCCCGTGTACTCGTCGCGTGACGAGTCGACGGCGACCCAGAAGCGCTTGAGACTGGGAAATACGGTCGCAGCGGCACCGACGGGAAGGCGGTAGTCGGGAGTCAGGGCGTTCACGTTCACCGGCGTGGCGGCCTGGCCCTGGACGTCGTTCTCGTCCGGCGAGCCGAGCAGCCAGGGGTTGATGAACGATCCGCGCGTAGCCGCGATGACCGAGACGCCGAGGTTCACGACGGGCCTGCCGACGTGCGGGACGAGGTACAGCCGCTCGGCGCCCTCTTCGAACACGGGAGCGCCGGTCGCGTAGTCGGGCGGATGACCGAACGGCGCCGACGGCCAGCGGTAGACGTTGACGCGGTTGGGGCCGTTGATCGTGTTCCCGCCGACCTGGCGGCGTAGCGTGCCGGCCCGCGCTTGGTACGACTCGAGCCCCGGGCGCGTGACGAAGAAGGCGTACGGCACGCGGCGGGTCGTCGTGCCTCGCCGCAGCGCGAGAAAGCCGTAGTCGTCGCCGGCAGCGGCCTGCGACGTCGCAGTTGCGGAGATCGCCACGTCCGTAGTCCCGCCGGGTCCCACGACGACGCTCCCCGGAGCGGACAGGCCGGCCCCGGAGCTGGCGGATTGTGGGCGAACCTCGACCGTCCATGTTCCCGACCCGCCGCCCGCGTCGGACACGCTCAGCAGAAGCGTGCGCTTCCTGGCGCCGCCGTTGACGTTGAGATCCCCAAAGGAGAGCGAAGCCGGCTCGGTGAAGATCTTCGGGTCGTCAGCGGACTGCACGTTGACCAGGCCGCCTCCGGCGAGGAGCACCGAGGCCTCGGCCGTGCGCAGCGTGTTCCCCCACGCCGGGCCGGCAGACGACACGAGTGCCGACTTGACCTGAGGCGCCGACCAGCCGGGGTGCCGCTGAATCAGGAGCGCGGCCGCGCCGGCCACGTGCGGCGTCGCCATGCTCGTCCCGTCGAAGGGCGCGAACGGAGAGCCGGCGAACTCGGGCAGCGTCGACGAGAGGATCTCGCCGCCCGGCGCCGCGAGGTCGGGCTTGAGCCGGTGCCCGAACGCGGTCGGCCCGGCCGAGGAGAAACTCGTCACGACGCCGGATCTCCCGTTTTTCGCCTCGAGCTGGTTGAAGTTGAAGCGCACGCTCGCGCGTCCGCCCACCGAGGCCAGGAAGTCGCGAAGGTACGCGCCGTCGAGGTCGGAGACGACTCCGCTCGGCACACCGAGATCGAGTGGCAGCCGATTCGCCTCGCTCGCGCGGTTGTCGACCATCACGATCCCGGTCGCGCCTCCGAAGACCACGGCCCGGTACGCCTTCGTGATCAGTGGGCAGCGGCCTCGGAAGATGAGCGCGATCGTGTTGCGCAACGAGTTGCGTGGGAGGGTCGAGTCGAGGGAGTCGGGGCTCCGGACGCCGCAAAGCTGCCGGTCGACCGGCCGCCCGTCGGAGCCCGTGATCGAGCCCACGTCGGCGAGAGTCTGATCGGCGCGCGCCCAGTTCCCGAAGGCGGGATAGGAGACCGACACGCGGAACGGGAGCTGCTTCAGGTTCGCCGGCGCGCGCGCATCGGTGACCGACACGACCGGCCCAAACACGTGTGTGTTGGACACGGCTCCAACGGTGATCGCCTCCGGCGCGCTTCCAGGCGAGCCGACCGTGCCGAAGCCGAAGTCGTCCCGCGAGTTGCCGGCAGCGATGACCGGGACGACGCCTGCGGCCGCGGCGTTGCGCGTAGCTTCGACGAGAGCGTCGTTCGGTGGGTCGGTCTCGGCGCTCCCACCGGAGAGGTTGATGACGTCCATCCCGTCACGCACCGCAGCTTCGAAGGCCGCTACGAGCTCGGGGGTGTTGCCAACGTGTCCGACCTGCGTGGGAACCGTGAAGACGCGGTAGTTGCCGATGTAGGCGCGCGGGGCGACACCCGAGAGGTTCGCCGTCGGCAGGTGCGTGCGCCCGCCCGGCGAGGTCGTGCCCGACTTGCCGGCCGCGATGCCCGCCACGTGGGTGCCGTGGAACGACGCGTCGCGATCGACCGGAAGCCGGCCGCGGCGTCCTGCGCCTGGCCCGGGGAAGGCGCGCGCCACGATCACGCGGGGAGTCGTCCAGCGCCGCCCGCCTTTCGGGTACCCGGGTGGATAGGTGTAGCCGGTCGAATCGAAGAAGGGATGGCTCTGGTCGACACCGTCGTCGATGACCGCGATCTTCACGCCGTCGCCGCGGGCACCGGTGGCCGCGGAGAACGCGGGAGCGCCGATCAGGGCGGGGCTCTCGTTGAGCGCCAGCCGGAACCGCACGCTCGGGTAGAGCCGGTCGACGAACGAGAGGCGGGCGAGGTCGACCAGCCGCCGGGCCGGGAGCTCGACGGCCAGGCCGTTCAACACGACCTGGTAGCGCCGCGAGACCTGCGCGGAGGGGATCGCCCGCTTCAGCTGAACGACGGCCGCAGTCTGGGCGCGCTCGAGGCGCGCGAGGTAGCTGCGAGAGGACGAGCTCGCGACGTTGAGCCGGTTTCGGCCGGAGCGTGCGAGCGGCCGGCCCTGGGCGCTGGCCAGCGGCGCGAGTGAAAGGCCGACGATCACGCGCACTCGGCCGTCTGCCTGGCCCGCCGGAATGCGCAAGGTGCCGTGGCGGAAAAGCGGGACCGAGCGGTCTCCGAAGTCGCGCTTGATCGGCTGGAGCCCCGCGGATGCGGAGGCGCCGAACGCGAGCGCCGCGACCGCGGCGACGAAGAGGGCGGTTCGGCGCAAGTCCTCAGAGTAGCTCTTAGACTCGGCGGGTGGCCGACAGGTTCCAGGGGAAGCAGGGACTCGTCCTCGGCGTCGCGAACAAGCGGTCAATCGCCTGGGCGATCGCCAAGCGGCTCGCCGACGAAGGTGCGCAGCTCGCGTTCACGTTTCAGGGCGAGCGGATCGAGAAGTCCGTGCGGGACCTGGCGGATTCGATACAGAGCCCTCTCGTGACCGAGTGCGACGTGCGCTCGGACGACGACATCGCACGCGTCTTCTCGGAAGTGGGCGAGGCATTCGGCGGCGGCCTCGACCTGCTCGTGCACTCGGTTGCCTTCGCCGCCGCCGAGGACCTCGAGGGCCGGTTCACCGACACGCCTCGTGACCGTTTCTGGATGGCCGTCGATGTCTCGGCCTACTCCTTGGTCGCCACGGCGCGCGCGGCAGAGCCGCTGATGGAGGCGCGAGGGGGAGGCTCGGTGCTGACGATGACGTACCTGGGCGGCGAGCGGGCCGTGCCGCACTACAACGTGATGGGCGTCGCGAAATCGACGCTGGACGCTTCCGTCCGCTACCTGGCCTGGGACCTCGGCCAGAAGAACATCCGGGTCAACGCCGTTTCAGCCGGGCCCGTGCGCACGCTGGCCGCGCGCTCGATCGCGGGCTTCCCGACGATGGAGGCGATTGTCGAGGAGCGTTCTCCGCTCCATCGTCACGTCGACGCCGACGACGTGGCGGCCGGCGCCGCCTATCTGCTCTCCGACGAGGCCGACAACGTGACCGGGACGACGCTCTACGTCGACTCCGGCTACCACGCGATGGGCATGTAGATGGCGATCAACGAGCAGGCTCCTGTGGTGGGCAGGGGCGAGATCGAGATCGCTGCGGCCCCGGAGCTGGTCTGGGACGTGCTCACCGCGATCGACCGCTGGCCGAGCTGGAACCCTCAGGTCAAGTCGATGGACATGCAGGGAGGTCTCGCCGAGGGAACGCAGTTCCGATGGAAGGCCGGGCCCGGAACGATCACCTCGACCATCAGGAGCGTCGAGGCCCCGCGGCTGATCGCCTGGACGGGCAAGACCCTCAGCATCAACGCGATCCACGAGTACAGGCTCGAGCCGCGCGACGGCAAGACGTCTGTGCGGACAGAGGAGTCGTACGAGGGGCTCATCGCGCGCCTCTTTCGCGGCCCACTCCAAAAGACGTTGGACGAGGCGCTCGAGGAGGGACTTCGCCACCTGAAAGCCGAGGCCGAGCGGCGGACGACTGAGACGGGATCTACCTGAGCGCGTAGACGGAGACGGCACCGTCACGGGCGAGGAGACGGCCGCCGCAGGTCGGCCCGGCGGCATGCAGGGCGAGATAGCGGACGCCGAGCGCCTCCAGGCCGGTGCAGGGCGCGCGCTGTAGGCGACGCAGCTCGCGGTCGGCCTCGCGCGGGGCGAGCGTCGAGTAGCCGGACGGGTGCTCGCGCCGGACCTGCATCGTCGAGTAGAGGTAGACGCTCGCTTCCTGGCGGTCGGGGAGGTAGACGGGGATCTCGAGCACTCTTCCCGGAGGCGCGGCTCGCAGGGCCGCGTAGGCCCTGTTGCCTTCGTCGGCGGGCGCGCTCTCGAACAGCCCCACGTGGAGGTCGAGCACCAGGACGATCGCGACGAGGGCGGCCGTGCCGGGCCACGTCACGCGTGTGACCGCGAAGGCCACGAGCGCGGCCAGGCACAGGCAAGCGACGGGCATCAGGCGCGCCGGGACGCGTGTGGACTCGAGCCCGGGCAGGTTGCGCCAGAGGGTCTCGTAGCCGGGCAGGTTGGCGCCGAGCGACAGCAGCATCGGCACGAGCGCGCCGAGGCCGAGGGCCGCGGCGAGCCAGTAGCGGCGTGCTGCGAGCAGCAGCCCGAGCCCCACGAGCGCGAGCAGCGGCGTGGCCCAGCCCAGGAAGACGAACCGCTCCAGCTCCGACGGAACGTCGCGCGAGACGAAGCCCTGAGCACCGGCCGAGTAGCGCTCGACCTGGGCGAACGACCGGCCACCTGCTCCGACCGTGTCGCGGATTGCAGCGACGTAGACCAGCAGGCCGGCGCCGATCGCGAGCAGCGCCGCTCCGGCGGCGATCGGTCTCGCCCGCCCGCGAAGGAGCGTGTAGAGGAGGAAGAACGGAATCGCTCCCAGCGCGAGGTGCACCTGTCCCGAGAGCGGGATCGAGACCAGCGCGGCGGCGCTCAGGGCGAGCCACCACGGGGAGCGGTGGAGGCCTCGTTCCCAGGCGAAGAGCGAGAGCGCGAGCAGCATCGAGACCCACGCGAGGAGGTGGCCGGCGCTCGCCTGGGCCACGAGGTACGGCGCCAGGCAGAATGCGAGGCCGCCGACGAGCGCAGCGCCGCGTCGTACCCGCAGCTCGCGAAGCCACAGCGCCGCAAAGCTTCCCGCGCCCACGAAGCCGAGCAGCACGAAGACGTTCCAGGCCCACACCGTGCCGAGCGCTCGTTGCAGCGGCCAGTAGACGAGCCCGAACGGCCATCCGGCGAAGTTCACCCGCGGCTCCACGAGCGGTTGAAAGCTGTATGGGTCTCGCCACGGTTGGCGACCACCCTCGATCTGGTGCCCAACGAGCCAGAGCTGGTAGCCCGTTTGCAGGTGATCTCCGGCCGCGACCTCCCCCGGAGCAGCTGCCCCGCGGGCCCAAAAGGACTCGTCCAGGGGACTGTCCCCTGGCCACGTCGCAAAGAGGCCTGCCCCGAGGTACAGGGCGACCGCGAGCGCTACAACGCCTGCGCGGCCGCGAGCAGCTCGTCGAAGTCGGGCACCTCTCCGGCGGCCTCGTAGCGCCATGCGTTGCGGACCGTACCGTCACCGGCGACCAGGAAGGCCGTCCGCTCGGCGACGTCCTTCATCCCGCGGTACTCGTGAGCGACGCCGAACCCCCGTGTCGCGTCCGCATTCCAGTCCGAGACGAGCGGCACGTCGAGGTCGAGCGCCTGTGACCACGCGACCAGCGTGTACGGCGCGTCCCGCGAGACGGCGAACGTCTGAACGCCTGCCTGCTCGAAGTCCGCTCTCCTGTCACGCAGGAGCTCGAGCTCGTTCGTTCAGGTCGAGCTCCAGGCGAACAGGAAGAAGAGAAAGAGCGCCGGCCCGTCCGCGACGAGGTCGGGGATCGCCGCGCTCTCGCGGGGCGCGAGCCAGACCTGGCCGTCAGGAATGCGGTCGCCGACGCCGAGCATGGAGCGACCCTACTGAGTCAGTCCGAGGATCGCCTTGGCATGGCGCTCCGCGCTGCGCGCGCTGAGCGGCCCAGCCGGAAGCTCGACGACGTACGCAGGCTTCCCCGGAAAGCGATGGTTCTGCCAGTTCGGCCCGGTCCCCGCCGGCCACCGGATGGCCTGGAACCGCATGCCGGCGAGACGCGCGTATTCGCGGGCCCCGTCGATGCTCGGGCCCCACGCGCGGACGAGAGCCTGCGGCTGGTGGAACCAGATCGTCAGGTCGGGCTGGAGGCCGGTGATGAGGCGCCGGGCGATCCGCGACTCCCGCTCCGAGAAGGGGCGGGGGCCCGAGTACTCCGGAGACCAGCGACGGCCCATCCGCTTCCACTCCGAATCGAAGTTGCGATTCAGGTCGACGCCGCGCGCGTTCTGCCGCCGGCCGAGCGCGTACCCGTCCGGGTTCAGGTGGTGAACGATCCACACGTCGGCCGCCGGCTCGGCTCGCTCGAGCCGCCGCGTCGCTGCGACTCCGGCGCATTCGTCGCCATGGATGCAGCCGATGACGAGGATGCGGGGCCGCGCAGTCGGATCGCCTACTCGCACAGCCTCGATCGGCCGCCCTCGAGTCGATCGCCCGAGCATCAGCTCCCGAACCGGATCGCGACGGATGCGAACGTGCAGGTGGTCGTCGTGGTGCCGGAGTGGCTCGACGATCCGGCGCGGGCCGCGCAGCGCGAGTCGCGGGCCGACGAAGATGTTCGTCGCGCCGGCGCGCACGAACCGGTTCACGAGGTCCTGCGCCAGCACCCGGTCGACCTCGCTCGGCTTGGTCGGAGCGCGCTCCTCCCGGTCGAGGCGCGGGTAGTAGATGTCGATGTCGCGCCCGTTCTGGTGGGAGGCGTGCCCGAGCCCGCCGTAGCGCTCGTCGAAGATGCCGCCCTGGGGCCGGCTGAGGTCGCCGATCGCGATTCGAGGCGCATCAGGGTGCGCCGCGAAGTAGTCGTCGAGCACGTGGAGGACCGTGCGCAGGAGGCGGTCGCTCCCCCAGCGCCGCCACGGACGGTTCGGCGTCGTCTTGAGGATCGGGTCCCACGTGAAGAACTGCTCCCCCTCGGAGGGGAGTTGGACGCCGTTGACGAGCCGGCCGGCCCAGGGCTTGCCGAGCGAGCGCGACTGCTTCCAGACGATCGGCTCGCTGGTCCAGGTCGGGCGATGCCCGTCAGGCCCGGCTGCGACGGCGACAGCGGCCAGGGCGAGCGCAGTGAGGATCAGGGCGAAGCGGGACAGCACCAGCTCACACTCGACGGGAAGTGTGCCGATAGCGGCCGATCCAGTCGCGGCCCCCCGAACTGCTCGGCGATGTTCGACACGGCGCGAACGCGCAAGACGTCGAGCCTCAGGAAGAGCCACTGGTCGGCCCCGACCCACCCGACGAGCAGCCAGCGTCCGTTCGGCGAGACGGCCAGGGGCCCGAACTGCCCTGCCGCCGAGAACAGCGAGCGCTCCTCGCCGCGCTCCGCCTCGGCATCCATCAGCACGAGCTCGCTGCGGCCGGTCGCCGGTTGCCAGCGGATCAGGACGAAGCGATGACTCTTCCGCATGAAGGCGACTCCCGACGGGCCGAGCGGCAGGCCGAGAGCCCCGAGCTCGGTGCCCTCGGCGTCGAAGATCCGGAGCGAGCGCTCGCCGAGGGCCAGCAGGCGCTGCCCGTCCTCCGACCAGACGAGCTGCCTGGCGGGCTCGCCGAGCGGCGCCCGCCAGCTGGTCACGCCCGTGTCCGTCTGGGCGAGCGCGATCTGGCCGTCGACGGTGCCGAAGACGAGCTCGTGATTCGCTGCGGGCCGCCAGGCGGGAGGCGTGGGCGCGACGCGGTTCCTCAGCACCTTGTCGCCCGTCCCGTCCCCGGCGACGACCCGCAGCTCGGTGCCCGTCAGGTACGCGACCCGGAAACCGTCGGGAGACCAGCGAGCACCGCTGATAGTCCGCGACCGCCCGATCGTCCAGCGAATGACCCCGTTCGGCCTGACTGCGGAGATCTCTTTGGCGCGCGTGACGACGACGTGCTGGGCGCGTGGCGACCACGAGCCCGCCCAGTAGCGGCCGAGCAGCCGCCGCGAGCCGTCGGGTTGCACGACCCAGGGCCCGCGCGGTGAATTGACGAGGAGCGGCCCGCCCGTGGGCAGGCTCGCGAGCACGGGCTTCGGCTTCGGCGTTGTGGGCGCATCGTCCTGGATCGCGTCTCGAACGTCGCCGACGAGCGCGCGGCCGGGGGGAGAGAGCGCCGCCGCGAGGACGACGACTGCCGCCGCTGCCAGGGCGAGCGGGCGGACGTTCCGGCGGTGCCAGGCCACCGGCTCGCGAGCCTCGAAGGCGCCGCGGACGATCGGCCAGACGCGCCGCTGCGCCTCGAGCTCGTCGGGCGGCGAGATCTGCTGCAGCTCGCGCTTCAGCTCCTTGCTCATGGGCGCTTCCGGTCGAGGATCTCTTCGAGGTGGTCGAGCCCGCGGCGGAGACGTGAGTTGACCGTGCCCCGCGGGAGCTCGAGGAGCTCCGCGATCTCCCCGGGCGTGTAGTCCAGGAGGTAGCGCAGCACGACTACGGCCCGGTGCTCCGGCGAGAGCGTGCGGAGCCCGCCGGCGATGTCCTCGGGGACGGGATTCCCGGCGAGGACGTTGTCCTCGGTGTCGTCCTCCCACTCGCCGAAGAGCGGCTCCCCGGTCTCGCGCCGCAACGCGCGGGCACGCGCCCAGTCGATGGCGCGGTTGACGACGATCCGGTGCAGCCACGGCCCGAACGGCCGACGCCGGTCGAAGCGGTCCAGGTTCCGAACCGCCGCCAGAAACGCCTCTTGTGCGATGTCTTCAGCAGCCGCACCGTCCTGGACGACGAGGTAGGCAGCACGGAGCGCCCTGGGCCAGTGCTCGCGAAAGAGGGCCTCGAGTGCCGAGGCCGAGCCTGACTGCGCGCCACGGATCCAGGCGCGCTCCTCACGGCTGGGAGCCGCCATCGCGCGCTGACTATACGAGCGGGGTTCCGCATGAGGTCCATACGCGGAGCGGTCACCGAGAGGTCCGGGACCTGTTTGGACGCGACAGGCGTATCAGCGGTGTACCCGACGGAAGGAGTCCCGCCGTGAAGCGCCTCGTCCTCCTCCTGCTGCTGGTCGTCGTCCCCGCCCCGAGCGCCGCGCTCGCCGACGGCTGCCCGCTCCCGTGCAGCGGCCAGTCTGCGAGTCCGCCGGGCTCCAAGCTGCTCTACGTCCAGCCCGAGGGCTCGCGCGGCCTCCTGGTTGCGCACAACACCGCAACGCGTCAGGTGGTCTTCGCACTCCCGCCCGGAATGGCCTCAGCCGACGGCCGGATCTTTTTCTCGATCTCCTCCACCGGTCAGACGACTGTGCTCAAGCGCTGGAGTGTCGCCACCGCGCAACAGTGGGGCGGATGGACGCTTCCGGGCCGCTGGAGCTTGCAGGGCGTGTCCCCGAGCGGGCGCTGGGCTGCCCTCGCGGGACGAGCGGGCAATCACACCCGGCTGCTCGTCTTCGACGCAAAGCTGGGCAAACGCGCGCACGTGATGCGCCTCCGCGGGAAGTTCGAAGTCGAGACGATCTCGCGCGACGGCAAGCGGCTCTTCCTGATCGAGCACTTCGCGGGACGCCAGTACAACGTGCGTCAGTACGACCTCTCCCGCGAGCGCCTCGTCGCCGATCCGCTGCGCGCGGAAGGCGTGAAGATCATGGCCGGCTACGCCTGGAGCGGCGTTGCCTCGCCTGACGGGCGCTGGCTCCTCACGCTGTACCTCAGCACGCCCGGCAAGCTCGCCTTCGTCCACTCGCTCGACCTCGAGCGCAGCCGTCCGGCCTGCATCGGCCTGCCGTCGGGTCGCGGTGGAGCCTTCGAGAACCTGAAGCGCTACTCGCTCACTCTCTCGCCCGACTCGGGGACCCTCTATGCCGCCAACCCGGCGCTCGGCGTCGTCGCCGAGCTCGACCTCAGCGGCTCGACGGTGAAGCGCGTGGCGAAGTTCGAGAAGTCCGCACCGGTGGCAGGCGCACACCCGGCGACTCTCTCCACGATCTCACGCAACGGGCGCACCATGTACTTCAGCGCCGGCCGCGACCTCTGGGCCTACGACTCGGCGTACGGAGTCGTGCGCGGCCCGTACGAGACCGGTGGGAAGGTCGTCGGCGTGGGCTACGGCGCCGGAGACGAGCGCGTATTCGCGGTCCGCAAGGACGGGCACATGGTCGCGTTCCGAGCTTCGAACGGGGAGCGGGTGACCTAGGCGAGCACGAGGAGCAGCAGCAAGAAGAGGAGCCCGATCCCCAGGAGGGCGACCCCGACCCAGCCGAGCACGAGGCCGGCGGTCGCCAGCCCCTCGCCGCCGAGCGCCGGGTCCCGGACGATCTCCTCCTGCGCTTTTCGCCCGAAGACGATGGCCAGGATCGACGGCACGATCGGAAAGACGAAGAACCCGGCGATGCCGAGGATGAGGGACGCGATCGCGTAGCCGCTCGTCCGCTGCGCCGCGTTCTCGACGGTCACGTGGCGGACCCCACGGCAGCTTCCTCGGTCGCGTCCGCGATCTCGCGCACGACCTCGACGATGTCGCGGTTGGCGTTGAAGACGCGGAGCTGGCGGTGGGCGCCGTTGCCCTTGTCGAGGATGTCGTTGATGCCCTCGAGCTCGGCCTCCGAGCCGAGCTCCCGGGCGTGCGGCTCGAGCTCCCGCAACCGTCGGCGGACGAGCTGCGCGACCGGAACGCGGTTGCGGCGGCCCGTCTCGAGGTCCATCAGCGGAGCCTCGAGCCCGTACCGGGCGGCCAGCCACTTGTTCTCGCTCGTCAGGATCCGGTGGTAGGAGCGGATCTCCTCGCCGCGGTCGTAGCGCTCGCAGTAGTGCTTGACGAGCGCCTGGCAGTAGGCCGCGAGCGCGACGGCGTGCTCGACGCGCGAGACCGCGTCGCAGACTCGCATCTCGACGGTGCCGAGCCGCGGGTGCGGCCTGATGTCCCACCAGATGTGCGTGTAGTCGGCGATGCAGCCCGTCTTCTCGAGCTGGCCCACGACCTCCGCGTAGTCGGTGTAGTCGCGGAAGCGCGGGGGCGGGCCGGAGCGCGGGAAGGCGGCGAACACCATCTGGCGCGTCGAGGCCAGGCCGGTCGCCTCTCCGCGCCAGAAGGGCGAGTTCGCCGAGAGCGCGAGGAGCGGCGGCAGCTCGACGAGGAGCCCGTTCACGACCTGCACGGCCTTGTCGGGGTCATCGACGGCGACATGGATGTGGAGACCGAAGATCAACTCGCGCCGCGCGACGTACTGGAGCTGGTCGACGAGGGCGCGGTAGCGGTCCCGTGCGGTGATTCGCTGCCGCTCGAAGTGGCTGAACGGATGCGTGCCGGAGGAGCCGACGCGCAGCTTCTGGCCCTGTGCGACCGAGGTCACGTACTCGCGGAGCTTGCGGAGCTCGCGCTCGACGTCGCCCGCGGTGCGGCAGACGGGCGTGGCGATCTCGAGCACCGACTGCATGAGCTCCGGCCGGACCTGCGACTCGAGCTCGTGGCCGGCCATCGATGCGAGCACGGTGTCGATGTGCTGCACGAGGTCGAAGCTCTCGGGGTCGAGGAGCATGTACTCCTCCTCCACACCGAGCGTGTACGGGTCGCCGGTCCCGAACTTGTGCTCGAGGACGCTGCCCCCGGCCGCGAAGCCGTCGCCCGTGATGCTCGAGGGGTAGATCTGCATGTCGGCCGTAGTATCGCCCGATATGCAGGCATTAACCCTTTCTGACGACTGGCCCGCCGAGAACGTGGCGGTTGCGGCCGTCGCAGCCGGACCGGGTCCTGGGTCAGCACGGCGACGCGAGTCGAGTCTTTCGGTGGGCATCGGTGACGAAGCCGGTGACCGCCCTGGCGACCCTCGTGGCCGCGGAGGAGGGCACGCTCGACCTCGACGAGCCGGCCGGGCCACCGGGGGCGACCGTGCGCCATCTCCTTGCTCATGCGTCCGGTCTGCCCTTCGAAGGCACGACACCGATCGGACCGCCGGGCAAGAGGCGGATCTACTCCAACTCGGGATTCGAAGAGCTCGGTCGCGTGCTCGAAGCGCGTGCCGAGATGCCGTTCGCCGAGTACCTGCAACAGGCGGTGCTCGATCCGATCGGCATGGCCGGCACAACGCTGGCCGGCTCGCCGGCCGCCGGCCTCCACGGCACGCTCGACGATCTCGTCGCGTTTGCGAGTGAGCTGCTGCGCCCGACGCTGATTGCCCCGGAGACCCTGGCCGAGGCCACGAGCGTCCAGTTCCCGGGGCTGGCGGGCGTGATCCCGGACCTCGGGCGTTTCGACCCCAACGACTGGGGCCTCGGCTTCGAGCTCAAGGACGGCAAGCAGCCGCACCTCTCCGGCACGCTCCTGTCGCCACGCACGTTCGGCCACTGGGGCGGCAGCGGCACGTTCCTCTGGGTCGACCCCGAACGTGAGTTCGCCCTGGCGACGCTGACCGACCTGGAGTTCGGCGACTGGGCCAAAGAGGCGTGGCCGCGGTTCTCCGATGCGGTCGTAAGCGAATTGTTCGGAGCATGAAATCCGTGCAAACGGGTAACTTAAAATCCGCGGCCCATGACTACGATCGAGCACACCCCCGACAGGGCTCGACCGGAGCGCCCAGTCTTTCTCGCCGAGAACGGCCGGCGCGCGCGCATCCTCGGCATCGTCGCGAAGGTCGCAGTCCTGGTGACGGTCCTGTGGCTCGCAGCGCTCGCGGCCGGAATGCTCGGTTTCGGCCATCTGCCCGGTACCTCCATCGAGCAGCCGTTCAACAGGCTGATCAGCGGAGGTGGAGACGCGTCGAAGAACCAGGCGCCGTCCACCGACTCGGCTTCGGCCGCGGTGACGGCCTCCGCGCGCGAGCGAGCTGCTCGTGCGCAGGTGATTCGCCGCGAGGAAGAGCACTGCCGCCGGCACACCGGCCAGTCGCCCTCGAACGCGGCGCCCGGCGCCCGCTCAGCCGACTCAGCCTGCCCAACCAGCCCCGGGCCAGGCCGCGGTCGCTCAACAGCCGAGGCAGCAGGGCTGGACCCGGCGAGGCCATGTCGCCCCGCCTGGCCAGGTGCGCAAGGCGGAGCCGCCTGCCCCGGTGCCGACGCAGCCCGGCAAGGCCCTAGGACGAGTCAAGAAGACGACGCCGATCACTCCGCCCCCGCCTCCACCGCCGCCGCCCGGCAACGGGAACGGCAACGGTGGCCCCAAGCTCAAGTAGCGTCGGGCGACCCGCCGCCCGCTGGGTCCTCCTCGCCTTCCTCCTGCTGGCTCTCGCCGTCCTGCTCGCGGTCCAGGGCCTCTCGACCAGGACGACCGGGCGCAGCGCAACTCCGGTTCGCGGCACTCCCGGCCCGCTGGCGTCCGCCGGCCCCGTCCTGATCTGGGACGGCCAACGGCTCGTCTCGAATCGTCGCTCCGCCGGCCACCAGATTGCGCTCAGCTTCGACGACGGCCCCGACCCGCGCTGGACTCCGCGGATCGCGGCCACGCTCCGGCGCCTGGGAGTCCCGGCGACGTTCTTCGTCGTCGGGAGCGAGGTGGCGCGCCACCCGGACGTCGTCCGCTCGCTGCACCGTCAAGGCTTCGAGCTCGGGAACCACACGTTCACGCACGCGGATCTCGCGGCGGTCCCCGACTGGGAGCGGTCGCTCCAGATCGCGCTGACGGAGAGCTCGGTCGCCGGCGCCGTCGCAGTCCGTCCCCGGCTCGTGCGGCCGCCGTACTCATCGGTGCCGTCCGCCGTCAACGATTCCCAGGAGCGGGCCTACGAGCATCTGGCCCAGCGCGGTTACGTGATTGCTCTCTCGAACCTCGACGGCGAAGACTGGCGGCGCGCGGGGGTCGACTCGATCGTGCGTGGCGATCACACCGCGCGGCACCGAGGGCGGCATCGTCCTTCTCCACGACGGTGGAGGTGACCGTTCGCAAACGGTGGCCGCGCTCGAGCGCGCAGTGCCCGCTCTCCAGGCTCGCGGCTTTCGCTTCGTAACGGTGTCGGAGCTCGGCGGCATCCCGAGTGACCAGACGGAGCTGAAGGCGGAAGGCTGGACGCACCGGCGTGGCCAGATGCTCCTCGGGACGCTTGCAGTCGCGCGGTGGACGACCTACGCCCTCGGCCTGCTCCTCGTCGTAGTCACAGCGCTCTTCGGAGCGCGGGTCTTCATTCTCATTGCGTTCGCCCGGCGCCATGTGCGCAGCGTTCGTCGCGCTCCTGCCTCCGAGCCGCTGGCGCCGCCGGTGTCAGTGGTCGTGCCGGCGTTCAACGAGGCGGTCGGGATCGAACGCGCCGTGGCGTCGCTTGCAGCGAGCGAGTACCCGGACTTCGAGGTGATCGTGGTCGACGACGGATCGACGGACGGGACCGCGAGCCTCGTCGAGGAGCTCGGTCTGCCAATGGTGTCCGTGCTTCGCCAGCCGAACGCAGGCAAGCCGTCCGCCCTCAACGCCGGGGTGGCCGCGGCCCGCCACGACGTGATCGTCATGGTCGATGCGGACACGGTCTTCGAAGCCGAGACGCTCAGGCACCTCGTCCAGCCGCTCCGAGAGCCTGACGTGGGCGCCGTCTCCGGCAACACGAAGGTCGGCAACCGCAAGGGCCTGATCGGCCGCTGGCAGCACATCGAGTACGTCATGGGCTTCAACCTCGACCGCCGGCTCTACGACCAGCTGCAGTGCATGCCGACCGTGCCCGGCGCGGTCGGGGCCTTCCGGCGGACGGCGCTCGAGGACATCGGCCGCATCTCCTCAGCGACGCTCGCCGAGGACACGGACATGACGATCGGCATCGGCCGCGCCGGCTGGCGAGTCGTCTACGCCGAGGATGCCCGCGCGTGGACGGAGGCGCCGGCGAGAATGGGCGAGCTCTGGAGGCAGCGTTTCCGCTGGAGCTACGGGACGATGCAGGCGGTCTGGAAGCACCGCGCCGCGTTCTGGCGCCGTGGCGAGGGGCGAATCGGACGTCGCGGGCTGCCGTACCTCGTCCTCTTCCAGATCGCTTTGCCCCTCTTCGCCCCGGTGATCGACATCTTTTCCATCTATGGGCTCATCTTCCTCAATCCCGTGGCGATCCTGGGGTTCTGGATCGCCTTTACGGGCCTCCAGGTCGCGCTCGGCTGGTACGCGTTCAGGCTCGACGGCGAGTCACCGCGGGCTCTGTGGGCGATGCCGCTGCAGCAGTTCGTCTACCGGCAGCTGATGTACCTCGTCGTCATCGAGTCGCTGCTCAGCGCCGTGGGTGGAACGCCAACCCAGTGGCGATCGATCCCGCGACGCGGCGAAGTGGAAGTCGCCGGCTAGCTCGTCGGCGGGGGCAGCACCTTGAGCTGTGCGCGCATGCCCCGGGCTTTGTGGTCGGTGATCGAGCACCAGACGTTGTAGCGCCCGACGCGGAGCTTGGCGGCGAGGTAGCGCCGCTGGCCGGGGAGCACCGTCTTGATCCCGTACGTCTTCGTGCCGCCGATGCGCTTCAGACGCAGGTTGTGCTCGTCCTCGCCGAGATTGACCAGCTCGATGATCGACCAGCGTCCAGATCGGAGCTGTGGCCTGGAGAGCCGGTATTCGAACTCGAGCGCCGTCACCTGCAGGCGGCCCGGAGCCGCGGCTGTGGCAGGCATCGCTCCGGCGAGCGCGGCGACAGCGACGGCGGCGAGGGCGAGCTTCATCTCAGAATCGGGATCCTTTGGAAGGAGCCGGCCCGCTCGATGACGGCCGCGGCATCCTGCCCCAGCCATTGCTCGAGGACGGACGTGTAGATGCTGCGGAAGTCGACGGTCGCCTTCAGGTTGCCGTCGCGGTCGAGCCCGTTGCGGAGCCCCGGGAACTCGCCGATCATCGTCCCGCGCACGCGCGTGCCCATGAGGAATCCGATCCCGGCGGCGCCGTGGTCGGTGCCCTGGGAGCCGTTCTCTTCCGCGCGGCGGCCGAACTCCGACCAGACGAGGGTCAGGACGCGGTTGGCGAGGCCACGGGCCTCCAGGTCGCGCTGGAAGGCGAGCAGGGTGTCGCTCGTCAGCTTGACGCCGCTTGCGAAGTCATCGGCCTGGTCCGAGTGCGTGTCGTACATCCCGTACGCGTTCAGCGCGACGCAGTGGAGGGGCAGGCCGGCGCCGAGCATGGCGGCGAGGCCCTGGAGGCGCTCGGGGAAGTCGCTGCTGTGCTTGGGGTAGACCACCGGGCTCGTGAGCGAGTTCCCGCGGAACGGCGCCAGCTGGCGGCGCAGCTGGTCGGACTGCCGGGTGACGGCCCGCGCCTTGGCGAGCGTCTGGTCACGGGCGCGGCCGTTGCCGAGTTGGCCCACCGCCTCGAGCATCCGGTTCTCGACCTGGCCCCAGACGCCCGGCGACCAGAACGAATACTCGCCCGCGCCGCGGAGGGCGGCGACGGGGTGCTTGGCGGTCGCGAGCGACGGCGCGAGGTCACCGTCGAGGCTGAGCCCCTGGAGCGGGTTGTTGCTCGACCCGACGCGGTCGAGATAGCGCCCCATCCAGCCGGTGCGCAGTCCCGGGTTGGTCGCGCCGACTTCCCAGTAGTGGCGCGACGTGAAGTGCGATTGGTCGGCGCCGGTGTAACCGACCGCGGGCAGCACCGAGAGCTTGCCCTCGCCGTGCAGTGTCTTCAGCGCAGCCGCCGACGGATGCCACCGCAGGCGGGCGTCCTCCGAGAACGTCAGCCCGGAGTCGGGCAGCGCAAGGCGCGGACGCAACCGGCGGTAGTCGGGGTCGCCGTGCGGGAAGAGGAGCGAGAGCGAGTCGGCGCCGCCGTCCATGAAGATCGAGACGAGCACCGTGTCGCTGGGCCCCGCGGCGAGCGCAGCGGCGATGCCCTCCTCGAAGAACTTTGGCGCAACCGCGCCCGCGCCGTAGACGGCAAGAGCCAGCCCGACCGAGCGAGAGAGAAAGTCGCGGCGGTCGAGACCCGTGCCCGCCGGCAGCGGCATCCCGGTCTCGATTGCAGGCAGGCCTCGTCCGGCCTCGGCCGCGGCCCGGCGCAGGATCGAGGAGCGGGAGAACTCGTTGCAGCAGTCGGACATCTGGCTCCTAGGCGGTTTGGAGGTCGGGGGAGACGGCGATCAGGTGGCGCAGCGCGTTCTCGATCAGCGGCGGGTACTGCGTCTTCTTCCAGGTCTGGTTGGCGTCGGCGAGCGAGCGCGCAGCGAAGGAATGGAGTGAGCGGCGCGTGGCGTCGGTGAGATCTGGGTTGCCCCAGAAGGCGAGTGCGCGCTTGACCAGAGCGTCTGCGTCCGCGGGAGCCTTCGTCGACGTCTTCAGCGCGACGGGGCGGAGCACACGGCCCGCGAGGTTCCAGCGGGCGAGGTACGTGGCGGTGTCCAGCCAGCGGTCGTCGTCCCAGCCGGCCACGTTCGGCGGCCGAAAGAGCTGCTGGCCGGCCCCGTCGAGGAGCCAGGTCCACGCCTCGGTGTCGACGCCGCGCTTCGTGGTACGCAGCATCCCGGCGAGGTAGACGGCCGGCGGCTTTGTCATCCGCGGCCCTTCGAACAGGCGCGGGTGCCGGAGGATCGCCTCGACGACGGGCCGCACGGCGTACTGGCTCCGCACGTAGAGGCGCTCGAGCGCGCGGCGAGTTGCGGCCGGCGGCGGCGTGGGGATGAAGTACCCCCAGAGCTTGGGAACGAAGAAGGACGGGTGCGAGCGATGGTGCACGCAGAGCTTGCACGCGTCGCGCCAGCCGTAGCGTGCGGTCTTGCCGAAGATCCGCTTGCGGCCGTTGTCGTGGCGACGCGGGTCGAAGCGGAAGTTGTGCGGTCCCTTGCCGTCCGACCAGTCGTTACGAAAGCCGGTCAGAGCGCGGGCCTGCTCGCGCACGTCGCGCTCGGTGTAGCCGCGCTTCGCGCCGAGCGTGAAGAGCTCCATCAGCTCCCGCGCGTAGTTCTCGTTCGGAGAGTCCTTGTCGTTCTCGTTGCCGGAGAGCCAGAGGAGCATGGCCGGGTCGCTCGTCACCGCAAGGACGAGTTGCTCGAAGGAGCCGAGGAAACGCGCGCGGAAGAGCTTGTTCTGGTTGAGCATCAGCCGCTGGGAGCCGACGCCGGCGTTGGAGGTCGCGAACCAGTCGTGCCAGACGAGCGTCATGCGCTCGACGAGCGGCCGGCTCGTGCGCACCATGCGGTCGAGCCACCAGAGGTGGTCGTGTCCCCACGCGTCATAGGGCGCGAGCGGGCGCTTGTCGTCGTCCACGGGAGCGGGGCCGACGAAGCGCTCGCGCGACGGGCGCGTCAGCGAACGGACGGCGCGGCGGAGGCCGAGCTTCGCGAGCCGCTCAGCCTCACCTGGGCGCGGCCCGAACCCGGCACGCCAGAGCAGCCGCTCGGCCTGAGCGGGCCCGAATTTGCCCCCATAGACGGGGACTGTGGGAATACGGCGAGAAGGCGGCACGGCCCATGACTAAGTTCGGCGTCACGGGCCGTGTCCTTTAGGCAAAACCCTCCCTCAGGCGACCGCTCGGAGCCCGCGCCGGCGGCGGTAATAGACGCCTGCGGCGACGAGCAGCAGTGCCGCTCCCGCGAGCGGCCAGATGGGGAGCCCACCGGACGTCGAGATCCCGCGTGATCCGTTCCCGATCGTCACAGGCCCGTACTCGTGTGTCTGCGAGCAAGGAACGGACTCGCCGTACGCGCTCGTGAAGTCGTCGAAGACGGCGTAGTTCCAGGAGCCTGCCGACGGGAAGACGACCTTGGCCGAGTACGTCCCTTTCGACGTGTCAACCGGCTTCGCCGTGAACGTTTCGCTGTCCCCGGCGGCGTTCGTGATCGTGACGCGTGGTCTCGCTTCGCTCGCATTCGGGAGTGGGTTGCGGCCGTGCTGGAGCACCATGATCTCCGCGTTCCAGGCCTGGCCCGCCTTGGTCCCTGCCGGCGGCGGTGCGAGTTGAACGGTGGCCCAGCATCCAGCTGCGGCCGGTGCGGCGTACACGAGTCCAGCAAGTAGCACGCCGACGAAAAGTGCTTTGCGCATGAGATACCTCCTGCCGCTTCTACACCGGAGCGGCACGCCGAAGGTTCCCGAGCTACTCGTCGTCCGCGAACAGCGGCCGCACGTATTCGTCGAACGTCGCCCGGTCGCAGCTGGCAACCGTGGTCGGCGTGAGCGCAGTCACCGAGGCGGTCCGAGGCACGTCCATCGCCAGCGCGACCTCACCGAAGTAGTCGCCCGGGCGAAGCACTCGCCGCGGCCCGAGCCCGCCCTGGTTGCTGACCGCGAGCAGGCCTCGCAGGATGACGTAGAAGTGGTCGCCCTCCTCGCCCTCGAGGACGATCGGGTTACCGGCGGGGATCTCGGCCCGCTTCATGTTGTGCGCCAGCTTCGTGATCCGCTCGCCGGGGAGCTCCTGGAGCAATCCGATCTGGGAGAGCTCGGTGACGGTGGCGGTTGCAAACCTGGGCACGGGTCTATTGTTGCCGACCGTGTCCGAGTTGGACGGCTGGAAGTTCTGCCCGCGCTGCAACGCGGACCTCGAGCTCGAGCGCTGGCCAGCGCTCGAGTGCCCCTCCTGCGGCTCGTCAGTACTACGCCGGCTCCAAGCCGACTGCGTGCGCGCTCTGCGTGGACGACGACGGGCCGCGTGCTGCTCGCGCGCCGCGCGGGCGAGGTCTATCACGGGTATCTGGGATCTTCCCCGGCGGCTTCCTCGAGGAGGGCGAGCACCCGCTCGACGCGCCTGCGCAGAGAGCTGAAAGAGGAAACGGGCCTCGACGTGGAGCCCCAGGAGTTCCTAGGGCATCTGGATGGACCACTACGGCGAGGACGGCACCGGCCCGTCGACGCTCAATCTCTACTGGACGGCTCGGGTCGTCGGGGGTGAGCTGCACGCGGCGGACGACGTCAGCGAAGCTGCGCTGGTTCGCGCCCGACGAGCTCCCGCCGCCGGAGGAGCTCGCGTTCGCCATCATCGCCGACGTGCTCTCAGCCTGGCGGAACCAGCACTCGTAGCGCCTGCGGCTCGATCGTGAACTCGATCGGCGTGTCGAGGCGCTCCGGCTCGCCGTCGATCGCGGCCCGCAGCCAGCCCGTGCGCGGAGTCGATCTCGAAGCGCTCACCGGTCCGCTCCTCCCACTTCCCCGGCCACAGCCCTTCGGCCGAGTACACGTGGAGCAGGCCCTCGTCGAGGCGCTCGCGCTCGCCGAGCGAGAAGAGCTCGAGGTTGTAGGCGTTGTTCGCGACGAGGACGACTCGGGCCGAGACCGGCTCACCGTCGATGCGCAGGCCGAGCGCACCCGGCTGCTGGGCCAGCAGCGCGAGTGCGCGGAGGCGCGCCAACACAGCCCGCCGCCGCCGGTGGTGCTCCCGGCGGTGGACGAGCCGCGCGTAGACGCCCAGGGACACGTTGTTCAGGAACAGCCGCCCGTTCGCCCGGCCGACGTCGATCCTGCGCTCCTGCCCGCCGAACGACTCGAGCGCCCCGAGCGGGTCGTCCCGGTCGAGACCGAGGTCCCGCGCGAAGTGGTTCCGTGTGCCGAACGGGATCGCCACGAAGGGGATCCCGCGTTCGATGGCGACCTCGGCCACGGACGCGAGCGACCCGTCGCCGCCTGCCATCCCGAGCGGGCCGTCGGGCGCCGAGCGCGCGAGCTCGGCCAGGTCCTCGCCTTCCTGGAGGACGTGTGTCGTCACCCCGCGGCGCTCAGCCTCGTCGCGCAGCTCGTCAGCGCTCGGCCGTTCGTCCCCGGCGCGCGCGTTGATGATGAGGAAGCCGGCCACGCGCGCAGTTAGCATCGCAGTTCACCTTTCGAAAGGAGCCGACCCGTGGAACTGATTGCCCGACTCGACGAAGCCCGTGAGCGCTGGAACCTGCTGAACCATCCCTTCTATCGCCGGTGGAACTGCGGCGAGCTGAAGCGCGAGGACCTTGCGTACTACGCCGGCCAGTACCGGCACGCCGTGGTGGCCCTGGCCGAGACCGCCGGCAAGGCGGATGCCGAGCACGCACGCGAAGAGGCCGAGCACGTCTCGCTCTGGGACGAGTTCGCCGACGCTATGGGCTCGACTCCCGCTGAGCCGAGCGCCGAGACGACCGAGTGCGTGTCGGCCTGGCTCGCGCCCGAGGACCCGATCGGAGCCCTCGCCGTGCTGTACGCGATCGAGGCCGGGCAGCCGGATGTCTCGCAGACGAAGCTCGACGGCCTCGCCGACCACTACGGGGTCGCGGGCGACGAGCCGGGCGCTGCGTACTTCGTGCTGCACGCCGAGCTCGACCACGAGCACGCCGCCAGCTCGAGGGCGGCACTCGAGGCGCACTCCGGAGACGAGGACCGCCTCGTCGAGCTGGCCGAGAACGCGCTTCGCGGCAACTGGATCCTCCTCGACGGCGTGGAGGCCCGCACGAAATGAAGCTCAGCGTCCTCTGGCACGGCCTGGCCGGGCACCCGATCCACCCCCCGCTGACGGACGTGACGGTGGGCGCGTACACGATCGCCACCGCCTTCGCCCTGCTCTCGCGGCTCGGCGTCAGCGAGGACAACACGACCACGGTCTGGTGGCTAGTCCTCGTGGCGGCCCTCGTCACCACGATCCCGACCGCCCTGACCGGGTTCGCCGACTGGCTCAGCATCCAGCGCGGCACACCGCTCTGGAGGACGGCGACCGTCCACCTGACGGCGATGGTCACGGCGACGGTCATCTTCGCGATCACCGCCGGCGCCGGGCACGGGGACTACGTCGACGGCACGATCAGCGGCGGAGCGCTGGTGCTGACCCTCGTCGGGTACGCAGTGCTGATTTTCGGCGGCTGGCTCGGCGGCTCAATCGTCTTCGTGCACGGGATGCGGGTGCTGAACCTGGTGGACGAGCCGGCCATGCGCGCAGCGGCGCCGGTCGAGTACCCGGAGAAGGAGGAGGCCGAGGGGGCTAGCTGAGAACTTGGGACACGGCCCGGACCGCTGGCTGCTCGCCTTCGCAGGTGGGGTGATCGTCGGCCACCACACCGGCTTCTTGCTCGAGCCACTTGGCAGCGTTGGCGGCATCGCCGACGGGGAGACGCGCTGGGCGGACTGGATCGACCTGGTCCTGCCCTACTTCGTTGTCGGCTGTGCTGGTGCTGCACTCGCCGCCGCCGCCACACCTCGTCGCGTCTGGCTGCTGTTTGGTTTCGCGGCCGTCCTCTACACCCAGGGGCACGGCATCCACCTCGCCGCCAACTCGATCTCCAACGTCACTTCCGCTGAGCCGGCTCATCTGTGGGACGAGGTCGTCGGCCATTACCTCTGGTATGGCGGACTGGCCGGCCTCGTCGCTGCGCTCGGGCTCGCCCTCGGCGATCTGCCCCGCCCGAGTTGGCGCTTCAGTCTTCCCGTCGCCCTCCTCTTTGGCTTCACCGTCTTCACCAACTCGATCGAGGGCGGGACGGCGCCACTGGGACTCGTGACCAGCGGTGCATTCCTGGTCTGGGGGATCTACCACCGCGAGCGGCTTCTCGGGTTGCTCGTCCCCACCTACGGGCTGGCTCTGGTCGCGCTCGCCGGCTGGGGTCTCTACTGGCTGGGCTTCCCCCAGTTCAGCGAGCTCGGCTGGTTGTGAGCTAGCTCTCGACTAGCCCGAGCGATTTCTCGATGGCGCCCTTCGGCTGGGCGCCGATCGCAGCTGCGGCGGGCTCGCCGTCGCGGAAGAGGATCATCGTCGGAATCGACGCGATGCCGTACTTGGCCGCGAGGTCCTGCTCCTCGTCGATGTTCACCTTGACGAGCTTCAGCTCGTCACCGCGCTCCTCGACGATCTTGTCGAGCACCGGGGAGACGGCGTGGCAGGGACCGCACCATTCGGCCCAGAAGTCGACGATCACGGGCTTGTCCGACTGGAGGACTTCCTGCTCGAAGGTGGTTTCGGTCACTGCTGTGCTCATTCATGGTCCTTTCGGGTTGCTTATCTGATCAACGTACGGGCTACGAAAACGATTCCCGCCCCTCCGTAGAATCGAACACTAGTGGCGGAGATCTTCGCTCAACTACCGGCTGTCCCGGATCATCCGGCTCTCGAGCGGGACGTTCTCGACTGGTGGGAGTCGGAGCGGATCTTCGACCGCTTGCGGGAGCAGAACCGAGGCGGCGAGCGCTTCAGCTTCATCGACGGCCCGAAGACGGCGAACACCGTGGACGGCCTGGGCGTCCACCACCTCTGGGGCCGGACCTACAAGGACGTCTTCCAGCGCTACAAGGCTCTGCGCGGGTTCGACCAGCGCTACCAGAACGGCTTCGACTGCCAGGGGCTCTGGGTCGAGGTCAAGGTCGAGCGCGACCTCGGGCTGAACTCGAAGCACGAGATCGAGGAGTACGGCCTCGCCGAGTTCGCACGCAAATGCCGTGACCTCGTCGCCGAGTCCGCGCGCGTGATCATCAAGCAGTCGATCCGCCTGGGCCAGTGGATGGACTGGGGCAACGACTACTACACGTTCAGCGACACCAACATCGAGTACATCTGGCGCTTCCTGAAGACGCTTCACGAGCGTGGCGCGCTCTATCAGGGACACCGCTCGACCGAGTGGTGCCCCCGGTGTGGGACGTCCATCTCGCAGCACGAGCTCTCACAGGCCGACGTCTACAAGGAGCGGTCGGACCCGTCGCTCTTCGTGCGCTTCCCGCTCAAGGGGCGGGAGGGCGAGTCACTCGTGATCTGGACGACGACACCCTGGACGCTGCCGGCCAACGTGGCGGCCGCCGTCAACCCGGACGCGGAGTACGGCAAGCGCGACAACGGTGAGTGGGTTGCGGTGGCGCGCTATCCCGAGGACCATTTCGTGGAGCGCGTCCGCGGCGCCGACCTCGTCGGCCTCGAGTACGAAGGGCCGTTCGACCATCTGCCCGCGGTCTCGAACGTGGCGCACCGTGTGATTCCGTGGGATGAGGTCTCGCTCGACGACGGCACCGGGATCGTCCACATCGCGCCCGGCGCCGGCACCGAGGACTTCGACCTGGGGAAGGAGCACGGACTGGAGGTGCTGGTGCCGATCGACGAGGCCGGCCACTTCTTTCCCGAGTACGGCTGGCTCCACGGCGTCTCCACCGGTGACGCTGCCGACCAGATCGTCGGCGACCTCCGCGAGCGTGGGCTGCTCGAGGACTCCGGCACGTACATCCACCGTTACGCGCACTGCTGGCGGTGCTCGACGCCGGTCGTGTTCCGCGTGGTCGACGACTGGTTCATCGCGGTGGACGAGCTCCGCCCCAAGCTGCTCGAGGCGAACGCGTCCGTGGACTGGACGCCCGACTTCTACGGCAAGCGCATGGACGACTGGCTCCGGAACATGGGCGACTGGAACATCTCCCGGAAGCGGTACTTCGGCCTGCCGCTGCCCTTCTACCCGTGCGACTGCGGGCACTTGACGGTGGTGGGCTCGAAGCAGGAGCTCGAGGAGCGCGCGCTTCGTGGGCTCGAGCAGCTCGAGGAGCTCCATCGGCCCTGGATCGACGAGGTCGTGATCGCGTGCGAGCAGTGCGGGGCCGAGGTGCAGCGGATCCCCGAGGTCGGGGACGTGTGGCTCGACGCCGGCATCGTTCCCTTCTCCACGCTCGGCTGGCAGAGCCCCGAGTGGGTCGAAGGCGGCTACGCAACCGGCGCCTCTGCGGGGCTCTCGACCGCCGACCTTCCCGACCACGCGTACTGGGAGCAGTGGTTTCCCGCGGACTGGGTGATCGAGATGCGCGAGCAGATCCGGTTGTGGTTCTACTCGCTGCTCTTCATGTCGGTCGTCCTCGACGGGCGGGCGCCCTACGAGCGGGTGCTCGGGCACGAAGACGTGCGCGACGAGCACGGCCACGAGATGCACGGCTCGAAGGGCAACACGATCGAGGCGCACGAGGCAGTCGAGCGGATGGGTGCCGACATCGTGCGCTGGATGTACTGCGAACAGGCGCCGACCCAGGGCGTGAGGTTCGGCTACACCCCCGCGGGCGAGATCAAGCGCCGGCTGCTCACGCTCTGGAACTCGGTCGTGTTCTTCACGACGTACGCGAACATCGAGGGCTTTCGGCCGACGTTCGGCGATCTCGACGCCGGCCCGCAGGACGCAGAGCTGCGACCGCTCGATAGGTGGCTGCTCGCGCGGACGCAGGCCTACCTCGCCGAGGTCGAGAGCGCCTACGACCGGTACTGGACGCCTGACGTCGTCGGCGCGTTCGAGCGCTTCGTCGACGACGTCTCGAACTGGTACATCCGCCGCTCGCGCCGCCGCTTCTACTCGTTCGACGAGGCCGCGTTCAGAACGCTGTGGTACGCGCTCGTGCAGGCGGTGCGCGGTATCGCGCCGGTGATGCCCTTCCTCGCCGAGCATCTCTGGCAGAGCCTGGTGGCCGGCCCGTGCGAGGACGCGCCACGCTCGGTGCACCTCGCCGGGTGGCCGACGGCGGCGGACAGCCTCGCCGACGACGCGCTGGTCGCCGAGGTGGGGGAGGTGCGGCGCGTCGTCGAGCTCGGCTACCGCGCGCGCTCGGCCTCAGGGCTCAAGCTGCGGCAGCCCTTGCGGCGACTGATCGTCCAGGGCGCACCGCTGGTCGAGGGTCACCTCGACGAGGTCGCGTCGGAGCTCCGCGTGAAGGGCGTCGAGCTCGGCGAGGTCGAGGCGACCGAGTTGACCGTCAAGCCGAACCTGCCCGTGCTCGGCCCCAAGCTCGGCAAGGAGCTCGGCTCGGTGCGCGCCGCGCTCCAGGCCGGCGACTTCGAGGAGCTGCCCGACGGCGGCTTCCGGGCTGCGGGTCACGAGCTCTCGGCCGACGAGGTGCTGGTCGAGCGGCACGGCCGCGAAGGCTGGGCGGTCGCCTCCGGCGACGGAGTCACGGTCGCGCTGGACACGGCTCTCGACGACGAGCTGCGCACCGAGGGCCGGGTGCTCGACCTCGTTCATCAGCTGAACTCGATGCGGAAGGACGCAGGGCTGGAGCTCACCGATCGGATCGTGGTCACGCTCCCCGAATCCCAGTCCGACCTGCTTGCGCACGCGGAGTGGATCAAGAGCGAAGTGCTGGCCGAGGAGATCCGCACCGACGGCGGCTCCGGCGAGCCACAGATCGCAAAGGCCTAGTAACCGTCCGTCGCGCGCGAGATGATGCGCGCATGAAGGAGGGACACGGCGGCGCCGAGCGACGCTCGGGTGAAGACCGGCGGAAGTCAGCGGAGCGGCGTAAGAAGAAAAAGAGCGCGCCCAACGACCGGCGTAGCGGCAGGGACCGTCGGACCGGCAAAGAGCGCCGCGACGGCGAAGAGAGCTAGCGCGACCGGACCGCTTCGATCGCGCTCGCTACGAGGAACGCGCCTGCGGCCGCGAGGACGATCGTCCCGCCGGGCGGCAGGTCCGCGTAGTAGGCGACGGTCAACCCCGTGAGCACCGAGCCGAGCCCGATCGCGGTCGAGAGCAGGATCGTCGATCTCATGCTCCAGGCGACGCGTGCCGCGGCGATGACCGGCAGCACCATCAGCGCGGCGATCAGCAGGATGCCGACGATTCGCATCGACAGCGCGACCGTCAGCGCCGTCAGCACGGCCAGGAGCACGTTGAGCAGGCCGATCGGCACTCCGGCGACCCGTGCGCCTTCCTCGTCGAGCACGGCTGCCGTCAGCGCGGGGTAGAGGAGCGCGATCGTGGCCAGAGCGACGCTTCCGAGCACGGCGACGAGCGCGAAGTCCCCGCTCGTGACGGTGAGGATCGAGCCGAAGAGGTAGGCGAACAGGCCGACGTCGAGCGAGCCCGCCGCGGAGATGAGAACGATCCCGGCCGCGATGCCCGTGTAGAAGACGAGCGCGAGCGCCTGGTCGCCGGTCGTCTTGCGACGGCTTCGCAGCCATTCGATCCCGGTCGCTCCGATCACGGCGGCGATGAGCGCCGTGAGGACGGGCGAGATGCCGAGCAGGAGCCCTGCCGCGACGCCGGCGAACGCGACGTGACCGATGCCGTCACCGATGAGGCTCATCCGCCGCTCGACGAGGAAGAAGCCGACGGCCGGCGCGAGGACGCCGACGATCGCGCCCGTCGCGAAGGCGAGCCGCATGAACTCGGAATCAAGGATGGACATGCGAAGGGTCGTGCCAGACCCCGGGTAGCTCGGACGGGCTTCCGTCGAAGACGATTCCGGCGCGGACGAGGACGATGCGCTCGACGAAGCGCTCGACCGCGCCGAACTCGTGCGAGACGTAGAGGATCGTGACGTCGAGCTCACGGTGGAGCCGGTCCAGGAGCGCGGCGAAGGCTTCCTGCGCCTCTGCGTCGACGCCGGTGGTCGGCTCGTCGAGGACGAGCAGCTCGGGCTCGGCCGCCAGGGCCTTGGCGATGAAGGCGCGCTGCTGCTGGCCGCCGGAGAGTCGCACGAGCGGGCGGTGCGCGACGTCGGTCAGCCCGACCCGCGCGATCGACTCCTCGATCAGCTCGCGGTCTCTGGGCCCGGCCCGGCCGAGGAGCCCGACACGCGGGAACCGCCCTGCGGCGACGACCTCGCGAACCGTCGCGGGAGCGCTCACCCCGAGCTGGGCGCGCTGGGCGAGGTACCCGATCGCTTCGCGCCGGGAGAACCTGTGCGCAGGCTCGCCGAAGAGGAGCGCCTCGCCCGCGCTCGGACGCTCGATGCCGAGAATGAGTCGCAGCAGCGTCGTCTTGCCGCCGCCGTTGGGCCCGGCGATCGCGACGAACTGCCCTCGCTCGACGGACAGGTCGACGTCGGTGAGCACGGGTGGCCCCTGGCCGTACGAGAACGACAGCGACCTGGTCTCGACGGCTACCGGCATCCGAGGGCCTTCCGGAGAGTCGCCAGGTTCTCGCGCATGACCGAGAAGTAGTTCTTGTCCCTCGTCGAGCTCCTCTTCCGTGAGCCCTTCGAGCGGGTTCAGCACCGCCGTCTTCGCGCCGGCCTCGCGCGCCACGGTCTCGGCGAGCCGTGGCGAGACGAGCGTCTCGAAGAAAACGGTCGTCGCGCCGCTCTTCTCGACTTCTCGCACGATTCGCTCGAGGTCGCGCGCGGTCGGCTCGGCCTCTGGCGTCAACCCGGTGAGCGCGATCTGCTCGAGGCCGTAGCGGTCGGCGAGATAGCCGAACGCGGCGTGGCTCGTGATGATCTCCTTCCGGTCACACCGGGCGAGGCCGCGCTCGAAGTCCGCGTCGAGCACCCCCAGGCGGGCCGCAAAGGCCTGCGCTGGTCGCTCGACCGCATCGCCGATGCGTCGCGCCTGCTCGGCGTAGCGGAGCGGATCGAGCCAGACATGCGGATCTCCGGAGATCAGGTCCAGCCCCTCGAGGAGATCGAGCTTCTTGCCGTCCGCACCGTCCACGGCGCGCTCGAAGCTGGGCTGGAAGCTGGAGCCCAGATAGAGGACGACGTCGGCCGCGCGGATCCGCTCCACGTCTCGGGCCGAGAGCTCGACGTCGTGAGGCTCCGCGCCGGGCGGGGTGAGGTTCCGGACGGACACCCGGTCGCCGCCGATCTCCTCGGCCGCGTACGCGAGGGGATAGAAGGCCGCCGCAACCGAGATGCGGTCGTCAGCAGGCCCGTCGTCGCCGCCGCATCCGGCGGCGAGAGCGGCGGCAGCCGCAAGAATGAGAACGACTCTCACTATCAACAGCCGGTACAGTACAGCGCAGTGACCGCCTGGGAAGCTCACGCACGCGCAACCCTCGCCGGCGCGGGTCGGCGCGCCGGCCGAGCGAGAGAGCTCGTGATCGCGCTGCTCGCTCGCCAGGAGTGCTGCCTCAGCGCGAACGAGATCTTCGACTCGCTGCGCACGAAAGACCGCAGGATCGGGCTGGCCAGCGTCTACCGCGCGCTCGACCAGCTCGTCGGGCTGCAGCTCGTGCAGCGCCTCGAGTTCGCCGACGGAGCGCGTTACGAGCCGCTGCTACCGAGCGGCGAGCACCATCACCACCTGATGTGCGACGACTGCGGCAAGGTCGAGCCGTTCGCGGACGGGGCCCTGGAGCGGGCGCTCGACCGGGTCGGGGGCGGCCTCGGCTACCGCGTCGAGGCGCACGACGTCTCTGCTGCGCGGGGCCTGCGCCGACTGCCGCAGCTAGGTCTGGGTCTCGGCGAGCGCGAGCTCGCGGCGGAGCTCGACCGGCAGGCGGAACTCGACCGCCTCGTCGACCATGCGGTGCGCGGAGATGTCCTCGACGCCGAGCGCTCGGAACCAGTCGCACACACGATCGACGAGCTTCTCCGGCGCCGATGCGCCGGACGTGACGCCGACTGTCTCCACTCCTTCGAGCCAGGCCTCGTCGATGTCGGTCTCGTCGTCGATCAGGTGCGCCTGCACGCCGCCCGCCCGCGCGACCTCGACGAGGCGATTCGAGTTCGACGAGTTCCGTGAGCCGATGACGAGCAGGAGATCGACCTCCTCCATCAGATCCTTCACGGCCCACTGGCGGTTGGTCGTCGCGTAACAGATGTCTTCCTTCTTCGGCGCGTAGACCTGCGGAAAGCGCCGTCGAATCGCCTTGATGATCTCGCCCGTCTCGTCGACCGAGAGCGTCGTCTGCGTGATGTAGGCGACCTTGGCGTCCGCCGGCAGGTCGAGGGCTTCGGCGTCCGCGACCGACTGCACGAGCAGCGTCGAGTCGGGCGCCTCGCCCATCGTCCCCACGACCTCCTCGTGGCCCTCGTGACCGATGAGGAGGACCGTGTAGCCGTCCGCTGCGTAGCGCCGCGCCTGGACGTGCACCTTCGTCACGAGTGGGCAGGTGGCGTCGACCGTGTTCAGGCCGCGGGCATTCGCGTTCACGTAGACGGAGGGCGCGACGCCGTGCGCGGAGAGGACGACGGTCTTGCCCTCGGGCACGTCGCGCTCGTCGTCGACGAAGATCGCCCCGCGCGCCTCGAGGTCGCGCACGACGTGCGCGTTGTGGACGATCTGCTTGCGAACGTAGATCGGCGGCCCGTGCAGGTCGAGCAGCTTCTCGACCGTGTCGACGGCACGCTCGACTCCAGCGCAATATCCCCTGGGGGAAGCCAAAAGAACGCGTTTCACCATCACGTTCATGGTATCGGCGGGTCTCTGGGTCCTAGTCCCAGATAGCAGAAGGCCCGTCGCTCGGGGGGTCAGTGCGACGGGCCCTCTAAGTGCTCTCCGCGGTCATCTGTGGCCAGGTACGCACTAAACCGCGGATCGCATCGCCCAGTGGCGTGAAGCTAACGTCCTCCGCCCGATTTGTGAATAGGCCGCGAGGCCCATCTTTACAAGCCGTATTCCCCTTCCTCGATTGTCGCTCGGCGTTTCCCCGACCTATCATCCCCAGGGCCCAGTGAATCCCAGGAAAACCCTGTTCCGACGCCGCGATGAGGACGAGGCGCCCGCCCCTCCGGACACCGATGCGGAGGACCCGGATCCGCGCCGTGACAGCGACCTCGAAGCGGTCACCTCGCTCTCGGTCGCGTTGGCGCGCGGAGGCGATGCCACAGCTGTCGCCCGGACTCTTCTGGAGCACGTAACAGACCTGCTCGACGTCGAGTTCGCGGCGGTTGCGGTCATCGAGGAGGACAACCGTCGCGCCCACGGCCTCTATGCCCTGGAGAACGGTGAGGAGGCGATCTGGTGGCGAGACGTCTCGATCGATTTCGACTCCGAGCCCTCGGCGGTCGCGAGCGCCGCCTTCGAAGCTGCACCGATCGCCGTCTACGACGTCGCCGGCTCCTCGATTGTCAACCGGCGGCTGGCCGAGAAGGTCGGGGCCAAGAGCGCCGTCTTCGTCCCGCTCATCGCCGACGAGCGTGTCCCCGCGGTCCTCGTCGCGGCCTCCACCAGCAAGCCGCGCGTCTTCTCGGTCGCCGCGACGACCCTCCTCCAGGCTTTGGCTGCCGAGGCGGCCCTCGCCCTGGAGCGGGCGCGCTCGGCGTCCGCACTCGAGGACGCGCTCGAGCGAGAGCGGCTCGTGGCCTCGATCAGCCGGAAGGTGCGCTCGGAGCACGACCTCGAGGCCGTCCTCAGAATCGCCGTCGAGGAGACGGGCGAGGCTGCCGGCGTCTCTAGGTGCTTCATCCGGCTCGTCGGCCCCGAGGACACGCTCCCGATCCGCGCGGAGTGGGACGCCGACGGCTTCGTTCCGATCGGAGCCTCGTCGGGGCGGCTTCCGGTATCCAACCTCGCGGCTCGCGAAGGGCGCACGGTCGCGAGCGGGGACATCCGAGCCGATCCGGCACTCGACGACCCAACGCTCGGCGAGAGGCAGACCCTGACCGACCTCGGCACCGCCGCGGTTCTCGCCACGCCGATCAGCGTGTTCGATCGCATGATCGGGATCTTCGGGTTCCACCGCGCAGAGCCCACGACCTGGACCGAGGCCGAGATCGCTCTGGCGGAGGCAGTCGCCCGCGAGATCGGGCTCGCCGTGCACACAGCGAGCCTGCTGGAGGAGAACGCGAAGCGGCTCGAACAGCAGCAAGCCTTGTTGAAGGCGGCCCAGGTCGTCTCCAGCGAGCTGCGGCTGGAGACCGTGCTGCAGCGGCTCGTCGTCGAGGTGACGAAGTTGCTCGACGCCGACGCGGCCGACTGTTACCTGCTGGACGAGCAGGGCAAGGTTCTGCGCTGCGCCGCGGTCAACGGGCTCGACTCGTCGCTGCTGGAGTTCGAGTTCTCGGCGAGTCGCGGGCTCGCCGGTGAAGCCCTCCGGGAGGGCCGCTCCGTGCTCTCCAACGACTACGACGACCGGCAGCAGCCCGTGCCGCACGAGGCGTACGCGGGCTTCACCGGCGCGATCGCAGCACCGATGACCTGGTCGGGCGATTCGCGTGGCGTCCTCGGCGTGGGCACGCGAGACCCGGAACGCAACTTCGACGACACTGACGCCGAGCTGCTCGAGACATTCGCGGGGCTCGCGTCGCTGGCCGTGCGGAACGCCGCGAGCTTCGAACAGAGCGTCCGCCAGGCGCGGATCCAGCGCGGCTTCTTCGGCATCGCCTCGGCGCTCGCCGAGCCGCTCTCGCAGCCGGCGACTCTGGACGCGGTCGCTCAGGCTGCGACCGAGTCGCTTGGCGGCACCGCAGCAGCAGTGCTGATGCCGGAGGCGCGGGGCCTGGCGTTGGCGGCGGCGGTGGAGCTGCCCGAAGCGCTCGCCGAGCTCCTGCGAGACGGGCTCACCGATGCCGCATCGGTGCTCGAGACCTGCGCTGCCGAGCGCCGCGTGCTCGCTGCGCCGAACATCGCGGACGACGATCGCTTCGGCGAGACGTGGCGGGGCCTGGCGGTCGAGGCGGGCTTCGGCGCGCTGCTTGCGATCCCCGTCGACCCCGCTCGCCGGGAGCACGGCGGCCTGGTGGTCGTCCTCTTCGCTGCGCCGCGCCAGTTCATCGACGACGACCTGGAGCTCGCGCGGCGGCTTGCCGGGGCCGCACGCGGCGCGCTCGAGCGAAGCGAGCTGTACGAGAGCGAACGCACGTCGAGGGCCCTCTCCCAGCAACTCGCGCGCATGGGCACGTTGCTTGCATCCGAGCTCGATCCGGCCGCAGTCCTCGACGAAGTCGTGCAGCAGGCGCCGGCTCTGCTCGAGGCCGACGCGGCCTCGATCCGCGTGATCGAGGGCGACGAGCTGGTCGTCCACGCAGTGCAGGGCGAGGGCCTCGACGGAGCCGTCGGCTTCCGGGCTCCTTCGACGGCCTGGCTTGCGGGGGACACCGTCCAGTCGAGAGAGCCGACGGCCCTCGCCGACACCGGCTCCGACTCTCGCCTCCTGGCCGACGATCCGGTGCTCGCTGCGGGCTACCGCGCCTATCTGGGCGTACCGCTCGTCGGGGCCGAGGGAGGGCTGCAGGGCGTGCTCGCGGTCTACCACCGCCGGCCGCGGGCCTGGCGCGACGAGGAGACCGAGGCTCTCACGGCCCTGGCCGGCAACGCGTCTTCGGTCCTGTCGAACGCCGAGCTCTACCAGCGAGTCGCGCTGGAGCGGGAACGGAGCTACGCGATCCTCTCCAACATCGCAGACGGCATCGTCGCCGTCGATCGCAACGGCGACGTCGTGCTCTGGAACACCTCAGCCGAGCAGATCACGGGAGTCCCTGCGGTCTCGGCTCTGGGACGGCCGCCGATCGACGTGATCCAGCGCGACCTCTCCGCCGGCCCGGAAGCTCTGTCGGGAGAGCGCCTGATCTCGATCCGGCGCGGTGCCGACGAGGCTTGGCTGTCGCTGACCGAGGCGGTCATGCGCGACCCGGCGGGGGCGGTTGCAGGCCGCATCTTCGCGTTCCGCGACGTGTCCGGGGAGCGGCGCGTCGAGCAGATGAAGTCCGACTTCGTCTCGACCGTCTCGCACGAGCTGCGCGCACCCCTGACTTCGATCTACGGGTTCGCGGAAACGCTGCTGCGCCGGGACGTGCTCTTCGGGGAGGAGGAGCGCTACACGTTTCTCGGCTACATCGCCTCGGAGGCGCAGCGCCTGACCGCGATCGTCGACACGCTGCTCAGCGTGGCACGGCTCGATGCCGGCGACCTCAAGGTCGAGCTCGCCCCGACGGACGTCGGATCACTCGTGTCGGAGGTTGTCTTGAGCGCCCAGCAGAGCGGCGTGAACGGAAACAGGTTCGTGGTCAACGTTCCCGAGGAGCAACTCGCAGCGTCTGCCGACTCCGAGAAGCTGAGGCAGGTCATCATCAACCTCCTGGACAACGCAGTGAAGTTCTCGCCCCGTGGCGGGACGGTGACGGTCGAAGCGAGGCGGGCAGGTCACACCGTCGAGGTTCGCGTCGTCGACGAGGGCATCGGCGTGCCGGCAGCCGAGCGGGAGGAAATCTTCCGGAAGTTTCATCGCGCCGAGGGGGTCGCCAGAGAGCGGGGTGGGACGGGGCTGGGCCTCTTCATCGCACGTGGGCTCGTTGCTGCGATGGGGGGCCGGATCTGGGTCGACTCCGCCGAGGGCCGCGGCGCGAGCTTCGCATTCGAGCTTCCGCTGGCCGTGGAGGCGGTCCCCAACCGGGACTGACCACCGGCTGGATGGGTATACAAGGGGAAATGTCAGCGAAGGTCCTGGTCATCGACGACGAGGCTCCGATACGTCTTCTCTGCCGCGTCAACCTCGAGGCGGAAGGGATGGAGGTCATCGAGGCTGAGGACGGCACGGTCGGCGTCGAGCTGGCCCGCTCGGAGAGGCCCGACGTGATCCTCCTCGACGTGATGATGCCGGGCATGGACGGCTGGGAGGTGCTCCAGGCGTTGCAGGACGGCGAAGGGACGAGTGAGATCCCGATCGTGTTCCTCACCGCCCGCGCCGAGCTTCGAGACCGGGCACAGGGACTCGAGCTCGGCGGCATCGACTACGTGACCAAGCCGTTCAATCCCATCGACCTCGCTCCGCTCGTCAAAGGTCTCCTTGCTCGGGTCGAGCGCGGGGAACGGGAAGCGATCCGCCAGGAACGGATCGCAGCGCTGCGGGAGCTGCTGATCGAGTAGCAGAGCGAGCTGCGCCCTCCGCCCTGGGCGGAAGCGCTACACGACCTTTTTGGTCGAGTAGCCGCGCGCTAGCCGGCGAAGTCGGCTGTCACGCGTCGCGTCAAGCCACCTGCCACGCCGACACCGATCTTGCTGAAGCTCCGATCGAGGAGTACCGACCGGTGGGGAGGACTCGTCATCCACATCCGCACGACGACCCCGGCGCTGAAGCCGGGCTCGGTCGCATAGGCGAGGTTCTCCCCGAGCGCTCGTCCGCGAACGCCGAAGCGGCGTAGGCGTTGGACGAACGCCCCGTGGTCGAAGTACCCGCGACGAACCATGTCCACGGAGTGCGCACGCGCTGCTCGATGCAGGGCGGGCCCGAGTCCGAGGGGGCGACGGCCGTGCGCGGCGCGAATGCCGTTCACGGCACGGAGAATCGCCAACTCATGGCTCGACGGAGCCAACGCCGGTCCCGTTGAAGGTGCGAGGGGAAGCGGCGGGGTGGTGTCGGCCGAGGCCGCTGACGGTCCGAAGAAACAGACCGACAGCACAGCAGCTACGACGCTGAGAATGCGGCGGTTCTCAGTCATCAGGGCGATCGGCGCGGCAGGTTACCCGCTCTGGCGGATCACGCCAAGTGTTTGGACCTGGAAACTTTGTGCCGTTTACGACTAAAAAGTGACAATTCGGCTCTACCGCACGGTTTGCGCAGGCACGGTTGCGTACCCGTTTGGCGGCGAGTTGCTGAGCGGGGGCCATCAACTCATTGCAGTAACGCCGATGCGGGTCTCCGAGATACGCCTCACGCTTCGACGGCCCGGCCCGCGTCGCCGTGGAGACGATCGGGCTGTCCGACTACACTGAAGCCCATTCACGGGGTGTAGCTCAGCCTGGTTAGAGTGCTTGCTTTGGGAGCAGAAGTCGCCGGTTCGAATCCGGCCACCCCGACTGACAGACTTTCTCGTACGCCGCCCAACGCTCGACGATGCCGACGCCGTCGCGGCTCTCATCACCGAGCGAAACCGCGTCGACTTCGGCGAGATCGAAGGGCTGGAGTTCAGCGCCTCCGAGCTCCGCGAATGGTGGCGTCTCGACGAGGCCAGCCTCGAAAGCGACGGGTGGCTCGCACACATCGACGGGCAGCTGGTCGCCTACGTGCGCGCTCGGAGCGAGCGCGACCTGGCGAACCTGGAGGACGAATCGGCCGTCCACCCCGACGCGCGTGGGCGCGGGATCGGCTGGCACCTCCTCGACCTCGCCGAGGCCTGGGCTCGTGAACGCGACCTCGCCCGCCTCCACGTCCACGTCGTCAACGACGAGGGCCGCCGACTGGCCGAGGACCGTGGTCACGAGATCGTGCGGTACTTCTGGCGGATGGAGATCGCCCTGGACGAAGAGCCGCCGGAGCCCGAGGCGCCCGACGGCTTCGAGCTCCGTGGGTACCACCCAGGCGAAGACGACGAAGAGCTGCATGCAGTGCACCAGGAAGCGTTCGCGGAGCACTGGGAGTTCACGCCCGAGCCGCTCGAGACGTGGGTGCGGGGGCGCGCGAGCCGCAGCGATTACAACCCCGAGCTCTGGCGGCTCGCGGTCGCCGACGGGTCGATCGCCGGCGCGGCGCTCGCGTTCGGCGAGCGCCACCTGGGGTGGGTGCTCGACCTCGCGGTCAGCCCCGCGCAGCGCAGGCACGGGCTCGGCGACGCTCTCCTGCGCTCCGCGTTCCGGGCGCTCTGGCAGCACGGCCACACACGAGTCGGCCTGGAGGTCGACTCCGAGAACGAGACCGGGGCGACCAGGCTCTACGAGCGGGCGGGCATGGCTGTCACCCGCCGGTACGCGACGTACGAGAAGCGTCTCTGAAGATCTCGCCCCGCTCGTCACTGCCGAGTGCGCGCAGGAAGAAATACGTGAAGGCGGCGAAGAACACGACCGCCTGCTCGAACGCCATTGTGACCCCCGCGATCTGCTGGTCGGTGATCGCCGAGAGCCCCCAGAGGCCGGGCCCGTCCTCGTACCACTGGTAGAGCGGCTCCGGGATCAGCGCGAGCAGCAACCCGAGGGGGCTCGCGAGCAGGAAGGCGGCGAAGAGATAGCCGGCACGCCGGCCTGGGCGCAGCCGCCAGGGCTCGTCCTGCAGGACCGGCCACCACAGGAGGCATCCCGCTCCGAAGTACATGGCGTGCTCGAGGTGGAGCAGCGTCGCCTGATGGCGGAGCGCTGCGTCGTAGGCGAAGGGGAAGTGCCAGAAGAAGTAGACGGCTAGCCAGGTCACGAGCGCCGCGGGAGGCCACATGACGTATCGGGCCAGCGGCAGGCGCGCGATCGAGGCGGCCAGGAACGGCGGGATGCCGAGCACGAAGAGCGCAGGCGCCCACTCGGCGAGGACGACGTTCTGCAACAGGTGCGCCGACAGCAGGTAGTTGAGCGCGACCGTCTGAAGCGGCGTGATCGAGACGACCGCGATCAGAGCCAGGCTTGCGCCGAACGAGACCACGCGCCACCGTTCGACGGGCCGCCCACGGATCGCGAGCGCGTAGGACAACGCCAACGCCGGCACGAGGATGAGCGCCTCGACGTCCCAGGCCCATGCATATGGATCCACGCGGCTACCCTATGGACGACGCGGGCGTAGCTCAGTGGCAGAGCACGAGGTTTCCAACCTCGGTGTCGCGGGTTCGATCCCCGCCGCCCGCTTTTAGTCATCCGCTCTGGCCGCTACTCTGTTGCCAGTAATGAAAACAGCAGAGCGAGAGTTGGCGCGCACGCTCCGCCGTGAGCATGGGATCCCAGTAAGGCGTCTTGCCGAAATGGTGGGGGTTTCGCGGTCCTCGATCAGCCTCTGGGTGAGGGATATCGAACTCACGCCGGCACAAGTCGCAGCCCTGCGCCGTGCGGCCGTAGCGGGCGCCGCGAAAAACGCTGAGCGAGCTCGAGTTCGGCGGCAAGGGTTTCAAGTCGAAGGCCGGTCGCACGCGCGAGCAGGAGACCTCCTCCACGTAGCCGGCTGCATGCTCTTCTGGGCCGAGGGATCGCGGACGCGCAATTCGGTGCAGTTCACGAACTCCGACCCGGGGATGGTCGCGTTCTTCCTGCGCTTCCTCCGCGAGTGCTATCAAGTGCCGAACGACAGGGTGCGTGTCGCCTGCAACCTCTTCGCCGATCACATCTCGCGTCAGCGTGAAATCGAACAGCATTGGCTCGACGCGCTTGGACTACCGCGGACCGCACTGACAAAGTCAATGGTCAACAAGTATTCGAAGCACAGCCAAAAGAAACGTCGTAACAAACTCCCGTACGGCACCTGCCGGCTTACCGTGAACGACACACGTCTCGTCCAGCAGATCTACGGCGCGATCCAGGAGTACGCGGGAGTCGAACACGAGGAGTGGGTGTTGTAACCAGCGGCGTCCGGTTGCGACGCGATGCTGCAAGACGTGGAGGAGCGTGTTGTCCGCTTCCGCGCCACGACGATTCTCACCGTCCTGGCGCTCACGATCGCGGTCGTGCTGCTGCTCGAGCTGGTCTGGGTCGCGCGGCAGGTTCTCACCTGGCTTCTGATCTCGCTCTTCCTCGCGCTCGCGCTGAACCCGCTCGTCGAATGGTTCCAGAGTCACGGCCTCCGTCGGCGAGGGGCCGCGGCGGGGGTGACCTTCATCCTCGCCCTCGGTGCGCTCGTCGGCCTCTCGGCTCTGTTCGTCCCCACGCTCGTCAACGAGGCCAACGGCTTCGTTCGCGCTTTCCCCGACTACGTCCGGGAT
This sequence comes from uncultured Actinomycetes bacterium, assembly GCA_963820335.1. Taxonomy (GTDB): domain Bacteria; phylum Actinomycetota; class Thermoleophilia; order Gaiellales; family Gaiellaceae; genus VAXT01. The sequence continues at coordinate 257,199 of CAWFZH010000005.1, read as the reverse complement.
ATCACCGAAGGCCGGGGACAGCTTGGGCGGCTCGCCGACCGCTACGACCTCGTCGAGCGCTTGCGGATGAGCGTGGAGGACGGTGGTGCTTCGAGCGTGCTCGGCCTTTCGAGCACGGCGCTGGCGGTCACGAAGAGCATCGTCACCCTGATCGTCGCCGCCGTGACGATTGCGTTCATGACCTTCTTCATGCTCCTCGAGGGCCCGCACTGGATGGAGCGGATCTACTCGGTACTGCCCGACCAGTCGCGTGACCGGTGGCGCGGGGTCGGCCAGCAGATCTATCGAACCGTCGGCGGTTACGTGACCGGGAACCTCTTCATCAGCTTCATTGCCGGCACTGCGACGACGGTTCTGCTCCTGATCCTCGGCGTGCCCTATGCGTTCGCTCTCGGATTGGTGGTTGCGATCCTGGATCTCATTCCACTTGCAGGAGCGACGCTCGCAGCGATCATCGTCTCGTCGGTCGCGTTCCTGGACGGGACAGTGAACGGGATCATCGTGCTCGTGTTCTTCGTCCTGTACCAGCAGCTCGAGAACCACGTGCTGCAGCCCCTCGTCTACAGCCGGACGGTGCAGATGTCGCCGCTCGCGATCCTGGTCTCCGTGCTCATCGGCGCCGAGCTGGCCGGCGTGGTGGGTGCACTTGCCGCGATCCCGGTCGCGGGCACGCTTCAGGTTTTGGTGCTCGCCGGGCTCGAGGAACGAAGAAGCCGCCAGGGCGCCAAGCCAGCAACCATCTGAGCCGAACCAAATCCCCCATTTGGGGGATTTGTCTAAACGGGTCCGGCCGATGTCAGTGGCATGCGCACAGTTGCCGCTTGTGCCGCCACTCTCGTTGCTCTCCTTGCCGCTGCACCAGCCTTTGCCGAGGACAGCGGGGCCCAGTCCAGTTGGCAGCTCCGGCACGCTTGGCCGGTGGTTTCCTCGCTCATCTGAGACCAAGTCGCTTGCGAATGGCGGCTCGCTCACACGACCGCTTGGCCGGCCGCTCAGTCGGCGCGGTCAAGGGTTCTCAGCACATACGAGGCCGACATCGTCCGCCGGATGAACGCGATCCGCGCGTCCCGCGGCCTGCGCCCACTACGCGTCTCGCGCCAACTCTCGGCAGCCGCCGCCTTTCACACCAACCAGATGGGCCTCCGGGGCTTCTTCGAGCACGAGTCCGCGAACGGAGCCGATTTCTGGAAGCGGATCGAGCGCTTCTATCCCTCGCGCCGGGCCCGCTCGTGGTCGGTCGGGGAGAACATCCTCTGGGGCTCGCCCGAGATCTCCGCTTCGACGGCGGTTCGCGAGTGGATGCAGAGCCCGCCCCACCGCGGGAACATCCTGTCGCGGGAGTGGCGAGAAGTCGGTCTCGGCGCAGCGCATTTCGACTCCGCGCCGGGCGAGTACCGCGGTGGGCCGGTCACGATCGTGACCGCCGACTTCGGCGCCAGAACCTAGGAGGGTTTGGCGAAACTCGGCTGAGCCGCCGGGCCGCGCTGCTCGCCCCGAGGCCGCGTCCTCAGTCACCCCAATGCTGAAGAGCATTGGGGCTCCCTGCGTCCTTGCCTCGGAACGACCATCGCACCCCGGCAACGAGCGAATTCCGCCAAACCCTCCTGCCCCAAGCTCGATCCAGAGCGCGGTACTCTTTACGTCCGCGCGCCTGTAGCTCAGTGGAAGAGCGGCGGCCTTCTAAGCCGTTGGTCGGGGGTTCGACTCCCTCCAGGCGCACTTGGCCTTCGGCCTTCGCCGAAAGTCTGGCGACTTTCGGCGACTAGTGGTCGTCCGAGGAGCGTTTCTGAGCCGCAGCCGCGCAGGTCGGCTGCGGCGGCGTCACCCTTCTCGAAGGCCTCAAGCGTTACCCGTCTCTCGCCGAGGTGTCACCAATGAGCACCGCAGCATTGCCAGACCCTCCGGAGTTCCTAGCGGGTGCGCCGCGAGTGTTCTATGACGAGATGCGTCGAATGCTCGCGAGCGTTAAACCCGGGCGGGTCGATCCGAGCAAGAGCTCGGCGCATTTCAACCGCAAGGGAGTAGAGGTCGAGCTGGTCCACGTAGATCGTCACGACTGGACGATTTGGGCGACCGTTGGCGACCGCGACGGCATCGTCAGCACGAGTTACGCCCATGAACACTTCGACTCACCCGAGCAAGGGGATGCGGAGGAGCGATCGTGGACGACACAGATGGTCGACTTCGTTGCGGAAATCCTCCGTGGCGAGATCGAGGTCGAGACGAAATTCCGCGGAAACAGCCTCGTGTCGGTGAGGCACTTCAATCTCGACGAGAGCGGCGAACGGAGTCCGCTGGGCTACACCGGCTTCTTGGTCCCCGCCAGGCTCCTCTTCTGGCGACCTAAGCGGACCGAGACCGAACGACTCTCGTTTCGGTAAAGCTCTCCTCGGAATCTCGTACTCTGGCCGCGTGGCCGACTACTACCTCGTCAGGCGAGCGCGTGGTCCTGCGTGGGATCACTCGCGCCCACGACGTGATCAGGCCGGATGGGACGAGCACGCGGCCTTCATGGATGCGCTCGCGGAGGAGGGCACGGTCATGCTCGGTGGCCCCGTCGGCGAGGGCGACGGCGAGGACACGCTGCTCGTCGTCGCGGTGGAGAGTGAGGCGGCGATCCGCGCACGCCTCGCTGACGACCCCTGGGGTACCGAGATGCTGACGATCGTGAGCGTGGAGCCGTGGTCAGTCTGGCTGCGGGCTACCAGCTAGGCCGCCCTGGCCCGTAGGTGTTCTGCTAATGCGCGAGCGGCGAACGGCGGTGATTGCAATCAGGGCCCCGCCCGACGCGACCAGCAATCCTCCGATTGCGAACGTGCCGAGGATCCCGCGTAGGAGTTGCCCCGCGATGCTCGGCCCGAGCGCCACGCTCGAAGCGATCCTGGGCTCGCTGTTTGTGCGGACCACGTAGGCGCCTGCGTGAGCCGGCGTGACCGTTGCCTGCGCGGAACCCTCGTGGTCGTCGATGGAGTAGGTCAGCGAGCCGCCGTAGGCCGCGAGAGCGAGGGGCTTGCCTGTTTGCGCATCGGCGATCTCCAGGTCGAACGGCGGGACGACCTCGCTCGCAGAAGGGCCTTCGTAGTAGACGACGTACTTGCGTGCTTCGAGCTGCATGGTCGTCACGCCCGTCAGCGGGGCTCGCTGGAAGTCGTCCACTTCCTTGTTGAGGCTCATCAACGAGGCGACGAGCCACAAGATGGCGCCGACCACGCCCAGGGTGATCAGGGACCCGCCGAGCCAGTAGCCCGCCCGCGATTTCATGATCAGTCCAGGAGTCTGACAGCGACCTCTGGGTGCGACGACTTCCAAGCCTCGAGGAAGCCGTCGATCTCCATGCGCGCCTGGTCGTGGCGGATCGATGAAAGCCGTGAGACTTCGACGAGGTTTGGACCGACCTGCTCGACGATGCAGCCCACGGTAAACAGGTAGGCGATTAGCTCGTCCAGGTAGGCGGCGTCGGAAAGCAGGATCTTCACGGCCCTCGATTGACCCTTCGGCACCTGCGGGTGCCCACTGGAGACGCGGCTCAGGGATTCGTTGTTTGGAGGGCGGCGGCGGCTCGACCAGACCCCGCTTATCTAGGGCTATTCTTCGGGGGCGCGGTGGCGGTAGCTCAGTTGGTAGAGCCCCGGGTTGTGGTCCCGGTGGTCGCGGGTTCGAGTCCCGTCCGCCACCTATGAAGATCCTCGCGTCGCGGCGGTTCCCCGGCTCAGCGTGGGACGAGCTGGAGGATGTCGAGTACTACGAACGACTCGACGGCGAACGCCCGGAGATCGACGCGCTGGTGGTGGTCGGCGAGGTCGTCGACGATCGCGTTCTCGATCTCTTCCCTCGGCTGAGCCTCGTCGCCAACTACGGCGTCGGCTACGACGCCATCGACGTCGAGGCGTGCCGCGCTCGCGGCGTCGCGGTCACCAACACGCCCGGAGTGCTCGATGCGGCGACCGCCGACCTGACGCTGGCACTGATCCTCGCCTCGCGCCGCCGCCTGGTTGAAGGAGACGCATTCGTGCGGGCCGGGAGGTGGGGAAGCGACTGGGTTGCGACGGAGCTGCTTGGCCAGGAGGTCAGTGGGTCGAAGCTCGGCATCGTCGGCCTGGGAAGAATCGGAAGCGCGGTCGCGCGCCGGGCGCACGGGTTCGACATGCGGCTGCTCTACACGAAGCGTGAGCGCTTGCGGGCCGAGGAGGAGCGTGACCTCGGGCTCGAGTATCGCGAGCTCGACGATCTCCTCGCCGAGGCCGACATCGTGACCATTCACGTCCCGCTTTCTCCGGAGACCGAGCGGCTGATCGACGCGCGGCGGATCTCGCTACTGCGCGACGGCGCGTGTTTCGTCAACACGGCCAGAGGCGCGATCGTGGACGAGCCCGCGCTCGTCGAGGCCCTGGTCGCCGGCCGGATCCGGGCCGGCCTCGACGTCTTCGCCGATGAGCCGGATGTTCCGGCCGAGTTGCTCGGGCTGCCGAACGTCGTGCTCACACCGCACGTCGGTAGCGCTACGCATGAGACACGAGCGGCGATGACCCGCGTCCTGGTCGACAACCTGCTCGCAGCCGAGCGCGGTGACCCGCTTCCAAACCGCGTTACCTAGGCCGATACCCTGTCGCGCACGGCCCCGTAGCTCAGTGGATAGAGCGGCGGACTTCGAATCCGCGTGCGGAGGTTCGATTCCTCCCGGGGCCACCTAACGGGCGAGAACGTCGAGCAACTGCTCACGCGTGGCGTTGCCGCCGCTCAGGATGAGAGCGACCCGCTTGCCCGCGAGCTCGTCCCGCAGCTTCAGGGCGGCCGCCAATGGCGCTGCGCCCGAGGCTTCGACGAGGTTCCGGGTCGCTTCGATCATCGTCGCCTGCGCGGTGCGGATCGCGTCGTCGCTGACCAGGACGAAGTCGTCCAGGTGGTCCCAGAGGATCCGTTGTGGCAACTCGAACGCGGTGCGAGTAGCCAGGCCCTCGGCGAACGTCTCCATCTTGTCCTCGACGAGCTCGCGCTCCTTCCAGGAGCGATAGGCAGTCGGTGCCGCCTCCGACTGCACCCCGATTACTTTCGTGCCGGGGCTGACGGCCTGGGCGACGATGCAGGCACCTGCCGCTCCACTGCCTCCGCCAATCGGGACGATCACCACGTCCATGTCGGGCTGCTCCTCGAGAATCTCGAGCGTCTGGGTTGCCACGCCGGCGATGAGCAACGGCTCGTTCCCGGAGTGGACGTAGCGGTAGCCGTGCTCACGTGCGAGCTCCTCGCAGTGCTCTCGCGCGGCGTCGAAGTCGGGTCCGTGGAAGACCAGCTCGGCGCCCAACCCGCGCATGGAAGCGACCTTGACCGGGTTCGCGTTCTCGGGGACGCAGATCGTCGCTGCGACGCCGAAGATGCGCGCCGCGAACGCGATCGACTGGCCGTGGTTCCCGGTCGAGGCCGCGATCACGCCGCGCTCCCGTTCCTCGTCGCTGAGCTGGGAGACGAGGTTGACGCCGCCCCGGACCTTGAAGGCGCCGACCGGTTGATGGTTCTCGTGCTTGACGAAGACCTCGGCGCCGACCAGCTCGTTCAGGCTCGCGTACTCGTAGAGCGGAGTGGGGCGGAGGTGCGGAGCGATGCGGTCTCGCGCCTCGTGGACGTCAGCGAGAGTCGGCACTCCACAAACGCGAGGGTACAGCTGCTTGCTTCAACCACGCGACGGTCAGCGGAGTTGGATCTCCCGAGCGGGCGAGAACCCCAACCCGAGTCAGAATCTGTCGATCGCCTCGTACGTCGTAAATGAACGGGCGTTAGCCCGCGCCCGGCGCCTCATCCGTGGACGGCAATACGTCCTCAACAGCGACTGGGGAGATGCCCAGCCCCAAGCCAAGGACGAGAACGCGTTTCTCGCGTCTCACTCTTGGAGCGAGTACGGCGAATGGCACCTCGGACTCACGGAAGGCGCCGTTGACGAAACCAAGGCGCGACACGCCTTCGTCTACGGAGACTTCCGCCGCCTACACCGCACCGGCCTGATCGCGTGCCAGTACCGCGCCGCAGAATGGCGACACAAAGAGATCGAGCTCGCCGCGCACGATCTCCTGCAGCTCCTGGATCGATCGAGCGCATGACGCGGCATAAGATGGCCGCGTGGACCCGCGACTTGAGCGAATTGCGAAGAACGAGGCGGTCTATCGCGCAACCAACCGCGAGATCGAGCGGGTCGACCAAGAGGGCGGTGGCGCGGCTGACGGCGTACTCGAAGTCATATGCGAGTGCGGCCGGGATCCCTGCAGCGCCGTCATCACTCTGACGGTTTCCGAGTACCACAGCGTCCACTCTCAGAAAGACCGCTTCGTCGTCGCCCCGGGACACCAGACTGAAGAGATCGAGCGGGTCGTCGAGGATCGAGAGGCCTACCTCGTCGTCGACAAGTTCGGCGAGGCCGAGGAGATCGTGGAGGACGACACCGCAGGCACGCAGTAGGGGTAATGCGGGCGAGAGGACTCGAACCTCCAAGGGCTTTCGCCCAACGGGTCCTAAACCCGTCGCGTATGCCAGTTCCGCCACGCCCGCGCGGTGATTCAAGGATAGAGCGGCGGGGTATCAGCTACGCATGCCAGATCAAGAAGAACTGCACCGTGAGCAAGAGCAGCGCGAAAAGGAAAGCCGCGAGAGCGACGTGACGAAGTTCGAGGAGATCGCCGACGAGGTTGCCGAGGAGCACGAGGAGGCCGCCCACCGGATCGGCGAAGAGCTTCCTCCGCGCGACGAGGACTAGTCGCTCAGGAAGGGCTTCTCGTCCACACGAGCCGCGAGCGCTGCTCGGGCACCGAGATGCGTTCGACGCGGCCGAGAAGGTGGACGGCCCCAACGAGGACGAGCGTCTCGAGGGCTAGCCAGTACCAGGGATAGCGCACGGGGTCGAGCGCGAGCCGGACCGCGACGAGAGCCAGCGGTCCCGCCCAGAGAGCGGCTGCCGAACGGCGCAGCGACCAGGCGACCCCCGCCCCGACCAGGACTGCCGTGGCGCCCTGCAGGACGCGGAGCGGCCAGGTGAACGCCGTCCCGGGCTCGACGAACAACGAGAGGAGGGTGTCGCCGTTGACCACCCAGCGGTAGTCGAACATGCCGAAGTCACCGGCAAGGGCGAAGGGGGCGAACATGGCGACCAGCATGAGCGTCGCGGCGGCGAACGCTTTCACGGCATCCAGCGCGCGCGGAGCGAGGACGACGATCGCCACGCCGAGGATCCCCCAGACCTCGAAGCCGGCCGAGACTCCGATGAGCAGGCCGGCCAGCCAGCCGCGCCCGGCGCGGACCTCGAACCCCGCGAGCACCCAGAGCAGCGGCACGAGCGCCTGCGCGGGGTGACCGTCGCGATAGGCGTCGAAGGTGTAGCTCAGCGCCACCGGTGCCAGCACGGCTGCGGTGAGGGCCCAGCGGCCGCCTCGTCCGTCGAGGAGCCGGCGCGCGATCAACCAGAACAGGGCGACGACCACGGCGCCGAAGACCGCGCCGATCAGTCGCGTGGACGAGATGCCGGCCAGGCCGGCGACAGTGTCGAGCGTGCCCAGGACGACGAGTTGCAGCGGCCCGACCTGGAGCGTCGGGTCCGCGTAGGTCTGCGCCCAGCCGCCCGAGAACAGGCGCTCCGCGGAGTGCATGAAAAACGCCAGATCGCCGGTGTCGCCGGGCGGCACGACGAGACCAACGGTCACGGCGGCCGCGAGCGCAACGAGCAGCGATACCACCGAGTTGACCCTCACTCAAATCGAATCGGCCGCGAGCGGCGCTTTCTTGAGCGAAATCCCAGCGAGGACCCTTGCTGGCAGAATGGCCGAACCTTGAAGACAAAGGTCCAAGAGCTTCCCGACAGCCGAGTCCGCCTCGAGGTGGAGGTGCCGAGCGCCGACGTCAAGCACGCGGTCGAGCACGCCTCCTCCGATCTTGCCGAGACGGCGAAGATCCCGGGCTTCCGCAAGGGCAAGGTCCCCCGAGAGGTTCTCATGGCGCGGCTCGGCCGCGACCGGGTCTTCACGGAGGCAGTCGAGAGCCACATCGGCGGCTGGTTCCTGAACGCCGCAGCCAACACGCGGATCAGGCCCGTCGCGCAGCCCGAGCTCACGTACGACTTGCCGACGTCCGACGACCAGACGTTCAACTTCACGGCCGAGGTGCCGGTGCAGCAACTTCCGGACGTGGCTGACTGGAGCACCCTCGAGGTCCCCGCCGCGGAGCCCGAGGTGCCGACTGAGCTCGTGGATCAGGAGCTGGAAGCACTGCGTGCGTCGGTCGCCGAGCTGATTCCCGTCGAGGACCGCCCGGCGAAGGACGGCGACGTCCTGGTCATCGACCTCGTCGACGAGACCGGGGAGGCGCAGCGCGACTTCGTCGTGCAGCTGGGCGCGGGGCGCCTGCTCGAAGAGCTCGAGCGCGGGCTGCGCGGGATGAACGCCGGCGAGACGAAGACGATCACCTTTGCCGGCCCCGACGGAGCCGAGAAGAAAGCGGAGGTAACGGTCAAGGAGATCAAGGAGCCGCTTCTTCCGCCGCTCGACGACGAGCTCGCGAAGTCGGCCAGCGAGTTCGAGACCCTGGCCGAGCTGCGCGAGGAGATCGAGACCAGGCTCCGCGACCTGGTCGAGGCCGAGCTCAACTCCGAGTTCCGGTCTGCAGCCGTCGACCGCCTGGCCGAGGCGTCCAATGTGACCGTCGCCGACGCGCTCGTCGACACGAGGGCCAACGACCTGCTCGCAGGGCTGCTCCGTTCGCTGGAGCGCCGCGGGCTCAACGTCGAGACCTATCTCCAGCTCACAGGCCAGTCGCCCGAACAACTCCGCGACGCCGTGCGCGCCGAGGCCCGCCAGTCGATCGCGCGTGAGCTCGTGCTCGAGGCCGCCGCCGACAAGCTCGGCATCGAGGTCTCCGACGACGAGGTCAAAGAGCTGATCCGCGAGGAGGCCGAAGGCGCCGGCGAAGACGCGGAGGAACTGATCAAGCAGGTGTGGGAGCGCGGGCGGCCCGACCGTCTCCGCGGCGACCTCCGCCTGCGAAAAGCCCTCGACCGGATCGCGGCCGAGGTCAAGCGCATCCCCGTCGACCTCGCCCGCGCCCGCGAAAGCATCTGGACCCCAGAGCAGGAAAAACCCGAGACAACGACAAAGTTGTGGACCCCCGGTAGCAAGGAGACTGCATGAGCCCTCTCGTCCCCATGGTGATCGAGCAGACGTCGCGCGGCGAGCGCGCCTTCGACATCTACTCGCGTCTGCTCAACGAACGGATCATCTTCCTCGGCACGCCCGTCGACGACCAGATCGCGAACCTGATCGTCGCGCAGCTGCTGCACCTCGAGTCCGAGGATCCGGACAAGGACATCTCGATCTACATCAACTCGCCGGGCGGCGTCATCTACGCCGGGCTCGCGATTTACGACACGATCCAGTTCATCAAGCCCGACGTTCAGACGATCTGCGTCGGGATGGCGATGTCGATGGGAGCCGTGATCCTCGCCGGCGGAGCAGCCGGAAAGCGCATGGCGCTGCCGCACTCGAAGATCCTGATCCACCAGGGCTCCGCGGGCTTCCACGGCCAGCCGACCGACATCGAGATCCAGGCCCGCGAGGTAATCAGCCTCAAGCGGCTAATGGAGGAGATCATGTCCAAGCACACGGGCCAGGACATCGAGAAAGTCGGGAAGGACATGGATCGCGACTACTACATGACCGCGTCCGAGGCCCAGAACTACGGCATTATCGACACCGTCATCGAGCATCGCTAGATCCAGGGGTGGCAATGACAGCGATTTACGGTTACAACGAGGACTAGGTGGCTAGGGCAAGCGAGGGGAACGAGCAGCTTCTCTGCAGTTTCTGCGGGAAGTCGCAGCGCCAGGTCAAGAAATTGATCGCAGGTCCGGGCGTCTACATCTGCGATGAGTGCATCGATCTCTGCAACGAGATCATCGACGAGGAGCTGACCGCTCCCGCGCAGCTCGACCTGGAGAACCTCCCGCGCCCGAAGGACATCTACGCCGTCCTCAACGACTACGTCGTGTCACAGGAGGAGGCGAAGCGGACGCTCGCCGTCGCTGTCTACAACCACTACAAGCGCGTGCAGATGGGGACGGAGGAAGCGGAGGTCGAGCTTCAGAAGTCGAACATCCTGCTCCTCGGCCCGACGGGCTGCGGCAAGACGCTCCTCGCGCAGACGCTCGCGCGGATCCTCAACGTCCCCTTCGCGATTGCGGACGCCACGGCGCTGACCGAGGCCGGCTACGTCGGCGAGGACGTGGAGAACATCCTCCTCAAGCTGATCCAGGCCGCTGACTTCGACATCAAGAAGGCGGAGACCGGGATCATCTACATCGACGAGGTCGACAAGGTCGCGCGCAAGGCGGACAACCCGTCGATCACGCGCGACGTGTCGGGCGAGGGCGTGCAGCAGGCGCTTCTCAAGATCCTCGAAGGGACGGTGGCCTCCGTGCCGCCGCAGGGCGGGCGCAAGCACCCGCACCAGGAATTTCTCTCGATCGACACGACCAACGTCCTGTTCATCTGTGGCGGCGCCTTCTCGGGCCTCGAGAAGATCATCGGCAAGCGGGTCGGCAAGAACGCCGTCGGCTTCGGAGCCGACATCCGCTCGAAGCACGACTCGGAGGCGTCCGAGCTCCTGTCCGACGTGATGCCCGAGGATCTCCTCAGCTACGGGCTGATCCCGGAGTTCATCGGGCGGCTCCCCGTCGTCTCCGCGGTGCACCAGCTGCAGCGCGAAGACCTCGTTCGCATCCTCACCGAGCCCAAGAACGCGCTCGTCAAGCAGTACCAGCGCTTCTTCGCGTACGACGACATCGAGCTCGTGTTCACCGAGGACTCGCTCTGGGAGATCGCCGACAAGGCTCTGGACCGCGAGACGGGCGCCCGCGGCTTGCGGTCGATCATCGAGAACGCGCTGCTCGACGTGATGTTCGAGCTGCCGTCGCGCAAGGACGTCTCCAAGTGCGCCATCACGAAGGAGACGATCGAGAAGGGCATCAAGCCCACGCTCGTGACGAGTGCCGGCGCCGAGCTCGCCGACGAAGAAGAGCACGCAGCCGAATCGGCCTAGCGAATCGGCCTAGCGGCGCCGCTGCCGCTCGACGCTCGTGATCTCCGGGACCGGCTCGTGGGCTCGCATGTGCCGCCGCCAGCGCAACGTGCGCAGCGTCAGCAGCACGGCCAGGGCGCCGATGACCACGTTGGTCACGATCGTCGCGATGTTCATCCCGACGCTGAAGCTGAGGAGTGCCGTCGTCGACCCGGCCTTGCCGCGCAGGACATAGGCCGTCAGCCCCTGCTGGGTGCCCGCGCCACCCGGCGAGATCGGAAGCAGGGTCGACAGGCTCTGCACGACCAGCACGAGGGCCGTGTTGTGAAGCGTCGCGGGAATGTCGAAGGCCTTCAGGAACCACCACACGGCGGCGAAACGGAAGCCCCAGCTCAGAGCCTGCCAGCTGACGACCTCCGTCAGGTAGCGGCGCCAATTGCCGAGAATGGCGAAGCCGTTTGCGAGGCGATGCCGAAACTCCTTGATGCGGTCCGCGGCCGAGAACGCCACCACGACCGCGATGAAGAAGAGGACCGTCCCGATGAGGATCGCGATGCGCGGGTTCCGGACCGCCCAGCCCCATTCAACGTCCGGAATGCTGGGCAGAACGTCCAGTGAGGGCAGCACCCCAAGCTGCAGGGCCCAGATCAGGAGCGTGGAGGCGACCAGGATGTCGAAGAGGGTCTCGACGAAGAGGGAGGAAGCCAGGGTCGCGTAATTGCTCCCTTCGATCCCCCGCTTCGCGAGGTAGACCTTGAGGGCGTCGCCGGTTCGCGCCGGGGCGATCGAGTTCAGTCCGACCCCTGCGAAGTAGGCCCCGAAGACCACGCGGTGCTTGACCCGCGAGTCGGGGAAAGCGGCCCGGAGGACGTTCCGCCAGGCGAACGCACGGGCGACGATCTTGAGGACGTGGAGGGCGATGGCGATTCCGAGAGCGCCAAAGTGCACCGCCGTCAGGTGGTCGAAGAAGACCTCTACTGCATGGAAGAACGCGCTCACGTTGCTTCCCTTGACGATAGGGGGAACGGCTCAGCGCCGCGGGCTTACCATGGGCTGATGGAGTCGCTGTACAACCCGCAGGGGGTCGAGGAGCGCTGGCAGCGCACCTGGGAGGACGAAGGCCTCTACGGCGCCGAGCCCGGAAGTGGGCGCGAGCCCTTCGTCATCGCCCACCCGCCCCCGAACGTGACCGGGGCCTTGCACACGGGCCATGCGCTGCAGATCTCCTTGGCCGACGCGCTCGTCCGCTGGCACCGGATGCGCGGCTTCGAGACCGCTTTCCTCACCGGGTACGACCATGCGGGCATCTCGACGCAGAACGCGGTCGAGAAGCACCTGGCGACCGAGGGCAAGACGCGACAGGAGCTCGGCCGCGAGGCGTTCGTGGAGGTGGTCTGGGAATGGCTGCGCCAGTACGGCCGCACGATCATGGGGCAGTTCAGGCGCATGGGCGCCTCGATGGACTACCGGCGCGAGCGCTTCACGATGGACGACGAGTACGTGCGCGCCGTGATGCGCTTCTTCGTGCACCTCTACCGCCGGGGGTGGATCTACAGGTCGAACCGGATCATCAACTGGTGCCCGTTCCACGAGACGTCGCTCTCCGACCTCGAGCTCGTGCACGAGGAGATGGACGACGCTCTCACCTACGCCCTGTATCCGTTCGCTGACGGGTCCGCGGGGGGCGTGACGATCGCGACCGCCCGGCCCGCGACGATGCTCGCCGACGTTGCCGTCGCCGTGAATCCGGAGGACGATCGCTGGCGGCACGCGGTCGGACGGGAGGTGCTCGTGCCGTTCGTCGAGCGTGCGGTGCCGGTGATCGCCGACGAGCGCGTCGATCCGGAGTTCGGGACGGGTGCGTTGAAGGTGACGCCCGGCCACGACCCGCTCGACTTCGAGATCGGGCGAGACCACGGATTGCCGGAGCCGATGGTGATCGGGCCCGACGGCCGTATGAACGACGAGGCCGGCGAGCTGGCCGGGCTGACGCAGGAGGAGGCCGACGCCCGGATCGTCGAGTGGCTCCGCGAGCGGGAGCTCCTGGAGGGGCGCGAGGCCTACAGGCACACGGTCGCCCTCTGTGTTCGCTGCCAGAGCCGGATGGAGCCGCTGATCTCCCTCCAGTGGTGGTGCCGCATGGACGAGCTGAAGAAGCCGGCCCTCGACGCTCTGAGGTCGGGCCGTGTTCGCTATCACCCCGAGTCCCAGCACCGGTTCGCAATCGAGTCGCTCGAGAACGCCCCCGACTGGAACATCTCGCGCCAGATCTGGTGGGGGCACCAGCTGCCGGTCTGGGAGTGCCCGGACGGCCACGAGACGGTCGAGGAGACGGAGCCCGAGGCCTGCGCCACGTGCGGCTCGCGCGAGCTCACCCGCAGCACGGACGTGCTCGACACCTGGTTCTCCTCGGCTCTGTGGCCGTTCGCGATCCTCGGCTGGCCGGAAGAGACGCCCGAGCTGGATGCTTGGTACCCCGGAGCGCTGAACACGACCGCAAGGGACATCATCCGCCTCTGGGAGAACCGGATGATCTTCTCGGGGCTCGAGCTGATGGGGGAGGTCCCCTTCCGCCATGTGATCATCCATACGACGCTGCTGGCGCCTGACGGGCGGCGGATGTCCAAGAGCCTGGGCACCGGCATCGACCCTCTCGACCTCATCGACCAGTACGGCGCCGATGCGACTCGCTACGGGCTGTTGAAGCTCACGTCGACGCAGGACGTGCGCTTCTCGTACGGGGCCGTAGAGGAGGGGCGCAAGCTCGCGAACAAGCTCTGGAACGCCAGCCGGCTCGTGCTGGGCGCCGGCCCGCTCGAGGGGAGCGACGCGCCGGAGGCGCTCGAGGAGCGGTGGATCGTCGCGCGCCTCGAGCAGACGCGCCGAGAGGTGGAGCACGACCTCGAGACGTTCGACTTCGCCCACGCGGTCGACCGCCTCTATCACCTGACGTTCGACGACTTCTGCGACTGGTACCTCGAAGCGATCAAGCCCCGGCTGTCCGAGCCCCAGGTCCGCGCAACCGCCTTCGCCGCTCTGGAGCGATTGCTCAAGCTCCTGCACCCGGTGATGCCGCACGTGACCGAAGAGATCTGGTCGAACCTCCCAGACCGGGAGACGCGCCTGATCGTCGCCTCCTGGCCGGAGCCGGACGACCGCTTCGCCGCCGACGCGACCGCGCTCGACCGCGTTCAGGAAGCAGCGTCGATCTTCCGTCGCAGCGGCGTGCGCACCCCGCTCGAGGGCGACGACCTCCGCATCTTCGAGGCCGTCGTGCGGCCCGAGCGCGTCAAGGCAGGCGGGGACGCCCAGGCGGAGATCGACCGCCTCGAGAAGGAGATCGCGCGCGGCGAGGACAAGCTGGCCAATGACCGCTTCGTCCAGAAGGCGCCGCCGGAGGTCGTGGAGGCGGAGCGCGAGAAGCTCGAGAAGTACCGCCGTGAGCTCGATGCCATCCGTGGCTAGCGACCAGGGCTCGGGCGTCGCCTGGGTCGAGTCGCTGAGCCCCTGGCCGGAGAAGTTCGGCCTCGACACGATGCGCGCGCTCCTCGTCGAGCTCGGAGACCCGCAACGCGCCTACCCTTCGATTCACGTCGTGGGCACCAAGGGCAAGTCGACGGCGACGAGGACGATCGCCGCCTATCTCGAGCGCGAAGGGTTGAGGACCGGCGCGTACACGTCCCCGCACGTGAGTGGTTGGGGTGAGCGGATCCAGGTCGGCGCACAAGAGGTGGACATCGAGCGCGCCCTCGAACGCGTGCGGCCCGCGGCGGAGGCCCTCGGCGCCACTCAGTTCGAGGCCCTGACCGCGGCGGCGCTGCTGGAGTTCTCCGAGTCCGAGGTGGACGTCGCCGTCGTCGAGGCCGGGCTCGGCGGCCGGCTGGATGCGACGAACGTGATCGACGCCGGGGTCGTCCTGCTCACGAACGTCGACCTGGAGCACACGGAAGTGCTCGGCGAGACGCGAGAGCAGATCGCGAAGGAGAAGCTGGCAGTAGCGCATGTGGCCAGAGTAGTTGTCACGTCGGACAACACGTACGCGAACCTCATCCCAGAGCAGGCGGAGCAGGTGCTCGGCGGCCCTCGGGAGGCGGCGGCGGCCTTCCTCGGCCGGCCCTTAGAGGGACGCATCGAGCCTGACCTGCCAGGCCGTTTCGAGCAGCGCGGCGAGGAAGTCTGGGACGGCGCCCACACCCCGGCCGCTGTCGACTGGCTGCTCGAGCGCCTGCCTGCGAGCCAGTACACGCTCTGTGTCTCGGTGCTCGCCGACAAGGACGTCGACGCGATCCTCGAGCGGCTGGCTCGAGCAGGCGACCACCTGATCGCCACCCGCTCCACGAACGAGCGGGCGCTGCCCGCGGACGAGCTGGCCCGCCGTGCAGAGCCGCACTTCGCCCGGGTCGAAGCCGTCGCGGATCCCCGCGCCGCCTACGCCCGAGCCCGCGAGCTCGGTCCGCGAGTCCTCGTCACGGGGTCCCTCTATCTCCTGGCGGATCTCTACCGTTGAGAGGAAGAGGACGTAGAGTGACGAAAGTCACCGACAGGCTGAGCGTCTTCGCGTTTGCGGCGGTCGTCGTGCTCGCGATCGTCGGGCTCGCGTTTGCCGCCGGCTATCTGGTGGGACAGCTCCTCTTGTAGGGAGACGAGACATGGTGCTTGCAGCTAGTGATGGTTTCTTCGGGGCCTTGAACGACTTCTTCGGATCCGGCGGATGGCCGATCATCCGGAACCTGTCGATCTTCCTGGTCGTCGTCTTCTGGCTGGCGATCGGCTACTGGGTCTACAAGGACGCCCGCCGGCGGATCGAGGATCCCTGGCTCGTCGCGATGGCGACCGTGCTCGGCCTCGTCCCTCCCTTCGTCGGAGTGTTCATCTACATGCTCTTCCGGCCGCCCGAGTACCTCGAGGACGTGCACGAGCGCGAGCTCGAGATCAAGGCGATGGAGGAGCGCCTCAGCCACCGGCGTCAGCAGCACTGCCCCGTCTGCCGTGCGGAGGTCGATGAGAACTTCCTCGTCTGTCCCGTCTGCACGACGCGGCTTCGGCAGTCCTGTGAGACGTGCAAAGCGCCGCTCGAGCCGCTGTGGCAGGTCTGCCCGTACTGCGAGACACCGATCTCGACGCCGACCGCTCTGCAATTTCCGCCGCTCGAGCCGCCGAGAGAGCAGGCCGGGTCCGAGTAGCATCCGGCCTCCGTGGCCGTCGAGAGAACACTCGTGCTGATCAAGCCCGACGCGGTGCAGCGCTCGCTGGCCGGGGAGATCCTCGGGCGCTTCGAGCGGCGCGGGCTGAAGGTCGTCGACGGGAAGCTGCTCACGGTCGACCGCGGCCTCGCGGAGGAGCACTACGCCGAGCACGCCGAGAAGGCGTTCTTCGGCGAGCTCGTCGAGTTCATCACCTCGGCGCCGACGCTCGCGCTCGTGCTCGAGGGCGAGGGTGCGATCGGCGTCGTGCGGACGACGATGGGCGCTACGAACCCCGCCGACTCCGCGCCGGGGACGATTCGCGGCGACCTCGCTCTCTCGATGCCGGACAACCTCGTGCACGGCTCCGACTCGTCCGCTTCGGCCGAACGTGAGATCGCGCTCTGGTTCCCGGGGTGAACGTCTCCGACGACGCGCTGCGAAATCGCGCCCACTGGGACGAGACGAGCGGCGCTTACCAGGAGCAGCACGGAGAGTTCATCGGCGGCTCCGAGCCGGCCTGGGGTGAGTGGCAGATCCCGGAGCGGGAGCTTGGGATCCTCGGTGACGTGGCCGGGAAGGACGTGCTCGAGCTCGGCTGCGGCGCCGCCCAGTGGTCGATTCACCTCGCTCGCGCCGAAGCGCGAATCGTCGCGCTGGACAACTCGGAGCAGCAGCTCGCGCACGCGCGCCGGTTGCTGGACGAGGCCGGCGTGGACTTTCCGCTCGTGCACGCGAGCGCCGAGGCCGTTCCACTGGCCGACGAGAGCTTCGACGTCGTCTTCTGCGATCACGGCGCGATGACCTTCACCGATCCGTTTCGAACAGTGCCGGAGGCGGCGCGGCTGCTCCGGCCGGGCGGGCTGTTCGCCTTTTCGATGCTGAGCCCCTTCGCCTGGGTCTGCTGGGACGAAGGCGCCGACGAGGTGCGCACTCAGCTGGCCGGCGCGTACTTCGGCATGCACCGTGAAGAGACCCCGGACGGCGCGGTGCAGTTCAACCTGCCGTACGGGGAATGGATCCGTTTGTTCCGGCACTCGGGCCTCGTCGTCGAAGACCTGGTCGAGCCGCAGCCCGGGCCGGAGGCACGGACGACCTACGGCTTTCCGCTCGACTGGGCGCGGACGTGGCCGAGCGAGACGATCTGGAAGACGCGGAAAGCGTGAGCTACCTCGAGAAGAACCGCGAGTCCTGGACGAAGGCGAACGCGGAGTACACGGACGAGCGCGCGCCGGTGGCGTGGGCCCGCGAGGAGATCGCCTGGGGGATGTGCAAGGTGCCGGAGGCCGAGGTCAGGATGCTGCCGGACCTCGAGGGGAAGGAGGTCGTCGAGCTCGGCTGCGGAACGGCGTACTTCGGCGCGTGGCTGAAGCGGCACGGCGCGGCCCGGGTGGTCGGTGTCGACATCACGCCGGCGCAGCTGGAGACGGCTCGGCGCATGGACGAGCAGTTCGGGCTCGGGCTCGAGCTCGTCGAGGCGAACGCGGAGGAGACGGGTCTCCCCGACGCGTCGTTCGATCTCGCCGTCTCCGAGTACGGCGCCTCGATCTGGTGCGATCCCGACAAGTGGATCCCCGAGGCAGCGCGGCTGCTCCGCCCGGGCGGCGAGCTCGTCTTCCTCCGGAACGCGACCCTGGCCGTGCTGTGCTGGACGGACGACGATCAGGTGAGCGAGACGTTGCAGCGCCCCCAGCGAGGGTTGCGGCGGATCGACTGGGAGGACGACGGCACGGCCGAGTTCCAGATGGGACACAGTGAGTGGGTGAAGGTCCTGCGCGGGAACGGGTTCGAGATCCTCGATCTGGCCGAGCTGTACGCGGACGAGAACACGACGAAGCACGCCTACTACGCGTTCGATCCCAAGTGGGCTCGCCGCTGGCCGTGGGAAGAGATCTGGCGCGCTCGTAAGACGGCGTGAGCGTCCCGCCGACGCCGCCGCTGCTCCTCGCTTCGATCTCCCCACAGCGCCGCGCGATCCTCGAGCAGCTCGATATCCCGTTCGACGCCGTCGAGCCCCTCTACGAAGAACCCCCTGCAAATGCGTACAAGGGGTCAGACCCCTTAACAGTTGTGACGGAACACGCACGGGGGAAGGCCAAGTCGGTGCTGGACATGGCCGATGACCGGCCGGTGCTCGGGGTGGACACGGAGGTCGTGATCGACGGCGAGCTCCTCGGCAAGCCGGCCGATGCTGGGGAGGCGGAGGCGATGCTCGAACGGCTCTCTGGTCGCACGCACGAGGTGATCTCCGGGCTCTGCTTGGTGACGCCGGCCTGGGAAGAGGTTCATCACGACGTGACCGAGGTCACGTTCCGCGCCCTCACCGCCCGCGACCTCGCGCACTACTTGGGCAGCCGGGAGTGGGACGGCCGCGCCGGCGGGTATGCGATCCAGGGTCTCGGCGCCGGCCTCGTCGAGCGGATCGAGGGTGACTACCTCAACGTCGTGGGCCTCCCCGCCGCGCTGCTCGTCCGCCTCCTGGCCCAACGGTTCCCAGGCGCGTACGGCTTCGGCTAATCCAGCCAGGTCCGGGGGACTGTCCCCCAGGCACGTTCTTGGAGGACGCGGCTCAGTCCGTCACGAACGAACTCCTCGTACGCTGCCCGCGCGGTTTTCTGCGTTCGCCCGAAGAGTGCGAGCATCGGGCCTGTTGAGAGGAACTCTGTGCGCTCGCGGCCGAGCATTTCGCGGCAGCTCGACCAAGGCCAGTCGCCCGGGTGCGAGCAGATCGCCGCGCGGACGGGGTTCAAAGGGAGGTAACGCGAGAGCTCGAGCAAGTGTGCGTCGCTCTCGACCGGTTCTGAGTGGAAACGGTCCTCGAAGAGATGCCCCTTGAAGCCGTAGCGGCGGTTGAACCACTGCGCGTAGCACCCGTTCAACCAATGCATCCCTTCCGAAAGCGTCGCCTTCTCCATCTCCACGACGAGGTGGAAGTGATTCGTCATGAGGCAGTACGCCAAGCACCTCCAGCCAGACCTCGTGATTGTCCGCGTCAGCATCTGGAGGAAATGCAGGCGCGCCGGATCGTCCAGGAACACATCGGTTCTGCGGTTCCCGCGGGAGGTGACGTGAAAGATCCCGCCGGCCACGTGTGCGCGCGGAGAGCGAGGCACGTCACGACAGAAGCACGCGCCAATCTGCGTGACTGCCGGGCGCGCGACCTTTGGCGCAAGCCCGTGACACGTTCGTAACGGGGACTGTCCCCTGGACATGTCTCGGCCAAGCGGTTTGCAGGGATTTACCGCTTTGGTCAGGTCCCTCGCCTTTTTCCACGGTTTCACTACACTCGGGCGGGGCGGATGGGCTTTTTCGGCTACTTCAACGGCTTCGGCGGCCGCGACATGGCCGTGGACTTGGGCACAGCGAACACGCTGGTCTACGTCCGCGGGCGCGGCATCGTGCTCTCAGAGCCGTCCGTGGTCGCGATCGACCAGCGCTCGGGCGAGGTGCACGCGGTCGGCGTCGAGGCGAAGCGGATGCTCGGCCGCACGCCCGGCACGATTTCCGCGATCCGCCCGCTGAAGGACGGCGTCATCGCCGACTTCGACGTCACGGAGCAGATGCTCCGCCACTTCATCCAGAAGGTCCACCAGCACCGCTTCGCGCATCCGCGCGTGGTCGTCTGCGTCCCGTCCGGAGTGACCGGCGTCGAGAAGCGCGCCGTCGAGGAAGCGACGCTCTCCGCGGGCGCGCGCGAGGCGCACCTGATCGAGGAGCCGATGGCCGCCGCGATCGGCGCCGGGCTGCCCGTCTCCGAGCCGACCGGGAACATGATCGTCGACGTCGGCGGCGGCACGACCGAAGTCGCAGTCATCTCCCTCGGCGGCATCGTCGTCTCGCAGAGCCTCCGAGTCGGCGGCGACGAGATGGACGAGGCGATCATCAGCCACATCAAGAAGGAGTACAAGCTCCTGATCGGCCAGCAGACGGCCGAGGAGATCAAGCTCGAAGTCGGTTCTGCGTTCCAGCTCAAGGAGGAGGTCCAGGCCGAGGTGCGCGGGCGCGACATGCTCACGGGCCTGCCGAAGACGGTCGTCCTTTCCTCCGACGAGGTGCGGCATGCGCTCGAGGAGCCCGTCAGCCAGATCATCGACGCGATCCGCTCCACGCTCGACAAGACTCCGCCCGAGCTGGCTGCCGACATCATGGATCGCGGCATCGTCCTGGCCGGCGGCGGCGCGCTGCTCACCGGCCTCGACGAGCGCCTGCGGCATGAGACGCAGATGCCGACCCAGCTGGCCGAATCGCCGCTCACGTGCGTTGCGGTCGGCTCCGGGCGCAGCCTCGAGGTGCTCGAGGTGATGAACCGGGCTGCGAAAGCGCGTGCCCGCAGCCGCAACGGCTACCGTCGTTAAGTCATTTCCCGTCCATCGTTAACCTCAAAGCCCGTGCCCAGGAATCGCAGCCCGCGCGTAGCGGCGCTCGGCTCCCCGACTCGACGGACGGTTGCATCGCACTCCTCCCGGCAGGCGGGGCCACTCAAGCGGCGCCTGGTCGTCACCGTGCTCCTGCTGGTCTCGCTGGCAATGATCACCGTCTACTTCCGCGAGGCGCCGAGCGGCGGCCTCCACGACTTCCAGAGCGTGGCCGCCAGCACCATGCGGCCGTTCGAGATCGGAGCGCAGCGTGTCTCGCGCCCGTTCCGAGACGCCTACGGCTGGGTGGCAGGCCTCTTCCACGCGAAGTCGGAGAACGAGCGCCTGCACGAGGAGCTGGAGGACGTGAGGGCTCAGGTGATTCAGAGCGCCGAGGCGCAGCGCGAGAACAAGCAGCTTCGCGCCCTGCTCAAGTACCGGAGCGGCGCCACCTTCCCGCAGGACTTTCCCCGCGAACGCGCGGTGGCGGCCAGCGTGATGTCGAACCCGGCCGGCGAGTTCGAGCAGAAGATCATCATCTCCGCGGGATCGTCGGACGGCATCCGGCTCTACGACGCCGTCGTCACCGGACGCGGCCTCGTCGGCCACGTCTCGAAGGTCCTACGCGACCAGTCCCGAGTGACGATGCTCACCGACCAGGAGAGCGCCGTCACGGCGCGCGACGTCACGACCGGCGCCGTCGGCATTCTCGGGCACGGTGAAGGATCCGCCCTCATCCTCGACCGTGTGCCGAAGCAGAGGAGGATCCTCGAGAACGACACGATCGTCACTGCAGGACGAGGCCAGGGGCGGCTCGGCTCGTTCTTCCCGCGCAACATTCCCATCGGCTCCGTCGAGTTCGTGGGGCAGACCGACGTCGACCTCTATCAGGACGTGCAGGTGCGGCCGTTCGTCGACTTCAGCGACCTCGACAGCGTCCTCGTGCTCGTCCCCAAGAACCGCTGATGCTCGCGGCGGGAGCCAAGGCAACCGTCCTGCTCTTCTTCGCGGTCGTCGTGCAGGTGACCATCTTCGGCACGATCGGCGTTCTCGGCGGCTCGCCGGACCTCGTGCTCGTCATCCTCGTCGCGATCGCTCTTCTGAACGGGGCCGTGTTCGGAGCGATCAGCGGCTTCTGGGCGGGACTGCTGCTCGATGTCTCGCTGCTCGGCACGCTCGGCTTCACGTCGCTCCTGCTGACGCTGGCCGGGTTCTGGGTCGGCCGCTACGGCGAGACGACGGGTCGAGGGCGCGCACACGCGCCGCTGGTCTCGGTGGCCGTGGTGACCGTGCTCTACGCGATCGGCTCGCTGATCCTCCATTTCATGCTCGGTGACCCCGTGTCCGCGAAGGTCGCGCTCGTCGAAGCGCTGCCGCCCGAGGTCGCGCTGAACCTGATCCTGGCGTTCCCGGTCTTCGCCCTGTGTCGCAGGCTCTTCGTGCCGGCCGCGCCACGTCCGCAGGTGGAGTTCGTTGGCTAGCACCGGCGCACGCCTTCGACCCGGCCGCTTCCTGCCGCCGGACCCGCGCGCCAAGACGCCGTATCGGCTCACGCCGCAGATGGTCTTCCGGATCGGGATCCTCGGCTTCCTCGTGATCGTGGCCTTCGCCATCCTCTTCTTCCGCCTGTGGGCGCTGCAGGTCCTGTCCGGGACGCAGCACCTCCAGGCCGCCGAGAACAACCAGCTCCGCACGGAGCGGATCGAGGCTGCACGGGGGCCGATTCGCGACTGGCGCGGGCGGGTGGTCGTCGACAACGCGGGCGCGACCGCGATCCGCGTCCGCCCGTCGGACCTCCCCGACAACGGGGCCTACGGCGAGCTGAAGCGGCTGGCGCGGATCCTGCGCGTCCCGCTCGGGGACATCACCAAGCAGATCGAGGAGCACAAGGGCGCCCCGGGCACACCGGTCACCGTGAAGCAGGACGCCAACGAAGCCGAAGTGAGCTTCCTCAGGGAGCGGAAGGCCGAGTTCCCGGGTGTCGTCGTCGTGGACACGTTCATCCGCCAGTATCCCTTCGGCGACCTCGCGCCCCAGCTCCTCGGTCATGTCGGAGAGATCTCGCCCGAGCAGCTCAAGGGGCAGCGCGCTTACCTGGCGGGCGACAGGGTCGGGCAGGGCGGGGTCGAGGCCGCCTTCGACAAGTTCCTGCGCGGACAGACGGGCCTGGCCCGCTGGCGAGTCGATTCGCTCGGTCGGCCGACGAGCGCGGCCTTGACGGAAACCGACTCGATCCCGGGCCACGGCCTCAAGTTGACCCTCGACGCGAAGCTGCAGCGGGCGGCGCAGGGCGCACTCCTGTACGGGATCGACCTCGCCATCGACCAGGACAACTGGAACGCGAATGCCGGTGCGATCGTGGCCCTCGACCCACGCGACGGGGCGATCCGCGCGATGGCGTCCTACCCGACATTCGATCCCGACGTCTTCGTCAACCCCGGCAAGCGGAGGCAGCTGCAGCTGCTGCTCGACCAGCAGGCCGCCGAGGACGCCAACTATCCGGCTCTGAACCGGGCCACATCCGGCCTCTATCCGCCCGGCTCCACGTTCAAGCCGGTCACCGCGCTCGCCGCGATGCAGGAGCACATCCTCGCGCCCTACGACTCGATCCAGTGCACCGGCGAGGTCACGCTCTTCAAGCAGCGCTTCGACAACTGGAACCCGTTCGTGAACGAGCCGATGACGCTGCCGACCGCTCTCGCAGAGTCCTGCGACACGTACTTCTACGAGCTCGGCAAGCGCTTCTACAGCCTGCCGCCCGAGCGTGGACAGCCGCTACAGATCTGGGCCAACAGGTTCGGCTTCGGCAAGGCGACCGGCCTCGACGTGGGCTCGGAGGGATCGGGGCTCGTGCCGACCTTCAAGTGGAAGAAAGACACGTTCACGGCCGAGATCGACCGCATCTGGAAGCCGGGCGACTCGATCCAGCTCGCCATCGGCCAGAAGGACCTCCAGGTCACGCCGCTGCAGATGGCGCGCTTCTACGCGCTGATCGCGAACGGCGGGAAGCTCGTCACGCCGCACGTCGTCCAGGCCGTTCAGCAGGGGGACGCGCGCGGAGGCCCCACCGGGCCGCTGACCTTGCGCCGCTTCTCGCCGCCGCCGCAGGAGGTCGCGCTCGACCGGGCCGCCCTCGACGTCGTTCGCGACGGCCTCTACCAGGCCACGCACTCGACGAACGGCACCTCCTCCACCATCTTCGGCCACTTCCCCGTGCCGATCGCCGGCAAGACGGGCACGGCTGAGCGGGTCATCGACGTGGGCGACTACTCAACCCTCATGGACACCTCTTGGTGGTGCGGCTACGGGCCGTCGCACGCGGCCGAGCTCGTCGTCTGCGCCGTGATCGAGAACGGCGGCTTCGGCGGCGAGGCCGCGGCTCCCGCGGCGCTGCGGGTCTTCGAGTCGTACTTCGGCAAGGAGGCCGGGCTCGTGCAGACGGCGGAGGCCGACTGATGGTCGATTACGTCGTCACGCAGAGAGCACCGGCGCGCGTGCGCGCGCGTGCGCGCGAGGTGTCGCTGCTCCGCAGGCTCGACTGGGTGCTGCTCGCCACGGTCGTCGCAATCGTCGGGTACGGCCTCTGGGCGATCGACGGCATCACGAAGTTCGACGTCACCGGCGATCCCGACTTCTACGTCAAGCGGCAGGCCGCTTACGCCTTGCTGGGCGCTGTCGGCTTGATCGTCGCGTTGCTGATCGACCCGCAGCTCTACCGCCGGCACAGCAAGATCGTCTTCGGCGCGCTGATCGCGATGCTGCTCCTCGTGCCGGTGATCGGCGTCGAGGTCCGCAACACGCGGCGCTGGATCGAGCTCGGCGCCTTCCAGTTCCAGCCCTCGGAGTTCGGCAAGCTCCTCGTCATCCTCTTCCTCGCCGCCTTCCTGGCCGATCGCGGGAAACGCATCGCCGACGGGAGGACGGTGCTGACCGCGACGGGTCTCGCCTTCGTGCCGATGAGCCTCGTCTTCTGGCAGCCGGACCTCGGTACGGCAGTCGTGTACGCGGCGGCTCTGTGGGCGACGCTGTTCATCGCGGGGACACGCTGGGTGCATCTGTCGGTGCTGCTCGGCGTGGCGGCGCTCGTAGCCGTGGTGGTGCTCTGGGCGGCGCCGGCGGCAGGAGTCCAGATCCTCGCCGACTACCAGCACGACCGCCTCACGGGCTTCCTGAACCCCTCGGAGAACCCGCAGGGATCGACCTACAACATCACGCAGTCGACGACGGCCGTGGGCGCCGGCGGGCTCGACGGGCGCGGGGTCTCCGGAGCGACCCAGACGAGCGGGAACTACCTCCCCGAGCATCACACCGACTTCGTCTTCGCCTCGCTCGCCGAGCAGCGCGGGTTCTTCGGGGTGTCGATCCTGCTGCTCCTCTATCTGCTCCTGATCTGGCGGGCGATCAAGGTCATCACCTACGGAACGGACGTGTACACCGCGACGGTCGCCGGCGGCATCGCCTTCGTCTTCCTGGTGCAGATCTTCATCAACGTCGGCATGACGATCGGGATGGCGCCGATCACCGGGATCCCGCTTCCCTTCGTGTCTTCGGGCGGGTCTTCGATGGTTGTGAACCTTGCTGCAGTCGGCGTTTTGCAGGCGATCTGCGTCCGCAGGCGCTGAGCAGCCCTCTGCTGTCCGGTCCAGGACCTACATTGCGGCTGGTATGGAATCGAAGCGTGAGGCGCAGGAGCTCCTCCTGATCGAGGAAGCCGACTCGTGGTTCGAGTATCTGGCGGCGACCAGGGGCCAGACCGCAGTGCGCTACCAGGAAGTGGAGCCCTGGGCGTGGGCGCGACTGAACCAACGCCTGCGCGCGATACGAACGAAACGCGCCAAGCTGAGACCCGCCGCAGCGGCCTGATCCGGGCCTGCTGGTACCCTGGTGATCGAGCTTCCTATGCTCGAACTTTCAACTATTCATACGCGCAGCGCGCGCCCCGACGGGGCAGCGCGCGCGTCACATAAGGAGTTTTCGCTTGCTCAAATGGTTTCGGCGCCCAGCGCGCCAACCGGAGCCTGCGCGCGAAGAACGCGCGGCTTCGGACCCAGTCCGTGATGTAACCGATCGGCCCGCCCCACAGACGGCGGGCGAGACACAACAACAGAGGAACAAGAGGCGCCGTGGGTCACGCGGCGGCCGCAATCGCAACAAACGCCCGTCCGAGGCAACCGCCAAGACGGCCACGGCGAAAGCCGAGGCCAAGCCGGCCAGGACGCCGGCCTCGAAGCCGGCAGCCCAGCGGAAGCCCGCAGGCGCGCGGCAGCGCGCCCCGCGGCGCCGGACGCCGGCCAAACGCCCACCACTCCCCGCCGCGAAGCGCGAGTTGCTCGTCTCCGTCGACGTCGGCGAGCAGCGTGTCGCCGTGCTGGAGGACGATCGGGTCGCCGAGGTCTACCTCGAGCGTCCGGGGCACCGCTCGATCGCCGGGAACATCTACAAAGGCTCGGTCGACAACGTCCTGCCCGGGATGGAAGCCGCGTTCGTCGAGATCGGCCTCGAGAAGAACGGCTTCCTCTACGTCGACGAGATCGTCAGGCCCGAGCTCGAGGGCCGCGGGAAAGGCAAGAAGATCCAGGACCTGCTGAGCCGGGGCCAGGACGTGCTCGTCCAGGCGGTCAAGGATCCGATGAAGGGCAAGGGCGCGAGGCTGACGACCGACATCTCGTTGCCCGGCCGCTTCGTGGTCTTCGTCCCGAACGGCGAGGGCTTCGGCGTCTCGCGGCGGCTCGAGGACGACGAGCGCATCCGGCTGCGGGACATCCTCAAGGAGATCGCTCCGAAGCAGGGCGGGGTCATCGTCCGTACCGCCGCCGAAGGTGCTTCGGCGGAGGACGTCGAGCGCGACCTCGTCTTCCTGCAGCGCCTCTGGAAGTCGATCGAAGCGACGGCGAAGACGGCCAAGGCGCCGAGCCTCGTCTACCAGGAGGCCGAGCTGCCGCTCCGCGTCGTGCGCGACCTCTTCACCGAGGACTTCCAGCGCGCGGTCGTCGACCACGACGTCACGTTCAAGCGGGTCGTCGGCTACCTGAAGAAGACCTCGCCGCACATGGTCGAGCGCGTCTCCCGCCATCGAGACAAGACCCCGCTGTTCGAGGCGACCGGCGTGGATGACGCGATTCGCTCCACGCTCTCGCGCCGAGTCGAGCTGCCGTCGGGCGGCTCCCTCGTGTTCGACTACGCGGAGGCGTTCACGGTCATCGACGTCAACACGGGGCGCTTCGTCGGGTCACGCTCGAAGACCTCCGGTGCCCGCCTCGAGGACACGATCACCGCGAACAACCTCGAAGCCGTCAAGGAGGTCGTCCACCAGCTTCGTCTGCGGGACATCGGCGGGATCATCGTCATCGACTTCATCGACATGGCGAACCCGAAGAACCGGGCGACGGTCGAGGAAGCCTTGAAGCAGGAGCTCGAACGGGATCGCACCAAGACGTACGTCGTCGAGATCTCGCCTCTGGGGCTCGTCGAGATGACGCGTCAGAACGTGACGGAAGGCCCGCGGGAGATCCTCACGCAGAAGTGCCCGACCTGCGCCGGGGACGGCATCGTCCTCTCGGCCGAGTCGGCCGCGGTCGAGATCGAGCGCAAGCTGCGCGGCCTCGCCGTGAACTCCAAGCGCGGCGTGGAGGCCTATCGCGTCGAGCTCGAGCAGCATGTGGGCGAGCACGTGATCGGTCCGGGTGCAGCGCGCCTGGCCGAGATCGAAGCGCGCTCGAAGCGGCGGTTCTTCATCGACGGCAAGACCGGCGTGGCCCTGGAGCACTTCAAGGTCGTCGCCGAAGGCAAGCTCGCAGATCTCGCCCCGACCGGTCCTGTGGCCGAGGGCGAGGAGGTGCGGGTCGAGCTCGTCGAGGTCGGGCGGCACGATCTCCTGGCGGCGGTCGCCAAGCTCGACGGGTACGCGTTGATCGTCTCCGACGCGGCCAAGCTCGTCGGGAAGAAGGCCAAGGTTCGGGTCGACCGCGTGCTCGACGGAGTCGCCTATGCGTCGCTCGTCACGCCCGCGAAGGCCGGTGCCGGCGACGGGCCGATCACGGCCGAGTCCGAGGCCGAGAAGCCCACGCGGGCGCCGCGGCGCAAGAAGCCCGAGTCGGATCAGCCGGTCGCGAAGGCAACTGCTGAAGCGGCGCCAGAGCCGGAGGTCGAGCCCGAGCCCAAGGCCGAAGCTGAAGCTGTGGCCGAGCCCGAGGAGGCGGCCGCAACCACCGCCCCGGCTGCGGACGAGCCCGCGGAGGAGAAGCCGAAGAAGAAGACGCGCCGCGGGACGCGCGGAGGGCGCAACCGTCGCCGCAAGCCCGCAGGTGCAACCGCGACCGCGGCGGCTGCGAACGGCGAGGGCGAGCCCGAGGTAACGGCTGTGGCCACGATCCACGTGCCGGACGAGACGCTCGGCCGGGAAAACGGCGGCGAGGCGGCAACTCCCGACGCCGCCGCCTCGACCGACGGCGAGCAACCGCCCAAGAAGAAGAAGACCCGGCGCGGGTCGCGCGGCGGCCGTAACCGGCGCAAGAAGCCTGCGGCCGCGACCGGGACGACGCCGAAGGCCGAGAGCCAGGACTAGCTAACCGGCCCGGGCCGGGCTTTGCAGGACTTTCGGCCGATCGCTACACTGCTTCGTCCGCGGGCGTGGCCCGCGATTTCTATGGCCGGTTACGCGATCATCTCACTGGGAGGCAAGCAATACCGCGTCCAGGAGGGCGACCGGTTGCTCGTGGACCGGCTCAAGCAGGACGAGGGCAAGACGTTCCAGCCCGACATCCTCTTCCTCGGCGGCGAGGGCAAGGCCGACTTCAGCCCCAAGGGGACCGCGGTGACCGCTCGGGTCGTGGGACACACCCTCGGCCAGAAGATCAAGATCGGCAAGTACCGCAAGCGCACGGGGTACAGGCGCCACACCGGTCATCGCAGCCGGCTCTCGGAGATCGAGATCGAGGCGATCGGCGGCAAGAGCTCCACCGCGGCGAAGCCGAAGGCCGAGGAGAAGAAGGCAGAGGCGCCGAAGCGGGCGAAGGCGACTACGACGACGAAGAAGCCGGCAGCCAAGAAGGCTCCGGCGAAGAAAGAGAGTTAGACATGGCACACAAAAAGGGATTGGGCTCCTCGCGCAACGGCCGCGACTCGCACGCGCAGCGCCTTGGCGTGAAGATGTTCGACGGCCAGCAGGTCACGGCGGGGATGATCCTCGTTCGCCAGCGCGGCACCCGCTTCCGCCCGGGACCGGGCGCCGGCATTGGTCGCGACGACACGATCTTCGCCAAGCAGGACGGCAAGGTCGCGTTCCAGTCGAGCGGCGCGCGCCGCCTGGTCGCCGTCGTGCCCAACACCGAGCAGTAGCCCCGTGTTTCAAGACCGGGCCCGCATCGAAGTGCAGGCCGGGCGTGGGGGCGACGGCGGCCTCAGCTTCCGCCGCGAGAAGTTCGTGCCCAAGGGGGGCCCGGACGGCGGCGACGGCGGTCCGGGTGGCGACGTCGTGCTCGTCAGCGACGCGGCTCTCCGCGATCTCTCCTCGTTCCGCGGCCGCAAGCAGTTCAAGGGCGGGCGGGGTGGCCCCGGCAAGAGCAACAACAAGCACGGCGCGGCCGGGGACCACGTCGAGCTCGGGGTCCCGGCCGGGACACAGGTGTTCGACGACGAAGAGCAGCTCGTCGCCGACCTGGCGAGCCCTGGCGCCCGCGTTCTGGTGGCCCGAGGCGGTGCAGGTGGGCGGGGGAACAAGCGCTTCGCTTCGCCGACCCGTCAGGCGCCGAGGTTCGCCGAGGTCGGGCTCCCGGGTGAGGAGGCGGTCCTCGAGCTGCGGCTCAAGCTGCTCGCCGACGCAGCGCTCGTCGGCTTGCCGAACGCCGGCAAGTCGTCGCTGATTCGCCGCATCTCGAACGCGAAGCCGAAGGTCGCCGAGTACCCGTTCACGACGCTGGCCCCGGTCCTCGGGACGGTGGACGCTCCGGACGGGAGGCAACTGGTCGTCGCCGACGTGCCGGGACTGATCGAGGGCGCAAGCCAGGGCATCGGGCTCGGACACGAGTTCCTCGCGCACCTCGAGCGTGCCCAGTTGCTCGTGCACGTGATCGACGTCGCCGCCGGCGACCCGCACGAGGCCTTTACGGCAATCGACACCGAGCTCCGCGAGTACGGGGCGGGCCTGCACGAGCGCCCGCAGGTCGTCGTGCTCAACAAGATCGACCTGCTGCCCGAGCCGCCCGTGTTCCAGATCGAGGACGAGCGTGTCCAGGCGGTCTTCGCCGTGTCCTGCGCGACCGGTGCGGGCATCGAGGACTTTCGGCGTGCGCTCTTTCAGCTCTGCCCGCCCCGGGAGGCGGCGGTCGAGCCGCGAGCGGGCGGGCTCGCCGATTTCCTGGTGTACCGCCCGCAGGCGAAGGGGCGGCGAACGTTCCGGATCCTTCGCACCGACCGCGGCTTCCGCGTCGCCGGGCGGCCACCGCCTCAGGCGGAGCTCGAGGCGGCCTTGCGTGCCGCCGGAGCGCGACCCGGCGCAGAGATCGAGATCGGCGACGACCTCATGGAGCTCGGTTGATCGGCCTCCTCGGGGGGCGGTTCGATCCCCCGCACAACGGCCACGTCGCGCTCGCCCGGGCGGCGCTCGAGCAGCTGCCCATCGAGCGTCTGGTCGTCCTGGTCGCGGAGCGGCCGGGTCACGACGGCGCCGTCGCGAGCGCAGAAGACAGGCTCCAGATGGCCAGTGCTGCGTTCGAGGGCCTGGGCGAGGTGGTGCTCGACCCGCACCCGTACACCGTGGACGCAGTTCGCGGCGGCCGGTTCGGCGACGCCTACTTCATCGTCGGCGCCGACCAGGCGGCTGCCTTTCCCACCTGGAAAGAGCCCGACGAGATCTTGCGGTGGGTACAGCTCGCCGTCGGGACACGCTCCGGCTACGAGGGCGCGGTCACGTTCGACCTCGACTCGCCGAACATCTCGGGCACCGAGGTGCGCGAGCGCGTCGCCCGCGGCGAGCCGATCGACGACCTCGTCCCGCCCGCAGTGGCGCGGATCATCGACGAGCGGGGGCTCTACCGCTAACCCGCTGTGGCGTGCTCGATCGAGGGCACGTCTTCCCAGAGCTCCTCGAGGCGGTAGTAGTCGCGCATCTCGGGCGTGAAGACGTGCAGGACGACGTCGGTGTAGTCGGCCACGATCCAGGTGCCTTCACGCTCGCCGTCGACCGCGTGCGGGAGTACCTGCTCCTCGTGCTTGAGCCCGTAACGGACCTCGTCGACGATCGCCTTCGTCTGCCGCGGGTTCTGCCCCGAGCAGACGACGAAGAAGTCCGTGTACGCGCAGACAGGGCGCATGTCCAGGATGACGATGTCCTGCGCCAGCTTCTCCTCGGCGAGGCCGGCGATGCGACGTGCTTGGTCGAGAGGGCTCAGAGGGTGCTGGTTCCTTTCCTTGGCTCCAGTGTAGCCCGAGCGCAGGGTGTCAAATCAAGACACGGCCCAGCCGATGCGCCTGCTACGTTGCCGGAAATGACAACGGATCAGAAAGGAGCAATTGCCGAGACGGCAATCGGTCACGCGGCGACAAAGCTCGGAATTGACGTCTACAGGCCGGTTGCCGAGGGCGGTCGTTACGACTTGATCTTCGATCTCGGTTGCCGGCTGCTCCGTGTTCAGTGCAAATGGGCATCGCCCAGGGGCGACACGCTCGTGGTGTCGACTGAGAGTTCACGAAGAACTGCCGACGGGTTCACCCGGCGCTGCTACACCCCCGACGAGATTGACGCGATCGCGGCATACAGCCTGGAGTTGGATCGTTGCTTTCTCATTCCGATCTCGCGAGTCGCTAACCGGCCAGCGATCGCCCTGCGCGTCGCGCCCTGTCGGAACAACCAGCGGCGCCGTGTTAACTGGGCCGACGATTTCGATTTCGCCGCTAGACTTGGAGATCACCAAGGGGCCGTAGCTCAGCTGGGAGAGCGCCAGAGTGGCACTCTGGAGGCCACGGGTTCGAGCCCCGTCGGCTCCATCCAAAATCATCCTCGCTAAGAGCGAGAAAAACACCCCGCCTTGCCGCAAGCCAGGGGTTGTCCGTGCATCTCTCTACATGGACGAGCACGGACCCGAGGTTGCGGAGAGGATGCCCGGAAGCCGCAAGAAATCGAAGGGGAAGTCCACCGAAAAGCCACCCGGGGAGTTCCTGAGCGACGATTTCCGTGACGACACGTCGCGCTTCCTCGACGACGTAAAACGCCAGATCAAGCGGCGCAAAGAGCCAGAGCCCGCGCCGAAGCTAGGCCCTCCCAAGCGGCAGAAGCGCTAGCGCCTTCCAAATCCCCTCAGCTGAGGGATTGGCGGCGAGCGCCGGGAGCGCGATGCAGGTTGGGAGTCGGCGGCCCGGCTCGCTCCAAAACTCTATGGCTGCCGACCCGAAAAATCTCCGCAAGCTCCTCGTCGCCGCGCTCGGCACGGTCGCGCTCGTTGCCGCAGCGCCTGCGCAAGCCGCGCTGAAGGCGCCGACCCCGCTCGAGCCGGCATCCGGCGCCACCGTCGAGGCGCTGCCCGCGTTCGCCTGGGGCGCAGTCGCAGGCGCCGTTTCCTACGAGTTCCAGCTCGCGGCCGACCAGAACTTCAACTCCCCGGTGCTCGGCCGCGGCGAGGGGCAGTTCTCGACTCGTAACACCCGCGCGACCGTCAAGAAGACCGTGCCCAACGGCACCTACTGGTGGCGCGTCCGTTCCGCCACGCAGGTCGGCGACACCTCACCGTGGTCCGCGCCGCGCTCCTTTCGCAAGATCTGGACGGGCGCTCCCACCACTCTGGCGCCCGCGCCGGGATTCCCGTTCGCCTTCCCGAGCTCGCCGACTCGCCTCAATTGGTCGCCCGTCCCGTACGCCTCGAGCTACCTCTTCTCCCTCGCCAGCGACCCGGCTCTCGCCAACCTCGTCGAAGGTGGCGGCAAGCCGGTCGAGACGTGGGCGACGAACTACGCCCCCGTGTTCAACCTGCTGCCGCAGGGCACGTACTACTGGGGCGTCACGCCGCTCGACTCCCAGGGGAACCGCGGCGGAGCCTCCAGTGTGGGGAGCTTCACCTGGTCCTGGCCTTCGACCACGACCCCGGTGGTCAGCGACTTCGTCGCAGCGACCGAGTACTTCGACCCGCAGTTCTCCTGGGCTCCGGTTCCCGGCGCCACGAAGTACGAGGTGGAGGTCAACTCCTCGGAGGACTTCGCGCCTGGCTCGAAGGTCTGCTGCTCACAGACGACGGTCTCGACGTCCCTGGCCCCAACGGTCGTCTACCGCGACAACACCTACTACTGGCGCGTCCGCGCTCTCGACGCCGCCGGCAACTCAGGTGTCTGGAACCTCGGGCCGTCGTTCACGAAGACGTTCGACAAGGTCCCTCCGGTAACCGACCCGAGCATCAAGAACCTTCGTCTGCGCGACAACCTGGCCGACCCGGGCACCGACCTCGCGCCCGGGACCCCCGGACATCAGACCCAGGTGCCGATGCTCGTCTGGGATCCGGTCCCCGGCGCCCCGAGCTACTTCGTCGACATCGCTCCGTACCTGGGCGGCGTTTGCGCCTGGGGTGACATTGCGGGCTGGCGCGTCACGACCTCGGTCCCCTCCTGGACGCCTCTCGGAACCGGATGGAACAACAACAAGCCCTACCCGGACCCGATCAACGTCGCCACCGACTTCCCGGCCCTCGTCCTGAACCGCGAGTACTGCGCGCGCGTCCGCGCCCGGGGCGAGCGGGATTCGACCCAGCAGGACGTCTACGGCGACTTCACGTACCTCGACGACGGCACCATGAACGGCACGGCGTTCCAGTGGACCGGAGCGCCACCCGGCGGGGCCTGCACTCCGAGCTGCACGGCGGGCTATCCCGGCGCGGACGACTACCTCTTGGCTGCGCGGGGCACCCTCACCACCCGGACGCCGTTCTTCACCTGGAGAGCGCTCGCGGGGCGCCAGAGCTACTTCGTCATCGTGGCCAAGGACCCCTCGTTCAGCAACCTCGTCGACTACGCGTTCACGCAGCTCCCGGTGTACTCCCCGCGCAACCTGCTGCGGCCGACGACCTACGCCGACGAGACCACGCTCTACTACTGGGCGATCCTCCCGGCCACGAACCTCAACGGAAGCGGCGCCGTGGGCGACCCGCTCGCGGCAGCAGCGTCGAACTTCCAGAAGCGCTCGACGCCGCCCTCGCAGCTCTCGCCTGCCGACGGCGCACTGATGACCGAGCAGCCGGTGTTCCGGTGGACCTCGGTCGAGGGCGCCCGGCGTTACCGCTTCCAGGTCGCACAGGAGCCGACCTTCGCCGCCCTGCTCGAGGACGTGACCACCGCCTCGACGTCCTACACGCCCTTCACCACGCACCCGGCCGACACGAACCTCTACTGGCGGGTTCGCGCGGACGACGAGAATCTGATCGGCCTCACCTGGTCGCCCGTGCGCCAGTTCCAGCGCCGCCTGCCGACCCCGGTCCCCGCGTCCGACAACGCGACGAGCGGTGACTTCACTCCCGTGTGGATGTGGTCGCACGTCGAAGGCGCATCGGGCTACACGTTCTCGATGGACGGCCCTGAAGGCACCCACAAGGAATGGCCGAACATGCGCCTGCGCGCCGGCGCGTTCGTCTACCTGTTCGGCCCCGGCATCTGGCGCTGGCGAGTTCGCGCCGAGTTCCCGAAGACGGGCGGTTTCGCGACCGGCCCCTGGTCGGCCTTCACTCCGTTCACGAGGACGATCAGCGAGCCCGCCAACGTGCGGACGAGCCTCTCGGGCAACCACCTGCTCCTCTCGTGGGGCTGGAAGCTCGGCGCCAAGAACTTCCGTGTCCAGATCTCGACGCGCCAGGACTTCGCAGCGATCATCGAGGACATCACGACCGACAACACGAGCTACGCGCCGCTTCTGCTCCATCCGAACTACGTCAACGGCGGCACCCTCTTCTGGCGCGTGGCAGCCATGGACGAAAACCGCAACGTCGGCGAGTATGCCCCGGCACAGAGGATCAACATCGCTCAGCGCCTGCGGATGGCCGCCACCGGGCAGCTGCGCCGCCGCGCCTTCAGGCGCGTCACCGTCTTCGTCACTGATCCGGCTCGTCGTCCAGTCCGCTCCGCCACGGTACGAGTATCAGGGGCCGGCATTCGCGCCCGCAGCGCACGTACGAACCGCTCCGGTCGCGTCACGTTCAGGCTCCGCCCGATGAAGAAGGGCCGTCTCACCTTCACGGCCAAGAAGGCCGGCTTCGCAGCCGGCGGCATGTCGATTCGCATCCGCTAGTCGGCTCCTACCTAGAATCGGCGTCATGGAACGCGCGGTCAAAGCCGCATGCGTCCAGGCCGAGCCCATCGTCCTCGACCGCGACGCCACGCTGGAGAAGCTCGAGCAGCTGACTGCCGAGGCTGCCGGTGAGGGCGCCGAGCTCGTCGTCTTCCCCGAAGCCTTCATCCCGGTCTATCCCTCCTCGACCTGGGCGAAGCACTTCGCCGGCTGGGCCGACGAGCGCTCGAAGGCGGCCTTCGCCCGCATCGCGGAGGAGGCCGTTGCGGTGCCGGGCCCTGCAGCCGACCGCCTCGGCGCGACCGCCAAGACGCACGGCGTCTGGCTCGTCACGGGTGTCACCGAGATCGATCCCGAGCGCCCCGGCACCCTCTACAACACGCTCCTGTACCACGGGCCCGACGGGAGTCTCGCGCTCAAGCACCGGAAGCTCGTGCCGACCAACCACGAGCGCCTCGTCTGGGGCCCCGGCGACGGCGGCGGGCTGCAGGCGATCCACACGGGCGTCGGCCGCCTCGGCGGGCTGATCTGCTGGGAGAACTACATGCCGCTGGCGCGGTTCGCGCTGTACGAGTCCGGAATCGAGATCTACGTCGCGTCGACGGCCGACGACGGCGAGGCATGGCAGGCGACCCTCGTCCACATCGCCCGGGAGGCTCGCGCGTTCGTCGTCTCGCCCAGCCACTTCCAGCGCTCCGCCGCCTACCCGGATGATTTTCCGCTCCGAGACGCGCTCGAGGGGCACGACGTCCTCGGCCGGGGAGGCAGCGCGATCCTCGGGCCCGACGGCTCGTACCTCGCCGGCCCGCTCTACGACGAGGAGGGGATCCTCTACGCGGACCTCGAGCCGGCGCGCCTCTTCGAGGAGAGACAGCGCTTCGACCCGGCAGGCCACTACCACCGGCCCGACGTCTTCCGCTTGACGGTCAAGGAGAACCGGCGCGGTTAGACTTGGAACCGTGGTCGAGCTCGTCTTCATGATGCTCGTCCTGAAGCTCCCGCTGCTGTACCTGGGGCTGGTTTGCTGGTGGGCGATCAGGGCCGAGCCGAAGCCGCTCGAGCCCGCGGTGGTTCCGGTCGAGCCGATCGACCCTGCAGATCCGTCTCGGTGGCGACGTGGGCCCCGGCCGCGGCGTCCCGGCCCACACGGACGGCCGGTGCGCAGCTACGCCCGCACCACGCGGACGGCGGCCACGCTGCCGTGAGCGCGTTCGACGACGAGCGCGTCCCGGTCGAGCGGACGAGCGCGGCCGAGGCCGTCGGCGGCTTCCTCGCGGCTGCGTCGATTGCGCTGAGCGCTGTTGCCGTCGTCTACCGGCCCGTTCGGCTGGTGCCGTTCGCGCTGGTCATCGCATTCGTCGCGGTCGGCTTGACCAGCGGGCGCCACGCGCGTCTGGCGGCCTTCGCGGTGGGGGTCGGCGCTGCAGCCTGGCTGGCGGGGATGATCCTCGCCGTCTTGACGGGCAAGCCGCTCTTCTGACGCGGCCCCGAGAGGGGCTTTCGTTGATACAAAGAACCTGATGAGCGTGCACGACGTCGATGGGATGAACGTCGGCTACGCCCGTGGCCTCTTCGAGGAGTACCTCGAGAACCCCGAGGCCGTTCCGGCCGAGTGGCGCGCGGTGTTCGAGAGCGGCGACCCCGACCTCCTGCAGTCGCTACCGGGCCTTGCGCGCCTGCTGGAGACGCTGCGGGCCGACGGCGATGGTGCGACTCCACTGGCGCCCGCCCCGCCGGCAGAGGAGCAGGCACCGGCGCCCGAGCCCGCTCCGGCGGCGCCGCCGCCCGAGGCCGTCGACCACGAGCTGCTCGGCGCCGTAGGCGCAGCCGCGTCCCTGATCAAGGCCCACCGCACCCACGGGCATCTCGCCGCACACCTCGACCCGCTCGGATCGGAGCCCGTCGGCGACCCTGCGCTCGAGCCCGAGCTGCTCGTTCCGAAGCTGACGCCCGAGCTGCAGGCGCGCATCCCGGCATCCGTCCTCCGGGTGGGCATGGAAGGCGAAACGCTGGCCGACGTCCTCCCGCGGATCCGCGAGACCTACTGCGGGACGATCGCCTACGAGATCGAGCACATCTCGGACCACCAGGAGCGCGTCTGGCTGCGCCAGGCGATCGAGTCGGGCCGGTACCGGTCGCCGCTCACCGAGGACGAGAAGAAGCGGATGCTCGCGCGGCTGACCGAGGTCGAAGGCTTCGAGCACTACCTGCGCCGCGCGTTCCTCGGGCAGAAGCAGTTCTCGATCGAGGGGCTCGACGTGATGGTGCCGATGCTCGACGAGTCGTTGAGCCTCGCCGCGGAGGCCGGCGCGCACGAGGTCGTGATCGGGATGGCTCACCGCGGGCGCCTGAACGTCCTCGCGCACATCATCGGCCGGCCGTACGAGGAGCTCCTGCGCGAGTTCGAGGGTGAGCGGACGATCGAGGCCGTCACCGCTAAGGCCGAGGGCGCAAGCGGGGACGTGAAGTACCACCTGGGCGCGGTCGGACGCCGCCAGACGAGCGCCGGGGAGCTCACGGTCTCCCTGGCCGCCAACCCGAGCCACCTCGAGGCCGTCGACCCCGTCGTCGAAGGGATCACGCGCGCGGAGCAGACCGACCGGGCTGCCCGGGCGGCCCCGCACGACCCGAGTGTCGCCCTGCCTGTCCTCATCCACGGCGACGCGTCCTTCCCGGGCCAGGGAGTGGTCGCCGAGACCCTGAACCTGCAGGGCCTCATCGGCTACACGACCGGCGGCACGCTGCACCTGATCGCCAACAACCAGGTCGGCTTCACGACCGACCCGGCAGACGGGCGCTCGACCCGCTACTCGAGCGACCTTGCCAAGGGCTTCGACATCCCGATCATCCACGTCAACGCCGACGACCCGCAGGCCGCGATCTGGGCGATTCGGCTCGCGCTCGCATTCCGCCGGCGCTTCGGCCACGACGTCGTCGTCGACCTCGTCGGCTACCGCCGGCACGGCCACAACGAGGGGGACGAAGCTGCGTTCACGCAGCCCCTCATGGCCCAGCAGATTGCCGAGCAGCCGTCCGTGCGCGACCAGTTCGTCGAGACGCTGGTCGCCGATGGGACGATCACGCGCGAGGAGGCGGAGCGGTTGGCCGCCGAGCAGCAGACCCGACTCCGCTCCGCCCACGAGACCTTGAAGACGACCTTCGGCACGCCTTCGGCCGACGCGGGCGACCGCACGCCCGACGCCGCGGACGCGCGCGTGGTGACCGCAGTTCCGGCCGAGCGCCTGCGCGAGCTGAACGCCGAGCTCGTCAGCACTCCGGAGGGCTTCACCGTCAATCCCAAGCTCGCAAGGCAGCTCGAGCGCCGTGTGGAGGCTCTCGACGCCGGAGGCATCGATTGGGGCCAGGCCGAGGCCCTCGCCCTCGGGGCTCTGCTCGTCGAGGGCATCTCCGTCCGCTTGACGGGTCAGGACACGGAGCGCGGCACGTTCTCGCACCGTCACCTCGTGCTCCACGACGTCGTCACCGGTGCGCAGCACGCTCCCATCGGGCACCTCTCGGACGCCCAGGCGTCATTTGAGCTGCACAACTCGCCGCTCTCCGAGTACGCGGCGCTCGGCTTCGAATATGGCTACTCGATCGCGGCGCCGGAAGCGCTCGTGCTCTGGGAAGCGCAGTTCGGAGACTTCGTCAACGGCGCGCAGATCGTCATCGACCAGTTCCTCGTTTCCGGCCTGCCGAAGTGGAGGCAGACCTCACGGTTGACACTCTTGCTGCCACACGGCTACGAGGGAAACGGGCCGGAGCACTCGAGTGCGAGGCTCGAGAGATTCCTCCAGCTCGCCGCCCAGGAGAACATCCGCATCGTCAACGCGACGACCTCGGCCCAGTACTTCCACCTGCTTCGCCGGCAGGCGCTCGATCCCAGCGCCCGCCCGCTGGTCGTCATGACCCCGAAGGGGCTCCTGCGGCTGAAGGAAGCCGCTTCGACTCTGAGCGACCTGGCCTCGGGCTCGTTCGCGCCCGTGCTCGACGATCCGAATGCAGACCGCGAGCAGGTTCGACGGCTCGTCGTCGTCTCCGGGAAGCTCTACTACGACATCGCCGGCCACGAGGCGCGTGCCGCTGCCACGTCGGTCGCAGTCGCCCGGATCGAGCAGCTCTACCCGTTCCCCGTCGGAGCTACGGAGGCGCTCGTCGCTTCGTATCCCAGGCTCGAGGAGGTCGTCTGGGCCCAGGAGGAGCCGCAGAACATGGGCGCTTGGCGGGCGATCCGCCACCGGCTCGAGGATGCTGTCGGCGACCTACCGCTCCGCTACGTCGGGCGACCCTGGCGCGCGAGCACGAGCGAGGGCTATCCCACGGCGCATCAACGCATGCAGGACCGGATCGTCCGCGACGCTCTTGAGGTGTCAGACACCGTGACGCAGAGCTAGCTAGGGGCGGCGGCGATTGTTGCGGCCCCGCTGAGCGGCCGCTCTGGCCAGGCGTGGGCCGTGGTAGCGCGCCTCGGCCAGGATCCGTCTGCGGTGCTTCGGCGGTATGCGCCGCCAGATCTCGAACGCGGTCAGCGCGAGCCCGACAGGGCCCATCCGGCGAGAGGTGAGATTGCGCGCCACGCGCCCATCCTAATCGTCATCGTCCCCGTGCCTGCGGCGGTGACGATCGTTGTCGTGACGATCCTGGTCGCGGTCGCCTCGATCCTCGTTGCGGTCGCGTCGATCCTCGTCGCGATGGCGGCGGTCATCATCGCCCTCGTCGTCATCGTCGCGCCACACCTTTCGCTTCTTTTCCTTGCGCTTCTCGCCCTTCGCCTTGTTCCTCTTCTCGATCACGCTGGCCGCGACCACGGCCACGGGGGGTGTCGAGAGGACCGGCTCAGCCGGCTCAGCCGGCGGCGGCGGGGGCGGGGGCGGCGCGGGCAGCGGATTGGCTGCGATCGGCGGCTTCGGAACTACGACCTTGCGAGCCGGCGGCGGCGCGGGTGCTGTACGCGGTCGGACCGGAATCTGCCGGGAGATGCTCACGGTGACCGGCGCGCGGTGTGCGACCACGGCCACGGAGCGCTTGATCGGGGCGGAGCGATGCACTTGCACGCGCCGCGCGGGAATCGGCGCCGCCTGCACGACCGAGCGCTCGGCCGGGACCTGCAGCATGAGGCCGGGCACCGTGACGTCGTCAGCTCCGAGAAAGCGCTCGGGCATGACGAGCATCGACGCCGCTACGGCCCCTAAAGCCAGTCCACTCAATATTTGTCCCACAGTCGGCCTCATGTTTTCCCCCTAATTCGCCGACAAACGTTGTGCACGTGACGTATCGGCCGCTAGGCGTAATGCTTTAGGAGGTACCGGTGGGGAGTTTCAAAGTCAGGCTTGCTGCCTACTTTGCGCTGATCGCACTTCTTCCGTTTGTTGCCGCTTTCCAGGGGTTTCGCTCCCTGTCGAAGCGCAGCGAGACGCGTCGCGTCGACTCCGTGCTGCAGGCAGGCGTTCGCTCGTCTCTCGCCGCGTACGGCGAGGAGCTCGACGGCGCCGAGCTCACCGCGACGACACTCGCCCGCCGGCGGAGCGTTCAGCGGGCGTTGGCAGCGCGCGACCGTGGCGAGCTTGCGCGCGTCGTTCGCCGGCATCCGAACGTCCAAGTCCGTGCCGGACCGAGGCTGCGCGTCGGCCGGACGCCGACGAGCGCGGCCACCCGAACGGTTGCCGTCGTCGGCGCTGATCGTCGTGTTCTCGGCGAGGTCGTAGCGGCGGTACCAATCGATACCGGGCTCGTGCGACGTCTCAAGGTCCGGGCCGGCCTCGACACCAGCCAGCGGCTGGCCTTCGTCAGTGCCGGCCGGGTCCTCGCAGGTGACGGGATCGGCGGCGCCCGGCTGAGCATCTCCTCTGGCCAACCCAGCAAGGTGTCGCTGAAGGACGATCGGTTCCGGGCCCTTGCGTCCGAGCCGCTCCCCGCGCCGCGCGGTGCGCGTCTCGTGCTTCTCGAGCCGCAGGGGGCGATCGATCAGGCTGCCGGATCGATCGCGCGCCGGCTCGAGCTGACGATGCTGGTCTCGCTCCTGCTCCTGATCCTGATCGCCTACTTCGAGGGTCGCGCGATCGTCCGCACGCTCGGCCGGTTCGTAGCGGCCGCCCATGACATCGCACAGGGCCGCCTCGACCGGCGCGTGCCCATCGTCAAGGGCCGCGACGAGTTCGCACGTCTCGGCCGTGCCTTCAACGAGATGGCCGACCAGCTCGAGGCCCGGATGACGGAGCTGGACGAGGAGCGCCGGCGGCTGCGCGAGGCGACGATGCGCTTCGGCGAAGCGCTCGCGGCGACGCACGACGTGGACGGCTTGCTCCGGACCCTCGTCGACACCGCCGTCGACTCGACGGGCGCCACGGGCGGACTGCTCGTGGCCGAGGCAGGCGAGATCATCCGCAAGGGCGACCCCGCCGAGGGTGCCGAACGCCTCGAGCTCGCGCTGACTGCAGGGCGGGAGAACTTCGGCACGCTGATCCTGTCGAGCGACGAGTTCACCGCCGACGATCGCGAGACGGCCAACTGGCTCGTCGGGCACGGCGTCATCGCGCTCGAGAACGCGCGGCTCCACCGGGCTGTTCAGCGGCAGGCGCTCGTCGACGGGCTGACCGGGCTCGCCAACCGACGACTCTACGAAGCCGCGCTGGCGAAGGAGCTTTCGCGCGCCGACCGCTTCGGGGAGCCCGTCACCCTGGTGCTGGCCGACCTCGACGACTTCAAGCGGGTCAACGACGCTCATGGGCATCCCGCGGGCGACGAGGTGCTGCGCGAGTTCGCCAAGACGCTCAAGGGCTGTCTGCGCGAGATCGATCTCGCGGCACGCTGGGGAGGCGAGGAGTTCGCGGTCTTGCTCCCGGGAACGGACGTCCAGGGTGGCATCACGCTCGCCGAGCGGATGCGAAGCGCGCTCGCCGAGCGGGTCATCTTCTCGGCGGCCGGCGACCGCATCACGATGACGGCCAGTTTCGGCGTCGCCGAATGGGGCGGATCCGGCACTGCCAACGACCTGCTTGCTCTGGCGGATTCCGCTCTGTACGCGGCGAAACGGCGCGGGAAGAACCGCGTCGAGGCTGCCGGGGGCCCGTCCCTCGAGGCCGCCGGCGTTTCGGGCTAGCGCACAAGCCCGTTACAATCCGCCGCTTGACCATCTACGACGACATTCCCAGCGAGGGAGGATCAGTGCCAATAGAGACACCTTCGCTCTTCGCCGACGTCATCCAGGATCACCTCGAGCTCAAGCGCAAGAACTCGGAGATCGAGCCCGACCTGCCGATCGATCGCTACAAGGCCGAGGATCCATTCGACAATCACCCCCTGTTCAAAAGCGAGGAGCAAGCCCGAATCGAAGAGACCATGGACGGCGAGGAATCGCTGCCGTCCGAGCCCGTCAGCCTGGCTGTTGCGGAGCCTGAGCAGCCGACTGACGAAGACACGCTCTGGGGTCGCTCCCGCGACTTCGACTGGGGCGACTAGTGACCCTCGTGTTGTAGGGCCTGTTTCGCCTAGTCTCGATCGGGTAGGCGTGAGGTACCGCAAACAATCGAACTGAAAAGGGGTTCTCCATGCTTCGTCTGCTCAAATTCGCGGCCCTCGGGGCTGTGCTCGTCTACTTCTTCAGGAAGAAGGTCGGCCACCCGGGGCGCCTTGGCCGCATTGCCAAGTCGCAGGCCTTCGACGTCAAGCAGAAGGTCAAGGACCTCAAGGAGGCGGACAAGCCGCAGCCCGACGACGTCACGCTCGCTCGCAAGGTCGAGACCGAGATCTTCCGCGACGCCGAAGTGCCGAAGGGCCAGATCAACGTCAATGCCGAGAACGGTGTCGTCGTCCTTCGCGGCCAGGTCGAGGAGCCGGAGTTGATTCGCGACCTCGAGCAGAAGACACGGAACGTGCAGGGCGTCCAGGAAGTGGAGAACCTCCTCCACACGCCGGGCACCCCGGCGCCGGTGAAGAGCTAACCCCTCTTCTCGGTGTCGCGTAGCCGCCGCGTGATCGGCAGCACGTACCAGAACAAGGCGTAGAAGGCGGCCGTCGCCGCTGCAGTGAGGGCGGCGGCCGTCGTCGAGAAGAGCAGGTCGGTGACGACGAAGACGGTGCTCGAGATCGCGACGGCGAGGAAGAACGTGCCGGCGATCGTCAGCCTGTTCGAGACGACGAGGAGGTGCTCCTTGTCGCCCTGTCGCCACGTCAGGCGGTGGTAGGCCGAGGGCGCGATGAGCAGCGCCGTGGCCACGGCCGTGCAGAGGAACGTGAAGAAGTAGACGTCCTGCTGAAGCTCGGTCGCATCGGCGAAGCGCTGGGTGAAGGGGACGCCGAGCAGGAACGCGAAGAGCACCTGCACCCCCGGCAGAGCTACGCGGAGCTCGTTCAGGAGCTCGATCAGCTCCCGGTCAAGGCGCTCCTCCTTGGTCTCGTCGGCCATAGGCCTACGTTAAATCTTTCCGGGCTGCAATCCGCTGGGCGCCGTCTCGCCTATTCCCGGATGCCGGTCGGCGCGCGTATTTTCTCGCGCCCGCCGCTCTTGTCTTCTCCAAGACGGCCGGAGGGGGGTGTCCCTCCTTAAAGCCTCTCTCCGGCCCAATTCTCGAGGCCCAGCTTGCTGCCGGCCGAGGCATCACCTACGCTAAGAGCGTCCACCGTCGACGGAAGGAGGCCGCAGAGATGACTGATCTACGCATTGCCGCCCGTCGCACGGTGCGCGCCGGCTAGACCCATGTGGACTAGCTCCTCGGCGCGGGCCGTGCACTTCTCGTGCCCCCGCTTTCGTCGACCGAGGAGGTCACCGCTTGTCCGCACCATCGTTGGAAGCGCTCGGCTGGAGCGCACATTTCGAAGAGGCCTTCGCCCCGTACGAGGGTGACGGCTTCGTACCCGCACGCGTCGCGGTCCAGCATCGTGGCGCCTACGTCGTCTGCGCGGAGGCCGGCGAG
This sequence comes from uncultured Actinomycetes bacterium, assembly GCA_963820335.1. Classification (GTDB taxonomy): domain Bacteria; phylum Actinomycetota; class Thermoleophilia; order Gaiellales; family Gaiellaceae; genus VAXT01. The sequence continues at coordinate 213,446 of CAWFZH010000005.1, read as the reverse complement.
CTGGCCTCGGAGCTGAGCGGACGGCTTCGCCACGAATCAGCTCCCGGCGGGCTGCCCGTGGCCGGCGATTGGGTTGTGATCCGTCTTCATGAGGACGGATCGGGAGCGATCATCCACGCCGTCCTTTCGCGCCGGACGTCGATCTCCCGGAAGGCAGCCTTTCTCACGACCGAGGAGCAGGTGCTCGGAGCGAATATCGACGTCGTCTTCCTCGTCTCCGGCCTCGACGGCGACCTCAACGTCCGCCGCCTCGAGCGTTACCTCTCGACTGTATGGAACTCCGGGGCGGAGCCTGTCGTCGTGCTCTCGAAGGTCGACCTCTGCGACGATCTCGAGACCGCGCTGGCCGCCGTGGCGGGCGTGGCGATCGGCGTGTCGGTCCATGTCGTCAGCGCGCTAACCGGCGAAGGCGTCGACGAGCTCCACCATTACCTCAGCGGCAACCGCACCGTCGCCCTGCTTGGCTCGTCGGGAGTGGGGAAGTCGACGCTCATCAATCGTCTTCGCGGCGAGGACGTGCAGGCGGTCGGCGATCTCCGCCGCGACGGACGCGGCCGGCACACTACGACGACCCGCGAGCTGATCGCACTTCCCGGAGGCGGGCTCCTGCTCGACTCTCCCGGGATGCGGGAGCTGCAGCTCTGGGACGCGAACGAGGGCCTCGGCACGACCTTCGACGATGTCGAGTCGCTGGCTGCCGAGTGCCGCTTCAACGATTGCTCGCACGACGGCGAGCCCGGGTGTGCGATCCAGAGCGCGCTCGTCGACGGCTCGCTCGAGCGTGAGCGCTACGCGAGCTACACCAAGCTGCAGCGAGAGCTCCGGGCCCTCGCGATCAAGCAAGACAAGCGGCTGCAGGCCGACGAGCGGAAGGCGAGACGCCGCTTCGGACGGGCCCAGCGGCACCCCAAACGCTGGTGATCTAGCCTTTCGCGACCACAGCGAGGGAGGAGAGATCATGCGCTTCGAGTCGTCCGTCACAGCCATCTCGTGGATCCCGTCGGAAGCCGTCGAGGGGTTGCCCAAGATTCCGTTCTCGGTGGGCGTCGCCCATTACGACCAGCCGCCACCCGACGTCATCGACGATCTCGAGGCGATGACCGAGGCCGACGCCTTCCGCGAGGCGAACGAGCTCCATGCGTTCATCGAGGTCGAGGACGGCAAGATCGTGGACTACGGCCATCTCGGGGGCGGCCACCTCGGCGTCACGAAGCTCAAGCTCGGCCCGCGCGAGGTCAGCGTCCCGGCGATCGCCATGCCGACCCTGCAGCCCGAGCCGGAGGTCGGCGACGGCTGGGTGCGCTTCACCCAGACGGCCGGCGGTCGTACGGGCATGCCGGCTCCGCGACACGTGCACGGGAAGCCTTTCTTCCAGATCTCCTCAGCGCTGGCATGGACCACGCTGGCGCTAACGCTCCACGCCGACGGCTCGTCCGAGCACCAGCTCAAAGGAGCCAGCACGTTTCCTCGCCATTGGGTCTACCGGGAGGGGAAGCTCGTCGAGAAGAGCGGCCTCATCGACTTCAAGGAGTGGTACCGCAAGGCGTTCGGCGAGAACACGCCCTGGGGCAAGGAGGACTCGGAGCCGTTCGTGACCGCCGTGGAAACGGCCCTCGAGCGGGAGCTCTCGCCGTCGATCATGCGGAGCGGCTTGTCCTCGAAGCCTCGGACCCTCGAGGCGGACGAAGAGCTCGTCGAACAGGGCGAGCAGAGCGACGAGCTCTATCTGCTCCTGGACGGAGTGCTGGCGGCCGAGGTCGACGGTGAGACGGTCGCCGAGATCGGGCCCGGCGCCGTCCTGGGCGAGCGGGCGGTGCTCGAAGGCGGCGTGCGCACGGCGACCCTACGCGCAGTCACGCCGGTGAAAGTGGTCTCCATCTCGTCCGGTGAGCTCGATCCGTCCGTGCTCCAGGAACTCGCGGCAGGTCGCCGCCGCGAGGACTCGTCCTAGTCCGCGGCGCGGACGGCGGCCACGACCCGCTCGCCGTTATCCACCCGCAGGGCCGAAGCGAGGCGCTTTTCGCCACCGAGGCCGAGGCGATGGGACAGGACCTCGTACAGGCGAGCGTCGCTGAGCCCACGCTCGCGAGCTGCGCGGGTCACGCGCTGAACGGCCGGCAGGGGGCGCCAGTCCTCGTCGAACTGCCAGACCGGGTAGTAGTGCTCCCACGAGCCCGGCGGGCGGACGGCAATCAGCTCTCCGGAGCGCCGCATGGCCTCGATCAGCCTCGGCTCGATCGCGAGCCGTTGCGCGAGCCACGAGCCGGTGAGGGCTTCGGTCGAGAGGCGCTGGAGCCGATCGTTGCTGGCCATGCCGGGCCGAGCGTACCGCGACCCGAATAAGCTGGTCGCAATGAGTAGGGAGAATGTGCGCGAAGAGCTGAAGCGAGACCTCGACGTCGCCGAGTACCACGAGATCCGCGAGCTCTGGAAAAAGCACTCGATCGCCGAGGACGAGCGCGACCTGCCCGGCCTCATCTCGACGCTGACCCCGGACTGTGTCTACGAGCTGCCCGAGTCAGGCCATGTCTGGGAGGGCCACGAAGGCGCCGCCCGCTTCTACGCCGGGCTGCTCGGTGCGTTCCCGGACATCCACTTCGAGCTGACGGAGATCGTGATCGGGCCGCAGGGTGTCTGCGAACGGGCACATGTGACGGGCACTCACCAGGGTGACTGGCTCGACTGGCCGGCGACCGGCGAGCCCGTCGAGTTCTACGTCGTCATCTTCTTCCCGTGGGATCAGGAGCAGCGCCTGTTCAGAGGCGAGACGGTGTACGTCGACCTGCCCCGGTGACTCGGCTCTGCGCGACGCCTGACTCTCTGATTTTCGGGCTAGAGACGGATCGACGACCGCGCTATTCTTTTTTCGCCCGTCAGTTCGACCGCAGAGGGTTAGACGTGAAACGTCTGCGTGTGCTCGTCGCCAACCAGCGCCAGGATCGTTTGGCGGAGGTCGTGGACCTCGTCGCCAACCTCGGGCACGACGTGATCGCTCCTCAGATCGACGTCGCCGAAGTTGCTGCAGTCGACGGCGCGTGAACAGCCCGATGTGGCGTTCGTCGGCCTCGGCGAGAGCTCGCAGCATGCGCTCGAGCTGATCGAGGAGATCGTCCATGAAGCCGCTTGCCCGGTGGTCGCGCTCGTCCACGAGCCGAACCCTGAATTCGTGATCGAGGCGGCCAGGCGCGGCATCTTTGCCTACATCACCGACGCCAGACCACACGAATGGCAGAACTCGATCGAGATCGTCTTCGGCGCTTCGCCGAGTTCCGCGACCTGGAGCAGCGTTCCAGCGCCGTTCGGTCACGGAGCGCGCCAAGGGGATCCTGATGGAGCGCCATGCGGTCGACGAGGAAAAAGCGTTCCAGATGCTTCGCGACTACGCCCGCCGCAGGCAGAGCGTGCTCGTCGACGCAGCCGAGTCGGTTGTCGCCGGGGCCGAGCAGCCCGAAGCGCGCTAACGCAGCGGAGTCACGATGCGTCGGGCTGGCGCTCGGCGGCGCACTCGGGGCAGATCGAATGCGACAGCGTGTACTCCGCCTCGATCGCGGCCAGCGCTACGTGCGGCGCCAGGACCCACTCGCCGTCGAGCTCGACCCGCCGGCACCAGGCGCACATGGTGATCAGCTCACCGGCCTCGTAGGTGGCCAGAATGCGCCTCGTAGTTTCGCCGGCAACCACCGTCGTCGATCCTCCTGGCTGCTCGCCAATAGTCGACAGCAAGGGTACTCCTCGCAGCGACGAAACCCGAATGACGACTAGATCCGGCGGCTCAGCGCCAACACGCCGGCGACGTAATGCTTCGTCTCGAGGACGAGGCCTCGTGTGCGGACGGACCGCGGTCCCTGCACGTAGCCGGCGAGCGCGAGCCGGGTATCGCCCCCGAACTCGCGTAGGAGCTGGCGCAGAAAGGCAACGCCGACCTGGACGTTGCCGCTCAGCGTATGGGGGATCTTCCGGCCGACGAGCACGACCTCGACGTAGTCCCATGTTGCCGGAGTGACTTGCATGACGCCTTGCGCGCCGGCCTTCGAAACGAGGGCGTTGTTGTAGCCCGACTCGAACCAGGCGACTGCGCGGACGAGACGTGCGTCGACTCCGTACCTCCCGGACCAGTAGTCGAGAGCCGCGCGCACTGCGAACGGCTGGGTCATCGCCATGCTCGCGGCGGCGCCCGGAATGCGGAGCCGCTCCCCGGCAATGATGAACCGTCCTGGATCGACCCGGTTCGCGCGCGCGATCGCATTGACGCTGACTCCGTAGCGCCGGGAAATCGCAGTGAGCGTTTCCCCTGGGCTGATTCGATGAACTCGAGTGGATTTCCGGCGCGGGGCCGCGCGCCACGTGCAGGCCGGCAGGGCACAGAGCAGCCTGGCCGTTCGGCGCCCGACGATCCCGTCCGGCAAGAGCCCCCTGCTCCGCTGAAAGCGGCGGACCGCACGCTCGGTCTGGGCGCCGAACCGGCCGTCGAGCCGGCCCGGGCGCAGGCCGCGGCGCGCGAGCAGGAACTGGAGCACGCCGACGTCGTAGCCGGCCCTGCCGCGCCGGATCGAGCGGGTTCCGAACAACGGGCGGCCGCGGGGCCCGAGGGCTGCTCGCGTACGGGGGCCGGCCAGTCCGTCGACGGCGAGGCCGTGGCGGCGCTGAAAGATGCGGATCGCCCGCCGGGTCTTTTTGCCCTGCACGCCGTCGATCGTTCCCAGGTAGAGCCCGTGCTGCCGGAGGACGATCTGAAGCCCGGCCGTCTGCGGGTTGAACGCCTGCGCCGCAGGTGCCAGAGCCAGTGCGACCAAAAGGGCCGCGACGAGAATGACCACGCGCCTCACTCGAATCCGGTTGGCGCTGAGGAGCGGTTTTCCTGCCCGTAAATGACAAAACGAGACGTCAGGGCATTATGTGAGACGTGACAGGAAGGCCGTCAATCGCGCTCGTGGCCTTGCTTGCACTGCTCGCACTCGGCTCAGCAGGCTGCTCGATTGGCCGAAATCCTACGTCGGGCTCGACGACCAGCTCGACGACGATGCCTACCCGCGACGAGCTACCTGCAGTGGTTGCGAAGAAGAGGGACGCGATCGTTGCCGCCGCCCACGCCCTCGACTACGACGGCCTGGAAACGCTGCTGGATCGCAAAACCTTCTCCTACTCCTTTGGCGAGACCGGCGACCCGGTCGGTTACTGGCGCCGGCTCGAGGAGGAAGGTGAGGTCCCGATCCTCGGGGACTACCTACCGGTGATCCTCGGCGGGCCCTCTGCGAAGCGAAAGGACGTGTATGTCTGGCCGAGCGCCTATGGCAAGAGCCCGTCCACCTGGACCGCCGAAGACAGGCGGTCGCTCACGAATCTCTATACCGAGCAAGAGATCCGCGCCTTCGAGCGCGCCGGCGACTATCTGGGCTGGCGCGCGGGGATCCGCGACGACGGCAAGTGGCTGTTCTTCGTCGCCGGTGACTGAGGCCGTTGCGTGCGCTGGATGTTCTCGCCGGTGGCGGGATCGAAGAAGTAGAACCGGTCCGGATCGACTGCCAGCCGTAGCGGCCGGCCGCTCGAGGCATCGGTTCGCGGGTCGACCCGCGCGTTGAACACCGCACAGTCCACGGCGAGCAGCATTGCTTCCTGGCCCGCCACGGCATCGCGCAGCTCATCGGTCTCCACGCGGGGGGCGTCGACCTGGAAGATGACATGGGTGTCCGAGCCGAGCTCCTCGACGACGGTCACGTCGACATCGATCTGTGGCAGCGACGAATCTGCGAACGCAGCATCCTCGAACGCTTCGGGCCGCGCCCCGAGCAAGACTCGGCCTTCTTGGAGGGATCCGCGCAGGGCCTCCGGGACTGGGATCCGGTAGCCGCCGAAGGAAACGGCCTCGTCGTCCACTTCGGCCTCGACGAGATTCATCGCGGGCGAGCCGATGAAGGCGGCGACGTAGAGGTTCTCCGGGAAGTGGTAGAGCGTCTGAGGCGTGTCGACCTGCTGGATCTTCCCGTCGCGCATGACGGCTACGCGCTGCCCGAGGGTCATAGCCTCGATCTGGTCGTGCGTGACGTAGACGGTGGTCGCGCCGAGACGCGCGTGCAAGCTGACCAGCTCGGCCCGCATGCTGACCCGGAGCTTTGCGTCGAGGTTCGAGAGCGGCTCGTCCATCAGGAACGCCTGCGGCTCGCGGACGATCGCGCGGCCCATCGCCACGCGCTGGCGCTGTCCTCCGGAGAGCTCGGCGGGGCGGCGATCGAGCAAGTCGTCGAGGCGGAGCAGGCCCGCGACTCGTTCGACGCGGCGGGCGGCCTCGGACTTCTTCGTCCGGCGCACCTTGAGCCCGTAGCCGAGGTTCTGCCGCACGGTCATGTGGGGGTACAGCGCGTAGCTCTGGAAGACCATGGCCACATCTCGTTCGCGTGGGGCGCGGTCGGTGACATCGCGGTCGCCGATGCAGACGCTGCCCCCGGTCGCCTCTTCGAGACCGGCGATCAGGCGCAGGAGCGTCGACTTGCCGCAACCCGACGGCCCGACGAGGACGAGGAACTCTCCGTCCTCGATCCGCAAGGAGATGTCGTCGACGGCCACGACGCCTCCGCCGTAGACCTTCGTGACGCTCTCGAGGACGATCTCAGCCAACGGCGACGAGCTCCTTCCCACCGACGAAGACGGCTCGGATCTCCAGCTGGTCGTCGAGGATGACGACGTCTGCCGCGGCACCAGACCGAAGGACACCGGCGCCGCGCCCGGTGACGCGGGCAGGGACGGAGGTCGCGGCCGCTACGGCTTCGGCGAGCGGGGCGCCGAGGGCATGCAGCTGGCGGATCCCGTCGAGCATGGTCGTGACGCTACCGGCCAGCACGCCGTCGCTCGCACGGCGGGCGACGCCGTCTTTCACTTCGACGTCGACGCCGCCGAGGCGGTACTGGCCGTCGCCGACGCCGGTGGCGGCGACTGCGTCTGTGACGAGCGCGACTCTCCCGGCAGCGGCGTTCCAGATCATCTTGACGACCTCGTCGGCAAGGTGCGCGCCGTCGAGGATCACCTGCACGACGACATCGTCGCGCGCGAGTGCCGCGCCGGCGAGCCCGGGGTCGCGGTGGGAGAAGGGCCGCATCGCGTTGAAGAGGTGGGTGACCGTGCGGACGCCGTGGTCGAATGCCCGTTCGGCCTCGGCAGCGGTCGCGTTCGAGTGCCCAGCGGAGACGACGACGCCGCGCTCGTGCAGGAGGTCGATGAGATCGAGCGCGCCTTCGAGCTCGGGAGCGAGGGTCATCTGGGCAACAGGCCCGGCATCGAGCAGCCGCTCGAGGAGAGCGCGATCGGGATCGCGTCGCGCCGTCTCCGGGTGAGCCCCGAGACGCTCTGGGGAGAGGAAGGGCCCCTCGAGATGGGCACCGAGCATCCGCGGGCCGATCGGCTCGGACGGCAACCGGCGTAGGGCGTTGACCAGGTCGGTCTCGGGAGCGGTGATGAAGGTCGGCTGGAACGCGGTCACCCCTGTCGCCAGGAGCGCGTCGCCGGCCTGGCGATAGCCCTCGGTGTCCGCTGTCGAGAAGTCGACCCCACCGAAGCCGTTGACGTGGAGGTCGACGAAGCCGGGAACGGCGATCCCGCGCCCGTTCCGCCGGGAGAGGGCAACCTCGGCCAGGTAGCCGTCCGAGAACGCCAGGTCGCCGGGCACGAGGACGCCCTCGACGATCGCGGCTTCGACGCCGAGCCTCATCGCTCGTCGAGGCTCCGCCTGACGACGCCTCCCGCCTCCTGAAGCCTCGAGCGCGCACCCTCGGCGTCGAGGCCGGAGAGCAGTGAGACGATCGCGACCTTCGCGTCTCCGCCGGCCGCCTCGAGGGCCGTCTCGACCTGCTCCTCCGAGGCGTTCGTGGCGAGCGCGACCGCGCGTCGAGCCCGGGCGCGGAGCTTGGCGTTGCTGGCGACGAGATCGACCATCAGGTTGCCGAACGTCTTGCCCAGGCGCACCATCGAGACCGTCGAGATCGTGTTGAGGATCAGCTTCTGGGCGGTCCCGGCCTTCATGCGCGTCGACCCCGCGATCACCTCGGGCCCCACCACGGCGGCCACCTCATGGTCGACCAGTCGCGCGAGCTCGCTGTCGTGTGTGGAGACGACGCCGACCGTCAGGGCACCGGCGGCGCGCGCCGCGCTGACTGCGCCGAGAACGTATGGGGTCCCGCCGCTGGCCGAGAGGGCCACGACCGCGTCGTCGGGGCCGATGTCGACCGCCGTCAGGTCGGCGCTGCCGGCGCCGTGGTCGTCCTCGGCCGCCTCCTGGGCGACGGCAGCAGCGTCGGTGCCGCCGGCGATGACGGCGATGACCTGCCCCGGCGCCACGCCGAAGGTCGGGCCGCATTCGGCCGCGTCGACCAGAGCGAGCCGCCCCGAGGAGCCCGCGCCGACGTAGACGAGGCGCCCTCCGCGCTCCAGCCGCTCGACGATCGCATCGATCGCCGCGGCCAGGCTGGACGCCGTCTGGCGAACGGCTGCCGGAACCGTCGCGTCCTCCTCGTTGATCAGCTCCACGAGCTCCTGCGTCGACCGTAGGTCGAGATCTTCATGTCCCTCGGCGACAACCTCGGTGACCGGCTCCGGACGCCCGTCCATGGGACCAGTGTAGTACCGGTCCGGGAGGGATACAACCAAGTGGTATTGACCACCTCCGGCCAGACCGCTACAGTCCCATGCGGGGTACCTCGTGACTACGACTCAGCGGATGACGAAGCAGAGCCAGGCGCGTGACAGCGTCATCGAACTGATCGAACAGGCAGGCGTGGGTGGCGCGATTCCGTCCGAGCGCCAGCTGACCGTCGACCTCGGCGTCTCGCGCCTGACCGTGCGGGCCGCCCTCGACGAGCTCGTCCGCGAGGGCTTTCTCGTCCGCAGGCGGGGTAGCGGGACGTTCGTCCGCGAGCCGAAGATCGCCCAGGAGCTGACGATGACGTCGTTCAGCGAGGAGATGCGGCGGCGCGGCATGACTCCGGCCAGCAAGACGCTCTCGTTGACGACGACGACCGCGGGCGCGTACCTCGGCAGGTGCCTGCACGTCTCGCCTTCGGAGTCGATCATGGTCGCGAAGCGCCTGCGGCTCGCCGACGGCGAGTCGATGGCGATCGAGACGCTCCATGTTCCGGAATCGGTCGTCCCGGGGCTGGCTCCCAAGGATCTCGACCGCGGCTCCTTCTACGAGCTCCTGGCCGAGCGGTACGGCATCAACATCGTGGGCGGCATGCAGACGATCGAGCCCACGGTGACGAACGAGGAGGAGTCGGATGCCCTCGATGTCCCGCTGCATTCACCGGCGTTCCTCTTCGAGCGCACGACCAGGTCCGAGGCCGGAGACATCGTCGAGTTCGTCCGCTCGATCTATCGCGGCGACCGCTACCGCCTGGTCTCGGAGCTGAACAGGCGCGAGCGCACCGGCTCCACGCCGGTCTTCATGCCCCGCGACGGCGGGCCGTAAGACCAGGATGCCGGTGGCCAGGCCGGTTCCAGAGCCCGAGAACGTGCCCGGCTCTCTGCTCCTGCGGGAGATTCGAGAGCAGCCCGCCGCGCTGACTCGGCTCCTCGAACATCGCGACGAATACGCCTCTGTTGCAAGGCTGGCGCGCGAGCGCGGCGTGAACATCGTGCGTCTGGTCGGCCACGGATCCTCGGACAACGCGGCTTCCTACGGGGTCTATGCCTTCGGCCTGCTACCGGGCTGGACCGCGTTTCGGGACTCGATCTCGCTCTCGGTCTACTACGGAGCGGAGGTCGACCTCCGCGACTCCTGCGTGGTTGCGCTTTCTCAGTCGGGCCGGACCCCGGACGTCCTCGAGTACGTCGAGCGGGCTCAGGCTCGCGGCGCCTTCACGATCGCGCTCACGAACGAGAGCGACTCGCCGCTGGCTGAACTGGCTGACGCGGTCCTTCCCCTCGCGGCGGGGCCGGAGCTGGGAATCGCCGCGACGAAGACCTACACCAATCAAGTCGCGGCGCTGGCCTTGCTGGCCGCCCACTCCGCTGAGGCCGGCGACCGCGTCGCCGACGGCGTTCGCGAGGTGACGCAGCTGCTCGCCGACCTTCTGCCAGTCCTCGAGCGGCGACTCTCGGAGGTCGCGGTCGCGCTTGCCTTCGTCGGGCGCATGTTCGTGATCGGGCGCGGCCCCGAGTTCGCTACCGCTCGCGAGATCTCGTTGAAGCTGCTCGAGACGTGCCGCGTGGGTGCGGCGCCGCTGACGGCCACTGACTTCGCCCATGGCCCGGTGGCGGCTCTCGACGGTCTCTTCCCCGTCTGGGCGATCGCCCCGGACGATCCCTTGTTCCCGGCGGTTCGCGACGCCGCAGCTCGCGCCCACAAGGCCGGTGCAACGCTGCTTGCCAGCGGAACCGGGGCCGCGTCGATCCCGGATGCCGACTACTACCTGCCGGTTCCGAAGCCGGCGTTGCCGCTGCTGGCTCCGCTCCTGTCCGTAGTTCCGGGCCAGGTTCTGGCGTGGGCGCTGGCGCAGGCGAAGGGTCTGGACCCCGACCATCCGAACGGCCTGACCAAGGTCACGCTCGCCCGCTGAGCTTGGTCAGTACCACTCGCCGGTCGCGAAGAGCCGTATTTTCACTAGTTGTTTACGAGCCATGGGGCTTGACAGCCACCGGTACTGTGTGCAAGCCTCTCACCGTGGCGTGGTGGTATTTACCAATTCTCTGCCAGCACACGTGGAGAACAAGCGTCCGGCGTGTCGCCGGCGCTGAGAGGAGGCTCCTATGAAAGTCCGTTTCATCGCAGTCGTCGTGATCTGCACTTGCCTCGCGCTCAGCGCGGCCACGACGGCGTCCACAAGGGCGAAGTCGGCTCAGGCCACGACCCTCACGGTCTGGCTGCAGGAAGACGCAAGAGACAACTGGGCGGGCGTGGTCAATGCCGCGAACCAGTCCTTCGAGCAGTCGCATCCGGGTGTGAACGTCAAGGTCGAGTACCAGACCTGGAACCAGCATCTGACCAAGTTCGACGCGACGATCGCGGGCAACAACGTGCCCGACGTCATCGAGCTGGGCAACACCGAGATGACGAAGTACATGGACGCGAAAGCCTTCTACGACCTCACGTCGCAGAAGAGCAGCTTCCCGAACTCGCGCACCTGGCTGAAGGGGCTCGCCGACTCGGCGACCTACAACAACCGGGTGTACGGCGTGCCGTACTACGCGGGCGCTCGGGCCGTCATCTACCGCAAGGACCTCTACCGTGCGGCGGGGATCCGCAAGCTCCCGACGAGCCTCAGCGAGTACGAGGCCGTGAACGCCAAGCTGATGAAGAAGTACGGGAACGACCGGAGATTCTCGGCGCTCTACTTCCCGGGTCAGTACTGGCTGGCCGCGATGTCCTTCGTCTACGACCAGGGCGGGGCAATCGCCCGCTTCAGGAACGGCCGCTGGGTCGGCACGCTCGACTCCCCGCAGGCGCTCACGGCGCTGAGGAAGGTCAAGTCGATCGCCCGCCGGCACTCACGGGCCAGCAAGACGACTGACGAGGCCAATCCGTTCCAGGCCGTCGTCTTCGGGCAGGGCAAGGTCGGCTCGATCCTCGGCAACGGCTGGGAATGGGGTCTCGCGCTCGAGACGAAGAAGTACGGCTCCAAGCTCAAGGAGAGCCAGCTCGGCGCCTACCCGATGCCGAGCCGCACGAAGGGCAAGTTCATGCCGACGTTCCTCGGCGGCTCCGACCTCGCGATCCCGGCCCAGAGCAACAGCAAGAGCCTTGCGGTCGACTGGATCAAGGCGTTCACGAGCACGAGCTCGATGACGCAGCTGGCGACTCAGGGCAAGGTCATCCCGAACACGACCTCGCTGGTGCGCCTCCACAACAGCAACCCAGCGCTTGCTCCGTTTGCGCGGGCCTCGCAGTCGAGCTGGTTCGTCCCGACTGCGAAGAACTGGGTGAACGTGGAGAACTCACGTGTCATCCGCACGATGCTCGTCCGCATCATCAGCGGCCGCTACAGCGTGCAGAGCGAAGCCAAGAAAGCAAGCCAGCAGATCACCTCGATCCTGAACGCGAACTAGCCACCTGGTGCCGGGAGGCGCGACACTCTCTATCTCGTGAGCGTCGCGCCCCCGGCACCCCTCCCCCTTCCGCGGCGACGCCGTCCATGGCGGGTGCGAATCGCTCGGGGCAGCGTGCCTTACCTGCTGGCCGCGCCGGCCGCGATCACGATCGCAGCGGTGCTGGGCTACCCGCTCTACTTTCTCGGCAAGCTCTCGTTCCAGCGCTACGGGCTGCCCGAGCTCATCGCGCACGAGGGCACGTGGGTCGGCACCGACAACTTCTCGAGGCTCATCCACGACGACGAGTTCTGGCGCGTGCTCTGGCGGACGATCGCCTTCACCTTTGGGGCCGTCTCGCTGACGATGATCCTCGGGACGTTGATCGCGCTGCTGCTCGCGCGGCTCGGGTCGTTCATGCGCCTCTTCCTGACGACCGGGCTCGTGCTCGTCTGGGCGATGCCCGTCGTGGTCGCCGTGAACATCTGGGTGTGGATGTTCGACTACGAGTTCGGCATCTTCAACTGGGCGCTGACGGAGCTCGGCGTCGGTGACTACGTCAACCACGACTGGTTCGAGAACCCGACGACGGGCCTGGCGATCATCATGGCCGTCGTCGTCTGGGGCGCGATCCCCTTCGTGGCGATCACGGTTTTCGCGGGGCTGACCCAGGTGCCGAGGGAGCTCGTCGAGGCGGCCTCGATCGACGGAGCGAACGGGGCGCGCGTCTTCCGCGACATCACGCTGCCGCTCCTGAAGCCGATCTTCGTCATCCTGACGAGCCTCTCGATCATCTGGGACTTCCAGGTCTTCAACCAGGTCTGGATCATGCGCGGCAACAACCCCTCGAGCGACTACTACCTGATGAGCATCTATGCCTTCGTGGAGTCGTTCCGCCTCAGTGAGTACGGCTACGGCGCGGCCGTCGCGGTCGTCATGGTCGCGATCATGTTCTCGGTCACGTTCGTCTACATCCGCCAGATGATCCGGATCGGAGAGGTGCGTTGAGCGCGCAGACGCCCGTCGCTCCGGTGCCTGTGGCGCCGACCGTCACCCGCAGCCGGGTTGGCGTCAGGCGCGTCGGCGGACGGCGGCTTGCCAACCGGGTCGGGATCAACCTGCTCGCGCTGCTCGTCTTTGTGGTGATGGTCTTTCCCGTCTACTGGATGGTCTCGACCGCGTTCAAGCCGAGCTCCGAGATCCTCACCTTCTCGCCGCAGGTCTTCCCCTCGTCGGCGACCCTCGACAACTTCACCGACGTCATGGGCCGGCCCTACTTCTGGCGGGTGGCGAGGAACAGCGTGCTCGTCGTCGCCGCCGTGACGTCGCTCTCGCTCGTGCTCGCCTTCCTGGCTGCTCTTGCGCTCGCGAAGTTCCGTTTCTACGGGCGGCGCGCGTTCATCATCCTGATCATCGGGGTGCAGATGGTGCCCCTGAACGCGCTCATCATCCCGCTCTACATCTTGCTCAGCCGGGCCGGGCAGGTCGACAAGCTGATGGGCGTGATCGTGACCTACCTGACGTTCGTCCTGCCGTTTTGCGTCTGGACGCTACGAGGCTTCATCATCGGCGTTCCGCCCGAACTCGAGGAGGCGGCGATGGTCGACGGATCGACTCGCTTCGGCGCCTTCTTCCGCATTCTGCTGCCGCTCGTCGCGCCCGGGCTCGTAGCGACCTCGATCTTCGCCTTCATCCAGGTGTGGAACGAGTTCATCATCGCTTACATCGTGCTCAGCAGCCCCGAAAACCAGACCTTGACGGTCTGGCTCGCGCAGTTCACGAGCCTGCGCGGGACCCAATGGGGCCCGCTGATGGCGGGGGCGACGTTGACCGCGATCCCGGTCGTCGTGTTCTTCGTCGCGGTCCACCGGCGGATCGCCTTCGGCCTCACGGCCGGCGCCGTCCGCGGGTGACCGCCGAGCTCGAGCGCCAAGCGGCGGCCTGCATCTTTGCGAGCTTCCCCGGGGCGGAGGCCCCGGACTGGGTTCGAGCCTGGCTCGGCCGGGGACTCGGCGGGATCGTGCTGTTTGCGGACAACGTCGCTGACCGCTCGCAGGCCGCAGCGCTCACCGCTGCGTTGCGGGCCGAGCGAGACGAGCTGGTCGTCGCCATCGACGAGGAGGGCGGCGACGTCACCCGCCTGGAGGCCGCGAGCGGCAGCTCCTACCCGGGCAACCTCGCCCTGGGCGCCGTCGACGACCCTGAGCTGACCGAGGGCGTCGCGGCCGCGATTGCCGCGGAGCTGACGGGGATCGGCGTGACGATGAACCTCGCCCCGGTTGCGGACGTCAACTCGAATCCGCGGAACCCTGTCATCGGCGTCCGTTCCTTCGGTTCCGAGCCGGAGCTCGTCGCGCGGCACGTAGCCGCCTTCGTCGCAGGCACGCAGCGCGTCGGCGTCGCCGCTTGCGCAAAGCACTTTCCCGGCCACGGCGACACGGCAGTCGACTCGCATCTCGAGCTTCCGACCGTTGCGGGCGACCTCCAGGAAGCGCTGCTTCCCTTCCGGGCGGCGATCGACGCGGGCGTGGAGGGCGTCATGACCGGGCATCTCCTCGTCCCCGAGCTCGACGACGCCCCGGCGACGCTCAGCCCGCGGATCGTTTCGGGCCTCCTGCGCGAGGAGCTCGGCTTCGAGGGCCTGGTGCTCAGCGATGCGCTCGAGATGCGCGCAGTCTCCGGGACCGTGGGCCTCGTGGAGGGCGCACTGAGGGCGCTGGAGGCAGGCGTCGATGCGCTCTGCCTGGGCAGGGTGCAAGGCGAAGAGGTGGTCGAGAGCGTCCACGAGGCGGTCGTCGAGGCCGTGCTCTCGGGCCGTATTGGCGCGGATCGGGTCGCCGAGGCCGCCGCACGGATCGGCCGTGTCGCTCAGCGGGCGCCGGACCAGGTGACGCCGGACCGGGCGCTCGGGGTCGCGGCCGCGCGCCGCGCGCTCCGCGTTGCAGGCGACGTCGCGCTCGGATCGGCACCTCTGGTCGTCGAGCTGCAGCCTGAGCCGTCGATTGCCGCCGGCCCGGGCGGGCATGGTCTCGGCACAGCCATCCATAACCGTGTCTCTGACACGGACGTGATCGTGCTGAACGAAGGCTCACGGCCTTTGGAGGTCCCTGAAGGCCGACCGCTCGTCCTCGTTCTGCGTGACGCCGCCCGACACGAGTGGCAGCAGAGGGCTGCAACCGCGCTCGCCCCGGCCGTGATCGTCGAGATCGGCCTGCCCGGCTGGCGGCCGGACGGAGTAGTGGCGTGGATCGAGACGAACGGCGCCGGGCGCGTCAACCTCGAGGCCGCAGCCGAGGTGATCGCGCCCGACGCCGTCCGTCGTTGAGTTAGGCGGCCAGCGGGAGCTCGGCGTCGCCCAGCTCCTCGGCCAGCTGGGCCAGCGCATCGGCCTCGAGCTGGCGCACACGCTCGCGCGAGATGCCGAGCTCCTTGCCGATCGACTCCAGTGGCTGCGGATCCCCGTCGAGGCCGAAGCGGAGCTCGATCACGCGGCGCTCGCGCTCCGGCAGGCTCGCCACCGAGCGTCGAATGCCCAGACGCTCGAGGGACTCGAAAGCCCGCTCGGCAGGATCGTCGGCGCTCGGATCGTGGAAGAGGTCTCCGAGCTCACCCTCGTCCTCGGCGCCGACCGTCTGATTCAGCGACACCCGCGCCTCGGCCACATCGAGGGCCTCGTTGACATGTTCCTTCGAGAGACCGGTCGCCTCGGCCAGCTCCTCGCGTGTGGGCTCGCGGCCCAGCCGGGTCTCCAGCTGCCTACGCGCCCGCGCCAGCTTCACGCGGCGCTCTTCGACGTGCGACGGCACTCGGATCGTCCGTGACTGACCCGCGAGCGCGCGCTGGCAGGCCTGCCGGATCCACCAGGTGGCGTACGTCGAGAACTTGAATCCGCGCCGCCAGTCGAACTTCTCGACCGCGCGGTTCAGCCCGATGACCCCGTCCTGGACCAGATCGAGGAGCGGGACGTCGTGTCCCTGGTAGCGCTTCGCGATCGAGATCACGAGCCGGAGGTTGGAGTTGATCATCCGCTCCTTCGCCGCGGCGTCTCCGCGCTCGATCCGCTTGGCCAGCGCGACCTCTTCGGCCGCGGTGAGCAGCGGATAGCGACCGGCCCTGTTCATGAACAGGGTCAGTGCGTCGGTCGAGCTGGATTCCTGGCGCGTCTCGGCGCGCACGGGCGCGAGGACGTCGATCTCGCGCGCCTCGAGCTCAGCGCGCAGCGCGACGAGCTCTTCGTCGTCGAGATCGTGCTCGGCCGCGAAGGTCTCGAGCGCGCTCTCCTCGAGAGAGCCGCGCTCCTCCGCGTCGGCCAGGAAGGCCTGGATTGGCTCTTCGATGATCGTGGTCAAATTGCTCCTCTCGTTCTTCCTGCAAGCTGCCGGCGCTGCTCGAAGCGCTCGATGCGGCTGCCGCTCGCGACGGCGCGCTCGATGCCCGTGTAGGCGGGATGGCAGTTCTGGCAGGTGTCGACGACCAGCTCGCTTCGGGTGGAGCGAGTGGTGAAGGTGTTGCCGCACGACGTGCAGCGGACAGCTGTGAGCGTGAGCTCAGGGTGGATGGTCTTCATGACGAACTCCTTCTTTTACGGCGGGGCGCGTAGCAAGAAACCGACTCGCGCCGTCCTACAAATAAGAACGCTTCCGGGCCGCCGGGTATTCCCTGAACGAGTGGAGTGGGAAGGACCGACCGGCCGCAGCCCGTCTCGTGGTTAGTGAGAGAGATACCTTCTACAGCGCCGTCGCCCTGGGAGCAAGACGTGACCATCTGCCCGAGCTGTGGACAACACAATCCTGCCGGCGCCCGGTTCTGCCTGGCCTGCGGAACCCACCTGGCCGTGGAAGAAGCGGCGCCGCGCGAGCTGCGAAAGATGGTGACGGTCGTCTTCTCGGACGTCGTCAGCTCCACCGCGCTGGGCGAGCGCCTCGATCCCGAGTCCCTTCGTCGCGCCATGGGGCGCTATTTCGACGAGATGAGCGCGGTGATCAATCGGCACGGCGGCACCGTGGAGAAGTTCATCGGCGACGCCATCATGGCCGTGTTCGGAATTCCGCTTGTGCACGAAGACGATGCCCTTCGCGCGGTCGCGGCGACTGTGGAGATGCGAGACCAGTTGGAGCACCTGAACCAGGAGCTCGAGCGGGACCTCGCCGTCCGGATCGAGATCCGACTCGGCGCTAATACCGGCGAGGTCGTCGCGGGCGACGTGGCCGGTCAAAGGCTCGTGACCGGCGACGCAGTAAATGTCGCGAAGCGGCTCGAGCAGGCCGCGAGCTCAGGCGAGATCCTGATCGGGCGAGAGACGCAGCGACTCGTGCGCGACGCCGTTCGTGTCGAGGAGGTCGCCGCGCTCGAGATCAAGGGCAAGAAGAAGCAGGTGCCCGCGTTCCGCGTGGTCGAAATCTTCTCGGGAGCGCCGGGGCACATGCGACGGCTGGACTCGCCAATGATCGGCCGCGAGGACGAGCGCACCCTGCTCGAGCGCGCTTTCGAACGCTCGGTGCGTGAGCGCTCGTGCCACCTCTTCACGATTTTCGGAGCGGCCGGAGTCGGCAAATCGCGTCTCGTCGCCGAGGTCGTGGCGACTCTCTCCCACCGCGCGACGATCGTCTCCGGCCACTGCCTCTCATATGGCGAGGGAATCACCTTCTGGCCGATCGCGGAGGTTCTGAGACAGTTGGTGGACGTGCAATCCGCTCGGGACATCGAGCGGCTTATCGAAGACGATCCGGACGCAAAGCTGATTGCGGAGCGAGTCGCGGACGCCGTCGGGCTGGCCGACGGCGTCGGAAGCGCGGAGGAAACCTTCTGGGCGGTGCGAAAGCTGTTCGAGCGGTACGCTCGGATGCGCCCGCTCGTTGTCGTCTTCGACGACGTGCACTGGGCGGAACCCACCTTCCTCGACCTTGTCGAGCACATCGCCGACTGGTCGCGCGACGCTCCGCTGCTGCTCGTTTGCGGCGCCCGGGCTGAGCTCCTCGACCACCGCTCCAACTGGGGCGGTGGCAAGCTGAACGCGACCAGCATCCTGCTCGAGCCGCTCACCGACGCAGAGTCGGAGCGGCTTATCGAGAACCTGCTCGGTCATTCGTCCCTGGCCGAGGAGGCCCGTGCGCGGGTCAAAGAGGCGGCCGAAGGCAATCCGCTCTTCGTCGAGGAGATCCTTTCCATGCTTATCGACGACGGGCTGCTCCGCCACGAAAACGGACGCTGGCGCTCGACAGCTGACCTCGCCCAGATCTCGATGCCGTCCACTATTCAGGCGCTCCTCGCCGCCAGGCTCGACCGTCTCGAGCACGACGAGCGGGTGATCATCGAGCGGGCGGCCGTCGAGGGGAAGGTCTTTCACGAGGGCGCGGTGCGCGCGCTTGCGCCTCATCGCCTGCGCGGCGCCGTCGACGAGCACCTGATGACGCTCGTTCGCAAGGACCTCGTTCGCCCCGCCCGCTCCGAGCTTCCCGGTGAGAATGCGTTCGATTTCCGACACCTCCTCCTCCGCGACGTCGCTTACGAGGCGCTTCCGAAGCAGGTCCGCGCGGAGCTCCACGAGCGGTTCGCCGATTGGCTCGCCCGCGTCGTCCGCGAGCACGCACCCGAGTACGAGGAGATCCTTGGCTACCACCTCGAGCAAGTGCACCGCTCTCGCGCCGAACTCGGCCCACTAGACGAGCACACCGAAGGCGTTGGGCGACGCGCGGCGGAGTGCCTCGCCACGGCCGGTCGACGCGCGCTCGCCCGCGGCGATGCCCACGCTGCGACGAATCTGCTCGAGCGCGCCCTTGCTCTTGTGCCACCGGCCGACCCATTTGGTCTCGAGCTTGCCCCCGACCTGACGGACGCGCTCATCCTTGCAGGGAACTTCGAGCGGGCTGACCAGGTGGCCACAGCGGCGATCGAAGCTGCAGAAGGTTCGCGCCAAGGCCTCCTCGCCTTGCTCTTGCGTTCGGACGTCCGCACGTTCACGGAACCGGAAGGCAGCCTCGAGCGCCTGCGAAGCGTCGCCGAGAGCGCGTTGCCCGAGCTGGAGAAAGCGCACGACGACAAGGGCCTCGCACGGGCATGGGCGGCGATCGCCTGGACGCATCACATCGCGATGCGCTTCCAACCTGCGATCGACGCCTTCGAGCGCGCGTTCGCGCATGCGCGGCGCGCGGGCGACGAGCGGCAGGCGAATCACGCACTGATCCAGATCGGGATCGAGCTCATCTATGGACCGACGCCGGCGGAAGAGGCGATCAGACGATGCAAGGAAGTTCTCGAAGATACGTCTATCTCCCGTTGGGGCGGGATGGGTTTCATGGACGCGCTTGCCGTTCACGAAGCGATGCTCGGCGACTTCGACGCGGCGCGCGAGCTCGTCGAACGCGCCCGTACGATGACCGAGGATCTGGGCCTTGCGCGCGGGCTGCCGTTTTTCCTGCGGGCCGAACACGGTTGGATCGTCGAGACCCTCGCCGGCGACCCTGACGCCGCCGAGCGGGAAATCCGCGTTGCCTACGAGGCGCTCGAACAGCTGGGCGAGAAGGGCCTGCTGTCGACCCAAGCGGCGCGGCTCGCGCAGTCGCTCTACGCCCAACAACGCTACGTGGAGGCCGAGGACTATGCGAAGATCAGCGAGCAAGCTGGCGCGAGCGACGACATCGTGACGCAGATGCTCTGGCGGCAAGTGCGCGCGAAGACGCTGGCGCGGCGCGGCCACGTCGAGGACGCCGAAGAACTCGCCCGCGATGCCGTCGCGCTCGCCGAGCCGACTGACGCGCTCGACATGCGGGCGGACGGCCTCGTCGACCTGGCCGAGGTCTTGCACCTCATTGGCCGTACCGACGAAACGACCGCCGTCCTGGAAGGCGCCGTACGGCTCTACGAACAAAAGGGGGACGTCGTCTCGGCCGCTCGCGCGCGCAGCGTCCTGGCGAACCCGGTACAGACATGACAAACTTGCCGCCATGAAACGAGTAGCTGTATTGGTCTCGATGCTGGGTGCGCTCGTGCTGATCGGGCTCGTGCTGATCGGAAGCGGTTCCGCTTTCGTGGGCAGGACCGACCCCACGGCGACGATCAGTAGGAACGGCCACATCATTCGGGCGACTGGCCCGGTCACCTGCGACATTGGCGAGCGGTTCTCGCTCCGCCTGACGATTACGCAGGCTCAAACTGCTGCGTACGCGGAGGGACGCACGCGAGCACGGTGCACGGGAGCGGAGCTGCAGTGGAGGGTGCGGGCAATCAGCCTGCTCGGGACCCACTTTGCCCAAGGAACCGCCCAGGCGTGCGCGCTCGGGATCACACGACGCAACGGTCGTCCGACCGACGCGCACCAATGGTGCGTCGACGTCACGCTCGTTCCCGCGAGCTGACCGAAGTCATACGATCCTGAGGCGGAGCTTTCCTTCCCGTTGCGCCCCCGTCATCCCAGCGCAGGTCGCCACGATCAGCCCGCGTACGTAGTGACAGTTCCTCGACGGTCCGCTTTCGCGTAGCCACGCGGCTGGAAAATGGAGCGTACCGGGATCGAACCGGTGACCTCCGCCTTGCCCTCCCCTCCCCTCTCTCTTTCTCCTCCCTCCCCCCTCCCCCCCTCCCGCCGCGCGTTCTCCGCCCTCCCCTGCTCTCGCTGACTCGCCGGCGCTCGCTCCTCTGAGAGCGCCGTCTACGTTCGCGGCGCCTGCTCGGTCGCCGGGGGTGCTCTGTTCGTGCCGTGGCGGCGCTGCGTTTGGTAGGCCTCTCGCGCTTCCATGCGCGCCTCCTCGGCGAGCGCTGGCTCATGGACGTGGCCTTCGCATCTGCCTTCATCCGCTCGTGTCGCTGCTCGAGCGACGCCTCGTGCTCGGAGCTCAGCGATCACCTCAGCCCGCGTCTCAGCAGTGCAGCGCCTCCTCCCGTGCGACACCCATGGCCGAGCGTCGAGCGACGTAGAGGTACAAAAAAGTACCGACCGCTGCGGCGGCCGAGGCAGCGATGATCGTGGGAACCTCGGCAGACATCGTCGCCAGCGACCCATCGCGATCGTCTAGGGCACCGACAAGTGAGTCGGGTCGCAGCCGTGAGTCGCCCCGCTACGCTCGGACTCGGGCCTCCCCGATGCCGCGGAACTTCGCGCTAGGCAGCGTCACAGGTTCCGCCTGTCGACTTACCGATAGAGGTGGGTTCACACCTCCTTGCTCGGTCGCCCGGCCACGAGCCGTCGCCAGGCAGTAGCAAGTCGGGCGAACCAATTCTTGATAGCTACCAGTAAAAAAGATACCTCGATCAAGTGGACGGGTGGCGTCGAGACACATAAACCTACCGCGAAACCACTCGTGCGGCCGATGCGACCGAGCGGCTCGCCGGAGTCACCATCTGGAGCTCCGATAGTCAACGCCAAGCTCGATCTCACATGCTCCGGATTTCGGCCCGGTCACCCATCACCCCGTCTCACCTCTCTGGTCACGACTGCTCGTTAGGCTGGCCCGACCCAGTGCATTGTCCCGCCGGCGCTCGTCCTCCCCGGGCGCGGGCTCGATTTCGTCGATCCTTGGGGGAACCGCGTCCAGGTCGTCGAGTACCGGCTCGCCAGTTCACGAAGGCGCCCGAGATCATGCGCGGTTGGGGCTCGACCTGGACAAGTCGCCCGAGGCGCTCGCCGCGCTCCGCGCCAAGGGTCTCTCAGGCAGCGCGACGCCTGGACTCACCGCCGTGAGTCGCCACGGGTGCGACACCGGCCCGTCGAGTGAGAGCGTCCAGCGTTCGGTGACACGGTTGCTTCGTCCTTGCTGCCGGAGAGCACAGCCGCCGTATCCCGGTCCTGGACGTAGCGTCGCCCTCCGAGCTCGACCTCGATAGTCATCGTGGCGGGCTCGGCCTTCGCGTCGAGCGCGACGATCGAGATCCGCCTGACGCCGTGCCGCGCACGACGATCCGCGTCTTCTCGCTGTCGTCACCCTCGTAGAGCAGCTCATAGAGCGCCGAGCGGCTTGCCAGCTGCTCGAGCGGCGCGTCGTCGCCGTCGACCGCCAGCGCCCAGGCCTCCACCACTTGCCGGGCAGCCGCCTCGAGTACTCCGTGCAAGCGGGCGTCCGCGACGGCCAGATCGGAAGCGGCGCCGCGAGCGTCGCCTGCGAAGTCGAGGTCGACCAGGTCTGCGGGCTGAAGCCGGCCTGCCCTCGGCTGTCGCAGTCTCGATCACAGCTTCATCGCGCAGCGCTCGTCATCCGACCAGGGCGAGGCGACGATCGGCTCGCTGTGGTGGTGCTCCCCTTCGGAGCGCTCTTCGATCGAGAGCAGTCCACGCCCTTCGCGCAGGCCGAGTGTCCAGTACTGAGGAGATCGACCGTGTCGTCCGTCTCGTCCTTGCGGCCTGTTCCCGCCTCGGTCGACCACGTAGGCGCGGAGCTTCGCCTCGATCAGGACGACCACGCGATCGTCGGCGGCCTCCTCGCGGTTGGTGACGCCGACGTACTCGACGCGAACGTCACCGAGCACCTCTGCGCGGTTGTGCCAGCCCTTGGCGTCGAAGTCGTCGAGGCGGCGCTCCCACTCGACGAGCAGGTCGGGATCTAGCAGCGTGGCGAGGCGCGCCCGGTCGCGCGCATCCCAGCCCTTCTGCGCGTCGCGGAACAGTTGCTCCGCGGCAGCCTGCAGACGCTCCGGGAGGAAACGCTCGTCGTCCTCGCCGGCCTCGGCTGCCGCCACCTCGACCTCGTGCACGCGTTTGCGCCTCAGCTTGCGCTGCACCGCTGAAACGGGTCGGCAAGGGACCCTTCTTGCGAACGGCCGGCCAGACGAAGAAGGCGAGGAAGCCGCCGAACACGAGCAGGACCAGCCACCACGGGCCGTCACTTCCTTCATCTCCGCTACCGCTGCCGCCGCCGCCGAAGTCGCTCCCGCCGCCGCCACCGCCACCTCCGCCGTAGTCGGAGCTGCCGCCACCCGCCTGTCCCAGGGCGACATTCGCCGTCACGAGGACGAGGAGGAGCAGAGCGGGAAGCGCAAACGCTAGTCGGGACACCCGAGGACCTCCCGGAACGAGTGCCTTGGATTTTAGTGCCTACGAGGACAGACTGTCGTTCTTTGACAGGAAAGCGACACGACGAGGATAGGCCGAGTGAGCGGCGGCTTAGAAGGCCGCTAGTCCTCCAGCGGAAACCCGCTTAGTAGAGCGGTTTACGGGCATCCGCTTTGAGCCGCGCCCTTGTGCCGCCCTTGCGGGTGCTGCAGAGGGCGGCGACCTCGACCTCGGGATGCTTGACGTCGACGCTCATGGCGCCCATCCTCCTCAACGCCATTGAATCGCACCGTTCCGATGCCGAGATCGATCTCCGGTTGAGTGCCTGGCGTACCGAAGCCGTCTGCGAGAGGGACGGTTGCCGCCTCGATGACCCGCGCCATCTCGCGCCCGGCCTCGACGAACTGGTCGGGGTCGGTGTCTGTACGAACTCTCCAGTAGTGCGTATAGCCCACAACAACCTGCATCGACAACGCGAGTAGGCCGCTTTAAAGCGAGTAGCGTCTCGGGAGAGAACTGAGCATCAAACTCGCTCCCCCGGCGGGCCAAATTCGCGCCCCTGTACAGCCCCTGTCATTTGGCCAAGCCCCTGCGCAGCCCCTGGTAATAGGGCTGAAACCGGTACCAACCGACACGAACCGTCGCGAAGCGGCGAATGGCCAATTCGGCTGATTTGCGGGGATTTTCGCCCGAATCGGCTCCGTTACTGACGATGGAGCGTACCGGGATCGAACCGGTGACCTCCGCCTTGCAAAGGCGGCGCTCTCCCAGCTGAGCTAACGCCCCGTTACGCGTAAGGGTAGCGGGGGAGCGGGTCGGCCTAAGCCGCCCGCTCGAGCCGCTCTTCGAGTCGAGCGCGCTTGATGATGCGGTCGCGATCGCCGAAGCGCTGCCGCACCCGCGCCTCGCGATGCTCGATCCAGAGGGTCGCGATCTGGGCTTCGAGCTCCTTGAGCTCGGCCGCGAGCACGACGTCATGGCCCTTCGCAAGTTCGTGGTACAGCTCGCCACGCCGCTCGGTGGCGCGCTCGATTTCGAGCTTGATGTCTTGGATTGTCCTCACGCCTACATAAACGTCCGGGACATGTACGGCATTCCTGGACTAGTCCCAACGGCCGAAGAAGAACAGGAGCAGGACGCCCGCGCCCACGATGCCGGCCACGATCGCGACCACGTTGAGGAACGTGACCACTACTCGTAGCCGAGCTCGCCGATGCGGGTCTCGTCGATCCCGAAGTAGTGCGCGAGCTCGTGCAGCACCGTGATGCGGATCTGCCGCCGGAGCTCTTCGGGATCGGGGAACGACTCTTCCAGCGGCAGGCGGTAGATGGTGATCGTCGCCGGCGGGTTCGGCCCGAAGGACGATCGCTCAGTGCGCGGGACTCCGTGGAACGTGCCGAACAACCCCAGGTCGCCAGGGTGCTCATCCTCGACCACCACGGCGACGTTCTCGAGGCCGCGCGCGAGCTCAGGAGGAACCGAGTCGAGCGCCGCCCGCACCTCTTCCTCGAAATCGACAGCCATCAGTACCTGGGCCGGAGCGGCCGCCCTCCGCCGGCGAACAGATGGACCGTCGCCAGGCCGAACGCGAATCCGCCGATGTGCGCGAAGAAGGCCACGCCGCCTCCGGCCTCTGGCTCAGTCAGCGAGAGCCCTCCCGACCAGAGCTGGAACAGGAACCAGAACCCCAGGAAGAGGAAGGCCGGCACCTCGATCAGGAAGAAGACGACGATCGTCAGCACTCGCGCTGTCGGCAGGAGCACCAGATAGGCGCCGAGCACGCCCGACACGGCCCCGCTGGCGCCGAGGTTCGGGATCGCGGTGTCGACGCCCGACGAGGTCGAGAGCGTGACGATCGTCTGCAGCGCGGTCGCCGTGAACCCTGCTCCGAAGTAGAAGAGCAGGTAGCGGATCTTGCCCATCGCGTCCTCGACGTTGTTGCCGAAGACCCAGAGGAAGAGCATGTTCCCGATCAGGTGCAGCCAGCTCCCGTGCATGAACATCGAGGTGACGGCGGTGACCGGCCAGTTTTCGCCTGTCGCCGTCCCCGGCGGGCAGGTGTTCGTCACCTCGCATGGTTGGTAGGCGAGCTCCAGCGTCGAGCCTTCGAGGTCGGGGAGCTGGTAGAAGATCCAGACGGCGACGTTGACCGCGACCAGTAGCAACGTGACGAGTGGGAAGTGTCTGGTCGGGACATTGTCCTTGAGCGGCAGCACTAATCAATCGTGAGCGCCATCAGCGCCTTCTGTGCGTGCAGCCGGTTCTCAGCCTGGTCCCACACGGCCGACTGCGGCCCGTAGAGCACCTCCTCCGTGATCTCCTCGCCGTAGTGCGCCGGCAGGCAATGCAGGACGATGGCGTCGTCCGCGGCGAGTTGCAAGAGGTCGCTGTCGATGCGGTAGTCGGCTAGGTCGCTCCGTCGCTTCTCCGCTTCGTCCTCCTGGCCCATGCTCGTCCAGACATCCGTGTAGACGGCGTCGGCGTCGCGCGCAGCCTCTTGCGGGTCGGACACGAGCTCGATGGTGCCGCCCATCTGCACGGCTGCGCGGCGCGCGGCGGTGACGGCGGTGCCGTCGGGCTCGTAGCCCGGCGGCGTCGCCGCGACGAAGCGCATCCCGAAGCGGGCTGCCCCGACCATCAGCGAGACGCACACGTTGTTGCCGTCGCCGAGATAGGCCAGGCGGGTCCCGGACAGCCGACCCAGCCGCTCGCGAATCGTCATCAGGTCGGCGAGCGCCTGACAGGGATGCGCGTAGTCCGTGAGCCCGTTGATCACGGGGATGTCGGCAGCCTCGGCCAGTTCCTCGACGTCCTCCTGGGCGAACGTGCGGATCATGATCGCGTCGAGGTAGCGCGACAGGACGGTGCCGGTGTCGCGGATCGTCTCGCCCCTGCCCAGCTGCAGGTCGCCGGCCGCGAGGTAGAGGCCGTGGCCGCCGAGCTGGGCGATCCCGACCTCGAACGAGACGCGCGTTCGCGTCGACGGCTTCTGGAAGATCATCCCCAGCGTGCGGCCGGGGAGGAGCTCGTGCGGCTCGCGGGCCTGCTGCGCCCCCTTGAGCGTGTCGGCGAGGTCGAGCACCGCCTTCAGCTCGTCGGAGCTCCAGCTGCCGATGCGCGTGAAGTCGCGGCCCTTCAGGTGTTGCGGAACCTCGATCATCGCGCGAGGGCGCATGCTAGCTGGATCGAACTCGGCGGCCCCGCTTAGGGAGCGGCGGCTTCGAACCCTGCTTCGTCGAGCAGGGCGCGCAGTCGCCGTAGGCCGGCGAACATCCGGCTCTTGATCGTGCCCAGCGGCTCGCCCAGCCGTTCGGCGAGCTCGGACTGTGTGTAGCCGCCGTAGTACGCGAGCTCGATCGCCTCGCGCTGCTCGGGCGGGAGTTGTCGGAGCGCATCCTGGACGACCTCGCGCTTCGAGCGCCGCTCGGCATCTTCGTCTGCTCCAGGGCCGGACGGCACCGGCGCCGCCTCCTCGGGCTCCGTGCGCCGGCGTTCCTCGCGGCGGACGAGATCGACGGCTCGGCGGTGAACGAAGGTCAGCACCCACGTGCTCGCCTTCGCGCGATCGGCCCGGAAGTTCTCGGCCGAGCGCCAGACGTTGAGGAAGGCGTCCTGAACCGCGTCTTCGGCCAGGGCCGAGTCTCGGAGCACCCGCAGCGCCAGGCCGTACGCCATGCGGCCGAAGCGGTCGTAGAGCTCGGCGAGCGCCGCTTCGTCCGAACGCGCGACGGCGGCCAGCAGGGCCTCGTCGGAGAGTTGCGCGGCGGCGGTCACGTGCTCACGTGTCCTGGCTCTTCTCCCGGCTCCCACCGCGACTGCGAACTCGGCAGCACACACGACTCACACCGCGTCCGAGCGCACCAGCAGCGGGCCGGTGGGCTGGTCGACGCCTCCCCTTTGCTCGAGTGTGACCGCGACCTGTGCGCCCTTGGGCACATCTCGCTCGAGGAGGACCGGCGGGCACCCACCTCCACCGCGGAAGAGACCGGCGGGGCGGGGAGTCTCGCCCTCGATCACCCACGCCTCGTAGGTCTTGTCCTTCGGCGCGGGCTGGAGGTCGCAGACGACGAGGGCCGCCTCACCGTCGGGCGCCACTAGAAGCCCACCCTCGCCGTCGGCGAGCTGGGTGACCTCGGCGCCGCCGCCCAGGAGCTGCAGCGCGCGGGCGTACCCGGCATTCGTGCTCCGCTCGCGGTCGAGGTCGCCAGACAGTGAGTTCGCCCAGAGGCCAACGCCGATCGCCACTACCGCGGCGGCGGCTGCCGCTGCGACGGTTGCCGGGAAGACCCAGCGGCGCCGCGGGAACGGAATTACCTTGGCGCCGTTCTCGGAGCGGGCAGCCTCCAGGATCCGCTCGCGCAAGGCCGGCGGCGGCTCCGCGCTCTCGGCGAACGCAAGTGCAAGCGTCGCCTCCTGCAGATCCGCCAGCTCCGCCCTGCAGTCGGCGCACTCGTCGAGGTGGCGCTCGAACGCGTCACGCTCGACGGGGTCGAGCGCGTCGAGCGCATAAGGCGCTACGAGATCGTGGAGTTCCTGGTTCATCTGGGCTCTGAGTGATTCGTCGGCGCCGCCGCTTCGGTTCGAAGCCTAGAAATAGTAGGGCAGCACCTCCTGCGCTCCCAGCGCGTACCAGACGCCGAATGCGAGGCTCACGACTCCGAGGGCCGGAGCAAACCTCGCGGGCCGGAGACTCGCAATCGTCAGCCCGAAGCCCGTTGTCAGGGCCGTCATCGAGACGGCGGTGAACACGGCGAGGATCGACAACGCGGCGACGGCGACAGCCTGGCTGTCGATCGTCGAGACGATCAGGATGCCGACGCCCGCACTGCCGCCGACTCCGTGCAGCAGGCCGATGCCGAAGGCGCCGAGCGGTGAGCGCGTGTGCCGGTGGGGGTCGCCGTGGGCGTGAGAGTGGAGGTGCGCGTGCTCGCGGTCCTCGTGCGCGTGCTCGTGCACGTGGAAGGCGCCGCGCCGCCAGCGAATGAGGAGCCAGACGGCGAGGCCGGCGATCAGAAAACCGATTGCGGTCTCTGCGCCGCGCTGGGCGGCGTCCGGGATGACGGCGCTGTACAGGACGATTGGCAGACCGAAGGCAAACAGCGTGATTGCATGACCGAAGCCCCACGAGACGCCGAGTCGCGCCGCATCGCGCGCACGGCTCCCCTTCGTCGCCAGGAGCGTCGTCACGGCTGCCAGGTGGTCGGGATCGGTCGCGTGCCGCAAACCGAGCAACACGGCGACCGCGAGCACGATGACGAGCGACGCGCCGTCGGAGAACGACGCGAGATGGTCGTCGAGTCCGAACATCAGAGCACCTCCGGAAGAGCGTTGAGGGTAATGCCCACGCCGACGGCCAGGATCACGAGCGCACTGACCGCGGGGAGGGCATTGACGAGGGGGCCGTCGAGAGAGAGGCGTCCGAAGACGCGGCGGGCCAGGACGGCCACGAGGCCGATCGCGGTGATGGTCGCCGCGAGGCCGATGCTGAAGGCCACGATCAGGGCGAGACCGAGACCGATGCGATGCAGGGCGATCGCCGACAGCAGGACGACGAGCGCCGAGGGACAGGGGAGCAGGCCGGCGGCCACGCCGACGCCGAGCAGGCCGCCGCGTCCGTAGCCGTGGTCGTGGTCGTGGTCGTGGTGGTGGTGACGATGAGCCCGCCGGTGGCGCAGCCGCTTGAGGAGCACCGAGGCGCCGACGGCGACGACCAGCAACCCCGAGGCGAGCGTGAGCCAGGGATACAGCTGCTCGGGGACGATGAACTGCGACAGGGCCAGCGTGATGAGCCCGAGCGCGAAGACGCCCGCCGTGTGTGTGACCGTGACGATCAGGCCGAGCGCAACCGCGTGACGTGGCCGGCCGCGGGAGCCCACGAGATACCCGGCGACGATCGCCTTACCGTGACCCGGCGTCAGCGCGTGCGCTGCGCCCCAGAAGGCCGCGATCAGCAGCGAGATGAGGATGACGCCGAGCCCGAGATCTTCGCGGGCGACCAGGCTCTCGAACCCTCCCGAGTGCCGCACGGCCGCCGATCCGCCGAGCGCGGGCGGCTCACCCGAGCCCGAACCGAGCACAACGGTCGCGGTCGCGCGTTCGACGTCGAGGGGCTCCGAGAGCAAATCTCGCGGGTACTCGCGCAACTCGTCGCTCGCGCTGCGAGAAGCGACGCTCGAGGACTCGATCCGCGCTCCACGTTCCGCGCGGACGACGACCTCTCTCCAGCCGATGCGCGCGCCGAAGGACGTGTCGCGGAAGCGAAGCGAGCGGCCGCTCAGTGTCGATTCGTAGACGGCCTCGAAGCGCAGCGTCTTCAGCCCTCCGGCCCCCGGGCGGAACCGGACCGAGGAGTCCAGGAGCCGAAGCGACGCGCGCTGACCGTCGACCTCGAGCTCCAGGCTTTGCGCGAGCTCCTGCGCATAGCCCGCCCGGCGAACGCGCTTCCCCTCCTGGAAGGTGGGGATCTCGGCGAGGTCGAGGACCTGCTTGACGTAGACGCGGTCGCCCGAGACCTCGACGGCGCTGAAGCGGTTGACCGTGAAGTTTCCGAGGGGGTGCGCGAGCGCGTCCGCGGAACCGACGAGCGCGCCCAGCAAGGTGACGAGGACGACGAACCGCTTCATGACGCGTACCTCCTGGCGACGGGGGCCCACACCAGGGAGAAGTGCGGGTTGGTGTCGAGCGCCCTCGCGAACCAGGCACGAGCCGTGTCCTCCCGGCCCAGGCAGCGCTCGATCATGCCGCGGTGGAAGAACTTCGAGGCGTCGAGTGACCCGAGCCGGAGCGCGCGCCGTGAGTAGCCAAGCGCCTCTTTGCAGTAGCCGTTTCGCATCAGCGCCCAGGCCAGCACGTCGTCGGCCTCGATGCTCGGCCGCTCATTGTGCGCCCTGCGGGCGGAGGCGAGCGACTGCCGCAGGTGACGGCCGTGGTCGACGTTGAAGAGCGCGATCTCGAGGTCCGTGCGCACGCCGTTCGCCCGCAGCAGGCGCTCGATGGCGCCGACCAGCGCGAACTGGTCGCGGGCCTCTTGGCGGGCGGCCGGCGGCGAGCTGGAGATCGCCGAGGGTCGCGACGAACTGCGGAAGCGGTGTCTGCTCGGTCGCGTGGCGCGCGAGAGCGACGGCTCGTCCGAGGTGGCCCCGCGCCGCCTCAACACGTGCGAGGCCCTCCAGCGCGAAGGCGTAGCCGGGGAACGCGCGGAGGGCTGCGCGGAAATGAGCGCCCGCCGTTTCGACGTGCCCTTGCGCGAAGGCCAGCTTGCCGAGCTCGGTGCGCGTCCAGGCCGTCGGCTCCGGTTGCCCGCCCGCGGCGTCGAGCGCCAGGTTCATCGCGCGCTCGGCCGCGCGCGGCCGGCCCAGCAGCTCGCGCGCGTAGGCCACTCGCGCGTAGGCGGCGAGACTCGGCTTCAGCTCGGCCATCCGGTCGAAGGCGCGGAACGCCTGCTCGTAGCGGCCGAGCTCGACGAGCGCGTCGCCGAGGACGCCGTAGTTCCGGGCCGTGTACGGCGCGAGCCGCTGCGCGCGGCGGCCGAGCACGAGTGCGCGGCGGAAATCGTGACGGGCGAGTGCCAGTGAGCCGAGCGCGCTCAGTGTGAGCGAGTCGTTGGGCGCGAGAGCCAGCGAGCGGCGTAGTGCGCGATCGGAGCGCGAATAGAAATCTGCGTTGCCGGTCTCGCGTGCGCGCTGCTGGTAGGCGAGGCCGAGCAGTGTGAACGAGCGCGGGTCCTCGGGCTCCGCGCGCAGCTTGTCGTTGAGCGAGCGGACGAGACCGGCCGTGTCGCCGGCGGCGAAGCCGGCCTCGAGCCGCTCGGCCGCCGGGCCCGCCGCAAGGGGGCCGGCGGCGGCGGGCTCTCCCGAGCTGCGGAGAGCGCCGCCGGCGAGCGAGACGGTGGCGGCGAGTGCCGCCACCGTCCCTGCGATTGCGAGTCGCTTTCGCATGCTCGTGTTACGGGTTGTCGTGGTTCCGGTTGCGGCCGTCGTCGGGCGTCCCGAGGAAGGGGAAGCTCGCCGTGTTCGGCCTGTCGTCGGTGTTGACGCCGTCGCCGATGCGGTTGGCGACGTAGTTGGGGCCGCCGACCACGCGCACGGCGATGTCCGTGACGTCGTCCTTCGGACGCCGTCCGTTCGGCCACGCCGCCGGGTCGGCCGGGGTTGCCAGCGGGCCCATCCGCCGCTGCGCGGCGAACGGAGTCGGCTCCACGCCCAGGTTCAGGCGCAGCAGCTCCGACAGCCGCGTGTTGCTCGGCTGGTACTTGAGCAGCAGGTTGACGAGGTCCTCACGGCCCGTCGTCCCGGCCGGCAGCCCGAAGACGAGCTGCAGCGCGAGCGCGAGGCGCGGGTTGCGGTAGTAGTCCACGAACCGCCGCTCCTGCTGGGGCTCGCGGGCGTTCCACTCGTCCTTGTCCTCCGTCCCGATGATCGTCTCGTTGATCAGCGGGTTGGCGAGGCGCTGGACCTGCGTGATGTCGTCGTCGCCGTGATCCGGTCGGTCGTCGACACGCTCACTCGACCGACTGGTGCTCGCGTACGCCCCGATCACCGACGAGCCGCCGGAGATCATCATCGCCGGCACCTCGATCGCGATCGTCGAGACGTTGAAGCCCGAGAGCATGTCCGTCCCGAACGGGTTCACGTTGTCGTTCGCGTCTTCCGGCTCGGTCAGTACGGGCACCGGCCGGCGGAAGTTGAACGTGTCGAACACGCCGCCGAGGTCGATGTAGAACGGATCCTGCCGCTGTCCGGCGAAGACCTTGATGCCGCCGCCGAGGCTGTGGATGCCCTGCGCCGCGAGAGCGGGGTAGTTCGGCATCGTCCGCGGGCCGACGTTGGAAGGCACCGCGATCTTGCCCTGGGCGATCCGCGTGCGGTGCTGCCCACGGACCATGTGCACGTCGTAGCGCTGACGCAAGCCGAGGCCTTCCGACCCAGGCCCGTCGAGGGCCGTGATCGCCGGGAACGGGCCGGCACCGCCGAGATACGACAGGAACAGGTCGGCGTCGTCGACCGTTCCGCGGATCTCGTTGCGGAACTTGATCTCGAAGCTGACGTCGTCGGCCTTGCCGTCGCGGTCGTTGTCGATCTGGAACTCGTAGGTGACGCTGGGGTCGAAGTTCCAGTAGTTGGGCCCCGAGCTCGGCTCCGAGCCGGGGTTGACGTTCATGATCAGCGCGACCTTGTCCGCGTTCCCGGGCTCGTAGCTCCGGAACATGAAGAAGTCGCTGATGTCCGCGGGCCCGTCGAGCGAGATGAGCGGGGCCTCGCGGTGGCTCGCGGCCTGAGCTGCTTCGGGACCCGTTCCCCGCGCCGCGACGAGGGCGAGCGCGAGGATCCCGAAGGCCAGCCCGAGCAGCAGGACGAGCCTCCTTCGTTCGATGGCGGCTGTGTGCATAGCCGTTGTCTCTCCTCCCTTGACCCCTTGGTTTGACGCTGATTCGCCGGGCCGCCGAGATCGGTTCGGCGACGAAGAGCGAGGGCCCGCGCCGTCAGACGCGGGCCCTCGGGGGCGGGGGTGGGTTAGCGGCCGCCCTTCTCGTTGGCGAAGCCCTCGCCGGGGTCGGCCTCGTAGGGAAAGACCGACAGGCGGGGCTTGTCCGGGAAGTCGACGCCGTCGCCGAGCGGCACGTTCTTGCCGACGAGCGCGCCTGCGACGGCACGCTCGGCGATGTCGATCACGTCGTCGCCCAGGCGCCGGCCGTTCGGCCAGCCCTGCAGATCCATTCCGAGAACGCCCAGGCGGCTGAAGTTCTCAGGAGCCGTGACCGGGATCGCGAGGTTGATCCGCAGCATCTCGACCAGCTTCGGGCCCGTGTAGTTGAGCTTCGGCTGGTTGACGCCCGTGAGGAACACGGCCACGAGGTCCTTGCGGTTCTTCTCCGGGACTCCCAGCTTGTAGAGCTGGTTCATGACCGCCGCCAGGATCGGCGTCCGGTAGTTGCCCGCGAACCGCTTCTCCGCGGTCACGGGTAGCCGGTTCCAGAGGTCCTTCTGAGTGGTCGGGATGACGACCTCGTTGACCAGCGGGTTCCCGAGGCGGGAGACCTGCACCCAGGCGTTGCGGGCGCGGCCGCCGCGGACGGTTACCTGCTGACGTTCGCTCGTCGACCAGATGCCGACCACGTGGCTCTTCGTGTCGAGGTGGGAGATCGGGATCTGCAGCGCGAGTGCGTGGACGGCATAGCCGGCGAAGAAGTCCTTGCCGCCGCCCTCGTTGCCCGTGCCCTTGCGGATCGCGAGCAGGTCGAAGATCGCGCCGATGTCGCCGAAGAACGCGTCGTCACGCTGGCCGGCGAAGACCTGTCCGCCGCCCGCGAGGCCGTAGACGCGGCTCGCCGCGATCGTGCGGTAGTTCTTGCCCTTGAGCGTGCGCGGGCCGATGTTGTTCGGCGGCGTCACACCGCGGGCGACGATCCTCGAGTGGCCGCCCATGATTCGCTCCACCGTGTACGGCTGTTCGGTGTTGCCGAGGAAGAGCGGGCCGGGCCGCTGGCGGAAGCGGAACCGGTAGGTGATGTCCGGCCGCCCGTCGCCGGTGCGGTCGATGTTGATGTTGTACCGAGCGCGCGGCGAGAACGTGTAGTAGTTCGGGCCGGCGCCGGGATCCTCACCGGGAATGAAGTTCGAGATCACGGTGAGGGTGTTCGGCTTGTCCGGGCTCCGGAACGCATAGAGATCCGTGTTGTCCGCGGACGGGTCTTCCGAGATGAGTGGTGCCTCGCGATGGCTGGAGGCCTCACTTGCCTCGGGGCTTGTTCCTCGCGAGACGGCTGCGACCAGGATGGCGGCCGCGACCGCGAGGAGGATGAGTGCGAGCTTGCGCATGTTTCTTGCGGCTCCTTTGGTTGGTGACGCCGCTGATTCGCAGCGCTGAAGCCGGCGGTTCGGTCAGCCGCGGACGCGCGTGCCCGACCGGCCCTCGAGGGCCGCCGAGAGTGCGTTCTGAGACGTGATCAGCGTCTCGCCGCCGCCGCGCGCGAGCTCGATCGCAGCTTCGACCTTCGGCCTCATCGAGCCGGCCGGAAGCTCAGGCAGGAGCCCCTCCGCCTCGTCGGCGGTCAGCTCACGCAGCTCTTCGGGGCTCTCCGTTCCGAAGGCGCGGTACACCGCCGGCACCTCCGTGAGGATCAGCAGCCGCGTCGCGCCGAGCTCCCTGGCGAGGAGCGCAGACGCGCGATCCTTGTCGATGACAGCGTCGATGCCCTTGAGCTTTCCGTCCCGCCTGGTGACCGGAATCCCACCGCCGCCACACGCGACCGCGATCGCGCCGCCGGCGACGAGGGCGCGAATCGAGTCGAGCTCGACGATCTCGAGCGGGGCGGGGGAGGGCACGACGCGCCGGAACCCGCGGCCCGCGTCCTCCACGAGCTGCCAGCCGCGCTCCCGCTCCAGAGCCTCCGCCTGGTCGCCGCTGTAGAAGGGGCCGATCGGCTTGGTCGGCTGCTCGAAGGCCTCGTCGCCCGCATCGACCAGGACGTGGGTGAGCAGGCAGGCGACCGGTCGGCCGGCGGCGGGCGCGAGCTCGCTCTCGATCAGGGCGCCGATCTCGGCCTGGGTCTGGGCGACGGCGAGCCAGAGGGGCAGCGGCGGCACCTCGTCGGCGGCGCGTTCCTGCCGGAGCAGCTCGTTTCCGACCTGGGGGCCGTTCCCGTGCGTGACCACGACGTCGCCCTCGCGCACGAGCGGCCCCAGCGCCGCGAAGGTGTCCCGGAGCGCGGCCAGCTGCTCGGCAGCGGTGCCCCTTTCGCCGGCCCGCACGAGTGCGTTGCCGCCGAGCGCGATGACGAGGGTCACGCTAACCGGTCGCGACGGCGGCCGGCTCGGGCTCGATGAGGCCGTGCTCGGCGAGCACGTCGGCGAGCGTCGGCTCCCCGACCTCCTGCAGGCGATAGGTGACCCGTAGCGCGGGCCGGTCGAAGTCGATCAGCCGGCGGAGGTCGATCGGGGTTCCGATCAGCACGAGCTCCGGGTCGGCCTTCTTGATCGTCTCGCAAAGATCCTCGCGCTGTTTCTTCCCGTAGCCCATCGCGGGCAGGAGCGCGCCGACGTGCGGGTACTCGTCGAAGATCGCCTGGATCGAGCCCACCGCGTACGGGCGCGGGTCGACGAGCTCGGCGGCTCCGTTCGCCTTGGCCGCGAGGACGGCCGCGCCGTAGGTCATCTCGCCGTGGGTCAGGGTCGGCCCGTCCTCGATGGCGAGCACGCGCTTGCCGGCGATCTGCGTGGCGTCGCCCTCGACGACGATCGGCGAGGCGGCGAGCACGACCCGAGCCGTGGGGTTGTGCGTGCGGATCGACGCGAGGACCGCGTCGATGCCCTCTTCATCCGCGCTGTCGACCTTGTTGACGACGCAGACGTGCGCCATCCGGAGGTTCGTCTCGCCGGGGTGGTAGCGCAGCTCGTGGCCCGGCCGGTGCGGGTCGACGACGACGACGTGGACGTTCGGCTTGATGAACGGCGTGTCGTTGTTGCCTCCGTCCCAGAGGATGACGTCGGCCTCCTTCTCCGCCTGATCGAGGATCTGCGCGTAGTCGATGCCGGCAAAGACCAGATTCCCCTCGGCGATGTGCGGCTCGTACTCCTCGCGCTCCTCGATCGTCGCGTCGGCCGCCTCGAGGTCCTCGTAGCGCTCGAAGCGCTGGGCGACCTGCTTCGTCAGGTCTCCGTACGGCATGGGGTGGCGGAGGACGGCGACGCGCTTTCCGCTCTCGCGGAGCAACGCCGCGATATGTCGAGTGGTCTGGCTCTTGCCGCTGCCGGTGCGGACGGCGCAGACGGCGACCACCGGCTTCGACGACGTCAGCATCGTGTCGTGGGGCGACAGCAGCCGGAAGCCCGCTCCGGCCGCGAGCGTGCGCGACGCGACGTGCATCACGTGCTCGTGGGTCACGTCGGAATAGGCGAAGACGACCTCGTCGATGCGCTGGTCGCGGATCAGGGCGGTGAGCTCGTCCTCCGGCCGGATCGGGATGCCCTCCGGGTAGAGGTCGCCTGCCAGCTCGGGGGGATAGACGCGACCGTCGATGTTCGGGATCTGCGTCGCCGTGAACGCGATGACCTCGTACTCCTGACGGCCTCTGTAAACGAGGTTGAAGTTGTGGAAGTCGCGGCCGGCGGCCCCCGCAACCACTACTCGCGTCCGCGCCATGTATACGGATTATGCACCTAGTCACCGGACGGAGCGCGCTAAAGTCGTTCGCGATGGCCCGTTTCCCGCAGGCATTGAACGAGCAGGTCGCGCACGAGTTCGCGGCCTCTCAGCAGTACGTGGCGATCGCGGTCTACTACGACTCCGAGACGCTCCCTCAGCTCGCTGCGCACTTCTACCGGCAGTCGCTCGAGGAGCGCAATCACGCGATGATGCTCGTCCAGTACCTGCTCGACGCGGGGCAGGCGGTAGTCACGCCGGGGGTCGAGGCGCCTCAGACCTCGTTCTCGGACGCGCGGGCGCCGGTGGCGCTGGCGCTGGAGCAGGAACAGCGGGTGACCGAGCAGATTGCGGCGCTGGTCGCCCTCGCACGCGAAGAGAACGACCTCGTCGGCGAGCAGTTTCTACACTGGTTCCTCGCCGAGCAGCGCGAAGAGGTGGCGTCGATGTCCGACCTGCTTGCGATCGTCGAGCGGGCCTCGGAGTCGAACGTCCTCCTGGTCGAGGACTATCTGGCGCGGAACCCGGTAGGCGACCAGGGCGAGAGCACAGCCGCGCCTCCCGCCGCCGGTGGCGCGCTCTGACAGATCAACAGTCTTAGAAAGGACGGCCTATGGCGTCTAGCTCAAAAAAGCGCACGACGATGGCAAAGATGAATCGCGAGCGGGCCGTGAAGGAAAAACAGGCCAAGAAACAGGAACGACGCGAGCTGAAGAAGGCGATCCGCGAGGCGGAGGAACGTGGGGAGACCCTGGCCGGCGAGCAGCTCGGCGAGATCATCGTGGACGAGGTCACGGGCGAGCCACTCCTCGACGAGGACACCGGCAAGCCGCTCCGGAAGCCTCCGATCCCGCTCCCGGTCGCCGAGGACGACGAGGATCCCGAAGCAGTGAAAGAAGAGGTCTAGCTCAGCGTCTCGCGGACGAGCGTCGCGACCGCGTCCATCTCGATCTCGTCGCCCGTCACGTCGCGGAGCATGTCGTCAGCCGTCTGGCTCATGCCGAGCGACCACAGCTCTCGTAGCAGCGAGCCTGCCTCGCGGTTCGTGAACCAGTCGCTTCCGTAGCGCTCCTTCAGGTGCGTGCGGAGCTGGGCCTCGAACGCCCATGAGCGCAGGTAGCCCGTGACGTAGAAGCTGGCGTCGATGTCACCCAGGTAGTCGGCCTCCGCCGGCTCGATCTTCAGTGCGTCGCCGAGGAGCGCGACGTAGCGGGACGATTGCGTCGTGACGTCGTCCGTCTCGTGGAACTCCAGCTCGTAGAGGAGCTTGGCGCAGTAGCGGCGCACCATGTAGAGGAGCTGCGTCGTCCCTTCCGCGGCGAACTCCTGGGGTCGCGGGAAGTCCAGGCGCTTCGACAGCCAGGCCGGGTCGTCCGTGAGGTGCTGCATGAGCATGGCCCAGCCCTCGGTGACCGCGACGTCGCCGAGGCGCTTCTGCTCCATCGAGAGGTTGGCCGACGTGTTCGCGTAGTGCTCGGTGTGGCCGGCCTCGTGGAAGAGAGCGCGCCAGTCGTCGGCGCCGCCCATCGGCTGGATGACGAGCACGACGCGGCCCGGCACCTCGATCGGTGCGCAGAACGCGCGCGGGCTCTTCTTCGGTCGCCGCTCGACGTCCAGCTCCACGTTCTGCTGCGAGCGCAGGTCGATGCCCATGTCGGAGAGCGTCGCCTCGAGCGCGGGCATCATGCGGTTCTCCGGGAACTGCTCGTCCCACTGCGGTGCGCGGAAGCTCCGCAGGACGTCCCAGCGCTTCGCTTCGCCGAGGCCGACGCCGATGCGCGCGCGGAACAGCTTGTCGGCCGCTTCCTCGTACAGGCTCTCCGTCGAGTCGAGGAGCGCGCGGCATTGCGAGGCCAGCTCGTCCAGGCGGAAGCCGAAGCTGCGGTAGAGCTCGGCGTAGTTCGGCGCGCCCAGCTCGCCCACTGCGCGTCGAACGACGTCGACGCCCTCCAGGTAGAGCGGGTTGATGTGCTCGTCCGTCAGTTCGACGCGTGTGCGATCGAGCCGCTCGCGCTTGTCACGGTCCGGCTCGTTCGCGATCGTCGGCCGCAGCATCCGGAACGGGATCTTCGTCCCGTCGACGTCGGCTTCGAGGCTCGCCTCGAGCTGTGCGACCTTCTCGCTCTGCTCGCGCGTCAGCTCGCTGAGATAGCCCTCCGAGGCGAAGCGCCACAGCTCGCGGATGCCCCAGTCGCCGTCTGCCGTCTCACCGAGCGCCTTCGCCTGCTCGAGGTCGGTCAGCTCCGAGTAGCGGTCGTAGATCGGCGCGAGGTCGAGCGTGTCCTTGAGCCCCGCGTAGTGGAGGTAGTACTCCTCGTCGAGCTCGGCGATGAAGCGGTCGGCCTGCTGGCGGAAGCGGTCCAGGTCGATGGGTGAGGGCGGCGGCACGGGCCGTAGGATAACGCCGTGCGCGAGATCAGCCTGACGACGGACCGCAAGACGCAGCTCGTCGACATCACCAGTGAAGTGCGGGCGGCCTTCGACGGGGCGAACGGCGCCTCGGCCGCGTTGATCTACGTGCCGCACACGACGGCCGGGGTGACGATCCAGGAGCACGCCGATCCGGCGGTCGCGCGGGACCTCGAGGCGGCGATGGAGCGCATGGTCGGCGACGACTGGGGCTGGCAGCACATCGAGGACGGGGAGGAGAACGCGCCCTCGCACGTGCGAGCCGCGCTCGCCGGCCCGCAGGTGCTCGTCCCCGCAGCCGACGGGAAGCTCGCGCTCGGCACGTGGCAGGGCATCTTCTTCTGCGAGTTCGACGGCCCGCGCTCGCGGAAGGTCTACGTCACGCCGCTCCGCTAACGGGACATGTCTGGTGCCTGGCACCGGCCATGGCCGCAACGGCAAGTGGCGCTCGCTCTGGAGCCAAAGTTGAACGCTGGAGCCCGCAGTTGGGCCATGTCCGGTGCCTGGCACCAGACATGGCGGTTTCAGGCCGGGCCGCTGACTACGACTCGCTCGGGCTTGGGCTCGTAGCCGAGGCGCTCGTTGACGCCTCGCATGCCGACGTTCAGCTCGTCGTTCGTGGTCGCGATCGTCTCGATCCCGGCCGCGCGGGCGGCCTCGATCTGGGCGCGCTTGAGCGCCGTCGCGATCCCGCGGCGGCGCCACGGCCGCCTGACGGCGGTGAGCCGATTCTCGGCCTGGGGCGATCCGGCTCCGTAGCGTCGCAGCGCCGTGTAGCCGACCACCTCGTCTCCCTCGAGCGCGATGACGCACCCTTCGGGAAACGCACCCGGCCCTTCGAGGTTTTCGCGGGCCCAGTCCTCGTACGTCATCGGCTCGTGGACGGCGTGGGCGGGGACGTCGAGCGAGACCTCGTTGTCGACGGCGAAGACGGCGGGTATCAGGTCGGGTCGCTCCGCGAACGTGACGAGCGTGATCCCCGAGGGTGGTTCCGCTTCCGCGGCAGGCACCTTGCTCAAATCGAGCAACACGTCGCGCTCGCGACCGACCTCGCGGAACCCACGACGCTCGACAAAGGCCAGCGTCGCCTCGTCGTCGGCCCTGATGCGCCCCCAGAGCTCGGTGGCGCCACGGGCCCGCGCGTGCTCCGCGATCGCTGCCAGCAGCGCGCTGCCCACACCGCGACCGCGCAGGTCCGGCAGCACGCGAACCGCCGCGTAGTTGGCGCCGGCCAGTGACGAGGGCCGGCCGACTCCGGTGCCCGCAGGCTCGCCGTCCAGGTACCCGAGAACCCACAGGCTCTCGGTGTCCTGCTCGAAGCTGTGGCGGAGCTCGTCGACGTCGATCCGGAGGCCCTCGACGCGCCAGATCATCTCGGCCCACGCCTCGATCTGCTCGGTGCTCTTGGGAGGCTCGATGTGGATCGCCATGCAGCACCTATGCTGGCCGAATGGCCGCCCCGATCGCAAAGGACCAGGAGCTCGAGCTCAAGATCGACTCCCTCGCCTACGGCGGGAACGGCGTCGCGCGGCTGAACGGCTTCGTCGTCTTCGTCAAGCGAGGCCTGCCCGGCGACACGGTTCGCGCGCGCGTGACCAAGGTGAAGCGGAACCACGCGGAGGCGCTCGCCGTCGAGGTCGTCGAGCCCGGCGCGCCGCGCGTGGAGGCGCCGTGCAAGCACTATCCCGAGTGCGGTGGCTGCAAGTTCCAGGACCTCGCCTACGAGGCGCAGGTCGAGGCGAAGCACGACCAGGTGGCGGATGCCCTGCGCCGCATCGGCGGGATCGCGGACGCCGCCGCTCGAGCCGATCGTCCCGGCGAAGTCGGTCTTCCACTACCGCAACAAGCTCGAGTACTCGTTCACGCAGACCCCGGAAGGCCCGGCGTGCGGGTTCCACCTGGCCGGCCGGTGGGACGCGGTCTTCGACGTCGAGCAGTGCTGGCTGACCACCGACCTCGGCAACGCGGTCCGCGAAGCCGTCGACGCGTGGGCCCGCGCCGAGCGCCTGGAGGCCTACGACCAGGTGGAGCACACGGGCTACCTGCGCCACCTCGTCCTGCGCGAAGGCCGTAACACGGGACAGCTGCTCGTCCAGCTCGTAACGGCGCAGGGCGAGAAGTTCGACCGCGACCAGTTCGTCGAGGAGCTCCAGCGCTTCCCGGAGGTGCGCTCGATCCACTGGTCGGTCAACGAGACCCCGGCCGAGGTGACGAACCTGCCGACCACGCTCCTCTGGGGCGAGGAGTGGATCGAGGAGGAGCTGTGCGGCCTGCGCTTCCGCGTGCGGCCGAACGCGTTCCTGCAGACGAACACCGAGATGGCGGAAGTGCTCTACGACCTAGCCGTCGAGTACGCAGGCCTGACCGGCGAGGAGACCGTCTACGACCTCTACTGCGGGATCGGGACGATCGGGCTGGCCATGGCCTCGAAGGCGCTGACGGTCTGGGGCATCGAGGTCTCCGAGGAGTCGGTCGCCTGCGCGCTGGAGAACGCCGACCTCAACGGGATCACGAACGCGGCCTTCTACGCGGGTGAGGTCGGGCAGGCCGTCGAGGAGCTCCGCGACCGGGCCGGCACCCCTGACGTGGTCGTCGTCGATCCCCCTCGCGCAGGCCTCTCGGGAAAGGCGCTGCGCCGGATCGGCCGCATGGAGCCGTCGAAGATCGTCTACGTCTCGTGCAACCCGACGACGCTCGCCTCGAACGTCAAGGAGCTGCAGAGCGAGTGGGGCTATCGCCTGGAACGGGTGCGGCCGGTGGACATGTTCCCGCACACGCCGCACATCGAGTCGGTGGCGCTACTCGTCCGTGACGGCTCGTCGCCGGCGAGCTCCTCGGATCTCCCGCCAGATCAGGTCGGCGTTCGGGATCAGGAACCCGAGCGAGAGCAGCGGTAGGGCCGGCAGGCCCGAGAGCTCGAGCCAGACCGCCAGCGCGAGCGTGGTGCCGAACGAGGCGGCCATCGCAAGCCACGTCCAGTTGACGCGAAGGCGGAAACGCGCGGCCGCCGCGAGGAACAGGCCGAAGAAGAGAATGTCCGGCGGGCCCAGACGAGCGAAGGAGCCCTCGGCAGTCGCCACCAGGTCGCGCGGAGCGCCCGCGCTCGCAGTCGCCGGCGCCTCCGCTTCGTCACCCGGTTGCGGGGCCCGGACCGGTGCGCTGGCTGCCCGGCGCCCAGCCGTCCCGATGCTCTCGACGACGTACAGCCGCTTCTCGTCCGTCGGCACACCGTCGAGGGAATAGCCCGTGCCCTCGAGCTTGTCGTCGCCGTTCAGCGGATCGCGTGGCGTCTCCCCGCCCGTCGAAGCTCTGTAGACGTTGTAACCAGTCACCTCGAGGCGAGGGCTCTCCCAGTCGAGCCTGATGTCCCGTCTCCCTGGAACGGGGAAGCCGAAGGCGATCGTCTCGAAGATGCTGGGCCGCTCCTCGACGATGTGACCCGTCGGGCCGCGGAAGACCGAGAACGCGTCGACCGCCGGGATGATCGCGGCGACGAGGGCCACCCACAGCACCGTCTCGAAGAACCCGAGGAACCAGAACGAGATCAACGTCAGGGCGGCGAGCTTCGAGAAGTCCGCCAGGATGTCGAGGCTCGCGACCTCGCACAAGACAGCCAGCACGCCGAATGCGGCTCCGGCGAGGCCGAGCCCCTTGGCCCGCCAGAGCGGGAGCACGAGCCAGATGATCCCGAAGATCGCCGGGATGAGCACGACCCCGAGGAACACGATCTCCCACCAGAGGGACATGTGCGGCAGCGATGCCGCGACCGCGTAGTAGACCGTGAGCACCGCCAGAAGCGCCACGAGCCCGGCGCCTCGCGGCGTCTTTAGTAAGGCGGAAGCTCTGCCCACCAGGGCCCGAGCGCCTTGAAAGCGTTCCAGAACGCAGTCTTCGCCGGCGCCTCGTCGAGCGCCGCGTCGATGTCGGGCACGTAGAGCGCGTCGATGGTCGCGGTCAGCTCCTGCACCTCGCCGGTCGTGGCGGCAACCTCGTTGGCGAGCGGGAGCTCGAGCCCGTTCAGGAACGCAAGCGCCTCCTCGCCCATCACGACGACGAGCTTCGGCTGCACGATGAGCAGCTCGCGCGTGAGGAAGGGCCGGCACTCCTCCTCGCGCCGTCGGCGAACTTGAGCGCGTTCGTCCCGTAGACCGCGAGCGGGTCGACGGTCAGCCGGTCGAGCGACTTGCGCAGCGCCTGGCCGGCCCGCCCGAAGAAGGCGACGCCCTCTTGCACCTCAGCCGGCTGCGGCCGGTACTTGAGCAGGAAGACGTCGGCCCGCGGATGGCCGGAGCCGAGGACCGGAACGCGCTCGCCCTTCCCCGAGCGCGCGATCTCGTCCGCGAGCTCGTTGATCTCGGCGATCGCCTTCTTGAGGTACTTCTCGGTGATTTCGTCGGTAGTCACGGCAGGCACAGGCGGCAGGATCTCAATTCTCGTTTAGCGGACCCTTTCCTTGACCTGTGCCATCCATTTCAGCGATTGGAGGTAGGCGAGCGACTTGGGGCGGCGGAGCAGCTCGGCCGTGCGCAGGCTGAGCAGGAACTCGTCCCGGTCGTGGAAGGCTCGCATCCGCAGGCCGCCGGTGCCCACTCCCTGGAGGACGTGTGCGTCGGACCCGGCGCCCATCGTCAGGTTGTACTTGCGCGCGAAGCGGAGGGCCTCGTCGTTGTACGCCTCGAAGAGCAGGCGCGCGTTGTACACCTCGAACACGTCGATCTCGGCGAGGTGGCGGCGCAGGGTGGCGGCATCCGGGATCGAGTGGAGCCGGTCGAACGGGTGCGGGAGATAGACGACGCCGTCCTGCTCGCGAATGGCGGCGATCGTGTCGCCGAAGGACATCCCGCGGGGTATCTCCTCGGAGAGGAAGAGGCCGATCACCTCGCCCTGGCCGTCGGTCTTGACCTCCTCGCTCGGGATGACTACGAGCGGCGTGTCACGTGCGAGCTCGGCCGCCTCGAGGGCGCCTCCGAACACGTTGTGGTCGGTGACGGCGATCGCGCCGAGGCCCTGGGCGATCGCATGCTCGACGAGCTCGCCCGGCTCGACCGCGCAGTCGTGCGACCAGGACGTGTGCATGTGGAGGTCGCAGAGGATCCACTCGCGGTCGGCGAGCGGATCGGCCGGCCGCGGCGTGCGCCGCCGGCCGGCGATACCCCTGTACACCTCGTCCAGCTCGCCGGCGACATCAGCGAAGGTCCGGCCCTCGATGCTCCGGCGCGCTTCGTCGCCCAGCTGCTTGCGCAGGGGCTCGTTCTCGGCGAGCCGCGCGAGTGCGGCGGCCGCGAGCTCGGGTTGCTCCTGCACTCCGGGCGGAGAGGCGATCGCCGCACCGGCCGCGGCGGCTTCGAGCGAAACCCGCGGGAGCCCGTCGAGCGCGGGCACGAAGATCGCGGTCTCCTGCAGGAGCGGAGCGCGGGCGCGCCCGTCGCGCGCGGTCCGCACGTGCACGCGCCCCCGGAGGCGCGGTGGGACGGAGGGGCGGCCGGTGAGCGGTTTCGTCCGCAGGAACGTGAGCTCCCAGTCGGGCAACTCGCCCATCGCCCGGAGCGCGGCGCGGGTCAGCGGGCGTTCTCCCGGTCGCCATTCGACCACGACCAGAGGCTGCTTGCCGTTCGGCTGAAAGAGGTCCGGGTCGACGCCGACGCCGACGATGCTGTACTCGCCCGGAAAGCGGGCCGCGGCCGCATGGGCGACCTCCGGCGAGGCCGCCACGAGCGCGTCGATCCGTGCCAGCAGCCTCGCGCGTTGCGCCTTCCCGGGTGGATAGCCGAGGCGCTCGGGCGAGAAGAAGCTCGCCACCGAGAGGGCGCGCGCCTCGCGCAGCGCGAGATACGAGAGGCTCGGCAGGCCCGGCTCGAACCCGTGGACGACGTCGAAGCCGCCACGCTCGAGCGCGAGCGAGAGGTTGGCGCGCACGCCCACCGGGAGGCCGACCCTGCTGCGCCGGGAGATCGGGACCGCCGGGCCCAGCGCGATCAGAGGCGCGTTTGCGCCGTCCTCGAGGGCCCGGCGGCCTGCCGCGAGGTCGGTCGCGCGGGTCGACGGTGCGAGGACGGTCACCGAGTGGTCGAGCGCACGCAGTTCCGCCGCGATCCCTGCGACGTGCTCGTTCACGTCATGGGGCTTCGACCAGGCGAACGGCGTGACGAGGCAAATACGCACGACCCGCGGCCGAGTGTACTCCCGGCCCTCGCTCCTTTTTCCCTGCATCAACGTAAAGTGCGTACGTGGCGGTCTCGCAGGCGGAGAAGCGGCGCCAGATCCTGGACGCTGCGGTCCGTGCGTTCGCCCGCAAGGGCTATCACGCTTGCCGCG
The DNA here is from genome assembly GCA_963820335.1 of uncultured Actinomycetes bacterium. Classification (GTDB taxonomy): domain Bacteria; phylum Actinomycetota; class Thermoleophilia; order Gaiellales; family Gaiellaceae; genus VAXT01. Next base: position 168,595 of record CAWFZH010000005.1, on the reverse strand, counting down.
TAGGGGAGATCGCCGAGGAGGCCGGCGTCGCCTACGGGCTCGTCTACCACTACTTCAGCTCGAAGGAAGAAGTGCTGCGGACGATCTTCCGCGAGACCTGGACGCTGATGCTCGCGCGCATCGCCGAGATGGAGGCCGACGGCGAGCCGGCGAGCGAGCAGGTGCGGAAGGTGACTGCGCTCCTGCTGCGCACGTGGAAGCGCGATCCCGATCTCGTTCGGGTTCTCGTGCGCGAGGTCACGCGTTCGCCCGAGCAGCTCCAGCAGGAGATCGAGGAGATCGGGCACGCCTACGAGGCCCTCGAGCGCATCATCCGGCGCGGCCAGGAGAACGGCGAGTTTCGCTCCGACCTCGACCCGCAGCTGGCGGCCACCGTCTTCTACGGCGCCCTCGAGGAAGTTCTCACCGGCTGGGTGATGGGCTTGCTGCCGGACGGTGAGGACGAGGTGGACCGGGCCGAGCAGGCAGTCGTCAGCCTGCTCTGCGACGGCCTGCTCGCCCCCCGCTAGGGGTGAAGGCCGGCTCAGCCGGCCCTCACCATTTCTCGGTGCTAGTTCGTTACCTTCGCGCGGCGGTCTTGGACTTCGCCGTCTTGCGGCCGTACTTCTTGATGAACGCCTCGACGGCGTCGTAGGCCAGGTCGTCCTGGATCTGCTTCGGCGGTGACTTCATCAGGTACGCGCTCGGCCCCTCCAGCGCGCCGCCGACGCCGTTGTCGAGGGCGAGCTTCGCGAGGCGGACGGCGTCGATGACGATGCCGGCCGAGTTGGGCGAGTCCCAGACCTCGAGCTTCAGCTCGATGTTCAGAGGCACGTCGCCGAAGCTGGAGCCCTCCATGCGGATGTACGCCCACTTACGGTCGGTCAGCCAGGGCACGTAGTCCGAGGGGCCGACGTGGACGTTGTCCGCGCCGAGGTCGTAGTCGAGCATCGACGTGACCGCGTTCGTCTTCGAGATCTTCTTCGACTCCAGGCGATCGCGCTCGAGCATGTTCAGGAAGTCCGAGTTGCCGCCGACGTTCAGCTGCATCGTCTTGTCGAGATGCACGCCGCGCTCGCGGAAGAGGCTCGTCAGGACGCGGTGGGTGATGGTCGCGCCGACCTGGGACTTGATGTCGTCACCGATGATCGGGAGTCCCTTCTCCTCGAACTTCTGCCCGTAGTAGCCGCCCTTCGCGATGAAGACGGGCATGCAGTTCACCATCGCGCAGCCGGCCTGGAGGATCTGCTCGGTGTACCACTTCGTCGCCTCTTCGGAGCCGACGGGGAGGTAGTTGACGACGACGTCGGTGCCGGTTTCCTGGAGGATTCCGACGACGTCGTCGGTGTCGCCGGGCGCTTTCTCGACGACCTCGGAGATGTACTTGCCGAGCCCGTCGTGCGTCATGCCGCGCGACACGGTGATGCCCGTCTTCGGCACCTCGGAGAACTTGATCGTGTCGTTCGGGTGCGCCCAGATCGCTTCGGAGAGCTCCTTGCCGACCTTGTCCTTGGTGACGTCGAAGGCCGCGGTGAACTCGATGTCCCGGACGTGATAGCCGCCGAGATCGACGTGCATGAGGCCGGGGACGAACTGGTCGGGCGCAGCGTCCTTGTAGTACTCGACGCCCTGGAGCAGTGAGTTGGCGCAGTTGCCGACGCCGATGATCGCGACGCGCACCTTGTCCTTCGAGCGCGCCTTGCCGTTCTGACTGCCGTTCCGTTGAGGCATTGGTTCCTTTCGGGGAGATGACGTGCCGCCGAGTCGCTCGGTGAGCGCTTCGACGATGACTTTGTTCGTGCTGCTCTTCCGCTCGCGCGCATCGGCGGCGAGCCGCTGTTTGAGCTGGGGCGGGACGCGGAGCAGGACCACGCCCGTGTCGCCCGGGACGTTTCCCTTCCGCCCGCTCGGCTCGAAGGCGACGCCGTAGCGCTCGGCGAGAAGCTCGACCGCGATGTCGTTCAGCGTGCTCTCGCGTCGCGCAACTTCGCGCGCGAGGCGGCGCTTCAGGGCCGAGGGCATCCGTACGAGGACGCTTGTGAGTTCTCTTCGAGGCATTGTGCTAGCAGTGGGTCGCTGCTAGCAGAGTATCAGCGTTGGCGCAGTTGCGAGCGAACTGATAGCACTCTTTGCAGAACGGTGATCCACGCGGTCACTGCTAGCAGATAGATCGCCCACGGAAGAGCGCCCCATGGTGCTAGCACGAGGCCGGACACGATCACCACGACCCGCTCGGCGCGGCTGCCGATGCCGACGTCGCCTTTGAGGCCAAGCGCCTCCGCCCGTGCCCTCGTGTAGCTCACGAGCAACGAGCCTCCGATCGCGGCGATCGCGAACGCGAGCGCGACCTCGTTTCCATGGCGCGCGAAGACGAGCGCGATGGCTCCGAGCATGAACGCTTCGCCGACGCGGTCGGTAGTCGAGTCCAGGAACGCCCCGAACGGCGTGGCCTTACTGCTTCGCCGCGCGAGCGCCCCGTCGAGGATGTCCAGGATCGACCCGATGGTGAAGAGGATCGCGCCGGTCCAGTACGCCGCCACCTCGTGGCGGTACTCGAAGTACACGATGACGCCGGAGAGGAGGCAGAGCGCGACTCCGGTCGCGGTCAGCGCGTTGGGCGAGACCCGCGTGCGCGCCAGGCCTTCCATCGAGCGCGCGGCGAGACGGCGCACTCCGACCGTGTAGCCCTCCTTGAGGCGCCCGAGCCCTTCCGGGCTGCTCATGGTGCGGCTACGCCGGCGCCGGCGACGGTTCGCGCGAGACGATCCGCCGCAGCTCGCGCCGGTTGACGACGGCGGCCGCTACGCCTGCGACCGCGATGCCGGCCAGGATGTCGAGCCAGAAGTGGTTGCCCGTCGCCATGACGGCGAACCAGACCCACACCGGCCAGAGCAGGCAGAGCACCTTCAGCCAGAGCGGCCGTACGAGGAGAGCGAGAGCAACGCCGACGATCAGCGAATCCGCGGCGTGGAGGCTCGGCATGGCGGCATACGGGTTCGAGCCCCACTGGATGATCCCGCTTTCGTGGCTGATCGAGAACTGGGACAGGCTGTCGACGAAGCCGAGGTCGGGGAACATCCGCGGCGGCGCCGTCGGAACGAGGACGTAGCCGACGAGCCCGATGAGGTTCGCCAGGATCAGCGTGTTGCGCAGCCGCTTGAACGACTCGTTCCGGCGCAGGTAGACCCAGAGCATGACGAGCGCGAGAACGGTGAACTGCGAATGCCAGTAGGTCCACGACGTCAGGGTCAGCAGCAGGCCCGACGAGTGGGCGAAGCTCTGCAGTGACAGCTCCCAGAGGCCCGTAAATCCGCGCTCGGCGTTCGCGACCCAGAGGCCGTTGTCGAAAGCCGCGTAGGCGTCGTGGTCCGCCATGTTGCGGGCGATGCGGTACGCGTAGATGAACCCGAACCAGATCCCGATCTGAAGGAGCAGGTCGAGGACCCCGTTCGGGAGCACGCGACGGCTGGCGGCAGTGGCGGCTGACACAGGTACTGATTCTAGACTGCCGAGCGGCCATGTCGGTCGAGCATTACTCGGACCAGCTGATTCAGAAGTCCGGCTTCGCAGATGGGCGATTCCCTGCGGGGTACGACGCGCACCGTCCTTCGCCGCCGGAGGCGCTCCTCGACCTCTTGTGCCTGGAGGCACAAGTTGAGCGCCCCAGGCTCGTCGTCGATCTCGGCAGCGGCACCGGCCTGTCGACACGCGCGTGGGCCGGCCGAGCCGACGAGGTGATCGGTGTCGAGCCGAGCAAGGCGATGCGGTTGCGTGCCGAGGAGGCGACCGAGTCGGCGAATGTCCGTTACGTCCCGGCCTACGCGGATCAGACCGGCCTGCCGGACGCGACGGCCGACATCGTCACGTGCTCACAGTCCTTTCACTGGATGGAGCCCGCCCCGACCCTCGCCGAGATCGCGCGCATCCTCCGGCCCGGCGGCGTCTTCGCCGCGTACGACTACGACTGGCCTCCTGTCGCGCACTGGGAGGTAGAGGCGGCTTTCGAGGAGCTGCTCGTTCGAGTGCTGGACAGCCGGAAAGACCGTCTCGGGTACGTGAGCATCGCGGAGAAGGAAGGTCATCTCGAGCGCATGCGCGCGAGCGGGCTCTTCAGGTTCACGCGCGAAGCGCTCGTCCACAGCCGCGAGACCGGTGGCGCCGAGCGAATCGTCGGCATGGCGTTCAGCCTCGGTCCGCTGACCGTCCTGCTCGAGGGCGGGATGACCGAGGAAGAGCTCGGGCTCGCACAGCTGAGAGAGGTCGCCGCGAAGGCCCTCGGCGACCGCGAGGTGGGGTGGTTCATGTGCTACCGGGCCCGGCTCGGCGTCAAGTAGCGCTCCTCGTCGTCGTCGCCGCCCTCGCCGGCTGTGGGGGCAGCGACGGGCGCGGCGGCGCCACGCCGAATGAGATCCACTGGCTCGAGCGGCTGGCCGACTGGCAGCAAGAGACCGGCGAGGCGGGAGCGGACGTGGACGAGGTCTACCTCGCGATCCTCGGCGGGGACGACCGCCTGCGGGCTCGCGTCGATGAGACGCTCAGCCCGATCCGAGAGTGCTCGAAACGCCTCCGCGAGGACGTCGGGGAGGTGCCGACCCCGCGTTTCGAAGCCGGCTATGCGCTCATCGGGCGCGCCTGCAAGCGATTCGAGACCTTCGCGAATGCGTTCGAGCGCTCCCTCTCCGCGGACGATCCGAGCGCCGCGCTCCAGGAGCTCGACACGGCGAACAGCGAAGGCACCGACCTCATCGTCCGAGCGGGTCAGCTCATCGAAGCACGCCTGACCGCGAACCGGCCCCTCCCGCGGGTCGGCGGCGACAGCGAGCAGAGCCGGGTCGAGCCGCGCTTCAGCAGGGTCGGGAGCGAGCTCGCGCGCAAGCGGGTCGAGGTGCGCTGCTGGTCGGAGCGCGAATGGCCGCGCGTCGTGGGCGAGTGGGGCGCGTACATCGGCACCTACGACATCGGCGCCTTCGCTCAGCCGGACACCGACCGCGCAAGCCTGGCTCCGGAGACCTGCCGCGCGCTGGTCGGCTTCGCCTACGAGCGCGAGCGCCCCGAGCGGGGTGACGCGCTCGACGAGGTGGCCTACGCCGTCGGCGTCCTCGCCCACGAGTCCGAGCATTTGCTCACGCCGGCGGCGAACGAGGCCGAGACCGAGTGCTACGGCATGCAGGAGATCAGGAGGGTCGCCCGGCGGCTGGGAGCGGATGCTTCGTACGCAGACAGGCTGGCGATGCGGTACTGGTTCGAGCTCTATCCCTCCGAGCCGGCGGACTACAAGTCAGGGGACTGCGTCAACGGCAGGGTGCTCGACGCAAACCCAGGAACCTCGCGCTGGCCCTAGCCGCCTATTTGAGACATCGAGCGCGAGGCTCGAACGAAGCCCGCGTCGTTGATCTTGTGCTTCAGCTCCTTGTGCCGCACCGCGAAACGAATCGCCTGCTCCAGCTCGGCATCGTCCGCGCCTGAGCGCAGCGGCTCCTTGAGGTCCCACTCGCGGCGCGAGAAGAGACACGTGCGGAGCTTTCCGTCGGCTGTGAGCCGGATGCGGTCGCACGAGGAGCAGAAGGGCTCGGACACCGGGTTCACGAAGCCGATCTCGCCGGCGCCGTCGGCGAACCGATATCGCTTGGCGGTCGACGACGGCTTCGCCGGGATCTCGACGAGCGGCCAGTGCTCCTCGATCAGGGCCCGGATCTCGCCGCCGGTGAGGACGTCGTCCTGCTTCCAGGCCTCGTCGGCGTCGAGCGGCATGAACTCGATGAACCGGACGACGTAGGGCTTGCGGCGGGCCAGCTCGGCCAGCGCGGGAACCTCCTCCTCGGTGAAGCCGCGAATCGCCACGCAGTTGACCTTGATCGGTCGCAGCTCGGGATAGCGCTCGGCCTCGGCCAGCCCGGTCAGCACCTTGTCGAGTGCGTCGCGCCGGGTGATCTCGGCGAAGCGGACGTGCGAGAGCGAGTCGAGAGAGACGTTCAGCCGGCGCAACCCCGCTTCGACGAGCGGGCCGCAGAAGCGGTCGAGGAGGACGCCGTTCGTCGTCAGCGAGAGGTCGTCGACGCCCGGGATCCCGGCCAGCATCGCGACGAGGGTCGGGAGGTCGCGTCGCGCGAGTGGCTCGCCGCCGGTGAGCCGGACCTCCGACACGCCCATCCGGGCGAGCACTCCGACGAGACGGGCCATCTCCTCGAACGTGAGGAGCTCATCGCGCCCGAGCCACTCCAGGCCCTCGGCGGGCATGCAGTACCGGCAGCGGAAGTTGCACTTGTCCGTGACCGACACGCGCACGCTGGCGATCTGGCGGTCCCACGAATCGACGAGCGGCTCCACGCGGAGAGCGTAGCTTGAGGTTTCGGCAGGCACCACGAGGAGGAACAACCCCTGTGGACCGCCAAGTCTGCGGCGGTTACTACCTCGACAGGAAGGAACCACATGTCCGACTGGCAACAAGAAACTCCATCGGCCCCGGAAGAGGGCGGCTCAGAAGGCGGCGACGACGCCGGAACCGATACGGGTGGCGGCCAGGACGATGGCGGCGACTCGGGCGGCGGCGGCGACGACATGGGCGGCGAGAGCGCCTAGTCACGCAACGCCTGCTCGTTGATCTTCGGAGGCGCCCCACAGGGCGCTTCCGTCGTTAGGGTCGCGCCGTGGCGGCAATCGACGACTGGCTGCCCCGATTCGACGTCCACGAGCGGCACGACGTCGAGGTCGCCGTTCCACCGGAGCGGGCGCTCGAGCTAGTGCTGTCGACCCCGGCCGCGTCCGACCGGATCGTCGCCCTGCTGATCGGAGCGCGGGGCATGACAGCGCGGAGCGAGTCGCTGGAGCACTTCTTCCTCGCCCACCGGTTCGTCGTGCTGTCGCGGACCTCGACGGAGCTCGTAGCCGGGGCGGTCGGCGCCGTCTGGCGCCCGCGTGGCGGCCTGGTTCACCTCGACGGGCCCGACGCCTGGCGAAATGCGGACGTGCCGGGAACCATCAAGGCGGCCGTCGATTTTCGAGCCGAGCCGACCGCGACCGGCTCCCGGCTCTCCACTGAAACACGGGTCCTCGCGAGCGACGCGCGGGCCAGGCGCGCGTTCCGCCTCTACTGGCTGGTGATCGGCCCGTTCTCGGCGCTCATCCGCCGGCGCTGGCTCGCGGCGGCGATGGCGGCGGCGAAGCGCTCTGCGGCGCCCTCGGCGTAACCGATGAAGAGCGAGGGCTCGGTCAGCTCGACCTCGAGCACCTTCGGGCCGGGAAGGACGTCGATGCGTGCATACAGCAGTTCCCCGCGCGCGAACGGCAACGCGGCAAGCACGCGCTCGCCCAGGACGAGCTCCTGCTCGGCGGCCTCGACCGGGCTCATCTGCTCCTCGACGTAGAGCCCCCCGGCGGCCGGGCTTCCGCCCGGAATGAGGATCGGCTCCTTGTGAACTGCATGCGAGAACTCTCCGCTCACGTAGATGAGCGACGTCTCTCCGCGGTCGTCGACCTCCTCGACGTAGGGCTGAACCATCACCGTCTGGCCCGCCGCGTGGAGCTCGGCAACGTGTGTCGCCGCGTTGGGATCGCCCGCGTCGTACCGGGCGGCTCCGATCGACCCGGCGCCGATCGACGGCTTGACCACGTACGGATGGCCCGGCGCTACGAACCGAGCTCCAGGGTCGAGGAACTCGGTCGGGACCACGTCGCTGCCCAGGCCCTCCAGGTATCGCTTGTCGGTGTTCCAGCGCAGGACCTCGGGCGGGTTGAGAACGTGGGGCAGACCTTCGGCCCACGCGAGGAACTCCTCGCGCCTCGCCGGGTAGTCCCAGGTCGAACGGACGACGACGAGGTCGAAACGGTCCCAGTCGATGCTGTGGTCGTCCCACACCGCCGGCTCGGCTTCGACCCCGCGAGCGGCCAGGGCCTCCGTCAGAGGGCCGGCTTCGTCGTCACCGCTCGGAATCTCGGCGCAGGTGGCGAGCGCGACTCTCAGCTCAGAAGGTCCACTCGCCGTCTTGCTGGACGATCTCGCCGTCGCACTCGATCCGGCCGCCGTTCCGCAGCTCCTTGACCATGTCCCAGTGCGTGGCGCTCTTGTTCTTGCCCCCGACGAAGGGCAGGCCGGCGCCGACTGCGAGGTGGATCGTCCCGTACATCTTCTCGTCGAAGAGCGTGTTCTTCATGAACTTCTGGATGCCCGGGTTGCAGCCGATGCCGAACTCGCCCAGCACGCGGGCGCCCTCGTCCCGGTCGAGCGCGCCGATCAGCGCCTCCTCGTTCGCCGTCGCCGAGGCCTCGACGACCCGGCCTCCCTCGTAGCGCATGCGCACGCCCTCGACGACGTCCGGCTCGCGCACCGCCGGATACTCCGAGAACGTGACGACTCCCTCCGTCGACTCCTCGACCGGCGAGTAGAAGACCTCGCCGCCCGGCATGTTCACGCGGCCGTCGTCGACATGGCCGTCGCGGCCGGCGATGCTGAAGCGCAGGTCGGTCTGGTCTCCGACGATCCGCACCTCGTCCGCCTGGTCGAAGCGCTCCTTGATCCGCTGCATCTTCTCGCCCTCGGCGTCCCAGTCCAGGAGCACGGAGCCCCAGAAGAACTCCTCGAAGGCGCGCATGCTCATGCCCGCGTCCTGGGCCATCGCCGGAGTGGGGAAGCGGCACGTCAGCCACGGGACGTCGAAGTTGAGGCGCCGCTCCAGGAAGGGGTGCGCGGCCTGGGCGAGGAGCTTCCGGCGCTCCTGGGGCAGGTCGGCGCCTTCCCGGCTGTTCTCGATCGCCCCGATGTACACCCAGGCGTCGACGGACTCCTCGCTCGCGACCCGCAGCGGTGCCCGCTCGCCAAGCATTTCCTCGGGCGCCTCGGATGCCCAGACGAACTCGTACGGCCAGCGTTCCTCCATGTAGCTGAGGCGGACGAGGGGCCAGGCGCCGCGCCGGGCGACCCGGCGGACGACCTCGTCGACGAGTGGGCGGGCCAGCGGGCTCGACACGATCTCCACCTGCCAGCCCGGTTTGGGGTCGAGGGACCGCTCGACGATCAGATCTGCGTACTGGGAAATGCGTGGATCGGCCATTTACCTTGCTATACTCCCACTTAGATTTCTTACAAGCAATGACTTAGAAACGGAGGAACCTCTCTATGGCAAAGACAATCGGTATCGACCTCGGGACGACCAACTCCTGCATGGCCGTGCTCGAGGGCGGTGAGCCTACCGTCATTCCGAATGCCGAGGGCGGGCGCACCACACCGTCCGTCGTCGCATTCACGAAGGACGGCCAGCGACTCGTCGGCCCGCCGGCGAAGCGCCAGCAGGTGACGAACCCCCAGAACACGGTTTTCTCGATCAAGCGGTTCATGGGCCGCAAGTACGAAGAGGTCTCGGAGGAGATGAAGATCGTCCCCTACGAGGTCGTCCAGGGCGAGAACGGCGACGTGCGTGTTCGCGCCGAGGGCACGGAGTACGCCCCGCCGGAGATCTCGGCGATGATCCTGCAGAAGCTGAAGACCGACGCCGAGGCGTATCTCGGCGAGCCGGTCTCGGACGCGGTCATCACCGTTCCGGCCTACTTCAACAACGCGCAGCGCGAGGCGACGAAGGACGCCGGCAAGGTCGCCGGCCTCAACGTCGTCCGCATCATCAACGAGCCGACCGCGGCCGCTCTCGCCTACGGGCTGGAGAAGGAGAACGACCAGACGATCCTGGTCTTCGACCTCGGCGGCGGCACGTTCGACGTCTCGATCCTCGACCTCGCCGAAGGCGTCTACGAGGTGAAGGCCACGAACGGCGACAACCACCTCGGCGGCGACAACTTCGACAAGGCCGTCGTCGACTGGATGGTCGCGGAGTTCAAGAAGGACCAGGGCATCGACCTGTCCACCGACAAGATGGCGCTCCAGCGCCTCTACGAGGCGGCTGAGAAGGCCAAGATCGAGCTGTCGTCCACGATGACGACGCAGATCAACCTGCCGTTCATCACGGCGACGCAGGAGGGGCCGAAGCACCTCGACCTGCAGCTCACGCGCGCGAAGCTCAACGAGCTGACCGCCGACCTGCTCGCCCGGACGGTCGAGCCCACGAAGCAGGCACTCGCCGACGCGGGCCTCGAGCCCTCGGCGATCGAGCACGTCGTCCTCGTCGGCGGCATGACCCGCATGCCGGCCGTCGTCGACAAGGTCAAGGAGCTGATCGGCAAGGACCCGCACAAGGGCGTGAACCCGGACGAGGTCGTCGCCGTCGGCGCGGCCATCCAGGGCGGCGTCCTCAAGGGCGAGGTCAAGGACGTGCTCCTGCTCGACGTCACTCCGCTCTCGCTCGGCATCGAGACGAAGGGCGGCGTGTTCACCAAGCTGATCGAGCGCAACACGACCATCCCGACCCGCAAGTCCGAGGTCTTCACCACGGCCGAGGACAACCAGCCCGAGGTGCAGGTGCACGTGGGCCAGGGCGAGTCCGAGATGATCGGCTTCAACAAGACGCTCGGGAAGTTCAACCTCACCGGCATCCCGCCCGCACCGCGCGGCATGCCGCAGGTCGAGGTCACGTTCGACATCGACGCGAACGGGATCATCAACGTCTCCGCCAAGGACCTCGGGACGGGCAACGAGCAGAAGATCCGCATCGAAGGCGGCTCGGGCCTGAACGAGGACGAGGTGCAGCGGATGATCTCCGAGGCCGAGACGCACGCCGACGAGGCGCACAAGCTGCGCGAGCTCGCCGACGCGCGGAACATCGGCGAGCAGCTCGCGTACCAGACCGAGCGCACGCTCAAGGAGCACCGCGAGACCCTCGACGAGGCCGAGGCCTCGACGATCGAAGGTCGCGTCATGGAGCTGAAGGCAGTGCTCGACGGCTCGGACGTGAACGAGATCAAGCAGAAGACCGAGGCGCTGCAGGAGGCCTCGCACAAGCTCGCCGAGGCGGTCTACGCGCAGGCAACCGCGCAGCAGCAGCAGGCTTCACCCGGCGGCAACGGCACGGCGTCGGCTGACGACGAGGTCGTCGAGGACGCCGACTACGAGGTCATCGACGAAGAGGAGGCGAAGACCTCGTAATGCCGGAGGAGGTCGAGAACAGCGAGGAGGTCGAGCAGGTCGAGCAGGTCGAGGTCGACGAGACCGAGGCCCTGCGGGCCGAGAACGAGGAGCTGATCGACACGCTCCAACGCGTCAAGGCCGAGTTCGACAACTACCGCAAGCGGGCGGCGCGCGATCAGGAGAGCCTGGTCGCGCGCGCCCACGAGCGGCTGGTCAAGGAGCTCCTGCCCGTCCTCGACGACCTCGAGCGGGCGCTCGGCGCTGCCGAGCAGCACGAGGAGGCGAAGCTCGAGGACGGCGTTCGGCTCGTGCATCGCTCCCTGGCCGGGGCGCTGGCGCGCGAGGGCCTGGCCGAGATCGAGACCGAGGGCAGGTTCGACCCCCACGTCCACGAGGCGCTGCTCACGCAGCCGTCCGAGGCCGAGGAGGGGTCCGTGATCGAGGTCCTGCAGAGGGGCTACAAGCTCGGCGACCGCGTGCTGCGCCCGGCACGGGTGGTGGTCGCCGGCCCGAAGGAGACGGGTGGCGACCAGACCTAAGAGCCTCTACGACGCCCTCGGCGTTCCGAAGACGGCTTCGCAGGACGAGATCAAGAAGGCGTACCGCAAGCTCGTCCGCGAATGCCACCCGGACAAGAACCCGGGCGACAAGGAGGCGGAGGACCGCTTCAAGGAAGTCCAGGGCGCGTACGACGTCCTCTCCGACCCGGACAAGCGCAAGCAGTACGACGCGTTCGGCTCGGCCGACGGCCGCGGCCCGAGGGCCGGCAACTTCAACTTCGGCGAGGGCGGAATCAACATCGGCGATCTCGGCGACCTGTTCGGCGGGTTCGGCGACATCTTCGGCGGCGGGGGGACCCGCGCTCAGCAGCAGCGCGCCGGCCGCGGCGCCGATCTCGAGACCGAGGTCCGGCTGTCGTTCGAGGACTCACTGCGCGGGATCGAGACCCGCATTCCGGTCGAGGTCGAGGCCGCGTGCCGCGATTGCGGCGGCGCGGGGACGGCCGACGGCTCGCCGCCCAAGGTCTGCCCCGAGTGCAAGGGGCGCGGGGCGACGGTCGAGAGCCAGGGCTTCTTCGGCATCTCGCAGCCGTGCCGCCGGTGCGGCGGACAGGGGACGATCGTCGAGAACCCGTGCCGGCGCTGCGGCGGCTCTGGCCGTGAACGGCGCACGAAGCAGTACGCCGTGAAGATTCCCGCCGGGGCCAAGGACGGCACGCGCATCCGGCTCAAGGGCAAGGGCGAGCCCGGCTACAACGGCGGCCCGCCGGGCGACCTCTACGTCGTCACGCGCGTCGCCGATTCGCCGCTGTACGAGCGGCGCGGCGCCGACCTCGTGGTCGACGTGCCCATCACGTTCGTCGATGCGGCGCTCGGCGCCGAGGTCGAGGTACCGACGCCCGAAGGAGCGGTCTCGCTGAAGGTGCCGGCCGGCACGGAGAGCGGAAAGCTCCTCCGCATCAAGGGCCGCGGCGCGCCGAAGCTGCAGGGCAGCGGGCGAGGCGACGTCCTCGCGCGTGTGAAGATCGCCGTCCCCAAGAAGCCAACCAAGAAAGAGCGAGAGCTCCTCGAGGAGCTCAGAAAGGTCCAAAGGGTGCGCTGATGCGAATTGCGATCGTCGTTGCCGTCTTCGCGTGGCTGGCGTCCGTGCTTTATCTGCTGATCTCCGGCGAGGCCGGGTTCATCTTTTTCGCCGGCATCATCATCGGCCTGGCCGCCGTCGTGTTCGTAACCGTGGCCGCGATCGCGTCCGGCCGGCGCGAGAAGCGGATGTGGAGCGAGTAGTGGACGATCGGCCCCGCTACATGATCAGCGTGGCCGCCGACCTCGTGGGCATGCACCCGCAGACGCTGCGGATCTACGAGACGAAGGGCCTCGTCCAGCCGCAGCGAACGGCCGGGAACACGCGCCTCTACTCCGAGGCCGACCTCGAACGGCTGCGGCTGATCAACCAGCTGACGACCGAGCTCGGGCTGAATCTCGCCGGCGTCGAGCATGTGATCCGCCTCGAGGAGCAGCTCAGGCGCATGCAGCGGCGGATGGAACGGCTCGAGCTCGAGATGCGTGAGCGCCTCGAGGAAATGCGCCGTTCCTACAGCGCCGACCTCGTCCCCTACGACCCGGACGCGACCCGACTGCCGATCAGGAGAACATGGACTTCAACAGGCTGACGCTGAAATCGCAGGAGGCGATCGCGGCCGCGCAAGAGCTTGCGCGGCGTCGCGGCAACCCCGAGATCCATCCCGAGCATCTGCTGCTGGCGCTCCTCGACCAGGAGCTGCCGCAGACGCTGCTCGGCGAGCGCGCCGCCGAGATCCGCGCGCAGGCCGAGGCCGACCTGGAGCGCAAGCCCTCGATGCAGGGCGCGGACAACCTGCAACCGCAGACGTCTGGCGCCTTCCGCAAGGTTCTCGACCGCGCCGAGGAGGAGATGCGGAAGCTCGAGGACGAGTTCATCTCGACCGAGCACCTGTTGCTCGCGCTCGACGCCGTTCCCCGCGATGAGCTGCTCGCGCGCCTCGAGGACGTGCGCGGCGGGCAGCGCGTCACGTCGCAGGACCCGGAGGGCACCTACCAGGCGCTCGAGAAATTCGGCCGCGACCTGACCGCGGCCGCCGAGGAAGGCCAGCTCGACCCCGTCATCGGCCGCGACGAGGAGATCCGCCGCATCATCCAGGTGCTCTCGCGCCGGACGAAGAACAATCCGGTCCTGATCGGCGACCCGGGAGTCGGCAAGACGGCGATCGTCGAGGGGCTCGCGCAGCGGATCGTCGACGGCGACGTGCCCGAGGGCCTGAAGGGCAAGCGCGTCTGGGCGCTCGACATCGGCGCGCTCCTGGCCGGCGCGAAGTACCGCGGCGAGTTCGAGGAGCGCATCAAGGCCGTGCTCCAGGAGATCAAGAGCGCCGAGGGCGAGATCGTCGTCTTCATCGACGAGCTGCACACGATCGTGGGCGCCGGCGCGGCCGAGGGCGCGGTCGACGCGGCAAACATGCTGAAGCCGATGCTGGCGCGCGGCGAGCTGCGCGCGATCGGCGCGACGACCCTCGACGAGTTCCGCAAGCACATCGAGAAGGACGCGGCGCTCGAGCGGCGCTTCCAGCCGGTCTTCGTCGGCGAGCCGTCGGCCTCGGACACGATCGCGATCCTGCGCGGGCTCAAGGAGCGCTACGAGGCGCACCACGGCGTGCGCATCCGCGACGCGGCGCTGGTCGCGGCGGCGGTGCTCTCCGACCGCTACATCTCGGACCGGCAGCTGCCCGACAAGGCGATCGACCTCGTCGACGAAGCCGCGTCGCGCCTGCGCATGGAGATCGACTCCGCACCGCTGGAGCTCGACGAGGCCGACCGGCGGGTGCGCCAGCTCGAGATCGAGCTCGCGGCGATGGGCAAGGAGTCGAAGGAGCGGCGCGAGCCGGTCGAGCGCGAGCTGGCCGAGGCGCAGGAGCTGCGCGACGAGCTCGCCGCCCGCTGGTCGCGCGAGAAGGAAGCGCTCGACCGCGTGAGCGAGATCAAGCGCAGGATCGACGAGCTGCGCATGGAGGCCGACCGCGCCGAGCGGCACGGCGAGCTCCAGCGCGTCGCCGAGATCCGCTACGGCGAGCTGCCCGAGCTCGAGCGCGAGCTCGAGGAGCGCGGCGAGCCCGAGGCCGAGCCGATGGTCAAAGAGGAGGTCGACGAGGACGACATCGCCGAGGTCGTGGCGCGCTGGACCGGCATCCCGGTGTCGCGCCTGCTCGAGGGCGAGGTCGAGAAGCTGATCCACATGGAGGAGCGCCTCCACCAGCGCGTGGTCGGCCAGGACGAAGCCGTCGCGGCCGTGGCCAATGCGCTGCGCCGCGCCCGCTCAGGCCTGCAGGACCCGAATCGCCCGATCGGCTCGTTCGTCTTCCTCGGCCCGACGGGCGTCGGCAAGACCGAGCTGGCGCGCGCGCTCGCCGAGTTCATGTTCGACGACGAGCGGGCCATGGTCCGGCTGGACATGTCCGAGTACCAGGAGAAGCACACCGTTTCGCGCCTCGTGGGCGCGCCGCCCGGCTACGTCGGCTTCGAGGAGGGCGGTCAGCTCACGGAGGCCGTGCGCCGCCGCCCCTACTCGGTCGTGCTCCTCGACGAGATCGAGAAGGCGCATCCCGAGGTCTTCAACATCCTGCTCCAGGTGCTCGACGACGGGCGACTGACCGACGGTCAGGGCCGCACGGTCGACTTCCGCAACACGGTGCTGATCATGACCTCGAACGTGCGCTCGGAAGAGGCGATGCGCGAGACGTTCCGCCCCGAGTTCCTGAACCGGATCGACGAGATCGTCGAGTTCGAGCCGCTGACGCGCGAGCAGATCGGCGAGATCGTCGAGCTCCAGCTCGAGCGTCTGCGGTCCCGGCTCGCCGAGCGCGGCATCCGCATCGAGCTCACGGACGCGGCGAAGGAGCACCTCGCCGAGGCCGGCTGGGACCCGACCTACGGAGCCCGCCCGCTGAAGCGCGCGATCCAGCGCTTCGTCGAGAACCCACTCGCGCTGCGCCTGCTCGAGGACGAGTTCGAGGAAGGCGACACCGTGCGCGTCGACGTCGAGGACGGCGAGCTCGTGTTCGAGAAGAGCCCGGTGGCCGCGGCGGCCGCTGTCTGACGCTCCGGAAGCTTTCCCTTCCTCGCCGGCCGTAGCATCATCTGGAGCGTGGTTCCTGCAGCCGCGCTCGCAATTGTCGGCCGCGAGGACGAGCTCGCGGCTATCGACGAGTTCTTCGACGCCGACCCCCAACCGTGCCGGAGCGCTCGTTCTGGACGGAGATCCCGGCATCGGCAAGACCACGCTCTGGCAGTACGCGGTCGCGCGCGCTCGGGCAGGCCCCTCGCGGGTTATCAGCTGCGCCCCGGCGAGATCCGAGGCGCCGCTCGCCTACGCATCACTGCGGGATCTTTTCGACGGCGTAGGCGACGAGCTTGTGAGCCGGCTGCCGTCACCCCAACGGCGCGCGCTCGAAGTCGCCCTCTTGCGCGCGGATCCCGGACGTGCGAAGCCCGACCAGGGCGCGATCTCAGCGGCCGTTCTCGGTGTTGTACGACTGTTGGCCGACAGTCTCCCGTCCTGGTGGCGATCGACGACGCGCAGTGGCTCGACCCGGAGTCCGCAGCGGTGCTCGGATTCGTCGTGCGCCGGATCGATTCGGCGCCCGTCTCCTTGCTCGTCGCCTCACGTGGGGGTGCGGACGAGCCTGCAGCGCTCGGCCTCGACCGGGCTCTCCCAGTCGAGCGGGTGTGGCGCATCCACATCGGACCGCTCAGTCTCGGGGCGCTTCATCGCATGCTGAACGTGCGGCTCGACAAGGTCTTTCCGCGACCGACGCTTCGTCGGCTGCACGAGGTTTCGGGCGGCAATCCGTTCTTTGCGCTCGAGTTCGCACGCGCGCTGGAGCGGCGGGGCGAGCGCGCCGGAGTGAGCGAGACCCTTCCGGTGCCCGAACAGCTCAACGACCTCGTTGGCGAACGCCTTGCGGCTTTGCCCGACGAGACGTTCGAAGTCGTTCAGGTCGCGGCGGCGCTGTCCAGCCCGACGATCCGTGTTGTCACCACCGTCGCCGATGTCGATCCCACCTCCGTGGACGCTGCCGTCGAGGCCCAGGTGATCGAGGTCGAGCAGGACAGCATTCGGTTCTCGCACCCCTTGCTCGCTTCGGTTGCCTACGCGGCGCTTGGGCCTTCCCGGCGGCGTGAACTGCACGCTCGCCTCGCCGGGTTCGTCGACGGAGCGGAGGAGCGGGCGACGCATCTCGCTCTTGCGACCGAGGGCGTGGACGCCTCTGTCGCGGCCGAGCTGGAGGAGGCGGCGCAGCTCGCGCGGGCGCGGGGGGCGCCGGCGGCAGCAGCGAGTCTCGCGGAGCACGCCCGCCGGCTGACCCCGCCCGAGGATGCCGCCGATCTACTCCGTCGGACGATGGAGGCCGCCGGCTTTCACTACGAGGCGGGCGACGCCGCACTCGGCCGCGCGCTGCTCGAAGAGGCAGTGGCGTCGGCGGCGCCGGGCCCGCAGCGAGCCGAGGCGCTCAAGCGGCTTGCGCGGGCCCACTCTTTCGAGGCCGACCTACGTGTGGCCGCCACTCTCTACCGGCGCGCGATCGACGAGGCCGGGGATACAGGGTCGACCCGGGCTGACGCCGAGGCAGGGCTGGGCGTCGCGCTCATGCGCATGCTCGTCGACCTGCCTGTGGCGCTGGAGCACGTACGCCGGGCAGCGCGGCTCGCGGAGGAGCTGCCCGACGCCAGAGATCTCGCTGAGTTCCTCTCGACCCAGGCTTTGATCGAGGCGCTCACGGGCGATCCCGCTGCGCCGCAGTCGATGGCACGCGCCGTCCAAGTCGAGGCGGCGGCAGAGGGCGCCGGCGGGCCGCGCGACAGCGCCTTCCTCGTCGGTCTTCGGGGGCCGGCGTTCATTGCGGCGGTGCTCGGCGCCTTCACCGACGATCTCGAGGGTGCTCGCCGCATCATCGAGCAGGCTCGGGCTCATGCGCTTGAGCTAGGGGACGAGGCCTCCCTGCCGCTCATCCTGCGGTACCTGGGGTACGTCGAGCTTCTCGAGGGCAACTGGGAGACGGCGGGCACCTGGGCGAACGAGGGCTACGAGGTGGCCGTGCAGACGGGACAGGTCTCGCAGCAGGCCGTGCTGGCAGGAACGAGAGCGCTCATCGACGCGCACCTCGGTCGAGAAGAAGAGACGCGCGCCGCAGCGGCGGAGGCACTCCGTCTCGCCGACGACACCGCGGCCATGTTCGCCCGGCTGCTCGCGATCTCGGCGCTCGGCGTGCTCGAGCTGTCGCTGGGGAACGCCGGCTGCCGCGCTCGAGCAGTCTGGAGCCGCTCGTCGACGACCTCGAGGCCGCCGGACTGCGGGAGCCCGCAGTCGCCCGGTTCGTGCCTGACACGATCCATGCGCTGCTCGCTGTTGGCCGGTCGACCGATGCGGAGGCGCTGCTGGCCCGGTTCGAGGAGCGCGCCGTCCGCTTGAACCGCCCGTCGGCGCTCGCCGCCTCCGCGCGCTGCAGGGGACTCCTCCTGGCCGCCTCGTCCGACTTCGAAGGTGCGGTCGCGAGCATGAAACTCGCTCTCGAGCACCACGACCGGATCGCAGTTCCCTTCGATCGCGCTCGAACCCTGCTCGCCCTCGGAGCGACATATCGGCGAAGCAAGCAGAAGGCGGCGGCGCGCAAGACGCTCGATGAGGCGGTCGCGGAGTTCGAGCGCCTCGGCGCGGAGCTCTGGGTGAAGGAGGCCAGGGCCCAGCTGGCGCGAATCGGCGGGCGGGCGCCTTCGGGGGGCAAGCTGACGCCGACCGAGCAGCGGGTGGCGGACCTCGTGCTCGAGGGGCTCTCGAACAAGCAAGTCGCCGCGGCTCTCTTCGTCACACCGAAGACGGTAGAGACGCAGCTCTCGCGCATCTACGCCAAGCTCGGGATCCACTCTCGCGCGCAGCTCGCGCGCCGCCTGGCTCGTGAGCCGGGCACGGGCAAACTGTAGGGCTTTTCCGACTTTCTCAGGCGCTGTCGCGGTCGTAGCTTCGAGGCGTCAACCGAGAAGGAGGAAATGATGAACCGGAAGTTGCTGGTTGCGGCTCTGATGGTCTTGTTCGGAGTCGTCGCGATGACGGCGGCTGCGGCAACAGGCTCGGGCGGCGGTAGTGACCACCGCTTGGTGATCGGAGTCCGAGTCGACTTCAATAGTCCGACCCACGCAGAGGGGACGTTCAACGCGTGCTGCGCCGTGAACGACAGCGGCCAGGCGCAGGCCGACGTCACCTCGTACGTGCCACAGGAGAACAACACGGCCACGTTCGAAGCGACCGAGACGTTCTCGGGGTCGGAGGGAACCTTCGTGGCGGAGCTTCGCGGACGGACGGGCCCGCTCGACAGCCCGCGGCACATCGCACGCGGTCGCTGGCGCGTCGTCAGCGGCACCGGTGCCTACGAGGACCTGAGAGGACACGGCGTCTTCACCGCGGTGACCAATCAGACCACCGGCGCCCTGACCGCCGTCAACGACGGCTCGGGCCGCCCGTAACGGAATGCCGGCCCACGGCGGCAGCACGGCGACGTACCTCGTCGAGGTGTACGAGCGACGGGGGATGACAGCCCTCGACGACCTCGAGGTCCGCTGCCGTGCTGCTGCCGATGGGTTTGACGGGGTGCGGTACGTCCGGTCGATCCTCGTCCCGGATGACGAAACGTGCTTCCACCTCTTCGAAGGCCCGTCCGAGGAGGATGTCCGGAAGGTCGGCGCGCTGGCCGGGCTGGCTCCGCTTCGCGTCGTGGCCTGCCTCGCGCACTGACACTCAGTCCGAGCGATAGCGTCTCCGCGTGCCCGAGACCCGCACCGTCGGCCAGCTCGTCGCCGACACGATCCGCCTCTACGGCGAGCGCTTCTGGCGAGTGTTGCCGCTCGGCCTGAGCGTCGCCGTCGTCGACCAGCTCTTCCAGAACTTGTCACGCGAGGGCTGGGTGCTGCTGATGGTCACCGTGGGCGGGCTCCTGATGACTGCGTCTTACACCGCCGCATGCTTGATCGCGCTCGGCAAGAGCACAGACATCGGTACGTGGGGACGAGCTCTCGTCGTCCGGTTGGGCCGCGTTCTTCCCCGTGCCGGCACTGCTGTTGCTCTTCGTGCTGCCGGCCGTCGCTTGGCTGGCGCTCGTCGGCCTGGTCGTCCCGGCGATCCTCGCCGAGGGCCTCGGGCTACGGGCGGCATTTCGCCGGGCGCTGGAGCTCGCGCGAGCCGACTACATCCACGCGCTGGGGTCGCTCGCAACGCTCGTGATCGTCTACTTCCTCACGCGGACGATGCTCGTCCTCCTGCTGCGCGGAACGAGCGACCAGACCGAGCGCGTGGCCGTCTTTCTCGGCGACCTCGTGCTCGCGCCGATGCTGTTCCTGGGTGGGGCCCTCCTTTACTTCGACCAGGTCGCGCGCCACGATGGACGGCGTGGAGAACCTGTACCACGGCGGTAGCCGCAGCCTGCAAGACCGCTTCGACACGCGCCGGATCGCCGACCGGCTCGAGGAGAAGACGGTCCGCGACACGATCGACGAGGGCGACCGCGCGTTCATCGAGGCTCGGGACATGTTCTTCATCGCCACCGCCGACGCTGAGGGCCGCCCGCAGTCCTCGTACAAGGGCGGCGATCCCGGATTCGTGCGGGTGCTCGACGAGCGCACGATTGCGTTCCCGAACTACGACGGGAACGGCATGTACCTCACGGCGGGGAACATGCTCGTCAACCCGAATGTCGGGCTGCTGTTCATCGATTTCGAGGGCCGGAAGCGGATGCGGCTGAACGGCATCGCCTCAGTGGACGAGAACGACCCGCTCCTGGCCGAATATCCCGAGGCGCAGTTCGTGATCCGTGTGCGGGCGACCGAGGTCTTCCCGAACTGCCCGCGCTACATCCACGAGTACAAGCTCGTACAGCGCTCCCGGTTCGTGCCGAAGGCCGACTGCGAGACGCCGGTTCCCGGCTGGAAGATGCGCGAGTGGTCGCACGATGCGCTGCCGAAGGACGACCCGGCATACGACCCCGGGCGAGAAGTCATCGAACGGGGTTAGGCTCCCGGTCATGCCCATTTTCATTCTGCTTTCGAACCTCACGGCACAGGGCGTGCAAACGCTGAAGTCGAACCCCGATCGCCTGCGAGCGGTGAACAAGGACGTCGAAGAGCTCGGCGCCAAGGTGCTGCACCAGTGGGCGACGCTCGGGCCGTTCGACTTCATCAACGTCGTCGAGGCGCCCGACGCCGCGACGATCGCCCGCGTGTCCGTCGCCCTCGGCGCCCGCGGCAGCGCGAAGCTGCAGACGCTGCAGGCGCTCGAGATCGACGAGCTGCTCGCCGCTCTTAGCTAGCCGCCGCGGGCCGCGGACTCGCCGAAAGTGCGCTGCACTTTCGGCGACTAAAAGCACGCCAATCCTCGTGCCCGCACAACGACCAGCGTGTCGTAGCGCGCGGTCGACCGGACGATGGCAGGAGTCCGCTCAGACGCTCAGGTAGCCGCCGAGTACGCGACCGCGACCTCGCCGGCGAGGTGCGCGTTGGCGACCACCAGCTCCCGGTTGGCCGTGAGCGTGCGCCCGTCGCTCTGCTCATGGAGGCGTGCCAGCACGTACGGGGTGACGTCCGGGCCCGCGATCCCCTGATCGTCGGCCTCGGCGAGGGTGGCCTCGATGAGGTCGTCGACGTCGAGGCTCTCGTCCGGAGGCCTGGCGAGGACCAGCGCCGAATGTCGGTTCAGGCCCCAGTGCGCTCTCGCGATCCGGGCCGCCTCCTCCGCCGACTCGACTCGGGCCGAGACCGGCGGGCCGCCGGTCGCCGAGTAGAAGCGGGGCAGCGTGTCGGTGCGATAGCCGAGCACCGGGATGCCGAGGGTCTCGAGCAGCTCCGCGGTGGCGGACACGTCGAGCAGCGACTTCGCGCCCGAGCACACGACGAGGGCCTCGGTCCGGCCGAGCTCGCCGAGGTCCGCGGAGACGTCGAGCCGATCCCCGCGGTGCACGCCGCCGATGCCCCCGGTGGCCAGGAAGCCGATCCCGGCCGCGCGGCAAACGGCCAGCGTGCCTCCGACCGTCGTCGCTCCGATCGCCGCCTGGGTTACACAGGCGGCGAGGTCCCGAGGGCCTACCTTGCGCGCGTCGATCGTGAAGCGCTCGAGCTCGGCTTCTCCGAGCCCGACGCGCACATTGCCGTCGAGGACGCCGACGGTTGCGGGCAACGCCCCGGCCTCGCGCACTCGTCGCTCGCTCTCGAGTGCGACCGCAATGCCTTCTCCGGGCGGAAACCCGTGTGCGACGAGTGTCGTCTCGAGGGCGACGACCGGACCACGGCTCCGGATCGCCTCCCCGACTTCGCGTGAGAGACGGATCACGGCATCGCTCCGAGCTTGGCCACGCACCGCGCCGCCGCCTCGGCCGCGAGCTCAGGCCCGCCGACGAGGAACCCGGCCGCCAGCGCGTCGCCCGCTCCGGTCGTGTCCACGACCTCGGCGGGGGCAGCGGGCACCTCGCGCCCGTCGACCGTGAAGCCGGCCGCACCGCGTTTCACCACCACACTGCGTGCGGGTGGATCGGCACCGAGGGCCGCCAGCTCGCTCTCGTTCCCGAACACGATGTCGGGTTGGAGCAACTCCAGCCGCTGTAGGAACGCATCGCGCACGGCCTCGATCCCGGTCGCGCTCGAGAGGTCGACGCTGAGCCGGCCGCCGAGCGTCTGCACCGCGCCGGCCGCTTTGGCGGCTGCCTCGGCGATCGGGTTGCGGAAGAGCGAGTAGCCGGAGAGGTGGAGCACGTCGCAGCCGCGAAACCAGCCCATCTCGAGCTCCTCGGCGCGTAGCTCGGGCGCGACACCGCGGTCGGTGAGCATCGTTCGCCGGCCGTCGCCGTCGACCAGCGAAACGACGATGCCGTTGCGACCATCGGCGACCGGCCCGACGACGTCCACTCCCCGTCCCGCGAGCTCGGCCGCCACGATCCCACCCGCAGCGTCGGCCGCGCGCTTGCCGACGAAGCGCCCCTCCGCGCCGAGCTCGACCGACCAGGCCGCGACATTCGCCGATTGCCCGCCGGCGCCGGCTCTCGTTTGGGTCGAGCCTTCCGAGTCCGACTCGACGGCGCCGTCCGTCAGGACGATCACGTCGAGGAGCAGGTCACCGAGGGAGCAGATGAGCACGCTACGCGTCGAAGGATGATTGAGATTCCATGCGGACATGAGACTAGATACGGGCATAGGATCGCTCCCATGGACGGCGACGATCGCCGCGCGGAGCGGTTGCGCTCCCTCCTCGTCGGCGGACTGATCGGAGCGTCGGCAGTGATTGCCACGGCCCGCAGAAGGCGCAAGCGGGATGCTCCGCGCCATCCGGCGGGCCTCGCGGCCTTCGAAGACGCGCCCTGCTACAAGGAGACGATCGAGCGAGACGCGGTCACGGCCCGCGCTCGAGGCGAGCGAGCGCCCGGTCAACGGTGACCAGGTTCACGTCCGCGTCTCCGATGTAGAGCGACTTGCCGACGAGCTGCGCCGCCCGCGCCTGTTCGAGGAAGGCACGCGGGGTCCCGGTCCGGCTCTTGCTGCGAATGACGAGGAAGGGCCCGAACACGCGGGCGTCGTACTGCTGGCGTGGCTTCGGAAACCGCAGCGGTATCGACATGCGCTGATCGAAGTTGTTCGTGTCGCTCGCGTCGAAGATCCAGATTCCGCGTCCGAGGGCGCGGGCCGACCGTAGCTCGGCGAGCGCGAGCTTCGCGTCGGCGCGGGGCACGACGGTTCGTGAGAAGCCCGTCCGCTCGCGCTCCCAGGCACCGAGGTAGAGCGGCTCGTAGCCGAAGAGGACGTCGTCCGGTCGCGCGTCGGCGGCGAGCCACGCGGAGGCCGCTTTCCGAGCCTGCACTCTCGCGGAGGGCTCGCCCTCGTACAGGGGAGGCGTCTTGTCCCAGCCCCAGGCGACCTCTGCCGCGAGCAGGGCAGCGAGCGCGGCCGCGACCACTCCGATCCGTCCGCGAGAGCCGTGCAGGAGCCCGAGTGCGACGAGGCACGCGAAGAACGGGAGCACGAAGACGAGGTGGCGCGACTCCGGCGACGTGGAATCACCGAGCTCGGCCGTCAGGAGGGCGACAGAGGGGACGAGGACGACGAGGGCGGTCAGCACGGCGGCAGACCTGTTCCGCAGCCACAGCCGCTGCGCACCGACCGCGGCGAGGACGAGCACGCAGATCAGCGTCAGGGTGAACCCGGCCGTGAAGTCCCCGGCCACGCGTCCGAGGTACTCGAGGATCGCGAGCGGGCCGACGAGCCGCTCCCCGCCGGCCCCGACCCCGACGTCGAAGCGTCCCGCGAGGATCAGGTCCGAATACCAGAACGGGATGCCTAGAACCGCCACGGCGACCAGAGCGCCGATCGCCTCTCGTGTTCTCGCGCGCGCGAGAACGTAGAGGCACTGGGACGCGAGCACGAGCGCGCCGTAGGGGTGCGTGGCGACCGCCGCCAGAATCGCCACGACCCACAGCGCCCAACGGCGCCGGCCGCCTTGCTCGACAGCCACGAGGAAGGCGAGGTACGACAAGGTGCTGGTCAGCAAGAAAAGCGAGTACATCCGCCCGTAGATCCCGTGGAACAGGAGCATCCAGCTCGCGGAGACGAGCGCAGTCGCGACCAGCGCGGCGGCCCGCCCGGCAAGTCGTGCGCAGAGAGCCGCGATCACCGGGACGCTCGCCACCGCGAAGAGCGCCGAGAAGAAGCGAAGCGCTCCGAGGCCGCCGCCGAGATGTGCGACGAGCCAGGCGAAGAGAAAGTGGAGCGGCGCGCCGCCGCGCTCGCGTTGCACCGTCTCCAGCAGGTCCGGCAGCGATTCGCGCCCGACGAAGAGGGCGAGGGTCTCGTCCTCGTGGGGCGGCCAGGCGTTCAGGCGGAACAGGAGGAAGCCGGCGACGGCGATCGAGCACGCCGTCACGCCGAGCCAGAACGTCCTCGGGGACGGCTCGAGCGTCGCTCGCGGGACGACCCACGCAGCCCGGGCGGGACGAGTCGAGGCGGGCGGGTCCCCGGGCTCTCTCGGTCGAGTCACAGGCGCCTGAGCCACGGGCCGCCGAAGCTAGCACTTCAGACCCCATTGCTAGCCTTCTGGCGGTGCCGATCTACGAATACAAGTGCCCTAAGGGGCATGTGTTCGAGCTCTTTCAAAAGATGAGTGACCCGCCGCCGGAAGTGTGCATCGTCTGCGGCGAGGGCCCCCTCCAGAAGGTTCTGTATCCCGTCGCAGCCCACTTCAAGGGCTCGGGCTTCTACTCGACGGACTACGGGAAAAAGGGTCGCAAGCCTTCTTCGGATGGCGAGAAGCCCTCGAAGTCGGACTCCGGCGACAAGGGTGACAAGGGCGACAAGAAAGACGTCAAAAAGGTCGAGACCTGATGGGCGGCTAGCCCCGCCGCCCGATCGCCTCGAGCGTGAGCAGCAGGATCACCGAGCCCGCCACGGCGAGCAGGAACGGCCCGAGATCCCAGCCGAAACGAACCTCTTCGCCGAACACGAGCTCGCCGAGCAGCCCGCCGATCAACGCCCCGATGATCCCGACCGCGATCGTCGCCAGACACCCGATCTCCTGCCGGCCGCGAACGACGAGCCGCGCCACCGCGCCGGCGATGAGCCCGAAGAGGATCCACGAGATGATGTTCACCGGCAGCCGGAGCCGAAGGTCGAGCCGGGGAGCGGAGGCTGCGGAGCCGACTGGCCGCGGAACGCGAGGATCGTGCGCCGGGCCTCCTCGTCGAGCTGGATGAACGATCCGCCGCCGAAGTTCTGCGGCGTGCCACCCAGGCGACAGCGGACCTCACGGTTGCTGCGCTTCTGCACGAGAGCGAGCTGCATGAACTGACCCGCGGAGAGGTCGGTCGTCAGCGGGCTCATGAGGTCGTCGCCGATGAACGGCAGCTTTAACCACACGCGGAAGCTCGCCATCTCCCCGAGCAGGGCCTGGATCACGTCCTGCTGCCGTTGGCCCCGCGTGATGTCGCTCTCGGCCGGGTTGAGCCGGTTCTCGCGGATCCGCGAGTAGATCAACGCGCGTCGGCCGTCCATCTTCTGCTTCCCCTTGGCGAAGCGCCAGCCGGCCCAGCGGTCGCAGCGCTCCTGGGTTGGATACGGGCAGTCGAACTTGTTGGAGAGGATCGGGCCCGGCACGTCGATCGTCACGCCGCCGACCTTGTCGATCACTTCCTTGAAGGCGTCGAAGTTGACGATGACGACGTGGTTGACCTCCGGGACGATCTGGCGAATCGTCCGGATCGCGAGCGCGGGCCCGCCGATCTGCATGGCCGAGTTGATCTTCTCGAAGCCGTAACCGGGAACCTCGACGCGCAGGTCGCGCGGGATCGTGAGGTAGCCGATCCGACCGCGCCCGGGATCGGTGCGGATGAGCATGATCGAGTCCGAGCGCCGAAAGCCCTTGCGCGCGCGCTGGTACGCAGCGTGGTCGGTGCCGAGAAGCAGGATGACGCTCGGATGTGAGAGCAGCAGGCCGTCCTGCGGCTCGAGGGCGGCCTCGGCGCGCGGCCCCAGGCGGGCGTTCGCCTCCTTGGCCCCCTGCCGGACGGACAGGAAGCCCAGCACGGTCCAGACGATCAAGAACACGAAGAGCAGGCCGAGCGCCAGCAGCACGCCCCGGCGCCAGCCAATGCGCCTTTTCGGCCGCTCCTTGGCCCCTGGACCGGGGTAGCGGAGCGGGGGGCGACGGCGTCCGTCGCGGCTCGTCGTCCGCTCCGGCTTCTGAACCGTCGGGACTCGACCCTTGACGCGCCCGCCGCGGTACACGCGGTACGGCTTGTCCTCGGGGCTCATCGGCGGCGTATCGTAGCCGCGTGGCCAGGCCCCCCGTGATCGGCGTCGACGTCGGCGGAACGAAGATGAACGCAGCGCTCATCCACGAGGACGGGCGCATCGAAGACGCCCTCACGCGCAAGACCAAGGTGGGCTCGCAGGAGGAGTTCCTCGCGGAGCTGGACGAGCTGATCGAGAAGGTGCACGCTGGGGGCCGGGCCGCCGCTCTGGGTCTCGGGCTGCCGTCCACGATCGATCAGCGGGCAGGTCGGATCATTTCCTCCGCCAACATCCCCTGCGCGGATCTCGACGTCCGCGCTCGGATGACCGAGCGCTTTGGCCTGCCGACGGCGATCGACAACGACGGAAACGCGGCGGCGATCGCAGAGTGGAAGATCGGGGCCGGCCGCGGCGCGGACAACCTGGTGCTGCTGACCCTCGGAACGGGCATCGGCGGTGGGCTGATCCTCGACGGTAGGCCGTTCCGCGGCGCGACCGGAGCCGGCGCCGAGCTCGGGCACATGGTGGTCCACTACGGCGGCCGCAAATGTCCCTGCGGTGGGACCGGCCATTTCGAGACAGTCGCTTCGGGTCAGGCGGCCGACAGGGTGGCCAGGGAGTTGCTGGGGGAGGGCTCCGGTGGCGCTGAGCTCGTCGTGGCGGCCGACCACGGTGACGAGGCCGCCGTCGAGGCACTCGTCCAGATCGGCCGAGAGCTCGGCGCCGGGATCGCGAGCCTGATCAACATCTTCGAGCCCGAGGTCGTGGTCATCGGCGGCGGCTTCGGTCAGGCCGGCGAGCTGCTGATCGGCCCGGCTCAGGAGGTCGTCGCGCGCGAAGCGTTGCTTCCGGGCCGCGACACCGTTCGCATCGTCCCGGCCGAGCTCGGGCCGAGAGCGGGCCTCGTGGGCGCTGGGTTCGTCGCCTACGAGGCTCTCGTGTAGTGCCGCTCGCGGTCTGCGCGACTCCGATCGGCAACCTCGAGGACGTCACCCTGCGCGTGCTGCGCGAGCTGGCCGAGGCGGAGCTCGTGCTCTGCGAGGACACGCGGCACACGGGGAAGCTTCTGGAGCGGCATGGAATCCGTGCGCGGCTGCTCAGCTACCACGAGCACAACGAGGCGGCGCGGACCGCCGAGGTGCTCCCCCGGCTGCAAGCCGGCGAGCGCATCGCCTTGGCGAGCGACGCGGGCCTTCCTGCCGTCAGCGACCCCGGTGCGCGGCTGATCGCCGCCGCGATCGAGGCCGGCGTCCCGGTGACCGTGTTGCCGGGGCCTTCGGCGGTCGACACGGCGCTGGTGGCGAGCGGGCTCGTCGGCGAGAGGTACCAGTTCGTCGGCTACCTGCCTCGCGGCGAGCGCGCGCTGCGCGCCCTGTGGGAGGAGCTCGGCGCGTGGCCGCATCCCGTCGTGGCCTTCGAGTCGCCCCGTCGGCTTCCCGCCAGCCTGGCCTTGCTTGCAGAGGCCCATCCGGCGCGCCCGGTGGCGGTCTGCCGGGAGCTCACGAAGCGCTTCGAGGAGGTCGTGCGGGGGACAGCGGCCGAGGTTGCGAAGCGCTACTCGGAGGCGCCCAAGGGCGAGATCACCGTCGTCGTCGGCAGCGCGCCGACGATTGAGGCGGACGATGTACAGGCGCTCGAGGCCGTTGCCGAGCTCGTCGCCGAGGGGGTCGGGCGCCGTCGCGCGGCGGAGATCGTCTCGCGGCTCACGGGCGTGGCGCGCAACCGCCTCTATCGCCCCTCTCTGTAGCCAGATTTGACAACAGCCGACCACCCTGTTACCGTGCCGGCTCGTGGTTTTCAAAATTGGCAACAGAATGTTCTTGCAGCTGCTCGCCGTGCTGGCAGCTCTCGTCTTCGCACCGGCGGCCGGGGCGTGGAGCTGGCCCGTCGACGGCCCGGTGCTCCAGGGCTTTCTCGCCGAGGACGATCCGTACCTGGGCGGGCAGCACCGCGGCGTGGACATCGGGGCGGTCTCAGGCGCCGATGTGCGCGCACCTGCGCACGGCGTGGTCGCGTTCGCCGGCTCGTTGCCGCATGCGGGGCTCGGCGTGACGATCCGCACCGAGGACGGCTACTCGATCACGCTCATCCATCTCGGGTCCGTGGGCGTCCGTGTCGGGACCGCGGTCGAGGAGGGTGAGGGCGTCGGCACCGTCGGCCCGAGCGGAGAGGTCGAGCACGCCGGGCCGTACGTCCACCTCGGAATCCGAGTCACGGCCGAGCCTCACGGCTACCTCGATCCACTGAGCCTGCTCCCTGCGCGCGCTTCGCAGGCCGAGCCGACCGCCGCCCCTGCTGCGCCTGCTCCTGCCCAGACCTCGGTCGCAACAGGGTCGAACAGCGCGCCTGCGCGGCGCGCCCGCTCCGCGCCGATGAAGCGCGCTCGCTCTCGACCTCGGAACGCTCCGGCGCCGGCCACTGCCGTCCGCCGGTCGGGCGGCACACGGGTCGTGCCCGGTCGGGTGCGGGTTGTGGCCCCGGCCTCGGTTCGCTCTGCGCCACGTGAGCAGGCCGCACGTCGCCGGAGTCCCGTCGCGATTCCCGCGCCCACTGCGGCGCGGGAAGCTGCGCAACCCAGGTCGGCTCGCCGACCGGTCCGAACCCCAGCGGAGCCGGGCCGCGCCGCTCGGAGCAGTAGAAGCCGGCGACTCGAGACCTCCGTTCGCGCCCCGGCGGTCACTCACAGACGTCGGCTTGCTCTCCTGGTCGGGCTGCCGGTCGGCGTCGGGCTCGTCCTCTGCGGGCTCGTCGGGCTGAGCCGTCGTGGGGTCCCGGCGCGGGCGCCGGTGAGGCTGGCGGCCAGGCCTATCATTGATCGTGATGCGCTTCTACCTGACGACACCCATCTACTACATCAACTCGACGCCGCACATCGGTCATGCGTACACGACCATCGCAGCGGACGTCCTGGTGCGCCATCACCAGCAGCGCGGCGACGAGACGTTCTTCCTCACGGGCACCGACGAGCACGCCTCCAAGGTCGCGCGCGTCGCCGAGGAGCAGGGCCTCACGCCGAAGGAGTACGCCGACCAGATCGTCGAGCACTGGCGCGCGCTTCCTGAGCGGGTGAATGCTCACCCCGACTTCTTCATCCGCACCACCGACGAGGGCCACAAGGCGTTCGTCCAGGACTTCCTCCAGCGCATCTACGACAACGGGGACATCTACGAGGACACCTACGAGGGCCTCTACTGCGTGGGTTGCGAGGCCTTCAAGACGGAGGCCGAGCTCGTCGACGGCAAGTGCCCGGAGCACGGTGTCGAGCCCGAGTACATCCGGGAGCAGAATTACTTCTTCCGCCTGTCCGCCTACCAGGACCGGTTGCTCGAGCTCTATGACCAGCGTCCCGATTTCGTCCTGCCGAAGTTCCGCGCCAACGAGGCCCGGAGCTTCATCGAGCAGGGCCTGCAGGACTTCAGCATCAGCCGCGCGGGCCAGCCCTGGGGGGTGCCGCTTCCCTGGGCGCCGGACCAGGTCACCTATGTCTGGGTCGACGCGCTCATCAACTACCTGAGCGCTCTCTCGTACGCGCGGGACGGCGAGAACCTGGTCGAGCATTTCTGGCCCGAGGTTCGTCACCTGCTCGCGAAGGACATCCTTCGCTTCCACTGCGTGTTCTGGCCCGCCTTGCTGCTCTCCGCGGGCTACCCGGTCCCGAAGCAGCTCTTCGTCCACGGGTATCTCACGATCGACCAGCAGAAGATCTCGAAGTCGCTCGGCAACGTCATCGAGCCGCTCGACCTGATCGACGTCTACGGAGCCGACGCGCTGCGGTACTACCTGTTTCGGGCGGCGCGGTTCGGCCAGGACGGGAACGCCTCCGTCGAGGAGCTCCACGAGCGGTACGAGCGTGAGCTCGGCAACGATCTCGGAAACCTGCTCTCGAGGACGACTGCGCTGATTGCGCGGTCGCGAGACGGACAGCTGGTCGCTCCTGCCGAGAGCTCGGGCGTGATCGCGGACGCCGTCGTCGGAATCGGCCGCGACGTTCCGGCCCTGCTCGACGAGTACGACCTCACCGGTGCGCTCGATTCGATCTGGGACGTCGTCCGCGGGTTGAACAGGCATGTCGAGCAAACGAAGCCGTGGGAGATCGCAAAGGACGAGTCGCGAGTGGAGGAGCTCGACCGAGTCCTGTACGAGCTGGCCGACGGCCTGCGCGCGGTCGCCGTGGCCATCTCGTCGTATCTCCCCGAGACCTCCGCGCGGATCCTCGCCGCGCTGCGGCAGCCCGACGATCTCTCCTGGGACCTCGTTGCGCCGGGTCGTGCGCAGTCCGCCGAGGGCATCGAGGCCGCTGAGCCGCTCTTCCCGCGCGTCGACCTTCCGGCCGCGGCCGCTTGATCGATACGCACGCGCACCTAGACGCGTGTGCAGACCGGCCGTCCGCGCTGCTGCGACGAGCGCGTGACGCCGGCGTCGATCGCGTGGTGACGGTCGGCACCGGGATCGAGTCCTCCCGGGAGGCGGTCGCGCTCGCCGACCGTCATGACGAGGTGTTCGCGGTCCTCGGCATCGACCCGCATCAGGCGGGCGGGAGCGAGGCGGACCGGATCGACGAGCTCCGTGAGCTCTTCACGCACGACAAGGCGGTCGCGGTGGGGGAGACGGGCCTCGATTTCTTCCGCGACCACGCATCGCCGGACAGTCAGCGGCGCCTGTTCCAGGCGCAGCTCGACCTGGCGAGCGAGCTGGGGAAGCCGGTCGTCATCCACAACCGCGACGCCGACGACGACACGGCGCGCGTCCTCGCCGGGTTCCACGGCACCGTCGTCCTGCACTGCTTCTCGTCGCCGGGGCTGCTCGAACCGGCGCTCGATCGCGGGTACTTCGTCTCGTTCGCGGGGAACGTCACGTTCCCGAAGGCCGAGGCTCTGCGGTCGGCGGCCGCGCGCATCCCGCCCGAGCGCATCCTGGCCGAGACCGACAGTCCCTACCTCGCCCCGCAGCCGCGGCGCGGCCGTCCGAACGAGCCCGCGAACGTCGTCCACACCGTCGAGGTCCTGGCCGCCGCTCGCGGCGAGAGCCCCGACGAGCTGGCCGCGCAGATCGACGCCAACGCCTCGGTCGCCTTCTCGTTGCCGTGACGCTGCCGACCCCGAACAAAGACCTGGGGCAGCACTTCCTGGTCGACGACAACATCCTCGGGGTCATCGGGCGCCTCGCCGAGCTCGACCCGCAGGACGTGGTGCTCGAGGTCGGGCCCGGGCTCGGAGTCCTGACCACATACCTCGCCGACCGGGTCGCCCGGGTGCATGCGGTCGAGCTCGACCGCTCGCTCGAGCCACACCTCACCGACCGCTTGGGCGACCGGTCCAACGTCGAGGTCGTCTACGGCGATGCCATGCGCATGGACCTCGCGGCCCTGCGTCCCGCCCCGCAGAAGTTCGTCTCGAACCTCCCGTACAACGTCGCCACCCCGCTGGTCGTCGAGAGCCTGGACGGGCTGCCGAGCCTCGAGCTCTGGACAGTCATGGTTCAGCGGGAGGTCGTCGACCGGTTCTTCGCCCGCCCCGGGACGAAGGCGTACGGGGCGGTTTCCGTCCTCCTCCAGCTGGCTACGGAGCGCACCGGCTTCCATCCCGTCTCCCGCACCGTCTTTCGTCCGCCCCCGAACGTCGATTCCGCCCTCGTCGCCTTTCGGCGCCGCGAGCTCCCCGCGAACTACGCGCACGTGAAGCAAGTGGTCGAGGCCGGGTTCTCGCACCGGCGAAAGACCCTGCCGAACTCGGTCGCGCACGCCGGGCTCGCCGAGCGCGAACGAGCGGCCGACGCCCTGGCTGCGATCAGTCGCCCACCGGAAACCCGGGCCGAGGCGCTCGAGCCCGAGGAGTTCGCCGCCCTGGCCGAGGCGCTGCGATGATCCGCCGGCCCGCGACGGCCAAGATCAATCTCGCGCTCGTGGTCGGCGCGACCAGGCCCGACGGCAAGCACGAGGTTGCCACGATCCTTCAGCGACTCGATCTCGCGGACCGCGTCGCTCTACGGCCCGCGAGCGGGCTCGAGGTGCACGGCTTCCCCGAGGATTCGCTGGTCCGCGATGCCCTTGTCGCGCTGGCAGAGACGGCCGGGACCGAACCGTCCTGGGCGGCGACGATCACGAAGCGCATTCCTGTCGCGGCCGGGCTCGGAGGCGGCAGCTCCGATGCCGCGACGGCTCTTCTACTCGCGAACCAGACCTTGCCGGAGCCGCTACTCGACGAGCAGCTGACCGCGATCGCTGCGGGTCTCGGTGCGGACATTCCCTTCTTCCTGACCCAGGGTCCGCAGCTCGGCGAGGGCGACGGCACAGAGCTCACGCCGCTCGAGCTGCCGCAGGACTACTACGTCGTGCTCGTCCTACCCGGCGCCGTGGTGAAGACGTCGACCGCCGAGGCGTATGCAGCCTTTGACGAGCGCGGCGGCGCGAAGGCCTTCCGGAACCGGCGAGCAGCGCTGCGCCGAGCGCTGGCGCAGATCGAGCGGCCGCGCGACCTGGCTGCACTGCCGCCAAACGATCTCGCCTCGTCTCCGGTGGCCGACGAGCTGCTCGCGCGCGGCGCGTTCCGTGCCGACGTCAGCGGCGCCGGTCCCACGGTGTACGGCCTCTTCACCCGCCGCGACGATGCCGCTGCTGCGAGGAAAGCCCTGGGCACGCTGGGAAAGACCTGGCTCACAGTGCCTGCTTGGTACGGTTGAGCCATGACCTACGGCAGCCCCGAGCTCGGGCGCGGCGAGGTCCTCGAGCACGGGTCTACTCGAACAGGACGGTGGCTCCGAGATCGGCGGACCGCCACCGCCCTTGGGATCGCAGTCCTCGAGGGCGCCCTCGTCGTCTTCGACGTCATCTCGTTGCCGGTCGCCTTGATCGTCGCGGTGGCGGTCCTGGTCCTCTACTTCACCTGGGCGCGCCGGCTCCGGTCGGATGCGGCCCGGCAGGCGGCCTGGATCGCGGCGGTGTCTCAGGCCTTCGTGGCGCTGGTCCCGGTGCTCGTCGTCGTCGTCGGCACTCTGGCGTTGATCCTCGTAGCCATGTTCGCCGTCTTCGCATTGGTTCTGCTCTTCGCCGAGCGTCGCTAGCTCGCCGGGCGATACGTGGCAGACTGATGTTCTGAGCAGTCCTCTTCTTTGGGGCGTAGCCAAGTGGTAAGGCAGCGGGTTTTGGTCCCGCGATCCCAGGTTCGAATCCTGGCGCCCCAGCACGTCCCTTCCACACAGTGACCGAACGCGACCTCGCAGCCGTCGTTCTTGCCGGTGGCCTCGGAACCCGGATGCGTTCGGACACGCCCAAGCACCTCCATCCGATCCTCGGCCGGCGCATGGTCGACTGGGTGCTCCAGGCGACTCGTGCCCTCGAGCCGGGCAAGCTCGTCGTCGTCACGTCGCCGGACACCCAGGATGCATTCGACGACGTCGAGGTTGCGGTGCAGGCCGAGCCACGCGGCACCGGCGACGCCCTGGCCTCGGCTCGCGACGCTCTCGAGGGGTTCGACGGCGACGTGCTGGTCGTATCGGGTGACACGCCGCTTCTCACCTCCGAGCTGCTGGAGCGGCTCGTGGAGACTCACCGGGGTGATGGAGCCGCCGCGACCGTGCTGACCTTCGAGCCCGACGATCTGGGCGCGTACGGACGGATCGTTCGCGGTGCGGACGGTGGAGTGACCGAGATCGTCGAAGCGGCCGACGCGAATGAGGAGCAGCTGAAGATCGGGGAGGCGAACTCCTCGATCTATGTCTTCGCCGCCGATCGCGTCTGGCCCGCGGTCGACAAGCTCGAAGCCGCGAACGCTCAGGGCGAGCTCTACCTGACCGATGCCGTGCGCCACCTCGTCGCGGGTGGCGAGCGTGTCGCTGCGCACGTCGCCAATCCGGCACTGGACGCCGAGGGCGTCAACACGCGGGTCGAGCTGGCCGCCGCAGCCGCCGCGTTACGTGACCGCGTCAACGAGCAGCACATGCTCGCCGGAGTGACGATCGTCGACCCGGCGACGACCTGGATCGACGCCGACGTCGAGCTGGAAGCCGATGCCGTGATCCACCCGTTCACGGTCCTCCGCGGCAAGTCGCGAGTCGCCGCGGGAGCCGAGGTCGGCCCGCATGTGGTCGCGATCGATGCGGAAATCGGCCCCGATGCGACGGTCGGACCGTTCTGTTACCTTCGCCCCGGAGCCGTGCTCGAGGCGGGCGCGAAGGCCGGGACGTTCGTGGAGATCAAGAATTCGCACATCGGCGAAGGTGCGAAGGTGCCGCACCTTTCTTACATCGGCGACGCCGATGTCGGCGAGGGCACCAACATCGGCGCCGGGGCTATCACCGCCAACTACCGGCCCGAGCTGGGCAGCGGCAAGCAGAGGACGACAATTGGCCGCAACGTCCATACCGGGAGCCAGAATGTCTTCGTTGCTCCGGTCACGCTTGGCGACAATGCTTGGGTTGCGGCCGGTTCGGTCGTCACCAAAAACGTCCCGCCCGGAGCGCTCGCCCTCGGGCGCGCGCGCCAGGTCAACAAGGAGGGCTATGACGATCGAAAGCGGCATGACTGAGCTGACCACGACCCTCCCGGGCCTCGAGACCGCCAACGAGCCCATGCTCGAGCCCGAGGCGGTGCACGGGCACTTCATCGAGCGCGGCCCGTCGAAGCGCCTGATGCTGTTCTCGGGGAGGTCGCACCCGGTACTCGCCGAGAAGATCGCCGAGAGGATCGGGGTCGAGCTCGGTGCCGTCGAGCTGCGCACGTTCGCGAACGGCGAGACCTACTGCCGCTACGAGGAGTCGATCCGCGGCGCCGACGTCTTTCTCGTCCAGACCGGCTGCGAGCCGGTCGACCGCAACCTCTTCGAGCTCCTCGTGATGATCGACGCGGCGCGCCTCGCGTCGGCCAAGAGGATCACGGCCGTCCTTCCCTGGTTCCCCTACTCGCGGCAGGACAAGAAGTCGAAGCCGCGCGAGCCGATCACGGGCAAGCTCGTCGCCGACATCCTTCAGGTCGCTGGCGCCGACCGCGTGCTGACGATGGATCTGCATGCGGGCCAGATCCAGGGCTTCTTCCGCATTCCGGTCGACCACATGACGGCGCTGCCGCTCTTCGCCCAGTACTACCGCGACAAGGGCTTCCACGGCCCGGATGTCGTCGCCGTCTCGCCCGACCTCGGTCGAGCCCGCATGGCCGGTCGCTTCGCCGAGCTCCTGGACTCGGAGCTCGCGTTCATGAACAAGACGCGACCCGCACCCGATGTGGCGGCGGTGACCGAGGTGATCGGCCGTGTCCGCGGGAAGACCGTGATCCTGAGCGACGACATGATCGTCACCGGCGGCTCCTTGATCGCCGCAGCTGACGCGCTGCTCGAGGCCGGCGCGAAGGAGGTCTATGCGTGCGCAACGCACGGCCTGCTCCCGGGAGACGCCTTCGAGACGCTGCAGGAGAGCCAGTTGACCGAGATCGCGGTGTCGGACACCGTGCCGATCGACCCGGTCACGAAGCCCGAGAAGATCCAGGTGCTGAGCGTCTCCGAGATCCTGGCCAAGACGATCTTGAACGTCTTCGAGGACGAATCGGTTTCAGGGATCTTCCCTGGTGGTAATCAACTTTTCTAGTTGTTCCGATCGAAGTTCATCGGCCTCATCTACGTCGTCGTTGGTGTCGCAATCGCCGCTTCGTACGACTACTTCGAGCGCCTGAACACTCTGCGGCAGATCGTGTCAGCCCTGCTCGCGGTCGCACTCTGGCCGCTCGTTCTGCTCGGGATCGATCTCCACATCAAGAAGTAAGCGTTCTTCTGGCTAGACTTCTCCGCCGTCATGGCTGGTGAGCGAATCAAGCTGGAAGTCAAGGAGCGCGAAGGGCGCGGTTCTGCCGACTCGCGCCGCTTGCGACGCGAAGGCTTGATCCCGGGCGTTCTGTACGGCCGCGGTAAGCCTCCCCACCCGTTCGCCGTGGCCGAGCGAGAGCTGCGCCGGGTGCTCTCCGGTGACAGTGGCCTGCACGCCATTCTCGACGTGGTGGTCGACGGCCAGGCGACGGCTCGCCCGTCCGTCCTCAAGGACTACCAGCAGCACGTCCCGAGCGGGCGCCTGTCGCACATCGACCTGCACGAGGTGCGGCTCGACCAGCCGATCCAGACCCAGGTTTCCGTGACCCTCGTCGGCGAGCCCGCGGGCGTGAAGGAGGGCGGGGTGCTCTCCCAGATCTCGCGCGAGATCAACATCGAGGCCCTGCCGATGGAGATTCCCGACCACCTCGATCTCGACGTCAGCGGAATGGGCATCGGGGACACCTTGCGTCTCGCCGACCTTCCGGCCCAGGAGGGCGTGACCTATCTCGACGACCCGGAAGAGACCGTGCTCGCATCGGTCCAGGTGCCGGCAGTGATCGTCGAGCCCGAGCCCGAGGAAGAGGAGCTCGAGGAGGGCGAAGAGGGTGCCGAGCTCGAAGAGGGCGAAGAGGCACCCGAGGGCGAGGGCGAGGGCGCAGAGCCGACTGCCGAGGGCGAAGCCGCCGGCGGCGAAGACCAGCAGGCCGAAGAGAGCTAGATGCGTCTGTTCCGTCGGGGCGAGCGCGCCTCGACGCTCGACCTGCTCGTCGCGGGTCTCGGGAACCCCGGCGGGGGGTACGCGCGGACACGCCACAACATCGGCTTCCTCGTTGCAGACGAGCTCGCGCGCCGGCACGACGGTGTCTTCCGTTCGAAGTTCAACGGCCAGCTGGCCGAGGCCCGGCTCGAGGGGCTGCGTGTCGGGATCCTGAAACCCGAGACGTACATGAACGTCTCGGGCAAGTCGGTCGGAGCCGCGCGGCGGTTCTTCAAGGTCGACCCGGCGGATCTGCTGGTCGTCCACGACGACGTCGACCTCGTGCCCGGTCGCCTGCAGGCTCGGCTCGGCGGGGGACTGGCGGGCCACAACGGGCTGCGGTCGATCGCCTCAGCGCTCGGCACCCAGGATTTCCTGCGTCTGCGGGTCGGGGTCGGCCGCCCCGAGAAGGGCGACCCCCGCCCCGTTGCCGACTACGTCCTCTCGGAGTTCGAGCCCGAGCTCGACGTCGACGCGCTCGTCGGGCGCGCCGCGGACGCAGTTGAGGTGCTAGCCCGCGACGGGCTCGAGGAGACACAAGCCCGGTACAACTAGAAGCATGAACGTGATCGCGCGCGGCGATGGAGTCCAGCCGGGGCCTCGGCGCGGGCGGACCTGGTGGGAGGTGCAGCACCCGGAGGGATCGCAGGGCACGTGGCGAGATCTCCCGGGGCTGCTGGCCGACTCGATAAGACTCGTGTGGAGCGCGGGTCGCAACGTGTTCCTCGTCACGTCCGTACTGCAGCTCCTGACGGCGGTCGGGGTCGCCGTGCAGCTGTTCGTCGGCAAGGCGGTGCTCGACACCGTGCTCGGTGCGGGCGCGAGCCCCTCGTTCGCCGACCTCGCACCAGTGCTCGCGGCGCTCGTCGCCATCACCGTCGCGCTCGACCTCTCGCAGGCGATCCAGAACGAGCAGAGCCGTGTGCTCGGCGAGCTCGTCGGCAGGCGCGCGCTCGATCGGGTGCTCGACGTCGCCACGCGGGTCGACCTGCTCGCATTCGAGTCTCCTGACTTCTACGACCGGCTCCAGCGCGCCCGGGCGCAAGGGCAGTACCGCGCGCTCCAGACCGTGAACGGGCTGCTCGGCATCGTCTCCGCGTCCATCACCGCTGTGGCACTCATCGTCGCCCTGGCCGCGCTCCAGCCGCTGTTGCTCCCGTTCATCCTCGTTGGCTACGTGCCGCTGTGGATCGTCGCTTCGCTGAACTCACGCGACCTCTACCGGTTCAGCCGCGAGATGACCCCAAACGAGCGGCAGCGCAATTACCTCGGGAACGTGCTCATGAGCCGCAATGCGGCGAAGGAGGTTCGCGCCTTCGATCTACCGGAGCTCCTGCGCCGTCGCTACGACCAGCTGTACGACGAGCGGATCGCGGAGCTGCGTTTGCTCGCGCGTCGGCGGACCGGGCGGGCGCTCATCGGATCACTCGCGTCATCGGCAGTGACCGTCGGGACGATTGCGATGCTCTCGTGGCTCTACGTGACGGATCGAATGAGCCTGTCCGCCACGGGCGCAGCGGTGTTCGGCCTTTACCAGTTGGGCGGGAGACTCCGGGGGCTGCACCTCAGTGCGACCTCGCTGTACGAGGCGACGCTCTTCATCCGGGACTACTCGTCGTTCCTCACGCTGGGGGATCACGTCGAGGAGGGCACGCAACCCGCTCCGCGCGGCTTCGAGCGCTTGACGGCGGAGGAGGTCAGCTTCACCTACCCCGAAGCGACACGGCCCGCGGTCGATCGGGTCTCGCTCGAGATCAAACGCGGCGAGGTCATCGCTCTGGTCGGCGAGAATGGCTCGGGCAAGACCACGCTGGCGAAGATGCTCGCGGGCCTCTACCGGCCGGACTCAGGTCGGATCCTGTGGGACGAAACCGACGTGGCGGACGTCGATGCCGACGAGCTGCGCCGCTCGGTCGCCGTGATCTTCCAGGACTTCGAGAAGTACCTGCTGCCCGCCCGGGAGAACGTGGGCCTGGGGCGGAGGGAGCGAATCGACGAGGTGGACGCGATCGTCGAGGCCGCGCAGCGCTCGGACGCGGATCAGTTCCTCGCGACCCTGCCCGAGGGCTACGAGACGATGCTGGGGCGAGAGTTCTCGGGCGGCTTCGACCTCTCGATCGGACAGTGGCAGCGGGTCGCCCTCGCCCGCGCCTTCTTCCGCGACGCTCCGTTCGTGATCCTCGACGAGCCGACCGCCGCGCTCGACGCGCGGGCCGAGAGCCGTCTCTTCGAGCGGATGCGCGAGCTGCTCGAGGGCCGCTCGGTCGTACTGATCTCGCATCGCTTCTCGAGTGTCCGCTCGGCCGACCGGATCTATGTCCTGCACGAAGGGCGGATCGTCGAGGAAGGGCCGCACGAGGAGTTGATGGAGCGAAGCGGCCTGTACGCGGAGCTCTTCACGCTCCAGGCCCGCGCGTATCTCGACCCGGCTCCGGCACAGACAGCGCGCGGATTGATCCACCATCATCTCGACCCCGTGGGTGGGTGGGGGCTAGGGATGGGAACGAGGCGTGCCGCGCACGGCGGGGCACCGAACCGCACGAGTACGATGGCCCCGCGGAACGCGTGTTCCGTCAGTCGTCATGGACCGTCCCGTCCTCAACCCGCTGGCCCTCGAGCTCGCCAACAGCGAGCGCCTCTCCGCCTTCGTCGAGGCCCTTCCGGCTCGCGCCCGCGTGTCCGAGCCGGCGCTTCCGCTCGTCCTCGCCGCGCTGCACGAACGGCTCGAGAAGCCGCTTCTCGTCCTCGCGCCCGAGGACGCTGATGCCAGTGACGCCGCCGAGGCCGCCGGTTGGTACATCGGTGAGGACCGCGTCGCGCTCCTGCCCAGCCGCGGTGTCGGCTGGGAGTCCGGGCTCGAGCCCCCGCCGCACCTCGTGGGCGAGCGGGCCCGTGCGCTCGACGTGCTCGCTGCAGGCGGCCTCGTCTGCGCGTCTGCGACCGCGATCGCCGAAGGCATGCCGCCTCCGGACGCGCGGCCCGAGCCGATCTCGCTTGCCGTCGGCGACGAGCCGGGGCTCGACTCACTCGCCGAGCAACTGGCGCTGGCGGGGTACGAGCGGGTCGAGCAGGTCGACGAGCGCGGCCAGTTCGCCGTTCGCGGCGGCCTGATCGACGTCTTCCCGACGACCGGGCGAGAGCCGCTACGCATCGAGCTCTTCGGCGACGAGATCGAAGGGATCCGCGCCTTCTCCCCGTTCACGCAGCGAACCCTTCATCCCGTCGACGGAGCGTTTGTCTATCCCGCCGCCGAGCGTCGTGCCGATCTCGTCGAGCCGCAGACTGCTCGACGACGGGGAGCTTCCGAAGGCTCCCGCCGACCTGGTTCCGATCGTCCCGAGCGGGCCCGATTTCGTCTGGCAGCCCGATGCGGTGCGCGAGGTTTGGCAGGAGGAGCTCGGCCAGGAGCTCCCGATCTTGAAGGGCGTCGCCGAGCTCGACCCCTTGCCGTCAGGCCAGCCCTTCTCGTTCGAGGCGCAGCGACCGGCCATCGCCGCCCGCGGACTGGCCGAGGCCGAGAACGAGCTCCGCGCCTTCGTCCGCGCGGGACAGCGAGTCTTCGTGACCTTCCCGCACCGGGGCGAAGCGCTCCGCACCGAGGGCATGCTGCGCCGGGCCGAGGCGCGCGTCGTCGAGACCGACGAGGAGCTCCCAGCCGAGGCTGAGGTCCTCTTCGCGGTCAGCCCGGCCAGGCGGGGCTTCGTCTGGCGCGACCTGGGGATCGTCCTGCTCCCAGACACGCAGGTCTTTCGCAAGCGGCTTCCCCGCCGCACCGCCCCCTCCGTGGGCCGCGCGCTGCAGTCGTTCACCGAGCTGCGCACGGGCGACTACGTCGTCCACGAGGATCACGGCGTCGGCAAGCTCCTCGGCTTCGAGACCCGCGAGGTCGCCGAGGTGACGCGGGACTACCTGCTCCTCGGCTTCCGCGGCGACGACCGCCTCTACGTCCCGCACGAGCAGGTCGGAAAGGTCTCGCGGTACGTCGGAGTCGACGGAAAGGCGCCCGCACTCTCCAAGCTCGGCGGTAAGGCGTGGCACCTGCTGAAGACGCGCGCCCGGGCGAGCGTGCGCGAGCTTGCGGGCGAGCTCCTTCGGCTCTATGCCGAGCGGCAATCGGCGCCCGGTTTCGCGTTCGAGCTCGACCAGGAGTGGCTCGAGCGCCTCGAGGCCTCGTTCCCCTACCGGGAGACCGAGGACCAGCAGCGGGCGATCGAAGCCGTCAAGCAGGACCTCGAGGCGCCGCGGCCGATGGATCGCCTCGTGTGCGGCGACGTCGGCT
This sequence comes from uncultured Actinomycetes bacterium, assembly GCA_963820335.1. Classification (GTDB taxonomy): domain Bacteria; phylum Actinomycetota; class Thermoleophilia; order Gaiellales; family Gaiellaceae; genus VAXT01. Next base: position 127,443 of record CAWFZH010000005.1, on the reverse strand, counting down.
TCGGCAAGACGGAGGTTGCCGTCCGCGCTGCGTTTGCTGCCGCGCTCAACGGCAAGCAAACGCTGATGCTCGTCCCGACGACCATCCTGGCCCAGCAGCACTGGAACACCTTCCGCGAGCGGTACCGCGACTTCCCCGTGCAGGTCGAGATGGTGTCCCGCTTCCGCAGGCCGGCGGAGGTGAAGCAGGTGCTCGCAGATTTCGGCGAGGGCAAGGTGGACGTCCTCATCGGCACGCACCGTGTCCTCTCACGGGACGTGATCCCGAAGGAGCTCGGCCTCGTGATCGTCGACGAGGAGCAGCGCTTCGGCGTCGCGCAGAAGGACCTTCTGCGCTCGCTGCGGCTCGAGGTCGACGTGCTCGCACTGACGGCTACTCCGATCCCGCGCACGCTGCACATGTCGCTGGCGGGCCTCCGGGACATCTCGGTCATCGAGACGCCGCCCGAGGGCCGCCGGCCGATCCGCACCCATGTCGGGGAGTACGACGAGGAGCTCGTCAAGACCGCTCTCGAGCGGGAGACGGCTCGTGGCGGCCAGTCCTTCTACCTGCACAACCGTGTCGAGTCGATCGAGGACGCGGCCGAGCGCCTGCAGCAGCTGTGTCCCGGCCTGCGGCTGATCGTGGCCCACGGGCAGATGCCGGAGCGAGAACTGGAGCAGCACATGCTCGGCTTCCTGCGTGGGGACGCCGACGTCCTCGTCTCGACGACGATCATCGAGTCGGGGCTCGACATCCCGCAGGCGAACACCCTCGTCGTCGAGCGGGCGGACGCGCTCGGCCTCGCCCAGCTCTACCAGATCCGCGGACGGGTCGGCCGCTCCGATGTTCTCGCCCACTCGTACCTCCTCTATCCGGACGCGTCGGAGCTCACCCCTGAGGCGCGAGCCCGTCTCTCGACGCTGGCCGACCACACGGAGCTCGGCGCCGGGTTCGCGATCGCGATGCGCGACCTCGAGATCCGCGGCGCGGGGGAGCTCCTCGGAGCAGAGCAGCATGGCCATCTCGCGGCCCTCGGCTTCGAGCTCTACGTCGAGCTCCTCGGCGAGGCCGTCGCCGAGCTCTCCGGCCAGCGGCGCACCGTTGGGCGCCCCGTGCGCGTGGACGCGCGCATCGATGCCTACGTGCCCGCGCACTACATCGACTCCGAGGCGCAGAAAATCGATCTCCACCGACGGCTTTCTCTGGGCGAGTCCGAGGACGAGCTGCGCGAGCTCGAGGCGGCGACGGTGGACCGCTACGGCCCGCTCCCCGAGCCCGTCGAGAACCTGTTCGCGATTCAGGAGGCGAAGCTCAAGCTCGCGCAGCTCGGAGCGGACTACCTGGTCTTCCGGTCCGGGCGTTCGACCGTCGGGCCGCTCGTGCTGGGCTCCGACGAGCTGGGTGAGCTTCGAGAACGCCTGGATACGGCGATTTACGCAACCGGCCGCAAGGAGGTCTCCCTCCGCGACGGGGACTTCACCGGAGCCATTCGCCTGGTCGACGCGATACTCGACGCGCGCCGGGCAGCCTAGGAGGGTCTCCGTTAAGGGACGATGAATTCCGCGGCGTGCTCGGAGCGACCCAAGAACTCGCTGCTATACTGGCCGCGCGCCAGGCAGCCAAGGTAAAAACTGCTGCACCAGGCGCTATTCCTATGAAAAGAACCGCTCTAATCACCGTCCTGTTTGCTGCGTTTGCCGGCCTCGCTCTCGTCGGCTGCGGCAGCGACGAGAAGGCCGTGCCGTCGGACGCTGTCGCCGTCGTCGGTGACGAGACGATTACCAAGGACGAGTTCGACCAGCTGATCAACCAGGCGAAGGGCAGCTATACGCAGCAGAAGCGTCCGTTCCCGAAGCCGGGCTCGCAGGAGTACCAGGCGCTGCGCGGACAGGCCATGCAGTTCCTAGTCCAGCGCGCGCAGTTCGAGCAGAAGGCCGGCGACTTCGACATCAAGGTCGAGGACAAGGACGTCGACGCGCGCCTCGCGCAGCTCAAGAAGCAGTACTTCAAGGGCAGCGAGAAGAAGTATGCGGAGCAGCTGAAGCAGCAGGGGCTCGACGAGGACCAGGTGAAGGACGACATTCGCGCCCAGTTGATCCAGGAGAAGATCTACGCCGAGGTGACGAAGGGCGTCGAGGTCGACGACAAGGCGATCGAGGCCACCTACAAGAAGAACAAGAGCCAGTACGTCCAGCCGGCGACGCGTGACGTGCGGCATATCCTCGTCAAGAAGAAGGCTCTCGCCGACTCGCTCTACTCACAGCTGCAAGGCGGCGCCAGCTTCGCAGCGCTCGCCAAGAAGTACTCGCAAGACCCGAGCTCGAAGGGTCAGGGCGGGAAGCTGACGATCTCGAGGGGCCAGACCGTGCCGCCGTTCGACAAGGCCGCGTTCTCGATGGTCAACAATGGCGATCTCGAAGCCGGTCAAAACCCAGTACGGGTACCACATCATTCAGCCGCTCACCTCCGTCAAGAAGACGAAGACGACCCCGCTCAAGGACGTCAAGGAAGCTATTCGCCAGCAGTTGGTGCAAGAGCAGAAGCAGAAGAAGATGACCGCCTGGGTCGACGGCATCAAGAAGGACTTCGCCGACGAGACGACCTACCAGGTCGGCTACTCGCCGCCTGAGACCGGCAAGACCGGCACGCAGCAGCAGTAGCGTTGGCGCTGGCCGACGCGCTCCTCGAGTTGCAGGAGCTCACCGAGCGCCTGCGGCGCGACTGCCCATGGGACCGCGAGCAGACAGAGCGGACGATCGTGCCGCACACGGTCGAAGAGGCCTACGAGGTCGCGGATGCAGCCCTGGCGGGTCAACCCGAGAAGCTGCTCGACGAGCTCGGTGACCTGCTCTTCCAGGTGTACTTCCTGGCCCTGCTCCTCTCAGAGCGCGGGCATGGAGACCTGGAGCAGGTGGCCCGCGCCGTCCATGAGAAGCTCGTGCGGCGTCACCCACACGTCTTCGGCGACGTGGAGGCCCGCACTCCGGGCCGCGTTCGCGAGAACTGGGAGGCGCTGAAGGAGGAGGAAGGGCGCGAGGGCATCTTCCACCACGTGCCCGAGACATTCCCCGCACTCCTTCTCGCCCGCAAGGTGCAGCGCCGAGCGGCGGCGATCGGGTTCGAGTATCCCGACGTGGCGGGGGCGCTGGCCGACCTCGAGAGCGAGCTCGAAGAGGTGAAGGGCGAGCTCGGTGGGGTCGGACCCGGCGCCCGAGACACCGCCCGACCAGCGCGTCGCGGAGGAGATCGGCGATCTGCTCTTCGCCAGCGTCAATGTCGCCCGGCGCCTGAACGTCGACCCCGAGCTGGAGCTCCGCCGCGCGAGCGATCGCTTCGTCGAGCGCGTCGAGCGAGCGGAACAGCTTGCGGGCCAGGCGGGTGAGCGCTTCGCCGACCTCGAGCTCGAGAGGCAAGATCGCTACTTCGACCTCGCCAAGGAGGAGCTGTGAGCACAGAGATCGCCGCTGTCCGAGGACGACAGATCCTCGATTCCCGCGGCAACCCGACCGTCGAGGTCGAGGTCGAGCTCAGCTCCGGCGAGGTGGGACGCGCGGCCGTGCCGTCCGGGGCATCGACCGGCAAGCACGAGGCGGTCGAGCTACGTGACGGCGATCCCGACGCGTACCTCGGCAAAGGCGTACAGCAGGCGGTCCGTAACGTTCGCGAGGAGATCGGCCCGGCGCTGACCGGCCTCGACGCTGCCGATCAGGGCGCAGTCGACGCTGCTCTGGTTTCTCTCGACGGCACGAAGAACAAGTCCCGCCTGGGAGCCAACGCGGTTCTCGGAGTGTCGCTCGCGTCGGCCAAGGCGGCCGCCGCCGAGGCTGGAATGCCGCTCTACCGGTGGATCGGTGGCGCCGACGCCCATGTACTGCCCGTGCCGATGCTGAACGTGATCAACGGCGGGGCGCACGCGAAGAACTCACTCGACCTCCAGGAGTTCATGATCGTTCCCGGCGGCGCGGACCGGTTCAGCGACGGTCTCCGCATCGCCGTCGAGACCTTCCACACCCTGAAGGCGCTGCTCGAGGAGCAGGGGCTCGTAACGGCGGTCGGCGACGAAGGCGGCTTCGCGCCGGACCTGCCCTCCAGTGAGGCCGCGCTCGATCTGATCATGGCCGCAGCCGAGCGGGCCGGCCACGGCGACCGGATCGCGATCGCCCTCGACCCCGCGATGACGGAGCTGGTTCGCGACGACGGCCGGTACGCCTTCGAGGGCCGCGAGGTGGCCCCCGACGAGCTCCCCGACTACTGGGCGGGGCTCGTGGAGCGGTATCCCATCGTGTCGATCGAGGACGGCGCAGCCGAAGACGATTGGGCAGGTTGGAAGCAGCTGACGGAGCGGCTCGGCGAGCGTGTCCAGCTGGTCGGACGACGATCTCTTCGTCACCAATGTCGAGCGTCTCGACCAGGGCATCGAGGAGGGGGTCGCGAACTCGATCCTGATCAAGGTCAATCAGATCGGGACGCTGACCGAGACGCTCGACACGATCGCGCTCGCGCGCTCGCACGGCTACGGGTCGGTCATGTCACACCGCTCGGGAGAGACGGAGGACACGACGATCGCCGACCTCGCCGTGGCTACCAATGTCGGCCAGATCAAAACGGGCGCGCCTTCGCGCAGCGATCGGGTCGCGAAGTACAACCAGTTGCTGCGCATCGAGGAGGAGTTGGGCGCCGAAGCGGCGTATCCCGGCTGGGATGCCTTTCCGCGCTTCAGTCGCTAGCGTCCTCGCGCTGCTGCTCCTCGTTGGCTGCGGCAGCGAGGATGAGGCATCCCCGGGCGACTCGACACCGCCCACGGTCACCGAGCCAATCCAGACGATTGCGACCGTGCCGGAGACGGCGCCCGCAATCGTGACCGTCTACTTCCTGCGTGACGGCAAGGTCGGCGCCGCGAGTCGCACGGTCGTCGCCGGCCCGCAAATCGGGCGCGCGGCGATCACGGAGCTGCTCGAAGGGCCTGCCCGACTCGAGGAGGCCGCCGGGATGCGAACGTCGATTCCCTCCGGTACGCAGCTCGAAGGGCTCTCCATTTCGACGGGCCTCGCCGAGGTCGAGCTCTCGAATCCGCTGGACGCGGAGGCAAGCGCCCAGGTCGTCTATACGCTGACGCAATTCCCGACCGTGCGGATGGTGTCCATCGAGCACATGCAGCCGCGCGGGCGGGCCGACCTGGAGGAGTTTGCTCCCTCCGTCCTCGTCGAGTCGCCGACCGTCGGCGAGCAGGTCTCGTCACCGCTCCGCATCATCGGAACAGCCAACACGTTCGAGGCGACGTTCAACGTCGAGGTCGTGGACGCGAAAGGCCGTGTCCTCGGCAAGCGCTTCGTGACCGCGACCTCGGGGTCTGGCACCAGAGGGACTTTCGATGCCGAAGTTCCGTTCAAGGCGACCGGTCCGGGGCCCGGGAAGCTGATCGTCTTCGAGCTGTCGGCCGAGGATGGATCCAGGATCCACGAAGTGGAGATTCCCCTGCAAATCGCGCCTTAACGGCGGGTCGCGAGCACGTGCAGGAAGAGCGGGTAGCGGGACCAGCGTGGGTGCTCTGGGTCGCCGATCTCACGTAGTGCCTCGATCTGGAAGCCGGCGCCGAGTAGCGCCTCGAAGTAGTCCTGCAGCGTGTAGTGGCGGCTCTCGAAGGTCATCTTCACGTCGTCGCGTTCGATGAAATCGCTGTAGCGCCGCCGGTCGAAATAGTTCTCTTCCAGCACCAGGCGATCATCGGGATGCTCGCGGTCGACGTCGTGGGCCGAGTTGATTGGATGCACGACGGCCAGACCGAGAGCCCCGCTGGGCTCGAGCACGCGGGCGAGCTCGTGGACCGCGGCGGGCATGTCGTCGACGTCCATCAGCAACATGAACGCGACGACGAGATCGGCATGACCGTCGGGGAACGGCAGCTCGGCGGCATTCGCAACGACGTACTCGCCGCTCGGGTCTGCCTCCCGAGCGGCGGCGATCATCGTCTCGGACGCGTCGAGCCCGACGGTTCGGTGCCCGAGGGCCTGCAGATCGCGCGTTACCCGTCCCTCGCCACAGCCGACGTCGAGCGTCAGGCGCCCGGGAGGGGGGACGAGTTCGAGGAAACGCTCGCGATGAAACCGCCAGTAACTGTCGTGTCCGGGCTTCCGCGCCCAGCGGATCCAGTCGGCCGCGTTCCGCTCCCAGGAATCTCGAAGGTCCATCAGGGCAGTGTGACGTTCGAGTCGCGCGGTACGCTGAGACCATGGCGGCTGTGAGCCCACGCCGCACCAAGATCGTCGCCACGCTCGGGCCCGTGTCGTCGACGCGGGAGAGTGTGCTCGCGCTCGCTCGGGCCGGGATGGACGCCGCGCGCCTCAACTTCTCGCACGGGACGCACGAGGAGCATGCGGAGCGCATCAGGCTCGTCCGGGACGTCGAGCTGGAGATCGGACGTCCGCTGGCGGTGATCGCCGATCTCCAGGGCCCGAAGCTGCGAGTCGGGCACCTCGCCGAGCCGGTCACGCTCACTCGCGGGGACAACGTCGTCGTCGCGTTCGACGAGGCCTTGCGCGACGGAGAGCTGCCGATCGCACCGGAGGCGATCGGAGAAGTGCTGCAGGTCGGGCACGAGGTGCTGATCGACGACGGCAAGATCCGACTTCAGGTCGAGGGGGTCGAGCTCGGCAGGGCCAAGTGTCTGATCGTGAACGGTGGGCTCGTGACCACACACAAGGGTGTGAACGTCCCCGGAGTTCCCTTGGCGATTCCGTCGCTGACCAGAAAGGACGTGGACGACCTCGAGTTCGCGCTCGATCTCGGCGTCGACTTCGTGGCGCTCTCGTTCGTGCGCTCGGCCGCCGACGTTCGCGATCTCCGCTCGCTCATCGACCAGGCCGGCTCCGAAGCCCATGTGATCGCAAAGATCGAGAAAGCGGAGGCGGTCGATTCGCTGGACGCGATCCTGATCGAGACCGACGCCGTGATGGTCGCGCGCGGTGACCTCGGGGTCGAGACCGGCGTCGCGACACTCCCGCTGATCCAGAAGCGGATCATCCTGGCGAGCCTCCAGCACGGGAAGCCCGTGATCACCGCGACCCAGATGCTGGAGACGATGGTGCACCAGCCCGAGCCGACACGGGCGGAGGCCAGCGACGTGGCCAACGCGATCCTCGACGGCACCTCGGCTCTGATGCTCTCGGGGGAAACGGCTGTCGGCGAGTACCCCGTCGAGGCCGTCTCGTACATGGATCAGATCGCGAAGGCCGTCGAGCCCGCTCTCGGCTACAGGCATCAGCTCCCGGAACCGGGCGACAATCCCACCGTCGGGCAGGCGATGTCGAACGCGGCGTGTGACCTCGCCGAGGCGCTCGGCGCCAAGGCGCTTCTCGTCCCGACTTTCACCGGCGGCACGGCATCGGCGGTCGCCCGGCTGCGGCCGCACAGGCCGATCGTCGCTCTGACGCACCACCTCAGGTCGGTGACCCAGTTGGCGATCGAGTGGGGCGTGACGCCGATCCTGATTCGCGAATGCGTCGACGTCGAGGATCTCTGGAACGAGTCGCTGAACGCAGCTCGGCAAGCCAAGCTCGTCGAGTCCGGCGACCTGGTCGTGATCACGGCCGGAACGGCAGTGAACATGCCCGGCTCCACCAACGTCATCAAAGTGGATACCGCGTAGCCTCTCCGTGCGGGTACCCAGGCCGCTTTTAAAGGCGCTCCCCGCCTCCTCCCTCTGGAAATCGTACTGAGGACATCCGCGTGCGTGGGTGTCGATTTCGTGCCAAGACAAGCCGACGTCCGGCAGGACGCCGACCCTTCGGCGCGAACCTCACGCCGAGATGGCCAAGCGGCGCATCAAGCAGCGCAAACGTATTCCGCGCGGGCGGTTTCTCGTCCGCTGGCTCATTCTGGCCGTGTTCGGATTCGTCGCATTCCTCTACTACCAACCGCTCCGGAGCTACGTCGACACGAATGACGCGGTCGAGCAGCGCGCCGCCGAGGTGGAGTCGCTGCGTGCGGAGAAACGCTCCCTCGAGCGCCGGCTCGCGGAAGCGGACACGCCGGAGGCCCTCGCGCGCGAGGCTCGGCGTCTCGGCTACGTGAAGCCGGGGGAGCGGCTCTTCATCGTCAAGGGCATCGACGCCTGGCGTCGCGCCCAGGCGCTGAAGGCCAAACACACAGACCGCCGCTAGCATCAGCGGCCCCATGGAGGATCGCGCAGTCGTCGAGCGCCAGCTCGGCCGGCCGCCACGCGCGTTTCACCGCGTCGTGGTCCGGTGCCCGTTCGGCATGCCTGCCGTCACCGAGCAGACGCCCTATGACGACGCTGATGAGCCGTTCCCGACGACGTACTACGTCACGTGCCCGTTCCTCGTGGCCGCGATTTCGCGGCTCGAGGCGGCCGGCGGTGTCGAGCGCTGGAGCGAACGAGTCGCCACCGACCCGGAACTGGCCGAGAGCCTGCAGCGCGCGACGCGTGAGCAGCGCGACGTGCGGAGAGAGCTCGCCGGCACCAAGACAGGGCGCGACGACGGGTCGTCGCTCGAGCTTGGAATCGGCGGTGCCCGCCGGCCCGAGCGGCTCAAGTGCCTCCATGCGCACGCGGCGTTCGCCCTCGCGCGCCCTGGCTACGAGCTGGGCGAGAGCGTTCTGGCGGAAATCGGCCCACTCTGGCCGGAAGCCTGTTGCATGAGCGCCCGCGGGGTCGCGGTCTGATGTCCTGGGGTCCGGCCATCTCCTCGGCGGCGGTCGAGCACGCGCGGCAGCAGTGGGAGGAGGGCCATCGCAGGCTCGAGTCTCGCGCTCGAGAGCGTCCCGTCTACGAGCGGTTGCACGCGCAGGTCGACTCGCTCCTGGACGAGCTCAGGAAGCGCGTGGGGCAGACCTTCACGCTCGAGCAACTGGCGACCGTCTACGCGGACGCCGAGCGCTGGAGCCGAGACGCAGCGTCTCGCCGGCGCGCCCGAGACGGCTCGGCCCGAAGACGTGGCGACCGTCGAGGATGCCGCCTTTCATCTCTATGCCCGCGGCGCAGTCGACTACGTGCCTTGAGCAACGGACAGCGGCGAACCAGGCAGCGGCGCCGGCCGTCGCTCATCAGGTGGGGCGCTCCGATCGCGGCCGCGATCGTCCTGTTCGCACTTGGAGTGGCCCTCGGGCAGGCGCTCGAGGAAAACCGACGCGGGGGCGAAACGAGTACCTCTATCCGCACCCTGGAGCCCGAGACCCTGCCCGCTCAAACGGTGACCGTAACCGTTACGTCTCCGTGAACGTTTAGCAATCGACTATGAGGAAAGAGCATATTTAGCTAGATTCACGAGCCATGGCCAACGAGGGGGACAACAACCGCAGGCCGGTGCCGGCCAACGAGCCTGACTGGCTGACACTAGGCCAGGCGGCCAGACACCTGGGCGTTGCCCAGAGCACGATCCGAAAGTGGTCTGACAGCGGCCGCGTCCCGGCGTTCTACACCCCTGGAGGTCATAGGCGCTACCGACGGGGCGACCTGGACTCGTTCCTGGCGAAGTCGGGCGGGACACAGCCTCGGGCAACTAACGGCGGCCGGTCGAGGACGATCCTGATCGTTGACGACGATCCTCGCATCCGTGAGTTCGTCCGGGTCAACCTCGAGATGGAGGGGTACGCGGTCCGGGAGGCCGCGAATGCAGAAGAAGGTCTCGCGGCACTCGACGAGGAGTCGCCGGACCTGATCCTCCTCGACGTGATGATGCCCAAGGTGGACGGCTGGGAGATGCTCCGCCGCGTCCAGGAGCGCCACGGCGTCGGGTCGATTCCCGTGATCATGTTCAGCGGCAAGGTCGACGAGCAGGACCTGAAGGGCGCGGCGCAGCGGGGTGCGCAGGGCTTCATCGGAAAGCCGTTCAACCCGCAGCAGTTGATCGAGTCGACGAAGCAGCTCCTGCCGACCTAGCGCCGGCTCGAGCTACAGCTCCTCGCCTGCTCGCAGTAACCCGCCGACGATCAGCGCCAGCGAGGCGGCTAACGCGATCCAGATCCCGATCCCGCGCCCGTCGTACGGGAAGAAGCGGTCTGGTACCGCGATCAGCCTGATCAGGACGAGAATCGTCGCGATGGAGCCGAAGACGATGATGACGAGGCTCTCGGGGATCGTCGGCGGCAGCTCGATGCCCAGTTCCCGCAGAATTCCGAGAACCACGACGCCGAGGCCCAGTAGGAACACGAGCTTGCCGAGCACGCCGGTGTGCCAACCGATGACCGCGATCGTCAGGCCGTCGCCCGACCCCGCGTACCAGCTCATGAAGGCCGACAGGGCGAGCGTCATGCCGGCCAGAGTCGTGATGCGCTCGCCGGCTCCCCAGATACCCGCGGGCAAGGGGACGAGCACGTCGCGCTCCTGCGGCGGCGGGCCGGGCTCGGGTGTGAATGGCTCAGGCGTTTCCACGGAGCGAGTCTAGAACTAGAGGCCGAAGAGCCGTTCGATCTGGTGCCACACGACCACGGTCAGCCAGATGCTGAGCCCGACGAGCACGATCAGGACGAGCCAGAACCGCAGGCGGGCGCGCGCGACTTCGCGCGTGCGCTCACGCCGCGCTCGACGCCGCGCACGATGCAGCCGGTACGCCTGCTGCACGGCAGCAGGGTCGAGCTGCAGCGCGTCTTCCGGATCCAGTCGTCGCGCCGGCTGGGCCATGTGAGTGAGTCTATGGCACTACTTAGGACGTCGACCGCGATACTTGGCAGGAGGATGGACGTCCTCGCGCATCAAGCGCTTGGGGCGCTGGCCACCGCCGGCCGCCGCATTGCGGGCGAATCGGGGCTGGACGGGGCTTTGAGCGCCGTTGCCGACGCGGCAGCTTCGGCCGCGGGGGCCGACATCGCCGTCGTCCGCGTAGCAGATCCGGGTGGAGACCTGCGCCTGCGCGCGGTCGCCGCCCGATCGGAAGCCGTAGGAGCCGAGCTCCAGGGCTCGTCGTTCGCAGGCGCGGAGCTCCCGCGCGAAGAGGGCTCCGACCTGGAGGCGCTTCCAGCGGCCGTGCGCGCCGCAGCCGGCCGCGTGCACGCCAACGTGGTGTGTCTGCTGCCGGTCTGGATCGCCGGGCGGCCGGCCGCCAGCCTCGAGGTGATGCGCACCGGCGACGCCTTCGGCCTCGAGGAGCTCACGCTGGCGCGAGTCGCTGCGGCTCAGCTCTCGCTGGCGTTGGTCGCGTTCGGGGCCGGCAACGGCTCCGACCCGGCGCACGCCTCGCCCGAGCACGCCCTGGGAATTGCCGGCGAGGCCCTGGCGGCCGGTCACGACGAGACACGCGTTGCCAACCAGATCGCGCACCTCGCCGCAGAGGCGACCGGCGCCGAGGCGGCACAACTCTGGCGCCTAACGGCCGAGGCCGAGCTCGTCCCGGTCGTCTCCACCGGAGCCCTGGGCCCAGAGCAGACCCAGGAAACCGCGGCCCGCGCCGCGCGGCGAGTGCTCGAGGGTCAATCCGCCGTCGCCGAGACGCGGGACGAGACGTTTCCCCAGGCGCCCACGCTGGTCACCGTCAGGCTCGGGAATCCGCCGCTCGGTGTCCTCCAGCTCTTCTTCTCCGCCCAGACGCCGCCGTCGACGCCGGTGCTCGAGCGCCTCGGAAGCTTCGGCGTTCGAGCCGCTCACGCTCTGCGGGCGGGCGAGCGCGCGACCGAGATGACCGCAGACCTCGAACGCACCGAGGCCCTCCTGGCCGTGGTCGGCCAGGCGATCGCCCACCTCTCGCTCACGCACACGCTGGGCACCGTCGCCGATCGGATCACAGAGTTGCTTCGGGTGGATCGGATCGCGGTCTACCTGCGGGACCAGGGACGACTGCACGCTGCCTACGAGCGTGGGCTCGTCGGGCCGCACGAATCGGTGGCCGAGCGATTGCTCGAGCTCTCGCTCGGCCCCTCCAGGGCGCAGGGCGTGCTCCATGTCACCGACGCTGCCGCGGACCTACGGCTGGCTGCTGTCCAGGATGCGATCCTGGAAGCGGGCATCGAGGGCGTGGCTGCCGTCCCGCTGCTCGTCCGCGAGGAGCTGATCGGCATCGTGGCCGTCTACCTGCCGCTCGGTCACGTACCTTCGCCGAGCGAGTCGACATTGCTCGCTGCGCTTGCCAGCCAGCTCGCGGTCGCGGTGCAGAACGCCCGTCTCCACGAGGACGTGAAGCGTCTGGCGGCGGAGCGGGAGGGCGCCTTGGCCGCTGAAGCGGCACGGGCCAGCCAGCTGAGCGCGCTGCACGAGATCACGAGCTCGTTCGCGACGAGCCTCTCGCTCGAGGCCACCCTGGAAGCCGTCGTCCGCGCGGCGGTCGACCTGCTCGGGGTCGATGCGGCCGTGATCCGCGTTCCCGAAGAGCGAGGCGACCACCTTGTCGCTCGGGCCTCCCACGTGCCCGATGCCCGCCTGGCCGACGCGCTGCTGCCGCTTCTCGAGCGCCCGCAGCAGCTGGAGGGCTTGCCGGGCCGCCGCCTCCTCCGCTCGGGAAAGGCGCTGGTGCTCGATTCAGAGAGCGCGCGGCGTCTGGGCGCATCGTACGAGTTGCTCGTTCCGTTCCTCGAGCAGGGCTCGACCGCCGCCGTGATCCCGATTGCGGTTCCCGGGGAGCTACTGGCGACGCTCACCGTCGTCTCGCTCGATCCTGCGCGGAGGATCGGGCGCGAGTCGATCGAGACTGCTCTCGGGGTTGCCAGGCAGGCAGCGCTCGCGATCGACAACGCACGTCTGTACCAGCAGCAGAAGCGCTTCTCCGACACCATGCAGCGCTCGCTCCTGCCCCAGAAGCTCCCCGAGGTGAGCGGCCTCGAGGTCGGCGCGGTTTACGAGTCGTCGGCGCAGGTCGAGGTCGGCGGCGACGTCTACGACTTCCTGGTGCTCCCCGACGGCCGCTTGGCGGCTGTTCTCGGTGACGTCGCGGGCCACGGGATCGAGGCGACTGCCGACATGGCCCTGGCCAAGTTCGTCTTTCGCTCGCTGGCACGCGAGCATCCCGAGCCGGGCGACTTCCTCGCGCACGCGAACGAGGTCGCGCACGAGGAGCTGGTCGGCGGCAAGTTCATCACGATGCTGTACGTCACCGTCGACCCGGAGCGCAACGAGATCGCCGCGGCCCGCGCCGGCCATCCGCCCGCACGCCTGATCGACTCCTCGGGCAAGGTCTCGCAGCTCTCGCCGCAGGGCCTTCCGCTCGGCGTCGATCTGGCGCAGCACTACGAGGAAGTTCGTCACCCGTTCGTGCCGGGCACGACTGTCTGCATCTACACGGACGGGCTCGTGGAGGCGCGGGCCGATGATGAGCAGTACGGCGATGCACGGCTCGACGCGGCGCTGGCCGCGGGGCGCGACCTCTCGGCGCAGGAGCTCGCCGAGCAGGTCGTCGCGGATTGCCGGGCGTTCGGCGGCGGCGAGCTCGTCGACGACTGCGCGATCGTCGTCATCCGGCGCCGCTGATGCGTCTCAACGCGCTCGTCTTCTGCGCGGGCGCAGGCTCGCTGGCAACTGAGATTGCGGCCGCACGCCTGCTCGCTCCCTACTACGGGTCGTCAACCGTCGTGTGGGCGAACGTGATCGGGCTCGTGCTGGCTTCGCTCTCGCTCGGCTACTGGCTGGGAGGCAGGCTCGCGGATCGGCGCCCGGAACCGCGGTTGCTGGGCCAGATCGTGCTCGCCGCCGCGGTCCTGATTGCGGTGGTGACGTTCGTCGCCAGACCCCTGTTGGACATTTCCGTCGAAGGCCTGGACCAGCTGTCGGCGGGAGCGGTGATCGGCTCCTTCTTCGCCGTCCTCCTGCTCTTTGCGCCACCCGTGACCCTGCTCGGCATGGTCGCGCCGTTCGCGATCCGTCTGGCGATCTCGAACGTCGCCGACGCCGGCTCCGTCGCGGGGCGTCTCTACGCCCTGTCGACGATCGGGAGCCTCCTGGGCACCTTCCTCTCGGCGCTCGTCTTGATCCCGCTGATCGGCACCCAGCGCACGCTCCTCGTGAGCGCTGCGATCGTCGCGTTGGCCGGCAGCTTCCTCCTGAGCCGGCGCTGGCTGCTGGTCCCGGTGGGGATCGCAGCGCTGCTCGCAGTGCCGACCGGAGCCATCAAGCCTCACGCGGGGCTCCTGCACGAGGACGAGTCGCTCTACCAGTACATCCAGGTGGTCGAGCGCGGCGACGCGCACAGGCTCTACCTCAACGAGGGCATCGCCGTGCACTCGGTCTGGCGCGCGGACGAGCTGCTCACGGGCGGCGTGTGGGACACCTTCCTGGCGCTTCCGCCCCTGCTCGGCCGCCCGGCTGAGCGAGTCGCAATTCTGGGCAATGCGGGCGGCACCACCGCCCGAGCCTTCGGGGGCTTCTACCCGGACACGCGCATCGACGGCGTGGAGCTCGACGGGGCGGTGTCGAAGGTCGGCCGACGGTACTTCGGGCTCGACGACAATCCGCGTCTGGAGGTGCACACCGCCGACGCGCGCCCGTTCCTCCGGCGGACCGACGAGCGTTACGACCTCATCTTCGTCGACGCGTACAGACCGCCGTACGTGCCGTTCTATCTCGCCACTCGCGAGTTCTTCGCGCTCGCCCGTGACCGGCTGAAGCCGGGCGGGATGATCGCGCTGAATGTGGCCACGGTCCCCAAAGACCACCGGCTCGCGGAGGGGATCGCCAGGACGCTCCGCAGCGAGTTCCCACAGGTCGTGACCTGGCAACCGCTTCGCTTCAACCAGATCGTGCTCGGGCTCGACCGCGTCACCCCGCTGCCGGTCCTCCGGGCCCGCGCGCGGCGCACGTCTGGAGAGATTCGGCCACTCGGCCTGCTGCTCGCACGCGGGCTGCGCGAGAGCCGGCTTCGAGGCAACCCCTGGACGGACGATCGTGCGCCGGTCGAATGGATCACCGACCGGATGATCGTCGAGTTCGCCGCCGGCGGAGGGAGCTTCGAGGAGTTCCCGCTACCGACCGCCCCGTGAGACTCAGACGACACGACGGCCCGCTGCTGCGAATCGGTCACCGTGGGGCCGCTGCCCTGGCGCCGGCGAACTCGCTGCGCGCGCTCGAGCTTGCGCTGGAGGCCGGGGTCGATGTCGTCGAGTTCGACGTCCTGGGCCTTCCCGGCCGCGGCCTCGTCCTCTCGCACTCGAGCCGCGACGTCGCCCCGGACCCGCTTCCCCTTGAGGATGCGCTCGCCTTCCTGGCACAGGACGCATCCGTCGGCCTGCTCGCAGACGTCAAGAACGGGGGCTACGAGGGGGAGCTGGTCGAGGCGATACGCAGCCACGGGCTGGTCGATCGCACGCTCGTCAGCACCATGGACCTGAGCATCCTGCGCGAGGTCAAGCGGCTCGAGCCGGATGTGAGCCGAAGCGTCACCTACCCGCGCAACCGGGCGCGGGCCGCGGCGCTGCGGCGGGCGCCGCCACTGCTGCCCTGGCGGATCGCCGCTCTCGTCCTGCGGGCGGAGGCGTCGGCAGCGACCCTCAACTACCGCGTGGTGACCAGATCAGTGGTCGAGCGCTGCCACGATCTGGGCGCGGCCGTCCTCGCCTGGACGGTCAACGACCCGGCTCTGGTGGCCAGGTTGGACGGGCTGGGCGTCGACGGGGTCATCACTGACGATCCGTCTGTTTTCCAGGCTATATTCCAGGCGTGAGACGCTCCGGTCCAGCACTCGCTGCTCTTGTCGCCTGTGCCCTTGCAGGCCTCGTTTTGGCGTTCGTCGTTGCGTCCGGAGTCGGTGCTCAGGGCCTCGCCACGACCGGCTCGACCACCGAGCCTGCTCCCGGGCTCATCCCGCCGGGCGTGACCATCGGCGGCATCGCGGTCGGCGGCCTCGCGCCGGAGACGGCGACGTTCGTCGTGCAGGAGCTGTTCGAGGAGGGCCTGCCGCTGATCTTCCGAGGTCGCCCCCGACTCGCCCCTTCGCCGTCCGTGCTCGGCGCCACGGCTCGCATCGAGCAGGCGGTCGAGCGCGCTCTGAATGCTCAACCGGGAGTCGAGGTCGGGCTGACCGTCCTCATCAACGGCGACACGACACGCGCCTACGTCCTGTCGGTGGCGCGCCGCTTCAACCGCGAGCCGGCCGACGCCGCCCTCGTGCTCCGCAAGCTCCGCCCGAAGATCGTGCCCGAGCGGATGGGCGTCACCGTCAAGCGTGCCGAGCTCACTGCCAACATCCACCGGCGCCTGACAGCGATGAGCCGCGCACCGGTCAAGATCCGCACGGAGCTGAGCCGGCCGGAGGTGACGCATCGTTCCTTCCGCTCGACGATCGTCATCCACCGCGGCTCGAACCGTCTCGAGCTCTTCAATTTCCAGCGGTTGCGCAAGCGCTTCCGCGTGGCGACCGGCGAGTCCGTCTACCCGACCCCGCTCGGCCGCTTCCGCATCGTCGTCAAGTGGCGGAACCCGTGGTGGTACCCACCGAACTCGCGCTGGGCGAAGGGCCTGAAGCCGGTTCCGCCGGGGCCGGACAACCCGCTGGGGACTCGCTGGATGGGGCTCTCGGAGCCGGGGGTCGGCATCCACGGCACTCCGAACGGCGGCTCGATCGGCTACTCCGTCTCGCACGGCTGCATCCGCATGTACATCCCTGACGCCGAGTGGCTGTTCAACACGGTCGACATCGGCAGCCAGGTCTTCATCGTCTCGTCGTGAGACGGCTCAAGCTGGTTGGTCAGGGGGTCGCGATCGGCCTCGTGGCTTCGCTGCTCGGGCTGCTGGTGTGGAAGGTGGCCCAGGACGAGGGCGGGAACCCGGCGGCTCAGTTCGCGGAAGGGAAGACCACATCGGCTCCGTCGTTCACGCTCGAGCGGCTCGAAGGTGACGGCTCGGTCCGGCTCGAATCGCTGCGCGGCAAGGTCGTCGTCATCAACTTCTGGGCGTCCTGGTGCGAGCCGTGCAAGAAGGAGATGCCGAGGCTCGAGCAGGCGTGGCAGCGCTACCGCGGCCGCGGGGTGACCTTCATCGGCGTCAACACCACCGACTTCACGGGCGACGCAGAGCGGTTCGTCGACCGCTACCGCCTCACGTTCCCGGTCGTTCGCGACGGGAACGGGCGCGTGCTCGCCAAGTACGGCGGGCTGCCGATCCCGTGGACGTATTTCGTGAACCGGGAGGGGCTGATCGTCGGCTACATCCGCGGTGAGGTGACGGCCGAGGCGCTCGAGGACGGCCTGCAGGAAGCACTCGCGACGTGAAGCGGCTCGCGCTCGTCGCCCTCGTGGCTCTGGCATTCGTGCCGGCCGCGCTCGCGAGTGAGGCGCGGCCCACGCTCGCGGATCTGGAGGACGAGATCATGTGCCCGGTCTGCCCGGGGGAGACGCTCGAGCAGTCGAGCTCCCCGGCGGCGCTGCAGGTCGAGCGCCTCATCGCCGTGCGCATCCAGGCCGGCGACTCCAAGCAGGAGATCAAGGACCGCCTCGTCGATCAGTACGGGCCGAAAATCCTCGCTGCGCCGCCCGAAGGAAGGCTTCGATCTGCTGGCGTGGGTGCTGCCGCTGGCGGGCGCGGCCGGTGCCGCGCTCGTGCTCGCCTTCGCCGCCTGGCGGTGGAGCCGGGGACGCGAGCCGCTGCCGCCCGAGGCCGCGCTCGACCCCGAGTCCGAGCGCCGCGTCGACCGCGAGCTCGCGCGCCTTGATTGAGCGGATCCCGCTCGCGTTCCTCGCCGGCTTCGTCTCCATCATCACGCCGTGCGTCCTGCCGCTCGTGCCTGGATACCTGTCGGCCGTTTCCGCGGTCGAAGCTGGGCGGCTCGGGCAACCCGGGACGGCCCGGCGCGTTGCGATCGGCAGCCTGCCGTTCATCGCCGGCTTCACGGTCGTGTTCGTCATCCTCGGTGCGGGCGCGGCGGCGATCGGCGGCGTGCTCTCCAGCGAGCGTCAGGCGGAGCTCGCCGGGCTGATCCTGGTCGTGCTCGGCCTGACGTTCATCGGCCTGCTGCCCTGGCCCGAGCGCCTGTTCGCGCCGACCCTCGTCTCGGGCGCGCAGCGCAAGGGCTCGTCGGTGCTCCTTGGAGCGGCCTTCGCGGTCTGCGCCGCCCCCTGCATCGGGACCGTGCTCGCGTCGATCCTGATTCTTGCGAGCGACACGGGCACTGTTCTGCGCGGTTCCGTTCTCCTCGCCGCGTACTCGCTGGGGCTCGGTCTCGCTTTTCTGCTCGCCGGAGTCGCGTTCGCCCGGGCGATGGGTGCCTTCCGCTGGCTACGCGACCACTACACGGCGATTCGCGTGACCGGCGGGGTGATGCTCGTCGCGCTCGGCCTGTTGCTCTTCTTCCACCGGGACTGGTGGCTCAGGGTGCTGGTCGCGCGGTTCGTCAACTGGATCGGCCTAGGGGACGTGTAGCGGCGGCAGGTCGAGCGAGCCGGCTCTGACGACCTTCTGCGCCGCCTCGACCTGAAGTAGGAACGCCGCGACGTCCACGCCCTGGTGGCCGGGCGCGAACGGGCCGAGTCTCCGGGCTGCCTTCTCGAGCTGGCGCTCGCAGCCGGGACGGTTGTCACGCTCGGCCTGGTACCAGGCGACGACCACGTGGACGAGACCCTGGAAGAAGTCCTTCTCGGCGGGGTCTGAGGCGCGCCACGCGTCCTCGAGCGCCTCGTGCGCCTCGAAGTACTCGCCGGCGCGCGCTAGAGCGAGTCCGCGGTCGAGGTCAGACGGCGACCTTGACCTCTCCGTCCTCGACCTGCACCTCGTAGGTGCGGAGCTCGATCGCGAGGTCGAAATCGTTCTTGCCCGTGCGCACGTCGTACGTCCAGCCGTGCCAGGGACATCTGAGCAGGCAATCGTCGTCGAGCTTTCCCTCGCCGAGCGGGCCTTCGAGGTGCAGGCACTTGCCCTGCGTCGCGTAGAAGGACCCGTCGCAGTTGGCGAGCGCGATCGGCTCGTCGCCGGCGGTGACCGCCTTCACGGTTCCGGGCGGAACCTCGTCGACGCGCGCGACGGTTACGAGCATGCCGCGACCTTAGTCCTAACGGACAACGCGGGGCGGAGTCTCCGCCTCGACCTTCCCGCGATCGCGGTCCAGTAGTACTCTCCGGGCGCCGTGTCCACCATCCTTCTCGTAGGGGTGGATCTCTACATCCGGGGGAAGCTCGAGACCGGTCTTCCCGGCCATCGCTTTGTGACGACGGACAGCGTCGATCCGCCGGACTGCGTGATCGCCGACGTGTCGCGGGTCGACCCGAACGACGTGGTCGAGTCCTTTCCAGACGCACCGATTCTCGGCTACACGAACCACAAGGACACGGCCGGCCTGCGCCGGGCCCACGAGGCCGGGTTCGACCAGGTCGTGGCGAAATCTGCCCTGTCGGATCGGGCTTCGGAGCTCGTCGAGGAGCTACTGGCAGCTAGCTAGACTGACCCGCTCGTGACCTACATCATCGCCGAGCCCTGCATCGACATCAAAGACCGCTCCTGCGTCGACGTCTGCCCGGTCGACTGCATCCACGAGTTCGAGCGGATCCTGATCATCGACCCCGAGGAGTGCATCGATTGCGGTGCGTGCGAACCGGAGTGCCCGGTCGAGGCGATCTTTCCCGAGGACGCGCTGCCCGACAAGTGGGAGCCCTTCGTCAAGATCAACTACGCGTACGGTGACCCTGAGGCCATCAACAAGCTGACGGACGAGTACGCGACCGAGCACAACGTCCAGAACCCTCCGCTCGAATAGAAACCCCGGGTTCCGGGTACCCCGCTCGTTGGAAAGCGACGAAGGGGGTCATCAATGCCACAGCAAGCATGGAGCTCGAAGCGTGAACGGCAGTACGAGCACATCAAGGAGGGCGCCAAAGACCAGGGCGCCTCGACGAAGCGCGCCAAGGAGCTCGCCGCGAGAACGGTGAACAAGGAGCGCGCGCGCACGGGCGAGGCGAGGACGTCGTCCCGCTCCTCGACGCGCGACATCTCGTCGGGCCGGCGCGGGGGTCTCCGCTCGGGAACGCGGCGCTCCAAGGGCCAGACGAAGGAGCAGCTCTACAACCAGGCCAAGCGCCTGAACGTCAAGGGCCGCTCGCGGATGAACAAGCAGCAGCTGCTCGCTGCCGTCAACCGCAAGAAGTAGTAGGGAGGTTTTGGGCCTCGTCCCGCTAGGTAAGGTGAAAGTGGTGATGAGGCCCAAGACTCTGGATCACGTCGCCCTCTGGGTCGCGGACCGCGAGCGGATCGCGGACTTCGCGACCGAGCGGCTCTCGATGCACGTCATCGAGCGCACCGACAAGTTCACGCTCGTCGGCACGGACGCGCGACGCGGCAAGCTGACGCTCTTCGAAGCCGAGGGGCCGCGGGAGCGGGGTGCGCTGAAGCACATAGCGCTTCGTGTGAACGACCTCGAGGCATCGCTGCAGGGACTTGAGGGCGTCGACATCGAGCGGACGGACGGTGCTGCGTACTTCGACGTCTACGAGGGCCTGCGGCTCGGGCTCGTCGAGGCGCAGACCGAGGTCGAGTACGACCTCGACCACGTTGCGCTGTTCTCCGCCAACCCGGAGGAGACGGCCGAGCTCTACCGCCCGCTCGGCTTCTCGCCTGACGGCGACCGTCGCGTGGAAGTCGGTGGCGCGTGGGTCGAGTTCCACGATGGCGAGCCGGGCGACCCGGAACGGCCGCTCCTGAACCACCTGGCCGTGCTCGTCGACTCTTCCGACGAGCATCTGGAAGAGGCCCGCGAGCTGGGCATCGAGGTGGCGGACGTCGTCGATGCCGCGAACACGTGCGCTGTTTTCCTCTGGGGGCCGGAGCGCGTGAAGATCGAGTACGTCGAGCACAAGCCGACGTTCGCACTGAAATAGCCGACCTCGTCGTAGCCGGCGCGGGGATGGCCGGCCTTTGCGCGGCTGCGCGGGCTCGTGAGCTCGGTGCCGAGCCACTCGTCCTGGAGAAGGGTGACCGGCCCGGAGGGTCGATGCTCCTGTCGAGCTGCGTCATCTGGCGACACCGAGACTTCGCGGACTTTCGCGCCGAGTGTCCCGGCGGGGACGAGGAGCTGCAACGCGTGATCTTCGATCAACTCGACGAAGGCCTCGACTGGCTCGAGTCGCTCGGCGCGTCCGTCACCGAGCCGGACACCGGCAACCCCCGAACCTCGGGCCGCCGCTTCGACCCGCGCAGCCTCACGGACACCCTCGTGCGCAGCATCGGCGACAATCGCGTGCGCCTCTCGTTCCAGGGACAGTCCCCGCTAATAGAGAGTGACATTTTGTGCACAGGGGGGTTTCCTGCGCGGCTGGCGCGCGAACGCGGCCTGCTCTCACGGGCCAATCCTTGGAGCGTGGGCGACGGGCTCGACTATGGCCGCGAGCGGGGGGCCGAGACAGCAGGGGACATGGACGAGTTCTACGGCCGCGCGATGCCCGCTCTCGACCAGATCGCCGAGAGGGACTTCGTCCGGCTCACACAGCTCTACGGCCGGTACGCGACCGTCACCTCCGAAGACGGCTCCGAGCGCTTCGAGGGCGAGCCCACCTGGTCGGAGACCGACCTCGTTCAGCAGATCGCGCGCTGGCCCGGCGGGCGCGCCTGGTACACGGTCGAGCCCGCGGCGCTGCAGGAGCGCGTCCGTGAGCGCACCGTGGCCGAGATGATCGAGGCCGCTCGCGCAGCAGGCGCGCCGGTCCGAGAGGAAGACGGACGCGTGTCCGTGCTCGTGCGCGCCGCAGTGACCCAGACCCTCGGCGGCCTGCGCATCGACCCTCAGGCCCGCGTCAAAGGCACCGACAACCTCTACGCGGCCGGCGCCGATGTCGGCGGGATCGCGACCGGCGGCTATTCGAGCGGGCTCGCTGCCGCGCTCGTCTTCGGCCGCATCGCCGCCGAGACGGCGCTGGCCTAGGGCGTCTGCAACAGGTACGCGCAGGGCCGCTTGTCGGCGGGAAGCGGCGACAGACCGATCCGTGTCACGAACCAGGTGCCCTCCTGACCGTCGAGCTGGACCTCGGCGCCGATCGCCGGAGGGTCGCCCTCCCCGGGCACCAACTCGTACCCGGTGGGCTTGGAGACGAAGAGGACGTGTCCGTCGGCCATCGCGGCCGCGATCCTAGCGACGGACGGCGTAGCCGGGGAAGACGACTCGAACCGTGGTGCCATCGTCGTCGCCCTCGTCGACCGTGAGCCGCCCACTCAGCGAGCGAGCTCGTTCCTCGAGCGCCTCGAAGGTTCGCCGCCGCCGCTCGCCCGGCGCATCGTCCGCCACCACAGTCTCCACGCCGTCCTCCGCCTCGCCGACGCGAATCGAGACCCTGGTCGGCGGACCGCGTCGGATCGCCTGGTGAATCGCAGCCCGGATGATCTGGTAGATCGCGACCTGGGCACGCTCAGCGAGCGCGTCGGCCCCGGCCACGTCGAGCTCGAACTCGATCGCCTCGGCGAGCCCCAGTTGCTGGGTGAGCGCTTGCACGGCAGGGGTGAACCCCTGATCGCGAAGCACTACCGGCTCCAGCTCGAACGAGAGGTCGCGGAGCGAGCGGATCGTGTCGCGCTGCCTGTCCATTGCCGAGCGGAGCACGTTCAGCGAATCCTCGCCGTGGCCGGCCTCGACCGCGCCGGCGACTGCGTCGAGCATCAGCGCGATCCCGGCGAGCGACTGCACCGGCCCGTCGTGCAGGAACAGTGCGAGCCGCCGGCGCTCCTCCTGTTCGGCGGTCATCAGCTGGTCGGAGATGCGCGCGTGCTCAGCGGAGAGCCGCTCCATCTCCTCGTTCGCCTCGACCTCGAGCCGACTCTCGCGGAAGAGCAGCAAGGCAGCGAGCGCCCCCGCGGCAGCGACCGCGGCCAGAAGTCCTGCCAGGGCAACAGGTGTCGCGTCCAGCGCCAGCCCGACCACGCCCAGGACGGCGCCTGCGACGACCCCGGAGACCAGCAGGACTGGCCTAGTCGATGATCGCCTCGCGAAGCGCAATCGCCACCGCGTGCGTCCGCGTGTCCGCCTCGAGCTTCGTGAGGATGTGCCGAACGTGGCTCTTGACCGTCTCCTGGCTGATGAAGAGCTGCTTCGCCACGTCTGCATTCGACATGCCGTCGGCCAGGAGCTGGAGGATCTCCCGCTCGCGGCCGGTGAGCATGTCCTCGCCCTTGCCCGTCAGGAAGGCCGGCATCAGCGCTGGGTCGACGTACCCCTCGCCGGTCGCGACCTTCTCGATCGCGCGCAACAGGGTCTGGTGCGGCGCCTCCTTGAGGATGTAGCCCTTGGCACCGGACTCCAGGCCCCGGCCGAGCAGGCTGCGCTCGCTGTAGGCCGTGAAGATGAGGACCGCGACGTCCGGCGCCTTCTCGTTGAGCAGCTTCGTCGCCTCGAGCCCGTCCATGCCCGGCATCCGCACGTCCATGATCACGACGTCGGGTTTCCGCCGTTCGGCGAGGGCAACGGCGCTCGCGCCGTCGGCCGCCTCCCCGATGACGCGAATGTGCGGCGCGCGCGACAGCGACAGGCGCAGCCCCTCGCGGACGACCTCGTGGTCGTCAACGATTAGACAGGTGATCTCTGGTTTTCCGTCGACGGCGGTGTCGTCTTCAGGCACGGCCCGCGGATTGTATTCGTCGGCTCAGACCGCGAGCTCTAGCTGCTCCGGCTCGGGCGCCGGGCGGAGGCGATTCACACGGCGGTCACGGACGCCGACCCTCCTGATCCTGACAGTTCGTTGAGCAGATAGCAACAGTGGTTGTTATCGCAGTATCTATTTCGAGACGTGCACGAGGGCGCTACCTTACAGCTCAACGAACTCCTTCGCGAGCCCGGACACGAGCTGCTTGAAGACCGGTCGCTGCCTAGCGCCTCGGCGGCGCCGAGGCCTAGGCGCTCCGGCGGTACAGCTTGCCTCGACTACCCTGTCGGCGTGAACGACATCTACAACAACTTCTTCAACAAGACGAGATACGTCGGATGAACCGCGAGATTCAGCGCGCGAACCTGCAGGCGGTCGCTTGACAGGTCGCGCCCCTCGCGCGGCAGGTCGAGGGCTGCAGAAGTCGCTCAACGGGGATGACCTGATGCAAGCATCACGAAGCTCCAGAAGGCGCTCGACCCGCAGATATCAGAATTCGCCGGCATCGTCAGCTCGATCACGCGGAGCGAACGCGGGAGATCGCCGCGGCTCGCAGTTCGCGAAGACCGCGAGAGAACTCCGTGGGCGCCTTCCCGCCGAACTGGTCGGGTCGACAGGGTCGCGATCGCGTCCATCGTCGCCTTGTGGGGAGCCGGCTGGAGTCTGGTAGGGTGCCCCGGCAGACGTGGCGGAAGCTCCTCGACGCGGTCAAAGACGTACGCGGAGAGGAGCTCCTGCTCAAGTCCGAGATTCTCGATGACCTCGACGCCGCGCTCGGGGAGGTAGAGCACTCGCGCTGGTCGAGCTGCGTGACCACGTCGTCCAGGCAATCGGGTCGTTCCGAGCTGTTCGAGGCTCCGGGCAGTCGCTCGCGTCTGCGGTGTTCACGACCGTGTGCACGTGCAGCTCAGGTTGAAGAAGTTTCCAGCAGCGCGCAACGAGTTCGGGAGCACGGCGACCCGATGGACGTCGAGCTGATGGTCTTCAAACTCGCCGCGATCTAAAGGCAGCATCCCGCGCCATCGAGCTATGGGCGAAGATGCCGAGCCGATCCTCACGAACTTCACCGGCCGCCTCCACTCATCGTGTCTCCCAGCTGCAGTACACAACCGTGAAGCTCTCGCGCGCTCCTGCTCGTCACCTCGTTCCTCCGGAACTCGAGCCTTTGTTCCATCTCCGTTCCCGGAGCGCACCTAGGCCGCGCCGGAGCGGGACTCACCTGCCCGAGAGTGTTGGGCAGCGGCGGTCCGACCCGCGGCGCGGTCGCGGCGAGACCTTGACAGGCGTGCCTCTCGGGGGGAGGCTGGTATCTCGGTAGAGGGGCGAGGTGAAGAGGACGCGTGCCGGATTGGAGCTTGGTAAAGCGGCGATCGCGAGAGTTCTGCGGAGGTGCTGTCTGGAACCGGTGACGCCTCGCAGGTCGCTGCTAGGTCGGACGCAGACGGCGCAACGCAGATCCGCCGACCGAGGCTTGGGGAATCACGCCCGTTCCGTGGCTCTGCACGATGCACGTTCGGACCTTGTCGTGACCGACGGTCGGATCAACGGAAGTCACGACGATAACGAGTTCGGGCTGGGTCTAATACTCGACACAATCACGAGCCGTAGGTCGCGTAGGGGTAGGTCGAGGCCGTGCTCGTGAGCGGACCGTCAGAGTCGTTCCGGTACACACAGGACGAGTTCGACATCGATCACTACGACGAGATCTGGTTCTTCGGCGACTGCCCGGCGAAGATGCGAACGAACTCGCGTTTTCGCGGTCAGATAGAACTCCCCGAGTACGGCCGCGGACGACGAGGAGCTAGGATCGTTGCAGAGTGGAAGGACCGCGGCGGCGGAGAGTTCGCAGCAGGCGACCACACGCTCCTCGGCGCGTCGATGTGCCGTCGGATTCCACGGGTACGCACGTTGGGCGCGGCCCACGCGCAGACGTGCCGTCGTCAAAGAAGCCCGCCGTCACGAGACGCTAGAGCACGTCGAGCTCGGACCGACGGGCTAGGGGGGGACGAGAGGGCGCAGCGCATCTACTCGGTGCTCCGTCGTGACGCGCGGCGCCCGATCGATCTCCTCGGAACTACCCCCATACGCTCCAGTGCGGGCCCTACGGAGTCATCGATCGCTTTCCCGATCACAAGCACGAAAGGGCCTCTTCGAGAACGAGGAGGTGCGGCTCGACGAGCCGCTCGGGATACCTGGTTACGACTGGACGCGTAGCCGATCCTCGAGCGCGAGATCCTGCCGCCGCCGTGGGCGAGCAGCCCGAGACGTTTCGGCTCCGCCCATGGCCGGAGGTCGTCTCCCACGCCGTGTCGACCTATCTCGAACCCCTCACGTCGCCGTAGCCTTGTGGCGTGCTCATGGCTCGGAGGCTCGACATCTTCTCCGGCAAGCAGTTCGCGATCGTCGGCGCGTACGACGGCGACGCGGTCGGAATCGGTCGAGTCGTCGTGGACTCGATCTGGTACCTCTGTTCAGCATGAATCTCGTCTTCTTCCAGGCGAAGGCGTGGCGCTCTACCGTGTCTTTCTTAGCTTTTACAGGTACGTCGCCTTGTGTCTCTCTCTTCTCTATCATCTTTCGTTTTTTCTCTTCTCCTCTACGTGAGGTCTCGCGGTCGGCTAGTACCCGAGCGCATTCTACAGTTATATGGGGATCTGGGTAAACGTCGCTCTTTCTCTCGATGCGTTTAGTCGCACCGTATCGCGGTGCTTCTTGTTCTATCTCGTCGCCACCGTGCTGGGGCCGACCGTCGCAGCGATGGGCGACGACGGCGCTCCGGAGCACCTCGCCACGTCCACGGCGCTCGGCACGCTCGTCGACCAGGCGGTCGTCTGCGGGATCATGTACGGCCAGCTTGTCGACTCGCGCCGCCACGTCATCGATCGCTCACACGGTCGCACGTCGTCGCTCTATCTCGACGTCGTGCGGTAGAGTGGGCTAGCGGGCGTGGACTACGCGCTCCGAGAGGTCGGCTCGACGCTGGCGCACGAGGCACGAGAGCTCGCGACACTCAACGTACGTTTCCGCCGCTACGTGGCGCTCGCGACGCGCCTACCCTACGCGCCGCTCGAGTCGCTCGACGTCGCGGATCGGACAGCGTCCTGACGCTCAGTCGTACTCATGCTCATACCTCTGATCTGGAGCGTGTCCTTTGGAAGGGAACCGATCCACGAAGAGCATGCGCCGTTCAGGCCATCCTTCTAATGTCATCGTGTCCTACCGTCTATATGCCGCGAGGACCATTCCGTAGACGGGCAAGCAGCCCCGCTCTTCGGTCTATATCGCCTCTGACAGCTGCTCCTCGATGATGGTCGGCTCAGGTTTCAGTCGGAGGCGGCGGCTGTCACGCACCTCTCGCGCTGAGAAGAGGCCCGTTTTGTCTGCTGGTATCAGGTGTCAGACTGTGCGCTCTATGCCTCCATAGGACATGCTCCTGCACTCGGCAAAATTCGGTATCGTCGCTGTGGTCGGAGTAATTGTTGGCCTCTATCTCGGGTGGCCTAACGAGCTCATCGAAGGTGCTGGTGGCCGGTATGACATCGACTACCAGAAACGCCTGGGTATGACTTCGGCAGAGCGCGACTCGTCCTACATGCTTGCGTTCTTCTGCGCGGTATTTGGGGAGCTCGTGGGTGTCGCAGTCGGAGCTCTTCTCGTAAAACTGGCGATGGTCAGCGAAGAGAACCTCAAGATCGAGTAGTTGGGCCCCATTGGTCTGTTGGCTCCCTTCGTGTCGGGCGAGCTCAGCTAGAGGGCCAGCACCAATTGCTCCGCGATGACGGGCGGCTCTGGATCCATGTTTACGCTTCGACGGTCACGAACCCCGTATTCCCTCGCCAGGGCGCTGACCCGGTCCTTGAGCGGCTTCGTATGCTCCTTGCCCAAGTACGCGCGCCTCCGGTATAGCTCCTCGTAGCGCTCCAGCTCTGGCCAGTCCCGCTGGAGGTTCGCCATGAAGTGCTCACGGGTTCCGGGTCGCAGGAAGAGCAGGTTCGTCCAGATGCCGCAGGCGCCGGCCTCACGCGCAGCGCGCACGACCTCGGCGATCTGCTCCGGGCGGTCGGAGATGCCGGGCAGGATCGGCGCCATCCCGACCCCGGCCCTGATCCCGGCGTCGGTGAGCGCCTTGACCGCCTTCAGCCGCTGGCGCGGATGCGCGGTCGACGGCTCCGTCTTCCGCCAGACATCCTCGTCGAGCGTCGGGATCGAGAACGTCACGTCGACGTTGGCCCGCGTCGCCGCCTCCGCGAGGACGTCGATATCGCGGACGATCATCGGACCGCGGGTGATGATCGAGAACGGGCTCGAGGCCCGAGCGAGCTCCTCGATGCAGGCGCGGGTCAGCCGGTACCGCCCTTCGGCGGGCTGATAGGGATCGGTGGCTGCGCCGATGGCGACCGCCTCGCGCTTCCAGCTCGCCCGAGCGAGCTCCCGGCGCAGGACTTCGGCGATGTTGACCTTGACCCGGATCGACACCCCGTAGCGATCGTCGAACGGCCGGTCGGCGCGCTGCTCGAAGGCGCGGACGTAACAGAACGTGCAGCGATGCACACAGCCCATGTAGGGGTTCAGCGACCAGTCGAATCGCATGCCCTTGACCCGGTTCAGGGCGCTCCGGCAGGGCTCTTCCCGGTATTGGACTCCCACAGCTCCATCATAGAACATACGTTCGTACCGGACACGACCGAGCCGATGCCTATACTCAAAGAGATCGCCGTTGGACGACGACCACCCGCCTAGTCCTCGTGCCCCGGAGAGCGGGGCATGAGCGACGTCTACCGGTTAGCGCTGATCGGGTTGCTCGTCCTGGGCAACGCGGTCTTCGTCGCCGCCGAATACGCGCTCGTGACAGCGAGCCGTCCTCGCCTGCAAGAACGCGCCAAGGCCGGTACTCGGGGCGCGAAGCGGGCGCTGGCCCTAATGGACACGCCGGTCATCTTCATCGGCACCGTCCAGGTTGCGATCACCGTCTTCTCGATCGCCATGGGCGCCATCGGGCAGCCGCTCCTCACCGATTACTTCGACGCGTGGATCGCGACGACGCTCGCCTACGCGATCGCGTTCCTGATCCTCACGTACCTGAGCGTCACGCTGGGCGAGCTCGTGCCCAAGGCGATCGCCCTCCAGAGGGCAGAGTCGCTCGCCATCGTGCTCGCCTACCCGACCGCGCTCCTGGCACTGGTCGCCCGGCCGCTCGTGTGGCTGCTGCAGGTCTCCGCTATCTGGGTGACACGCCTGTTCGGCGTCGAGTCTTCAGCGTCGGGGATGTTCGCGCGCACGCGGGAGGACGTGCGGCTGATCGTGGCCGAGGCCGGCCAGAGCGGAGTAGTCGAGGGCGTCGAGTCCGACATGCTGTACGGCGCCTTCAGGTTCGCCGACAAGGAAGTGCACGACGTCATGGTCCCGCGGCCCGAGGTGGTTGCCATCTCGGTTGAGCTGCCTCCCGAGGAGTGCCTGGCCGCCGTTATCGACTCGCCGTACACCCGCTATCCGGCCTATCGCAACTCGCTCGACGAGATCCTCGGCATCCTCCACGTGCGCGATCTCTTCAAGGCCCTGTACTCGCAGGGGATCGAGAACGTGGAGATCGAGGAGCTGCTGCGAAAGCCCTACGTAGTCCCGGAGACGAAGGATCTTGCCGCGCTACTGGCCGAGTTCCGCAAGACGAACCAGCACATGGCGATCGTCGTCGACGAGTACGGCTCGATGGAGGGGATCGTCACGCTCGAGGACCTGCTCGAGGAGATCGTCGGCGAGATCGAGGACGAGTACGACCTGCCCGACGAGTCGATCGAGCGCGTCGACGACCGGACGATCCGCATCGACGGCACGTTCCCGATCGACGACTTCAACGAGCAATTCGGGCTCTCGATCCCCGTCGAGGACTTCCACACGATGGGTGGTTTTGTCTTCGGCTTGCTCGGCCGGGCGCCGGAGAGAGGCGACTCGGTGGAGTGGGACGGCCTGGAGCTTCAGGTGCTCGAGGTAGAGGGGTCTCGAATCGACCGGCTCACGATCATCTTCGAGGAGCCAAACGAGGAGCCTCAGGCCGAAGTTGTCGCCGGCGGCTAGCGCTCTTCCCGCGGCTTTCGGTGAGTCGAGCGCGCCGGCCGAGTGGCCGCGCCCGCGAGGGATGGCTCGGCCCGAGCAGCTCGACCGGGACGTCGAGTCGCTGCCCGGCGTCGGGCCGGTCGTGAAGAAGAACCTGGCGAAGCTGGGGCTCCACACGATCCGCGACCTGCTGGAGCACCGGCCTCACCGCTACGAGGCGGCCGCGGAGGAGGTGCGGATCGCGGACCTGCTCGCGGGCGAAGAGGAGGTGGCGATCGCCGGGGAGGTGCGCAAGACGTCCGTGCGCCGGACGTCACGGCGGCTCTCGATCGTCCAGGCGCGGATCGCCGACGAGAGCGGCGAGATCACCGCCGTCTGGTTCAACCAGGTCTGGCTGGCCGAGAAGCTGCAGCCGGGGACCCGCGTGCGCCTGCGCGGCCAGCTCAAGCGAAACGAGTTCACCGTCCGCTCGTACGACCTCAACGGGTCCTCGGCCACGGCCGACTTCGCTCCGGTCTACCCGGCGAGCGAGGACGTGACGGTCAAGAAGCTGCGTGAGCTGGTCGGCAAGGCGCTGCCGCACGTGCGTGACTGGCCCGACTTCCTGCCCGCTCGGATTGCGCAGCGCGCGGGGCTACCGAGTCGAGCCGATGCGCTCCACGCCCTCCATCGGCCACGCGACGAGCAGGACGGCGAGCGGGGGCGGCGCCGGCTCGCGTTCGACGAGCTGCTCGTCCTGCAGGTTGGGCTCGCCCGGCGGCGACTGGGTCGCGAGGAAGAGCGGGCGCCGGCTCTCGCCGAGCCCGGCGAGCTGGTCTCTCGGTACCGGGAGTGGCTTCCGTTCCAGCTCACCGAGCACCAGGAGCGCGCGATCGCGGAGGTCGACGCCGACCTCGCGCAGCCGAAGCCGATGGAGCGGCTGCTGCAGGGAGAGGTCGGGTCGGGGAAGACCGTCGTCGCGCTGTACGCACTCTTGCGCGCGGTCGAAGCCGGCAAACGCGGTGCGTTGATGGCGCCGACCGAGACGCTGGCCGAGCAGCACTTCCTCACGCTCGAGGAGCCCTGTCGCGAGCTCGGCGTGCGTGTCGCCTTGCTGACCCGTTCGGTCAAGGACGACGTGGCCGGCGCGCAGATCGTCGTCGGCACGCACGCGCTGATCCAGGAAGGCGTCGAGCTGGACGACCTCGCCGTCGCCGTGGTCGACGAGCAGCACCGGTTCGGCGTCGAGCAGCGCCGTGCGATCACCGGCAGCCGCACGCCGCACGTTTTGCACATGACCGCGACGCCGATTCCCCGCACCCTCGCGCTCACGGTCTACGGCGACCTCGCCGTCAGCGAGATCGCCAAGCCGCCGGCCAACCGCAAGCCGGTCAAGACGGCCTGGGTCACCCAGGAGCGCTCGAGCGAGGCCTACAAGCGGCTGCGGAGGCATCTCGACGACGGGCGGCAGGCCTACGTCGTCTGCCCGCTGATCGAAGAGTCCGAGACGTCGGTTGCACGCGCCGCGGAGCGCGAGGCCGAGCGGCTACAGAAGGGTGAGCTCAAGGGCTACCGCGTCGGCCTGCTCCACGGCCGGCTCAAGCCCGCCGACCGCCGCGATCTGATGGCGCGCTTCAAGGCCCGGGAGCTCGACGTCCTGGTGGCGACGACGGTGATCGAGGTCGGTGTCGACGTCCCGAACGCGACGATCATGATCATTCAGGAGGCCGACCGGTTCGGCCTCGCCCAGCTGCACCAGCTGCGCGGCCGGGTGGGCAGGGGCGCCGAGCAGTCGTACTGCCTGCTCGTCTCGCGCGCGAAGGAGGAGCTGACCGACTCGGCGCTAGCCCGGCTGGAGGCGCTCGTGGCCTCGAACGACGGGTTCGAGCTCGCCGAGGTCGATCTCGAGATCCGCGGCGAGGGACAGCTCCTCGGCACCCGTCAGGCGGGTCTGTCCGAGCTTCGCTTCACGCGTCTTCGCAGCGATCGCCGGTTGCTCGAGCAGGCCCGGGAGCTGGCAGAGGAGCTGGTCGACTACGAGGGCCCGCTGAACGACGAGGTGGAAAGAGTCTTCGCCGGCCGCGACGTTCAGGCCTAGGACGCCTTCTTGAAGCCGTCGCGGGTGCGCAGCGCGCGTTCCTCGAGGATCGGCTTCAGGTACTCCGCTGAAGCCGGGCGACTGATGAAGTAGCCCTGAGCCAGCGAGCAGCCGTCTGCGCGTAGTGCGTCCCAGACTTCCTGCGATTCGATCCCCTCGGCCACGACGCCGAGGCCGAGGTTCCGGCCGAGATCGATCGTCGAGCGGACGATGGTCGCATCGCTCGCGTCCTCGCACATGCCCATGACGAAGGACCGGTCGATCTTGATCGTGTGCACGGGCAGGTTCTTCAGGTACGCGAGTGACGAGTAGCCGGTGCCGAAGTCGTCGATCGCGAGCCGTAGCCCCATCTCGTTCAGGCGGTTGAGCACCTGGCGGACACGGAACGGGTCGGCGAGGATCGTCGTCTCCGTGATCTCGAGCTCCAGCTGACCCGGCCGGACGCCGGTCTCGGCCAGGAGCTCACCGATCCGATCCGGTAGCTCGAGATCGAGCAGGTCGGGGATCGTCAGGTTCACGGCGACGTGTAGGTCGAAGCCCGCGGCGCGCCACTCACCGCACTGCCTGAGCGCGGACGCGACCACGTACTGGCTGAGCGGCTTGATGAGCCCCGTCCGCTCGGCAATCGGGATGAATTCGTCCGGCGGAATGAACCCGCGCTCTGGATGCTGCCACCGGACGAGCGCCTCGACGCCGACGATGAGGCCGCTCTCGAGCTCGGCCTTCGGCTGGAAGTGCACCACCAACTCTTCGTTGTCGATCGCCCCTCGGAGCTCACCCGCGAGCGCGAGCCGGGCCGCGTCGCTCGTGTCCTGCTCTGACTCGTAAAGCGCCGTTCCGGCGTGGCCGTCCTTCGCGACGTACATCGCGACGTCGGCGTGCTGAAGAAGCGTGTCGACGCTCTCGCCGTGCTCGGGGTAGGCGGCGATGCCGACGCTGACTGCGATCTCCAGCGGGAAGCCGGAGAGGGAGAACGGCGACTCGAGCACCCCATGGATCCGTGCCGCGAGTGCCGTGGCGTCCTCGTCCGATCCCGGCGAGAGGAGGATGCCGAACTCGTCGCCGCCGAGGCGGGCCAAGGTCTCGCTCGAGCGCACTGTCTCGCCGAGCCGGCCCGCGACCTCCTGCAGGAGGCGATCGCCGGTCTCATGGCCGAGCGCGTCGTTGACCTCCCGGAAGCCGTCGACGTCCAGAAGCATGACCGCGGCCGAGTGAGGATCTTGCCCGGCGGCCGCGATCGCCTGCTCGATCCGGTCGCCGAACAGGGTTCGGTTCGGCAGACCGGTGAGCTCGTCATAGAGCGCGCGCCGCTCGATCTCCTCCATCTGCCGTCGAATGCGCTGTGTCACCCGCCTGAGGATCGGAACGAGCGCGAGAAAGAGGAGCAGGAGCACGACTTCGAAGATGGCTGCGACCGGCACGAACGTGGCTTCCGCCGCCCGCGCGATCGGCCCGTAGTCCTGGAAGATCGCGACGACGCCCGTTCCGCCCGGGACGGCGACCGGTGCGTACGTGCGCAGCGCCTTGGTTCGTGGCTTGTCGGCCGCGCCGGGCCGGAGGCTGGTCACGTCGCCGCGGATCGTCCCGGCTAGAGCTTCGCGAATGTGCCCCGTGCTCGCCACTCGCGTGCCGATGAGCCGGTGGTCGGTGCTGTAGGTGACGGTCCCGTTCTGTGGCGTAGAGATTCACGAGCAGCACGCCCTCCGCGAGAACGTGCTGCTCGAACAGCTGGTCGAGAGTCGAGCGGCGGCGCTCCGGCACCGCTCGTGCGAAGTCTGATGCGAGCAGGGACCCACGCAGGACTGAGCTCGAGATCACGCGCGCCTCGGAGGTGGCCGCCCGCTCGGCCTGGACGGTGTTGTAGTGCCGGACGACGAGCAGGATGGCCGCGGCTGCAAGTGCGAGCGCGATGCAGGTCGACACTGCGAAGCGCAGTACGAGCCGCGGCGGATCGGTTCTGCGGGCGGCGCGGCACGGGTGCTAGCGCCTGCCCGAGCAGACCCGCAGATGAGGCCGCCGACTCCCGTCGAGGACCCGGCAGTTCGGGAGGATGGCGGAGGCGGCGGCAGGAGCGGGGTGACCGGCGGAATGATCGGGACTATTTGCCTGATCGGCGCGGTCGTCCGGTCGACGAGCTCGCCGGCGCCCGCGACGGGATC
This sequence comes from uncultured Actinomycetes bacterium, assembly GCA_963820335.1. Taxonomy (GTDB): domain Bacteria; phylum Actinomycetota; class Thermoleophilia; order Gaiellales; family Gaiellaceae; genus VAXT01. Next base: position 93,693 of record CAWFZH010000005.1, on the reverse strand, counting down.
GGCCGGTGGAGGTGGGGGAGGCGGAGGCGGTGGCGGTGGTGGTCGGCGGAGGCGGTGGAGGTGGGGGTGGAGTGGGATCGTTTCCTCGGACGGGCTCGTCGCGCACCGGCTCGGTCCGGACAGGCTCTTGTGTCGCCGGCTGGTCGCCGGCGCCGCCGCCATCGGCCGGCTTGCCTTCCTCGCCGTCGACTGAGTCCGCAGGAGTGTTTTCGCCGGGAGTCTTTCGATCGGTGCCACCGTTCTTCCCAGGCGCATTCCGATCACCCTCGGCGCGCAGCTCCTCGCCGGCGGGTGCACTCTCGCCGCCCAGCGCGTAGGAGATCCCTTCGTCTCGTTCGCCGCCGAGGCGCACGATCGATCCGCCGGGCCCGCGCGCGAGCAACTCGTTCCCGTTGGTCGCCGCTTCGGCCCAGGGGACGAGTGCGGCGGCGAGCCGCTCGACCGACGCTGGAAGCGGGAGCGAGAGACCGCTCGCTGCAAAGAGTCGGAATCGGGAGCAGCACGCCGACAAAGACGAGCGTGCGCTCGCAGCGGCGCCGCCAAGCGGTGCGCAAGGCCGGAGGCTGTGGATGTCGTCGAGCCGCAGTCATGCCGCCAGGAGAAGGGGCTTTTCTCCAGCCAAAACGTAGGTCGCTGCTTCCCCGACGACCTACCCCGGACGGGTGATTCGACCCTGCCGCTCCTACAGTTACGCCGTGAGAATCATCGCCGGCAGCCGTAAGGGCTCGACGATCTACGCGCCGAAGAGCGAGACCCGGCCGACGGGTGACCGCGTCCGCGAGGCCGCGTTCAACCTCATCGGCCCTGTCGACGACATGGCCGTTCTCGACCTGTTCGCCGGATCGGGGGCCATGGGCCTCGAGGCCCTGTCCAGAGGAGCGTCGACCGCCGTCTTCGTCGAGTCCGACCGCGACGCCCAGCGCGCGATCGAGCGCAACGTCGAGAAGCTCGGCCTGACCGGCGCGACCCTCCTCCGCGTGGACGCCCGCCGCGCGCTCGCGTCCGAGGCGGCCGCAGGCAGGCGCTACGATCTCGTCCTCGTCGACCCGCCCTACCGGATGTTCGACTCCTTCCAGCCCACCCTGGCCACGTACCTGCCGGCTCTGCTCGCCGAGGACGGTCTCGTCGTCGTCGAGACCGCCAAGCGCGACCAGCCCGAGCTCGCACCCCTCTCGGAGCGCACGAGCAGGACTTATGGCTCCACGCGGGTCACACTCTTCGAGCAGCCGTGAGCCTCAGGACCGCCATCTACCCGGGCACGTACGACCCGGTCACGCTCGGGCACGTCGACATCATCACGCGCGCCGCGCACATCTTCGATCGGGTCGTGATCGGCGTCGTGCGCGACCCGAGCCACAAGAAGGTGATGTTCTCCGTCGAGGAGCGGGTCGCCTTTCTCGAGGAGGCTCTTCGCGAGCAGGAGAACGTCGAGGTCGAGATCTTCGCCGAGCTCGTCGTCGAGTTCGCGCGCCGCTGGGGCGCGAGAACCATGGTCAAGGGCCTGCGCGTGATCTCCGACTTCGAGTGGGAGTTCCAGATGAACCACCTGAACCGGACCCTGGCGCCGGACATCGAGACCGTCTACCTGATGGCGAGCCCCCAGTACAGCTTCGTCTCCTCGAGCGGGGTCAAAGAAGTGGCTTCCTTCGGCGGCAACGTCGACGAGCTCGTGCCGGCTGCGGTCTCTGCCCGCTTCAAGGCAGATGTTCCCCGACGGCAAGCCCGGCGCGCCGACGAGCCCTCAGGAATAGCGCAATTTCCGCCCTAGCAACTACACTGCTGAATCTATGGACGTCCTAGTACTCATCGACAAGCTCGACGACCTGGTCCACAACGCGAAGGCCGTCCCTTTGACCGACCAGGTTCGGATCGACCGCGAGGAGATCTACGAGATCCTCGACCAGATGCGGGCCACGATCCCGGAAGAGATCAAGCAGGCACGCTGGATCGTCAAGGAACGACAGGAGATGCTCGCCGAGGCGAAGCGCGAGTGCGACCGGCTGCTGGGCGAGGCCCGGGAGCAGGCCCAGCGCGAGGCTTCGCAGACGGAGATCGTCAAGCTCGCAGAGCGTCAGGCCCAGGACATCGTCGAGGAGTCTCGCCGCCAGGCGCGGGAGACCCGGCTCGAGATGGAGGACTGGGCCGACTCGATCCTGTCGACGCTCGAGGTCAATCTCGACAAGTTCCTCGGCGCGGTCAAGCGTGGACGCGAGCGGCTGCACGAGCGCTCGCAGGAGACCGTGGTTGCCGGGGTAGCGGCGGCGAGCACGAACTCCGACGGCGACGGCGACGAGCCGTACTAACTGGGTCCACGGCCACGGGCCGCGGACTCGCCGAAAGTGCTTCGCACTCTCGGCGACTTAGTGCACGCCTCGGTCGGTGCCGACGGATCGATCTGCGTGTAGCACGGGCTGTCCTCGTCGAGGCCGATGCTCCTCAACGAGGCCTTCCGGCGCTACTCTGAGCGCATGACGAGCTTCAGCCTGCGATCACTCCGGCTGAGGCCGGGCGAGGAACACCGCGACGAGCAAGAGGTCGAGCTGCAGCCGCTCGTGTTGGGCGGCCAGCGCTACCTGCCGGTGCCGGAGAAGGTTCCGGCCGAGCTCGCCATCACCCTGGGCACGAGCGGCATGGTCTTCGAGCTGCGCTACCAAGCGCGGCTGCACGGGCCCTGCTACCGCTGCCTCGCCGATGCCGTCCTCGACGTGCCGATCTCGGTCCGCGAGTACCAGGCGACGAATCCCGATGGGTCCGATGAGCTCACGACGCCCTACGTCGAGAACGACCAGCTCGACCTTTCCGGGTGGGCCCACGACGCGCTGGTCCTGGCACTACCGGACAAGATCCTCTGCCGCGAGGACTGCGTCGGCCTCTGCCCTGTCTGCGGCGTCGACCTGAACTCGAGCCCTCACCAGCACGAGGACGAGCAGCTCGACAGCCGCTGGGCCGCGCTCAGCGAGTTGAACGACCGGCTCTAGGAGAAGAGTTTGGCGAAAGAAAGGAGCCGTACCGATTGGGCTCCGCGAGTATGTCTGGCCCTCGGCGTTGTGCTCCTTGTGGGCGGCGCGATCGCGTTTGTGCACACGAAGCGATTCGTATCGGGTTCAGAGCGCGCCACCGGTACGGTCATCGACCTTTCCAGCAGGACCGACTCCGACGGGGACGTCATGTACCACCCGGTTGTCCGCTTCACAACGGCGGAGGGTCGGACCGTCCAATTCGTTTCCGGCTCGGGCTCGTCACCCGCATCGCAGTCGGAAGGCGACAGCGTCGAAGTGCTTTACGACCCCGACGATCCTCAGGACGCCAAGCTGTCTGGCTTCTTCGATCTCTGGCTCTGGCCCTTCGCTCTCAGCGCTCTCGGGGTCGCGTTCTTAGTGTTCGGCCTGTTCGCCCCGCGTTCGGGCTCTTCGCCGATCGCTTCGGGCTCCTCGCCGATCGCTTCGGCAGAAGTTCGTACTAGTCGTCGTCGAAGTCGTCGCCGCCGCCCGAGCCCTTGCCGGAGCTATCGCTCCCGCTCCCGCTGAGCCCTTGCCGGAGTTGTCGTCGCTCGCCACGGCCGCGCCGCGCCCGAGTTGTCGTCGCCGGTCGTGGTGGGAGGGATGAGCCCTCGATCCAGGCGATCGTCGACGGTTGCCGTCCGGGTGCTCGTCGTCCGCCGGGTCTGCGTCCGTGCCTGTACGGGCACGACGTCTCGCGGCGCCTGCTTCCAGCTTCGTCACGGGGAGGCCGACGTCGTCGCGCGAGACGAGGTAGGACGCGTAGCCGATCGAAGCCGCGGCGAGCACGCCCAGGAGGCCGAGGCCGACGATGAGGAGCACGCGGCGAACCATCACGTGAGCTTAGGCACCACCGGTTAACGCTTCGTCCAAGCGCGGTTTAGCTTTTGGTAAAGCGTCGCCTTCAACGGCCGGGAGCCACACCTCGACACGGGCCCCGCCTTCCGGGCGGTTTCGGATCGACGCGCGCCCCCGCCACCGTCTCGCGAGCATCTGCACGACCGCGAGGCCGATGCCCGTTCCAGGCATCGTCTTGCCTGCCCGGCCGCGTGCAAAGCGATCGAAAAGCGTGTCTTCCTCGCCGGGCGCGATCCCGGGGCCTTCGTCCTCCACCGCGAGCCAGACCTCGGGGCCCGTCTGGCCCCAGCGGATCGAGACCGTCGTCCCAGGCGGTGAGTAGTGGATGGCGTTCTCGATCAGGTTGTCGAGCATGATCGCGACGTCGTCGTCGGAGGCGCACGCCGTGACCGCTTCCGTCCCTTCCAGCGCGATGCGGCCGCCGTCCTGCTCTGCGCGGTCCGACCAGCGGGCATGCGCGCCGGCGGCGGCCTCGTCCAACGAGACTGCGCGGCCCGGAGTGGGAGCCTGCCCCTCACGCGCGAGCGTCAGGAGGGCCGTGAGCAGGCGGGAGAGCCGGTCGACCTCGTGCTCGGCGGCGGCGAGCTCCGCCTCGAGGTCGGTGCCGGCGGCCTTCATGGCCGCGGACTCCAGTCGCAGGCGGAGCCCCGTCAGCGGCGTCCGCAGCTGGTGCGACGCGTTGGCCACGAACTCCCGCTGGGCGTCGAGGACGCGTTCGAGCCGTTCGGTCATGTCGTTGAAGGCGTGCGCCACCTCCTGCTGCTCGGTTGCGCCCTTGACCTCGGCGCGCGCGCTCAGGTCGCCTGCCTCGACGCGGCGCGCGCTGGCGGCCAGCCGCCGCAGCGGTCGAGAGAGCGTCTCCGCGAGGACCCAGGCCAGGGCCAACCCGAGCAGAAGCGCGAAGGCGCCGATCCCGACCAGCGCGAGCACGCTGCGGCGCACGCGATCGTTGACCGCTTCGACGCTCTGCGTCACCCGGACGGCGCCGACGGTCTGCTGGTTCTCGTTCACCACCGGCACCGCGGTGTAGAGGATGTCGGCGCCCAGCTCGTCGCTGTGACGCTCACCCTGCGCGCGGAGACCTGAGAGCGCCAACCGGATCTCGTCGCGACTCGCGTACGACGTCCCGAGCAACTCCGTCCCCGCCGAGTCGGCCCTGAGAATGCCCCGGCGGTTGACGATGATGACGCGCGCGCCGAGGTCGCTCCCGGCCTTCTGGGCCAAGCCCTGCAGGTTCGCAGGCCTGCCCATGCTCCCCGACGCGCCCGCGGCAACGACGAAGGCCTGCGAGGCCGCGTCGTTCTTGACCTCGGCGTCCACCCGCCGCGCGATGTTCAACGCGAGCGGCACCTCGAGGGCGACGATGATCAGCAGCAGGATGTAGGCGACTGCGGCGAGCAGCCGAAGGCGCAGGCTCATGAAACCTCCCGGCCGGCCTCCTCGGGCGACGCGAACCGGAAGCCGACGCCCCGCACCGTGTGCAGGTACCGCGGCTCCGAGGAGTCGTCGCCGAGCTTCTTGCGCAGGCCGCTCACGTGCACGTCGAGCGTCTTCGTCGACCCGAACCAGTTCGTGTCCCAGACCTCGTCGATCAGGCGCTCCCGCTTCACGACGGAGCCTGCGTTCTGCATCAGGAGCTGGAGGAGCTCGAACTCCTTGCGCGAGAGCTCGAGCGCGTCGCCGGACTTGGTGACCTCGCGCCGGTCCGGATCGAGCCGCACGTCGCCGATCTCGACCGGCCCTTCCGTCGCCGCCGGCCCGGAGTCGGCGCGACGCAGGACGGCGCGGATGCGAGCGACCACCTCACGCGCGCTGAACGGCTTGACCACGTAGTCGTCGGCGCCGAGCTCGAGGCCGACGATCCGATCGGCTTCCTCACCGCGCGCGGTGAGCATGATGATCGGCACCTGCGAGGTTCGGCGGAGCTCTCGGCAGACGTCGTAGCCGGAGCCGTCCGGCAGCATCACGTCGAGCAGGACGAGGTCGGGGCGGAAGCGCTTCGCCAGATCCAGCGACTCGGCGACTGTGCCCGCGATCTTGGTGTCGAACCCCTCGCGGCCGAGTGCCTCCGCGAGCGGCGCGGTGATCGATTCCTCGTCCTCGACGAGGAGGACTGTGCGCTTCGGCCTGTTCATCAGCGCAGATTGTGCCCGTAGGAAGAGGAGAGGCGGCTCCGAGGAGGGTCGGAGCCGCCTTTTCCCGCCGCCAAGGCAGCAGGAGCCATTCCTCAGTCGTCGTCGCCACCGCCGTGGCCCGAGTTATCGTCGCCGCCGCGGTCGTCGTCACCACGGTCGTGGTCACGATCGTCGGCGTTGCCGGGGCCCGAGTTGTCGTCGCGGCGATCGTCGTCGCCGCGGCCGGGCCCGCGGTTCGGGCCGCGCCGGTCGTCGTCGCGCCGTGCACCGGCGACACCGGTGCAGCGCGGATCGTTGGCGTGCTCGGCTTCGTCGCACGGCCCGCTGATGTCCTCACCGGTGGTCGTGCCCACCGTGGGCGTCGTGTCGGTGCCGGTCGAAGTCGAGGCGGAAGTGGTAGGAGAGCCGTCGGGGATCGAGACGGTCGGGGAATCGCTCGACGAAAGGCCTCCTGTGACCGTGCTCGCCGCTGCAACGCCTGCGAGCAGGAGAATCGCGGAGATGATCACTGCTGCCTTCGTCATTAGCGTCTCACTCCTTTCGAGTGGGAGAACTGGGTGTACTCGAACAGGGTGGCGGACGGCCGGCCAAGCGCGGGCTACGCTCCGGTAAAGCCTTGGCAAACGGCGCTTCGGCTACACTCCTCGACCGGTCTTATGGCAGTCCCAAAGCGACGTCAAACGAGCACCAGGCGCGACAAGCGACGCGCGCAGCACAAGCTGCAGGCACCGCGTGTCAACGAGTGCCCGGTCTGCCATCAGCCGAAGCGGCCGCATCGGGTTTGCCCGACGTGCAAGACCTACCGTGGCCGCGAAGTCGAGCCGCTCGGCACCCCGGCCCCGTAGCTTGAGCATTCGGGTAGCCCTGGACGCCATGGGCGGCGACCGCGCGCCGGAAGAGATCGTCGCGGGCGCCCTGGAGGCCGCTACGCCGGAGATCGTTCCCGTCCTCTTCGGCCCCAAGGGCCTCGACACTCAGGGGCTCGAGCTCGTCGAAGCGCCCGACACGATCGAGATGCACGAGAAGCCCGTCGAGGCCGTCCGCTCGAAGCCGCAGAGCTCGCTCGTGGCCGCCTGCCGCGCCGTCGGCGAGGGGGACGCACAAGCCGTGGTCTCCGCAGGCAACACGGGCGCGATGCTCGCGGCGTGCCTCTTCGAGATCCGGCGGCTCCCGGAGGTCGATCGTCCGGCGATCGCCGCCGTCATCCCGGCCCGCAAAGGCCCGACCGTCCTCCTCGATGCCGGCGCGAATGCAGACGCGCGCGCCGAGCATCTCCTCCAGTTCGCCGAGATGGGCACGATCTTCGCCGAGGAAGTCCTCGAGCTCCCCGGGCCACAGGTACGCCTCCTGTCGATCGGCGAGGAGCCCGAGAAGGGAAACCAGCTCGTCCTGGAGGCCCATGAGCTGCTCGCGAAGAGCGAGCTGCGCTTCGCCGGCAACGTCGAGAGCCGAGCGTTGTTGGACGATGCGGGCGAGGTCGTCGTGACGGACGGCTTCACCGGCAACATCGTCCTCAAGCTGCTGGAGGGCACGATCAGGACGCTGCTCGACACGCTCCGCGACGAGATCTATGCCTCCACGCGCGGCAAGGTCGGAGGCCTCTTGATCCGCCCCGCGGCACGGCATCTGCGTGAGCGCCTCGACCCGGAAACGTACGGAGGAGCACACCTCCTGGGCCTCCGCGGAGTCGCTGTCATCGCCCACGGCAACTCGTCGCGGCGCGCGATTGCCAACGCGATTCGGATGGCCGCGCGTGGAGTCGATCATCGAATGGTTGATCGGCTATCCGAGCGGCTTGGAGCGCCCGTGTTAGCATCCGCGCGCTCTCGACCCCCAAGCCCGCAAGCGAGGTGACATGGCAGCGTCGCGCGAGGAAGTATTCGAGCGTGTGAAGGAAGTGCTGAGCGAACAGCTCGGCGTCGACGACGGCGAGATCACTGAAGAGGCTTCCTTCCAGGAAGATCTTGATGCCGACTCGCTCGACCTCGTCGAGCTGATCATGGAGCTCGAGGACCAGTTCGGGATCAAGATCTCGGACGAGGATGCCCAGAAGATCACCACGGTCGGTCAAGCGGTCGACTACGTCTCGTCCCACCAGTAACACGGGCTCGACGACGCGTCCCAAAGCGGGCAGCCTCGAACGGCTGATCGACGCGCTCCCGCCCGACCGGCTCGAGAACGTCTTCACGCACTCCTCCTGGGCTCCCGACCGAGCCTCGTCCTACGAGCGGCTCGAGTTCCTGGGCGACAGCGTCCTCGAGCTGGCGATCGCCAAGGAGCTCTACGAGCGGTATCCGGAGTTCGCCGAGGGCCAGCTCGCGAAGATCCGCTCGCACGTCGTCTCGCGGGCCAGCTGCGCGGTCGTCGCGCGTGAGCTCGGCCTCGGCGAGCGGTTGGCGGAAGGAGGCGCCGCCGTGCCGCGCGACGAGCTCGACCGGCTCGCACGGAACCGAAACGTCCTGGCCGCCCTGCTCGAGGCCGCGCTCGGCGCCCTCTTCCTCGAGAAGGGCTTCCCGCGGATCGAGCCTGCGATCGTGGAGGCATTCGCGGGCCGCATCGAGTACGCGCTGACGACGTACGTGGACCACAAGACCGAGCTGCAGGAGACGCTGGCGCGCTCAGGGAGCTGTGTCGCGTACTCGGTGCTGGACGTCGACGGCCCTCCCCATAACCGCACCTTCACCTCCGCCGCGGTGATCGACGGCGAGGAGCGCGGCGTGGGGAAGGGGCCGTCGAAGAAAGACGCCGAGCAGGAAGCGGCACGTCAGGCGCTCGCGGAGCTCGCGAAGTCCTGAGGCGGCGCCGCTGACGCGGCGTCCTAGGCCCCGTCAAACTTCGGTCCCGCGTGCACCTGCGAGCGATCAAGCTGCGCGGCTTCAAGTCGTTTCCCGACCCTGTCGAGGTGCGCCTCGAGCCGGGCGTTGCCGTAGTCGTCGGGCCGAACGGCTCCGGGAAGTCGAACATCTCCGACGCCATCCTCTGGGCCGCCGGGAGCATGAGCCCGAGCGAGCTCAGGGCCGAGAAGCCCGACGACGTGCTGTTCGCCGGGGCCTCGGGCCGGACGGCCGGCGACTTCTGCGAGGTCGAGCTGGTCTTCGACAACGAGGACGGTGCGCTCGCCGAGCTGCCGTACAGCGAGGTCTCGATCGCACGCCGGCTGCACCGCGGCGGCGAGGGCCAGTACCTGCTCAACGGCGCGACCGTGCGCCGCACCGACGTCGTCGAGCTGCTCGCGGACGTGGGTCTCGGCGGCTCGATGGGCTCGATCATCAGCCAGGGCCGGGTCGAGGAGATCCTCGGCTCCAAGCCTGACGAGCGGCGCCTGCTCGTCGAGGAGGCCGCAGGGCTCGGCAAGTTCAAGCGCCGGCGGCACCGCGCCGAGCTGAAGCTCGCGCGCGTCGCGACCGAGGTCGAGCGCGCTCGTGACCTCGAGGCCGAGGTCAAGAAGCGGCTTCGTCCACTCGCCTTGCAGGCGACCGCGGCCGAGCGGGCCGAGAAGCTGCGCGGTGAGATCGCGGCGATCCAGGCGCGGGTCGCGCAGCTCGAGCTCGGCGACGTGGAGTCGCGCCGGGTGAGTGCCGACGAGCGTCGTTCTGCCGCGGCCCTGGCCCGGCGGCGAACCGACGGCGAGCTCGAGTCCCTCCTCCGCGAGCGCGACCGCGTCGAGGGCGAGCTGGTCGGTGCTTCCGGGAGCCGCGAGGAGGCCACCGGAGCTCTCTATCGCCTGCGTAGCGCGACGGAGCGACTGGAGCTGCGACGGGAGAGTGCCGAGGCTCTCGCCGAACGGCTTCGAGCCGCGCCCATCCGCATGCGCTCACCCGAGCGGGAGCGGCTGCGCGAGGAGGCCCGGCTCGGACGCGAACGGCTCGTGGCGCTCGAACGAGCGCTGGCCGAGCTCGAGGGCCTGCCACCGGCAGCACGCGCGCTCGCCGAGCAGGGCGAGCCGCTCGTCCTCTCCTCGCTGCAGGTTCCTGCGGGCGACGAGCGCGCCGTTGCCGCAGCTCTCGCCTGGCGAACGGCCGCGATCGAGGCTCCGGATGCGCGCTCCGGCCTGGCGCTGCTGGAGCGGGCGCGGGCCGCCGGGCTGGGCAACCTCGGCGTCGTCGTGGGCGGGACTTTGCCCAAGGCGCCGATTGTCGAGAAGGAGCAGCTGCTCGACGCGCAGGAGCTGTCGGTCACGCGGGAGGGATACGCGTACGACCCTGCCCGGGGAGAGCTCTGGTACGCGGGTGAGGCCGCCGAGGCCGTGCTGCTCGAGCTCGACGCTCGCAGGCGGGCCCTCGAGGCGGAGATCGCCTCGCTCGAAGAGCGGGCGGAGCGGGCGGCCGCCCAGCCCGTCGAGGCTCCGACCGAGCTCGTGGCCGCGGCGGAGCAGCTGGCAGGTGTGCTCGACGGCAGCCGCCAAGGACGCCGCCAGGCACGAGCCCACTTTGCGCGCTCGCGCCGACGCGCGCGGCGGGCGCGCACGCGAGCTGGGCGACGAGCTGCGGGAGCTGGGCGGTCGCGAGGCAGAGTTGCGCCGCGCCGCCGCGGAAGCCGGAGAACGAGCTTCGGCGATCGACGTCGAGCTGGCGACGATCGCCGCCGAGGCCAAGGAGCTGGAGCGGCGCATGTCCGAGGCCGGCGCCGACCCCGCCGAGGGTGACGACCTCGAAGAGCTGACCACGAAGCTCGAACGGCTCGAACGCAGGCGCGAGAGCCTCGGCAGCGTCAACCCGCTGGCGAAAGAGGAGTACGAGCGCGAGAAGGAGCGCCTGACGGAGCTCGCCGAGCAGCGCGCCGACCTCGAGCAAAGCCTCAAAGAGCTCGCCGAGCTGCGGAACGAGCTCACCGAGACCGTCGAGCGCCGGTTCGCCGAGACGTTCTCTGCCGTCGAGCGCCACTTCGCCGAGGTCGCGGGCACGCTGTTCCCCGGCGGCGAGGGCCGGCTGCGCCTGACCGAGCCCGAGCTGGAGGGCGAGGACGAGGACATCGAAGCGGGCATCGAGATCGAGCTGCGGCCGGTCGGCAAGCGGGTGACGCGGCTGTCACTCCTCTCGGGCGGGGAGAAGGCCCTCGGCGCGATCTCGTTCCTCTTCGCCCTGTTCCTGGCGAGGCCGCACCCGTTCTACCTCCTCGACGAGGTCGAGGCCGCGCTCGACGACACGAACATCGGGCGCTTCGTCGACCTGCTCCGGCGCTACTCGGACAGCGCGCAGTTCATCGTCGTCACGCACCAGAAGCGGACGATGGAAGCCGCCGACGTCCTCTACGGAGTGACGATGGGCGGCGACGGCGTGTCGCAGATCGTCTCGCGCCGGCTCCCCCGCGAAGACGCGGTCGCCGTCTCAGCCTGACAGGAGGTCGTAGGAGTCCTCGATGCGCTCGCGGAGGTCGTCGTCGCCGGCGACCTCGAGCCGCGTGAGCACCATCGGGTGGCCTTCGTAGTGCGGCGTGGTGAAGTAGAGCTCGGGGTTGGCGGCGATCATCAGCGGAATCTCGTCCGGGTCGGCTCTCGTCACGAGCGCGCCTTTCTCGTGCGGGCTCATCCAGGCGAGCGACTTGCCACGCACCTTCAAAGCCGGGTTGCGGTACACGGTGCTTTCCTCCGTGTCCGCGAAACTCGCCGGACGAGCCGCTGCACGTCTTCCCATTTGGCCACGAGCCGAGGCTAACGGCTCGCTACCCTGGCCGAACACCCATGTCCGGTGCCAGGCACCGGACATGGCCCCGCCCCCGCACCGCAGCGTCTGCACAGGCCAGGTGGCTAACGTGCCCCGATGGCACGAAGCTGGGCCGAGCTCCTCGGTGACGACGAGGGCGCGCAGGAGACCGAGGATGAGCAAGCAGGCTTCTTCGGGCGCCTACGCGACTCGCTGGGCAAGAGCCGGCGGGCGCTCACCGACCAGATCGCCGAAGCGGCCTTCGACACGGGCGACGAGGAGGCCTGGGAGCGGCTCGAGGAGGCGCTGATCGCCGCCGACGTGGGGGTTCCGGCCACCGCCGAGCTCGTCAGGCGGCTGGAGGCACGGGGTGTGGCGGGCGACCTGACCGAGGCGCTCGTCGAGGAGGCGACGGCCCTGCTCGGCGATTCGGGGACCATGAACGTCCAGGAACGGCCGAGCGTGATCCTCGTCGTCGGCGTCAACGGGACGGGCAAGACGACGACGATCGGGAAGCTCGCGCACCACCTCAGCGAGCACGGGCGCTCGGTGCTCGTCGCGGCGGCCGACACGTTCCGCGCCGCAGCCGAGGAGCAGCTGGAGATCTGGGCCGATCGCGCCGGCGCGGACTTCGTCGGGTCAGCGCGCGGCGGAGACCCTGCCGCCGTCGCCTACGACGCCATCGAGGCGGCGACAGCGAGAGAGCGCGACGTGGCGATCGTCGACACCGCCGGCCGCCTGCACACCCAGTCGAACCTGATGGAGGAGCTGGCCAAGGTGCGACGCGTGATCGAGGGGAGGCTCGAAGGCGCCCCGCACGAGACGCTGCTCGTCATCGACGCAACCACCGGCCAGAACGGCGTCCGCCAGGCGCAGCTGTTCAGCGAGGCCGTCCAGGTCACAGGCGTCGCGCTCACGAAGCTCGACGGCTCGGCCAAAGGCGGCGTGGCCCTGGCGATCTCTTACGAGCTCGGCTTGCCGGTCAAGCTGATCGGCGTGGGGGAAGGGATCGAAGACCTCCGGCCGTTCGAGCCGGAGGCCTTCGCGCGAGCGTTGATCGCCGGCTGACTAGCGCTCGAGGCCGAACGCGATGTCGACGGTGGTGCGGTACTCGCTGATGTGATCGCCCTCGACCTCGGCGCTCATCGAGACGACGTGCGCCCCGGAGATGCCGCGCAGCGTCTTCGCCGCCTCCTGCACGGCCACGTCGGCCGCCTTGGCGAAGCTCTCGGGGGAGGATCCGATGATCGTTACGACCTTTGCGACTTGAGCCATGTTCTTCGCTCTCCTTTGGTTGAAAGTCGGCGGAGGATAACGGTCGTGGTGGGTCCTAGCCCTCGTCGGGCGGTGGCTCGTCGCCGCCCGGTGGCGGCGCATCCGGAGGCGGGTCCGGATGCGGCAGCGGCTCGGGCTCCGGCGGCGGAGTGGGGTGCTCGCGGTCAGTCACGTGGCTTGAGCACCACGCGGTACTCGCCCAGCGGGCCGTGGACGTCGACTTCCCACGAGTCCACGGTGAGCACGATCGGGGGGCCGTCCGGATCCGGGGGGACGAGCGTCCCGTTCTCCTCGGCAAGCCGCACCGCCTCACCCACTGCGTCGGAGAACCCCTCCTCCGAGCTTCCGGGATAGGTGGGGTAGTCGCCGTTTTGCTGTCTGTCGTTCATGGCTCTGCCTCCCAGTCTCGTTGGTCAATCGACAACACTAAGCCGAAGCCGAACGCTCTGCTGCCAGTCGCGCAGCTCGCTCGGCGCCGACGACGTTGCCCTTGCGAACGTAGAGCTCGCGCGCCTGCTCGACAAGTGGCGAGGGGTCTTCACTGCTCCCGGTCCCAAGAACCTCAGCCATGCTCAACAGCACGTCTGCGTGCAGGTCGGGGAAGTCGGTCTGCTCGACGAGCCAACGTGCCTCGCGGCCCAGCTGCACAGCTTGCTCGAGCTCTCCTCGCTTTGCCAGCACTTTCCCCCGCGTGGCCCGCGAAAGGATCTGCGGAACGAGATCGTCGTGCGCCGTGGTCCGGCAAGCGATCTCGGCAAACGCCTCTGCCTCGTCGTCTCGTCCCTGGGCGTAAATCGCCTCGCCCAGGAACGCGGCCAGAGTCCCGCTGACTCCCTTCTCGCCCATCGGCTCCAGCTTGTCGTAGCCCCATCGAAGCTCCCGCTCCGCGGCGGCGGGCTCTCCGGCCAGCATCTCGATCGAGGCGGGAATCGGCGACCTCGCAGCTCGGCGAAACGTGAGGCCGAGCTCTTCGTACATCGCCTCCGCAGCCGCCCACAGCCGCCGTGCCTCGTCGAACTCGCCGCGCATTGCACGCAGCCCGCCGAGCGTGCTCCCGATCGCCGCCTCCAGTGATCGATCACCGCTCACCGAGACGAGGAACTCTTCGCATCGTGCGATGGCCTCTTCGACCGGGGTCGGACCGTAGTAGAGGGCCTGCGCGAGGAGGCCGACGAGTGTTGCCTGCTCGCGGACGTCGCCTGAGAGACGCGCGTGCTCGACGGCGCGCTCGAGCGCGGCCGCTCGTGCTCCCCAGCGCCCCGCCCGGAGCTCGATCTCACTCTTGAGCCACCAGGCCTTGGCGAGCCCGAGATCGTCTCCGAGCTCCTCGAGCAACGGGATCGCGCGCGCCGCCACTGCTGGGATCGTCTCGCTCGCGTCCTCGGATCCTGCGTAGGCGCGGAAGAACTCACGCTCGATCAGTGTCCGGAGCTCGAGCTGCTTGTCGCCGGCGGCTGCCGCCGCGGCCAGGGCTTCATCCAGGACCTCGTCGACGCGTTCTGTGAAGTCGCCCGTCCGCATGAGCGCGCTGCCGAGCTCCGTCAGAAGCTCGCGACGAAGGGGATCCTCCGTCGGCAGCAACGAGACAGCTCGGCTGATCAGGTTCACTCCGGCTGAGACATCGGCCCGGACTCCGATCGCACGGCGGCCGGCTGCGCCGAGCCGGTCGCCTGCGCGTGCGGCCAGGGCCTGGTCGTCCGCGCTGACCGGCCCGAGCTCCTGGCGGTAGCGGAACGCCTGCTCGAGGTGGTACCCGATGATCTCGTCGAGCTCGCGGGCGCGCACGCCGGAGACCGTTTCGAGCCACGCTGCATAGCGCTCGTGGAGCTCCGCGCGCGACTCCTTCGGGATTCCGAGATAGGCCGCGTCCCGGATCAGGATGTGCCGGAACTCGAACGCATCCTCGCGCGGGAAGATCGACTTGTGCGGGTGGATGAGCTCCTTCCTGACCAGTGTCATGAGCGAGGCGCCCACGCCGTCGTGCTCCTCGGAGGGTGAGAGGTCGCGGATCGCACCGCGCCAAAACTCCTTGCCGACGACGGATGCTCGTTCGATCACCCCGCGCTCGATCGGGTCGAGGCGGTCGAGGCGCGCGGCCAGCAGGGCGTGAATCGAAGGCGGTATTGCGAGATCGGTGACGGGCCTGCCGTCCTCGATCATCATCGCCAGCATCTGCTCGACGAAGAGCGGATTGCCCTCTGCGGCCCGCGTGATTCGAGCCAGCATCGCCGGGCTGACCTCGGCATCGCCGCGCAGGAGGTCGAGCAGCGACTGTGCGTCCGGCTCGGAGAGTGGCTCCAGCCTGATCTCGGTCGAGCCCGGCTTCGACGAGAGCCAGCCAGGGTAACGGTCGAGCAGTTCCGGACGGGCGAGACCCACGATCAGGATCGGCGCCTCGCTACTCCAGCCGACGAGGTACTCGATCAGGTCGAGGAAGGTCGGCTCGGCCCACTGGAGATCGTCGAGCCCGAGGATCACCGGCCGGTCACGAGCAACCCGCTCCAGCAGGCGCCGGACCGCCCACATCGTTTCCTCGCGCATGCCGACGCTGTCCGAGATCCCGATCGCGCCCGCCACGCGCTCTGCGATGCGAATGGCATCCTCCTCACCCTCGAGGAGCTCTTCGATCCGTTCGCGCGTGAGATCGCCGGCCGCCGTCCGCACGATGTCGCGCAGCGGCAAGAAGGTGATGCCCTCGCCGTAGGGCACGCAACGGCCAATGAGCACTCGTGCCTCGTCGCCAAGCTCGGCGACGAGCTCGTTCACGAGCCGGGACTTGCCGATCCCGGCGGTCCCGAGAACGGTGAACAGAGTGGCAGGCGCCCTCGGCGACCGCTCGTCGAAACGCCTGATCGAGCAACATCAGCTCGCGATCTCGGCCGACCAGCGGCGAGTCGAGCCGGCGTGCGAACGCGGGAGCGCCTGAGACGACACCGAGGAGGCGCCAGGCCCGCGTCGGCCCCTTTCTGCCCTTGAGTTCGAGCGGCTCGAGTGGCTCGACGAGGACGGCGTCGCGGACGAGCCGGTACGTCGCGGCGCCGATCCGGATCTCGCCGGAACTGGCGGACGTTTCGAGCCGCTGGGCGACGACAACCACTTCGCCCGTCGCGAACGACTGCCCTTCGGTGGGATCCCCGGCCACGACCTCTCCCGTGTCGATGCCGGTCCGAACGCCCAGCTCGATTCCGTACTGGGCCTTCAGCTCGACGTTCAGGGCCGAGAGGGCCTCGCGAAGCTCGGCTGCCGCCCGCACCGCTCTGAGCGCGTCGTCCTCGTGGACGGTCGGGATGCCGAAGACCGCCATGACCGCGTCGCCGATGAACTTCTCGACCGTGCCGCCGTGCCGTTCGAGGACCTGGCTGACCTCGATGAAGTAGCGCGAGAGCACGCGCCGGTAGGTCTCTGCGTCGAGCTGCTGGCCGAGCGGCGTCGAGTCGATGAGGTCGCAGAAGACGACGGTCACCGTCTTGCGCATCTCGCGCGCGGTGGTGAGCGCCTTGCCACAGGCCAGGCAGAACCTGGCGTGGGCCGGGTTGGCTTCGCCACAGGTGGGACAGGCGACCATGTCGCGAGTTTAGGCCGCAAAACGCGCGTAAGTACACTGTCGCGCTCGTGTTCGACACCCTCTCAGACCGGCTCCAGAGCGCCCTTGGCGAGGTCCGCGGCCGTGGCAAGCTCGACGAGGAATCCGTCTCGAAAGCGATGCGCGAGATCCGTCTCGCGCTGCTCGAGGCGGACGTCAACTTCAAGGTCGTCAAGGACTTCGTCGCGCGCGTGAAGGCGCGCTCGCTCGGCCTGGAGCTGACCAAGGGCCTCACCCCCGGCCAGCAGGTCGTCAAGATCGTCCACGAGGAGCTGACCGACCTGATGGGGAGCGGAGGCTCCAAGATCGCCTTCGCCGGGCGGCCTCCGACCGTGATCCTGCTCGCGGGCCTCCAGGGAGCGGGGAAGACGACTGCGGCCGCCAAGCTTGCGCTGCTCCTACGCAAGGAAGGGCATACGCCGGCCCTCGTCGCCGCCGACCTGCAGCGGCCGGCCGCCGTCGATCAGCTTCAGCAGCTCGGAAAGCAGCTCCAGGTCCCCGTCTTCACGGGGTCTGACCCCGTTCAGGCGGTCACCGAGGGCATCGAGCAGTCGAGGCAGCAGGGCCGCGACGTCGTCATCCTCGACACGGCGGGGCGGCTGCACATCGACGAGCCGCTGATGGAGGAGCTCGCGGCCGTGCGCAAGGCGGCCAAGCCCACGAATGTCCTGCTCGTGCTCGACGCGATGACGGGCCAGGAAGCCGTTTCCGTCGCGGAGTCGTTCCACGAGCGCATCGCGTTCGACGGCGTCATCCTCACGAAGCTCGACGGCGATGCGCGCGGCGGCGCGGCACTCTCGGTGCGCGCCGTCACCGGCAAGCCGGTGAAGCTGGCGTCGATCGGCGAGAAGCTCGACCAGTTCGAGTACTTCCACCCCGACCGGATGGCCTCGCGCATCCTCGGCATGGGCGACGTGCTGACGCTGATCGAGAAGGCCGAGGCGGCCGTCGAGGTGGACGAGCAAGCGCGCCTGGAGCAGCAGATGCTGGCGGGCGAGTTCACGTTCGACGACTTCCTCGCCAGCTTTCGAATGCTGCGGAAAATGGGCCCCCTGAAGGGAGTCCTCTCGATGATGCCCGGAATGGGAAAGCAGCTTCAGGGCCTCGACATCGACGAGTCGCAGATGGGGCGGACCGAGGCGATCGTGCTCTCGATGACCCCTAAGGAGAGGCGGATGCCGCACCTGATCGACGGGTCGCGCCGGAAGCGGATCGCCGCCGGAAGCGGGTCGACGATTCAGCAGGTGAACCAGCTGCTCTCGGCCCGCAAGCAGATGCAGAAGATGATGAAGCAGATGAAGAAGGGCAAAATGCCGGGAATCCCGCCGGAACTGCTCCAGCAGGCACAACAACAGCAAGGAAGGAGATAGGCGCTTGGTAGCAATGAGACTGACCCGTGTCGGGTCGAAGAAGAACCCGATCTACCGGGTCGTGGTGGCCGACTCGCGCTCGCCGCGCGACGGCCGGTTCATCGAGATCGTCGGGCGCTACAACCCGCAGACGGAGCCGTCCACGATCGACTTCGACGAGGACCGCGTGAAGGAGTGGCTCTCGAAGGGGGCGCAGCCGTCGAACACGGTCTCGCGCCTGCTGAAGATCGCGAACATCAGTGGCTGAGCTGCTCGCCTACCTTGCTCGGCAGCTGGTGGACGAGCCGGACGCCGTCTCGGTCAAGGAAGAGGAGCGCGAGGGCGCGATCGTCCTGCTGCTCAGCGTCGCCAAGGACGACGTCGGCAAGGTGATCGGCCGCAAGGGCCGCATCGCCCGGGCCCTGCGCGCCATCGTCCGCGCCAGCGGCGCCCACTCTCATCGCCGCGTCCTGCTCGAGATCGTCGACTAGTTGCGCGTCGCTGCGCTCTACGACGTGCACGGCAACGCGCCGGCGCTCGAAGCGGTGCTGGCCGAGGTCGGCCGCGAGAGGATCGACAAGATCCTGTACGGCGGCGACATCCTCTCCGGGCCGATGCCACACGAGACGCTCGGGCTCGTTCTCTCGCGCGACGCCGACTTCATCCGGGGAAACGCCGAGAGGCTCGACTCGCCGGCCCCGAGCGCGGAGGCGGAGCAGGATCGCCACTGGCTGAAGGGAGAGCTCGGCGACGAGCGGGTGCAGTGGCTCATCAACCTGCCGTTCTCGGCGGTTGTGGACGACGTGCTCTACGTCCATGCCACGCCGCAGGACGACATGACGGTGATCACCGAGCTGACCTCGGACGAGCGGCTCGCTGAGCTGCTGGCGGGTGTCGAGCAGCACCTCGTCGTCGGCGGGCACACCCACATGCAGCTCGACCGGACCGTTGGGTCGACGAGGTTCGTCAACGCCGGCAGCGTGGGGCGGCCCTACGAGGGCGCACCAGGCGCCTACTGGGCGATCGTCGACGCCGGAAGCGTCGACTTTCGGCGAACCGAGTACGACCTGGAGCGAGCGGCCGAGCTGATCCGGGCCAGCGCCCATCCGCACGCGGCGGAGCTTGCGGACGAAAACGTCCTCACCGTCCCGACGCGCGAGGAAGCGCTCGCTGTCTTTGGTGGCTGACCTCGTCACCGTGGGCCGCGTCGGCAAGCCGCACGGTCTGCAGGGCGCTTTCGTGGTCGAGCATGGGAGCGAGGATCCCGAGCGCTTCGCCGTCGGCGCCACCCTGAACGTCGAGGGCGCGCCGGCCGAGATCCTGGAGTCGAAGCGCGCCGGCGGCCGCCCGGTGATCCGCCTCGACCGCGAGGTTCCGCGCGGCGCCGAGCTCCAGGTGGAGCGAGCGGAGCTCCCGGCGCCCGAAGACGGCTCCTACTACGTCTTCCAGCTCGTGGGTCTCGCCGTCGAAGAGGAGGGCGGTCGCGCTCTGGGTCACGTCTCGGAGGTCACGCCGGGCCCCGCGAACGACGTGCTCGAGCTCGACACCGGCCTCGCGCTCCCGCTCGTCGACGCCTGCGTGCAGGAGGTTGATCTCGACTCGGGTCGAATCCTTGTCCGACGCGGCTTCGCAGGTGCTGAGTAACCTCAAGCTTCTTTGCAGATCGATGTCTTTACCCTTGTCCCCCACGCATTTGCCTGGCTCTGTGAGCAGCGTCCGCTCGCGGCCGTCCTCGGCTCCGAGCTCGACCTGCGCCTGCTCAACTACCGCGACACGACCCCGCTCACGGGCGGCCAGGTCGACGATGAGCCCTACGGGGGAGGCGCGGGCATGGTGCTGCGGGTCGACACCGTCGCCGCTGCGCTCGACGCGACCTACGGCGGTCGCCCGGAGCACCGGGTGATCGCGTTGACGCCACAGGGGCGCCAGCTCGACCAGCCTCTGGTCGAGGAGCTCGCGACCGAGGAGCGCTTGACGATTCTCTCCGCGCGGTTCGAGGGCTTCGACGAGCGCATCGTCGAGCACCTGGCGACGGAGGCCGTGTCGATCGGTCCCTACGTTCTTTCCGGCGGGGAGTTGCCGGCCATGGTCATGGTGGACGCGATCGCGCGCCGCCTGCCCGGGGCGCTGAGCGAAGGCTCCGGCGACGAGGAGACGTTCTCCGCCGGGCTCGAGGGTGGCTTCGAGTACCCGCACTACACCCGGCCCGCCGAGTTCCGCGGGTGGAAGGTGCCCGACGTCCTGCTCTCGGGCGATCACGCGCGCATCGCGGAGTGGCGGCGCGAGCAGAGCCGGGCGAGGACGGCGCAATGAGGAACCCGATCGACTACCTCACGCGCGGGCTGCCGCGCGAGTGGCGCGTCGCCATCGACTGGGCGGTCACGATCATCGGCGCGGTTCTGATCGTCCTCGGCATCAAGGCCTTCGTCGTGAACCCGTATCGAATCCCGTCCTCGTCGATGGAGCCGACACTGCATTGTGCGAAGCCGGGCGCCGGGTGCGAGTCGGGCCGTTTCTCCGACCGCGTCCTGGCCAATCGCTTCATCTACCGCTTCCGCGACCCCAAGCGCGGCGAGATCGTCGTCTTCAAGACCCCGCCGCGGGCGCAGGCGCAGTGCGGGGCGGGCGGGACCTTCGTCAAGCGCCTCGTCGGGCTTCCGGGCGACCGCTGGCGCGAGGAGAACGGCGAGATCTACATCAACGGCAAGAAGTTGGAGGAGACGTACATCCCCGAGAACCGCCGCGACGCCGACACCCTGCCCGAGCGGACGATTCCGGAGGACAGCTACCTCATGCTCGGCGACAACCGGCAGTCGTCGTGCGACTCTCGCCGCTGGGGATACGTCCCGCGTGCCAACCTGATCGGCCCCGTCTTCGCGGTGTACTTCCCGCCGAGGCGGATCACCTTGTTCTGAGCCGATGTCGAGGTTGCTGCGCTTCCTGCTGATCGTTCTCTCGATCGTAGGCGTCCTGCTCGTCGTCGCCGCGATCACCTCCAAGCTCTACCGGATCCCGAGCTCTTCGATGGAGCCGACCCTGCACTGCCCCGAGCCCGGGCCGGGCTGCCTGGGCGACGAGGCCGACCGGATCGCCGTCTCGAAGGTGGTCTACAAGGTGCGAGACCCGGCGCGCGAAGACATCGTCGCGTACGAGCTTTCGGCGCGAGCCGCGCGGCTCTGCGGGGCGCCGGAAGGGTCGACGTTCGTGCACCGGATCATCGGCGTGCCCGGGGAAAGCGTCGCGGTCCGGAACGGCGTGGTGTTCGTCGACGGCCGCAGGCTCGAGGAGCCGTACATCGAAGCGGCGTCGCCGCGACCGTGACTCCTCTCCGGTACGTCCGGTCACAAAGGACGCGTACTACGTCCTGGGCGACAACCGGGCGCGGTCGTGCGATTCGAGAGTCTGGGGCTTGGTTGCGCGCGATCGGCTGATCGGGCCGAAGATCGCCACCTACTGGCCCTGGGACCGGATTTCGATCCGCTAGCATGCCGTCGGCCCGCCGGGCCATTCCTCGCCATGCCGAACCCCATCGAGCTACTAGAGCAGCGCCAACTGCGGTCCGACCTGCCCAGGTTCAAGGCAGGCGACACGGTGCGCGTGCACTTCCAGGTCATCGAGGGCACACGGCGGCGCGTCCAGGTCTTCGAGGGCATCGTCATCAAGCGCCAGGGCCAGGGTGTGCGCGAGACGTTCACCGTGCGCAAGCAGTCGTTCGGAGTGGGCGTCGAGCGGACGTTCCCGCTCCACTCGCCGAAGATCGAGAAGATCGAGGTCCAGGCGATCGGGGACGTCAACCGCGCGAAGCTGTACTACCTGCGCGAGAAAGTGGGGAAGAAGGCGCGCGTTCGCGAGCAGCAGCACATCGCGGCGGTATCCTCGCCCGGTGCCTCCGTCGCCGAGCCCGCCGAGCCCGCCGAGCCCGCCGAGCCCGCCGAAGATCATCCGGAGGACGAGGGCGGAGAAGAGCAGGTCGCAGAAGCTCCTGCAGAGGAGGAGCGGAGCTAGGCTCCTGAGCTTCGACCGCAAGCTCGGCGCACGCTTCGTCGCGGGTGCCGACGAGGCGGGTCGAGGATCGCTTGCAGGACCGCTCGTGGTTGCAGGCGTCCTGCTGGATTACGCGTGTTTGCGCGAGCATCGGGTGCGTCCTCTCGCGCGGCTGAACGACTCCAAGCAAGTCGCGCCGGCCGATCGCGAAGAGCTTTTCCGCGCAGTCATGAGCTGCGCGACGCGTGTCTCGGTTCAGGTGATCTCGCCGGGTGAGATCGACCGCGAGGGCCTCCACCGCTCGAACCTCGCCGGCCTGCGGCGCGCGCTCGCGGCGCTGACCCCGCCCGCCGAGGCCTGTCTAGTCGACGGCTTCCGGCTGGGGCCGGCTGCGCCGGAGCATCACGCGGTGATCGACGGCGACGAGCGCAGCGCCGCGATCGCGGCCGCGTCGATCGTGGCGAAGGTCGTCCGCGACCGGTACATGCGCCGAGCCGACGCGCTCTATCCACAGTTCGGCTTCCGGTCCCACGTCGGCTACATCACGCCTTCGCACTCGGCGCTCGTCCGCCGGCACGGGCCGTCGGAGATCCACCGCCGCTCCTTCCAGGCGCTCTGCTACCTCAGTGAGGAAGAGGCCGCCGCCAGGCTCTCGGCGTAAAGGAGCCGACGCCGAGCGGCGCGCGAAGTGGCGCTACCGGCTGCGCGGCTATCGCGTGCTGGCGACGAACGAGTGGGTCGGCGGCTACGAGCTCGATCTCGTCCTGCGCCGCGGGCGAACGGTCGTTTTCTGCGAGGTCAAGTCGAAGAGCGGCGGCGGGCTCGGCGACCCGCTGGAGATGGTCACGGCGGAGAAGCAGCGTCGTCTGACCCAGGCTGCCGAGTCCTGGCTCGCCGCGCATCCCGAGCACGGTGAGTGCGAAGCGCGGTTCGACGTCGTCGGCGTCGGCGCCGGCGGCGTCGAGCATCTGAGACAGGCGTTCTAGCGCGCGCGTCGAAACCGGGCCGAGATGGCTCCGACGCAGGAAGCGCTCTACCGCGACATCGATCTCGACCTTTCCTGGTCGGAGCGCGACCTCCCCGAGCGCGAGCGGACGAAGCACGTCCACCGGTTGCATCCGTACCTGGGGAAGTTCGTGCCCCAGCTCGTGGACGCCCTCCTGACCCGCCACTTGCCGCGCGCGCGGACCGTGCTCGATCCCTTCGCCGGCTCCGGCACGACGCTCGTCCAGTCGCTCGAGAGCGGCCGCGGGGCGACCGGTGTCGACATCGCGGCCTTCAACTGCCTGCTGATGGACGTCAAGACGAGCGCCTACAACCTCTTCGCGCTGGAGCGCGACATCCGAGACGCCCTGCGGCGCCTCGAGGGCTTCGAAGGCCGCGCGCCGGAGCGGCCGTCCCGCTACGTCAAGGCCTGGTTCGCCCCGCGCGCTGTCGAAGAGCTCCTCTTCTTCCGTTCGCTCGTGGACGACTACGAGCACGCAGACGTGCTCCGCGTGGTGCTGACGCGAGCCGCACGCTCCGCCCGGCGCACGACGCACTTCGATCTCGACTTCCCGAAGGAGCCGCAGCGTGGGGAGTACTGGTGCCACAAGCACCGGCGCCACTGTCGTCCCGTCGAGAAGGCCGAGCACTTTCTGCGGCGCTATGCGCTCGACACGCTGGCGCGCATCCACGAGTTCGCGCGCGTGCGGGCGCGCGGGAAAGACGCGACCGTGCTCCATGCCGACGCCCGGGACGCGGAGCTGCCGACTGCTGACGGGGTCGTCACGTCACCGCCGTACCCCGGTCTCATCGACTACCACGAGCAGCATCGCTACGCCTACGAGCTCCTCGGCCTGGACGATCGCCGCGAGCTCGAGGTCGGTGCGGCGGCGGCAGGGACGAGCGTCGCGGCCATTGCCGCCTACGTCGACGGAACCGCCGAGGTATTTGCCAACGTCAGCCGTGTCCTCCCGCGACGCGCCCCCGTCGTGATCGTCATCAACGACCGCCGTGACCTCTACCCGCAGATCCTCGAGCGCGCGGGGCTCAGCGTCGAGACCCGGTACCAGCGCCACGTCAACCGTCGAACCGGCCGGCGCGCGGGCGAGTACTACGAGGACGTCATCGTGGCGAGGACCGGATAGACAGGGGCGGCGGCGGTGGGCCCGGGCTCTCCCGGTCTTCGACCCGGAAGATGTCCCAGATGTTCCGTCCGCAGCGAACCCGGTCGAAATAGACGTCGGTGATCGCCGGCGTCGGCCCCTTCGGCGGTCTCAGCGACGCGTAGGTGACGTCCGCGTCATAGCCGTTCGGCAGCGCTACGAGCACCTGGGCGACTCCGGCGAGAGGCACCTTGACGAGCTCCACGTACCTGCCGCAGCCCCGGTTGCTGCGGATGTAGTACGTCGTCCCGGTAGCGGTGACGGACGGGCTGTACACGACCTTCCCGGTGGGCACGGGCAGGATCGTCCTCGAGCCGGCGACGATGTCGTACCGGCGGATCTGGCAGCGCGGATGCGGCGAGCAGCGCGTCCAGATCGCATAGTTGCCGCTCACCTGGCCGGCGCTCAGGAGCCCGTTCTTGTTCTGCAGCTTGTCGAGGACGCGAACCTCGCCGGTGACGAGGTTTCGCAGGATCAGAAGCTGGACGTTTCGGGTGTAGACAAGCCCTCGGCTATGGAGCAGCCAGTCGCCTGAGATCGTCCCGCAGCATTCCCAGCGGGTCGTGTTCACGCCGCGAGGCAGTGCGACGTGCCGGCGAGTCGACAGGTCGAAGAGGCGGAGATCCGAGCGGCTCGCTTCCGCGCCGCGTATGAGCTGGTAGACCAGCCGCGAACCGTCGGTGCCCCCTGTGTAGCCCTGCGTGTTCCGCGGATTGACCTTGAATGCGCGCTCGGTGCCGCGCTGGGCCCAGACATCCAGCAGGCTGCCGCTGTCGTTCCCGCGGCTCTTCGTCCAGGCGAACCACTCGCCGCCGGCCGTCGGAGCCAGCTCGCTGCGCGAGGTCGTCTTGACCGGGATCGGGGCCACCACAGCCGCCGAAGCAAGTCCGACCAGGAGAAAAGCCGCGCCCACCGCGAGGCTCGAGGCCCTCAGCACACCGACAGGCTAACGCCGTCCGCGGCTGACGACCAGGTTCACCCGGAAGCCAACCCGGGCTCTCGTCCTGGCCCTGGGCGATTGGGAAATCACGCGACCACGTCGAACGCGCTTCGAGCGCACCTGCCGGACTCGGCCGACGCGGCAGCGGGCGGCAGTGATCGACCGTCGAGCTACGGCGAGCTTCCTCCACCGGACGTTTGGCACCACACACCGCGCCGGCGGGGGAGCGGGGAGAGGAGCGGCAACCGTCGGCTCGTGGATGAACACGTCGCTGAACCCGTTGGTGTCGGCGGCGACCAGGCTCACGGCATCGGACTCGAACGCGACGACGGCGCCGGTCCCGCTGACGGCCGGCCTGACGCTGTCGCCGCTCGCCTGCGTGCCGCCGTTCCCGACGCTCACCCTCGTCGTCGCGCCGCTGCGGCGGTCGTGAATGAAGACGTCGGAGGCGCCGTTCGAGTCGCCGCCGACCAGAGTCGACGCCTCGGAGTAGAACGCGACGAAGCGGCCGTCGGCGGTGATCGACGGCCTCAGGCTCGCCCCGTTCGCCTGCGTCCCCCCGTCGTCGACGCTCACGCGGGTGGTCAGGCCGTTTTGCCGGTCGTAGACGAAGATGTCCCGGGCCTCGTTCGTGTCCCCCCAGATCAGGAGCCAGGCATCCGAGTCGTAGGCCACGACACGGCCGTCGGCGCTGATCGCAGGAGCGAGGCTGTCTCCCTCGACCTCGGTTCCGTCGCTGTACACGCTGACCCGGCTCGTGGAGTTGCCCTGACGGTCGCGCACGAAGATGTCGGCCGATTCGTTCGTGTCTCCGGCGACGAGGTTCGCGGCGTACGAGGAGAAGGCGACGAACCGCCCGTCGTCGCTGATCGCCGAGCTCAGGCTGTGGATGTTCCCCTGGTCGCCGGCGGTGCTGACGCTGATCCGGGTCGTCGTGCCGGTTTGGCGATCGTGCAGGAAGACGTCACGTGCGAAGTTCGTGTCTCCGGTGACCAGGTTGGTCGCGTCCGAGACGAAGGTGACGAAGCGCCCGTCCGCGCTCAGCGCCGGCGCGGAGCTGCTGCCGTTTCCCTCGGCGCCGCCGGTCGCGACGCTGACCCGCGTCGTTGCCCGGCTCTGGCGATCGTGGACGAAGACGTCGCTCGCGTTGTTCGCGTCTCCGGGGACCAGGTTCGACGCGTCGGAATGGAACGCGACCACGCGCCCGTCTCGGCTCACCGCGGGCGCGAAGCTCTGGCCGTTGGCCTGCGCCCCTGCGCTGTCGACGCTGACCCGCACCGTCGTGCCGGCCTGGCGATCGCGGGCGAACACGTCTCGGGCGTTGTTGGTGTCGCCTGGGACGAGGTTCGTTGCGTCTGAGTAGAACGCGACGATCCGACCGGCGCCGTCGATCGCCGGCAGCAGGCTGTGACTGTCTGCCTGCGCTCCGTTGCCGGCGACGCTGACCCTGGCTGTCGCTCCCGGCCCGGCGCTCGCCCCGGGCAGCAGAACCAGCGCGACCAGGCCGCCCGTCGCCAGCACCTTCAGGTCCATCTGTGCCCTCTCACGCCCTTCGCCATCGTGACACGAAGGCCGAAAATTTACGAGCGGTTAGCGGCGGCCGACGCGCAGGTTGACCCTGAAGTTGACTCGCCGGACCGAGCCGCCCCGTGGGCTCTGGCCGACGACCTTGCCGACGCGCCTGGAGCGCACCCTTCTCACGGTGCCGACCCGGCAGCGCCGCGCTCGGATCCGGGCCTTCGCCGTATTCAGCCGCAGGCCGAGGACGTTCGGCACACGACAGCGGGCCGGCGGTGGGGCCGGAGGTGGCGGCGGTGGCGGTGGCGGTGGCGGTGGTGGCGGAGGCGGAGGAGGAGGAGGAGGAGGAGGTGGAGGTGGAGGCGGAGGCGGAGGTCCGTCAACGATCGTGCCGGTTCCGTTCCGCATGATCGTCCCACTGGTGTTGGCCGAGAGGAGCAGCGAGAACGTCTCGTTCCCCTCTGCAACCGCATCCGAGAAGATCGGCACGACCACGAACTCGACGCGATCGCCTGGAGCGAACGTGACGTCCTGCGAAACCGGCGCGTAATCCAATCCACCCTGAGCAGACCCGTTCGCGGTCGCCGCGTGCACCGTCACCGGCACGCTCTCCTCGCTCGCGAGCCGGACCTCGAAGACCGCATTCGTCGTCCCCGGAGGAGCCTCGGTGACTTGGACTCGTTGACCGAGATCTCCGGCCGTTCGCAAACGGCAGCGAGATTCATGAACGAAGTCAGTACGTCGTATACGTGGCACCCGATCCGACGAGAAAAGAACTCGCGCGAGTTGTCGTTCATGAAGACGCGTACGGCGCGGCGTCGCGTGCAGATGTCGACGTCGATCTCGCGAAAGCGTGCTCCGCGGGCGGGACCGTTCGGATGGCAGTTGCGCGCAGCGAGCAATGCGCGTCGTTGAAAACCGGATCGTCGAAGTAGGCCCAGTTGACGTTGTTCGCCGGCTGATCCATCGCTCCGTCCGGCAACTGGATGAACTCGTACCCAGGTCGATGAAGTTCGGCGAAGCCAGCCGGTGCAGTTCGCGAGGTCGAACGGCTCGCCTCGCGTCCCAGCCCTCGTGAAGCACACAGCCGTTGGGAAGGGCCTGGATCTGGCGGTCGATCCCGATCGCGGCCAGGTTGCTTGCGCATGATCTGAGCGATCGGAAGGCACAGCCCGGTGTTGCACGTGTAGAACACGGCGGCGCGCAGTGGATCGCCCGGCTTCCAGCCCGCGAGCAGGCGCGCACTGGACGATGTCGGGACCGTCCAGCGGATAGATGTCGTCGTCGACGAACCCGGGAACTCCCGGTGGAATGAGCTGATCGGACGGGGCACCGGCGGCGAACCCGCGCTGCGCGATCATCGCCGGACGGTCGATCGCAAAATTGACCGCCTTTCGCAGATTGGCCTGCTCCGGGTGCCGGAAGAGTGCCCGCTCCGTGTTCATCGTCAGGTAGTCTGAACAGTCGGCGACACGAGTTCGCGAACCACTGCTGATGCCCCTCGCGCGGCGGCCTCGCTGTTCGGGGCCATACAGCGGGGCGAGCTCTTGATGCGCGGCCGCCGGGACCGGTCCGTAGTCGGTCGTCCCCGCCTCGATCTGCAGGCGGATCGTCGCGAGCGGCAGGCCGAACCCGTACTGGATCGAACTCGAAGCGCCGTGGTCGCGGGCCGGTGTAGTTCGGGGTTCGGGAGCACGCCGTGCCGGATCCGCTGGCTCCCAAACGTCCAGGACGAGATGTAGTACGGCCCGGCCGAAGGAACGGGCGCCTGCACGCCGTCCGGGTTGATGGGGAGAGAAGTCGGCACGGCGCACAAAACGGCATCGCAAGCCGCGCTAGGAAGTCGCCCGCAGGGCTGGGCCAGCTGGATGCTCAACGTGCTTCCGCTGGCCACGATCCCGGTGATCGTCGGCTGAGTGCCGTCTGATGTATTCCTGGCACGCCGACGATGTCGTAGTAGAAGTACTGAGCCGGCGAGGCCATCGCTCGGATGCAGCGAGCGCTCGAAGGTGTACTTCATGCTCGCCGCGGTCACGACGCCCGTGGCCGGCGGCGAGAAAAAGTAGTCGTTCCTGATCTGGAAGGTGTAGGTGCGCCCATCCGCGGAGACGGTCGGCATCGCCAGCGGCGATCTCCGGCTGCAGCAGTGAGCCGGCCGGCGGCGGAGATCGGGGTACCTGACGAGCTTGGCGCAGGTCGCGTTCTCTAGCTGCCAGCTCTACACGTAGTACGCGAGCGCAGGATCGACGTAGTCGATGTTCGTGTCGAGCTCGATGCGCAGCGGGCTCGATCCGGAGCGATCCGCAGCGGCGGGTGTAGCGGCCAGCCCGGCGACGAGGGCGATCAGCGGCAGCAACGCAGCCGGAGCCCAACTCTTTCTCATGGCGCCTGGATCCTGCGCCTTTTGTCACGAAAAGGCAACTGTTCAGTGCGAAACGCTTGCCTAGCTTGGAGGCTTGCTCGCGCGCACGTTCACGCACGCTGTCGTCGGCCTCGAGGCCCGTCGGGTCGAGGTCGAGGCCCATCTCCAGCGCGGTGTGCCCGGGTTCTCGATCGTGGGGCTCGCCGACCGCGCCTGCCAGGAGGCCAAGCACCGCGTGCGCAGCGGCATCACGTCCGCGGAGCTCGAGTGGCCGATGCGGCGGATCACCGTCAACCTGGCTCCGGCCGGCCTGCGCAAGGAGGGCTCGGGCTTCGATCTTCCGATCGCGCTCTCGATCCTCGCCGCCTCGGGACAACTGCCCCGCGATCGCTTACGAGGACATGCGGCGGTCGGCGAGCTCGGGCTCGACGGGCGGCTGCGACCGGTCGGCGGCGTGCTCGCCGTGGCCGAGGCGGCGCGACGGGCGGGGTTCGAACGTTTGCTGTGCGCGGCCCCGTCGGCGGCCGAGGCCTCGCTGGCCGGCATCGAGCCGGTCCCGATTCGCCATCTCGCCGAGGCGGCCGCCTACGTGCGTGGGGTGGCGGATCCCGAGCCATATCGTCTCTGAGAACGGCCACGCCCCGGAGCCGACCTACCTCGATCTCGCGGACGTCCGCGGCCAGGAACGCGCCCGGCGCGCACTCGAGATCGCTGCCGCCGGTGGTCACAACCTGCTCCTCGCGGGACCGCCGGGAACCGGCAAGACGATGCTCGCGCGCCGGCTGCCCGGGATCCTGCCGGCGCTCGACGCAGAGGAGGCGATCGAGGTCACGCGCATCCAGTCGGTCGCGGGCCTGCTCGACCCGGAGCGGCCGCTGGTCATGCGCCGCCCGTTCCGGTCGCCGCACTACAGCGCTTCGGTGGCCGCGATGGTCGGCGGCGGGCCCGGGATTCGTCCGGGTGAGGTCACGCTCGCGCACCGGGGAGTCCTCATGCTCGACGAGCTGGCCGAGTTCCAGCGGCCGGCGCTCGAGGCGCTTCGCCAGCCGATCGAGGACGGCGAGGTGGCGGTCGCGCGCGCAGCCGGCCGAGCGGTCTTTCCGGCTCGCTTCCAGCTCGTCGCGACCATGAACCTGTGCCCGTGCGGCGCCCGAGGCGACCCGGCCGCGGAGTGCTCCTGTTCGCCGCAACGGCTCGCCGCCTTCCGCGACAAGCTCTCGCGCGCGCTCCTCGATCGCTTCGACCTCGTGCTGGCCATGCCCCGGCCGCGCGCTCAGGAGCTCGCTGCAGGCCCTGCGGAGCCGTCCGGCACCGTGCGGTCGCGGGTCGAGTCCTCGCGTTGCAGGCCGCCGGCCGAATGGGAGCCGGCCGCTGAGGCGCTCCTCGACCGCGCGGTCGAGCGGGTGCCGCTGTCGGGCCGAGGGCGGGCGCGGACGCGCCGCGTCGCGCAGACGCTTGCGGCCTTGGCCGACGCAGAGCGGGTCGAGACCTCGCACGTCGCCGAGGCGCTTTCGTACCGGGCCCCGCGAGAGCTGGAGTCGTCGTGAACGAGCTGGCGCTGGCGGCCTTCGCCGCCGAGACCGGCACGCACCTCGTCGGGGAGCCGCGCGACCGCCGGTTCGCGGCCTTCGTTCGCAGGTTCGACGCCGCTGCGTACAGGGAGACGTTGAATCGGGCCGGTGTCATGTGGTGCTCGCGCACGGCTCGCGAGTTCCCGCCGCTGCTCCGTTCGATCCACGATCCACCGCCGGGCCTCTTCGCGCGCGGAGCGGCGGACGTGGAGCTGCTGCGTAGGCCCGCTGTTGCCGTCGTCGGCGCCCGCTCCTGCTCGCCGTACGGAGCGCAGGTCGCCCGCATGCTGGGGCGGGAGCTCGCGGCGACCGGGCTCGTCGTCGTCAGCGGTCTCGCCCGCGGCGTCGACGGCGAGGCTCACCGCGGCGCGCTCGAAGCCGGAGGAGCGACGGTCGGTGTCCTCGGCTGCGGGGTCGACCGCGACTATCCCGCGGCGCACCGAGAGCTCGCCGCGCGCATTCGCGAGTCCAGCCTTGTAGTCGCCGAGTACCCGCCGGGAGTGGAGCCGGCCCCATGGAGGTTTCCGGCCAGAAATCGAATCATCGCCGGCCTCTCGAGTGTCACCGTGGTCGTCGAGGCGCGCGAGCGGAGCGGCGCCCTGATCACCGCCGACCTGGCGCTCGAGGAAGGCCGCGAGGTGTTCGCCGTTCCCGGAGAGATCACGTCGGCGCTTTCGGCCGGGACGAACGACCTGCTTCGGCTCGGAGCGACTCCGCTCACGACGAGCAAGGACGTCCTGGAGGTCTTCGGGATCGAAGTCGGCCCGGCCGCAGACCCGGACCTGAGCGAGGAGGGCCAGAAGGTGCTCGCGCGGGTGCGAGACGGCCCCGCCGGAGTCGACGAGCTCGTGCGCGCAATCGGGTCCGAGGCCGGTACGGTCGCAACGGCGCTCACCGAGCTCGAGCTCGCGGGCCTGATCGTCCAGGGAGAGGGGGTGTACCGGGCGCACTAGCATCGGCGCATGACCTCGTATTGGCTCGACGAGCCCTTTGAGCCGTTGGCGCAGAACCGGCTCGACGGCTCCGTGGACGTCGCGGTCGTCGGCGGCGGTGTCACCGGCTGCGCGGCGGCGCTCGTCGCCGCGCGCGGCGGCCTGCGCGTGCGCCTGCACGAGGCTCGAGAGATCTCGTCGGGAGCCAGCGGCCGCAGCGGCGGTTTCGCGCTGCGAGGAGGGGCGATGCTCTACGGCGCTGCCCGCCGCCAGCTTGGGGCGGAGCGCGCCAAGCAGTACTGGCAGCTCACCGAGCGCGTCCTCGATCACCTCGAGGAGCTCGCGGGCGACGCCCTGCGCCGAAGCGGCAGCCTGCGAGTCGCGGTCGACGAGGCCGAGCGCGAGGAGCTCGAGCACGAGTACGCGGCGTTGCGCGAGGACGGCTTCGCGGCCGACCTGGTCGACGCGCCTTTTCTCGGCGGGATTCGCCACCCAACGGACGGCTCGCTCCGGCCCGCCCGCTGGGTGCGCAGGCTCGCTGGACTGGCTGCCGACGCGGGCGTCGACCTGCGTGAGCAGAGCCCCGTCGAATCGCTCGACGAGCTGGACGCCGAGCACGTGATCATCGCCACGGACGGCTACACGCAGGGTCTTCTGCCGCGCCTAGACGAAGTCGTCGTTCCCGTGCGCGGCCAGGTGATCGCCACCGAGCCGCTGTCGCGCCGCCTCTTCGACTGCCCGCACTACTCCAGGCACGGCTTCGATTACTGGCAGCAGACCGACGACGATCGCCTCGTCGTCGGTGGCCGCCGCGACACCCAGGCCGACCACGAGTTCAGGGCCGAGGAGACGATCACCGAGCCGATCCAGCGCGAGCTAGAGACCTTCGCGGCCGAGCTGATCGGCGAGCCGCCGAAGATCACGCACCGTTGGGCCGGCATCTTCGGCCAGACACCTGACCTCATGCCGCTCGCCGGAAGGGTTCCCGGCCACGACGGCGTCTGGGTCGCGGCCGGCTACTCAGGTCACGGAAACGTGCTCGGGCTCGCGTGCGGTGAGCTCGTGGCGCAGGCCATCCTCGGACGGCCTGCGCCAGAGCTCGAGCTCTTCGATCCCGCGCGGCTGCTCTAGGAGCCGGCCGCCTCGCCGGACTGCATTCCGGCCGGAACCGGTGCGTTCTCGTCGTTCTGCCAGAAGGAGAACCGGTTCCCCTCGGTGTCGCGCACCGGGGCGAACCAGCCCATCGCGGGCACCGGCATCTTCTCGTTCTCGACCGTGCCACCCGCTTCGCGCACCTTGTCGAGCGTTGCGTCGATGTCCTCGGTGGCGAAGTAGATGGTCAGCCCCTCGCTGCCATCCGTCCGGGGCATCAAGCCGCCCCCGCTCTGCTCGTCGTCGTTCTGGAACATGTGGTACTCCATCGGCCCGTCGTAGCTCTGGAACTCGATGCCGAACATCGTCGTCCAGAACTCGCGGGCGCGAGTCGTGTCGTCCGCAGGAATCTCGAAGTGCACGACCTTGGCATTTGCCATTTTGCCCGTCCTTTCTAGTTGGAGTTCTCGCGGCTTTGCAACTCCGCCGGGATTGGCACTGAGTCGTCTGCCTGGAAGATAGAGAACTGGTTGCCCTCCGTGTCCTCGCAACGTGCGTACCAGCCGGTCCCAGGGATCGCCTGCTTGTCCTCCGCCGAGCCTCCCAGCTCGTTCACCCGCTCGACCGAGGCGTCGATGTCGTCGCTCTCGAAGTAGATGATCGCGCCCTTCTCACCGGTCTGCGACGGGTAGATCGCCCCACCGGGATCGGCGTCCTCATCGAGCATGTGGTAGTCGAACCCTTCTTGCACGGGGCGGAACTGCCACCCGAAGAGCTCCGCGTAAAAATCCTCCGCCCGCTGCGTGTCGTCCGCGGGCAGTTCGAAGTACACGAGTCTCCCTGCCATCCTGCTCCTCTCATCCGGGGTCAAATCAGAGGGCTTCGATCAGTGAGACGCCATCGAAGGCCTCGGAGTTGGCCTCGTAGGCCTCGAGTGCGGCGAGGGCGATCGCCAGGTCCTGAATCGCGAGGCCGGTCGAGTCGAAGACCGTGATCTCGTCGTCGGAGCCGCGGCCGGGCGCATCGCCGGCGAGGACGGCGCCGAGCTCGGTCACGTCCGCCCGCTCGAGCGCGCCCGCCTCGACTGCATGGACGAGCTCGCCGTTGTGGCTCGCCTGCTCCCAGTCGTCCGCGAAGACATGCACGCGGGCCAGCTCCTCGACTGCGATCTCCGCCTTGCCGGGCCCGTCGGCGCCCATCAGGCTCACGTGCTGTCCCGGGCGCAACGAGCCGGGTCCGAGGAGGACCTCATGTCCCGGCGTCATCGTCACGAGTAGGTCGGAACCAAGCGCTTCCTCGCGCCCAACAGACTTAGTAACACTGTGTTGCAAAGTATTCAGAGAGGCGGCTGCGGCCTCCGAGCGGGCCTCGTCCACGTCGTAGATGGAGACGTCGCGGCCCCGCGCGAGAAACGTCTTCACTGCGGCGATGCCGTTGACGCCCGCGCCCACGACAGCGGCCGTCTTGGCATCCGCACGGCCAAGCGTCTCGGCCGCGAGCACGGCTGCTGCCCCGGTTCGCAGCGCAGTAACAGCACCGGCGTCGAGCACGGCACGGAGCACGCCGTTCGAGGCGTCTGACAGCAAGACGAGCCCCATCACCGTCGGCAGCCCCTGCGCCGGGTTGCCCGGGAACGACGTGACCCATTTCAGCAGGGCGTTGCCGCTGCCGAGGGCGGGCATCGCCCTGAAGTCGCCGGCCGGGTACGCGGGGACGTAGACCTTCGGCGGCATCGTCCACTCGCCGCGCGCGTAGTGGACGAAGGCGTCACGAACGGCCTCCAGCGCGCGCTCCGGCGACACGGCCGCCTCCACGTGCTGCCCCGACAGGAACGGGACGCTGGTCAAACCGACTTGACGGCCGCGATGAGCGCCTCGAGCGCCGCCTTCGCGTCGTCGAAGAGCATCACGGTCTTCGGGTCGTAGAAGAGCGGGTTGTCGACCCCCGCGAACCCCGGCGACATCGAGCGCTTGATGACGACGACGTTCCGCGACTTGTCGACGTCGAGGATCGGCATCCCGTAGATCGGGCTCCCCGGCGAGTTGCGCGCGGCGGGGTTGACCACGTCGTTGGCGCCGACGACGACCACGACGTCCGTCTGCGGGAACTCCGGGTTGATCGACTCCATCTCGAAGAGCTCGTCGTACGGGACATTCGCCTCCGCGAGCAGGACGTTCATGTGACCCGGCATGCGCCCGGCGACGGGGTGGATCGCGTAGCGCACGTCCACGCCCTTCTCCTCGAGCAGCTCGCCCAGGTTTCGCACGTCGTGCTGCGCCTGCGCGACCGCGAGCCCGTAGCCGGGGACGAAGACGACGCGCCCTGCGTAGGCGAGCATCATCGCGATGTCGTCTGCAGTCGCGGTGCGCACGTCTCCGCCGTCCCCTGCGGCAGCAGCGGCGGCGGCCGCCGGTTGAGCTCCGAACGCGCCGAAGAGGGTCTGGCGCAAAGGCCGGCCCATCCCGCGGCCCATCATGATCGTGAGCAGCGTTCCCGAGGCGCCGACGAGAGTCCCGCCGATGATCAGCGCCGTGTTGTCCAGCACGAAACCCGTGGCGGCCGCGGCGAGGCCCGTGCACGCGTTCAGCAGCGAGATGACGACCGGCATGTCGGCGCCCCCGATCGGCAGCACGAACAGGTTGCCGAGCAGGAACCCGCCGACGAGAAGCAGCGCCAGCCAGACGCCGCTCTCTGTCGTCGCCGTCAGCACGACCAGCGCGCCAAGCCCGAGCCCGAGGCCGGCGTTGATGAGGTTCTGCCCCGGGAACACGATGGGCTGGCCGGGGATGAGGTCCTGCAGCTTCCCGAAGGCGACCAGGCTGCCCCAGAAGCTGACGGAGCCGATCAGCGCCGAGAAGAGGATGCCGATCAGGAGCTCGCCTCCCAGCCGGTCCGGATCGGGCGCGTTCCTGTGGAACTCGGCGGTTGCGATCAGTGCCGCAGCGCCGCCGCCGACCCCGTTGAAGAGCGCGACCATCTGCGGGATCGCGGTCATCTGCACCGCCCGAGCCGAGAGCACGCCGATCACCGTCCCGACGGCGATCCCGGCGATGATCAGCCAGTACTGGTCGATCTCCTTGCTCGCAAACGTGAACCCGACGGCGATCGCCATGCCGACCGCGGCGATCCAGTTCCCCGACCGCGCCGTGCGCGGGTGCGAAAGCCGCTTGATGCCGATGATGAACAGGATCCCCGCCACCAGGTAGGCGAGGTCGATCCAGGTCTTACTCATCCGGCCGATCTTCCGGGCGGCGCTTGAACATCTCGAGCATCCGGTCCGTGACGAGGAAGCCGCCGACGATGTTGATCGTCCCGAAGACGACCGCGACGAACCCGAGCACCTGTTCCAGCGTCGAGTCGGCGCTGCCCACGACCAGCATCCCCCCGACGAGCACGATCCCGTGGATCGCGTTCGTCCCGGACATCAGAGGCGTGTGCAGCATCGACGGCACCTTGGAGATGACCTCGATGCCGACGAAGATCGCCAGGGCGAAGACCGTCAGCTCGGCAACCAGTTGCGCAGTCACGCCGGGGCCTTCTGCTTGGTGACGCAGGCGCCGCTCGTGATCTCGTCCTCGAAGTCGAGCTGGAGCTCGCCCTCGGGAGCGAGATGCTGGAGCAGGGCCGACACGTTGCGCGCATAGAGCTGGCTCGCGTGGAACGGCATCGTGCTCGGCAGGTTCGTCGGGCCGATGAGGGTCACGCCCTGATGGACGACGACCTGGTCGGCCTCGGTCAGCTCCGCGTTTCCGCCTGCCTCTGCTGCGAGGTCGACGATCACGGAGCCGGGCCGCATCGATTCGATGGCCGAGCGCGGGATCAGCTGCGGGGCCGGGCGGCCGGGGATCAGAGCAGTGGTGACGACGAGGTCGAAGTCGCCGATCCGCGCCTCGAGCGCCTCCTGCTGGCGCTTCTGCTCGTCCTCCGTCAACTCGCGCGCGTAGCCACCCTCGGTCTCCTCGCCGACGACGCCGAGGTCGAGGAAGGTCGCGCCGAGGCTCTCGACCTGTTCCTTCACGGCGGGGCGCACGTCGAACCCGGAGACGACGGCGCCCAGGCGCCGCGCGGTGGCAATCGCCTGCAGGCCGGCGACCCCGGCGCCGATGACGAGCACCTTCGCCGGCGCGACGGTGCCCGCCGCCGTCATCAGCATCGGCAAGAACTTCGGTAGCCGGTCGGCCCCGATGAGGATCGCCTTGTAGCCGGAGACGGTCGCCTGCGAGGAGAGCGCGTCCATCGACTGCGCGCGCGTGATGCGCGGGATCGACTCCATGGCGAACGCGGTCACGCCGCGAGCGGTCAGCCGCTCGATGCCTTCGGCGTCGGTCAGCGGCTGCAGGTGGCCGATCAAGACCTGTCCTTCATGGAGACGATCGACCTCGTCGGCGGTCGGCTTGCGCACCTTGGCGATGAGCTCGGCGTCCCAGGGATCGCCGAGAGTCGCCCCGGCCTCGCGAAACGCGTCGTCGGTGAAGGAGGCAGCTTCTCCGGCGCCGGGCTCGACGACGACGTCGAAGCCGGCCTGAGAGAGCTTGGCGACGATCTCCGGCACGAGTGCCACGCGGCGCTCGTCCGGCGCCGTTTCCTTGGGCACCCCGATCTTCATCGAGCCGGAACTCTACGAGGGAGGGAACTGGGGGGCCGTCTTGAACGGTCCAAGTCCGTGGCTTTCCTCACCGCTCTGTCTGCCGCCATCGAGGAGCGCGACCCCTTCGCACGGGGCCATGCGTCGCGCGTAGCGGTGCTCGCGCACAGCCTCGCGCGCCGTGCCGACTTCGATCGCGAGCGCATCGCACGCCTGCGCACCGGAGCCGTGTTGCACGACATCGGGAAGCTCGCCGTGCCGCGGGAAGTGCTGCTCAAGGCCGGCCCGCTGGACGAGATCGAGTTCATGCAGATCCGGCGGCACCCGACCGCGGGTGCGCGCATGCTGCGCGCCGTCGGCGCGGCCCTCGATGCGCTCCCGTGCGTCCTCTTCCACCACGAGCGCTGGGACGGAGCCGGCTATCCGAGCGGCCGCGCCCGCCACGACATCCCGCTCGAAGCCCGGATCCTCGCCGTCGCCGACTCGTTCGACGCCATGACGTCTGATCGCCCGTACCGCGCGGCGTGCCCCGCCGAGGCCGCGCTCGAGGAGCTGCAGCGCTGCGCGGGGACGCAGTTCGACCCGGCACTGGTCGAGGCGTTCATCGCGGCGTGTTACGAGGGCGACCTCGGCTGGGACGAGTCGTTCGCGGCCGCTTCGTGAGACGATAGGGCTGCGATGAGGTGGAGACGCCTCCTCCTGCTGGCGGTGATCGCGTCGCTGGCGGTGACCGCGGCCCTCGCGATCGGGATCCTCCTGCTCGGGGACTTCGACGACACCGAGTGGCGCGTGCTCGGGACGACGTTCGCGATCTCGGTGGCCAGCCTGCTCGCCTTACCCGGAGCGCAGCTGCTCGACCAGCGACGGGCGGC
Source organism: uncultured Actinomycetes bacterium (assembly GCA_963820335.1). Taxonomy (GTDB): domain Bacteria; phylum Actinomycetota; class Thermoleophilia; order Gaiellales; family Gaiellaceae; genus VAXT01. The sequence continues at coordinate 55,849 of CAWFZH010000005.1, read as the reverse complement.
GCCGCTCGCGTGGGCGACCGTCGCCCTCGCGGCCGTTGCGTTCGTCCTCTTCGAGCAGGTTCTATGGACGGACGAGGACGGCGAGACGGCGTGGAAGCGGGTTGGCACCGCCGCCGTCTTCGCCGTCGCGACGACCCAGATTGCTGCCTTGACGAGCCGGCTCAAGGCCGGCGACCGGCAAAGCGTGGGAGTCCTCTATCTGGTCACGTTCGGGCTCGTGCTCCTCCTCGCCGCGCTCGCGACGACGGCAATCTGGAAGGAGATCGACAGCGACACCTTCTACCGAGTCCTGGCGGCACTCGCCGTCCTCAACGTCTTCCTCGTCGTGCTCCAGCCTTTATTGCGGCGTCTAGGCGGCGCGTCCGGAAAGCTACCGCGTCAGGTTCGCCCTCGACCCGGATGGATCCAAGGAGCTCGAGTTGTCAGGTCGCGACTTCGCCGCGGCTCTTGCGGACGGGGTTCGCCGCCTGGAGCGCGACGGCCGGAAAGTCGTCCGCGTAGAGCGCCTGGTCTGAGCTACATCCAGGTCGGGTGCGCTCGATCGAAGACGGGGCGTCGCTTCACCGTCGGTGCCAGCGCGAGAGCAGCGAGGAGCACCGCGCTCACCACCAGGAGTAGCCCGCCGGTCGCGGCCACGTCGCTCGCGATGCGAGGCTCGCTAGAGACATTCTCCGTCGCGTGTGTGACGTACGCCTTAGAGCCGAGCCCGATGGCGACGAGTCCGAGGGATCCCAGGATTCGCGCGAGCGGCCCACGTTGGGACGAGATGAGCACCACCAAGACGGCGGCGGCAGCGAGGCCCAAGACGACTAAGCCTTGCCGGTGGGAGAAGAGCGAGCCTGAGTATTCAACGGCCGGTCCCGGTTCCGCGAACCTTCGGTGGATTGCGAGCGGCAGGAACGCCGAAGCCGCAACGCAAATTGCTCCCACGAAGGCGATCATGTTTCCGGCGCGGCGGGCATAGCCGGCAAAGATGCGCACGGCTACATCCACAGCGGATGCGTGCGCTCGACAACGGGCTTTCAGCGCGCCGGGAGAGCCATCGCCAGAGCCCGATGAGGGCGATGATAGCGCCGCCGAGACGGCAAGAAAGACGAGGCCTTCGCGAGGGAGAACAAGCAGGTTGTGCCACTGGAGGAAGCCCGGATCTCGCCGCATCAAGCCGCGCGGTGGGCCTTGCAGCACCGGCGAGAATTAGGCGACGATGATCAAGAGGAGGCCGGATGCCACGAGGCAGGCGCCGGCACGACCGACCGCGATGTAAATGCAAGCACGCTCAGAGCGTAGCCCAGACCTCGAGCTTGGCTTTCGTGCGCTCGATCACCTCGTCGGTGAACTCGGTCGTGCCGGAATGGCCGCCGAGATCGGCCGTGCGCACTCCTTGCGCGACCGCCTCGAGAGCCGCCTCGCGCACTGCGCGGGCCGCATCGTCGCCACCCTCGACGTAACTGAGCAGCGCCGCCCCGGCCAGGATCATCGCCATCGGATTGGCCACGTTCTTTCCCAGCAGCGAAGGCGCGGTCCCGTGGGCGGCTTCGGCCATGACCACGGTCAGCTTCTCCGGCTCGTCGTCGTCGAAAGCGACGAGCAGCGACTCCGCTCCCGCGATCGAGCCGAAGAGCGGAAGCACGAGGTCGGACAGGATGTCGCCGTCGCGATTCAGCGACGGAATCACGAGCGGATCGCCCGTCGAGGCGATCAGCAACGCGAAGGTCGCGTCGATCAGCTGCGGCTCGTACGGCACGTCGGGATGGCGTTCCGCAGCCGCATCCATCTCCTCTTTCAGCATCCCCTCGTAGATCGGGCTGACCGTGTACTTCGGGCCGCCGAAGACCTTGGCATTGGTGCGCTCGGCCTGCATGAACGCGAACTCGGCAACGGCGCGGCAGATGCGGCGCTCGATGCGCTCGGTCCGGAATGCGACCTCGTCGTCACCCTCGCCCTCGCGCCACTCCTTGGCGCCGTAGGCGTCGCCGACTGCCATGCGCACGACCGAGATCGGCGCGTGCACTCCGCCGAACGGGACGACTCCTGGAATGCGCCGACCCGTACGGACGATGACCTTTCCGCCGATCTCTTCGCGCAGGAGTCGATTCGGCGAGCCCACGTCATCAGCGCCCTCCGGGGTGACCGTCGCCGCCTTCAGGCCCAGCCCCGCCTCGCGCATTGCGGCGGCCGCTTCGTGGACGACCTGATTCTTCGTCGCGCGGCGGTTCTCGAGCGAGAGGTCGTAGCGCTCGAACTCGAGGTCGAGGCCGGTGACGTCGGTCGCGAGCACGCGCAGCGCCTCCTCGAGCAGCTCCTGCCCGGTCTCGTCTCCCTCGAGGACGGCGATCTTGGCCACGGCGCGATCTTACTTCCGGTGTTCGCCCTGGCCCGTGGGCGGGTAGGGCGCTCGTATGGCACGTACAGGAGGCTGGCGGCGCAAGGGACGGAAGGGAAACTTCCACTACGTCAACGCGCGCGGGAAAAAGATCCTCGACCCCGAGAAGGTCGAGCGCATCGAGGCGCTGGTCATCCCGCCCGCCTGGCGCGACGTCTGGATCTCTCCGCGCCCGAGAGCGAAGCTGCAGGCGACCGGAGTCGATCGCGCCGGCCGGCGCCAGTACCTGTACCACCCGGAATTCCGGGCGCAGCAGGAGCGCGCGAAGTTCGACAACCTCGTCCGCTTCGCCGAGCAGCTGCCCGACTTACGGAAGGCGATGAGCAAGCACATCGGCGAGGAGCCGCTCAGCGCCGACTGGACGTGCGCGGTCGCAATCCGGCTCATCAACATGGGCTGGTTCCGCGTCGGCACCGAGCGCTATGCGCGCACGACCCGCACGTTCGGGATCACGACCCTGCGCAAGAGCCATGTCTCGATTCGCGGCAGCCGGATTTCCTTCAGGTACCGGGGGAAGCATCGAGTCCTGGTTCGGACGGCGGTTGCCGACAACGAGCTGGCCGACGCGCTGAAGACACTGCGCGACCTTCCCGGCGGGGGCCGCCTCTTTCGCTACGAGCACGAGGGCTCGTATTGCAACCTCACCGGCGCGAGACTCAATGAATACATCCGTCAATACATGGGCGAGGAATTCACCGCCAAGGATTTCCGAACCTGGGGCGGGACGCTCCTCGCTGCGATCGCGCTCGCGGAGAAGGGCGTTCCGGAGACGGAAACCGAGGGAAAGAGAAAGGTTGCCGCGGTGTCGCGACTTGTCGGCGACAAGCTCGGTAATACGCCGGCCGTTGCGCGCGCGTCGTACATCAGCCCCGCTGTCATCGAGCAATATCTCGACGGTCGCACGATCGACGATTTCCGGCCGCGACATTTACGCGTCGTAGGCGCGCGGGATACGGAGCTCGATCGCGAAGAGCGCGCCCTCCTGGCCTTGCTACGTTCGTGGCGAATTCGGCGCTCGCGAGTTGCGGCCTGAATTCCGTCGCCATTTCGGCTAGGCTCGCCCGGTTCCCCTTTCCATTAGGAGGCCTTCATGGCTAGAAAGACAGTTCTCGTCTGTGACAACTGCGGCCGTGAAGTCGGCGAAAACAAGGGCGCAACGCTGCGCATGACGTTCACCGATGCGCGGCGCGGGGCCAAGCAGGCCGACCTCTGCGACGACTGCGCCGCCGGCATGCCCGGCCGCGCCACGGCTCGCCGCGGGCGACGTCCGAAATCCGCGTCAGCCGCTGCCTAGCGCTTAACGAAGGGGCCGACTTTCGTCGGCCGAGGGCGGGTCTACGATAGGGCCGGTGAGCCTTTCGGTTCTCGCCGGCCCCGCGAACGCGGGAAAAGTCGCGCTGCTGCTCGAGCGCTATCTCGCCACGCTCGACCAAGATCCGGTGCTCATCGTGCCCTACCGGTCGGACGTCGACCGTGTCGAGCGCGAGCTCCTGGCGACGTGCGGCGCGCTCGTCGGCGGCTCGATCGGGACCTTTGACGACCTGTTCGAGCGGGTCGCGCGCGACGGGGGATCTCGTCGCCCGATTGCGACCGACGCGCAGCGGAACCTGATCGTCCGGGGCGTCGTTTCAGGCGCATCCCTGAACGGGCTCGGCCCCTCGGCGCGCTTCGCCGGCTTCGCGGAAGCGCTCGGCGGCGCTCTGCGCGAGCTGGAGGCGGGGCTGGTCGATCCGGACGAGCTCGACGGCGATCTCGGCCGGCTGTACGCGGCCTACCGCGCGGAGCTCGACCGCCTCGGCCTCTGGGATCGCGATCTCGAGCGCCGTTACGCGGTCGACCGGATCAGCGGAGAGCTGGAGTCCTGGGCCGGGCGGCCGGTCTTCGCGTACGGGTTCGAAGATCTCACCGGCACTCAGTGGGCGCTGCTCGACGCGCTGGCGGGCAGGGCCGACGTCACGGTCTCGCTCCCCTACGAGCCGGGCCGCGCGGCGTTCGCCTCGCTGAGCGGCACGATGGACGACCTCGGGGCGCTCGCCTCGGGCCGGATCGAGGAGCTCGCGCCCCGCTACGGGGAGATCGCGCCGGCCGCGCTGGCCCATCTCGAACGCCACCTCTTCTCGGAGCGGCCCGACCCCGGGCCGCAGCTCGAGGGCGCGATCCGCTTCCTCGAAGGCGCAGGTCAGCGCGGCACGCTCGAGCTCGTCGCCGAGGAGCTGCTCGATCTTCTGCGCGCGGGAGTCCCGGCGGAGGAGATCGTGCTCGTCTGCCCGGCCCTCGACCGCGTCCGCGCGCCGCTCGAGACGGCACTCGGCGGGCTGGGCGTCCCGTACGCCTTCGAGGGGCGCATCCGTCTCGGCCAGACCGCTTTCGGGCGCGCGCTGCTCTCGCTGCTCCGCTTCGAGTGGCTCGGCGGCGACCGCAACGACCTCTACGCCTTCCTGCGTTCGCCGTTCTCCGGGCTGACCCGCGCGCACGTCGACTATCTCGAGGGGCGCTTGCGCGGGCGGGCGGTCAACGAGCGCGAGCGTGTGATCGAGGAGACGCTGAAGCTGCGAGGAAAGCGGCTGCCGATCCTCGACGGTTTTCGCGACGAAGCCCAGCCGGGGAAAGCGGTGCAAGACCTGGCGACCGCCATGGTGCGGGCCGCCTACGGCCTCGACTCGCCGCCGGTCTCGGACGACGCGAAGCTCGACCTGCGCGCCCACGAAGAGGTCGAGTCCCTGGTCGCCGAGCTGGCGGCGTGGATCGAGCTCGGCGGCACGCTCACCCGTGAGGAGCTGTTCGGCGCGCTGGAGCACGCGACAGTCCGGCTCGGCTCACCCGGCGAAGCAGGCCGCGTCGCGGTCGTCGATCTCCTGCGCGCGCGAACGCGCCGGGTCGAGGTCGTCTTCGTGCTCGGGCTCGAGGAAGGTCGTCTGCCGAGGCGGGCTCACCCCTCGCCGTTCATCGACGACGACCTGCGTCGGGGAGTGGACGAACGCTCCCGCCGCGCACGGCTCACCCGGCCCGATGCGGTGTCCCGCGAGCGCTACTTCTTCTACGCGGCGTGCACCCGACCCTCGCGGCGCCTGTACCTCGTCCGCGAGGCGGCCACCGACGAGGGCTCGCCCCGGGAGGCGAGCCCGTTCTGGGATGAAGCACGCGACCTGTTCGACGTCGACGACGTCGCCCGCTGGACGAAGCGCCGGTCGCTCGCCGCGCTCACCTGGCAGGTCGACCGCGCGCCGAGCGAGCGAGAGCGGCTGCGCGCGCTGAGTGCGCTCGCGGCCATCTCTGCGTCCGAGGCCTCAGCGCTCGCCGAGGCGAACGGGTGGGAGCGCCGGCTGGAGCGGGCCCGCGGAGCCTTCGAGCGCCCGACCGTCATCACCGATCCCGCGGTGCTCGCCGAGCTCCGGGCCCGCACGACGTTCGGAGTGACGGAGCTCGAGTCCTTCGCCACCTGCTCGTCGATCTGGTTCCTCGAGCGCGTGATCAGCCCGCGCACGATCGATGCGGAGGTCGATGCGCGGATGCGCGGCTCGGTCGCGCACCAGGCGCTCTTCAAGTTCTTCTCCGGGCTCCCCAAGCGGCTCGGCATCGACCGGCCCGACCCGGCGCGCATCGACGAGTGCCTGACCTTCCTCGACGAGTGCCTCGAGGAGGCCATCGACGGTGGAGTGTGGATCGAGCTGACCGGCCTCCAGCGCCGCGAGCTCCGCGAGACGCTCTGGCGCGACCTGGGCCATTTCGTGCGCTCCGAAGCGGAGTCCGATCTCGTCCTCGTCCCGCAGAAGTTCGAGGTGTCGTTCGGCTCCGAGCGCTCGGCACCAGAGCTGCAGCGTGGCCTGCAGGTCGGCGACTTCAGCGTCTCCGGGAAGATCGACCGCATCGACGTCGCGCCGATGAGCGCACGGGGAATCGTGCAGGACTACAAGTCGGGGAAGACCGCGCACTCGGCCGCCAAGATCGAGACCGAGCTGAAGCTCCAGATCCCGCTCTACATGCTGGTGCTGCGCGACCTGGTCGGCATCGAGCCCCTCGGCGGCCTCTACCGCGCCCTCGCCGGCGAGCGGCACGCGCGGGGGCTGCTGCGGGCGGAGGCCGAGGACGACATCCCCGGCTTCTCCAAGCGCGACTACCTCGACGAGGAAGCGTTCTGGGCGCAGACCGAGCGCGCGAAGGAGCACGCGGTCGAATTCGTCGAGCGCATCCGCTCGGGCGACGTCAGGCACGACCCGCGCGGCGGCCCGCCGTGCCCGAGCTGGTGCACGCTCGCTCCGATGTGCCGGGTGGCCCGCACGTGAGCACGGCGCCGAATCCCGAGCAGCTGGCGGCGATCGAGGCCCCGGGGCTCGTCTTCGTCTCCGCTGGCGCCGGGACCGGCAAGACGACCGTGCTCGTCGAGCGCTTCGTGCGTGCCGTCTGCGAGCGGGGCCTCGACATCGACTCGATCCTCGTCATCACCTACACGGAGCGCGCCGCGGGCGAGCTGCGGAGCCGCATCCGGCGGCGGCTGCTCGAGATGGATCGAGCCGATCTGGCACGCGACCTCGACTCGGCCTGGATCTCGACGATCCACGGCTTCTGCCACCGGCTGCTGAAGGCCCATCCGTTCGAGGCCGGCGTCGACCCCGGGTTCCGCGTCGTCGACGACAACCAGTCGCGCGTGCTCGCCGGCGAGGCATTTCGCGAGGCGCTCACGTCGTTCTGCGTCGACGAGCAGCCCGAGCGGCTTCGCCTGCTCGCCACGTACGGCGCGCGCGGGTTGCGGCGGATGCTGACCGGGGTCTACGAGACGCTGCGCTCGGCCGGCCGGGAGCTCGTCCTCGACGTGGCTGCTCCGCACAGCCTCGAGGAGCGGATCGGGGAGCTGCGGGAGGCCGCCCGGTGCGTGGTCGACGAGACGGACAACGAGAACGCAGCCCGGATGCTCGAGCTCCTGGAGCATCCGCCCGAAGCGGAGCACCTGGTCGACCTCTCCGAGCTCGCTGCGCGCGGCGGCCCGCGGGAGCGCTACGCGTCGTACGAGGAGGCCCGCCACGCGGTCGAGCAGGCGGCGCTCGACGCCCTCGCCGTGCACGACCGCGATCTCCTCCAGGAGCTGCTGACCGCATACGCCGCCTCCTACGGGGCCGCGAAGGAGCGGGAGTCGGCCCTCGACTTCGAGGATCTGCAGCTCACCGCCCGCACTCTGCTCTCCGAGCACGCGTCGATCCGCGAGCGCGAGAGCTGGCGGTTCCGGGAGGTGCTGGTCGACGAGTTCCAGGACACGAACAGGCTCCAGTGCGAGCTGATCGACGCGCTGGCGAGCGAAGAGCTGTTCTTCGTCGGCGACGAGTTCCAGTCCATCTATCGCTTCCGCCACGCCGACGTCGAGGTCTTTCGCGAGCGGCGCGAAGCCTCGGGCGGCGTGCTCGCGCTCACCCAGAACTACCGCTCCCGGCCCGAGGTGCTCGCAGTCATCAACCACCTCTTCAAGACGGACTTCGGCGATTCGTTCCAGCCGCTCTCCGCCGCGGGCCGGTTCGCCGATCCGGCCTTCGGGCCCGCCGTCGAGCTGCTCGTCACCGACAAGGGGGCCTACAAGGACTCGGGCACGCACTGGCGCAAGGCCGAGGCGCGTCACGTGGCGGCGCGCGTCAAGGACATCGTCGACTCGGGCGAGGCCGCCCCCGGCGAGATCGTCCTGCTCTTCGCGGCGGGCACCGATGCGCGGATCTACGAGGAGGAGCTGCGCGCGGCCGGCCTCCCGACCTTCCGTGCGACCGGGCGCGACTACTACCACCAGCAGCAGGTCGTCGACCTCCTCGGCTATCTCCGGCTGCTGCACAACCGCTATGACGACGAAGCGCTCGTCACCGTGCTCGCCTCGCCGTTCGTCGGCGTCTCGAACGACGCCCTCGTCCTGCTGCGACGGGCCGCCGAGCGCCGCCCGCTCTACGTCGGCCTCGAGAAGTCGCTCCCGGAGGGGCTGTCGGCCCGGGACCAGCGGCTGCTCCAGGCGTTCCTGCAGCGGTACGAGCGGCTCGCACGCGCCTCGCAGCGCACCTCGCTCGAGCGGCTCTGCGAGCAGATCCTCGTCGAGCACGACTACGACCTGGCGGTCTTGGCCCAGTGGGACGGTCGTCGCCGCTACGCGAACCTGCGCAAGCTCGCGCGGCTTGCGCGCTCCTACGAGGAGCTGCGCGGCCCCGACGTCGAAGGCTTCGTGCGTTTCGTCCAGGAGCAGGATGCGGTCGGCGCCTCGGAGCTCGAAGCTGTCGCCGAAGAGGAAGGGACCGACGTCATCCGCCTCCTCACGATCCACGGCGCGAAGGGGCTCGAGTTCAAGGTCGTCGTCGTCGCGGACGCGGGGCGCGACACCGGCCGCCGCGATGCCGACGAGATCCTCTGCCTCCCCGACGGACGGCTGGGCTTCCGGGTGGCCGATCCGGCGACGGGCCGGCGCCACTCGACGTCCGAGTACATGGCGGTGCAGGAAGCCGAGAAGGAGGCCGTGGAGGCGGAGCGCCGGCGCCTCTACTACGTGGCGATGACCAGGGCGATCGACCGGCTCATCGTCTCGGGCTCGATCGACCCCGAGCGCGGCGCGGATGCCTCGACGCCGATCGGCTGGGTGCTCGACCGGATCCAGGCCGGCGGGCTCGACGAGACAGGGAACGGCCCCGTCGAGATCGAGCGCGACGGCGCCCGGCTCTTGCTCCGCCTCGACCGGGGCGGGGACGAGCCGCAGCTCTCGGTTGTCTCGCCGCTCGCCGACGAGGAGCAGCTCGCCCTCTTCGCGAGCGAGGACGGCGCCCTGGCGGCCGGCCCGGCGCCGCAGCTGGCCGAGCTCGTCCCCGTGCCGGGCCCGCCGCTCAATCGCGTCCGGAAGCTCTCGTTCACGGCCCTTTCCACGTTCGAGCGCTGCTCCTACCGCTTCTACGCGGAGCGAATCGTCGGGCTCCGTCCCGTGGAGCGACAGCGAGCGGCCGGTGGCGAGGCCGGCCTCGCCGCGACCGAGATCGGCAGCGCCGTGCACCACCTGCTCGAGCATCTAGACCTCACGGAGCCGAGGGCTCTGGAAGGCGACGAGCTGACGATCGCCGTGCGCAACCTCTACCCGACCGCCACCGACGACGAGGTGGAGCGGATCGGCCGCTTCGTCGTCTCGTATTGCGAGTCCGAGCTTGCCGCTCGTGTCGCGTCGATGCCCGGCGCGGCCACAGAGCGGCCCTTCGCCTTCGAGCACGACGGGGTGCTTCTCCACGGCTTCCTCGACGTGCTCCACCGCGACGGCCTGCGCTGGCTCGTCGTCGACTACAAGACGAACTCTCTCGCGGAGGGTGCCCCCGAGGAGATCATCGAGCACGACTACCGGCTCCAGCGCCTCGTCTATGCGCTGGCCTGCCTCCGCGCCGGGGCCGACCAGGTCGAGGTCGTCTACCACTTCCTCGAGCGGCCCGATGCGGTGGTCTCGAGGACATTCTCCCGCGAGGAGTTGCCCGCAGCTCGAGGCCGAGTTGTCGGCGGCGATCGCAGCGATTCACGAAGGTTCGTTCCGGCCGACGCCCAGCGAGTTCGTCTGCGCCGACTGTCCCGCGCTCGACGTCGTCTGCGCGGGCCCGCGCCTGCGCGGAGCGGCTGCGGCGCCGGCACCCACCGCCGTCGCAGCCGGGTGAGGAGCTTCGTCGCCGAGGCGCGCCGGCGCGTCGGCCCCAAGCGCAACCGCATCGTCCCGATCATCGAGCGCCTCGCCGCCGAGCACGAGGACGCCACGATCGCGCTTCGCTTTCGCAAACCGCTCGAGCTCCTCGTCTCGGTGATGCTCTCCGCGCAGACCACGGACGTGAGCGTCAATCGCGTGACGGAGAAGCTGTTCGAGAAGTACCGCCGGCCCGAGGACTATCTCGCGGTGCCGGTCGAGGAGCTGGAGCAAGACATCCACGCCACGGGCTTCTTCCGCCAGAAGGCGAGAGCGCTGCGAGGGACGATGAAGATGCTGATCGAGGAGTTCGACGGCGAGGTCCCGAACCGCCTCGAGGAGCTCGTCCGCCTACCCGGTGTGGCCCGCAAGACGGCAAACGTCGTCGCCGCCGAGCTCGGCGAGCCACAGGGAGTCGTCGTCGACACACACGTGCGCCGCCTCTCGCAGCGGCTCGGTCTCACCCGGCAGGAAGACCCGGTGAAGATCGAGCGCGACCTGATCAAGCTCGTCCCGCGGCCCGACTGGGGGCGCTTCCCGCACCTGCTGATCTGGCACGGCCGCCGCGTCTGCCTCGCGCGCGCACCGCGCTGCGAGGAGTGCGTCCTGAACGACCTCTGTCCCGCGAGCCGGCTGCCGGCTTACGAGCGGGGCGTGAGCGCGACCAGCATTCCGCCGTCCTCGTCGTAGGCGGGGAAGAAGTCGGCGGTCACCTTCTTCTGCCGGCCGGAGCGCGTCGTGATCTCCAGATGCTGACCAAGCTTCCGAACGCCCCACTCGAGCACCAGGCGGGCAGGGTGCTCGCCGTCGCCGTTGCCCGAGAGCCGGAAGGTCTCGATGAGGTCTCCGCCGAGCACGTCCTTCTCCTGGAAGCCCGAGAGCTGAAAGAGGTCGCGTCCGGTGGCGATGATGCGCCCGTTTGCGTCGCAGACGACAAAGCCGGTCGTCGGGGCCGGGTAGTAGTCGTCCATGAGCTGGAAGAGGAAGCCGAAGCCGCAGCTCCGGCACTGGAGTGCGTTCTCAGCGGAGAAGCCGTCGACGCCGTCGATGTCGACCGACCGCTTCTTGCAGTTGGGGCAGATGTAGTAGGGCACGCCGTCCTTACAGGCGCGGGGCCGTCAGGGCCGCTTGCGGGTGGCCCTCCTGCGCGGTGAGCCAACGCTCGGCGTCCAGGGCCGCCATCGTCCCTGTGCCCGCAGCGGTGACCGCCTGGCGGTACGTGTGGTCGGCCACGTCTCCTGCGGCGAAGACACCTTCGATGTTCGTCTCGGTCGAGCGGGGCTTCGTGACGAGATAGCCCGCCTCGTCGTGGTCGAGCTGGTCGAGGAAGAGGCTCGTGTTCGGGTCGTGCCCGATGGCGACGAAGAGGCCGTCGGCGGGAAGGTGCGTGATCTCATCGGTGTTGACGTCGCGGAGATTGACGCCGGTCACCTTGTGCTCGTCGCCGCCGATGACCTCGTCGACGACGGCGTTCGTGACCCATTCGATCCTGTCGTTCGCCCGCGCGCGGTCCAGCATGATCTGCGAGGCGCGAAAGTCCTCGCGCCGGTGGACGATCGTCACCTTGCTCGCGAACTTGGTGAGGAATGTCGCCTCTTCCATCGCGGAGTCGCCGCCGCCGACGACGACGATCTCCTTCTGGCGGAAGAACGCGGCGTCGCAGACGGCGCAGTACGAGACTCCCTTGCCCTGGAGCGAGCGCTCGGACTCGAGCCCGAGCTTCCGGTTGGTCGCGCCCGTCGCGACGATGACCGCCTCCGCGAGGTACGTGTCGTCGCCGACCTCGACGCGGAACGGCCGCTCCGAGAAGTCGACGGACGTCACGTCGTCGGTGAGGTACTCGGCGCCGAAGCGCCCGGCCTGAGCGCGGAAGTCGCGCATCATCTCCGGCCCCAGCACGCCCTCGGGATAGCCGGGGTAGTTCTCGACATCGCTCGTGATCATCAGCTGGCCGCCGAATGTGACGCCCTCGATGACGAGCGGATTCAGGTTCGCGCGCGCAGCGTAGAGCGCGGCCGTGTACCCGGCCGGCCCGCCTCCGATGATGATTAGCTCGCGCACGTTCTCTTCTGACAAGTTGTCCTCCAAAGGGGTCGTAGGCCCTGTTCGGGCCTTCAATGTATTCAACGAATCGGACTACTTGATCCTTCCCAAAAACGTGGCACTATGCACTTGCTGCGGCTATGGGTACCTGGGGTCGAATCGGTCTGTTGATCACGTTCGCGTGTACAAGCGCCTTGGCTTGCGCGCAGGCGGTCGAGGCCGGGCCGGACGCCGCCTCCGCACGCTTCAATGTAACGCTGACGGGGCAGGTCACGAAGACCTGGGATTACGTAACGACCCGCGTGGAAGGCGAGTGCACGGTCATCACGCACGTCGTGGGCAGTCGGGTTGTGACCCTGCGCAGCTCCCGGCCGACGAGCGTGAATGCGACGCTGAGTGGGGGCCGCGTCCGCTTCAGCCCCGCGGTCGTTCGCTCCGTGACCGCGCGGGCGACACAGGGCGGGTCTGTGACGACAACCGAGCGCGGCCTCGGCTGCGGGCGGCGCACCCACTCCAACTGCGCGAAATCGCGCCGGACGTTTACCAACCAGACCCTCGCCTTCTTCCGGAGCCGTCGCAACGAGATCTCCTTCAGACGGACGCGGGATTTCGGGAGCGGTTTCCCGACGAGCTGCCCGCCCGAGGCTCCTGAGGTGCGCGTCGAGCGCCCCGGGCTCCATCAGGCTCAGGGCGAGCTCTCAGAGCGGGATCTCTTCAACCGGGGGATTCGATTTCAGACGGCCACGGGAAGCTCCGAGGAGACGACGGAGCTCTCGGGCGACCCGGACGGCAAGGTCATCGCCCGCGCCAGCTGGTCGCTCACTTTCCGTCGCCGCTAGCGCAACCGCGAGAACCAGGGGTTCCCCGTGCTTAGAATCGCGGTCCGGTGGCCGAAACCGTGACCTGGGACGTCCTGCGCGAGCTCGCGGAGTTCCGCGCTGAGAAGGGTTGCGCGATCAGCCTCTACGTAAACCTGGACCCGAGCGTCTCGCCGACCGCGGACGATGCCGATACGCGGGTCTCGTCATTGATCGACGAGGCCGAGCGTAGCCAGGGCGCCAACTCGAGCCACCTCACGCACGAGCAGCGTGTCGGGCTGAAAGCCGACTTCGAGCGGATCAACGATTACTTCGAGAACCAGTTCTCCAGGGACGGGACCCAGGGCGTCGCCATCTTCCTCGCCGGCCTCGACAACGCCTGGCGTGCGCTGTCACTCTCCGACCCGGTCCCGGACAAGGCCCGGGTCTCGGGCGAGTTCTACCTCGCTCCGCTGGTGCCGTTGATCGGGCGCGGAGACGGTGCGATCGTCGCGGTCGTCGGTCGCGAGCGCGGTCAACTGTTTCGGCTGCAGAACGCCCAGCTCGTGGAGATCGCGGACCAGACCGAAGAGGCCCCGGGCCGGCACGACCAGGGCGGCTGGGCGCAGGCGCGTTTCCAGCGGCACATCGAGAAGCTCGTGGCGGAACACCTCCGTGACGTCGCGGACGAGCTCGATCGCCACCTGCGCCGACTGCGGACGCCGAAGATCGTCATCGTCGCCTCCGAGGAGACGCATTCCGAGCTCGAGAATCTCCTGTCGAACGACGTACGGAACGCTGTGGTCGGCTGGACGACGGCAGAGGCGCACGCGAAGCCTGCCGACCTGCTCAAGCTGGCGAAGCCTTTGCTCGACCAGGCCAGAGCCGAAGAGGAGGCCGCGACGATCGAGCGCTGGCGCGAGGAAGCCGGTCGCGGAGGCCGCGCCTCGTCAGGATGGCAAGAGACGCTCGAGGCCGCATCCGATGCTCGCGTGGAGGTGCTGATCTACCAGGACGGCGCCGACCATGAAGCCTGGCAGTGCCCCGCCTGCGGCCGGCTCGCGCTCGAGGGCAAGAGCTGCCCGCTGGACGGCACCGCGATGGAGAAGCGGGACGACGGGCTCGACCTAGCCGTTCACCAGACCCTCGCCCACGGTGGCACCGTCTGGGCCGTGACCAGCCATCACGACCTCGAACCTGTGGAAGGGATCGGCGCGCTCTTGCGATACTGAGCCCTAGTGGCTTCGCTCGCGCGCACGATCTTCGAAGAGCACCTCGTCCGGGGTGAGCTCGTCCCGGGCCAGGAGATCGGCATCTCGGTCGACCAGACCCTCGTGCAGGACGCGACGGGGACGATGGCGATGATGCAGTTCGAGATGTTCGGCAAGGACCGGGTGCAGGTCGACACCGCGGTCGTCTACGTCGACCACAACATCCTGCAGATCGACTTCAAGAATCCGGACGACCATCGATTTCTCCAGGCCATGTCGGCCAAGTACGGCGCCTGGTTCTCGCGCCCCGGTAACGGGATCTGCCACTACATCCATTGCGAGCGGTTCGCGAAGCCGGGCCAGACCCTCGTCGGAGCTGACAGCCACACGACCCAGTCGGGCTCCTGCGCCATGATCGCGATGGGCGCCGGCGGCCTCGACGTCGCCGTGTGCATGGCAGGCCACCCGTTCGAGCTGCCGTGCCCGAAGTTCGTCGGCGTCTTCCTCGAGGGCGAGTTGCAGCGCCCGTGGGTTCAGGCCAAGGACATCATCCTCAAGCTGCTGCAGGACAAGGGCGTGCGCGGCGGGCGCGGGTGCCTGTTCGAGTTCACGGGGCCCGGCGTGGCCACGCTGAGCTACACCGAGCGGGGCACGATCGCGAACATGATCGCCGAGCTGGGCGCGACGGGAGGGATCTTCCCCTCGGACGACACGACGCGTCTCTGGCTCGAAGAGCAGGAGCGCGCGGACGATTTCGAGGCCATGCCGACCGGCGACACCGGCGACTTCGACGAGGAGATCCACATCAACCTCAGCGAGCTCGGGCCGCTGGTCGCGCAGCCTTCGAGCCCCGGCAACGTCGTTCCCGTCGAGGAGGTCGTCGGGACCCCGCTCGCGCAGGTCTGCATCGGCTCCTCAGTCAACTCGTCCTACGACGACATGGCGATTGTCGGCGCCGCCCTCCGCGGCCACCGCCTGGCCGAAAACCTCGTGTCGGCCACGGCGACGCCGGGCTCGCGGCAGATCCTCGACCAGATCACGCGCTCCGGCACCTACGTCGACCTGCTGATGGCCGGGATTCGGATGCTGGAGCCCGCTTGCGGCCCGTGCGTCGGGATGGGCCAGGCGCCGCCGTCGGGCGCGAACTCGCTGCGAACGTTCAACCGCAACTTCCCGGGGCGAAGCGGCACGGCCGACGACAAGGTCTATCTCTGCTCGCCCGCGGTGGCCGCCGCCTCGATGCTGAAGGGCGAGATCGCGGATCCGCGGGAGCTGGACGTGCCGGAGATGCCCGAGCGTCCCGAGGCGCGCCCCGCCGTCGTCCAGGCGCACATCCTCGGGCCCGTGCCGGCAGAAGAGGCCGAGTCGATCGAGGTCCCTCGCGGGCCGAACATCAAGCCTCCGCCGGAGCCGAAGGAGCTCCCGGACAGCCTGGAGATGAAGGTGCTGATCGTCGCGCCGGACGACATCTCGACCGGCGATCTCTCGCCGGACGGAGCGACCGTGATGGCCTTCCGCTCGAACGTCCCCGCGATCGCAGAGTTCACGTTCCAGCACCGAGACCCGGAGTTTCCGCGCCGTGCGAAGGAGTGGGGCGGAGGCTTCATCGTTGCCGGCGACAACTACGGTCAGGGCTCGAGCCGCGAGCACGCGGCGCTGGCCCCTGCGCAGTTGGGCGTGCGCGCCGTGATCGCCAAGAGCTTCGCGCGCATCCACCGGCGCAACCTGATCGCGCAGGGGATCGTGCCCCTGCTCTTCAAGGACGCGAACGACTACGACCAGGCCGGGCTCGGGCAGACATGGCGGGTCTCGGGCCTCCGCGAGATCGCGGACGGCGCGGACGAGCTGCCGACCGAGATCGAAGGCGTCGGGGAGATCACCCTGACCCACGATCTGCTCCCGCGGGAACGCGAGATCGTCGTTGCAGGTGGGCTGATCCGCTACCTCAAGGAAGAAGAGCCCGCGGCCGTTTAGGCCGCGTCGACCGCGCGGGGGAGCTCGTGAGCGGTCTCGGCGGGCTCCACCACGGCCGCGTCGTCCCAGTCCGTAGCCCGTTCGAGCCTCGTGCCGAGCCGCTCGAGCCGGCGGTCGGCCTCGCCGTACTTCGATTGCGCGTTCCCGATGTGCTTGCCGACGACCTCGAAGTCGGTGCGGAAGCGCTCGAAGTCCTTCGCCAGCTGCGAGACGTAGGCCATGACTTCCTCGGCGTGCTGTTCGATCTGGAGGCCCTTGAGCCCCAGGACGATCACCTGTAGCTGCGACGTGAACGTGGTTGGCGAGACCGGGAACACGCGCTTGGCGTGCGCGTACTTGAGGAGCTCGCCGGTCTTGCCGCAGACGAGCTCGTAGTACACGGACTCGGAGGGCAAGTACATGAGGGCGAAGTCGAAGGTGTTCTCCGACGGCCGGATGTACTTCTGCGAGATCGCGTCGACATGACCCTTCAGGTCACGCGCAAACGCCTTCTCGTGGAGCGCGCGCGAGTCATCGTCGCCGGCCTCGACCAGCCGCTCGAAGTTGTCGAGCGGGAACTTGGCGTCGACGGGGACGAGCTTCTCGACCTTGATCACCGCATCGACACGCTCGCCGTCGCGGAACGTGTACTGGAGCTGGTAGGCGTCGGACGGGAGCCGGTCCTGGAGCAGGTTGCCGAGCAGCAGCTCGCCGAACCCGCCGCGCGACTTGGGCGGTCGGAGCGCCTGCTCGAGCTTGGCCAGGTCGTTTGCGCGCGCCAGCATCTGTGCCGTCGCTCCCTCCATGCGCCCGAGTTTCTCGGCGATGCTGGACGCAGTCTGGCCGGCGCTCTGCTGGCTCGTCAGCAAGCGGCCGTCCAGGCCCTCGAGACGCCCGTTCACGCGCGTGTCGAGGTCGCCGAGCCTGCGATCGAGCTTGTCTTCCATGCCGGTCAGGCGCTGGTCGAAGACGCTGCGCAGGAGCAGGGCGAGCCCGCCGAGACCGGCGATGAGGAGGACGGCAAGGAGTGCGGTCGTCATGGACCGCAAAACGGTAGAGACAGGGTCGGACGTCAGGACGCGCGGGCCCAGATCGGGCCCGCGCGCCGGAGCTAGCTAGCTAGCTGTCGCGCTCCACCCGGTGCTCGGCCGCATCTTCACGCGCTTCCTGCGCCTGGTCTTCGTGCATGGCGGCGCGGTCCTCGGCCATGCCTTCCTGCTCCTGGTGCATGCCTTCGCTTTTCATCTCGGGGCTGCCGGCCACGTCGCCGGCTGCTTGCTTTCCGCGCCCGAGGAGCTTGTCTAGGAAACCCATGTTGTTTTCTCCTGATTCGTTGGGGAGGGGGAGTATAGGCCCGGCCCTCGCTGGTACCCTGGCGCGGACTTTGGCCAGGAAAGCGAGAACGCCGCCGCCTCCACGGCGGCCGGTTCAGGCACCGACGAGGAGGGTGGACCCCCGTGACCCGGGGGAGAGCCGCCGCGCGCTGATAATCCTCGCCGCCATCGCGCTCGCCGGCCTCGTCATGCTCGGCGGCGTGCTGCTCTGGCTCAGTCTGCGGAGCAGCGGAGGGGACTCGCAGGCGGTCGCCGAAGCGATGCGCGCAGCCGGCTGCACGTACCAGACGACGGCGGCCCAAGGGCGCGACCACATCCGCGACGGGATGAAGGTCACGTACAAGGACTTCCCGCCCACGAGCGGGAACCACTACGCAGTCCCCGTCGTCTGGAACGCCTACGACGCGCCGATCGAGCAGGAGCGGGTCGTCCACAACCTCGAGCACGGCGGCATCGTCATCCAGTACGGCAAGGACGTGCCTCCGGCGACCGTGGCGGAACTGCGTGAGGAGTACCAGTCCGATCCGAACGGCCTCGTGCTCGCGCCGCTCCCGAGCCTCGGCAAGACGATCGCCTTCACGGCCTGGACGCATTCCGCCAAGTGCAGCACGTTCGACCAGAACGCGTTCGAGACTTTCCGGGACGCGTTTCGGGCCAAGGGGCCCGAAGCACGCCGGGTCAGCGACCTGGCTCCAGGCACCGCCAACTAGCTACCCTCTCCGCGCCGGGGTGGCGAAACTGGCTATACGCGCCTGACTTAAAATCAGGTGTCCCCCTCCGGGGGCGTGCGGGTTCGAGTCCCGCCCCCGGCATCCGAAGTCACTGCAAAAGCAGCCGTTTGGCTTGCCTGAAGGTTGCCTCTCGAGGCGACGAAAACTGGCTCGGGGCAACGTGGGGGGCAACGACGGCCAGCCCACGCGCTCTCAGCACGCCCAGGCACGCGGCTGACTGGCTCTCGGGATACGCGTGCCCACGCGTCACGATAGGAGCCGAGAACGAGGCTCCGGTTAGGCGGCGCGACGAGACTCCGAGCGCTCCGGCTTAGCCGCGACTTCGACCCACCCCGCCCGCCAGGCGAGCGACTACTGCGGCCGCGTCGAATCGCATCAGCGTTCGCGTATGCCGGCGCCGAAGATCTCGGCTCCGGAAAGTGCGACCATCGCAAGCGTCGCCCCGTCGAAGGCGATCAACGCGTAGACCCCGAGCACGAGCCCCCCGAGGATGAATACCCACGTGAGAAGGGCATCGTTGACGACGGGCAGGCGCCTTAGCGTTCTGAAGAGGATTGAGGGCAAGATCGCGAAGACGAGTCCGACCGGAATCGCCGCAGCGATGGCGAGCAGAAGGCCCCACCATTCGCCGCCCCACCACTTATTGAAGACGTAAGTCCAGACGGCCACCGAGGCGAGACCGAAGACGAGCGCGAGATGGTGGAAGCCGGACTTCAACACTGGGGCGATCTTGGACGGGCGCGGTCGTCGACGCAAGCGCCCAGGGCCGAACGTGACCCGCGGCCATTAGCCCACTGAGCAGCCGCGCCAACATGCCGCCTGGGAAGAGCCGCAGCTGTTCTCGGAGGGGTCCGAGCTGCCTTTAAATCACTGCGCTAATCCGACGGATGGGCGGCGCGCACGGCCGTGCGCGCCGCTCGCGGCGCCGGACGAACTGTGGCTGGACTCGCCGACGCCACTGGAGTACCGTTCATCACAAGGGGTCTAGGCGAGCCAAGGAGGGTTCGATGCCAGCACAGACCGGGCCAGCACAGACCACGAACCTCTTTCTGCTCGAGGATCTCGAGGACGCCAGCAGAGCGAGCGAGCTCCCGCAAAGCGATCTCGACGCGCTTCGAACCGTCGCAGACTGGATCAAGAGCTTCATCGTCCGACCTCACAAGGATCTCGGGCGAGCTGGGCCTGTCTGTCCCTTCGTGCCTGAGTCGTTGCCACGCAAGACGCTGTGGCTCGCTCCTGAGCACGTCGGCGGCCGGAGCGTGCCGGACGTTGTCGATCTCGTCAGCGGTTACCAGAAACTCTTCCTTGGCACTCAACCCACGGATGGCGACGACGCGATCTACAAGGCAATCGTCGTCGTTTTCACCGACTTGTCGCCGGATCAGGCAGGCGACTTCTTCGACAACGTCCTGAAGGATCTTGCGGTTCCGTCCTATGTAGACGATGGATTCGTGATGGGAGGGTCCTACGAAGGCAACGAGGCGGGCGCGATTTACAACGCGAGCTTCCTACCGTTCACATCGCCGGTGCCGTTCCTGTTGATCAGGCAGGCAGTGACCAGTGACTGGAAGTTCTTCCTGGACGATGACGCGTGGGTCAAACTCTGGGCGCGGCGTTATGGAGAGTCCGGTGCCGAGGCACTTGCTCAGGAGCTACGCCGCTTGCCGTGGCGGGCGCAGCCCGAGTAGAGCCACAGTTCGTGATCGGGCGGCGTTAGCGTGGGTGCGAGATGAGCTGGTTTGGCACCCGGCGACATCCGGGGGCGACGCCGTTGCCTTCCGAAGGCCGTCTGCCCGGTTTCGACGGCGCTACCGGCTGGCTCAATTCGCCGCCGCTCACTGCGGAGCACGTTGGCGGCAAGGTCGTGCTCGTCGACTTCTGGACGTACACCTGCATCAACTGGCTCCGAACGCTCGCCTACGTCCGCGCCTGGGCCGAGAAGTATCGCGACCGGGGATTGATCGTCGTCGGAGTCCACACGCCCGAGTTCCCGTTCGAGCGCGAGGTCGAGAACGTCCGCGAAGCAGCGAATGCAGTGCGTGTCGAGTACGCGATCGCACTCGACAGCGACTACGGAGTGTGGCGGGCGTTCGGCAACCGGTATTGGCCC
The DNA here is from genome assembly GCA_963820335.1 of uncultured Actinomycetes bacterium. Taxonomy (GTDB): domain Bacteria; phylum Actinomycetota; class Thermoleophilia; order Gaiellales; family Gaiellaceae; genus VAXT01. The sequence goes on along the minus strand of CAWFZH010000005.1, from coordinate 35,624 downwards.
GCGGTCTACATCGCCGACGTGGAGGGCCGGATCCGGCAGCATCACTTCGGCGAAGGCGCCTACGACGAGTGCGAGTGGGCGATTCAGATGTTGCTGCGCGAGGCGGGCGCCGAGGGCATCGGCGATGATCTCGTCTCGGTCGATCCCGACGGCTTCGAGGCGCAGGCCGACTGGACGAACCTGGGCTCGCCGGAGACCTACCTCGGCTACGAGCAAGAGCGGAACTTCGCGTCGCCGGGCGGCGCCACGCCCGACGAGCCGCACAGCTACTCAGCCCCGGAGTCGCTCCGGCTCAACCAGTGGGCGCTCTCCGGCGACTGGACGATCGAGAGCGGGGCGAGCGTGCTGAACGGGACCGAGGGCGGGATCGCGTTCCGCTTCCACGCTCGCGACGCCCACCTCGTCCTGCGCGCGCGCGAGCCGGGCGCGCAGGTGCCGTTTCGCGTGCTCGTCGACGGAGAGCCGCCCGGCGACGCGCACGGGCTCGATGTCGACGAGCAGGGCCACGGAACCGTGATCCAACCGCGGCTCTACCAGCTCGTCCGCCAGCGTGACCGCATCGCCGATCGCACGCTCGAGATCGACTTCCGCGCGCCCGGCGTGGAGGCCTACGCCTTCACGTTCGGCTAGCTGGATGTCCTGCCAACAGAGGTTGTGCACGCGGCACTCGAGCGGCTGAGCGAGCGAAAAAGGAGCGCGGAGAATCAAATGAGCCACACCTACATCACGAGCGGCGACGGTGTTCCCCGGGGCGACTTTCCCTTCTCGGCGGCGGTTGTCGTCGACAAGTTCTGTTTCATCTCTGGTCAGCCCGCGCTCGACCCGGAGACCGGGGTCTATCGCCCCGGCACCGTCGAGGAGGAGTTCGGACAGGCCTTTGCCAACGTCCGCAACATCGCAAGGGCGGCCGGTTTCAGCCTGGCCGAGTTCGTCACGGTGCATGTGGCGCTCGCAGAGATCGAGGACTACGAGACCGTCAACCGCGCCTATCGCGAGGCCTTCGCGGAGGTGCCGAATCTTCCGGCGCGGCTGACCTATCAGGCAGGCGCGCTGCCTTTCGGATGCAAGGTAGAGATTCAAGCAATCGCGGCGCATTCCTGACAGAAGACGCTACGGAGCTCAATCGTGCTCTTGACGGTCCCCTGGTCGCCTTCGCCGAGCCCTTGGTCCTGCTCCGCACCGCCGAAGGGCCGAGCGGCTCGGGGTGGAACCGCTCGGGCCCTGTCGCCGGGTATCTGCCGGTTCGTGGTCGGAGACCGGCAGCTGGCTTCCCGTCACCACCAGAAGGGGAATGGGAAGACGATCGCGAGCACCAGGACGACCCAGGCCAAAGCCCGCGACCACTTGGACTTGCCCATCAGGCCGAGGAAGTCGTCGCGCCGGCGGGGCTCGGCGTCGTTCTCCGACCCGGGCCCCTCGGGAACGGGCGGCTGGGTGGAACTAATCGTGTTGTCGATTCTCACAGACATTGACTGCCTCCTTGCTTCGTTGTTGACCGCGTCAGGATCGCGGTCGGATCGCCCGATCGCGTCCGTGAGACACCCTGGTCCACGGCGTGCTTGAATCGCCGCGTGCCCGCGTCTATCGTCGAGTCAGTGACAAGCGAGCGAGGGGCGCCGCTGCTGCGCGGTCAGAGACGAGAAGTGCGGCGCGTTCGACCGGCTGCTAGGCGGGGAGCGCCAGAACGGCGCTCCCCTCAACTGTTGCCTAGCGTGATGCTGTAATTGGGCTAGCAGCGTCGTACTTGCTTTCCGCCACCTCAGCGGTTGCCATCTCCTCACGCCGCCTGAGCAGCGCGATGGAAGCGACGAGCACCCACCCGACGAACGGAAGGATGTTCATGTAGGTCACGTCGACGACCAGAGCGATCGCTACGACGATCCCGAGCCAGGCGAGCCAGCGCGGGAGGACACCCGTCCGAAAGATAAGAGCGGCAGTCGCCAGAAGCAGGAGAATTCCGGCGAAACCACCCCCAAGCAGGAGGAGCAACGACCCCAGCTGCGGCAGTACCCTCACGAGGTCCGGGTCGCTCACCCGCGCGTCCGAGAACTCGACGGCGTATGCGACGGCCGCGAGCGTCACGGCCGAGGCACTCCAGGCCGCGGTGAAGACCACCCCGGCACCGAAGACCAGGCTCGAGAGCGTGCCCGGCTCTCCCTCGGCTCGGCGTAGAACGGATCGCAGGCCCGCAACGAACCCCAGAAACGCGAGTCCGCCGAGCACCCACAGGTACGCGCCGATGATGTTGCGCGTGTGGTTTTCGCTGTCGGCGAGGTAACCGGCGATCTCCTGAGCGGACGCGTCGGCCTTCGGAAGATCGGTCAGGAAGAACGCGCCCGTGAGCATGAGCACGACAAAGACGATGCCGCTGAGCGGAGTCCAGTGTTGCTTGAACATGATTCACTCCTTTGTGCACGAGACCTGATGGCCTCTGGATTGGTTGTCCATCCCAGGGTCGCGCCGCAAGCGCCGCATCGCATCCGTCGGACTCCCCAGTCCTTGCCCCGGCCGGACTCGGGGTCTATCGTCGGGGCAGATGAACGGGGAGCGAGCCCCGACGGTGTTGCTCGGCAGGAGCGAGGAGTGCCGCGCGCTCGACCGTCTGCTCGCCGCGGCGCGTGCCGGCCGGAGCTCGACGCTCGTGATTCACGGCGAGGCCGGCATCGGCAAGACGGCGCTGCTCGACTACGTCGGCGAACGAGCCTCAGGCTGCCGGCTCGCGCGCGTCCGCGGGGTCGAGTCGGAGCGGGAGTTCGCGTTCGCCGGCCTGCTGCAGCTGTGCGGCGGGTCGACGCTGGAGGGCGCCGAGCGACTGGTGGCCCCGCAGCGTGACGCGCTGATGCGGGCTTTCGGTCTCATGGACGGGCCGGCGCCGGAGGGATTCCTGGTCGGCCTGGCGGCGCTCAGCCTGCTGTCGGAGGTCGCAGAGGAGCAGCCGCTCGTTTGCCTGCTCGACGACCTCCAGTGGCTGGACTCGGAGTCGGTCTCGGTCCTTTCGTTCGTCGCGCGGCGGCTCGACGCAGAGCCGATGGCGATGGTGTTCGCGATTCGCGACTCGAGTGACGTGCAGGAGCTCGACGGCCTGCCGGAGGTCTTGCTCTCGGGTCTCGGCGACGCCGATGCCCGCCTGCTCCTCGAGGCCTTGATGCCGGGAGGGCTCGACGAGCAGGTTCGCGACCGGATCGTGGTCGAGACGCGCGGCAACCCGCTCGCGCTACTGGAGCTGCCGCGCGGGCTGACACCGGCCGAGCTCGCTGGCGGTTTCGGGCTTCCCGACGGACGGGAGCTGTCCAGCCGAGTCGAGCACACCTTCCGGCACCGGGTGCAATCGCTTCCGCAGGAGACGCAGCGGCTTCTGCTCGTCGCCGCGGCCGAGGCCGTCGGCGACGCGGCCGTGGTCGCGCAGGCCGCGGCGGAGCTGGGAATCGAGAACGCCGCCATCGTCCCCGCCGAGGACGCGGGGTTGATCGACTTCGGCCCGGGCGTTCGGTTCCGCCATCCCCTGGTGCGGTCGGCCGCGTACCGCGCGGCGACGCCTCATGAGCGGCGGCAGGCGCACGAGGCGCTCGCCTCGGCCGCCGATCCGGAACGGGATCCCGACCGCATCGCGTGGCACCGCGCCCACGCGGCTTCCGGTCCCGACGAGAGCGTCGCCGCCGAGCTCGAGCGCTCGGCCTCGCGCGCCCAGGCCCGGGGCGGGGCCGCCGCGGCCGCAGCGTTCCTCGAGCGCGCGGCCGAGCTCAGCCCGGACCCGGCGAACCGCGGCACGCGTGCGCTCGCGGCGGCGCGGCTGAAGCTTGACGCCGGAGCGGCCGAGGCAGCCGAGCGCCTGGTCACGGTCGCGACGACCTCGTCGCTCGAGGAACTCGACCGCGCACGAGCCGAGCGGCTGCGCGCTCAGATCGCGTATGCCCGTACGCGCGGCAGCGAGACACCGACTCTGCTCAGCGCCGCGGCGAAGCGGTTGGAACCGCTCGACCCGGAGCTGGCGCGCGAGACGCACCTGGAAGCGCTCTGGGCAGCCGTTCGCGGAGGTCGCTCCGACCTGGACAGGGGAGTCGTCGAGGCTGCCGAGGCGGCGACGCTTCCCGCCGGACGGGAGCCGGCGCGTGGGATCGATCTGCTGCTGGAAGCCGTTGTCGTGCGACTGACGCGAGGGCATGAGCCGGCGCCGGTCGCGCGCGCCATTGCGGCCCTTCGCGCAGAGGGATTCCGCCGCGAGAACCTCGCCTGGTGCTGGCTCGCGTGCCAGCTCGCGCTGGAGCTCTGGGAAGACGACGTCTGCGAAGCGATCGCGGGTAGCGTCGGTCGCGGCGCGCGTGAGAGCGGCGGCCTCTGGCTCCTTCCCATCGCACTCAACTACTCCGCCTCAGGTCGGCTCTACCTCGGCGAGTTCGGCGTTGCAGAGCAACTGGTGGACGAGGCGGAGACGATCCGCGCCGCAACCCGCAACCCGTACATCGGCTCCCCCGCTGTCCTGCTCGCCGCCTGGCGCGGCGACCGGGAAACGACGTACAAGCTGCGCGCGGCCGTCGTCAAAGCGGGGACGGTGCGCGGCGAGGCATTCGCGATCGAGGTCGCGGAGTGGGCCACGGCGGTGCTGCACAATGGCCTTGGCGAATACGCGGACGCGGCAAGCGCGGCGGAACGCGCGTACGACCTCGACGTGCTCGGGTTCGGCGGATTTGTACTGCCCGAGCTAATCGAGGCGGCCGTGCGGAACGGCGACCGCGCGGCGGCGGAGCTGGCCCTCGCCCGTCTGGTCGAGCGGTCGAGCACGAGCACGACCGAATGGGCCCGCGGCATCGAGGCCGGCACTCGTGCTTTGCTCAGCGACGGGCCAGAAGCTGAAGAGCTCTACGGCGAGGCGATCGACCAGCTGGGCCGATCCCGCGTCATCGTCCTCCACGCCCGGGCGCAGCTCACGTACGGCGAGTGGCTGCGGCGCGAGGGTCGCCGCGTCGATGCGCGCGCCCAGCTGAAGGCGGCCCTGAGCGCATTCGAGACGATGGGGGCAGTCGCGTTCGCGGACCGCGCCCGCCGCGAGCTGCTGGCCACCGGCGAGAAGGTGCGCAAACGCACCGACGACACGCGCGACGACCTCACTCCGCAAGAGGCGCAGATCGCGCGTCTGGCCTCGGACCGGCTCACCAACCCCGAGATCGCCGCGCAGCTCTATCTCAGCCCGCGCACCGTCGAGTACCACCTGCGCAAGGTGTTCCAGAAGCTCGGCATCAGCTCACGCCGCGAGCTCGCGAACGCGCTGGCCGCCTCCAGGTCGGACCTCATCCCCGCCTGACGCACCGCTGCGGTGAGGTACTGGTGTGCCCGCGCCAGCGACGGACCAGGGCATCCGACGGAGGCGACGGATGGGTCGCTGAGTGAACCTCCTTCCAAGCAACGAAAGGAGGCGCTCGATGACCAAGCAGTCGACAACGCAACGGACTGAGCTCGCGCAGCGCACGAGCGGCGGCCTGGAGGTGACGCTCCTTTGGGTTCACGGCGGTGGCGAGGACAGGACCGTCGTCAGCGTCTATGACGAGCGGAAAGACTCGTACCTCGAGATCCCGGCCGAGCGCAACCTCGCGCTCGACGTCTTCTACCACCCGTTCGCATACAGGGACGACCGCGCCGTCGTCGATGACCACAGCCTCCTCGGGGAAACAGCCCGATGATCGCCGCCGACGACGCCGGCGGCGCCTACCCCTTCGACCTTACAGGCGGCGTACGGCTCCTCGAGGCGCCCGACGCCGCTGACGCGAGGTCGGTCCGCGGCGACCGGCCCGCACGAAAGGAGCAGTCATGAGCGTGACATCGACATCAACGGCGGTGACCTCGTGGGTCAGCCGCGACGAGACAGGACGCCTGTTCGGCCAGACGATGGGCCTGGTCGCGCTCACGGCAGGCGTCTTCTCATTGGGCGCCTATCTCGGCCGCGACGTCTCGGGCGGGTGGGCGATCCCCTTCTACATCGCTGCATTCGGCGTCCTTCTCGGCATGAACGTCGCCGCTCAGCGCTCGCAGCACCTCGCGGTCGGACTGCTGTTCGGCTTCGGGGCCCTGCTGGGCCTCGCCGTTGCACCAACCATCGCGCATTACTTCGAGGCGGATCCGCAGGCGGTCTGGCTGGCAGGAGGAGCAACGGCGCTCTTCGTAACAGCACTCGGCTCCGCCGGCTACGCGATCCGACGCGACCTCACGCCGCTCGCCCGCTGGTTCTTCTGGGCCCTGATCGCCCTGATCGCATTCGGGATCCTCCTCCTGTTCGTGGAGATCCCGGGTGGCGCGCTGATCTACGCGATCGCCGGCCTGGTGATCTTCGCCGGGCTGACGCTGTTTGACTTCCAGCGGCTCCGCCAGACGGAGGACATCCGCACGGCGCCGCTGCTGGCCGCATCGATCTTCCTCGACATCCTCAACGTGTTCCTGCTGTTCCTCTCGATCTTCGGCCAAAACGATTAGCCCGCGGTAAGGGTGCAGGGGCAACTTGGGGGCAACAAGAAAGGCAGAGAGGCCGCGAGACGCCCAACTCCGGGTTGGGGGCGAAACTTGCGTATCCGTGCGGATTTCTCAGACCGACCGAGACACGCCGAGGCCGACCGGCTCGACTTAAAATCAGGTGTCCCCCGACGGGGGCGTGCGGGTTCGAGTCCCGCCCCCGGCATCGCAGAACCGCTGCAGAGCGGTTTGCGCCCGCTAGGCTCCTAGTCGCTCCACCCACTGCTCGACGGAGATCGCATCGATGGTCAACGATGGCGAAAGGGAACTGTCCGAGAAGGTCGCCCTGGTAGCCGGAGCGACGCGTGGCGCGGGGCGTGCTATCGCGGTTGAGCTGGGCAGGGCCGGCGCTCACGTGTACGCGACCGGGCGCAGCAGCCGGTTGGCGGGGCGGTCCGAGATCGACCGTCCCGAGACGATCGAGGAGACCGGCGAGCTGGTCGAGGCGGCCGGGGGGTCGGCGACAGCGTTGGTCGTCGACCATGAGGACTCGAGCGCCGTTGTTGCGCTCGTCGAGCGCATCGAGTCGGATCATGGACGTCTAGACGTACTCGTCAACGACATGTTCGGCGGCGACCGGTACGCGCAGTGGGACAAGCCGCTCTGGGAGCACGATCTACCTGGTGGGTTGCGGATGCTCCGCATGGGCGTTGACACGCATCTGATCACCGCCCATCATGCGCTGCCGCTGATGCTGAAAACAGCGTCGGAGGAGACGCCCGGACTTCTGGTGGAGATGACCGACGGAACGTTCGAGTTCAACGCGAACTTCCGTCAAGGCGTCGGCTTCTACTACGACTTGGTCAAGGCCAACGTGCAGCGGATTGTCGTCGGATTGACTTCCGAGCTGCGTGAGCATCCGGTCGTGGCCTTGGCCGTCACGCCAGGCTGGCTTCGCTCGGAGAATATGCTCGACAACTTCGGCGTCACCGAAGAGACGTGGCGCGACGCTCTGGCGGAGCGACCCGGGTTCGCGATTAGTGAGTCCCCCGCGTACGTGGGGCGAGGCGTCGCGGCGCTCGCCGGCGACGCCAACCCGAGGAAGTACGCCGGCCGCTCGCTCACGTCGTACGACCTGGCGAACGAGTACGGCGTCACCGATACCGACGGCTCTCGGCCGAACTGCTGGGGCTACATCGACACGTACGGGATCGAGGAGCAGAGCGGACGAGGCGTGGAAGAGTTCCGGTAGGCGCTTGCCCCCGGTTGTGCTTCGAAGCTCCCGCTAGGCTGCGAACCGCTCCGCGGCTCGAGCGCGCGCCTTGGCGGCCTCGACCTCGCGGTCCTTCGGCGGCGCCGAGGTCACGAGTTGGCCGAGAAGCCGGGCCGAGACCTCTGCAACGGCGTCTACGGCCTGCTCGAACACCTGTTCGTTGGCCTTCGAGGGCTTCGTGAAGCCGCTGATCTTGCGGACGTACTGGAGCGCCGCTGAGCGAACCTCTTCGTCGGTCGCGGGTGGGTCGAAGTTGTACAGGCTGCGAATGTTTCGGCACATGCTGCGATCCTAGCCACGCAGGCACGGCTCGCCGTCGAGGGAAAAGCAGGATTCCGCTTACTATTTGGAGAATGAAACGGGTTTTCGCGTCCTTTGCTCATGTGCACCTGAGCGCGCGGCTCGCGATCTCGCTGGCGCTGGTGCTTTTTGCAGCCGTCGCGATTGCACCCGCGGCCGGGCCTCAGAAGCGCATCCGCGAGGACGTGCGCATCGCCGGGCTCAACGTGTCGGGGCTCGACGTCGGGCAGGCGCGCCAGCGCGTGCGGACCTCGTTCGCGCAGCCGGTCAGGTTCCGATTCGGCAAGCTGCGCTGGCAGGTCGCGCCCGCCAAGCTCGGCGGCGAGCCGCTCGTGGACGACGCCGTTTCCCAGGCGCTGCGGTCCGAAAGCGGCGACAACGTCGAGGTGCGGGTCGCGGTCGACAAGCAGCAGGTGCGCAGATACGTGGACGCGCTCGACCGGCGATTCGGCGTGCAGGCGCAGGACGCGAGCCTCGTAGGGCTGAACGGCATCACGCCCGCGATCAGCGACGAGCGCTGGGGACGCACCGTTCGCCGCGGCGCCATGACCGCGGCCATCACGCGCGCGCTCCGCACCCGGATCAGGGGACGAATGCCGGTCGTGCTGAGGGCGATCCGCCCCTCCGTGACGAAGGCGGGCTTCGGCTCGGTCGTCGTCATCCAGCGCGGGTCGAACCAGTTGACGCTCTTCAACGGGTCCACCGTCGTCCGGAACTTCGGCGTCGCCACCGGCACGGCGCAGTACCCCACTCCGTCCGGCACGTTCAGCATCGCCAACATGCAGAAGAACCCGTGGTGGCGCCCGCCCGACTCCGACTGGGCGAAGGGCAAGAAGCCGATTCCGCCCGGCCCCGGGAACCCGCTCGGCACCCGCTGGATGGGCTTGAGCGAGCCGCTCGTCGGTATCCACGGCACCCCCGACGCGGCTTCGATCGGCTACTCGGCCTCGCACGGCTGCATCCGCATGCTCATCCCCGAAGCGACCTGGCTTTTCGACCACGTGGACGTGGGCACGCCGGTCGTGATTCTCTAAGCGCTGCTCCTAGCGTTCGCCATCGTCGCGGCGATCTTCTGGCTGCCGACCGGCTGGGGCATCGTGGCGATCGTGGTCGGGCTGACGATCGAGCTCGGTGAAGCCGGCTTCTGGGTCTGGCTTTCGAAGAAGCGGAAGCCGACGACCGGGGTCGAGGCCCTGGCGGGAGCGGAGGGAATCGTCGTCACCGAGTGCCGCCCTTCCGGCCGGGTGCGGGTCGCGGGCGAGGTCTGGCGCGCAACCTGCCCCGAAGGAGCGGACGTCGGCGACGAGGTCGTCGTCGAGCGCGTCGAGGGCGATCTGACCCTGCTCGTGAGCCGGAAATAGACTGCAGCCGTGGCCAAGGTCGACGAGGTAACGGTCGATCAGCCGCCCCTCGAGTGGGATACGCCGCTCTTCCGCACCGCCGTAGCCCAGCTCGAGGAGGCGCTGACCCATGCTCCGGAGATCGATCCGGGGATCGCCGAGCGTTTGCGCTACCCCGAACGCGCGTTGATGGTCAGCGTCCCGGTGCGCATGGACGACGATTCGTGGCATGTCTTCCCGGCCTACCGGGTTCAGCACTCGAGCGTGCTCGGCCCGACCAAGGGCGGCGTTCGCTACGACCACCACGTGTCCCTCGGGGAGTGCGCGGCCCTGGCGATGTGGATGACCTGGAAGTGCGCGCTCCTCCGACTGCCGTATGGCGGCGCGAAGGGCGGTGTCCGCTGCAACCCGAGGGAGATGTCGCCCGGGGAGGTGCAACGTCTGACCAGGCGTTTCACGTCGGAGTTGCTGCCGATCATCGGCCCCCAGGAGGACATCCCCGCTCCAGACATGGCCACGAACGAGCAGACGATGGCCTGGATGATGGACACGTACTCGATGCAAATGGGGTACGCGGTGCCTGAGATCGTCACGGGGAAGCCGGTTTCGATCGGCGGCTCGGTGTTTCGGAGCGAGGCGACCGGCGCCGGCGTCGTGATGGTGACCGAGCGCGCGTGTCAGCGGCTCGGGTGGCCGTTCGCCGAGCAGCGCTTCGTCGTCCAGGGTTTCGGAAACGTCGGCGGCGTCGCTGCGCGCGAGATCGCTGCGCGCGGTGGCAAGGTGCTCGCCGTCTCGGACATCTCCGGAGGGATCCACGACGAGAACGGCCTCGACCTCGAACACGTGACGGCCTGGGTCGCCCAGCACGGCTCGCTAGCCGTCTACCCGGCCGAGCACGTGTCGAACGAGCAGCTGCTCGAGATCCCGTGCGACATCCTCGTGCTCGCAGCGCTGGAGGACCAGATCACGGCCGAGAACGCAGGCCGGATCACTACGAAGATGATCGCCGAGGGGGCGAACGGGCCCACGTCGTTCGACGCGGACGCGATCCTCGCCGAGCGCGGGATCATCGTCCTCCCCGATGTGCTCACGAACGCGGGCGGCGTCACCGTCTCCTACTTCGAGTGGGTCCAGGACCTCGGCCGGCTCTTCTGGACGCGCGACGAGATCCGCGCTCGCCTCGCCGAGAAGCTGAACGACGCGTTCGACCGCGTGTGGGAGCTCGCCGAGCAGGAGGGGCTGACGCTGCGCAGCGCGGCGCTGGTCGGCGGAATCAGAGAAGTTGCCGGCGCGCTCGCCTCACGGGGGATCTACCCATGACAGTTGTCCGCGAGGCGATGATCACCGACCCACGGGTGTGCAATGCGGACGCAACCGCGCAAGAGGCGGGTGAGGCGCTTTCGCGTCCCGAGGTGCGGGCCGTGTTCGTGTGCGACGACGGCCGGCTGGTCGGGGTGGTGACACGGAAGACGCTCGTCCGCGAGGTGGTCGCCACCGGCCGGGATCCGGGGGCGACGCCGCTCGCCGAGATCGCCGAGGAGCCGCACTGGACGATCGAGGCGGACATGGCGGTCGAGCAGGCTTTCCAGTTCTTCGAGGAGAACGGTGCAGAGCGTGTGCCAGTGGTCGACGGCGGCCGGCTCGTCGGCGTTCTCTCCCGCGAGCTCCTGCAGCGGCGCCTCGCCGAGGACGAAGAGCCTCAGCAGCAGGTGTAGGCGCCGGGCGGGGCGTCACCTTCGACCGGCTCCGGCATGGCGGCGGCCTCGAGAGCGGCGCCGTGCAGGATGTCCCGCTCGCTCGCCTCGATCTCGTCCAGCCCGAGGTGAGCGAGGACTTCGCGCAGGATGACCGCGCCCGCGACGATCACCGGCGCGCGGTCGGGATCGAGTGCCGGGACCTCGCGTCGCTCCGCCAGCGGCATCGACGCAAGTCGGGACAGCTGCTGTTTCACGCCGTCGAGAGTCAAACTGTGGCCGTGCACGCGCTCCGGGTCGTACTCCGCGAGCCCGAGGTCGAGGGCTGCTAGCGACGTGATCGTGCCGGCGACGCCGATCGCCCGCGCGGGGCGGGGCGCATCCGGCAGCACTTTGCGCACGGCGGCGGCGCACGCCTCGAGCTCGTCGTCCGTGGGGGGGTCCGAGAGGAGATGGCGCTCCGTCAGTCGCACCGAGCCGATGTCGAGGCTGATTTGCTCGGGGGTGCCGATCAGCTCGGTCGAGCCGCCACCGATGTCCACGACCAGCGTGTTGTCGTCGATTTCGCCGACACCGCGGAGCGCGAGCTCGGCTTCCTCGTCGCCGGAGAGGAGTCGCGTCGTGAACCCGTAGCTCCACTCGATCTCGCCGAGGAACGCTTCACCGTTCTCGGCGTCGCGGACGGCGCTCGTGGCCACGAGGAGCGTGCGCTCGGCGCCGAGGGACTCCAGCTCGCGGCGGTAATCGGCCAGGCAGTTCCGGACACGCGCGATCGGCAGCGGCAGGAGCTGCCGGCGCGTATCGACCCCTTCGCCGAGCCGGGTGATTCGGGTGCGCTTCACGACCTCCTGGACGTCGCCGTCAACGACGTCCGCGACGAGGAGCCGGGTCGTGTTCGTGCCCTGGTCGATAGCGGCTACTCGCAACTGAAATGTTCAGTTTCCAGGGGTTTCTGCGACTGTATCCGTAGGTTTTCGAATCGGGTTCATGCGACGGCGCCATGGTACTGGCGGCGGTCGGGGTCTAAGAGGCTACGCGGTGCGGTTGGCTATACTTGAGGCCGCGACGCGGGGTGGAGCAGTCAGGTAGCTCGCCGGGCTCATAACCCGGAGGTCGCAGGTTCAAATCCTGCCCCCGCTACTGCGAAAGGCGCTGGAAACGGCGCCTTTCGCTTCTCCGCGTTAGTCGCGGCTGCCCGGTAGGGTCGGATGGTCGGTGGGATAGACGCCGACCGCGAATCCGTACACGGTCTCGCCCGACCGCGGAAGCTGCTCGAACTCCGCCACCAGCTCCGCCATCCGCTCCCAGAACGCCGACGCCTGCGCCTCCGAGATGCGGGCGTGCCGGATGAAACCCCACAGCTTCCCGTCCCCGTATGCCGTGGCCGACTCCTGAGCGGCCACCTCGAAGTCGTTGAAGTCCCGAGGCATGTCGTCGCCGTCCGGGCTCCGCTCGACCCCGACGTAGAACATCCGTGCCGTGCGCCCGTAGAACCGCTCCTCGATCGCCCGCACCCGCCGGGTCCTCACCACCTGCACCAGTCCGGCCTCGGCGAGCACCTTGACGTGGTGGGCGACCGTGCTCTTCGGCCGCTCGACCGCGACCGCCAGCTCGGTCACCGTCGCCGCCCGCTCGTGGAGCAGGCCCAGGATCGTGGTGCGGAGGGGATGGCCGATCGCCTTTACCTGGGAGGGCCTGGTGAGCGCGATCCGGTCGGCGAGATCGTAGTCCGGGGGAGACGGGTTGACAGCCATGTGCGAACAGACTAGCATTGCGGAATGTTCCAAGTTAATGGTTCAATGACGAAGGAGGATCGGAGATGACCGAGGTTGTGCTGTACCACCACGTCCAGGGGCTGACCGAGGGAGTGCGGTCGTTCGCCGAGGAGTTGCGACAGGCGGGGCACACCGTGCACACGCCCGACGTGTTCGACGGGCGCACGTTCGACACGATCGAGGAGGGCATGGCTTTCGCGCGCGAAGCGGGATTCGGCGCGCTGGCCGAGCGCGGTGTGTCCGCTGCCGAGGAAGCCGGTCCCGAGGCCGTTTACGCCGGCTTCTCCTTCGGAGTCATGGCCGCCCAGCAGCTCGCGCAGACCCGGCCAGGCGCCCGCGGGGCCTTGCTCATGTACTCGTGTCTCCCGGTCTCGGAGTTCGGAGACGCCTGGCCCGAGGGCGTTCCGGTGCAGGTCCATGGCAAGGCCGCCGACCCGTTCTTCGACGAGGACCTCGAGGCCGCGCAGGCCCTCGTCGACTCGACCGACCGGGCCGAGCTGTTCCTCTACCCGGGAGAGGAGCACCTCTTCGCCGACTCCTCGCTCCCGGCGTACGACGCCGCCGCTGCGGCGTTGCTCACCGAGCGCGTGCTGGCGTTCCTCGACACGGTCCAGGCCGACAGGGAGAACTGACTGCTCCCGAGCCCGGCTCGGGCCTAAGGCCCTCTGCCATACGATCTCGACGTGTCGTTCGGATCTGTCGAAGACGTCGAACGGGCGCTCTCCGAGGAGTCGTACCTTCCCGATCGCGGGCTCGCGACCGCGGTCTTCTTGGCGCTCGCGATGCGGCGCCCGCTTCTGCTCGAGGGGGAGGCCGGCGTCGGCAAGACGGAGGTCGGCAAGACGCTCGCCCGCATCGTCGGCGCAGACCTGATCCGGCTCCAGTGCTATGAGGGGATCGACGCGTCGCAGGCGCTCTACGAGTGGGACTACGCGCGGCAGCTCCTCTACGCGCGGGCTCTCCAGGCGGGTGAGGTCGAGCCTGACAAGCGGGTCACGGAGCTGTACGGCGCCGACTTCCTCGTCGAGCGGCCTCTGCTCCGGGCGATTCGCTCGGGCGCGGGAGCAGTGCTGCTGATCGACGAGCTCGACCGGGCCGACGACGAGTTCGAGGCGTTCCTGCTCGAGGTTCTCTCGGACTTCTCCGTCACCGTGCCCGAGCTCGGCACGATCGCTGCGCCCGAGCCGCCGGCGGTCGTGATCACCTCCAACCGCACGCGGGAGCTGCACGATGCGCTCAAGCGCCGCTGCCTCTACCACTGGATCGACTTCCCGGACCTGGAGCGCGAGACGGCGATCATCCGGCTCCGCGCGCCCGGCGTCTCCGAGCCGCTGGCGCGGTCGGTCGCGCACGCGGTCGCGCGGTTGCGCGAGCTCGACCTGATCAAGCGGCCGGGCGCGGCCGAGGCGATCGACTGGGCGGAGGCGCTCTCCCACTTGGGCGCCGAGGCAGCGGACGGCGACCACGGCCGCGAGACGCTCGGGTGGGTGGTCAAGAACCGCGAGGACCTCGAGCGCGTCGAGCCGGTCCTCACCGAGCTCCTCCGTGACTGACGCCGTCGGCGCGCTGACCGCCTTCGGGCGGGAGCTCCGACGCGAAGGTGTCCCGGTCGGCACCGGCAGGATCGCCGTCTTCTGCCGGGCGGCGGCGCTTCTCTCCCCGGACGACCTCTACTGGGCTGGTCGCGCGACACTCGTCGGGCGCCGCGACCAGATCCCGGTCTACGACCGCGTCTTCGGCGCCTTCTTCGGCGCCGACGAGGTTCCGGCTCCGCCGCCCCGGCGGGACGCGGCTGTCGTCGAGGAGGAGCTCGCGCTTGCCAGCCCGATCGAGCTGCTGCGGCACAAGAACTTTGCCCGCTGCTCGCCGGAGGAGCTCGAGCAGCTCGCGGCGCTCCTGGCGCAACTGAGGCTGACCGTGCCGCGCCGCCGAACTCGCCGCTTCGGGCCGGCGCGCTCGGGCGTCCCCGACCTCCGCCGGACGCTGCGTCGCTCGTTCCGGACCGGCGGCGAGCCGCTCGAGCGCCGGTTCCGCGCACGCCGGCAGCGTCGCAGGCGGCTCGTCCTCCTCCTCGACGTGTCGGGCTCGATGGCTGACTACTCGCGGGCGCTGCTCGTCTTCGCGCACGCCGCGCTGCGGGCCGACCGCCGCTGGGAGGCGTTCTGCTTCGGCACGCGCTTGACCCGGGTCACGCGTGCACTCGCGGTCACACGCCCGGACGAGGCACTCGACCGTGCGGCCGACGAGGTCGTCGACTGGAACGGCGGCACCCGGATTGGTGAGTGCCTCAAGGAGCTACTCGACGAGTACGGGCACCGCGGGCTCGTGCGCGGCGCCGTCGTCGTGCTCTGCTCGGACGGGCTCGAGATCGGCGATCCAGAGCTGCTCGCGGAGCAGATGGCGCGGCTGTCACGGCTCGCCTACAGGGTGATCTGGCTCAACCCGCTGAAGGGAGATGCAGCCTACGAGCCGCTTGCGCGCGGAATGCACGCGGCCCTGCCGTTCGTCGACGTCTTCGCGGCCGGGCACAACCTCGCGAGCCTCGAAGAGCTCGGGCTCGAGCTGGCGCAGCTCGACGTGACCTAACGGATCAGGCCGCCCGCTCGAACGCCTTCGTGAGTGCCCGCTTCGCGAGCACCGACGCCAGGTGTGCGCGGTACTCCCCCGACGCGTAGCTGTCACCCGCAGGATCCGGAAGCGAGTCCGGCACCTTCTCGGCCGCTGCCGCGATCGCTTCCTCGGAGCCGGGACCGCCGACGAGCGACTCGACCGCCACGTGAACCGGAGGCGCGGTCAAGCCGCCGACCGTCACACGCGCGCTCGTGCAGTTCCCGTTCTCGACCGACACCACTGCGGCAACGCTGACGACGGTGTAGCGCGAGGCAGGATGGGCGTGCTTCAAGTACGCCGCACCGGTCCCGGCCGGCGTCGCCGGCACCTTCACCGAGGTCACGAGCTCTCCGGGCTCGAGTGCCGTTTCGAAGAAGCCGCGGAAGAAGTCATCCGCCGAGATCTCGCGCTCGCCGCCAGGTCCCGTCGCCGTGATCGTTGCGCCGAGCGCCTTCAGCACAATCGGATAGTCGGCGCCCGGATCGGCGTGGGCAACGCTTCCGCCCATCGTGCCGAGGTTCCGCACCTGCCTGTCGCCGATCAGCGCCGCCGTTTCCGGGACGACCGGTGCGATCCCGATCGCAACCTCGGACGCCGCCACCGACGCGTGGGTCGCGAGCGCTCCAATCGTGAGATCTCCATTCCCCTCGATGCCGTCGAGGCCGGGGATTCCTCCCAGGTCGACGAGCGCAGCGGGTGCCGCGAGCCTCAGTTTCATCATCGGGAGCAGACTGTGGCCGCCGGCGATCGGCCGTGAGCCCTCGACCTCGCCGAGCAGGGCGATCGCCTCGTCGAGACTCGTCGGCCGGTGGTACTCGAACTTGGCTGGACGCATCGTGTACATCGCGGCCTCCTCCTAACCCTTCGCCTGTCGCATCGCCTGCCACACGCGTTCCGGCGTGAGCGGCATGTCGAGGTGCCGGATCCCGAGCGGCGCGAGCGCGTCGACGACTGCGTTCACGACCGCGGGCGTCGAGGCGATCGTCCCCGTCTCGCCGGCGCCCTTGACGCCGAGCGGGTTCACGTCGGTCGGCGTTTCGGTGCGCTCGACCTCGAACCGGGGGAAGAAGTCGGCCTTCGGGACGGCGTAGTTCATCATGTTGCCGGTCACCAGCTGACCGTTCTCGTCGTACGTGGCGTACTCCCAGAGCGCCTGCGCAATGCCCTGCGCGATGCCGCCGTGCACCTGGCCGTCGACGATCATCGGGTTGATCACCTTGCCGACGTCGTCGACCGCGATGTAGCGGTCGAGCGTCACCTCGCCCGTCTCCGGGTCGATGTCGACAACTGCGATGTGAGTCCCGAACGGGAACGTGCAGTTCGGCGGGTCGTAGTAGGTCGTGTCGTCGAGGAACGGCTCCTCGCCTTCGGGGAGGTCATATGCGAGCGCGGCCGAGCCGGCGATCTCCTGGATCGTCTTCGCGTTGTCGGGCACGCCCTTGACGAACGCCTTGCCTTCCTCGAACACGATGTCGTCGGGGTCCGCCTCGAGCATGTGCGCGGCGATCCGGCGCACCTTCGCCTTGATCTTCTGGAGGCTGTTGTAGACGGCCACGGCGCCGACGGCGGCGCTGCGGCTTGCGTAGGTGCCGTAGCCGAACGGCGTGTTCAGCGTGTCGCCGATCTCGACCGTCACGTCTTCGATCGGGATCCCGAGCTCGGTCGCCACCACCTGCGAGACCGTGGTCGCATGTCCCTGGCCCTGGGGCTGCGTCCCGATCGTGACGGCGACCTTGCCGGTCAGGTGCACGCGGATATTGGCGCTCTCCCACATCGAGGCGCCCCAGCCCTCGCCGGCGGTGCCGATCCAGGCAGAGGGTGCCGCGCCGCAGATCTCCACGTAGGTCGAGAAGCCGATCCCGCGGTAGCGGCCCTGCTTCCGGGCCTCCTCCTGCTCCCGGCGGAAGTCCTCGTAGCCGACGATCTCGAGCGCGCGGTCGAGCGCCTTCTCGTAGTCGCCGGTGTCGTACTTCAGCCCCTTGAGGATGCCGACAGGGTCGTAGGGGAAGGCGTCCGGTGGGATGAAGTTCTTGCGGCGCACGTCGACCGGGTCGAGGTCGAGCTCTCGGGCGACGAGGTCGACGGCCCGCTCGACGACGTACGTCGCCTCGGGCCGCCCGGCACCGCGGTAGGCGTCGACCATGCCGGTGTTGGAGTAGACGCCCAGCACCTGGCAGTAGATGTTCGGAATCCGATAGGCGCCGGACAGCATCCGCCCGTAGAGCGTGGTCGGGATGCCGGGGGCGATCGTGGAGAGAACTCCACCGAGGTTCGCGTAGGTCTTTGCCTTCAGCGCGGTGATCGTGCCGTCGCGCTTCGCTCCGACCTCGAGGTAGGCGACGTGGTCGCGACCGTGCGTGGTCGCCGTGTAGTTCTCGCTCCGCGTCTCCATCCACTTGACAGGCCGGCCGACTTTCTCGGCGAGGGCGGCCATGAGCACGTACTCGTGGTAGAGGAAGATCTTCGTGCCGAAGCCGCCGCCGACGTGGAGCGCGATGCAGCGCATCTTCGTCTCGGGAATCCCGAACACGAACGCCGTCATCAGCAGCCGCATGATGTGCGGGTCCTGCGAGGTCATCCAGACCGTGTACTGGCCGGTGGACGGCTCGTAGGTGGCGGCCGCACCGCGTGCCTCCATCGGGTTCGGGATCAGGCGCTGGTTGACCAGCCGCTCCTTGACGACGACGTCGGCCTCCGCCAGCGCCTTGTCCGTCCCGTCCGCGTCGCCGACGGACCAGTCCATGACGATGTTTCCGGGCGCGTTCTCGTGCAGCTGCGGCGCGCCCTCGGCCGCCGCCTCCTCGACGTCGACGACGACGTCGAGCGGCTCGTAGTCGACCTCGATCAGCCCGAGCGCGTCCTCGGCCGCGTACTTGCTCTCCGCCACGACGGCGGCCACACCGGCACCGGTGAACGTGACGCGGTCGATCTCCAGCACCCGAGGGGTGTTGACGAAGTTCTCGACGCCGCCGGCCTGCCACGCGCACGGGAGGGCGGGGAGGTGCTCGAAGTCCTTGCCGGTGAAGACGGCGACGACGCCTGGAGCAGCGGCCGCCTTCGTCGTGTCGATGCTCTTGATCCGGGCGTGCGCGTACGGGGAGCGCGCGATCGCCACGTGTGTCATCCCCGGCAGCTTGAGGTCGTCGAGGTACTTGGCGGCGCCGGTGATCAGGGCCGCGTCCTCGACGCGCCTGACCGGTTCGCCGACGATTTTGGTGGTTGGAGCCTCTTCGGTCGTGGTCATCGCGCCGCCCCTGCAGCTTCGTGGACGGCTCGAACGATGTTCTCGTAGCCGGTGCACCGGCAAAGGTTCCCTTCGAGCGCGTACCGGATCTCGTCGTCAGTCGGATCCGGGCTCTCCGCGAGCAGATCGACCGTGGCCATGATCATCCCCGGCGTGCAGTAGCCGCACTGGAGCCCGTGCTTCTCCCGGAAGGCCTCCTGCACCGCGTGCAGCGTCCCGTTCGACGCCAGCCCCTCGATGGTCGTGACCGCCTTGCCGTCGGCCTGGACCGCCAGCACGGTGCACGACTTCACCGCCATGCCGTCGAGGTCGACTGTGCACGACCCGCACTGGGACGTGTCGCAGGCGATCTTCGTTCCCGTCAGCCCGACGTGGTCGCGGATGAAGTCCACTAACAGCGTCCTCGCCTCCAAGTCGGCTTCCCGCCGCACACCGTTGACGGTGATCGCAACGTCCATCGGCCCTCCCTCGGTCGTCGGCCGGCATCGGGACGGAAGAAGCGGGGCGCCTCTTCCGGCGCTGAGGCGACTCTACGCCTCGCCTGCGCAGTTTTCCACGGCCATCCGTTCCCGAGCGAGCGACCGTCGGGGAATGGCTGCCGTCAGCGGTTGAACCAGCGGGCCCGGCGGCTTGTGCCGAACTGCTGCTTCTCCGCCACGAGCTCGCCCGACGGCTCCTGGAACGTCCCGGTCGGCTTAGGCCCCGTGAGGAAGTCGACGTCGACCCGCCCGACGCGTCCCGCGCCGAACTCGACGTAGCAGGCACCGCGCCCGTCATATGCCGCGGGCTGCTCGCCTCCCTGCGCCTGGGCGATCAGGGACGCGGCGACGACGCGCGCCGCCCCTTCCGAGAACACGCCCGCCTTCGGCACGCCGACCGTCGCGACGTCCCCGATGGCGTACACACCAGGAAAGCGAGTCTCGAGCGTTCGCGAATCGACGGGCACGTAGCCGTCCTCGGCCATCCCACTCTCGAGGACGACGTCGGGGGCGCGGTGCTTCGGGACACCCAGGAACAGGTCGTACGGGAGCTCTGTGCCATCGTCGAGCACCGCGAAGCGCCTTGCCGGGTCGAGTGCGCTCACGCGGCAATTGGAGACGAACTCGATGCCGCGCTGGTCGAACGCTGTGAGGAGCGCGGCCGAGGTGTCCGGTGACGGCGGGACTGGCGTCCCGAACGGCATGACGAGCGAGATCTCGCAGTCGTCTCGGACGCCGCGCTCCGACAGATAGTCGTGCAGGAGCAGCGCTGCCTCGCTCGGCGCCGGCGGACACTTGAACGGCGCCCCGCAGACGCCGACGATTGCGCGACCGCGGGTGAACGTGGGAAGCACGGCGCGCAGCTGCTCGGCGCCGGCAACGGAGTAGAACTCGCTGTCGACCTCGGCCAGCCCGGGCGTCGCGTCGAAGTCGTAGTCGGCGCCCAGAGCCACGACGAGGATGTCGGCCTCGTACGAGCCCTTGTCCGTCGTCACCCGCCGCGCCTCAGGGTCGATGGCCGTGATGGTCTCGCGCAGGAAGCGGACGCCGGGCTTGACGACCTCGGCATACGGCAGGCGGACCTCCTCGGGCTCCGCCTTCCCGAACATCACGTCGAGCTTCGAATAGCCGAAAACGAAAGCCTCGTTCGCGTCGATCAGCGTGACGCCCGCATCGCTTCCGAGTGCGTCGGACAGGATGGTCACGAGCTCGAGACCGCCGAAGCCCGCGCCCAAGACGAGGATGCGCCGCTGCATCGAGAGAGCCTAACCGGCGCGGTCTTTACTGCTCAGACGTTGTCGATGGAGCACTAAACGCTGCGACTGCGAGCTTCACCGACCGATAGAGGTGCTCCGGCCCGATCGCGTCGGTGAGGCCCGCCGCGTCGAAGTCGGGCCGCATGCGCGTCCGGAGCCTCGCGACGACGAGCGTGATCTGCTCCCCCCGTAGCTCACGGGTCAGGTCGAGGAGCACCTCCATCCCGGTCGAGTCGATGTGGTTGACCGCTTCCGCGTCGAACACGAACCACGAGGTCTCGGTGGGCGCGGCGCGGATCGCCTCGCGCACACGGCCCTTGACGTACTCCGCGTTTGCGAAGAAGAGCCGGTCGTCGAGTCGATAGACGACAACGCCCGGCGTGACCTGAGCCGATGGGTGCAACGCGACGTCGCGGTA
The DNA here is from genome assembly GCA_963820335.1 of uncultured Actinomycetes bacterium. GTDB lineage: Bacteria > Actinomycetota > Thermoleophilia > Gaiellales > Gaiellaceae > VAXT01. The sequence goes on along the minus strand of CAWFZH010000005.1, from coordinate 14,797 downwards.
GCTCTCGAGGTGAGGAACCCAGCCGAGTACGGCGTCGTAGGGGCGAGCGCTGCGACGTACCGTGTCGATGATCGAGAGCCCGACAGCGACGACGAGCGCCTCGAGCACGCCGAAGATGACGACGCAGCCTGTGGTGACCCCCGCGATCGCGACCTCGACTCGGTCGATCGCCGCGAGGGCTCGCCAGGCGGCCGGCTGGACGATGTTGATCCCTGCCGCGACGATGACTGCGCCGAGGACGGCCTGCGGCAAGTACTGCACAGGCTCGGTCAGGAAGAGGAGGACCACCACGATCGCCCCGGCGGAGAACAGGCCCGCGATCTGGGTACGCGCGCCGACCGCGTCGTTGACCGCCGTTCGCGCACCGCTCGCACCAACCGAGAATCCCTGCGTGAAGCCGGCGGCCGCGTTCGCTGCTCCCATCGTCAGGAGCTCCTGCGATGCGCGTACGTGCTCTTTGCGCTTGCCCGCAAAGGCTCGCGCGGTCAGGATCTCGTCCGCGAACGAGACCAGAAAGAGGCCGAGGGCCGCCGGCGCGAGCGCTAGGACATCTGAAAGGGGCGGTGTCGGCACCGTCGGGCGGGGCAAACCGCCCGCCACCGGGCCGACGATCGCGACGCCGTGGCTCGCGAAGTCGAACACCCAGGAGAGGGCGATCGCCGTGACGACCACGATCAGCGCTCCCGGCACGATGGGCAGGAAACGGCGAAGACCGAACATCGCGGCGAGCGAGGCGACGCTGACGGCGAGCGTGGCGCCGCTCACATCGCCAAGCTCTCGCACGACCTCCCAGAGCCGATCCAGGGACTCGCTCGCGTCCACCTCGAGCCCCAAGAGCTTGCCCAACTGGGCGATCACGAGCGTGACGGCGACACCGTGCAGGTACCCGATCAGCACCGGACGGGAGAAGTAGTCGGCGATCCAGCCGATCCGCAGCGCTCGCGCGAGCAGGAAGCAGGCTGCGACTAGCAGCGCGAGCATTGACGCCAGCTCGGCCGCGTCGTCGCTGCCCGCGACTGCGAGCGGGAGCAGCGCCGCGGCGACCAGCGTCGAAGTCGCCCCCTCCGGGCCGATCACCAGCCGACGTGACGAGCCGAGCAGCACATACGCGACCGTCGGCAGGAGCAGCGTGTACAGGCCGTTGACCGGCGAGAGACCGGCGAGTTGGCCGTAGGCCATCGCCGAGGGGAGCGCCAGCGCCGCGACGGTCAGCCCGGCAAGGAGGTCACGGCCGGCGCTCGATCCCCGGTAGCGCGGCACGTCCCCGAGGACGGGAACCGTGCGCACGAGCAGTGGCTCCTTCTTCGCGGGCCTGAAAGCTGCCGTTCCCCCATACGCAGTCTCGCTGCCTTGTTCAGAGGGTCGGGTGGGTCGCTCGTCGCCTTTGGCCATGGTCGCTACTCGGGCCTCGCGCGCCCGCGCCGGCTGCCGAGTGCACGGAAGCGGCGCTGACTCAAGATCTCGCGGGCGGCGTTGAGGCCGGGCGTGCCCATCACGCCACCGCCGGGGTGGGCAGCAGCGCCGCAGAGATACAGACCGCGGACGGGCGTCCGGTAGCGGGCGTAGCCGGGCACCGGACGGAAGGCGAAGAGCTGACCGGGAGTCATCGCTCCCTGGAAGATGTTGCCGCCGGTGAGGTTGAAAACGCGCTCGAGGTCGAGGGGCGTCAGGACCTGGCGGTCCAACACCGATCGCTTGAAGTTGGGTGCGTACTCGTCCAGCAGGTCGAAGCAACGATCGGCGAACGCTTCGCGCTGGTCGTCCCAGGAACCATCGCGCAGGTCGTACGGCGCGTACTGCACGAACATCGACATCAGATGACGGCCAGGTGGCGCGACCGTCGGGTCGACCACCGAGGGAATCGTGCACTCGAGCACCGGCTCCGCAGAGGGGCGGCCGTACTTGGCGTCGTCGAACGCGCGCTCGATGTAGTCCTGGTCCGGACAGATGTGGATGGTGCCGCGATGCTGGGGTCCCGGCGCCGTGCCCGGCAGTGCCCGGAAGCTCGGCAGCTCGGCCAACGCGACGTTGATCTTCAGCGAGGCGCTGGCATAGCTGATCCGCTCGACGTCGGCCACGAATGCCTGGGGGAGTACGTCTCGGTCGAGCAGAGTCAGAAACGTCACGTGGGCGTCGGCGTTGCTGGCCACGACGGGCGCGTAGAACTCGTCCCCGCCGGCCAGAGCGACGCCGGCGGCCTGGCCGTCGCGCACGAGTATGCGTGCTACCTCGGTGTCGCAGCGGATGTCGGCGCCGAGGTCGCGGGCGGCCGCGGCCAACGCCTGCGTGATCCCGCCCATGCCGCCGCGCATGTACCCCCAGACGCCTCTGGCGCCGCCTCCCTCGCCCATGACGTGATGGAAGAGCACGTAGGCGGTGCCCGGCATCGACGGGCTCGCCATCGCGCCGATGATCGCGTCGGTTGCCAGCGTCCCCTTGAGCTCCTCGGATTCGAACCAGCGGTCGAGGATCGGGCGCGCGGCGCCGGTGAGGATCTCCACTGCCTCGCCGGCACCGTCGCCCAGCCGCCTGAAGGCGCGTCCCAGCGAGAGCAGCGTCCGGAGGTCGCCGATTCGTGGCCTCAGCAGATCGGGTGCTGCCATCGTGAGCGTGGGCTCGACGACCGCCGCCACCCGCTCGAGCATCGCCTCGTACTGCGGATAGCGTTCGGCATCGCGCACGCTGAACTTGCCGATCTCCTGACGGGTCAGGTCGGCGTCTGGGCCCATCAGCAGCGAGCTCCCGTTGGGGAACGGTGTGAACGAGGAGGGGTCTCGGGCGAGAACCTCGTAGCCGTAGGCGGCCAGCTTCAGATCGCGGACGATCGCCGTGTGGAAGAGGCTGTTGACGTAGGCGGCGGTGGAGACCTTGTAGCCGGGGAACGTCTCCTCGGTGACGCAGGCGCCGCCGACGACGTAGCGCCGCTCGAGGACGAGCACGCGCAGCCCGGCGCGCGCGAGGTAGCACGCGGTCACCAGCCCGTTGTGCCCGGCACCGATCACGATGGCGTCGTAACGCGAGGGGCTCAGCGCGACATTCATGGCCTCAGCAATCATGTAGAACGATGACCCAGTACGTGCACGGCTACGGGACGCCCGAGCAGGAGCGGCTCGTGGAGCAGGCGGAGCACTGGCGCCACCGGCTGATCCGCGACGGCACTCAGCTCGAGCCCGGGACGCGGCTGCTCGAGGTCGGCACCGGCGCGGGCGCGGTCCTGGCGGTGCTCGGGCAGGAATTTCCGGGCATCAGCCTGACGGGCGTCGACATCGAGCCGAAGCAGCTCGAGTTCGCCCGGGACCACCTCGAGCGGTCCGGAGTCGAAGCGACCCTCGTGCAAGCCGATGCGCTCGCGCTCCCGTTCGGGGACGAGTCGTTCGACCACGTGTGGATGATGTGGTTCCTGGAGCACGTCGCCGATCCGCAGGCGACGCTGCGCGAGGCTCGGCGCGTCCTCGTTACGGGCGGCGGCATCACCGCGATCGAGGTCGACTACTCGACGGCTCATGCCGAGCCGTCGACGCCTGCGATCGAGTCCTTGTTCAGCGCGATGGTCCAGGGCATGGCAGCCTCGGGCTGGAGCGACGCCGGCACGCGGTTGCCCGGCTGGCTCCGCGAAGCCGGCTTCCGCGAGGTCGACGACGGCGAGCGGCCGTTCTGGTGGCAGGGCGAAGACCTGTCTAGCGAGGCGCAGTACGCGGCCGATGTGTTGGAGAGCGCGCTCAACGCGATCGCGGAACTGCCCGGCGTCGCCGAGGAGGAGTTGCGCACGGGGCTGGAGGACCTACGCCACCTCGCTGACCAGTCAGATGCCGGCCTCGGCTGGGTCGTGCACAAGTCAGCCGCCGTGCGCTAGCTCCTGCCAATTAGCTCTTGCTTGCAGCCTCCTTGACCTGGTCTGCGCTGTCCGAGTCGACCTTCTCCTTCGTGACGTTGCTGGCGCTGGAGAGAGCCTTGTCGATGTCGTCCGCCCACTGCTCCTCGAAAACCGCCACGATGGCGGAGCTGTTGAGCGGCAGCGTCTCTTCCACGTCGTACTTGATCTCCTCTTTCCGGGCGTGCGACACGAGGGCGCCGGTGCCCGCTCCGATACCCGCGCCGACCGCTGCGCTGGCAAGCAGGGCAGGCGGGAAGATCAGCCCGACGACCGCGCCTCCGACCGCGCCCCAAGTGGCGCCCCTGCTGGTCTCGTGGAAGTCGTCGTCGACGTGGATCTTCCCGTCCGCGCGACGGCTGACGAGAATGAGCCCGTCGACTTCGATCGTGTCGTCCTTGGCGAGCTCCTTGATGATGTCCCAGTCGCCTCGGGCGGCGTCCGGATCGGGGTAGGCCGCGATATAGAGATCGACTGGCGCCTCGCTAGTAGATGCCATGGGTTTCCTCACCTTCCTCGGGCGACCAGCGCAGGGCCGGTCGCATTGCTCCCTGAGCTCCCACGTAGCTCCATGGGGCTCCATCAGCAAGCTATCCAGCAGTTCGCGACAACGCGTCATCCGATCCGGATGAAAGCCCGTACCGGCGAACGTAACGGTGGGAGCGGGCGGGCTACTGGTCGAGAAGCTCGTCGATCGCCGCATCCACGGCGTCGTCGAGCGGCTGAGCTGTGTAGCCGACGAGCTTCACGTTCGATTGCGCCTGGAGCACCTCCACGAGGTTCTCGAGTCCGTCCTCGTCCCCGAGCGCGACAACGTGCTCCGACCGCCAGGTTGCGACGACGTGTACCTGTCTCATAGCTCTCCTATCGGCGTCGGTTGGCGCCTGGTAAAGGAGAAATCGTCCTCGAGCGGCCTAGGAGGCGGACAACGCGCGCTCGAGGGCTGCTCGGTCGGTCGGCCCGCCGTGGGTTGCGAGCACGTGCTCGACGGGTAGCTCGAGCAGCGGGCGCAACCCCGCGGCGATCGTCTCGCGCGTCACACCAGGGCGGAGCCAGCCCTGGTTGATCTCGAGGCCCCGGCCGAAGTCGCCGAGCGTGTCGCCGGAGATCACCGCACGCTGGCTCTCGACCCAGAGCACGTTGTCGTTCTTCTTATGCCCGGCGAACACGTCGGCACCGAACGGCAGCCGGTCGCCGGGCGAGTACGGGCGTGCCTCGCCTTTCTGCTCGCGGAGCAGCCAGACGAGGTCGGGACTGCCGTCGCCGGCCTGCTCGGCGGTGACGCCGAACATGTCCATGAGGTCCTGCGCGGTGTCGGGCAGCGGCGTGTAGACCGCCACGCCGAGCCGCTCGACCAGGCTCTGCGCGTCGCGCTCATGCCACGGCGCGGTGAGCACGATCGCCGTGTCGCGGCCGGCCGCCAGGTCCACAAGCTCGCTCGGCACGGCCAGCGGATCGAAGAGCAGCAGCCGCTCCCCGTCGTCGATCGCGTAGGACGACACGTTCTCGCTCCACGGCTCGGTCGCCTCCCACTGCGGATGCGGTGCCTCCCAGTGCCACAGGCCTGGTCGCAACTCGCGCACGGCGCGATGCTATTGAAACGCCGCGGTCTCTTAGTCGAGTAGCCGGAAGTAACGGGCGATGGGCAGGAGCGTGAACCCCGCTGCCTCGTAAGCCGCCCGCGCAGGCTGGTGTCCCGGGTCGCCGCCGGTTTCCACGACGGCGATGTCCATGCCACGGCTGCGCAGATGCTCAGTCGCGAACTCGGTGAGCCGCGAGCTGATGCCGCGCCTTTGATAGTCGGGGTCGACGCCGATGATGTCGATCAGGCCCATCCCCTCATGAAAGGCGTTCAGGGCGACCGCGACGAATCCGATCGGCCGTCCGTCCGCCACCGCGACGAACACGTCCCGCTCCTCGTTCGTGCAGGCGGATCGGACCGCGTCGGCCTGGTCTTCCTTCCAGTCTGCGTGCAAGCGGAGGAAGATGTCGTCGCCCAGGACCTGCCGTACTGACGCGAAGACGGGTTCCCAGGCGCGCAGCGAAAACTCGACGATCGCCCCGACGTCGTCCTTGCGGAACTCGCGGATGATCGTCTCTTCGGCCACGCCGCACCGCGTCATGAGCGCGGTGTCGCCACGCGTAGCCTGTTGCCGTCCGGGTCTTCGAGCGCGCACTCACGGCCCGCGAGACCTTCTTCATCGACCGGGACTTCGAATTCGGCCGAGACTGTGTCGATGTCGTTGACGTACAGATGGATGAGCGTGTCGGGGCGAGCGTCACCTTTGTGCTCCGAGAGATAGAGCCGGGCGGGTCCCCGCGCTACCGAGACAAACCACGGAAACCCCGGCTCGAACTGATGCTCCCATTCCTTGCGGAACCCGAGGCGGTCGTACCACGCAACGGCCCGAGGCGCATCCTCGACGTACAGAACCGGCACGACCTGCTCGTCCACGGTTCCGAGGTTAACCCGCGAGCGCTGCGGCTACTCGCGGGTGACAAAGGTAGGCTGCCCGCGTGCTCCCATGGATCGTCATCGCCTTGGTCGCCGTACCCCTGGTCATCATCGGCTTCATGGCTTCACGTCGCAGGACGGCCGCCGGCGAGCATCCCGCGAGTGAAGACGCGCAAGCAGTAGCGCGGACGGAACAGGAGTTCGCGGAGGCGGAGGCCTACGAGGCGAAGTGGCGCGAGGAGGACAAGGAGAGGTTTCACCAGGAGCGCTTGCCCTAGGCGGACTCGGTGACGCCCCGGCCGTTCGCGGCAGTTAGCGTTAACGGCTGTGCGGGAGGACTCGGGACAGCTTGTCCTTCGCGAGATCGAAGATCGTGATCTCGGCGTGCTGTTCGAGCACTCGACGGATCCCGACGCGATTCGGATGGCCGCATTCACCTCGCCGGAGGCCGATGATCGAACGAGCTTCGAGCGACGGTGGGCGCGGCTGAGGAGCGACGCCTCTACGACGAACAGGGTCGTCGAGATCGACGGTCGAGTTGTGGGTCACATTGCGAGCTTCGACTTGGAGGGTCACCGCGAAGTGACCTATTGGATCGGCCGTGAAGATTGGGGCCGCGGCATTGCCACGCGCGCCCTACAAGAGTTCTTGCAACTGGAGGCAGCCCGGCCGCTTTACGGTCGCGCCGCGAGCGACAACGCCGCGTCGATTCGTGTGTTGACGAAGTGCGGTTTCCTGATCGTGGGCGAGGGGCGCGGGTTCGCTTATGGGCGCGGCGAGGAAACGGACGAGGTCGTGCTCCGACTCGATGCATGAGCTGACCCCAACTTCCCCCGCCTGGCCAGCGTGCGGGAATGTCACCAGAGCACGACCGCGCGCCGCCCCTTCCCGCGACTAGGCTCGCGCGAGTGGAGGTGCGCCCTGAAGCGATCAAAGATCGGTCGGCCGTGCAGGCGTTACATGTCGCGGCGTTCGGAGAAGATCACGTCCCGGTTGTTGCAAACCTCGTCGACGAGCTGCGCGACGCTGTCGGGCGAGGCGAAGGGCTTTCGCTCGTCGCGGCAGAACGAGACCAGATTGTCGGACACGTGCTGTTCAGCCCGAGCCTGCTCGACGCGCCGAAGCGCTTGCTCCCGGTGCAGGTGCTGAGCCCGATCGGGGTCGTGCCGGCGCGTCAGAACCAGGGGGTCGGAACGGCGCTGATCCGCCGCGGCCTCGAGCTGCTGAGCGAACGCGATGTACCGCTCGTCTTCTTGGAAGGGGCACCGGGGTATTACTCGCGCTTCGGGTTCGAGCCAGGCGCAGCCCATGGATTCAGGAAGCCGTCGTTGCGAATCCCGGACGCAGCGTTCCAAGTGCTCCGACTCCCGACCTATGAGTCTTGGATGACCGGCACGCTGGTGTACGCAGAGGCGTTCTGGAGGCACGACGCCGTCGGGCGCCGCGACCCGAAAGCCTGAAGCGGCGTGAGCAGCTGGGAGTGAGCGCCGCCTGGGGCAGCGTGCGGGAATGCCTGAGGGGCTCTCCGTCGCGAAAGTTCAACCCGCTAGCCGATCTGCTCGGCTAGCCCGATGAGGATCCCCTCGGGGCCTCGGACGTAGCAGAGCCGATACACGTCTTCGTACTGGACCACCTCGTCGACGAGCTGCGCGCCGTGTCTGCGGAGCCGGCCGAGGGTATCGTCGAGGTCGTCCACGGCGAACATGACACGCAGGTAGCCCAGAGCATTCACTGGCGCGTTCCGGTGATCGGCGACGACAGGCGGCGCGAGAAATCGCGAGAGTTCGATCCGGCCGTGGCCGTCCGGCATGCGCATCATGGCGATCTCGACGCGTTGGTCGCGCAGTCCAGTGACGCGCCCTGACCAGTCTCCTTCGATCATGGCTCGCCCTTCGAGCTCGAGGCCGAGCTCGGCGAAAAACGAGATAGCGGCATCGAGCGATTCCACCACGATGCCGACGTTGTCCATCCGTTGAAGCGTCACGCGGCCCACTCTAGTTCTGTTGTCGCTTCGACACGCCCACCGGACGAGCGCACCGGCTGACTGTTGCGGCGAACGATGATTTGTCCGCCTCCGCTGAGTCTCTTTGAGGGAAGCATCACGCCTACACCGCGAGCGAAGGAGCACCCATGAAGTTTCTTCTCACTTCCGCTGGCATCACCAACACGAGCATCGACAACGCGCTGGTCGACCTCCTGGGTAAACCGATTGCCGAGTCCGACGCCCTCTGCATTCCGACCGCGACGCACGCCCTCGGGCAACCCGAACTGGCATGGAAGTTCATCAGCGGACAAGAGCCCAGAACACCCATGTGCGAGTTGGGTTGGAAGTCGTTGGGGGTGCTCGAGCTCACCGCGCTGCCCAGCATCGATGAAGAGCAGTGGGTCCCCATGGTCCAGGAGACGGACGTCCTGCTGGTGAACGGCGGCGATCCCTTGTATCTGTGCTACTGGATGCGGCAGTCCGGACTGGCGGACCTCTTGCCGTCGCTGCGCGCGGTCTACGTGGGACTGAGCGCCGGGAGCATGGTGATGGCCCCCAACATCGGGGAGGACTTCGTCAGGTGGAAGCCGCCCACCGGTGGCGATGAAACGCTGGGGGTGGTCGGCTTTTCGATGTTTCCGCACGTGGATCACGAGGACCTGCCGGAGAACACCATGGCCGACGCAGAAAAGTGGGCCGCCGGCATGCAGGTGCCGGCGTACGCGATTGACGATCAGACCGCCATCAAAGTGACCGACGGCACCGTCGAAGTCGTCTCCGAGGGGCACTGGAAGCTGCTTAACCGCAGCTAGGCACGCGGCGCGTACTCGACTCTGCCGAACGGCCAGTCGGACGCGAGCCACTCGGTCACGACGCGCCAGAGCTGGGTGTCCAGCTGCGCGTGGCTCGCCCGCACCCAGGACAGCGCACGGGCGTCGTACTCGCTGTCGGGCAGCGGGTAGATGTAGACGCACCCGATCACGCCGCGGCTCGCCGGATCGAGCACCGTGTACGTGAACCCCGTCCGGTTGCCGAAGTCGTCGGCATGGCGCTGCAGATCTGCCCGGTTCTCGTCCGGCGTCATCTCCCGCGGCCAGCTGCTCTCCTCCCACCCAGGCGTCGCATGGATGTGCTCCTCCGACGAGGTCCACGCGTCGTAGTCCTGGTCGTTGTGCTCGGGGCCGAGCGGCTCAAGCACGAACTGCGGCGTGTCGAGCCGCCGAGGGACGTCGAAGTCGCGCGGAACAAACTCGTCCACGCGACCGATCGTAGAACGTTGGCTCAAGTGGAGCCGGCGAGCGAATCGTCACCTGCGCGAGTGTCCTCTCGCCAGAAGAATCTCTTGACAGGATCCTCATTTGACATGTGACCTTATGGTCACCTATTATTGAGCCGTGACCGACGACGACCGTGTGTTCAAGGCGCTCGCCGACCCGACGCGCCGCTTCCTGCTCGACCGGCTCTTCGCGCGTGACGGCCGTACGCTCACGGAGCTCGAGTCCGAGCTGGAGATGACCCGCTTCGGTGTCATGAAGCACCTGCGCGTCCTCGAAGACGCGGGTCTCGTCGTCGCACGCCGGTCGGGCCGGGAGAAGCTCCACTTCCTGAATCCCGTGCCGATCCGGCTGATCCACGACCGGTGGATCGACAAGTACACGGAGCGCCAGGTGTCGGCGCTCGCGGACCTCAAGACCCAACTAGAGAAGGAGACTGCATGACTACTGCCACGGAGATCGCAACCCAGGTCTACCGGATCTACATCAAGGCCACTCCCGAGGCGATCTGGGACGCGATCACGAAGCCCGAGTGGACGGCGAAGTACGGCTACCGGGGAATCGCCGACTACGACCTGCGGCCCGGCGGCAAGTACCAGGCACGCGCGAACGAGGAGATGCAGTCGATGGGCATGCCGGAGCTCGTCGTCGACGGCGAGGTCCTGGAGGCCGATCCGCCGCGCAAGCTCGTCCAAACGTGGCGCGCGCTCTGGGACGAGGAGATCAAGGCGGAGGGGCCAACGCGGGTCACCTTCGACATCGAGGAGGACGACGGGGGCTTCACGAGGCTCACCGTGACGCACGAGCTGGAGAACGCACCGATCACGGCCGACCAGGTCGCCAGCGTCGCCCGGATCTACGAGGGTGGCGGCGGCTGGAGCTGGATCCTCAGCGACCTGAAGACGCTGCTCGAGAGCGGGGAGAAGCCGGGCCAGTAGCAAGGACACGAGCGGGAGACCCTGCGCAGCGCGGGGTCTCCCACTCCTTTACGGTGCGCCCCATGGGCAAGGTCAAAGTCGACATCTCGACGTCCCTGGACGGGTTCATCACGGGGCCCGACGATCGCACCGGGCAGGAGCTCGGGGAGGGCGGCGAGCAGCTGCACGAGTGGGTCGTCGCGTTGGCGGGCTGGCGGAAGCGCCACGGCCTCGAAGGCGGTGAGACCGGCCCGGACGACGACGTCATGGAGGAAGCGGCCGCGGACGTCGGGGCGGTCGTGATGGGGCGCCGCATGTTCGATCTCGGTGAAGGGCCCGTGGGGGGACGACCCTCCGTTCCGCATGCCGGTGTTCGTGGTGACTCATCGCGCCAAAGAGACACTCGAGAAGGAAGGCGGAACCACGTTCACGTTCGTGACCGACGGCGTCGAGAGCGCGCTCGACCAGGCGCGCGAGGCCGCCGGTGACCAGAACATCACGGTGGCGGGCGGAGCGGAGACCGTGCAGCAGCTCGTCGCTGCGGGCCTCGTCGATGAGATCCAGCTCCACGTCGCTCCGCTCTTTCTCGGGCGGGGCAAGCGCCTGTTCGACCAGCTCGGCAAGGAGATCGAGCTGGAGCGCATGCGCGTGGTCGACTCGCCCGGCGTGACGCACCTCAAGTACCGCGTCGTCAAGTAGACGCGCGGCTATCTCTACGATCACAGCGGGACGCCGTCCCGCTCGAACCCATGGACCAGAGCGATTCCGTAGCCGTGAACGCCCCTCGCCGCTGGCTCAACCGCGGCCGAATCCGCCTGCCCGCGGACGACCCCGGCGTGCCGGACACGCGATCGCCCGCCCGTCTGCTCCTCTGGGTCGGCCGCCACCAGCTTCTGACCATCGCCGCCGGGATCTTCTTCGGGATCCTCTGGATGGTCGCCCAGGCGCTGATGCCGTTCACGATCGGCCGCGCGATTCAGGTCGGGATCATCGAGCACGACAACCACGCGCTGGCGCTCTGGACGCTCGTCCTGCTCGGCCTCGGTGCGACCCAGGCGTTCGCCGGGATCATGCGGCACCGGTTCGCGGTCTTCAACTGGCTCCAGGCCTCGTTCCGACTCGCGCAGGTCGTCGCCCATCACGCCTCGCGCGCCGGCCCGGCGGTTCGTGGCCGCCTGTCGACCGGCGAGGTCGTCGCCACGGTGTCGAACGACGCGATGCGCGCCGGTGGGGCGTTCGACATCACGGCCCGGCTGGCCGGCGCGTTCGTGTCGTACGTCGTCGTCGCGTTCATCTTGCTGTCGTCGTCCGTCGTGCTCGGCCTCGTCGTCCTGGTCGGAGTGCCGCTGCTCGTGCTCCTGGTCGGCACCGTGATCAAGCCGCTCCAGGCCCGGCAGGCGGTGCAGCGCGAGGAGGTCGGGAAGCTCACCGCCCTCGGCGCCGACACGGCGGCCGGGCTCCGCGTGCTGCGAGGGATCGGCGGCGAGCCGGAGTTCCTGGACCGGTACCGGCGCCGCTCCCAGGAGGTACGGCTCGCAGGGGTCCGCGTCGCCCTGCCGCAGTCGACTCTCGATGCCGCGCAGGTCTTCGTGCCGGGGCTCTTCGTCGTGCTCGTCACCTGGCTCGGGGCGCGCTTCGCCGTCTCGGGGAGGATCGAGCCGGGCGAGTTGATCGCCTTCTACGGCTACGCGGCTTTTCTCGTGATCCCCCTCCGCACGGCGGCCGAGGCTGTCGACAAGATGACGCGCGCGTACGTCGGTGCCGGCCGGATGCTGGAGGTCCTCTCCGTCGAGCGTGACGTCGCGGAGCCGGACGCCCCGGCCGACGAACCTCCGCCGGGAGTGCCCTTGGCCGATGCGCGGTCGGGCCTCGTCGTCGAGCCCGGCTCGTTCACGTGCCTGGTCTCGGCGGATCCCGACGAGGCGGCCGAGATCGCCGACCGGCTCGGCCGCTTCGGCGACGGCGACGGCGACGGCGACAGCGACAGCGTCGTGCTCGGGGGCGTGGAACTGGCCGACCTGCACACGGACGCCGTCCGGCGACGGATCGTGGTCAGTGAGGCCGACCCCGTGCTCTTCTCCGGGAAGCTGCGTTCGGAGCTCGACCCTTGGGGCCGGGCCGCCGACGATGACGAGATCCTCGCCGCGGTCGGCGTCGCGGACGCCGACGACGTCCTCGAAGCGCTTCCAGAGGGCCTCGGCACCGCGGTTGACGAGCGCGCCCGTTCGTTCTCGGGAGGCCAGCGGCAGCGGCTCGTCCTCACACGTGCACTGCTGTCGGGTGCAGAGATCCTCGTCCTCGTCGAGCCGACGAGCGCCGTCGACGCGCACACCGAGGCCCGAATCGCGCGGCGTCTCCACTACGCGCGCGCGGGTCGCACGACGGTGGTCGTGACCACGAGCCCGCTCATGCTCGACCAGGCCGACCGGGTCGTGCTGGTCCAAGGAGGGCGCGTCGTCGCCGAGGGCAGCCACCGGGAGCTCCTGGGCACGAATCCCGGTTACCGCGACACGGTCACGCGCGGGGTGGACCTGTGAGCGAGCTGCTGCCGATCGCGGACGGGCCGGAGCTGCGCCGGCAGGCTCGGATTCTCGGCACTCGGCACAAGCGAGCGCTCCTGGGCGTCGTCGGCCTCCACGCCCTGGCGGCCACCGCCGGCCTCGCCGGGCCGCCGCTGCTCGGCCGCCTGGTCGACGCTGTCCAGCAGGGAACTACAACTGGCTACGTCGACAAGCTCGTGGGCGTGCTGGCCGTCTTCCTGATCGCGCAGACCATCCTCACGTGGCTGGCGCGCCGCGCCTCCTTCGTTCTCTCCGAGCAGATCTTCGCCGAGCTGCGCGAGGACTTCATGCGCCGCGTGCTCGCCCTGCCACTCTCGACCGTCGAGCGTGCGGGCACCGGTGACCTCGTGTCGCGCACGACTGCCGATGTCGACTCCCTCGCGCGCACGATTCGCTTCGCGATTCCGGAGACGCTGATCGCAGCCGTGACGACGGTCCTGACGGTGGCCGCGGCCGTCTTGGTCAATCCGCTGGCCGCCCTGCCCTGCATCGCCGGTGCTCCGGCCCTCTACATCGGGACGCGCTGGTACCTGCGGCGTGCTCCGGCCGCGTACCTCTGGGAGCGCGCGTCGTACGCGACGCTCGCCGGCACCGTCGGCGAGACGGTCGAGGGCGGCCGCACGATCGAGGCGCTCGGCCTGCGTGAGGAGCGCGTGCGGCGCATCGACGAGGACCTGGAGGAGGCTTTCCGCGCGGAGCGGCGCACGCTGCGCCTGCGCACGATCTGGTTCCCGACCGCGGAGTTCTCGTACGTGCTGCCGGTGGCGACGTCGCTGGCGTGGGGTGGCTGGCTCGTCTCCACGGGGCATGCGTCGATCGGTGAGGTGACGGCGATCGCTCTCTACGTCGTGCAACTGGCCGACCCGGTCGACCGGCTCGTCTCCTGGCTCGACGAGATTCAGGTCGGCGCGACCTCGTTCGCCCGCCTGGTGGGGATCGCCCGCGTTCCTCCCGACCGGACCGCTACCGACGACGAGCCCGAGCACGAGCGCCTGGCCGCCCAGGACGTGCGCTACGCGTACGTCGCCGATCGCGACGTGCTCCACGGGATCGACCTCGACCTGGAGCCGGGCGAGCGGGTAGCGGTCGTCGGCCCCTCGGGCGCCGGGAAGTCGACCCTGGGCCGCTTGCTCGCGGGCATCCATCCTCCGCGGGAGGGGCGCGTCGAGGTCGGCGGCGTCCGCCTCGTCGACCTTCCGTTGGACACGCTGCGTCAGGAGGTGGCGCTCGTCACGCAGGAGCAGCACGTGTTCGTCGGGACGCTCGCCGAGAATCTTCGGCTGGCCCGGCCGGGCTCGTCCGACGAGCAGCTGCAAGAGGCACTGCGCGCGGTCGATGCCCTGGAGTGGACGGAGGCGCTCCCCGAGGGGATGGAGACCGTGGTCGGCGCGGGCGGCTACCCGCTCACCCCGGCGCAGGCGCAGCAGGTCGCGCTCGCGCGGCTCGTGCTCGCCGACCCGCACACGCTCGTGCTGGACGAGGCGACCTCGCTCCTCGACCCGCGCGCGGCGCGGCACCTCGAGCGCTCGCTCGCCTCCGTGCTACGGGGCAGGACGGTGGTCGCGATCGCCCACCGTCTGCACACGGCGCACGATGCGGATCGCGTGGCCGTCGTCGAGGCGGGCTTGCTCTCGGAGCTGGGAACGCACGACGAGCTCGTGGAGCACGAGGGCTCCTATGCCGCGCTCTGGGACTCCTGGCACGGCAACTAGCGGACCGTCCTCTTTTCAGGGTG
>CAWFZH010000004.1:0-79878 GCA_963820335.1 uncultured Actinomycetes bacterium | reverse complement strand
CATGTGATCGCGCGCACCTGGCGAGGCTGGACGAAGCGCGAGGATGCCGACGCGTTTCTCGAATACGTCGAGGAAACCGGCGGACGCGCTTCTCGGCAAACTCCCGGCAACCGGGGCTTCTACGTCCTCCGGCGAGACGACGGCGATCGCACCGAGTTCCTGACCATGAGCCTCTGGGAATCGCAGGACGCGATCCGCGCGTTCGCGGGTGACAACCTCGAGGCCGTCTTCTACGAGGAGCATGACCGCTTCCTCGTCGACCGGGAGTGGTTCGTCACCCACTTCGAGATCGTGGGGCCGTAACGATGCCCCTGCGAATCCCCCGCATCGTCCGTGGCTGCACTGTGGCTGCAGTCAGCGTCCTCTCACGTCCTCTCGGTGAACTCGGGACACCGCCGCAACGGCTTAGCTATGCGGTCTGACGCGTCCTGACGGGACAGTGCGCGGAATCGACAAGCTGGGGGTCACTGGTTCGAGCCCAGTACCGCCCATCAAAGAAAAGCCCCGCTAACGCGGGGCTTTCGTTTACCGGGGCGGAAACGTACAGGGCGTGAGCCTGCCCTAGAACCCGAGCCGGAACAGCCGCCCTACTCTCCGAATCTCTAGCGCCGCCACCCGTTCACGCCGGTGCATCGGCGAGCGCGCTGTCGCCGTCCTCGGAGCCAGCGGCTCGGCGACCCAGGACGAAGGCGACGCGCATCGCGCTCGCGATGACCGCGAGGTGCCCGTCATCCCAGGTGTCGTTCGCCTGATCGAGCAGCTCCCAGGCGTTGCGCAGCTCGATGTCGATCTCGAGGCACAGCAACGTCGTCGGATCTAGCGCGGGCAGGTGATCGAACCCTGAGGGTCTCTGCGGCATGTCGAACGAATGGTTACCCAGGAGTGCCGGCGGTGGTGTAGCCCACCTGGGTCAAATCCCAGCGCCGCCTACACCCTCGCCGGTAGGCAGACGCACCCATCCGCTCAAGGCTGAGTCGTCGGTGCTGCTGTCAGTAAGTCAACACAGGCACAAGGCCACGGCCACGACGGCACCCGCTCGGAGTCGCTGTGGAACGAAAGAGACCGTGGACGCACCACCCACCGTGTTCCGGATCGCGCCGCTTCTTTGTCGCAGCGCGGGCCGGGGATCTCAGCCCCCGGCCCTTGCCGCAACGCTAGGCGTCTAGCGACGCCGCGCAATAGGCGACACGTGCAGGAGTTGGTGTTTCCCGACTGCGTAACCGTCCAGCCATGGCCGTTGTCAGACCTGCGGAACGCTGCGGTACGAGGCGGAGAAGCCGCCCGAGAGGGCGAACAGCCGGTTGGCAGCGTCGTTGGATCTGGCCCGGGCAAAGGGCAACCTTCGTCTTCTGCCCTGATGCGTCGCTGACGTCGACCGTGACGATGCGAGCCGTTGAGCCCGTCCTCACCCTTCGGACCCTGCGGGCCTGCTGGGCCTGCGGGGACCTGCCGGGCCGACAGCGCCGCGGGACCTTCGGCACCTGTGGCCCGCGTCACCTTCAGCACCTGCCGGACCTGCTGACGGACCTGCCGGACCTGCCGGGCCAGCGGGACCGCAGCGCCAGTAGCGCCTTTCGAACCTGCCGGGCCGATCGCCACCTCGCCCCTTGAGCGCCCTGCGGACCGGTGCCCAGTAGCTCCGGTGGACCGCTCTCGCCCTGCTCACCGGCCGGACCTTGCGGGCCTGCGGGACCTCATGGGCCGACTTCGCCCTGGATCCTGCCGGACCGACCGGCCCAACCTCGCCCTGGATGCCCTGCAGACCGCCCTGTCGCCGCCCTGCGGCCCTTCGAGCCGATCTCGCCCGGAACCCCTGCAGGCCCATGAAGCCACGCTCGCCCTGGCCGACCTCGCCAACTGCCCCTGAGCGCCGGCGGGGCCGACCAGGCCTGTGATGCCGCGGACGGACCTGCCTTTCGCCCCGCTCTTCCCGACGATGCAGAAGCGCACGTCGGTCTTGTTGAGCCTGCTGATCTTGACGTCGTTGAGGGTGACTCGGTCACCCTTGGACTCGACCCAGAAACACGCTCGCGTGAGCGTGCGGGTCTTGCTCTTTCCGTTCGTTGCCCCTGCTGCGGCGCCTACGACCATCACCATCAGGCCGAGCGCACCCACCAGAGGGATCCATCGTTTGAAAGACATAATCCCTTTCGCGTTTCGATCGCCCGGACAATCCGGGCGGGTGACGCAACGGTAGGCCCGCCGGGTGGGCGTGCAAATGACCCGAATGAGCCCACTGGGGCCATCGACTCCGCATGAAGACCCGCAAGAAGCGGGGCCTTTTCGTGTCGTTCAAACTCCGGGGATGAAGCTCTGGCGTCTCACCCGCGCGGGCCACACGGCGCTCGACGGCGCGGGGACGCTGCGGCACGGCGGCCGTTACTCGCCGCCGGGGGTGCCGGTGGTGAACTTCGCTTCTGAGGCCGGCCTCGCCGTCCTGGTTGCACTGCGCTACCTGCCGGGTGATCCGACCGGCGATTCAGACGATTACGTCCTCGGGTGGACCGAGGTCGATGCCACTCCCGAACGCGTCCCGGACGAGCACGGCGAGCAGGCGAGCCGCGCTTTCGTCACCCGCTGGCTGGAGGAGCGCCGCTCCTTGCTGGCCGCCGTGCGCTCGAAGGTCCTGCCCGAGGCGGACGTGGTGCTGATGAACCCTGCTCACCCCGATGCGGCGCGAGTGCCACCGCTCGTCACGCGGCCTTTCAGCTTCGCCGAGTGCCTACACACCCCGCCGATGAGCGCCCGCTACAAATCCGATTCGTCGATGTCGTCTTGCACGGACGGGCGCTCCTCCCAGCCCTCGTCGGAGCGCAGCGTGTAGATCGCGTAGCCCACCAAGACGAAGAGGCCGACCACGGCACCCAGGACCAACAGTGTCCAGAGCCCGGAGAGCGCGAGGATGTAGAGGAGCGCCGACATGCGAGTCAAGCATCCCGCCCAGCGCTCGGCCTGTCAATGGGGACCCTGCTAACGAGGTAAGTAGCGCGCGACGGCCTGGTCGCCGTAGACCTCGCCGGCCGCCACGATCTTTCCGTCGCTCTGTGCAGCGAGTGCGCCGACCCAATCGGCGCCGGTGCCGAAATCGCTGAGGACGATCCCGCCTCTGCCGAACGATCGGTCGAGCGCGCCGCTCGAGCGAAAGCGGACGAGGGCCCAGGCTGCCGTGTCCAGCTTCGAGTCGTCATACGCAAGCCCGCCGACGACGATTCCGCCATTCCTCTCGGCCAGCACGGCGCGCGCGTAACCCCCGTTCGGCCCCGGCTTGAGCAGCCGCTTGCCGAATCGCCGGTCGAGGCTGCCGTTGCGGTTCAGACGGAGCACCGCGATGCGCGGGTCGTCCCGCCGAAAACCCACCGACGAGAGGCCGGCTGCCACGATGCGGCCGTCCGGCTGCAGATCGAGCCCGTAGACGTCGTCGTATCGCCGTCCGGCGAAGTTCACGCTCTGGATGCCGTCGCGCGAGAACGTCCGGTCGAGCGTGCCGTTCTGTCGAAGCCGGAGCACTGCGAAATCGGCCTCGGTTCGGTACCGATGCGACGCCACTCCGCCGACGACGATCCGGCCGTCGCGCTGCACGGCAACCGCCGAACCGAGGTCGTCGCCGTAGCCGAAGTCGAGAGAGAGCCGGCCGTCACCGGAGAAACTCGCGTCGAGCCGGCCATCCGGCAGGAATCGGGCGACGGCGAGGAGCATGTCGTCCTGCGCATCTCCGCCTTTGAATCGCCAGCCGACCGCCACGATCCGCCCGTTCCGCTGCACGGCGAGGTCGTGGATCTCGCAGCCGCACCGCGAGCCGGGGAACGTGGCCCGCGCGATGCCGGCGGTGCCGAAGCTGCCGTCGAGCGAGCCGTTCGGGCGGTACCGGGCGATCCCGAAGCACAGCTGCAGGTTCGGGCACTCCACCTGGCCGCCGACGAGGATGCTTCCGTCCGCCTGCAGCGCGACCGTGTGTGGCATCGGGAAGGCGCCGAGCTCGTGCGCGACCCAGCCGCCGGAGCCGAATGAACGGTCGAGGTCCCCGTTGGGCAGCCAGCGGTAAACGCCGAAATACCAGTGGCTGTTCCCGTCCAGGAGCTCACCGACCGCGAGGATCTTCCCGTCGGGCTGGATCGCGACGTCCTCGGCGCCTTTCGGGAGGAAGCCCTTCGAGTACCGGGTGATGTCGTACGACCGGACCCAGCCGTCGCCGGAGAACGTGCGATCGAGTTCTCCCGGCGCGGCAGCCGCGGGCACGGCGAGGACGAGCGAGACGAGTGCGAGGGCCACTGCGCGGCGCACGAGGGTTACGTACCCGCAGGCCCAGTCGTCTAAGCGGACTGAGCGGGGTCAGGTCTGCAGATCAGCAGAGCTGGGTAAGGCGCCCGGTGTCGACCTCGTACAGGAACCCGCCCACCCTGAGGCGCGTGAGGTAGGGCCACGATTGCACCCGCTGGACGTCCGCGCGGACGGTCGCCTCCTGGTCGCTCGTCACGAGGAAGGCAAGGCTCCGGGTGTCGGGTCCTCCCGCTGCGCCCACGGCCGTATGAACCTCCGCCTCGTCCTCTCCCGCCATCCGGCAGTTCGTGTGCGCGATCACCATCGTGCGATCGACGCCGAGCAGGTGTGACGCGAGGACGAGCGTGCGGAGAACGTCGTCGGTGACGCGGGCACCGGCGTTTCGCAAGATCTTCGCATCGCCGGGACCGAGACCGAGCATCGCCAGCGGCTCGATCCGCGAGTCGATGCATGTGAGGACCGCGAGCCCCCTAGCCGCGAGCGCGGGGAGCCCTGCGAGTCGGAAGTCCTGTGCGTAGGTCTCGTTCGCAGCCAGCACATCGGCAAACGTTTGATCGCTCGTCATCATCGGGCCTATTCGAGCGGCGCGAACAGGGCGACAGTGTTCCCGTCCGGGTCCCGCAGATACGCGAAGCGCTGCCCCCAGAACGCGTCCCAGGGCTCCGTCTTGCCCCCGAACCCGGCGTTGACGACGCGCGCGTAAGTCGCATCGACGTCGGCCGAATCTGCGCAGCGGAAGGCGAGCACAATCCGCTGACGAACCGGGCTCGGCAAGTCCGGCTCGATCTGTCTGATCAGTTCCTCGGTGTCCCACATCAGGGTCACCGCGCCGGGCACCGGAGCCTCCACGTGGTCCTCGTCGGGGTCCGGGACCGTGACCCCGAGGAGGCCGTAGAAGCGGAGCGACGCGCCTAGGTCGGCGGTCGTGATCCCGATCGCCTCGAGCTCGGTCACGCGGAGAGAGTAACTCGAAGCCAGTCTTGGACAGCGTCGGTCACCGCTTGGAGGTCGGTTCGCAGGCTGTGGTTGCCCGGCACCTGCACCACGGTCCGGTGCGCCCCGGCCGGGGGCATGCCGAAGGGATCTCCCGCGCCCTGCACGATCAGCGTCGGAACCTTCACCGCGTCGAGCTCGGGCAGGCGGCTCGGTCTCTCGGCGCGGCCCGGTGGCTGTAGCGGGAACGCGAGGCATAGCACCGCGACGGCGCCGGTCTCCTCTGCGGTGCGGCACGCCACTCGCGCGCCCGAGGAGCGGCCACCGACGACGAGTGGCAATCCGCCCAGCTCGCTCGCAAGCAGGTGGTCGATCACCGCCGTCCAGGCGGCGTCGAGCTGGTGCGCCGGAGCGGGAGAGCGTCGTCCCGCAACACGGTAGGGCTGCTCGACGAGCGCAACGCTGATCTTCTCCGAGCGCGCCGCGCCGGTCACGGCAACCAGATCTGGCGCCGTCACGCCTCCGGCGGCGCCGTGACCGAGGACGAGCGCGGCTCGTGGCTGATCGGCGGGATGCACGTGCACGTTCGCCTGGCCGTGCGGGGTGTCCACTTCGAGCACCGTCACGCAGGCGATCCCGTCTAGCTGTCCGGAAGCCAGCCGTCGCGATATCGCGACCACTCCGCGTCCGGAACCCGCGCGTACGCGACGTCATTGTCCTGCGTCTCCTCGTCACCGCAGGCCCTGTGCCGGCGCGCGACCTCGTTCACGGTGTACGCCCCGTAGGGCCCGAACGCCTGCCTCTCGCGCGAGCTCATCGCCAGGAGGACGCAGGGGCCGTCGCCGGCTCCGACGATCACATGCTCCGTCTTGGGCGGGCAGTGCACGAAGTCCCACTGTCGCAGCGGCCGCTCCTCGCCCTCGACGATCAGGAGCGCCTCGCCCGAGAGCACCAGGAAGGCCTCCGTCTCCGTCTCCCAGTGGTACATCGAGTTGGGCTCGCCGGGCTCGAGGACGGCCAGGTTGGACCCCGAGCATCGGGAAGTACGTGTCGGACTCGAACTCAGTCTTACCGGTGAAGGACACGCTCTGCCGGCCCGGGCGCGTAGTCCAGCGCGCGTCACGCGCGTTCAGGACGAACCAGCCCCCGCCGCCGGGCACGAGCCCGTCCTCGGTCTCTGGGGTGGGGTCTCAGGGACGTCCATCGTCCGATGATAGATCGGCGAGGACCTCCGCCAGCCAGCGCTGAGACTCGCTGACGAGCACGGCGTTCGTCTCCGGCGTGTAATAGGACAGAGCGTTCAGCGCCTGGGAGAGCGCCCAGCCGCGACTCCGCGCCCAGGTCGCGTCGTCGATCGAGAGCGCGCTGCGAAAGATGCCGCGGGTGTCCGCGGAGAGCATCTTCCAGACGACCATCACGTCGCAGGCGGGGTCGCCAACGCCGAGACCGTCCCAGTCGATGACGGCGCTGACCCGTCCCTTTTCGGCGAGCAGGTTTCGTGAGTCGAGGTCGCCGTGGATCCAGACCGGGGGACGCTCCCACACCGGTGCCTGGAGGGCTGCTTCCCAGGCCGCGGTCGTCGCTTCGACGTCGATCGCTCCGGCGAGGGCGGCGATCGAAGCACGGGTCGACTCGTCGCGCGCCGCGAGCGGCACACCGCGGAAGAAGTTGTGCTCCCCGGGTGCCGGGCCGCCTGCGGGGTCGATTCCTTGCAAGTCGGCTACGAACTGCGCCAGATCGGTCGCCAACTGGCTCAGATCGGCGATGCGCTCGAAGGTCGCGTTCTCGCCCTTGAGCCACGTATAGACAGACCACGCAAAGGGATAGCCCTCGGCGGGAGCCCCCTCCGCCAGCTGGACCGGAACGGCCAGCGGCAGGCTCGAAGCAAGTCTCGGCAGCCACAGGCGTACCTTCTCGAGTCTTCGGCCTGTCCGCTCCGTGCGGGGTAGCCGCGCGACCATGTCGTCGCCGAGCCGATAGAGGGCGTTGTCCGTCCCCATCGGCAGGACCGGTTCGATCGGCAGATTCGCCCAATGCGGAAACTGCGCGGCGAGCAACCGACCTACGAGAGCCGAGTCGGTGTCGACCTCGTCGGCGTGCATCCGGGGAGCCCGGGTCAGAGCGACTTCCAGAAGACGGTCGTGTCGCAGGGCCGCCCGTCCGGGTAGAGCGCGTAGCCGGGGATCACGCCGACCCTGGTCCAGCCCAGCCGCTCGTACAGGCGCTCCGCGTCGTCCCCGGTCACGGTGTCCAGGACGAGCAGTGTCTTGCCCTCCACCCGCGCTTCTGCCTCGGCGCCGCTCCATGAGCAGCTCGGCGATGCCACGCTTGCGAGCTGAGCGGTGGACGAGCAGCTTTGCGATCTCGGCGCGGTGCGGCTGGTTCGGCGGCAATGCGAGCACCAGCTGCACGGTGCCGACTACAGCACCGTTGAGGAAGGCGGCAAGAAGCAGACGGCGGCCTTGGTCGACCTCCTCCGCAACCACATCGAATGCGCCGCGTGCCTGCTCGAGTGAGAAGGGCGCCATGTAGCTGACAGACGCGCCGCCGGCGACGCAGTCGACCAGGACGGCCGCGAGCCCGTCGAGCTGCGCTTGCAGCTCGCTCCCGGCAAGACGGCGGATCTCGACCTGCTCAGTCGCGGGGCTTCTCCCAGACCGAGACGTGCTTGCGGCTCTCGCTCGTGAACGGCTCCCGCTTCCAGCCGCTCCAGCGCTCCCGCAAGCTCATCCCGGCCAGCTGCGCCATCAGGTCGAGCTCCGCCGGCCACGTGTATCGGAAGGGAACCGAGTTGCGCTCGAGTCTCCCGTCGACGATCTCGAAGTGATGCGAGGTGAGTCCCTGGCTCGCGATGTCGTACTCGTCGATCCCCCACCTGGTCTCGCTCACGTGGAAGACGTGGAAAGTCTCGCCGGGCGGGACCCGCTGGAGCTCGGGGACGCCTACCTCGATCACGAAGCAGCCGCCGGGCTCGAGGTGCGCCGAGACGTTGCGGAAGCACGCGACCTGGGCCGCCTGCGTCGTCAGGTTCGAGATCGTGTTGAAGACCAGGTACGCGAGGGAGAACGTCCCCTCTACGGTCGTGGTCGCGAAGTCGCCGATCGTCACGCCGATGTCTTCGCCTCCTGGCTTCGCGCGCAGCCGCGCGACCATCGCTTTCGACATGTCGATTCCGTGTACGGGCACTCCGCGCTGGGCGAGTGGTAGCGCGATCCGGCCTGTACCGATCGCGAGCTCGAGCGCGCGTCCCTCGCCGGCGAGCTCGACGAGGAAGTCGACGGCCGGGTCGACCACCGCCGGGTCGAACATCTCCGGCTCGGACTCGTCGTACCGCGCGGCGACGCGCTCGTCGAAGTAGCCGTCTTCGCCGGGCACCGCCGGAATCTACCGCGCAAGCTGAAAGTGCCAGATGATCGACGACAGCTTCCCCCGCCACGCCGCGTTGGTGGCGTCGATCGCCTCGGCGTGTAAGCCCCAGATAGACGGCGGGTCGTCGGGGTCCTGGGGCGGCAGCCGCTCGCCGTCGTGGATCGACCGGCCCTCCTCGTCCAGAAGCGGCGACGGGACGCGCGGCTCCTCGCACCTGAGCACCTGGAATCCGAGCGGGAGGGCCGCCGCGAGAAAGTCGCTCGCGAGGCGCGCGTACACGGGTAGGTAGCCGAGCTCGCCCGCGGAGCTCTCGATCAGGACCGGGAGGATGATGTCGCCGATGAGGCCGCTCTGGTTGGACACCACGAGGTGCCCGCCGGCGCGCAGCACCCGCGCGAACTCTCGGAACGGGCCCTCGATGTCCGCCAGGTGCACGAGCGCGATCGCGCAGACGACGAGGTCGACAGAGTCGTCCTCGAGCGGCAGCTGGTGGAGGTCGGCCTCGTGGAACTCGCCCTGCGGGACTTTCTCGCGGGCACGCGCGAGCATCCCCGGTGACGAGTCGACGCCGATCACGGTGTGCCCTAGCGATGCGAGGTACGCGGCGTGTCGCCCGGTGCCGCACGCGGCGTCGAGCGCAACGCCGATGGGAAGCCCGTCAAGGATCTCGCGCACGATCGGCTGCTCGATCTCGAGGAGCTGGTTCGGCTGCTCGTCGTACGAAGGTGCCCAACTGTCATAGCCCTCGCGCGTGGAGATCGGACGCGCCTCGACCCCGGTGCCGAACACGTCCGGTGACTCGAGCAGCTCGCGGATCTCAGCGAATCGCGCGAGCGTGAACTCGCGGTCGTAAGCGCCGGAGAACGCGCGTAGAAGGGCGACTCCCTCCAGTCCGAGGAGATACGCGAGCGGATGCTGGTAGATCACGAAGAGTTCCGAGGCCGAGTCTCGTCGAGAGACTACGCGCTGCCACGTGTAGGAGCCGGGCCCGACGCCGAGCCCGGCTCACCTGTTTCACGTTCTAAGAGCTCTAGATGGCTAGTTGCCCCACTTCCAGCCTGCACAGGCCAGGGAAGCGGCAACGAGAGCGAGTCGAGCGAACCAGAACTGCAGCATGAGGACTCCTGGTCGACTTGAACGGGGGACCCGGGAGAGATCGGATCGACCGGGTGCACCCGCGACCCCTGAAAAGCGGGAGCTTTACAAGTCGTATTCCGGGTCCCCGAGCTCGGCGACGAGCGCCGCCACCACGGTCGGGTCGAACTGGGTTCCGGCCCCTCGCTCGAGCTCGCTCACCGCCTGCGCCTGGCTCATCCGACTCCGGTAGATCAACGCGTCGAAGGCGTCGGCGGTGGCGAGAATCCGTGCCGGCAGGGGGATTGCCTCGCCGGCGAGGCCCTCGGGATAGCCCGTTCCGTCCCAGCGCTCGTGATGGTGGAGGACCCAGCCCGACATGGCTCCGAGACCGAGCGAGGTAAGCATGTGCGAGCCGACGGTCGGATGCCGCTCGAGCACCCGTAGTTCGTCGGGTGCGAGCGGGCCCGGCTTCTCGAGGAGCTCGTCGGGGATCGCGACCTTGCCGAGATCGTGCAGCCGGCCCGCGAGCGCGATCAGCTCGCACTGGTCGGCGTCGCAGCCCATTCGCGCGGCAATTCGGGCCGCGAGCCGGCCGACGGACTGCGAGTGAGTGCCGCCGGGCGCATCTCGCGAATCAACCGCGCGGGCAAGGCTCATCGCTGCCTGCAGCCGCGTGGCGCGGTCGGTCGGCGAATCTGCGACGAGGGCGCGCAGGCCCAGTCCGTCGTCGGAGCGCACGTAGACGCTGCCGGGCGCTTGCCGTTTGGCCTGGTAGAGCGCCTCGTCGGCGCGATCGACGAGGCCTCCGGGCACCTCGTCGTCACGGGGGTAGGCCGCGATTCCCCCCGAGACCTTGATCGGCTCGTCGAGGCCCACCTCCAGGGCGACGTCGACGAGCACGAGCTCGACGAGGAGCCGTGCCTGCTCCGGCTCGACATCGGGCAGGAGCAGCGCGAACTCGTCGCCCCCGAGCCGGAACGCCTCGCCGCTCGAAGCGAGGCGCGCGCCGACGGCTGCGAGCACGAGGTCGCCGACCGGGTGTCCATGGCGGTCGTTGATGTTCTTGAGGTCGTCGACGTCGAGGAGGCACACGCTGACCGGAGAGCCGCGGTTGGTCGGCGGCACCTCGTCGTTGAGGCGCTCGTCGAACCGGCGGCGATTGCCCACGCCCGTGAGCGGATCGGTGACGGCGGCGCGCATGGCCTCGAGTGCCCGCAGCTGCGAGCGCTGGTAGAGGTCGAAGGCGACGAGCGGGCCGAAGAGCGCGGCGATGAGGAACGGTGATCGGTCCCAGAGGACGACGAGGACGACGCTCAGAGAGATCATGATCGCGAGCGGTAGGCTCGTCGCCCGGAGAGTCCGCTTCAGCAGCGCACCGAACGGCTCGTGGCCGCTGCGGGCGACGACGAGCGCGACGAGCACGAGGTCGACCGCGTAGAAGGCTGCAGCTGCAGCCGGCGTGGCGATCAGCGCGCGGTCGAGCGGCATTCGGCCGATGGCCGTCGCCGCCGCACCTCCCGCTGCTGCGGCCAGCGCGTAGACGGAGCTGTTGTACGCGATCCGCACGGGGGGACGCCGCTGGCCCACCTCGATCGTCAGCTGCATGAGGAAGGCGAGGATGGTCGCAGCGGCCCATCCGTACAGCACGATCGAGCCGACGATGAAGACGCTGGCGAGAGACGTCCGACCGATCGGGATCCCGCGGATCGGAAGCGGAAAGGCCTCGGTGAAAGCGGCGGCCGCAAACAGCGCCAGGAGGCCGGCGAGCGCGGAGGGGGAGAGACCTTCGTCCGCCAGGCTCGCAGCCGCGGCGGCGACTGCGACCGTGGCCCCGACCGTGACGGGAAGCACGATCGAAAGCACCCCGGGGTCTTGCGTTGCGGCCTTCGTCTTGACCTGGAGCACGGCCCTGCCTTCCTTCGGTGGGGGCCGCCCCCGGTTGGTCGCTCGTCTGGGCTTCTCTACTCAGAGTAGCGCTCTGAGCAGGTTTTTCCTCCTTTTACTCCACCCAGGGCGGCAGCTCGAGGGCCCGTTCGTACGCGGCGCGGTCGTGGACCGGCTCGCCGTGCGAGACGATGACGTGCTCGAACGGGAGCTCGAGCAGCGCTCGCAAAGCAGGGAGCACCCGCTCCTCGTGCCACGGCGTTCCCCAAACTAAAAGGTCGCCGTCCCGTTCCGTCAGGGCGTCGGCGAAGACGAGGGCTCGCTGCTCCGGGAGCCAGAGCGGGGTCTCGTGGCGGCCCCGGCCGTCGTACAGGGCGACGAGCCCGCCGGGGAGCTCAGTCCCCGGTTCGATCCCCTCGATCTCGGTCTCGTGCCTGTCGCCGGGCCAGAAGAGGTACGGGCCGAACGCGCGTGCGTCGTAGCGGCGGACGAAGAGATCGACGTCGCGGACGTGATCCGGCTTCAGGATGACGACGAGCGTCGGCGGGTTGGCGTCGAGCCGCGCCCAGGCCTCCGATTCTTCGGGCGGCGCGAGCGGATCGAGCAGCGCGACCTCTCCGCCCGACTCGACGCACGTCGAGGTCACCGGTGGCTCCCAGCCCGCTTCGCGGTCCCAGTCGGGATGCTCCAGGCGCCAGATCCAGAGACCGGTCGCCACATCGCGCACCTCGTCTGTCACGGTCCGAATACTTCCAAAGCCGATGATCGCCGACGCCCACAACGACCTTCTGCTCGAGCTCGTCCTGCGCCGCGACGAGCCGAATCCATTTGCGTCGCACTGGCTGCCGAAGCTGCGCGCGGGAGGGGTGACCCTGCAGGTCTGCGCGCTCTACACCGGCGGCGGGCCTGTGGAGAAGACGCGGGCGGCCGCGGACGAGCTCCTCGTGGCCTTTCGCCGCGTGTTCGACGAGAACGGCGACGCCGTCTTTCAGGTGCGGAGTCGTGAGGATCTGGCCGCCGCGGACGGCCGCATCGGGCTCCTCCTCTCGATGGAAGGCGTGGAGGCGCTCGGTGACGACCCCTCTGCCTTCGCGCACTTCTGGGACGCCGGTGTGCGCATGGTCGGGCTCACCCACAACGTCCCCAACGCCTTCGCCGGCGGCCTGGACACCCCCGACCAGGGGCTGACCGACCGCGGTCGTGCGCTGGTGGACGACCTGGCCGCCCGCGGAGTGGTCATCGATCTTGCCCACGCCTCCGAGCGGACGTTCAACGAGATCCTCGAGCGCGCGCCGGCGGCGACGGTGATCGTCAGCCACGCGTGTTGCCGGGCGGTCCACGACGTGCCGCGAAACCTCTCGGACGAGCAATTGACCGCGCTGGCGGACCGGGACGGATTCCTCGGGATGATGGCCCTGGCGCTCACCGTCGGCGGTGATGCGTCGCTCGAGCGTCTGATCGACCACCTCGATCACGCCGTGGACGTGATGGGAGCCGAGCACGTGGGCTTCGGAACCGACGTCATCGACCAGGTGACCGAGTCCGAGCTCGCGTTCGGCAACGAGCTGTTACCGATCGTCGTGGATGCGCGCGAGGCCGGCGGGGGACGGCTCGGCCTCCGCGATTTCACCGGGCCTGAGCATTTCCCGGAGCTCGTCGCGGCCCTCCGTGCGCGCGGCTACGACGGAGAGCGGCTCGAGGGCATCTTGGCCGGGAACCTCAGGCGCCTCCTCGGCCGCGCCCTGCCGCCCTAGGGCTGTGTGTCGAGCCCGCTGACGCCCCAAGTGTCGGAGAGGAGGTAGCCCTCGGGGTACGGGTCGGTCGGGTCGACGAGCACCTGCCAGATGCCAGTGATCCAGGCGCTGCCGCGTATCGCCGGCACGATCGCGTCGCGGTCGCCGACCCGCGTCTCCTCCACGATCCGCCCCTCGAACGTCGAGCCGATCGCGGACGCGTGGGTCATCGAATCACCGACGCTCATCAGGCCGCGCGCATGCAGGACCGCCAGGCGAGCCGAGAGGCCGGTGCCGGTCGCCGAGCGATCGAGCCTGCCCGGGGCGACGACGACTGCGTTCCGCGTCACCTGGCCGACGCCCTGCCACGGCGCGGCGATCTGGACGATGCTCACGCCCGCGATCTCCGGGTTCTCCGGATGCACGCAGGTCAGCTGCTCGCGTGCAGCGGCGCGGATCAGCTCACCTGCGAGCGAGAGGTCGAACGCCTCCTCGGGCTCGATCGCGAACCCGAGCGCGTTCGCATCGGCGATCGCGTACCACATCCCCCCGTAGGCAACGTCGACGTTCAGCGTGCCCAGCTCCTCCACCTCGAGCTGGGCGTCGAGCTGCTCCACGAAGCACGGGACGTTCGTGAACTCGACGCTCTCGCAGCGCCCCTCGCGGCACGTCGCGCGGGCCTCCACGACTCCGCCCGGGGCCTCGAGCCGGACGACGGTCTCAGGCTCCTGCATCGCGATCATCCCGGTCTCGAACAGCACGGTCACCGTGCAGATCGTGTTCGAGCCTGACATGGCCGGATATTCGGTCGGCTCCATGATGATGAAGCCGGCGTCGCAGTCGTCCCGCGTCGCCGGAACGACGAGGTTCGCGTGGCAGGCGACGCTGCCCCGAGGCTCGCGGAGCAGCAGACGCCGGAGACCGTCATCCTCGTCGCGAAGCGTCTGCATCTGCTCGAAGACTGTCGAGCCCGTGGGCGGCAGCACCCCGCCCACGATCACGTTGCCGATCTCGCCCCCCGCATGGCAGCCAACGACGGTGATCGAGCGGCGAGCGCGCATGGTCGAGGCTGGATGCTAAAGCGGATCGATGTGCGTGCCGATCTTCCTAGGAGTTGCGAAAACGGCTTTTTGCAGCGTTTCTGCTACGCTATATCCAAGGGACGGCACCTAGCCGCCCCGTGAGACGGAAGCTTCTCGCACTCCTTAGATGGTTTCGAGCGGTATCGGTCTCGTCCATCAGTCAAGAGGAGTGATCAGTATTTCCAAGCAATCTTTTAGCGCGCTCGGCGCAAGCCCACGCATCGTGGAGGCGCTCGCCGCGCGCGGCATGGAGTCGCCGTTCGCGATCCAGGAACTTGTGATTCCGGAGGCGATCGCGGGCGTAGACGTCCTCGCGAAGGCCCCTACAGGCTCGGGCAAGACCATCGCCTTTGCCGTCCCGCTCGTCGAGCGCACCGATCCAAAGTCCCAGACGCCGTCGGCTCTCGTGCTCGTGCCGACGCGTGAGCTCGCCTCTCAGGTCGCCGGAGAGTGTGCTGCGCTTGCCGGCCCCATGGGCCTGCGCGTTGCCGCCGTCTACGGCGGCGCACCGCTCCACGCCCAGGCCAAGCGAGCCAAAGGAGCGCACATCCTCATCGCCACGCCCGGCAGGCTCACGGACCTCGTCGAGCGCAGGATGCTCACGCTCTCCAACATTCGCACGCTCGTCCTCGACGAGGCCGACCGGATGCTCGACATGGGCTTCAAGCCGCAGGTCGAGCGGATCGTCCGGAAGCTTCCGGCTGACCGCCAGACGATGCTCTTCTCGGCGACGCTCGACGGCGAGGTCGGCGACCTGGCTCGTTCCTTCACGAAGAACCCGTCGCGCTTCGAGTCCGAGGGCATTCCCGACAGGAACGAGGCCGACGTCGAGCATCGTTTCGAGTCGGTGACGGCCGAGGACAAGGTCGAGCGTCTGATCAAGGAGCTCGAAGCCGAGCGTGGTCTCGCGCTGGTCTTTGTCCGGACGAAGCGCGGCGCCGACCGGCTCGCCAAGCGCCTGGCTCGTCACGACGTGGCGGCCATCGCGCTGCACGGCGACATGACGCAGTCTGCGCGTGAGCGGGCGCTCGAGCGTTTTCGCTCGGGCAAGGTCAAGACGCTCGTGGCGACCGACGTCGCGGCGCGCGGCCTCGACCTCGTCGACATCACGCACGTCATCAACTTCGATCCACCTGAGGACGACAAGGGGTACGTTCACCGTGTCGGCCGGACGGGGCGCGCAGGCCGAACAGGCAGCGGCGTCACGTTCGTTACACCTGAGCAGCAGGGCGACGTCAGCCGCGTAGCGGCCCGCCTTGGGCACCGGGAGCAGTTCGAAAACGGAGGGATGCGAACCGCGCCTATGAAGCGCGTGTACACGAGCCGGCGGGGCCGCCGGTCGAAGTGGTAGGGGTGACCACGATTCGAGAGGAGACGAAACGTATGCGCGGGACGATGATCTACTTCAATGAGGAGAAGGACGTCGGTTACATCAGGTCCGATGAAGGGGAGCGCGTGCAGGTTCTGCGGGACGATTTTCTTCCCGGCCAGGCACCAGTCGGGCGCTGCAACGGCCTCGAGGTCGAGTTCAGCCTGAGGGACGGCGACCAGCCGGCGGCGCTCGAGGTATCGGTCGTCGAGGACGACAACCCGCGGCGCGCACGGCGACGCTCCAGCCGCCGCTAGGCACAGGTGCCGCTTTCCATAGCGGCCCTTCCGCCGCCCGCGCTCGTCGCGCCCGCTCCGCATGAGGTGAGCTTCGGCCGCGTCTCGGGCACGGTCTCGCCCGGAACGCGGCGTATTCGCGTTTTCGTCGGCGGGCGGCTCGCCGCCGAGAAAGAGCTTCGCCGCCGGCGCTTCGCCGTCGAGGTCGACCTTCCGCGCCGGGACGTCACGATTCGGGTGACGGCGCTCGACGATCGCGGTCGCCGGTCCTCCACTGTCGTCGGTCCTGTGTTCGGGCTCCCTCGAGTCGCTGCGACGCAGGGTGGAGCCCAGGAACGAAACGATCCGGCGCTGTCGCTGGCTGTTCGCTCGTTGGCCCGACGCTTTGCAGGCACGTGCGCGATCCTCGTCCGGGATCTACGAACCGGGCGAGCAGCGTCGTGGAACGCGCGAGCACCCTTTCCCGCCGCCTCGACCCTGAAGGTCGCGATCGCGGTCGAGCTCCTGCGCTCGCTCCGCGTCGTTCCCGCGCCCGGCACCCAGACCGACGTCCTCCTCCGGCGAATGCTCATCTACTCCGACAGCAAGGCGGCCAACAGGCTGCTGGTCCAGATCGGTGGCTCGACGAGCGGGGGCTCGGCGAGGGTCAACGCGGCCATGCGCACGCTCGGGCTCACGAACACGGACATGTACGGCGGCTACATCGTCGAGACCGAACAGGCACAGCCGAGCTTCATCGGCAAGCGGACGACCGCCTGGGACCTGGCTCGACTCGATCGCCAGCTTCATCTCGCAGCAATTGCGAAGGGCCTGCTCATCGCGCGGTTTCGCGGAGAGTTCACGCCGACCGACGCCCGCTATCTCCTGTACGTCCTGGCCCACGTGCGCGAGCCGGGGCGCCTGACCCGGTTCCTGAGCGGCGCGTCCGTGCTCCACAAGGCGGGCTGGATCGGCGTCGCGCGCCATGACAGCGGTCTCGTCTACTGGTCGGGAGGGGTCTTCGTCGCCACGGTCCTGACCTGGAATCCCCGCGGCGTCGGCGCCTCGTCAGACGTCCTCGCCGGCCGGGTCGCCCAGGCGTCACTCGGGCGCTTCGGGCAGCTCCTTCAGCCGCGGTAGCGGCGAGGGCAGCAGCCAGAGCACGCCCAGCAAGGCGCCGAGCGTTGCGATCCAGAGCGTGGGGCGGAGGCCGATCCACGCGCCCAGGGCGCCACCTGCGAGGGAGCCGAGCGGCCGGATGCCGTTGTTCACGAACCCGTACGCGCCCGACACGCGCGCGCGGAGCTGCTCCGGGATCTGCGCAGCGAAGATCGAGCCGGCAGCTATGTCGACGATCATCACGCCGAGCCCGGAGAGGAACTCGGCGACGAACAGCATCGCCAGCACGAGGCGGTGTGGGCCGTCCGCGAGCGGGACGAGGACGAGTGGAGCGGGAAACAGGACGCAGCCGAACACGAACGCGGGGCCGATGCCCAGCCGGCGGCTCACGCGCCCCGCGATGACTGCTCCGATCAGGCCGCCGACGGCAGCCGCGCCGAGCAGGATGCCGAGTGCTCCCGGCGAGACCCCGAGGGTCCGGGTCGCAAAGAGGACGAAAAGCGCCCAGAACATGAAGTTGAAGAAGTTGATCGTCGCCGTCGCCAAGAGGGCCGCGAGGATGACCGGCGTCCGCCGGATGTAGCGCAGGCCGGCCAGCACGTGTCCGCCCTCAGCCTCGTCTGTCTCGGCCTCCCGGGGTCGAATAGAGGCCAGGAAAGCGGCCGACAACACGTACGACACCGCATCGATGACGAGCGCGATCGGCGCCTTGAACACCTGGACGATCACGCCGCCTACGGTCGGGCCGGCGACGAACGAGAATGCACGGCTGCCGTAGAGGAGCGAGCTGGCTTCCACGTACTCGTCGCGGCGCACGAGCGTCGTGAAGAGGCTCGCCGAGGCGACGCTGAAGACGACCGTCAGCGTCCCGGCCAGGAAGGCGACGACATAGAGGTGCTCCATCGAGAGCGCGTCGGCCGCGTAGGCGATCGGGACGGTTGCGATCAGCGCGGCGCGGCCGAGGTCAGTTGCGATCATCGCCTCCCGCCGGCGGCCTCGCCTGTCGATCCACGCTCCGGCGTGCAGCGAGAAGAGGAGATTCGGCGCGAGCTCCGCCGCCACGAGGTAGCCCATCTCCGCCGGGCCTGCGTCGAGGATGAGCACCGCCGTGAGTGGCAACGCGATCAGCGTCACCTGGTCGCCGAACAACGAAATTGTCTGGCCGACCCAGTAGCGCCGGAACAGCTGTTGCCGGAGGAGCGGCGGGATCAACGTATGTATCGTTCCATAATGTTGTGAGCCATACGAACCCGTTCACCTTCGGCGCGCTCGCGCTCGACAGGGCTTTTACCGATCGTGAGGACGAGCTGCGGGAGCTGGTCGCCGACATGCGGAACGGGCAGGACGTCCTCGTCTACGCGCCGCGGCGCTACGGGAAGTCGTCCCTGGTTCTCCGCGCGGCCAAGAAGGCTGCCCGCGACAAGGTGCTCGTCGCCTACTGCGACCTCATGCGGACCCCGACGAAGGAGCGCCTGGCCGCCTCGCTCGCCAGAACGATCCATGAGGACATCGACAGCGAGCTGGGGGAGGCCGCCGAGCGCGCGGCATCGCTCTTCCGCAACCTGCGTGTGAAGCCGACGATGGAGGTCGACACCAACGGCACGCTGCGTTTCAGCTTCCAGGCCACCCGCCGCCGCACGGCGATCGACGACACGATCGAGGACCTGCTCGCGCTGCCGGGACAGCTCGCCGCCGAGCGCAAGCGCCGGGTCGCAATCATCTTCGACGAGTTCCAGGAGATCCTGGCGCTCGATCCCAAGTACCCGAACCTGATGCGGGCCGTCTTCCAGACGCAGCCGGAGGTCGGGCACGTCTACCTGGGCAGCAAGCGTCATCTGCTCGACCGCATCTTCGACGACGAGAACGAGCCGTTCTGGCGGAGCGCGAAGCGGATCGAGATCGGGCTGATCGACCCTGCAACGTTCGGCCGCTTCGTCCGCAAGCGGTTCGAGGCGACCGATCGGGGCATCCGCGACGAGGCCTTGAACAGGCTCCTCGAGGCCACGCTCGGCCATCCGTACGGCACGCAGGAGCTGGCGTACTTCGTCTGGGAGCTGGTGCCGGAAGGCCGCTTCGCGCATCTGGTGGACGTGGAGAATGCCCTCGGGCAAGCTCTCCGCTCCGAGTACAGCCACTTCAGCAAGATCTGGGATGACGCACCTGCCTCGCAACGACTCGTGATGCTCGCTCTTGCCACCGAGCCGACGAGCGCCCCGTACTCCGAGCTCTACGCGGAGCGCTTCGACCTCCCGCCGAAGCCGACACTGCAGACCGCGCTCGAAGCTCTGGTGAAGAAGGAGCTCGTCGCGCGGGGAGGCGACCGCGAGTATCGGATCGTCGAGCCGTTCCTGGCCGACTGGCTCGTGCGTGAGCAGGAGCGACGCTGATGCAGACCCTGCCCTGGAGCTGGTACACGGATCCCGACGTGCTCCGGCGCGAGCAGGAGCGCATCTTCCGCTCGGCCTGGCAGTACGTCGGGCACGGGGGCATGGTCGCCGAGCACGGCGATCAGTTCGCGGCGGAGGCCGGCGACGTGCCGGTTCTCGTCGTGCGGGACGGCGAGGATCTGCGCGCCTTCCTCAACGTCTGCCGTCACCGTGGCTCTCAGCTCGTCGACGGGTCGGGCAACGGCAACTCGATTCAGTGCCCGTACCACGCGTGGACGTACGGGCTGGACGGAGGCCTGCGCGCCGCACCGCGTGCCGACCGTGAGGCCGGCTTCGAAGCGGAGGGCCTGTCGCTGGTCGAGCTCCGCCTCGAGCAGTGGGGGCCGCTCCTCTTCGTCAATCCCGACGCCGAGGCACCGCCG
Source organism: uncultured Actinomycetes bacterium (assembly GCA_963820335.1). Classification (GTDB taxonomy): domain Bacteria; phylum Actinomycetota; class Thermoleophilia; order Gaiellales; family Gaiellaceae; genus VAXT01. The sequence continues at coordinate 60,010 of CAWFZH010000004.1, read as the reverse complement.
CTCCTGGAGACACTCGGGCCCGTGCCGGAGCTCGTCCCGCTCGACGGCCTCGAGTTCCACGTTCGCGACGACTACGAGCTCGGCGCGAACTGGAAGATCGCCTGCGAGAACTACCTCGAGTGCTACCACTGCCCGGTCGCCCACAAGGGGTTCAGCGCCGCGTTCGAGGTGTCGCCCGACTCGTACCGGCTGGAGCCGACCGGCGAGCACGTGCTCTCCCAGTTCGCGCCGTCGAAGGAGGACGGCGAGGGGCAGTTCCACTTCGTGTGGCCGAATCTGAGGATCAACGTCTACCCAGGGCCTGGGAACGTGTCGGTCGGCCCGATGCTGCCGGCCGGGCCCGAGCGGTCGCGGGGCTACCTCGACTACTTCTTCGCGCCTGATGCAGACGAGGGCTGGATCGAGGAGCTGATGGCCTTCGACCGCCAGGTCGGCGCCGAGGATCGCGTCCTCGTCGAGCGCGTGCAGCGCGGAGTGCGATCGGCGCTGATCCCGCACGGGCGCCTGCTCCCCGAGAGCGAGCAGCTCGTTGCGCGGTTCCAGGAGCTCGTGCGTGCGGCTCTTTAGGCAATGGTCTACGAGGGCTGAACTCCGCCCCCAAACGGGGGAGTCAGGCCCGCGGCGCTCGCGCCGATGAGAAAAGTGCCCGCACCTGGCACCCGCCGCTTATGGCTATCCGCAACCGCCTAGAGAACTACGTCGTCCGCTCGACCACCGAGCTGCTCGGAGAGCTGCCCGAGGATCGTCAGAGCGAGCTCGGTGAGCTGCTGGGCCAGATGGAAGGTCGCGGCGAGAGCTTCGTCGAGGCCGAGACCAGGATCGAGGAGTTGCTCGCGCGGCTCGAGCAGCGCAGCACCGCCGTCACCGCTCTCGAGGCCGAGCTCTCCGAGTTGAAAGCCCGCGTCGCGCGCTTGAAGCACGAGCTCGAGGAACGCGACCGTCAGTCGAACGACCGGATCGAGGCCGAGCGCGTCCGCGCCGCCGAGCGCGAAGGCCAGCTCCGCGAAGAGCTCGAGTCGCTCGAGCAGCGCAGCACCGCCGAGCCGCAAGGAACCTGGTTCGGCGCGCAGGTGCAGAACAACCCGCGCCCGCTCAGCGCCTAAGCGCTTCTCCTAGCTAGTCGACCTGCGTCCTCGGTAAGCTCGCCGAATGGCGACGCTTGCAGACCTCATGGCGCGTGACGTGATCACGATCGAGCCCGAGGACACGATCGGGCACGCCGCCGAGAAGATGGTTCAGAACACGGTGAGCGCGATCGTCGTCGCCGACTCCCCGTATAGCCGCCTGCTCGGCATCATCACCGAGCGCGACCTCACTCGGGCGGTCGCCGGCCGCGTGCACACGAGCGAGGCACGCGTCCGAGAGTGGATGACCGCCGATCCGCAGACCGTGACGGAAACCACCGATCCGGTCGAAGCCGTGCAGATGATGCTGGACGGCGGCTTCCGCCATCTGCCGGTGGTCGAGGGCGAGCGCGCCGTGGGCATCGTCTCCATCCGCGACCTCGCGGAGTGGAGCGTCGCCGCCGGGCTCAAGCGGCGAGGCAGTTCCGCCAAGCCCTTCGCAGGTTAAGCCGTAGCGAACTCGCGCTGAATGTCCCGCAACTCGGGCTCGCGCTCGGCGAACGCCGCCACGATCCGCGGGTCGAACTGCCGCCCCGACTGGCGGAGAATCTCGTCGCCGGCGTTCTTCCAGGGGCGGGCCGTGCGGTACGGCCGGTTGCTCGTCATCGCATCGAGGGAGTCGGCGACGGCAAAGACGCGAGCGCTGAGTGGGATGTCGGTTGCCTCGAGCGAGTCCGGATAGCCCTCGCCGTCCCAGCGCTCGTGGTGCGAACGGACGACTCGCAGTCCCTCGCCCTGCAGGAAGGCGACTCCGCCGAGGACCTGCTCGCCGAGGACGGTGTGCGTCTCCATCAGGCGGCGCTCGGCATCCGAGAGAGGCTTGGGCTTCTGCAGGATGTTGTCCGGGATCCCGATCTTGCCGACGTCGTGCAGGAGGAACCCGTAGACGGTGCTCGGGTCCTCGATCAAGCTGGGCTCGACCGCGCGGGCGAGCGCGGTCGCGTAGCGCTCCACTCGCTGTGAGTGTTCGCGGGTGCCCGTGTCCTTCGACTCGAGCGCGCTGGCGAGCGCGGAGACCGTCTCCATGTAGGCCTGCTGCACGAGGGTGCGCTGACCGCGCTCGATCTCGAGGATGTGGCGCAGGTCGCGCGCGTACAGGATCAGCTGCTCATCCGGGCTCTTCTTCTTCGCGCGGAAGGGAATTCCGTAGAGACCGCCGGCGAGCCGTTCCGTGACCGAGAGCAGCTCGAGTGGGCTGAACGGCTTGCGAAGGAAGGCGTCGGCGCCGGCTGCATCAGCGTTCTCCGAGGTGTCGGCGTCCGAGCCGGTCAGCAGGACGACGCCGATCCCGGCCGTGTCCTCGTCGGTCTTCAGCTTCCGGCAGAGCTCGAGGCCGGACATTCCCGGCATGTGGACGTCCAGGACGACCACATCGGGACGGCGCGAGGCGATGCGCTCGAGCGCGACCGAAGCCGAGTCCGCCTCGTCGACCTCGATGTCGAAGACCTCGAAGGTCGTACGCAGCAGGGTCCGCAGCCCGCGATCATCATCTACGAGCAGTAGTCGCATCTCAGGCCTCCCATACCTGTCTCATGGGCTCTGAGACCTAGTTGTCGGCCGATGGGGCCTAACCCTTTATAGAAAATACTCCTAAGGAGTAAAGGGCGGCGGCGGTTCTGTGGTCGGATTCTTGCCTTTGCCGCTGCCTCCGTCGTCCCGCTCGACGACGAGACGGGGCCCGGTCATGCCACTTTCGCGGCTGGCGAAGACGATCCCGGCCGGGGCGACCGTCGTCAGCGCGAGATTCACCTCGTCGTCGTCCTCCCCGACCAGGGAGGTGATGTCGACGGCCTTCCAGGCGCGGGCACGCAGGCGCCCGGAGCTCACGTAGCGAGGCGAGACCCGCGGAGCGTTGCCGAAGGTGATGCGCCGTTCACGCCAAGTGTCCGTGGCGAGGCGCACCTGATAGCCCATTTGCGAGCGGGTGCGGCTGTAGAGCATCAGGTTGACGCGCAGGACGTCCCCCTTCTCGAGGTCGATCCCGAAGCGGACGTAGGCGCGCGTCAGCGGCCGCGCGTCGACGGTGAGCCCGCGCTGCTTGCCGTAGTTCGCGTTCTGGGCGGACACGCTGACGTGCGCGTCTGCGTAGGCTCGGACCGCGCTGATCTTCGGGTTGCGGTCGAAGCCTCCGGCGGGAATCGCGGCGACGCTGACGCCTGCTGCGAACAGCGCAAGACCGGCGACGGCCCAAATGGGCCGCCGTCGGAGCTCTGGATATGGGCGAATGCGGTCGATAAGAGACCTCTTCGCCATTCACTACCGCCCCCCTGGGCACGACCCTTACACCTGGCGGAGGCTACCGCCGTCGGCTCGAACCGCAACGGCCTTCTTGAGGATGTTGAGCGCGTCCTCCTTGCGGTCGTCCTCCTCGAAGATCTCGGCGAGCCGTTGGTACACCTCGACGAGATACCGGCCGCCGCTCACCTCGAGCAGCTCAGCGGCAAGCTCGTAGAGCTCGATCGCCCGCGCGCGGTCTCCGAGCGTCTCGTGCACCTGGGCGACGAGCGCGTAGCCCCGGCCCGCGTCGTGCGGGCTCGCTTCCTTCAGGAGCCCCGAGACCTCCATCGCGAGGCCGCGGCTGCCTCGTGCTCGCCGAGCTGGACGAGGGCGCGCGCCTCTTCGAGGCGCAGCAGTGCGCGGTCGACCGGGTTGCCGCCTTCGCCGAGCAGCTCGAGCCCGTGCTCGACGAGCTCCAGGGCAACCTTCGGGTTGTCGCGATCGAGCTCGATGTGCGCAAGCAGCTGGTGCGCCCGCGCCGTGTACTCCGTGTGCTCGGTCGCTTCCAGGATCGTGAGCGCGCGGCGTGCGTAGCGCGCGGCCTCGGTCGGATGCTTCTGCAGCGTGTGGAGCCTCGAATGGGACCAGTACAGTCGCGCGCGCAGGATGGGGTCTCGCGAGTCCGGCGCCGATTCGAGCGCTCGGGAGAGGAGCTGCTCTGCGGCGTTGAAGTTGTTCGCGTCGATGTACGCGTTCGCCAGCAGGATGGCGAAACGCGAGGCCTCGACCTTGTCCTCGCGGTCCTCCGCGGCGGTCAGCGACTCGCTGAAGACGGCGATCGACGCTTCGAGCTCGTCGACCATCGCGTAGGCGCGGCCGAGGGTGTCTGCGGCGGCCGGCTGGTCGGCAAGCCGCTCCCGCGCTGACGACCGTGCCGCCTCGATGCGCTCGATCGCTTGCCGGGGTCACCGCGCTCGAACGCGACCTGGCCGAGACCTGCCAGCGCGCGCGCCCGGACGTCGCCCGTTGCACCTTCGAGCGCCTCTTCGTAGAGCTGCGCCGCGAGATCGAGCTCGTCGAGCCTCAGCGCGAGCTCGGCCTCGACGAGCCGAGCGGACTCCTCGTGGCGCTCGTGCCCGGTCGCGAGGAAATCCTCGGTCACTCCGAGCCTCTGGCCCATCTCTCTGAGGAGCTGCAGGGAGGGGATTCGATCCCCAGCTTCGATGCGCGAGATGTACGCCGGTGAGCAGCCTGGAAACGACAGCTGGCGTTGACTCAACCCCGCGCGCTCACGTGCTGCTTTGAGCCTGCGGCCTACTTCGACTGGGCTGTCTACATGCGTTGACTTTCGTCGTGGCAACGTCCCTCCTCCCTTATACTAAGCGGTTCCTCGGGCCCGGGGCTGTCCAGCGGCAACTACGAGAAAGGATGCTCCGTGAGGCGAATCACCTTGCTCAGCCTGGTGTTGGGACTTCTCGCTGTCTTCGGCGGGAAGGGCCCAATGTGGCCGTAGGCTTCGGCCTGCCGGGGTGGCGGATCGTTCTGGCCCGCCGCCTCCTGTTTCTGGCGCGACCGGAGTAGGATTTCGGCTGATGACTCTGCCGCGCCCACCCTGTTAATACCGCCTTTCGCGCCGGGGCCGAGCTCCCGGCGCCGTCATTGCCGTCCTCCTGGCGATCGAGCTCCTCGACGAGCTCGTGGGAGGGACGTATGCGGCTGCCTGGCCGCTGATTCGTGACGACCTCGGGCTGAGCTATGCCGAGGTCGGGATCGTCCTCGCCGTTCCCGGTTTCGTGGGCAGCGCGCTCGATCCGCTCATCGGCGCCGCGGCCGATACCGCACGGCGCCGGGCTTTGCTGCTCTTCGGCGGCTTCGCCTTTGCGCTTTCGGCTGCGCTCGCCTCGGCGTCAGTCGGCTTCTGGACGCTGCTCCTGGCTCTGCTGATCGGCAATCCGGCGACTGGCGCCTTCGTGAGCCTCGCCCAGGCGACGTTGATGGACCTCGCGCCTGAACGCCGCGAGCAGAACATGGCCCGGTGGACGTTGGCCGGGTCGTTCGGCTACGTGGGCGGGCCAGTCGTCATCGCCGTGGCGCTCTGGGTCGGAGTCGGATGGCGGGGTGCTCTCGCGGGGCTGGCACTGGTCGCGCTGGGCCTGACGCTGGCTGCCCGGCGGCTGCCCGCCCTCGCTCACATGGACGGAGGCTCCCTCGTGCAGAGCCTGGCCGCGGCCCTGCGAGCCCTGCGCAGACGCGAGGTCCTGCGCTGGCTCGCCCTGCTCGAGGCGGCGGACCTGCTGCTCGACGTCCTGTTCTACTTCCTGGCCCTCTATTTGGTCGATGTCGCCGGGTGGAGTGTCGTGGAGGCTGCTGCTGGAGTCGCCGTCTGGACCGCTGCGGGCCTGGTCGGCGACGCGCTCCTGATTCCAGTGCTCCGGTTCGTCCCCGGGCCCGTATACCTGCGGGCAAGCGCTCTCGGGGCCCTCGCTTGCTACCCGCTGTTCCTCGTGGTTCCGGGGCACTGGCCGAAGCTCGTGCTGCTGGCCGCGCTCGGCTTGCTCAATTCCGGCTGGTATGCGATTCCCAAGGCAGGGCTCTACGGCTCGCTCCCGGGGCGAAGCGGGGCCGCGATCGCGCTCGGTGGCCTCACGGGCCTCGTCAGCGCCGCGGTCCCACTCGGCGTCGGCGTCGCGGCAGAGGTCGCGGGCCTCGGGGCGACGATGTGGGCGCTACTGGCGTCGCCGGTGATCCTGCTCGTGCTGACGCCGCGGCGCTAGCCTAGTCCGCCGTCGGCACGTCCTCGGCGTCCTGTTGACCCTCTTCGGGGTCGGGCGCGGGCGAGTCCGGGACCTCTTCGTTGCGGTCGTCTTCGCGAGGCGTCGAAGTATCCTGATCGTCCATGCGCGTCATTCTTCCTGACTCATCCGAGCTGGAGCTCCCGGAAGGGGCGACGGGCCTCGACGCGGCTGCCGCGATCGGGCCGAAACTGGCCAAGGAAGCCGTGCTCGTCCGTGCGAACGGCCGTGTCCAGGACGTACGGCTCCCGCTCGAAGACGGCCAGCCGATCCAGATCCTGACGACGCGCGACACGGAGGATCCGGATGCGCTCTACGTCCTCCGCCACTCCGCGGCCCATCTGCTCGCCGAGGCCGTCCGCCGCCTGTATCCCGGCACCAAGATCGCGATCGGGCCACCGATCGAGAACGGCTTCTACTACGACTTCGAGTTCCCGGAGCCGATCGGCGAGGAGGCGCTCGAGAAGATCGAGGCGGAGATCCAGCGCGAGCTGAAGGAAGGCCGGTCCTGGGAGCGGCAGGAGGTCGCCGCCGACGAGGCCAAGCGCCTGTTTGCCGAGCAGGGCGAGGACTACAAGGTCGAGCTCGTCGACACCGCGGAAGGCGACATCTCGCTCTACACGCAGGGCGACTTCACCGACCTCTGCCGCGGCCCTCACCTCCAGGACTCGAAGCCGATCAAGGCGATCAAGCTGACCGGGCTTGCCGGCGCCTACTGGCGCGGCGACGAGAACAACACGCAGCTGACGCGGATCTACGGGACGGCGTTCTACTCGCAGGCCGATCTCGACGCGTACCTCGAGCGGATCGAGGAGGCGAAAAAGCGAGATCACCGGCGGCTGGGAGTCCAGCTCGACCTCGTGCACTTCGACGAGCACTCGCCCGGGTCGCCGCTCTGGCACCCGAAGGGGATGGTGGTCTGGAACGAGCTCGAGAAGATCCGCAAGCGCGAGAACGACAAGCGCGGCTACCTCGAGGTCAAGACGCCGATCATCTACAACGAGGAGACCTTCATCACCTCGGGCCACTTCCCGACGTACGAGGACCTGATGTTCAAGCTCGAGGTGGACGATCGCCGCTGGGCGATGAAGGCGATGAACTGCCCCGGGCACATGCTGCTCTTCGGCAGCAAGCTGCGTTCCTACCGCGAGCTGCCGCTGCGGTACGCCGAGCCGGCCCCTCTGCACCGCAACGAGATCACGGGCACGCTGCACGGCCTGCTCCGCGTCCGGCACGTGACGCAGGACGACGCCCACATCTTCGTCAGCCAGGATCAGATTCAGGACGAGATCGCCGGGGTCGTCGACTACGCGAACTATCTGTACGGCCTGTTCGGAATGACGGCCTCCGCTGAGTTGGCAACGCGGCCCCCCAAGAAGATCGGGACCGACGAGCAGTGGGACATGACGGAGGCTGCGCTGGAGCAAGCGCTGAAGCTCAACGAGATCCCGTACGAGATCGCCGAGGGAGAAGGTGCGTTCTACGGGCCGAAGATCGACCTCTTCATGGATGACGCTCTCGGGCGCAAGTGGCAGATGGGGACGATTCAGCTCGACTCGCAGATGCCGTCGCGTTTCGGCCTCAAATACGTCGGGCCCGACAACACGGAGCACGACCTCTACGTCATCCACCGCGCCCTCTACGGCTCGTTCGAGCGCTTCATCGGCATCCTGATCGAGCACTACGGCGGCGCCTTCCCGCTCTGGCTGGCGCCGGTCCAGGTTCGGATCGTCCCGGTCGGAGAGGATCACCGCGAGGCGGCGAAAGCACTGGCCGAGAAGCTCTCCGGCTTCAGGGCGGAGGTCGACGACTCGGACGAGACGGTCGGCAAGCGAATCCGTAACGCGGAGGTCGACAAAATCCCGTACGTGGTCGTCTGGGGCGACAAGGAATCCGAGGACGCGCTTGCAGTACGGGAGCGTGGTGGGGAGCAATCGACCAAGTCGCTCGACGAGCTTCTGGCGGAGCTCCGAGACGTTGCTAAGGTGTGAGCCTGCAAAGCAGGGGCGAAACTGTTCCTCACCTCCGGAGCCGAGAGCTCATCGGAGGTTCAACCGAGTGAGGTTGGAGAGAAACGGGCCGCTGCTTTGACAGCGGTTCTTGTCGTTTGAAGAAGGGAGCTTTTAGCTTGGTGAAGGGCTTTTGAGGCCACGGCGCAATTTTGAGCCGCCCCGGCCGACCGTCCCGCATTCCAGGATCAACGAGGACATCCGCGCCCCGAACGTACGACTCGTCGACGAAGACGGCTCGCAGATCGGAGTCAAGTCGACAGATGAGGCGCGGGAGTACGCATACGGGAAGAACCTCGACCTCGTCGAGGTCGCCGCGCAAGCGGATCCACCCGTAGCTCGGGTCATGGACTACGGGAAGTACCGCTACGAGCAGGAGCAGAAGCTCAAGCTCGCGCGGAAGCATCAGATTTCCATCAACGTCAAGGAGATCAAGCTCAGACCCAAGATCGGCGTTCACGACTACGAGACGAAGAAGGGCCATGTCGTCCGCTTCCTGAAGCAGCGGGCGAAGGTGAAGGTCACGATCATGTTCCGGGGGCGGGAGACCACCCATCCGGAGCGCGGGCGCGACCTACTCATGCGGCTCGCTGAAGACGTCAAGGAGATCGGCCAGGTCGAATCGCCGCCCCTCCTAGATGGACGGAACATGGTCATGTTGCTCGGGCCGACCAAGAACGCGGGAGTCACAAATGCCAAAGCAGAAGACACACAGCGCAGCAAGGAAGAGATTCAAGGTGACGGGGACGGGCAAGCTGCTCCGGAGGCGGGCAATGAAGAGCCACCTCCTGAGCAAGAAGTCCGCGAAGCGCAAGCGTAAGTTCCGCCGCGACCAGCCGCTGAGCCCCGCTGACACCCGCGAGGTCAAGCGCCTCCTGGGAGGGAAGTAGTGCCGCGCGTCAAGCGTTCGGTCGCGTCGCGCAAGCGCCGCAAGAAGGTCCTCGACCAGGCGAAGGGCTACTACGGGTCGCGCCATTCCCGCTACAAGGTCGCCAAGGAGCAGGTCGAGCACTCGCTCGTCTACGCCTACCGCGACCGGAAGAACAAGAAGCGCACGATCCGGCGGCTCTGGATCATGCGCATCAACGCGGCCGCGCGCGCCGAGGGGCTCTCGTACAACCAGTTCGTGTCCGGCTGCCGCAAGGCGGGGATCGAGCTCGACCGGAAGATCCTGGCCGACCTGGCCGTTTCCGATCCGGCCGCGTTCGGCAAGATCGCCGAGCAGGCGAAGGCCGCGCTCGAGCCCGCCGCAGCTGCCAAGCAGGACTGAGCTCGCCTCGCAGCGCGAGGTTTTCGCCGAGCAGGCGGAGCATTGCGCGGTCAGCTCGCCGTTGTACGCGGAGTTATGCCGCCGGTTCGCCGACGACCCGGTGGTGGGCGAGATCATCGGCCCGGAGCCGTCGTGGGACATGCCGCTGCGACTGCTCGGCGGCCTCCACTACCTCGTGCTCGGCGGTGAGGCCTCGTGGGACGACCCGCTCGACGCCCACCGGGAGTTCCTCTCCGAGTTCGTCCGCGAGCAGGGTGTGCAGACGAACGAGGTGCAGCGCGCCTGGGTTCTGACCCCGCTGTTCCTCCGCGTTGCGGAGCGGACCGGCGCGGCGTCGTTCGACTTGATCGAGCTGGGCGCGAGCGCCGGGTTGCTGCTCGGCTGGGATCGCTACCGGTGCGTGTACGAACAGGGGGAGTGGGGGCCCGAGGGCTCGCCGCTGACGCTCTCTGGAACCGAGCGCTCGCCCGTGCGAGGCGACCTGCTCGAGCAGGCGCCAAAGGTCGGGCGGCGGGTCGGCGTCGACCTGGCGCCGATCGACGTGACGACCGACGAGGCCGCTCGCCTGCTCAAGTGCTTCGTCTGGGCCGGCCAGGAGCAGCGGCTGGAGCGCCTCGATCAGGCGATCGCTGCGGTGCGCGAGGAGCCGCCGGTCCTCGTCCAGGCCGACTACGTCGAGGTCTTGCCCGAGCTTCTGTCGGGCCGTGACCCGGACGGCCTGACCGTCGTCTTGGCGAGCGCGACGCTTCGCTATGTGGGTGACGACGGCGTCGCGCGCATCCGCTCCGCCTTCGACTCGGCCGGGCCGGGCGGTCCCCTCGCCTTCGTGGCGACCGGGAGCCCGCGGAGGGGCGTACGCCAATGGGGGCTGCGCATCGTTTATTACCCCGGCGCCGAGCGCGAATACGCGGGCGAGGCGGACTACCACGCGACGTGGCTCGACTGGCAGCTGTGATCACCTCGGCGACGAACCCGAAGCTCCGCCTCGTGCGCCGGCTGCTCGAATCGCGGCGGCAGCGCGAGAAGGAAGGTCTCTTCGTCTGCGAGGGCGAGGATCTGGTGCGCGCGGCAGAGGAGGCGGGGGTCGAGCCCGTCGAGTTGCTCGTTGCGGGCGAGAACGTCGAGCCCGAGCTGCTGGCTCGCGTCTCGACGCTGGCCCACCCGCCGCGCGTGATCGGGATCTACCGGCGCGACTCGCTGCCGCGCGGAGTCGAGCCCGTGTGCCTGGCGCTCTGGCACGTGGCCGATCCCGGCAACGTGGGCACGCTCCTTCGCAGCGCCGATGCGTTCGGGGCCTCGCTCGCGCTCTCTCCAGGATGCGCCGATGTCACCGGCCCGAAGACGCTGCGCGCGTCGGCCGGAGCCGTGTTCCGAGTGCCGACCGCCGGCTTTGACGAGGCGCGAGGCCGCAGGATCGCGTTGGTTGCGCACGAGGGTCGGCCGCTGGCGAGGATCGAGCACGAGGTGCCGATCACGTTCGTCCTCGGGGCCGAGCGGCAAGGGTTGCCCGAGGACGTGGTCGCCGCCTGCGACGAGACGGCGTCGATCGCGATCACGCCGCACGCCGAGTCGTTGAACGTCGCGATGGCGGGGACGATCGCGCTCTACGAATTCCGGCGTGCTGGATAGACTCGAAGACATGGCCAAGATCGCCGGTGTGTGGACGTCTCCGGCCCGCAAGAGCGGGCGCATGGACGGTCACGAGCGCGTGCAGGCGATCGCCGGACAGGGTCTCGAAGGCTGCGCGCACGCGAATCCACCCAAGCGCGAGGTTCTCTTTGCGTCGCTCGAGCACCTGCAGTCGGTGGGCGTCGAGCCTGGCGCGATCCGCGAGAACCTGACCGTCGAGGGCGACGATGTGGAGAAGTGGCCGGTCGGCCAGCAAGTCCGCGTGGGGGGAGCTGTCTTCGAGATCACGATGGTCTGCGACCCGTGTCATCGCATGGACGAGCTGCGCCAGGGCCTGCGCGCCGAGCTCGAGGGCAAGCGCGGAATGCTCGCGAAGGTCGTCGAGGGCGGCGAAGTAGCCGTCGGCGACGAGATTACGTTGCTCTAGGCGGCGGGCCCCACGCGGGGTGTTCGAGGTGGTAGCCGTCCGCGCGCTTGGCGTGGAGATCGGCCCACCCGAGTTCGACGAGCCTGCGAAGCCTCCTGAGGTTTTCGTCCGACCGGCGGCGGAACTCTGCTAGTTCCGCTCGCTCCTCAGACGTCATCCTCCTCTTCCTCCTCGCCATCGTCGCCTCCGAGCTGGGTGTTGATTTTCTGGAGCTCCGCCCGAATATCGCCGAGCACTCCCATGATAGTGAGCACTTCCTCGCGGTAGACGACCGGCGCCGAGTTCACCGGCTTCAGCGTTGCTGGCTCGGACCTGATTCGCAAGATGTCCCGTTTAGACAGCCCGGGCGACGAAGATCATGTCCTCGCCGCCGCGATAGGGGCTGCGGTCGAACCAGCCGTAGCAGGCTTCCAGCTCGAAGCCGGTCTCCGCGAGGAGCCTCCGCCATTCCGCGGCCGAGATCCAGGCCAGCGTCATCGTCGTCCCGCCCGCGGGGCCGCGAACGGAGAGGGTCAGCGTGCGAGCCTGCTCGTCCCAGTCGGCCCGCTCCTCGATCCCGGGCTCCCGCTCCAGCCAGCGGCCGTGGGTCTCGGCGATGTCGTCGGGCTTCGGCTCGAAGACATCGAACACGAGCCGCCCGCCCGGCGGGAGCAACCGGTGGGCGGACTGGAGCGCCTGTCTGCGCGCCGAGTCGTCCGGCAGGTGGAGGTACGAGCGAAACGGGCAGAGCACGGCCTTGATGCCTTCCGCCGGGTCGACGGGCGGATCGCGGAAGTCGCCCAGGCGCAGGTCGATGTTGACTCCGGCGGCCTGGGCCCGGCGCCGGCAGGCCTCGATCATTCCCGTGGAAGAATCGACCCCGATGACGTGTGTCCCGGTCTCGGCGATCGGCACGGCGATCCGCCCGGTGCCGACGCCGAGCTCGACGATGGAGCCGCCGGCCTTCCTGGCCTCGGCGACGTAGAAGCCGACGTCCTCGACGACGCTTCTGCTCCACGGGTCATAGAGCTCCGCGATCGCGTCGTACGGGCTGGCGCTCATCCCGGCTTGCGCGCCACCCAGACGAACTCGCGGCTGTCCTCATCGAACGGCCCACGGTCGAAATCGCCGTAGAGCGCCTCGACTTCGAGCCCGGCGACCTCGATCAGCCCCAGCCACTCGTTCTTCGTCGCCCACCACAACGAGATCTGAGGGCCGGAGTCGAGCTCGATGTCGATACGGCTCTCATGAGGCACCTGCCTGACCGTGTGCGGAACCGGCTCCTCCTGGTGCTGCCCGTGGAGGCGGCTCGCGATCGCATGGTCGAAGACGAACGCGTTCCAGGCGAACCTGCCACCCGCCTCCAGGCTCGCGGCGACCCGGTCGAAGACGCGACGCTTGTCGGCCCACGTCGGCATGTGCAGCAGTGATCGGAACGGCGAGTAGACGAGGGCGGCGGGCTCGCCGAGCTCGAAGTCGCGCATGTCCTGCTCGCGGAGCTCGAGGTCGACGCCTGCTTCGGCGGCGCGTTCGCGGGCGATCGCCAGCATCGCAGGCGAGAGGTCGATCCCGACCACGCGCTTGCCGGTTTCCCGAGCGACCGGGATGGCGACGCGCCCGGTTCCGACGGCCAGCTCGGCGATCGGGCCGTCCGCCTCGCGCGCGAGGTCGACGTAGAACGGCACGTCCTCGGTCATGTGCTCCGACCACTGGTCGTAGATCGGCGCGAAGGGGTCGTACTCGCTCATCGGCCCATTCTCGCGGTAGTGTCGCGGAGTGGACGCAGAGGCCCTGAAAACCGAAGCCCTGGGCGCGATTGAAGCCGCCTCGGCGCCTGACGAGCTCGACGAGCTGCGCGTCCGCTACCTCGGGCGGAAGAGCGAGCTCAAGCAGGCCCTCCGAGGTGTGCGCGACCGCGAGAGCGGGATGGCGCTGAACGCTGCGCGCGAGGCGATCGAGGAGGCCGTCGCCGAGCGGGAAGCGGCGCTCGAGCGAGCGCAGCTCGACCGTGCCCTCTCGGAGGACTTTGTCGACGTCACACTGCCGGGCGAGCCGCTCCCGTTGGGCCATCTGCACCCGGTCACGCAGGCGCGCAGGGAGATCGAGGACGCCTTCATCGGCCTCGGCTACGAGATTCGAGACGACCGCGAGGTCGAGACGACGGAGTACAACTTCGACAAGCTCGCGTTCGACCCGTGGCATGCCGCGCGCTCGCCGCGGGCGACGTTCTTCTTCGACGAGCACCACGTCCTGCGGACGGAGACCTCACCGTCGCAAATCCATGCGCTGGAGGAGGGCCCGCCGCCGATCTACATGGTCTCGATCGGCCGCTGCTACAGGCGAGACGCGATCGACGCGACTCACTACCCGATCTTTCTCCAGTTCGAAGGCCTCGCTGTCGACCGCGGGCTGACGCTCGCCGACCTCAAAGGGACGCTGCTCCACGTGATGCGCGCGATCTTCGGGCCGGATCGCAAGGTCCGATTCCGAACGCACTACTTCCCGTTCACGGAGCCGTCGATCGAGCCGGACGTTTCCTGTGGGATCTGCGGCGGCGAGGGCTGCCGCACCTGCCGCTACTCGGGCTGGCTCGAGATGGGCGGCGCGGGCATGGTCGACCCCCGGGTGTTCGAAAACGTCGGTGTCGACCCGGACGAATGGTCCGGATTCGCCTTCGGCTGCGGGATCGAGCGGGTCGCGCAGCTGAAGTTCGACTTCCCCGACATCCGTGCCCTCTGGGAGGGCGACCTGCGAGTGCTGAGGCAGTTTTGAGAGTCCCGGTCTCCTGGCTTCGCGACTACGTCCCCGTCGAGATGCCTCTCGACGAGCTCGCCACGCGGCTCTCGATCTCCACGGCCGAGGTCGAGGGAATCGAGCGGCGAGGCGTGCCGGACGAGGACGGCAACCTCGGCCTCTTTCGCGTCGGCAAGGTGCTCGAGGCGGAGAAGCACCCGAACGCCGACCGCCTGCAGCTCTGCCGGGTGGATGTGGGGGAGGGCGAGCCGCGCCAGATCGTCTGCGGCGCCTGGAACTTCGGCGCCGGCGCGACGGTCGCGGTCGCGCTCCCAGGTGCGGTTCTCCCCGGTGGCCTCCAGCTCGAGCAGCGCAAGGTTCGCGGCGAGCTCTCGGACGGGATGATCCTCGCCGAGGACGAGGTCGAGCTCGGCTCGGACCACTCCGGGATCATGGTGCTGCCGGAGACGGAGCCGGGCACGCCGCTGGGCGACCTGCTGCCGCTCGTCGAGGAGATTCTGCTCGTCGAGGCGACCGGAAACCGCCCGGACCTGCTGTCCATGTACGGCCTGGCGCGCGAGATCGCCGCGCTCTACGACCTCGAGCTGGCCCCGCCTCCCGGCACCGACCCGCAGCCGGCGGGGGACGAGCCCGTCGACGTCGCGGTCGAGGATCTCGAGGGCTGCCCGCGCTACATCGGGCGGCTTTTCAGGAACATCGAGGTCGGGCCCTCGCCGATCTGGCTCAAGTCCCGCCTCGCGTCTGCCGGAATGCGGCCGATCTCGAACGTGGTCGACGTGACGAACTACGTCATGCACGCGCTCGGGAACCCGCTGCACGCTTTCGACCTCGCGACGCTGAAGGGCGGCCGGATCATCGTGCGCCGTGCGCGGCCCGGGGAGACGATTCGCACACTGGACGGCGTCGAGCGCCGGCTGGAGGAGAGCGACCTCGTGATCGCCGACGCCGAGCGGGCTGTCGCGCTCGCGGGGATCATGGGCGGCGAAGAGACCGAGATCGGCGAGTCCACTCGCGACGTCCTCCTCGAGGCGGCGAACTTCGAACCCACCGGGCTCTTCCGCACCTCCGAGCGGCTTCGGCTCCGGACCGAAGGATCGAATCGCTGGGAGAAGGGCGTCGACCCGCATCTGGCGGAGCAGGCGGCGAAGCTCGCCACGCAGCTGATCGTCGAGACCGCGGGAGCGCAGTGGGTCGGCCATGTGGACGTGCAGGGTGACCTTCCCGAGCGGCCGGTGATCCGGTACCGGCCCGAGCGGGCCGACGAGCTGATCGGGCTCTCGACCCCGGTCGGCGAGCAGACCGGCTGGCTGGAGCGGGTCGGTTTCGAAGTGCGCGACGGCGAAGTCCTGGCGCCGACCTGGCGGGCACGCGACGTCACCCGAGAGGTCGATGTCGTCGAGGAGGTCGCCCGGTACGCGCTCGACGACGTCCCGTTCACGCTCCCGGCCCGGCGGGAGATGTTCGGGGCGCTCACACCACTCCAGCGGCTGGTGCGGCGGGTCGAGGACATACTCGTCGGCCTCGGTCTCAGCGAGACCTACACGCCCTCGCTGCGGCCGAGCGACCGCGATCCCAACGCGTGGCGGCTACCGGAGCCGATTTCGGCCGAGCTCGCCGTCCTCCGGACCAGCCTGCTGCCGAGCCTCGTGGACGCCGTGCGCCGGAACGTCGAGCTCGGAGCAGGGGAGATCGCGCTCTTCGAGGTGGCGCGCGTCTATCTCCCCTCCGGTGAGTTGCCACAGGAGCGCCGGCACGTGGCCGGCATCGTCGAGGGCGGTTGGAGCCGGGCGAAGGGCACTGTCGAGACGCTCTGCGCGGCGCTCAAGGTCGAAGCCGCGTTCGAGCGAACGGATGAGGAGCTGTTCCACCCGGGCAAGGCTGCGTCGGTCGGAGCGGCAGGCATCGTCGGCGAGCTGCACCCTGCCGTGCTCGACGGTGTCTGGGGTGCCTTCGAGCTCGATCTCGGCGAGTTGCAGGCCGCCGCCGACGACGAGGTGCGGTTCACCGACGTGATCACGTATCCGGCGGTTCACCAGGACCTCGCGTTCACCGTGCCCGAGAAGGTCGCCGCCGGCGAGCTGGTGGCCGCCGCCCAGGAGGCGGCCGGGCCCGAGCTGCGGGAGATGCGGCCCTTCGACGTCTACCGCGGCGACCAGGTCGCCGAAGGCAACAAGTCGATCGCGTTCTCGGTGTTGTTCCAGTCGTCCGAGCGCACGCTGTCGGACGAGGACGCGGCCGGCCTGCGCAAGAAGATCGTCGACGCGCTCGCGAAGCGCTTCGGCGCCGAGCTCCGCGCCTAGGCCTCCTAGGGGGAGCGGTCGACGAGCGCCCTCAGGACGGTGCGCTCGATGTCCGGCTGATGCTCGATGAGGCGCTTGAAGTTCTGCCTGGTGACGACGAGCGTCCGGACCGGCGAGGTGGCGGTGACCGTGGCGGTGCGTGGCGTGTCCTTGACGAGGGCAACCTCTCCGAAGAAATCGCCGGGGCCGAGGTCGTTGATCTCGTCGCCGTCCTGCGCGACGGACGCCGTGCCCTCGATGATCACGAAGAACTCACGACCCGGAGATCCCTCCTTGGTCAGCTCTTTCCCCTCGGCGATGTCGATCTCGTCCGCGATCGCCGCGATCTCCTGCAGCTCTCCTTTCGAGCAGTTCGCGAACAGCGGAACCTGCGAGATCAGCTTGGTCTTTTCGTCTTTGCCAAAGCGCATGGCCGCTAGTCTAAATCCGAACCGGAGACAATTCAGTAGTACAGAAGCTTTGTCGCATCGCCCTGCCGCTGTCATCGTCGCCGCCATCGCGGCCGCACTCGCAGTTTTGCCTGCTGCAGCAGCCCCTGCGCAGCCGCGCGAGACTCTGCGGGCCGAGGTCGGGCCGGGCTTCACGATCTTCCTCCGCCACGCCGACGGCACTGCGGTCACGCAACTCGATGCGGGCGAGTACGCGATCGTCGTCGAGGACAAGGCCATCGAGCACAACTTCCATCTTTCCGGAGCCGGCGTCGACCAGTTCACGTCGGTGGAGAACGCGGAAACCGCGACCTGGACGGTCGTTTTCGCCGACGTGCAGATCTACCGCTATCAGTGCGATCCGCACTCGACGACGATGATGAAAACGTTCAAGGTCGGCAACGTGCCCGACCCGCCGCCGCCTCCCGTCGTGCGCCGCCTGAGCGCCAGCGTCAGCGCCAACGCGATCTCGGTGAAGACCTCCAGCGGCTCGAAGGCGCGCGCGGTCGCCGCCGGCAGCTACCGCATCTCCGTTCGGGACACCGCGAAGACGCAGAACTTCCATCTCACGGGGCCGGGCATCAACCGGAAGACGGCGGTTGCCGGCACAGCCCGGGCGACGTGGAACGTGCGCCTGCGGGCAGGGAAGTACAGCTACCGCTCGGACAAGAAGCGGCGCCTGCGCGGTTCCTTCACCGTCAGGTAGTCCGCCTCGCGGGCTTGATCAGGCCCGCCTTCGGGCCGCCAGCGGCGCGGATGTCAGCCTGACGGTCGAGCTCGGCGTTCAGCTCCCCTCCGAAGAGGATCGCCCACGCCGTGTAGTTGAGCCAGAGCAGCAGGAT
This sequence comes from uncultured Actinomycetes bacterium, assembly GCA_963820335.1. Taxonomy (GTDB): domain Bacteria; phylum Actinomycetota; class Thermoleophilia; order Gaiellales; family Gaiellaceae; genus VAXT01. The sequence continues at coordinate 42,239 of CAWFZH010000004.1, read as the reverse complement.
GATGCCGCCGGCCAGCGTGCCGTACGTCCTGGAGTACGAGCTGCTGAACGAGGTGTACAGGGCGAAGAGCCCCGAGAGCGCCAGCCACATGACGGCGCCGACGAGGGAGCCCGGAGTGATCCATTTCCAGCTGCGCTGCTCCTTGTTCGGTGCGAGGTAGTAGATGAGCTCGAAGAGGAGCAGCACGGCGACGAACGCGAGCGGCCAGCGGACGATGTTCCAGATCCGCTCGAACTCGCTGCCGAGGTGAGCCTGGTCAGCGATGGCCTCGCCGATCGTGCCGCCGAAGACGATCAGAAGCAGCGTGCCCGCAGTCACGATGCCGGAGGCTGTGACGAGCACGATCGCGATCAGCCGCACCTTCCAGAACGGGCGTGTCTCGACCCGGTCGTAGGCGCGGTTGACGGCCTTCACCACGGAGCCCATCGCGCCGCTCGCGATCCAGACCGCTGCGAAGGCGCCGACGACCACCGCCACGACGGAGCCGCTCCCGCCCGAGTCGTTCTGGAGCTGCTCGATCAGGTCGGTGACCGCTTCGGGCGCTACCGGGTTCAGGAAGTCCTGCAAGTCGTCGTAGGCTCCGACCAGGCCCAGCAGGCCGACGAGCAGGACGACTGCGGGGAAGAAGGCGAGCAGCGACGAGTACGCGACCTGCTGAGCGAGACCCATGCAGTCGTCGGCCACGAACTGCTTGAACGATCGCTTGAAGACGTCGATCCACTCGGCGGCGCTCAGCCGGTGCGGGCCGGACGGGACGTGTCCGACTGGTGGGGGGTCGCTAGTCGCGGTCGACAAGGCGGAAGCGGCCGAAGCGCGCCTTCTCGCTGCCTTCGCGGCTGCGCCGAGCGAGGAGGCGCGCGGTCGCACCGGCGCCGCCGGCGACGAAGAAGCCGGCAGCGAGCGCACCCGCAGCGAAAAACGGGAGCTTCCGGCGCATTCTCGCCTTCATGTCCTTGATCTCAGCGCGGAGCTGGTCGACAGCCTGGACGAGCTGCTCGCGTTCGGCCTCGACCTCGCGCCGGGCTTGCTCTGTAGGGCTCGGCTTGCGGCTACTGGGGGGTGTCGACATGGCCTTTGAGCACCTCCCTGGTGAGCTGGGCCTCGCGAATCGCCTGTTCTGGGGTCAGCGGCGTGCCGTGCTTGAGGCGGTTGACGGCCACGGCGGCGAGGATCCCGGTCACGAGCAGCAGGAACAGCGTGACCGTGAGCAGGGCCAGCCACGTATCCATGAACGTGGCGAGGACAGCCGCAATCGTCGCGAACAGGAAACCGATGGCATAAAGGGCGACCAGAGCAGCGCCGATCCCGAGGCCGATGCCCAGCCCGATGGCGGTGGTCTTCTTCTTCAGCTCGAGGGCGGCGAGCTCTTTCTCGAGCCGGAACCAGGCGCCGGCGTGCCCGACTACGTTCTTGACGGCGGCGCCGATGCCGCGGCCATCAGTCTCTTGGGTGGGCATGGCCTCTCCAGTCGAGGACCTTGGCGAGGATGATGCCCGTGACGAGCGCCGCGCCGATGACGACCAACGGGCTCGGCCCGCGGCTGCGCTTCGGCTTCGGGCGCTCGTCGAGCTGGGGCCCGGTGGGGGCAACCGTGCCCTCGGCCGGTTTCTGATTCGTCGGCGCCTCGCCCTTTGCCCGCTTGACGATGAGGCTCGGCTTCAGCTTGCGCAGGAACGCTGCGTCGTCGGCGAGCGGCTGGGCGAGCTTGGCGCTCAGGCCGCCTTCAGTGGCCGTGCGGTCGGCGAACTCCTGGAGTCGCGAGGCGGCGCGGTCGATGACGTGATCGGCTTTCGTCAGTGTCATTTCTTGGTCGGTGGTTCCTCGCCGGTCAGGACCCGCCAGACGCGCGAGGCGGCCTTCTTGGCGACCATTGTCGCGGCGGCGGTCAGGACGCCGTAGATCGCGGTCCACAACAATTTGCGCAACACGATGGTGACGTTACCCGTCCTGAGCAGGGCGCGAAACATGCACGCATACTTATTCGTGTCTATGCAACAGGCCCGGGAGCTCGACAAGGCGGCACGACAGAAGCTGATCACCAGCGTGGTCGCCCGCAAGCGGATCGGTACGCAGCACGAGCTGCTCGAGGCGCTCGCGCGCGGAGGCTGCCGTGTGACCCAGGCGACCGTCTCGCGGGACATCCGGGAGCTAGGCCTCGAGAAGACGCACGACGTGCTGGGCCGGCCGCGTTACGTGGCGCCGCAGGAGAGCCGTCGCGGAGAGCCTCGGGACGCGCTCGCCGGCGTGCTCGCGCAGTTCGGGCGCAGCGCCACGGCGGCGCAGAACATCGTCGTCGTCCAGTCGGAGCTCGGGTCCGCCCCCGCCATCGCCCGCGCCCTCGACCGGCTCGGCCATCCGCGCATCGTCGGGACGATCGCCGGCGACGACACTTGCCTGGTGATCGCGCGGGACGCGCGCGATGCGGTCGCGCTGGCCGACGAGTTGGGCGGCACCATCGGCTAGCCGCGAAGCGCCTGCGAAGATCGGCGGTCGATGTCGGACTCGGCCGTTGAGTTCCTGATCCGGTTCGTGCGCGTCGGCCACGAGGCCGGCTACCCGACAGCTGACCTCGAGGACCGGGTCCTCGCTCTCGCCCAGTCGCTTGGACTCACGGACGTCCAGGTCTCCGCGACGCCGACGCTGGTCGAGGTCTCGCTCGGATCGCTTCCCCACCAGCGTACGTTCACCGTCCGCGTACGTCCCGCGGCGGTCGATCTGGACGGGATCGCCCGCGTCGACGACCTCGTCCAGGACGTGCTCGCCGGGCGCCTCGACGCGGACGCCGGGCTCACGGCGCTTGCAGACATCAAGTCACGGCCGCTGCAACGTCCCTGGCCGATACTGCTCGCCGCGTACGCGATCGCAGGCGCTGCTCTGACGCCGGTGCTCGGCGGCGGCTGGCACGAGATCGCCGCTTCGGCCGTCGTCGGGCTGCTCGTGGGCGCGGTTGCGCTTCCCGCAACGCGTACTCCACGCACCGAGCCGATGGCGGCTCCGCTCGCGGCGGTCACCGCGAGCTTCTGTGCGGCGGCGATCGTCCACCTCGGCCTCGACGTGTCGCCCACCGTTGTCACGCTGGCCGCGCTGGTGACGTTTCTGCCCGGTATGAGACTCACGATCGGCATGCGCGAGCTGTCGAGCGAGCACCTCCAGTCGGGCGTCGCGAACACAGCGAACGCTCTCGTCCAGCTTCTCGGCCTCGTCTTCGGGGTCGAGGTCGGGCGGTCGATCGCGGAGAGCCTGGTTCGGCGCGACAGAGGCGGTCGGCACTAACACGGCCTTCGCGGGAACGGACCTGATCGCGGCAGTTGCGGCCGGGCTCGCGTTCACGCTGACCCTGCGCGCACAGTTTCGGGACGCGTGGATCATGTGCGCCGCAACGGTCCTGGCCCTCGCCGCCAATGCGGCCGGCGCGGCACTCGTCGGAGCACAAGCCGGTGTCTTTGTGGCAACGCTCGCGGTCGGTCTCGCCGGCGGCCTCGTCGGATCCGGGCTCCGCCGCTCGCCGCTCGTCTTCATCGTGCCCGGCGTCCTCATGCTCGTACCGGGCAGCGCGGGCTTCGACAGCATCCTGCAGCTGCTCGACAACCAGACGGTCAGCGGCATTACGGCCGCTTTCGACACCTTCGTTACCGCAACGTCCATCGCGTACGGCCTCATGGTCTCGGCCGTGGTCCTGCCCGGTCGCTTTTCGGCCGGTCGGATCGCCCCAGGAGCCCGTCGTCCGATCGGGATGATGTGACGGCGGTGGAGGGCTTGCAAACTGAGGACATGGCGGATCGTCGTCGAGCGCTGCGCAGGCTTGGTCTCACCGCCCCGGGTTTCGCCGTGGTGGCCGTCGCCGGCTTCCTCCTCGGAGCCTGCGGAGGCGGCGACGGAAGCGCTGTGACGACCCAGATCGGCGAGTCGGTGACGAGACCGACCGTGACTGCCACACGACCGGCCGTCACCCAGACCAGGACGAATGAGACGCCGATCGCTCCTCCACCGGCGACGCCACCACCTCCGCCTCCGCCGCCACCTCCGCCGCCACCACCACCACCACCGCCTCCGCCTCCGCCACCTCCGCCACCGCCTCCGCCACCTCCGCCACCGCCTCCGCCACCTCCGCCACCACCTCCGCCGCCACCACCTCCGCCTCCGACAACGGTCGAGGCCGATGAGCCGTCGTCCACGAGTAGCACGCCCTGGGGTTGGATCGCCCTCGGACTCGCTCTGGCGGGGGCATCGTTGGCGGGGCTCCTCGTCTGGAGACGTCGGCGGGCCCAGGCTGCTTCGTGGTCCACCCAGCTAGCAGATCTCTCCCGGCGCAGTCTCGTCGCGCTGGACGCCGTCCTCGCCGATGGCTCTGTCGTGACCGGCCAGATCCAGGCACTCGCCGCCGAAGCGCGGTCGCTCGAGACGCGCGCTTCAGACGATCCGTCGAGAGAGGCCGCGGGCCGGCTCCGCAGCTCCCTAGACGAGCTCGTGGGGACGCTCGAGGCCGACCGAACGCTTCGACTTGGCTCGCCGCCCCCGAGCCCGGAACAGCTCTCGTACTCGACGGCTCTGATTCGCCAGCACGTGCAGGCGCTCCAGGGCGTGCTGCGGCCACCGAGCCCCGGCCCGCCGCCCCCCGCGCCGCTCGTGTAGGAGCTCAGGCCGGCTCGGGTGGCTCGTGCTCCTCGAGTTGCTTCGCCTCGTCCGAGCTGATCGAGAGGTGGACTCGACCATCGTCGTCGATCTCCGCCACCTGGTCCGCGGACACCATGCGGGGCTTGCCGAACAGGTGGGTCGAGACCAGGAGGCCGCTGAAGATGTCGCCCTCGCCTTCGACCTCCTCCACCTTGCCGACGTGCTCGCCGTCCGAGCCGACGACCTCCCAGCCCTTCTCGATGAGCAGCCACGACACGGGCTGCTCGTTCACACCGCCCGCCCCTCGGCGTACCAGACCGGCCCCTGCGTGGCGACGTGCTCCGTGCCGGAGAGCACGCGCAGGATCCGGAGCTCTCCGCGAATTTCTTCCTGATCGAGGCGCTCGAGGCAGCGCCTGGTCATCTCAGGAGAGGCCCCGTAGCCCTGCAGTCGCGCGACCCGGAAGCGCAGGACCGGCTTGCCGCTCGCCCGCGCCGGGTTAACGGGTGCCAGAAGCAACGCCGCCCGCTCGAGCCAGTCGCTGGAGACGAGCTCGACCTCCGCGTAGATGTCGCTCCAGTCGTCCGGGAGCGCAGCGAGAGCCTCGTCCCAGGCCTCGGCGAGCGAGGCTCGCGAGATCTCCGCCTGGGCCTCGGCCTCGTCCGTGCCGACGAGCTCGAGCTTCCCTCCGACGCGCTCCTCATCGAGCCGGGGCAGCAGGCGCTCGACCGCGTCCGCCGAGGGGCCGGCACCCCCGCGCGCCGCGTAGAAACGCACCGTCTTGCCGCGCCGTCCGGGATTGATGGACGCGAGCAGCGCCGCCGCGCGCTTCGCTTTGTCCTCGTCGTCGGTCGTCAGCCGGAAGCGCGCAGTGCCCCAGTTCTCGGGCAGGCTCCGCTCGATCTCCCGCCATTGTCTGACGAGCTTCACGGGCTCGAACCGTACACTGCAGGGCCGTGGCGAAGGTCGAGAAGAAGGGGTCCGCGTCAGAGGAGCAGCTGCGGGAGTTCTTCCGCGAAATGCTCCTCATCCGACGCTTCGAGGAGAAGGTCGAAGAGCGATTCCGCGCAGGCGAGCTGCCCGGCTTCCTGCACGTCGCGATCGGCCAGGAAGCCTGCGCCGTCGGCGTCTGCCGAGCGCTCGAGGAAGGCGACGTGATCGCCTCCACGCACCGCGCGCACGGTCACACGCTCGCCAAGGGCACGCATCCGAACGAGGTCATGGCCGAGCTCTACGGGAAGATCGAAGGCTGCTCGCACGGGTACGGCGGGTCGATGCACCTCTACGACGTCGAGCGCGGAAACCTCGGCGCGAATGCAGTCGTCGGCGGCGGCCTGCCGGCGATCGTCGGCGCCGCGCTCGCCTTCCAGTTTCGCGACGAGCCGCGGGTCGGAGTCGCGTTCTTCGGCGACGGGGCGACGAACATCGGCACCGTTCACGAGGCGCTCAACATGGCGCAGCTCTGGAAGGTTCCGGCCGTCTTCGTCTGCGAGAACAACCACTGGGCGGAGTCGACGCCGGCCAGCCAGCACCTTCCGATCGAGGACCTGACGAAGCGCGCCGTCGCGTACGGGATGGAGGCGATGCGAGTCGACGGCCAGGACGTCGAAGAGGTCTACCAGGCCGCGCACGCCGCTCTCGACCACGCCCGCGAGGGGCGCGGCCCCGTCTTCCTGCTCCTCGAGACGTACCGGCTGACGGGCCACTACATCGGCGACCCACAGGTCTACCGGCCGAAGGGCGAGCTCGACGAGCTGCGGGAGACGCAGGATCCGATCACGAAGCTCCGTGAGCGTCTCGGCCTCACGGACGAGGAGTTCGAGGAGGCCGATCGCGAGGCACACGAGCTCGTCGAGGCGTCAGTGGAGTTCGCCAAGGCGGGGACCGATCCCAAGCCCGAGGACGCTCTCAAGAACGTCTATGCCTGAGCTCAGCTACCGCGAAGCAATCCGTGACGCGCTCTCCCAGGCGATGCGGAAGGACGACGACGTCTTCATCATGGGCGAGGACATCGCCGAGATGGGCGGCTCGATGGGCGTCACCCAGGGCATGCTCGAAGAGTTCGGGCCTGCGCGGGTGCGTAACGCCCCGATCGCCGAGATGGGGCTCGTCGGCACGGGCATCGGGGCCGCCATGCAGGGCATGCGGCCCGTCGTGGAAGTCATGTACGAGGACTTCCTGACCCTCGCCGCCGAGCAGCTCGTGAACCAGGCGGCGAAGCACCGCTACATGTCCGGCGGCCAGCTGAAGGTGCCGCTGACGGTGCGCACGCAGGGCGGGGCGGGCTGGTCGCCCGGCGCGCAGCACGCCCAACAGCTCGAGGCCTGGTTCGTGCACATCCCCGGGCTCAAGGTGGTCTTCCCGTCGACGGCCACCGACGTGCGCGGCCTGCTCTGGTCTGCGATCTACGACGACAATCCCGTCGTCTTCTTCGAGCACCGCACGCTGTACGGGCTGAAGGAGGACGTGCCCGAAGAGCTGGAGCCGATCCCGATCGGCAAGGCGCGCGTGCACCGTGAGGGCGAGGACGTGACGGTCGTCGCCACGGGCCGGCTCGTGCACGAGGCGCTCGCCGCGGCCGAGGAGGCCGAGCAGAGCGGAGTCTCGGTCGAGGTTGTCGACCCGCGCACGCTGCAGCCGCTCGACGAGGAGACGATCGTCGAGTCGGTCAAGAAGACGAACCGCTGCGTCGTCGCACACGAGGCCGTGACGCGGATGGGCTTCGGCGCCGAGGTGGCCGCCATCGTCCAGCACCAGGCGTTCGACTGGCTGGACGCGCCGGTGGAGCGCGTGGGGGCGACGTTCACGCCGATTCCGTTCGCGCCCGTGATGGAGGAGTTCGTCGTCCCGCACGCCGACGACGTGCTCGAGGCAATCAACAAGACCGTGGGGCGCTAGTGGCAGTCGACGTCAGCCTGCCCCGCCTCGGCCAGGGAATGGAGTCCGGCACGATCGTCCGCTGGCTGAAGCAGGAGGGCGACCAGGTCGAGAAGGGCGAGGCGCTCTACGAGCTCGACACCGAGAAGGTGACGCAGGAGGTCGAAGCCGATGCCAGCGGTGTCCTGCTCAAGATCCTCGCGGGCGAGGGCGAGGAGATCGAGGTCGGCAAGAGGATCGCCGTCATCGGCGAGGCCGGGGAGGAGGTCGAGACGAAGGAGGAGCCGACCGAGGTCGCCGAAGATGAGGCGCAGGAAGAGGGTTCGCCGGGGCCCGCGCGCGAGGAGGAGCGCGAGCGTGGCCGCGAAGCCTCCGCCGACGCGGCTGCCAAGGAGCAGGCAGCCTCGAACGGGGGCCGCCTGAAGGCGTCGCCGCTCGCCCGCCGGATCGCGCGCGAGCGCGGCATCGAGCTCAGCTCGCTCACCGGCACCGGCCCCGAGGGTCGCATCGTCGCCGAAGACGTCGAGCGCGCCGCGACCTCGCCCGCGCACGCCACCGTCGGCTCGGCGCCGCTCGAGGCGGAGGTCGAGAAGCTCTCGTCGCTCCGCAAGACGATCGCGCGCCGGCTGACCGAGGCCTGGCAGGCGCCCGCCTTCCAGATCTCGATGTCCGCCGACATGACCCGAGCGCAGGAGCTGCGAGAGCGGCTCCGCGACGAGGGCGTGACGGTGACCGACGTTCTGACGAAGCTCTGTGCGATCGCCCTGCTGCGGCACCGCCGGTTGAACGCTCACTACGCGGACGACGAGCTCCGGATCTTCCCGAACGCGCACGTCGGGCTCGCCGTGGCGACCGAGCGCGGGCTCCTCGTCCCGGTGCTGCGCGAGGCCGAGCGCAAGTCGCTCGTCGAGCTGGCCGCAGAGCGCAAGGCGCTCGTCGAGCGGACGCGCCAGGGCAAGCTCTCCCCGGACGACCTCGAGGGCGGCACGTTCACGATCTCGAACCTCGGGATGTACGGCGTCGAGCAGTTCATCGCCGTCCTCAACCCGCCGCAGGTCGCGATCCTCGCGGTCGGAGCGATCGAGCAGCGACCCGTCTGGCAGGGCGACGCCTTCGTTCCGCGCCCGCTCATGTCGCTGACGCTGACCTGCGATCACCGGGCGGCCGACGGGGCCGAGGCCGCCGAGTTCCTGCGCACGGTGAAGACGCTGATCGAGGAGCCCGGGCTGGCCCTGTGATCCGCGTCTGGTACCTCGTCCGCGACTTCGCGGCGGCCCGGGCCTTCTACACCGGCACGCTCGGCTTCACGGAGACCTTCGTCGACGAGGAGGGCGGCTGGGCGAAGCTCGAGCGCGGGGAGATGAGGATCGCGATCGCAGAGGGCGAGCCGCAGGAGGACGGAGGCGTGGCCGCGATCGACGTGGAAGACATCAAGGCCGAGGCCGAGCGTCTTCGGGGCGAGGCCGTCAACGTCGGCACCGTGCTCGAGCTGCACGACGAGGTGCGGGTGCTCGACATCTTCGATCCCGACGGCAACCGCCTCCAGCTCGTGGAGGAACTCCGCGCGGGATGATTCGGCCGGGCACGCCGCAGGACGCCCGCTTCCTGCGAGACATGCTTCGCCACGCGTACTACTGGCGCTCGCCGGAGGAGCTGGAGCGCGGCGTCCACGCGATGAACTACGTCGAGAACTGGGGACGGCCCGGCGACGCAGCCGTGATCGCGCTCGACAGCGGGTTCCCGGTGGGGGCCGCCTGGTACCGGCTCTTCAAGGAGAACCGCCGCGGCTACGGCTTCGTCGACGAGGCGACGCCGGAGCTTTCGATCGCGGTCGTCCCGAGCCGGCGCGGCCACGGCATCGGCGGGGAGCTGATGACGGCGCTCCTCGATCAGGCGCGAAGCGAGGGCTACAAGACGATCTCGCTCAGCGTCGCGAAGGACAGTCCGTCGATTCGGCTCTACGAGCGCTACGGCTTCGCCAGGGTCGACGAGCGCGACGGCGCGGTGACCATGCGCGCCGACCTGTCCGACGCTGGACGGCGATGACGACGTCAACGGCAACGACGGCATCGACTTCATGGACTACAGGGGTGCTGTCGGCCCCGTCACCGTCCGTCGCGGTGACCGTGGGGAGGGTGATGGCGCGGATCTCCTAGGCTCGATTGAGCGTCTCATGGGCAGCCCATTCGCCGACACGCTGACCGCACCGACTAGCGCGAGCACCGAGATCGAGGGTGGCGCCGGGAACGATTCCATCAACGGCGGCGACGGCGGTGGCTTCCTGAGCGGTGGCGAAGGCGACGATGTGGTCGCCGGGGGTGAGGGGAGCGAGAGCGTCCACGGCGGCCCGGGCAATGATCGCCTTTTCGGCAACGCCGGCCAGGACGGCCTGTGGGGAGGCGCTGGAGACGACTCGCTAGACGGCGGCAGCGGCGTCGACGCCCTCGACGGCGGTGCGGGCACTGACAGCTGCATCAACGGCGAGTACCTGATGGACTGCCCGTAGCCCCGCGCAGGGTCAGTAGGATCGAGCCCATGGACTGTGACGTCGCCGTTCTCGGCGGAGGCCCGGGCGGCTACACGGCAGCGATTCGCGCCGCACAGCTGGGTGCGAAGGCCGTCTGCATCGAGAAGGAGCCCGAGCTGGGCGGCACCTGCCTGCGCGTCGGGTGCATCCCGACGAAGGCCTGGGTGCAGACCGCGTTCGCGATGAAGGAGGCCGGGGAGACGTTCGGCAAGCTCGGCGTCCAGGTCGGCGAGCCGCAGCTCGACTTCGGGACGGCCAACCAGTGGAAGGATCAGGTCGTCAAGCAGATGACGACGGGCGTTGCCGGGCTGTTCAAGGCGAACGGCGTCGAGTGGGTCAAGGGCACCGGGCGCTTCAAGGACGCGAACACGATCTCGGTCGAAGGCGGCGAGGACGTCACGTTCAAGCAGGCGATCATCGCGACCGGCTCCTTCCCGCTGCGGCCGCCGATCGAAGGGCTCGACTCGGCGCGTTGCGTCGACTCGACCGGGTTGCTCGCACAGACGGAGGTGCCGGGCAGGCTCGTCGTCCTCGGCGGCGGCATCATCGGCTGCGAGTTCGCGTCCATCTTCCGCCGCTTCGGCTCCGAGGTGACGATCGTCGAGATGCTGCCGAAGCTGATCCCGCAAGAGGACGACGACGCTTCGGCTGAGCTCGCCAAGCAGTTCGGGAAGCGCGGCATCACGCTGCACCTGGAGAAGCAGTGCAAGCAGGTCGAGGACACCGGCGACGGCCTACGGGTGCATTTCGGCGAGGGCGAGACCGTGGACTGCGACCTGATGCTCGTCTCGGTGGGCCGCGGGCCGCTCGTCGACGGGCTCGGGCTCGAGGAGATCGGCGTCGAGTCCGACCGAAGCAAAGGCATCGCAGCCGACGAGCACCGGCGGACGACGGTCGCGCACATCTATGCGGTCGGCGACTGCGCCGGCTACTGGCAGCTCGCACACACGGCGTTCCGCGAGGGCGAGGTCGCCGCCGAGAACGCGATGGGCCACGACGCGGTCGTCGACAACCGCGGCGTGCCGCGGCCGATCTACACGGATCCGGAGATCGCGGGTGTCGGGCTGACCGAGGCGGAGGCGCGCGAGCAGTACGGCGACGATGTGGCGACCGGGATGTTCCCCTGGGTCGCGAATGCGCGCGCCGTGATGCAGAACGAGACCGTCGGCTGGGTGAAGTCGATCCACGAGACTCGCTACGGCGAGCTGCTCGGGATCGTCATGGTCGGCCCGCACGTGACCGACCTGATCGAGGCGGGCGTGGTCGCGCTGGACGCGGAGGCAACGGTGGAGACGGTTGCAGACGGCATGGCCGCGCACCCGACGCTTTCCGAGGCCGTCAAGGAAGCCGGCCTCGTCGCGCTCGGCCGGGCGATTCACCTGCCGCCGAAGCGCAGGGCCAAAGCTCAGGCCTGAGCCCGTAGAGCGGCACGCGTAGCCGGGGAGCCAACTCCGTCGCCCCCACCCTGGGTGGGGAGGCGGGCCACCCGCCACCCGCGGTGAGCGTACCCCGGAAAATCGCGCCACACAGCACAAAAAGGCCACCAAAACCCGCAAAAACGCGGCACACTACGACTAACCCCAGGTATCCACCGGTACCGCCCAACCGTTCTACCTACGTGGCCATGCACACAGACCGCAAGTTCTGCCTAGAAACGGCATCCACCGGGACGTGACGCCTCTCCTCTCGCAGCGACCGTCCCGCGCAGACCGCGCCTTCGAGCGGCTGTACCAGAAGCACGTGCACGCGGTTTACCGCTACGCGCTGGCCGTCCTGCACAACCAGGCCGACGCCGAGGACGTCACCCAGATCACGTTCCTCTCCGCCTACCGCGCCTTCACCCGCGGCGAGCGCCCCGAGCTTCCGCACAACTGGCTGATCAAGATCGCCCACAACGTCTGCCGGCAGCGCTTCCGCGACTCGCAGCGCCGCCCGCAAGAGGTCGCCTTCAGCGTCGAAGAGACCCACGCCGCTCCGAGCCCCGACGAGGACGTGCCGACCGCGGAAGAGATCCGCAACGCGCTCGGCTTCCTCAACTTCAACCAGCGCGCGGCGCTCGTCATGCGGGAGCTCGAAGGCCGCTCGTACGCCGAGATCAGCCAGGTCCTCGAACTGTCCATCTCCGCTGTCGAGACGCTGCTCTTCCGCGCGCGCCGCGCGCTTCGCGAGCAGCTCGAGGGAGGCCTCACCTGCGAGCAGACCGAGATCACGCTCTCGCAGCTGAACGAAGGCAGCCTCGCCTCCGCCGAGCGCGGACGGCTCCGCGCGCATCTGCGCGAGTGCAAGGACTGCGCCTCGCTCGAGCGCCGCAGCCGAGCCCAGCGCGCCGCTCTCAAGGGTCTTGCCGCCGCACCATTGCCCGCATCGCTCGGCTCGTTCCTGGGCGCAGGCGCCGCCGGCGGGGGGTTCGCCCTCGGCGGCGTCGGCCTGGGCGTGAAGGCAGCGGCAGTCGTTGCGGCGGGGATCGTCTCTGCCGGCGTCGGTCACCAGATCATTGACGCGAGTGCTGGGAGCAAGAAGGCTGTGAAGAGCCACCAGCCGACCCTCTTGGACGGGCGCTACTTCTCCTCGGTTTCCGCGCTTACCGGTGGCCGGGAAGCCGCCAACCCGATCGCCGAGCGCACGGGCGCGAGCGGCGACCTCGTCGACACGAGACCCGACCAGCGCGGACCGACCCGGCTCGCCGATTCCTCCGCCCGCAGGCGCCTGCAGGACGGCGCGGCTGCCGAGGCGGGCTCGCAGCCGGGGGCGGAGGCGCCACCCGAGCGCCCCGTCAGTGCCGCGACGCGGAACGCCGTCCGCACCATCCCGGTTCGGCTCCCCCGCATACCTCGTGTCCCACTTCGGCCGCCCACCCTCCCGATCCAGCCTCCGCCGATCCCGCCGATCCCGCCGATCTCGCCACTGCCACCGCTTCCGCCCATACCACCTGTTCCACCGCTTCCACCCCTTCCACCCATTCCACCGCCGCCGCCGCCACCGCCACCAGGCCCGTAGCGCTCCGAGGAGTGGGGTCGTCTACGGCGAGAGAAGTTTGAAAGCGAATGACAGCGCTCCTCTCTCAACGGCCACGTGCGGACCGCGCGTTCGAGCGCCTGTACAAGCGCCACGTCCTCGACGTGTACCGCTACGCGCTCGTCGTGCTGCCGACTCCGCAGGACGCCGAGGACGTCACGCAGACCACGTTTCTCAACGCCTACCGCGCCTTCAAGGGCGGCGAGCGGCCCAAGGTGCCGCGCAACTGGCTGATGGGGATCGCCCACGAGGTCTGCCGGCGCCGCTTTCGCCAGACGGCTCGCGGCTACGAAGAGGTCGAGCTCCACGACGCAGCAGTTGCCGCCGTCCCCGACGAGGAGGGGCCGACGGCCCAGGACATCCGTCGCGCCCTCGGGCGCCTCGACTTCAACGAGCGCGCCGCGCTCGTGATGCGCGAGGTGGAGGGCCGCTCGTACCAGGAGATCGCCGAGGTCCTCGAGCACTCGGTCAACGAAGTCGAGACGCTCGTCTTCCGCGCCCGCCGTGCCCTGCGCGAGGAGCTCGAGGGCTCTCTCACGTGCCACGAGGCCGAGCGCGCCGTCTCGCGCCAGCTCGACGGCCTGTTGCCGCGCTCGGAGCGCGCCTCCCTGCGGCAGCATCTCCGCGAGTGCGAAGACTGCTCCGACTTCGCCCGCAGCCAGGACAACCAGCGGACGGCTCTTCGCCGCTACGCCATGGTCCCGCTGCCGAGCTCGCTGGCCTCGTTCTTCACGGCAGGCGCCGCCGACGACGAAGACACGTCGCAGGAACGCCGCAAGTTTTCGCCGTCGCCGGAATCTTTCTAGGCATAGGCCGGGTACGAACCCCTTCTCCGTAGCCCGGCTCCGCCCCTCTCCCCATCGGGAGCGCCGCTCATCGAGAGTGGCGCTCCCTCAATACGTTTGGGCGGCACCGGGGCGGGTAGCCTCCTCTGCATGGGAATCTTGAACAAGCGAAACGCTGTCCTCGGCTGGGCGGCCTGGACCGTCGGCAAAGCCGCCATGAAGAGCAAGGCCCGCGCTGCGACCGGACGTTCCGGAGCGCCGAAGAAGGGCGCGATCGCTGCCGGGCTGGTCGCGGTGGGCGGCGCGCTGTTCTTCTGGCGCCGTAACCGCGGCGACGAGCCCGCGTAGCCGGTTGGCCGAGTCGCGCCGCGTCGCGCTCGTGACGGGCGCCGGCAAGGGCATCGGCTTTGCGATCGCCGAGCGACTACAGCGCGAGGGCTACGCGCTCGGCTTCGCCACCCGCTCAGACGACGACGAGACCCGCCAGGCCTTCGAGAAGCTGAGTGCTGGCCCCGCGGAGTGGGTGCTGGGGTGACCTCGCCGACCCGGAGGCGCCGCAGCGGCTCGTCCGCCAGGTGGCCGAGAAGTTCGGCCGCCTCGACGTCCTCGTCAACAACGCGGGCCTGTCGACCGCGAAGCCGGTGCTCGAGCTCACAGCTGAGGATTTCGACCGCACGTTTGCGGTCGACGTCCGCGCCGCCTTCCTCGCCTCACAGGAGGCTGCGCGCGTGATGGGAGACGCCGGCGGCGTGATCGTCAACATCACGAGCGTCCACGAGCACGTCCCGAGGCCTGGTTTCTCCATCTATGCGGCCGCAAAAGCCGCACTCGGCATGCTGACTCGCGGGCTGGCGATCGAGCTGGCGCCGACGATCCGGGTCGTCGCCGTCGCGCCGGGCGTGATCGCCACGGAGCGCAACGTGGAGGCGGAGGAGCTGGGTTCGGAGGTGCCTCTGGGCCGCCCCGGGGAGCCCGGCGAAGTCGCCGAGCTCGTCGCCTGGGTCGTGTCCGATTCGGCTCGGTACGTGACCGGAACGAGCATCCTGATCGACGGCGGGATGGCTCAGCAGGTCGTCGACCGGCCGGCCGGCTGAGTCGATCTTTGCTCTTTGCGACAACTTCGTTTGACCCCGATTTTCGAAGTGCGCAAAGAGCGCGAGTTTCGTGTTTGACTCGTGCCCTGAGACCTCGTAGGTTCCCCCTTGCACCGAGCACGGAGCGCGAGTAGGTCGAAACTGAACCGAGCGACCGTAGGCGGAAGCCGAAAGTTGATCGGTTGAGTGGACGAAAGCGCAACCGGCTCGGTGAGTTTTTGGTCCGGGCCCCGCAAGGGGCCCGGATTTTTTGTTCTTAGTCGCTCGAAGTGCGCGGCACTTCGGGCGAGTCCGAGCCCCGTGGGCGCGGACCCATTCGCCAGGCGATGACGCCGACGGCGAGCAGGGCCAGCTCCACGATCGTGATCGCCAGCCGGTTCAGGATCGTCGCTCCGAGCGCGACGCCGTCCGGCACGACCGCGACCAGCAGGCCGTACGTCGTGGCCTCCCGCACTCCGAGCCCTGACGGCGTGATGATCGAGAGCACGGCGACGATGGCCGCCACGGCGGAGACCCCGGCGAGGAAGGGAATGTCGCGTCCACTCCGGGTCGCCGCCGACCGAGCGCAGCAGGAAGAAGACGGCGGTGCCGCCGACGAGCCAGGTGCCTACGTAAAAAGCCGTTACGCCCAGGAGCGTGCGCCAGGGCAGAGGCGGGAAGTCGGAGCCGCCGAAGGGCCTGAGCACACGCCGCGCGAGCGGCGTGAAGACGCGGGGGTGCAGGCCGATCACGCAGATCACCGTGAATCCCACCAGCGGCGCGATTGGCGCGTCATCCACTCCGAGCGCCGCGAGCGAGGCGAAGAAGATGAGCACGCCGGCGACCGCCGACAATCCCGCTTCGAGCACGACCGAGGCCAGGATCAGGGCGGTGTCACGGATGCCGACGCGCCGCAGCGCTGCGACCCGCGCCGCCGGGACCCAGACCGCTCCCGGGATGTACTTGGCGAGGATCGACGCCATCTCCGCCTGCAGCGCCAGGAAGTACGCGATGCGGAGCCCCCAGGCGCGGAGGATGCGCTGCCAGGCGATCGTGAAGAGCAGGTAGTAGGCGGCGAGGATGGCGAGCGCGATGCCGAGGTCGACCGGGTCGGCGTGCCGCAGTCGCGGCCTTGCCTCCTTCCAGGCGTCCCTGAACGCATAGCCGAGTGCGCCGAGCAGCACCGCGACCGCTGCGAGCTGCAGCCCGACGACGACCCACCGCCGCCGCCCGAGCGCTCGGAACGCCTCGCGGGCCCTCATCCGCGGAGTTCTACACTCGTAGGGTGATCGTCACGCTGCACGTGGCCACGGGAGCTGCCGCCGGAGCGCTCCTCGGCTCCCGCAAGAAGGCCCTTGCGGCCGGTGTGGTGCTCCACGCGCTCGGCGATCACATGCCGCATCACGACATCAACTCACAACGATTCGAGATCGGCAGCGGCCTGGCCGCAGTCTGCGCACTGGCCCTACGTTACGGGCCGACGAGCCCGGCCGTCTTCGGGGCTCTGGCTGCCTCCGCGCCCGACATCGAGCATGTCGTTCCGCTCCCGCGACCAGGAGGAAGAAAGCTGTTCCCGTCCCACCGTGTCGAGGGCTGGCACCGAGCCGGCGGCGTCCCCGCGTGGGCGCAGCTCGTAGCGGCCGGCGCAATCCTCGGGCTCGTGCTCTTGCAGTCGTCCGGCAGGAACGCTTGACTTCAGCCACCCGCACCGGACGAGAGGAGAGACCGTGAAGGGTCAAGAGAAGCCGAAGAAACTGCAGAAGAAAGTCGCACAGAAGTCGCTGAAGGAAAAGCGCGCCGAGAAGAAGAGCAAGAAGAACAAGCCCACGACGTACTAGTTGCTTAGCTCGGCGTTCCTTCCTCGTCGCCGACGCGACTGACCTCCACGACAACGAGGAAGCCGACGGCTGCGCCGATCACGACGCCGAACCCGCGAGATCCGGGGACATCGAGCGCTTCCAGCCCACCCCAGGCGACGAGGTACGTCCAGCCTGCGAACGCGGCGCCGTAGACCAGAGCCAATCCGAGCTCGCGTCCGATCGGCAGGAAGCCGAAGAGCTGCCCGCTGCCGGCCCGCGGTTCGCTCAGGAGGCCGCCGGAGCCGAGCTCGAGCCGCTGCTCGAGCATCCTGGCGCGTTGCACGGCTTCCGCGTAGGTCTGGGAGTTCCGCAGCTCGTAGATCAGGATGCCCAGCGTGGCGACGAGCCCGACCAGGCCGATCGCCATCAGCTCTGCCGCCGGCCGCGCGCGGCCGAAGAATCCGACAGATGCGCCCGCAATCGTGGGCACGAAGGCGAGCAACTTGAAGCGGATGTCCGTGAGCGTGCGCAGCAGCTGCTGCGTCTGGTCGTAGTCGAGCTGAAGACGGTCGTCGGCGTCCAGTGCCATCGCTAGGTGCCGACTCCCGCGAGGTTGCGCATCGCGGCGATGCCCGGGAGGAAGAAGTAGGCGCCGCCCTTGACGGACACGAATCGGGGCACTTCGGTCACGCGCTCGCGCACCGTATCGGACTGGACGGTGAACGTTCCGCCGTACGGCTGTGACGGCGCCGTGACGGGATCGGAGTCGTCGTAGAGCCCGGCGAACTTGGGGCTGTTCAGCCACGTGTTGTTCACGAACTCGAACTGCCGGGCGATGTTTCCGTTCAGGCAGATGAAGTGCAGCCCGTGCTCGTCGTCGGCGCCGACAGCGTCCTGGCGCAGCGCTTCGTCCGGCGTCACTCCCGATCCGTACTCGCGGCCGCGCCGCAGGATCCGGTGGCGACGGTTGATCTCCCACGACTTCGCGGTCCCCGGCTTCGGGTCGAGCGAGTCGCGCGGGTTCGCGCGCCGGATGTGCGCGCCGACCGGGCAGCGCGCGCCCGTGCGGTCGTACCGGTGGTACGCGAAGTCGTTTGCGTTCGCGAGCAACGGGTCGTCATCGTCGGGGGAGAGAGCAAGCGGAGCGCCGCTCGGCCAGCGTCCGACCATCTTGGCCGCGAGGCGGAGCCGGCGGTCGGGATCGGAGCTGCCGTCGGGCCTCTTCGTAGCCTGGTCGAGGAAGCTCCAGAAGCCGCGAACGTCCTGGCGGAGCTGACGGAAGACGAGGTAGCTGCCGTTGCGGCCGAGATCCGGGCGGGCGTCGAGGAGCGGCTTGTCCGTGTAGCGGCCGTACTCGTTCGGATAGCCGAGCACGAACTCGCCGAAGCGGAGCGTGGTCTCCGGCGGTCCCTTCTTCGCGAGGCCCTCGATCAGCGGCTGGGAGATGCCGTCGCGAAAGCCGAACGGCTCGTGTTCGTCGAGATTGGACGTGCCGAGCTTGCCCAGGACCCGCAGGCCTGCATGTTCCTGTTCCAGAGCGTCCAGGCCCGCCTCGTCCTCGGCGTAGAGGAGGAGCATCGCGTCGACCTCCGGCGTGCGCGGGCCGCCCCAGTCCCAGTGCTCGGGCGCGTTGTCGCCGAGGTCGCCGAGATTCCGGCTGCGGTGCGGGGCGGTCATCCCGTCCGCGAACTCGTTCGAGAACAGGTGGACGGTGGCCGCGTCGAGACCGAGCTTCTCGAGGCCGGAGCTCGTCAAGGCGATCTGGACCGCGCGACTCTGCGGGCGCTCGTCGGCACGCGTGACGGCGGCCGCGACCGTGCCGAGCCAGCCCTGCCCGGCGGAGGGGTTGTCGATGCCGAGGAGGACGAAGCGCGCCGCGAGGAGGTTCCCGTAGCCGCGCGCGACGAGCCCCTGCACGTCGTGCATCTCGGGCGTCGTGCTCACAGCGCCTGCACCCAGCGCTGGGTGGCCTCATCGTCCAGCTCGCCGCGGAGCCCGGCGCGAATCCGCTCGTTGTTGCCGGCGTTGGCGCACGAGAGCCGGCCGTACGCCGAGAACCACACCCGCGTCGGCACCTGGTGCAGGCGCAGGTAGTCCTTGAACGCGAGCTCGTCGCGCGCCCCGTCTTTGATCAGCCAGTTCGCCCGCGGGTAGCCGAACCCGTTGCTGAAGACGATGTTCAACCCCCAGGCGATCTTGTCGATGAAGTCGTCCATGTAGCTCTCGAGGCTGCCGTCGTAGTTGCTGGCGAAGATCACCCGGCGCTTGTCGTCGAGGAAGATCCAGCGCGCGAAGTGGATCGTCTTGACCCCGGCCAGGTTGCCGCGGTTGAACACGTGCCTCGTCACGTAGTTGATCCCCATCAGCACGCCGATGAGCGTCAGCCGCCGGAAGAGCCCGGGCTTGACGAAGCCGATCGCCGTGAACGGGTTGTGCACGTGGTGGTCTTCGAGCGCGGCGAGGTCTTGCACGAGCTTCGCGGGGGGCTTGTCGTGCGGCGGGTCGTCCTTGCGCTCGTGGATGCGGAGCAGGACGAGGTAGATGGGCAGAGCGAGGAGGATGAGCGGGAGGAAGAGGAGCAACAGCAGCGGCATGGCGATCGCATGCACGAGCTCGCGGACCCGGAAGCCGAGGTCGAGGCCCGACGGCGGATTCAGCGCCCAGCGAAGCGAGCGGTCGGACTCGACGTGCTCCTGCACCGCACGCCTGATCTCCTCCGGGTCCTTCGTGCGCAGGCCGTCGGCGCCGTCGACGAACTCCTCGAGCCGGTCCCGCAGCTCGGACTCCTCGCGGATCTGCCGCCTCGAGCGGCCGATCGTGTTCACGTAGAACGCCTGCTCGCGGATCCGGTGCAGCTGCAGGTACGCGAACCGCTCGTCGCGCGTCCTCCGCCGGAGCTCGGGATAGCCCTCGCAGTGCTCGAAGAGCTGGTCGATGCCCTCGCCCGCCAGGTCGACGAGCTCACCGAGATGCCGCTCGCGCGAGATGTCGAGGTCGCACAGGTAGAGGAGCTGCGCCGGCAGCGGCTTGCCGTCGAGGTCGGTGGCCTCCTCGAGCAGCACGAAGCGCGCGAAGTGGACGCCGTCGAATCTGCGGAAGTCGATCACCGAGTCGTTCGCGACCCCGTCGCCCATCGACTCGAGCAGTTGCCTCAGGCTCTCGACCTTGTCGGTGGGGACGTTGGCGGCGAGCGTCAGTGCGACCTGGTGCGGCATCGGGCTCAGCTCGTGGTCAGTGTGAAATGCAGGACCTTGTCCCGCCCCCAGTAGACAAGCCCGAGATAGACCCCTGGCGAGACCTCGCGGATCTCGTCCCTGATCTTCTTCGCCACGAACGAGGTCTTCGAGTAGTCCAGGACGATCGTCTCCTTCTGGTCGAGCCAGCTCGCGTCCTTGTAGACCTTGGCGCGGACGGCCTTGATCCCGAAAGGCAGGATCAGGTTGAGCAGATCTCCCTTGCGCGGGTCGAAGACCTTTCCGCGCCAGACGAGAAACTCGAGCAGCCGCTTCACGGGCCAGGCGACGTCGGTGCCGGGAGCGACCAGGACCGCGCCTTTTGTCCTGCCGACGGGGATCTCGCCCGAGCCGCTACTCCGGAAAAGCGCGTCGAGCTCGTCCTTCGACATCTCGGCCAGCTGCGGCACGTCGACAACCATTCGTTACTCCCTTCGAGATTGTTCGGAGGGCCGGGCCGCCCCGCGAACCTAACATTGTCGGGCTCTCGTTGACGCGTTTCGCCGACCGTGCTTACATCGGTCGCCCGTCCGCGGCCAGCGGGGCAGTTCGCTCACCGTCAGCGAAAGGAGCGTTCGATGCCAGGCTCGCGGTTCTCGTCACTCTTCGACGGCCTCTCCGAGCAGGTCGACAAGCGGATCGGGTGGCACCGCCTGCCGATGCCCGTCGGCCTGCTGACGCTGATCGGGCTGCGTGACCGGCTGCGCGAGCAGAACCTCTACGACACCGGTCGCGGCGAGACCAATGGCTCGGCGACGCCGCCGGACGATCGCCAGCTCACCGCGCGCACGATCGACGGCTCGTACAACGACCTCGACGATCCGCTGATGGGGACGAAGGGCAGCCGGTTCGGCCGCAACGTCCCGCTCCGGTACACGAAAGCCGAGGCGCCCGAACAGATCCTCGACCCCAACCCGCGCCTGATCAGCCGCGAGCTCCTGACGCGCGACGAGTTCCAGCCGGCGACGACGCTCAACCTGCTCGCCGGAGCGTGGATCCAGTTCGAGGTGCACGACTGGTTCAGCCACGGCAAGGGCGAGCCGAAGAAGCCGTGGCAGATCGAGGTCGCAGACGACGACCCCTGGCCCGATCACCCGATGAAGGTCCAGCGCACGCGGACCGATCCGACCGCCGACCCGGACGGCCCCGCGATCTTCCTCACCGACGACAGCCACTGGTGGGACGGCTCGCAGATCTACGGGAGCGACGCGAAATTCGCCGACGCGCTGCGCTCGCACACGAACGGCAAGCTGAAGATCGACGAGACGGGCCTGCCCCCGGTCGAGCTCGAGAAGCACATCGACCTGACGGGCGTCGCGGGCAACTTCTGGGTCGGCCTGGCGCTGCTCCACTCGCTGTTCATGCGCGAGCACAACGCGATCTGCGAGCACCTGCACGCGCAGCACCCCGAGCTCGACGACCAGGATCTCTACGACAAGGCGCGTCTCGTCAACTCGGCGCTGATGGCGAAGATCCACACCGTCGACTGGACGCCGGCCGTCATCGCGCACCCGACGACGGTGCTCGCGCTGCGCGCCAACTGGTGGGGCCTCGAGGGCGAGCGGCTCGACAAGCTGGTCGGCCGGCGCACGTCCAACGACGTCGTGCGCGGGATCCCCGGCTCGGCGACCGACCACCACGGCGTCCCGTACTCGCTGACCGAGGAGTTCGTCGCGGTCTACCGCATGCACCCGCTGATCCCCGACGACTTCAGCTTCCGCTCGCTCGACGACGACCGCGAGCTTCGCGCCGCGACGCTGCCCGACCTCGGAGCCCTGCAGGTTCGCGGGATGCTCTCCGAGCTGTCGATGTCCGACCTCCTCTACTCGTTCGGGACGATGCACCCCGGCGCGATCACGCTCCACAACTACCCGAAGTTCCTGCAGCATTTCGACCGGCCCGACGGCTCGCTGATCGACCTCGCCGCGATCGACATCCTCCGCTCGCGTGAGCGCGGAGTCCCGCGCTACAACCAGTTCCGCCGGCTCTTCCACATGCCGGCCGTGGAGACGTTCGAGGAGATGACGGACAACCCGGAGTGGGCCCGGCAGCTGCGGGAGATCTACGGCGACGTCGAGCGGGTCGACCTGATGGTCGGCATGTACGCCGAGCCGAAGCCGAAGGGGTTCGGGTTCAGCGACACGGCGTTCCGCGTCTTCATCCTGATGGCGTCGCGGCGCCTGAAGAGCGACCGTTTCTTCACGCGCGACTACCGGCCCGAGGTGTACACGCAGGCAGGGCTCGACTGGGTAGAGGACACTTCGATGCGCGACGTGCTGCTGCGCCACTTCCCCGAGCTCGAGCCCGCCCTCCGCGGGGTCGAGAACCCGTTCGCGCCGTGGGCGCGCGTCGAGGCGGCTTGATGCTGGGCGATGTCGCCCGCGTCACGCTGGCGGGCATCCGGATCTTCAACGGCGCCGCGGGGCTCTTCGCGCCCAGCATGCTGTCGAAGCGGCTCGACGTCGACGACGCGGCCGGGCCGATGGCCTACCCGTTCCGCATGTTCGGGGTGCGGACGATCCTGATCGGCGTCGACCTGCTCTCGCGCGATCGCGACGTGCGGCGCCACGCAGTGCGCCAGGCCCCGCTGATCCACGCCTCGGACACGATCTCAGCGTGGGCCGCGGGCAAGTCGGGCGCGTTACCGCCGAAGGCCGCGAAGATGACGACGATCATCTCGGCGGTCAACCTGGCACTCGCCCTGATCGCCAGCCGCAACTCGCGCCGCTAAGAACCCAAGTAACAGTCTGTTACTTGGTTCTTTTCTGCGCTGCTCGCTGGCCGCTTAGAACCCAAGTAACACTCTGTTACTTAGTCCGTTCTCGGGCTGCTGTGTCGGCGCTCGGCCTTTCGGCGGAGCCCAATCGCGGTTGCCAACACGATGAGGATTAGCGCCGGGACGAAGATCGCGGCGGCGACCCACCAGCCGACTTCGGTTCCGATCAGGATGCAGAAGCCCAGCAGCGGAACGACGGTGAGGGGGTACGTCCAAAGCGGCGCTTCCATCGGCGTCAGAAGGTCTCGTCGCCGGTCGGCTCGTAGTGCTCGACGTTGTTCATCTGCTGCCGCAGCTGTGACAGCTCGTAGTACATGCGCTTCCTCGCCCGGCTCTGGTTGCCCAGCGGGCGGTGCTCCGCAATCGAGTGCCACGGGTTGTACGAGAGGACGCGCGCGAACGCGAGTTGCTCCGGCGAGTCGAACGTCTGCTTCGGGATCCGCAGCACCGCCGCCGGCACCCGCGGCGACAGCCGGGTCGGCCACAGCACCCCGTTGTTCTCGATCGGCATCTTGAACGGGTCAGTCTGCACCTGGAGCAAGATGTCGAACTCGACGTCCTGCTCGGCGAGCGTCGCGACCATCGCGTCACGGAGATAGTTGTCCGGCGGCCGCAGCGGCAGCCGCGGCACGCGCGTCCGCGACTTCAGCCGCGTGCGGAACGAGTACTGCATCGCCTGCCCTTCCCCGAGCAGGTACGGGACACAGCTGAAGTACTCGCTCTCGAGCGGGCTCGACTGGGTCTTCGTCCAGAGCAGCTGCATGATCGAGTCGAGGAGGTGCGGCGAGCGCAGGTTCATGAAGTGGAAGACCGCCGCGTTCCGGAGGCTCCAGTACTGGAGGCTCGCGTTCGCCTTGGTGTCCGGCGTGACGAAGGTCGGCGTCGAGACGCCCATCATGTCCTGCGTCCCCTGCTCGTCCTCCATCAGCTTCGGCCCGGGCACGCCCATCAACTTGATGCTCATGCTCATGAACCCGACGTCGTCGATGTCCGGCGTGATGTACGGGCCCGGCCCGGAGAAGCGCACCCAGGCGCGATACGTGCGCGGCTCGGCGTAGATCCCGCGCCGCATGTGCTCCGGCAGGTCGTCGCGGACGACGAACTCGGCTCGCACGATGCCGTGCGTCTTCGTGTTCCCGCCGCGCTCGAAGTGCCCCGGGTTCCAGAGCCCGCGCATCTGCGCCCTGAACGTCTCGATGATGTCGTCGAGGTGCTTCTCCTCATTCGGCTGCGCCCTCTCCTCGGCCAGCTCGAGCCGCTCCTCGTTCCGCCGTTGCAGGTTCTTCATCCCGGTCACCAGCCGGGCGACCCAGTCGCGGAGGAACCAGTTGAAGGCCGGGCGGATGAACGGGTCGATGCGGCGCTCCACGCGGATGAAGACGAGGAGCACGCGGCTGATCCAGTTGAGGAGGAAGTTGCCGGTGTCGGCCGGCGGCAGTCCGTAGCCGGGCCCGGGGCCGGAGGCCATCAGAAGCTCCCTTGCAAGATCAAGCGGGAGTGGGGAGGCCCTCGATCGCCTGCAGCGCGCGCTGCATTTCCTCTTCGTCGAGCGCCACGTCCTCGAGCTTGCCCGCGAAGTAGTTGTCGTACGCGGCCATGTCGAAGTGGCCATGGCCCGAGAGGTTGAAGAGGATCGTCCGCTCCTCGCCGGCCTCGTCCGCGGCCTGCGCCGTCGTGATCGCGCCGTGGATCGCGTGCGCCGCCTCCGGCGCCGGGATGATCCCCTCGCTGCCCGCGAACAGGACGGCCGACGCGAAGATGTCGTTCTGGAGGTACGCCTCCGCGCGGATCAGCCCGTCGAGCACGAGCTGCGAGATCAGCGGCGCCACGCCGTGGTAGCGCAGCCCGCCGGCGTGAATCGGCTCCGGGATGAAGTCGTGCCCCAGCGTGTGCATCGGGACGAGCGGCGTGAGCTTGCTCGTGTCGCCGAAGTCGTACGCGAAGAGGCCGCGCGTCAGCGTCGGACAGGCGGACGGCTCGCAGGCGAGCACGTCGATGTCGCGGCCGGCGATCTTCTCGCGCAGGAACGGGAAGGCCAGCCCGGCGAAGTTCGAGCCGCCGCCGACGCAGCCGATGACGACGTCCGGGAACGCGCCGGCCAGCTCCATCTGCGCGATTGCCTCCTGGCCGATCACGGTCTGGTGCAGCAGCACGTGGTTGAGCACCGAGCCGAGCGAGTACGCGGTGTCCTCGCGCCCGGCCGCGTCCTCGACCGCCTCCGAGATCGCGATTCCCGAGGCTGCCGGGCGAGTCGGGATGCTCCTCGAGGATCGCGCGCCCGGACTGCGTCTCCTCCGACGGGCTGGCGACGATCGTCGCGCCCCAGGACTGGATCAGCGAGCGCCGGAACGGCTTCTGCTCGTACGAGATCTTGACCATGTAGACCTTGCACTCGAGCCCGAACAGCTTGCACGCGAACGCGAGCGCGCTGCCCCACTGGCCGGCGCCGGTCTCGGTCGAGAGCCGCGTCCGTCCCTCCTTGACGTTGTAGTGCGCCTGGGCGACCGCCGTGTTCGGCTTGTGGCTGCCCGCCGGGCTGACGCCCTCGTACTTGTAGAAGATGCGCGACCGCGTCCCGACCGCCTGCTCGAGCCGCCGCGCCCGGTAGAGCGGCGTCGGGCGCCAGAGGCTGTAGATGTCGAGGATCTCCTGCGGGATCGCGACCTCCGCCTCCTCGCTGACCTCCTGGAGGATGAGCTCCATCGGGAAGAGCGGAGCCAGGTCTTCGGGCCCGACGGGCTGCCCGGTGCCCGGATGCAGCACCGGCTGCGGCGGGCTCGGCATGTCCGCGCGGATGTTGTACCAGCGCTGCGGAAGCTCCGACTCGTTGAGCAGGTACTTGGTCTGCTCCACGCTTGCGAGAATACTCCGCTCGCAGTGACAGAGCCACTGACACAGCAGACGTGCGTCGCCTGCCGCAAGGGTGAGCCGACCGTGACGGATGCCGAGGCCGCCGAGCTCCACCGCCAGGTGCCCGACTGGGAGCTGATCGAGGTCGACGGGATCAAGCGCCTGAGGCGCGTCTTCTCAGCCGACGACTTCGCGCAGGCGCTGGAGTTCACCAACAAGGTCGGCGAGCTCGCGGAGTCCGAGGGGCATCACCCGGCGCTGCTGACCGAATGGGGCTCGACGACGGTCACGTGGTGGACGCACAAGATCCGCGGCCTGCACCGCAACGACTTCATCATGGCCGCGAAGACCGACGAGCTGCAACAACAGCCCTAGCTTTCGCGTCTCACCTGGTAAGTGCGGCTCTCTACGACCCCGGCCCTGGCCGCCGCAGTCATCCTCGCCGGGTGCGGGGGAGGGTCCGACAGCGGCTCGAAGAGCTCGAGCGAAGCTGCCGACTTCGCCGAGGTGAAGCAGATCGTCGAGCGCCGCTGCCTCGCGTGCCACTCGCAGAAGCCGACGCAGGAGGACTACAAGGACCTCGGAGTGCCGGTGGCCTCGCTGGACCTCGGCGACGAGCAACAACATCCTCACGCTCAAGCGCGTCATCTATCAGCGCGTCGTCGAGGTCAAGGACATGCCCGCGCAGAACGCGACCGGCATGACGCAGGAGGAGCGAGACCGCATCGCCAGCTGGTACGACGCCGGAGCCAAGCCTTAGACAGCTAGCGTCGAGCCATGCGTGGACTGACCCTCCTGCGCGTCGCGCTGGTCGCGTTCGTCATCGTCTGGCTCTTCGGGCCGTACGCGCTGCGCTCGGCGGTGCCGGCCTGGCTCGTGTTCCTGATCGCGCTCGGCCTCGAGCTCAACTTCTTTCTCGGCGCCCTGCGACCGGCTCCGGCGCCGGTTCCTGATCGCGGGCCGCAGCCGATCGACCGGGAGCGTTACGGCGGCGTCGGCTGGGTCGTGATCGACCGCGAAGCGGAGGCAGAGCCCGAGCCGGGGCTTCCCGTTCGCCAGTTCCTGGTCGGCCTCGGCGTCATCGCCGCGCTGATCCTCCTCGTCTGGGTCGTCGAGCGAGGGACGGGCTGGGACGCGCTCGATTCGGATACGCAGGCCAGGGCGGAGATGCGCTTCTCGGACGAGGCCTCACGCCTCGCGGGGAAGCCGGTCGCGATCCGCTGCGACGACTCCGGCAGCTACGTGGGGGCCGTCCAGCACGCAGACGGGGTCGCGCTGGTCGGCGGCGACCTCGCCTACCTGACGCCGGACCGCTGCATCGACCTCTACCGGCTCGCGTTCAAGGACGAGGAGCGGGGGAGTCAGACCGGCCGGGCGATCGCCGTCCTCGCCCACGAGACCTGGCACCTGCGCGGCGTCGGCGACGAGGGCACGACGGAGTGCTATGCGCTGCAGAGCGGAGTCGAGCTCGGGGAGCGGCTCGGGCTCTCGGAGGGCACCGCGCACAGGTTGATGCTGCAGCAGCTGACGGAGAACGCGCTGCGCAGACGGGGCAACCTCGAGTACCTGGTGCCGCCGGAGTGCCGGAACGGCGGCCGGCTCGATCTCAATCCGGACAGCGGCGCAGTTCCCCTAGGCAGGATTGCCTCATGAATGCGCTGGAGGGAAAGAACGCCTTGGTCATCGGCGGCGGTGGCGAAGGGATCGGCCGCGCGATCACCCGAGGTCTGGCCGCGGCCGGGGCTGCCGTTGCCGTCGCTGATCTCGATCGGGAACGTGCCGAGGAAGCCGCGGCCGAGGTCGGGGCGCTCAGCCTCACGGGTGACGTCAGATCACGCGAAGAGATCGACGCCCTCGTGACTCGTGCGGCGCAGGAGCTCGGCGGGCTCGACGTGCTCGTAACCGTCGTCGGCGGGCAACTGGCCTTTGTGCCGGCGACGCCGCTGCACGAGACGACCGACGAAGACTGGGATCTGATGTTCGAGCTCAACCTTCGCTACGTGGCCCGTGCGGTCCGGGCCGCGCTGCGCGTCTTCTTGGAGCAGGGTCGTGGCGGGACGATCGTGAGCGTCGGCTCGATCGCCGGCTCCGCCGGCAGCCCGATGCAGGCGCACTACGGCGCAGCGAAGGCCGGCTTGGCCAGTTTGGCCAGGTCTGTCGCCGCCGAGTACAGCCGGGAGGGCATCCGCATGAACCTCGTCACGTGTGGCCCGATCGCGACTCCCGTCGCCAGCGCAGCGCAGACGGGCGCCGGACTGGACTGGGTGCCCATGGGCCGGCCGGGTGAATCAAGCGAGGTCGCAGACGCGACGGTGTTCCTCGCCTCTCCGCTCTCGTCGTACATCTCCGGCCAGAGTGTCGTGCTCGACGGCGGTGCGACGGCCGTGGGCCCGTTCCCCCTTTAGCGGACGCTCAAGAAGTAGACGAGCAGCGCGACCGCACACAGGAGGAGCACGGCTGCGAGCACGAGGACGAGATACGAGTCCTTCGGCAACGGCCGGACCTGGACGAGCAGCTGCTCGCCGTCGGGGTCGCCGACCATGCGGAGCCGGTTGCCGTCCTCCACGCCGGCGGGGATGCGCACCTTCACGACCTGTTCCTGCGACAGCGGATCCTTCGCCACGGCACTCCGGGCAAGCGTCCTGTTCGGAGAAGCCCCTGCCGTTGCAGTCCGAGCACTCCTCGACGTGGAGCCAGTCGCCGCCGCGCAGGGTCGCGGACCGGGTGAGCCTGCCCTTGCCGCCGCAGGTCTCGCAGCCGCCGGCCGCGAAGCCCTGGCCGTTGCACGCCTGGCATTGCTCCCGGCTCGAGTAGCGCACCTCACGGCGTGCTCCTCGCGCGGCCTCGAAGACGTCGACGTTGACCTCGGCCAGGACCGGCGACGCGCTCGACGCGCGCCGGGCAGAGCTGAAGCCGCTGCCCCGCCCGCGGTAGCCAAACCGGTCGTAGAGCAGCCGGGCGTTCGGGTCGGACAGCACCGTGTAGGCGCCGGAGAGCTCGCGGAAGCGCTCCTCTGCCTTCGGCTCGGCGGACACGTCGGGGTGGAGCTCGCGCGCGAGCCTGCGATACGCCTGCCTGATCGCGTCGCCGTCGGCGGTCCGGGCTACCCCGAGCACCTCGTAGTAGTCACGGGCGGCTTTGCTCGGCCAGGCAGAAGCTGCGTTGGCCGACGCCATTCCTAAAGTCTAGGAAGCGCATGAGACGGCCCTTCCGGTACCGCGTCACATGGATCGTCTGCCTCGGGCTCGTCTGGCTGGCGTTCATGGCGGTTGGGTGGGCACAGAGCACGCCGCAGGCGTCCTCGGCGCGGGACGACTCGGGCTCGCTCCAGGCTGCCGACCACGACGACGATGACGGCGACGACGACGGCGACGATGACGACGGCGGACCACCGCCTCCGCCTCCACCAGCCCCGCCGCCTCCACCTCCGCCGCCTCCTCCACCACCACCGCCACCGCCGCCGCCGCCTCCGCCACCACCGCCGCCACCAGCCCCACCGCCACCAGCGCCACCCCCGCCGGCGCCACCACCGCCGGCAGCGCCTGCACCCCCGCCACCGCCTGCAGTAGTAACTCCGCTGCCGAAGCCCGAGCCGCCTCGTCGTTCGACCGTTCGCCGACCCCGTGTGGCCGGCAGTTACAGGAGCCGGCGCGCGGCCGGCAGGGTCCGCCCAGCGTCGACCGCCACCGGGAGCACGCTTTCGCCGCGGGCCGTCGACCAGGCGACGCCGCGTGGCCCGACGGTGCTGCGCCTCAAAGTCGACCGCTCCTGGATCTCGCGCTCCGGGCCCAAAGCACAACGCCAGACGACCTTCGTGTTCAGCCTCTCGCGCGCGGGCATCGTCGAGCTCGCCCTCACTCGCCTCGCGCCGGACTGCCGCGTGGTCGGGAAGTTCCGAGTCGTCGGCCGCGCGGGCCTGAACCGCGTGCGGTTCCGCGGCCGCATCGGCCGTCGCGTCCTACGCGCCGGCACCTACCGAGTCACGGCGCGCACGCTGCGTCCGCGCGGTGCGACCCCCGTGCGAGTCCATCTCGTCATCGTCGGGAAGCCGAACCCGCTCCCCGGCGAGCTGGCCGCCGCGCGCGCTGCGAACGCGTGCGCCCCGGTCGACAAGCGAGAGCCGGCGACCCTCGGCGGCGCCGTCGCCCCTGCACCTCCCTCGGGCGGGCAATCCGAGTCGACCTTCAAGCGCGTCAGCGGCGTGCTGGGCGTGCAGTTCACGAAGGCGGTCGAGGCCGTCCAAGGGGTGCCCCCGTATCTGTTCTTCGTGCTGGGGCTGGCGATTGCCCTGCTCGCACTGGCGGCGCTTCCGGGCCGCGCGGCGCCGACCCTCAGGATCCACAAGTTCCTCGCGTACCACCGCGAGCTGGTCGCGCTCGCCGGGACGGTCACCCTGATCGCCGCCGCGATCAGCTACGTGGTGTGGTGATACTGAGCTGGCTACTACGGCCGCGAGCGAGATGGGCAGTTTGCGGTGCAGACGTCGGGAGCGGTCCCGAGGATGAGCCGTCGGGTCGGAGACCTGGCCCGAAGCGCGGTCGTGATCGACGCCGCGCGTGAGCCGTACGTGTCAAGCGGGCTCGTGACTCCTGGCCCTGGCGGATCGTGATCATCTCGGCGGTGCACCCGGTCGTGGAGCAACTCGTGCCGTACCTGCGCGAGCTGGGACATGAGCCGGTGGGCTGGTTGCTGCCGAGGCGCGACCGTGACGATGACCGTCCACTGCCGCCCTGGGGCGAGGTCACCGACAGCATGGCTCCCGACGGGATCAGCCTCCTCTTCGCGCAGGACAAGTGGGCGGTTGCGCCCCTGCTGCGCGGGCTCGAGCCCGACGTCGTGCTCTGCTCCGGGTTCCCCTGGAAGCTGCCGCAGGAAGCGCTCGACGTGGCCCGCCTCGGTTCCGTCAACCAGCATCCAGGCAAGCTGCCTCGTCACCGCGGGCCGGTTCCGATGGCCTGGGCGCTCCGCGACGGCGACGCTGAGTTCGGCATCACCTGGCACCGCATGGACGCCGAGCTCGACACCGGCCCGACCCTCGCGCAGACGACGGTGCCGATCGAGGACGACGACACCACGATCGAGCAGATCGGGCCGAAGCTGACCATGGCCCTGCTCGCGCTCCTGCCACAGGTCTTCGAGCGCCTCGCGGCCGGGGATCCCGGCGACCCGCAGAACGACGAGGAAGCCACCTGGGCCGGGCACTTCGGCGAGGACTACGCGACTGTCGACTGGGCGCAGCCTGCCCGCAAGATCCACGACCAGGTGCGCGCCTGGCAGCTCACATTCCATCTGTCCGAGGTGGCCGGGCCGATCGCCGAGCTCGACGGCAAGCGAGTCAAGCTCCTGCGCACGAGCCTCACCGACCCGGGCAGCGGCGCGCAGGCCGTCCAGTGCGGCGAGGGGACCCTCTGGATCGTCGAGTCCGAGCCCGCCGAGTAGGGCTCAGTCGCCTCCGGCCGCGAACGTGACCGTGAACGATCCGATGCGCCCGCCGCCAGTGACCGCCTCCAGGCCACCCTGCTGTCGGGGCCGCAGGGATACGTCCCCGGCTCGAGCACGTAGTCGATCGCTTCCCGACGCCGAACAGGCCCGGATTCTTCCTTGCAAGTTGCAAAACGGGCGGAGAGATGCAATAAGTGTCGGCCCTTGCGGCTCGAACGAAGGAGCTGATCGATTTTGGATCGTCCAGAGGAAGAGACCGGGGCACCGCTCGAAGAGACAACAGACCCGCGAAGTCACCCCGACGTCGGGGGCAAGGTGAACGCGATCATCGAGGCGGCCGAGGCGGCCGCCGAGGAGATCGGCCAGAAGGCTCGTCGTGAGGCGCACGAGATCGTGCAAGGGGCGGAGAAGAAGGCCGCCTTGCTCATCGAGGAGCTCACCCGCGATGCAGCGCAGGCAAAAATCGAGGCAGACCAGTACGCGCGCGACATCCGCGAGGCCGCCGACTCGTACGGGTCGCAGCATCGCCGTAGCGCGGAGGAGGAGGCCCTGCGCGTAACCGCCGACGCGGAGGAGCAGGCCCGCGTGAGGCTGGAGGCGGCGCAGACAGAAAGCCGAGCAGATCGAGCGTGACGTGGGGCAGCGGCACGAGCTGCTGAAGAGGGAGGCGAGAATGCTCGAGGAGCGAAAGCAGCGCGTGCTCGAGAGCCTCCGCGACGTTGCCGCCCAGATCCAGGACGCGCTCGTCGAGCCGGCCGAAGCGGCGTCTCGGGATGAGTCGCTCGTCGAGGCGCTTGACGTCGAACGCCGAACCTAGCGTGACCTTGAGGGAGCTGGCCGCGAGCGGCCGGCCCAGCTCCCGCGGCGCCGCGGCGCTGATCGAGGCCGGCTACGCCGACACCACGCGACTTGCCGACCTCACCCCGGGCAGCGTGATTCGCACTCTCGTCGAGGTGCTCGCCGGCGAGCTCGCCGAGCTACACGAGCGGCTCGAGGAGATCTACGAAAGCGCGTTCATCGAGACCGAGACCCGCGAAAGTCTCGAGGTTCTGGTCGATGGGCTCTGCCCACGGCGGCCGTGGTGGTGGCCTCTGCGGCGCTCAGCCTTCTGATACGGCAGTGCGGAGCCGCTCGAGCCCGGTCTCGAGCGTCTCGTCGCTGACCGCGAGCGAGAGCCGTGCCCAGCCGGCGCCGCGGGAGCCGAAGCCCTCGCCGGGCGCGACCGCGAGCCGGAACTCGGTCAGCAGCCGCTCGGCCGTGAGCCCGTCCGGCAGCTCCCACCAGAGGTAGAAGGAGCCCTCGCACTCGAGGTCGGGGAGCACCTCGCGCACGCGGTCGCGGCGGCGCTGGTAGGTGGCGACGCGCTCGGCGACCGAGTCCTGCGGCCCGGTCAGCGCCGCGATCCCGGCGTGCTGGATCGGCGTGAAGATCCCGACGCGCACGTGGTCGGCGAGCAGGTCGAGGCGGGAGACGATCTCGGCGTTGCCGACGACGAACCCGAGCCGCCAGCCGGCCATCCCGTAGGTCTTCGACATCGAGAACATCTCGACGCCGACCTCCTTCGCGCCCGGCTCGGCGAGAAACGACTGCGGCGCGCGCCCGTCGAAGACGAGGTCGCCGTAGGCAAAGTCGTGGACGATCGCCGCGCCGGTGTTGTGCGCGTAGGCGACCGCGAGCGCGAAGGCCCCGGTCGGCGCGCAGACCGCGCAGGGGTTGGAGGGGTAGTTCAGGAAGACGGCGGAGACGTCCTCGCGGGGCGCCTGGCCGAAGTCGGGCCCCCAGCCGGCGCCGCGGTCGAGCGGCACGTAGCCGGTCTGAGCCGCCGCGAGCGCAGGCCCGGAGGGGTAGTCGGGGTAGTAGGGGTCGGGCAGGACGATCGTCGACCCGCGCTCGGCGAGCACGAGCGCGAGCTCGCAGATCGCAGTCTTCGTCCCCGGCACGATCGTGACCTCGGAGTGCGGGTCGAGCTCGACCCCGTAGAGCGCGCAGTAGCGAGCCGCGATCGCCTCGCGCAGCGCGGGCAACCCGCGAAACGGCGGGTACCCGTGCGCGGAGGGGTCGTTCGCCGCCGCGGCGAGCGCGTCGATGACGTGCTGAGGCGGCCCGACCTCAGGATTCCCGCGCCCAAGATCGACGAGCGGCTCGCCCGTCGAGCGCAGCGTGCTCGGAAACGCGAGCGAGCAGCGCGGTGAAGTACTGCTGCGGAAGTCGCTTGAGTCGGTTGGGCCGATCGCGCACCGACCGATCGTACGCTGGCCTGAGACACTGGTTCTGTGTCGTTCGACTCGGACACGGTCTCAGCAATCGCTGTGGCTCTCGCGGGCGCGTCGTTTGCGTTATCCCTGTGGCAGGCGAGCGTTCGTTGGCAGGAGTTTGGCGACCGGCGAAAGGCACGAATCGCCGTTGACGCTGGTCAGATCGTCTCCCAACCGGACCAATGGGAAGTTGAGCTCTGGCTCACGAACGTGGGACTCAGTCATGCGCGCCGGGTGCGCGTGTGGCTAGAGGACGAGGCCGGGACTCCGCTGTCTGATGAGCATCGTGTTCGGCAGCCACTCATGTCCGGAGGAGAAAGCGAACGCGTTCTTCTGATGGTCCCGCGTCGCGGCCGATCGGAAATCGTCGCAAGACCCGTTCGCAGGTGGCGCGACGGCCGCGACGTGTCGCTACCCAAGGACGTTTCGGACCAGCGGATTACGTTGGACTAGTCGTTGGGCTGACGGCTAAACCCGACGACTGGGACGTGCGATCCGCGTTCTCCCTTCGCCGTTCGCGCTCGAGAAGGCGCAGAGCTGGAGCAGCTCGCCGTCGAGCTCGAGTCCCGAGCCGACAAGGCTTTCGCCTCGCAGGCGTACGTCCTCGCCGAGCCCGGCCGAGTCACCGCGGCTGCGGGGTGCCTCGGCGATCGCCGTCAGGAAGGCCTCGGGATCGCCGGCGGCCTTGCCGTCCAGCGACTCGATCGCGTCGAGCAGATAGCCCTCGAGCAGCTTCGGGTAGAGGCGGGCGAACGCCTGGGGCTGCGAGACGTAGTCGAGGCAGAAGCGCCCTTCGAGCGCGAGCAACGCACCGGACTGCCCCGGCTGGAGCGGAAAGGCCTTGCGCAGTGAGCCGAGATCGCGCTCGTGCGCGTCGAAGACGTCGGCCTGGGCACCCGTCGGCGAGTGGACGTCGAGGCGATATGCCTTCTCGCTGAGCGCTTCCCAGACCTCGCTCTGCGCGACTCCGCGCTCCATTGGCGCCGCCGAGAGCCGCTCCGCCTTGCGCCGCCGCAGCTCGCGGGTAGGCGGCGTGCCGCGCCGCGCTGAAGGCAGCGCTCCGCGCGTGCCAGCGTCCCTGCTCGACGCACGAGACGGGAATGCGGGTCTCGCTCTGCGCGGCGACCAGCACGGTCACGTTCAGGATGCGGTTCTGCTTGGCGCCGAGAAGCTCCTCGCCGTCGTAGAGGAGGACGCTCGACTCGAGCGGGTTGACGACCGCGAGCTCGGGCACCATCCCGGC
Organism: uncultured Actinomycetes bacterium; assembly: GCA_963820335.1. GTDB lineage: Bacteria > Actinomycetota > Thermoleophilia > Gaiellales > Gaiellaceae > VAXT01. Next base: position 7,750 of record CAWFZH010000004.1, on the reverse strand, counting down.
CGCGTCGATTTCGCTCACGCGGAAACCGAGCGGCAGCGCCTCCTCGAGAGTCAGGTACTCGGCGCGTGGGCGCGAGCGCGGGAAGAGCGGCGCCACGACGACGCCGCGGTGCTCGACCGGCTCGCCGAGCTGAATGGGGATCTGGATCTGCTTCGTGGGCATTGGGACTCCTTTCGTCTGAAAGAAGTCCCTGCCGCGACACAGATTTCTTACGAAGATTCACGTAAAAGACCGACGAGCCTTCGTCAACAAGTAAGACTGCGGCCTTCTAGACGAGTTCCACATAGACAACAGGCAAGACGAGTCCTACCATCGAGCACAATGCGCATCCTTCACTTCGCAGACGTCCATCTCGGCCGGCCTTTCGTGGGGTTCTCGTACGAGGCGGGCGAGCAGAGACGGCGGGAGCTATTCGACGCCTTTCGGCGCTGCCTCACGCTCGCGAAGGAGCACGGCGTCGATCTCGTCACGATCGGTGGCGATCTGTGGGAAGAGGAGCACGTCAAGGCCGACACTCGAAATTCGGTAGCGCACGAGCTCGAACAGCTCGCCCTCCCGGTGCTGATCGCTTGCGGCAATCACGACCGGTTGGTCCCGGGGGGAAGCTATATGCGGACGGCTTGGCCCTCGAACGTTCAGATCGCACCGCTTCGTACGCTGACGGAGCACGTCTTCGACGACGTGAGCGTCTGGGCAATCTCATGGGGGGCACGTGAGCTTCCTCCGAACCTCCTCGACCATGTGGAGCTTCGGGACCGCAGCAGCACGAACCTCCTTCTGATTCACGGCAGCTCGACGGGCGTCTGCTTCGGAGAGATCGCGGCCTACTTTCCGTTCGATCCCGTCGCAGTTGAGGCAGCCGGGTTCGACCGATGTCTGGCCGGCCACGTTCACGAGGCGAGCGACATCGCCAACGTCGTCTATCCGGGCTCGCCGGAGCCGCTCGGCTGGGGAGAAGGCGGGCGGCATTGCGTCGCGCTGGTCGATGTTGTCGATGGCGATGTGGGGGTTGACCTCATCGACGTGAACAAGAAGCGCTATGAGCAGCGGGAAATCGATTGCTCGGGGTGTAAGTCCAGCGCAGAGATTGAGCGTCGCCTAACCGAGCATCTGACCGACGAGGACGCTGCAGCCATCTTCCTCCGAGCGAGCCTCGTCGGCGAGGTTGGCCCCGACTGCATTATCGAGCCCCAAATAGTCGGTGGCAAACAGAGCGGAAGGTACGCGGCTCTTGCCGTCGTCGACGCGACGGAACCGATTCTCGATATTGATGCGCGCGCCGGTCACAAAGGACTCGATGGGCTGCTCGTCCGCAATCTCCAGGCGCGGATCGCGGAAGCATCAAGCGAGAGGGAGAAGCGCCTTGCCGAGCTCGCCCTCCAGGCTGGCCTTCGGGCTCTCGACGGGCGCGACGTGATCCTCCGTGTGGATTGAGCAGCTCGATATCGAAGGCTTCCGGCGGATCTCCGGGGAGTTTGGATTCGCGCCGACTCTTACGATCGTGGTTGGCGACAACGAGGCGGGCAAGAGTTCGCTCCACGAAGCGCTCGTCCGGGCGCTGTTTGGGTTCTCGGATAGCGAAAGGAGACGATCGCGCGGCAGCTCGCTCCACGAGCGTCGCGCTCCCTGGGACGGCCGGCCCTACCGACTCGTTCTCTCGCTTCGCGACGACGAAGACCGGGCCTGGCGCGCCGAGTGGGACTTCGCGGCGCACCGGGCACGTCTTCTGGACTCACTCGGCAACGACGTCTTCGACGGTGTTGTGCCCGGTGAACGCTTTCTGGAAATCGGGCTTGACGACTTCCGCCAGGTCTGCTGCATCGACCAAGGCGATCTTGACGCGGTCCGGCGAAGCCCGAGCCTCGGCGTCGCGCTCGAGGAGGCCGTTGTCCAGGTCGCGGGCGATATGCCCGTCGAGCACGCGGTCGACCGCCTGAACGAGTTCCTCCGCAGTGTCGGCGCGAGAGTTGACAATCTGAGACCGTCCCCCGCCGGCCGGCTTGCGGCACTTATTCGCGAGCGCGAGCAGCTTGCTGCGGAGCTGCGTACCGTCGAAGAGGCGCGCGAGCAGCTCGTTGTACTCGCGCGCGACCTGGCGCTGGCGAGCGAGGAGCACGCTGGCCTGGCCATCACGAAGGAGACGACCCAGCAAGCGTCACTCATGGCGGAACTGACGGCGGTCGAGCAACGCCTGGAGGAGGCTCGGCGCCTCGAGCAACAGGCAGCAGGCCGTCCGACCGATCCTCGTGTGGTGACCGACGAGGTGCGAGAGGAGATCGCGGCCGCTCGGGACCGGCTACGAGCGATTCGCGAGCAGCTCACAGAGGCCGAAAAGGAGGCCAACGAGGTTGGTGCCGACATAGATGGGCTAGTGACGAAGCAGCGCGAGCTGGTGGCTGCTGTTGACGCGCTCGCCCCATACACCGATGTGGATGACTCGGCGCGAGACGAGATCCAGGCCGCTTGGGCTCAACTCGTCACGCTCGCATCCGAGAAGTCCCAGGTCGCTTCGGATGTTCCCCAACGCGACCCGACGCTCGAGCGCTATCGGCAGGAACGCGATGATTTGCATGCGCTTGACTCGCCGCAGGCTCCGAGTCGCGCCCAGGCGAGCGCTCTGGATTGCGCTTGTCGTCCTTACATTGGGTATCGCATTGCTCGTCCGGGCACTCGTTCGCCGGGCGCGGTCGAGTCGTTCGACTCCGCTCGGGGAGCGCCTTCAGATTTACGGCGCGGCTTCGCTCGATGAGCTCGAAGCACTCGTGGCCGACGAAGATCGCCGCGTTGCGGACGCCGAGGCCGTCGCCAGGGCGTTTCGAGAGCAGCACGAGGAGCACGAGCGGAAAAGGAATGAGCTCACCAGCCAGGTCGAAGCCGCGCTCCGACGCGTGGGGGCTCCTTCGGCCGACGATCTCGAGCTGCGCGTACGCGCATATCTCACGGCCGCCGCTCAACACGGGGAGCGGCGCGATCGCGAGGCGGATCTCGAGCGCGTTCGCCGCGAGCTCGAGCAGGCGAAGAGGCCGGTTCGCGATCGCGACCGACTCTGGGAGGAGCGTACGACGGCCGGAGCCCGCCTCCGAGATGCCTACGCGGAGCTCGGCATCGAGGTGGACGACCTCGATTCCGCGGAGGTCGAGTTCCAGCGTCTACTCGCGGAGGCGGGTGTCGATCGGAGGCGCGAGGAGGAGGCGGAGCGTTCGTCGACCGCCCTTCGCTCTCTGCTCGCCGATGAGACGCTTGAGTCGCTCGAGCGGCGGGTGGAGGAAGCGAGGAGGGTGTACGAGGACCATCGCACCCGCCACGGGGAGCTTGCCGAGAATGTCGAGAGCGCCGAGGGCTTCAGCGAGCGACTCGTTTGATCGATGCTGATCTCGAGGCTCAGATCGACCGGGTTGCGAGCCTTCGCACCCAGGCGGAGACTCTCGAAGAAGCGGCAGGGCGATCCGGCCGCGCTAAAAGAGCAGATCGCTGTCCTCGAGGAGCAGATCGAGCGAATTGAAGAAGCGAAGGAGGCGGTCAGCATTGCCCGCGAGTCGCTCGGCGAGGCGGCGGATGAGCTCAAACGCGAGTTCGCCCCGCACCTGAACGAGGCGCTCAGGCGAGATCTCGAGCGGATTACAGGCGGCCGCTATTCGGAGGCCGTTGTGGATGGGGACCTCGCTGTCCAGGTCGTCGTGCCCGAGACGGGCCAGCTAAAGCCGGCCGACGAGCTGAGTCGGGCGACCAAGGATCAGCTCTTCCTGATCGAAAGGCTCGAAATCGCGCGCCTCCTCGCGCCAACGAAAGGCACTTCGCCATTGCTGCTCGACGATCCCTTCGCGCATTACGATCGCGGGCGCCTCGAGCAAGCGCTCGAGCTCATCGGCGAGGCTGCGCAAGAACGCCAGATCATTGTTTTCTCGGAGGACGCGATGCTCGCCGAGCTGGCACGCCAGGTTTGTGGGAGCTGTGCCATTATCGAGCTCGAGCCGCCGCCGGTCCCCGTCTAAGGCTCTCGTAAGATCGAGCCGTGCCCGAAGAGACTCTGTCCTCGATGAACGATGCGCGCGACGTCGAAGACAATCGACTGCTCGAGGCCGGAGAGCACAAGCGCCTGCTCGCGAACTACTTCCACCGCGTCCACGAGCTCTGCTTCCTGCGCCTGCGCGACCGCGAGGCCGCCGAGGAGGCGGCGCAGACCGTCCTCCTGCGCCTGTTCAGCGAGCTCGAGCGCGGCAAGAGCTACTCGGTGCCGTTCCGGGTCGTCGTCTGGAAGGTCGTCGAGTGGACGCTCGCGCGGCTTCTACCCGGGCGCGAAGCAGGACGCGACGCTGCCCGACGACTGGGATCCGGCCGCCGCCGGCGACTACGAGGCTGGTCGAGGACGAGTACGACTTCGGCCTGCTCATTGCCGACCTGCCCGACCGCCAGCGCCAGGTGGTCGACCTCATCCACCGCGAGGGCCTCTCGCCCGAGCAGGCGGCCGAGCGGCTCGGGATAACGCGCAATGCGGTCGACCAGGCTCTGCACAACGCCCATCGCAAGCTGGCGGAGAAGCTCAGTGCCTGAGCAGGTCGCGCAGCTCTTCGCCGAGTACGCCGACGCGTACGCCCGAGGCGAGCACCCGCGCGCAGAGGAGTACCTCGCGCGCGCGGGCGGGCAGGCGGACGAGCTCGCGGGCTGCTCGAGCGCTTCGTCCGCCGGCGCCGGCGCGCGAGCCCGACGCCGGGACGCTCGCGCTGACCGAGGCGGCGCTCACGGGCGAGCCGCCGCTCGTCACCCTGCGCGCGAGCCAGGGGATCCGGGTCGACGACGTCGTCGACGCGCTCGTCGAGCAGCCTCGGCCTGGACAAGCCAAGCGCGCGAAGCTGAAGGGCTACTACCAGCGCCTCGAGCAGGGCTTCTTGGAGCCCGGGCGCGTCAGTCCGACGGTGTGGGCGGTTGTCGCAGACCTCGTCGGAGACGAGGCCTCGCACCACACCGGTTGGCAGCCGTCGAAGGCCGCGCCCTCGGACGCGTACTTCCGAGCTGACGAGCCGATGCCGGCCGCAGCGACGCCGGCTCAAGCGCGCCGAGGAGGAAGACGAGATCGACCTGCTCTTCCTTGGCGAGGGCGATTAGGACTCGAACCGGCTGCGAATGAGCCCTGCGGCCTATTCCGTCTCATCCGAGGCCTGTCATTCTTGGGCCTGTCGCAGGCGTTGACAACGGTAGGGGGAGAGCGGCAAGCAGTGCCAGGACCAGTTACTGACCCGCGCGCGGAGGCACTCCGCCGCCGCTATCACGCGCTCTTCGGCGGCGAGGAGCTGCCGGTGCCGGTGGAGTCGATCGCCGAAGACCTGCTCGGCCTCGCATCAACGAGGACGAGGAGCTGCCGGTCTCGGGGTTGCTCCTCCCCGGAGAGCGCCAGATCTAGGTGAACGCGCCCGAACGCATGAGAGCCCGGGCCGCCGCCGCTTTACGATCGCCCACGAGGTCGGCCATTGGGTTTGCCAGTGCCTCGAGGGCCGCACAGCGCCTGTCTACTGTCGCGCCGAGGACGTCAGTCAAGGCGCTGATCGCAGCCTTGAGCGCGAGGCGAACGTCTTCGCAGCCGAACTCCTGATGCCGGAGCCGGCGATTCGCGCGGGGTTTGCCAGCGATGGGGACCCAGCCGCCACTTCGGGGTCTCGAGCGAGGCCATGCGCTGGCGGCTTTACAGCTTTGGTTTGGCCGAGCGTCCGGGGGTATCCGCCTAATGGGGGTTACGTACCGAAGCGTCCTCGATGAGGATGAACGAAACGTATCGGGCGCGTTTTTTGGCACTTCTGGTCGACTCCGAGACATATGTCGGAGGGCTTCTAATGATCGACGCAAGAGGCGAGCCTGTGGATTTCACGTACAACCGGGTCGCCGCGAAGCATCGCTTCCTCTGGCGCGAGCGTGACCTCAAGCGCGCCGTGTCGCGCGAATTGCTTAAGTCGCTTCTTGACCTTTGCCCGAAAAGTCCCAGCGCAGTTTTCTGTCTCGCCCGCGAGGTTCATCCCGAACTCCTAATCGAGGACGTCGAACTCGTCTCAACCGTCGCCCGTGTAGCCGAGGCGAACGAGACCATCGGTGTCGCTGGCGAGGAGGAGCACGAACGCCTAGAGGCCGCCTCCAGCGTTCAGCTTTTCTGGGTTAGGCCCCGCCCGAGTGACGCTACGCCGGCCCATCGACTGGTCGAAAAATTGGCAAGCCGCGGCCTAATGCTTGAGCCGTTCGAGCGCGTTGTAGCCGGACTCCGCGAGGCATACGAGCTTTCATTCGACGCAGATGCCGACAGCAGTAGCTGAGCGCGAAAACTAGGAGACCGCGAGGCTGGCTCCGGCGAGTCGAGCCGGACCTTCCGTTGCGTCTCCCACTGGAGCGGCTTAAGCCTGAGACAGCGCGGTCGCTGGACGCCGGACTGGTCGTCGACAGTGGAGACGGCTTTATGGTCGCGGGCTTAGATGTCGAGCGACCGGTCTCTTTCTCGACGGGGTTCGAGACCGGCCCGGGCGGAACGGTCGCTCTCGAGAACGTTGACGCACGCGCAGCGGCCCGAACTGCTGCACGGACAGCGACCTGCCGAGGCGCACCTACCAAGCAAAGGCCTGCTGCACCGCGACAACGAGCAAGAACGGAATTGTCGCTTGCGGAGCGCCTCCTCCTCGTCTTGCAGCCTCCGCTCGAAGCGTTGCTGGAACCGGACGGCCTGCTCGAATGGCCCGCCGCCCTCTACCCGTACCAGTACGAGGGGGTGCAGGCGCTAGTCGAGAGTGAGGCCCTCTTGCTCGCGGACGATATGGGTCTCGGCAAGACGATCCAGGCAATCGCAGCCATACGCGTTCTCGTTCACCCCAGGCGAGCCGACCAGGTGCTGATTGTCGTCCCGGCCAGTCTTGTAACCCAGTGGCGACGTGAGTTCGAGACATGGGCTCCGGAGCTCCGAGTGGCGGTAGTCCGAGGACCACCGCACGACCGACTCCGAACCTGGAGGTCGCGGGCTCACGTCTTTATCACAGGATACGAGACCCTTCTCCGGGACTTCGACCCGATCTTTGACGCCGGCCCACACAAGGTGACCTGGACGTCGTCGTCCTTGACGAGGCCCAGCGAATCAAGAACCGACAGACCCATACAAGCCAGATCTGCAAGGACCTCTACCGGCGACGAGACGGCCGCTAACGGGAACGCCACTCGAGAACCGTGTCGAGGAGCTCGCCTCGATAGTTCAGTTCGTAAACCCTTTCCTTGAGGATGACAGGCCAGCGCCCCTCCTTTGGGACGCGGATCTTTTCGCGAGGCACAAAGAGGTTCAGCTTCGGCGCAAGAAGGCGGACGTGCTCCAAGATCTGCCTTCAAAGTCAATCAATGACGTGTGGCTCCGGCTCCAAGGATTGCAACGTGGTTCGTACGAGCGGGCTGAGCGAGACGGGGTTGTCTACCTCAGGAGCCTCGGTGAGGAGGTGACTGATGCATCCTCGTATGTTCTCGCCCTCATTCAACGACTGAAGCAGATCTGCAACGTGTGCCCGTCGAAGCGGTGCGTCGGCGAAGCTCGACGACATGGCGGATCGCCTGGAAGAGCTAGCCGCGGAGGGACAGCGTGCTCTCGTCTTCTCCCAATACACAAATCACGACTACGGCGTCAACGGAATCGTTCAGCGACTCGAGGAGTTCAACCTGCTCGCGTTCGACGGGAGCATGTCGGCGAGGCACAAGGATGAGGCGATCCACTTCGTTCAAGCAGGATTCTCGCCACGAG
>CAWFZH010000003.1:0-24533 GCA_963820335.1 uncultured Actinomycetes bacterium | reverse complement strand
AGGGAGCAGCAGCGCAAGCGCCGCCACAGCGAGGAGGAGAGGCCGCATCCCAACGCGACCATACAAAAATCCCTGGAAATGCCGATAGGGGAACCATGCTTGTGCGCATTGTCATCTTTGCCGCGATCATCGCGGTCACCCTCGGAGTGGTCCAGAAGAAGCACGTCCTCCAGAACGCGGGACTGACGGGCTACTGCACGACGATCGCCACGCCTGCGGGCCAGAGCGGCTTCTGGCACGAATGCCGCCCCGGCAAGGTCACGGGCACACCGGAGCTCTCGCTCGCATCGTGCAAGCGCGCCGGCACCGTCGGCCAGGTCGAGCGCTGGCGCTGCCCGACGGCACTCGAGCCGAACACCGCGCGTCAGTAGTCGCGGGCAGCGTCGACCAGCTTCGCCGGCGCCACCTCGGCGAACGCGTCCTCCGCGATCCCGGCGACCTCGTCCCAGTCCAGGGCGCGGTCGAGGCGAAGGCCGAGCCAGCCGCGATGGCCGACGTACGGCGGCCTGAAGAACCGCTCCGGATCGGCGTCGACGAGCATCTCCTGCATGCCGGGCGCGGCGGCGCACCAGATCGCGAAGCGCCCGTCACCGTGGTGGTCGGTCAGAACCATCAGAAACGGTCTCTTGCCGCGAACGAAGAAGGTCGGCGCGCCGTGGCTGAGACGCTCAGTGGTCTCGGGCAGCCCGAGGCAGATCTCGCGGATGCGCTCGAGAGTCCGCTCGCGCTTGGCCGGGGAGATCTTCAAGGAGGCGCCGACCGGATTTGAACCGGTGTACGAGGCTTTGCAGGCCTCTGCCTAACCACTCGGCCACGGCGCCGCGGGGGCGAATGGTATCCGCCGCCTAGCTCGGGGCTGGCTGAGCCTCGGCAACGGCGTCCTCGACCGGCAGCGTCCTGCCTGCGGCCTCCGCGGCCGCGAAGGCATCCGCGCCGAGTGCGTTCCGCACTCCGGGCAGAAGCTTCTCGGCCAGGTTCTGCTCGAAGCTCGACGCCGCTACGCCCAGCTCTTCGAGGAGCGCGGCTCCGGCGCCCCAGAGCCGAGCAGCTCGCGACGGGTCGCCACCGGCGAGCGCGAGCCCCTGCAGGCTCTCGGCCGTCACGCGCTTGTCACCCCGGATCTGCGCGATCGCGAGCGCTTCCTCGAAGGCCTCACGCGCGCGCTCGTGCTCATCGTCGTGGAGCGCAGCCCAGCCGAGGTTGAGAACCGCGACCGACGCAGCCCACGTGTCGCCGACCTGCCGGGCCAGGCCCAGGCCCTGCTCGAGCAGCCGGTTCGCCCGCTCGACCTTGCCCGACCGCAGCTCGGCGCGGGCGAGGTTGAGCAGTGAGTTGGCGATGAGCCGCTGGTCGCCGAGCTCTCGGCGAAGAGAAAGCCCCTCGTCGAACAGCTCCTTGGCTCTCGCGTCGTCGCCCTCGGGCAGAAGCCAGCTCGGCCAGCACGTTGAGCGCACCCGAGGCCGTCAGCTTGTCGCCCGTGGCGCGGGCACGTTCGAGACTCTTCTCCGCGAGCTCCTCGGCGTCGTCTTGCGCGCGAGCCATCTCGATCCAGGCGAGCTGCGCCAGGGACGCGCCCTCGAGCTGCGAGTCGTGGAGCGTGCCGGCAGCGGCGAGGCACTCTTCGAAGAACGGCTTCGCCTGGTCGTAGTCGGCCTGGCCGATCGCCGCATACCCGGCCGCAAAGCGAGCCCTCGCCAGCACCCGGTCCTCCACATCCGGCGAGGTCGCAAGCGCCTCGGCGAGCCACTTACGGCCTTCGGCCATGTGGCCACGAGTGCTCCAGAAGCGGCCAAGCGCGGCCGCGATGCGGAGGCCGACCTCGATCTCGCCCGACTCGAGCGACCACTCGAGCGCCGCCCGCAGGTTCCCCTGCTCCTCGTCCAGGCGCTCCAGCCAGGTCGCCTGCTCGGCCCTGATCAGCTCGGGCTCGGCCATCTCCGCGAGCGCGAGGTAGCGCTCGGCGTGGGCGCGCTGCACCGCTTCGGCCTCGCCCGATTCGGCGAGCCGACTGCGCGCGTACTCACGGATCGTCTCGAAGAGGACGAAGCGGGGCTCGCCGTCGGCATCGTCGACCTGGCGCAGCAGGCTCTTGTCGACGAGCGAGCCGAGGAGATCCATCACCTCGCCGAGCCGCAGCCCTTCCGGGGCGCCGCACACGGCCTCGGCCGCCTCGAGCGAGCAGCCGCCGCTGAAGGCGCCGAGCCGGGCGAACACCTTCTGCTCGCCCTCGTCCAGGAGCTCGTAGCTCCAGTCGATCGCGCTGCGCAAGGTCTGCTGCCGCTCGGGCAGGTCGCGCGCGCCAGTCGTCAGGAGGTCGAGCCGGTTCTCGAGCCGGGCGGCGATCGCCTGCGGGCTGAGGAGCTTGATCCGGGCGGCAGCGAGCTCGATCGCCAGCGGGAGGCCGTCGAGCCGCTGCACGATCTCGGCGACTGCGGCCTCGTTCTCCTCGCTCAGCGCAAAGTCTGGCTTGACGGCCTGGGCACGCTCCACGAAGAGCGCGACGGCCTGCGTTTCGTCGAGCGGCTCGAGCGGATACTGGTGCTCGCCCCGCAGATGGAGCGGGGCCTGGCTCGTGACGAGCAGCCGCACGCTGGGAATCGCCTCGAGGATGCTCGCGACGAACGGGGCGGCATCGGCCAGCTGCTCGAAGTTGTCCAGGACGAGGAGCAGCTCGTCGTCCCCGATCCGGGCGACGATGCTCTCCAGCTCTGACTGACCCGTTGCCCCCTCGGCGCCGAGCACGCGAGCGATCGTGTCGCCCACGAGATCCGGGTCGTGAACCGGCGCCAGGTCGACGAAGACCGCCTCGCCCGCGATTCTCGGCGCCACCTCGAGCGCCAGCCTCGTCTTGCCGGTCCCGCCCGGCCCCGTGATCGTGACGAGCCGGTTCTCGGCCCCTTGCAGCAGCGCGACCAGCTCCTCCACCTCGCGCTCGCGACCGACCAGCGCGGTGGGCGGCGTCGGCAGATTCGAACGGACGCGTAGCGCCACCGGCATGCGCAGGACGGGAGCCGGGGCCACGAACGTGCCGCTCGCGCTGCCGCCGAGCGCCGTCCGCGCGGCCTCGACGAGCTGACGGCAGCTGCCGAAGCGATCGTCCGCCGACTTCGCCAGCGCCGTGGCAATGACGGCGTTGATCTCGGGCGAGAGGTCGCCCCGCAGCTCCGTCACGGAAGGCGGCTCTTCGAGCAGGTGCCCGTACACGACCGCCACGTCGGTGTCCATGTCGAACGGCTTTTGCCCCGTCAGGCCCTCGAAGAGGACGCAGCCGAGCGCATACACGTCCGTGGCGGGCCCGACCTCCTTCCCCTCGATCTGCTCGGGCGATGCGTAGTCGACGGTCCCCATGAAGAGCCCGGTCGCGGTCTGCCCGCGCGCGCGCCCCTGCTTGGCGATCCCGAAGTCGGTCAGGTAGGCCCGGTCGCTGTCCTCGTCGATCAAGACGTTCCCGGGCTTGACGTCGCGGTGCACGAGGTCGTGGGAGTGCGCCGAGTCGAGCGCTGCAGCCGTCTGGTCGAGGATCGAGAGCAGGCGGTCGCGAGGCAAGAAGCCCTCGCCCTTGACGAGCTCGGACAGGTCGGTGCCGCGAACGAACCGCATCGCGATGTACGCGACCCCGTTGTCCTCGCCCGCGTCGTAGATCGGGACGATGTTCGGGTGCTCGAGGGCCGCGACGAGCTGAGACTCGCGGACGAACCGCTCGCGGAAGTCAGCATCCTCGGCGAGCTCGGCGAGCAGCGTCTTCAAGGCCGCTTTGCGCCCGAGGACGACGTGCTCGGCGCGGTAGACGACCCCCATGCCGCCCTGACCGAGAAGACCTTCGATTCGGTAGCCGGCGACCTCAGTGCCGACGTCGAGCGTCAACCTTGCAGCGCTCCGGCGAACCCACGCAGAATCGAGACGTAGGCGCCCGCGCTTTGCGGCCGCTGCTCCGGCTCCTTCGCGAGCGCGGTCAGGATCGCGCGCCCGAGCTCCGGAGGAAGATCCGGCCGCCTTACGGTCGGATCAGGAGGCTGCTCCTCGAGGTGCGCAAGCCCGACCTGGAAGAGCGTCTTGTCGCCGAAGGGCGTGTCGCCGGTCACGCACTCGAAGACCGTGCAGCCGAGCGCGTAGATGTCGGTGAGCGCGGTCGCCGGCTTGCCTTTGATCAACTCGGGTGCGAGGTAGTCGAGCGTCCCGACCACCTGCCCCGGCCTCGTCAGCACGGTGTACGCGCGACCTTTGGCGAGCCCGAAGTCCGTGAGCATCGCCGCCCCGTCGGTGTCGAAGAGGATGTTCGAGGACTTGATGTCACGGTGTACGACACCGGCTGCGTGCAGGGCATCCAGCCCCTCGGCGAGGTTTTCGGCGACCCGCAGCGCGTCGTCGACTGAAAGCTGGCCCTTCTCCTTGAGCCGGTCTTCGAGCGTGCCGCCCGCCACATAGCCGACCACGAGGTACTGGCGCCCGTCGGACTCACCGGCTTCGACGATCGGCACGAGGTGGCGATTCCGGATCTCGCCGGAGGCCCGCACCTCCTGCTTGAAGCGCTTCTTGAACATGTCGTCCTGGGTCAACTCGCGCTTCAACACCTTGACGGCGACGACGTTGCCGTTCCATTCGTGGGTTGCTCGAAAGACCAGGCCCATCCCGCCCTCGCCGATCAAGGCGTCAAGGTGATACGGCCCGAGCGTGTTGCCGGACTCGAGCTCCCGATCCTCCTCTTCGCGGCCTCTTCTCACGGTCATAAGGATAGAAGCGCTTTCGGCAGTCCCTGCGCGCATGAAAGTATCTGGGCAGATGGGACGACTCTCCGAAGGCATGGGCAACCTCGCGGTCAAGCTCGATCGCCGCTTCGGGTGGCACCGGCTGCCGACTCCATTCGGCCTGCTCGTGCTGGCCGAGATGCGCAAGGTGCTGCGCGACCGCAACCTGTTCGACACCGGGCAGCCGACAGGGCTCAGCGTCCCGCAGGCGGGCGACGACCCGGAGGCCGCGCGCTACCTGACCGGCACGTTCGACGTGCCCGTTGCGTACGGCGACGGGAACGGCGACAGCGAGGCCGAGCCGCGCTACGTCGAGTCGCGGATGATCGACGGCACGTTCAACGACCTCGAGAACCCCTTGATGGGCAGTACGGGCACCCGCTTCGGCCGCAACTTCCCGCTGGAGCACACCTATCCGGAGCAGGAGCCTCAGCTCCACACGCCGGATGCGCGCAAGGTCAGCCTCGAGCTCCACACGCGAGACGAGTTCGTGCCGGCGACGACGCTCAACGTGCTCGCCGCCGCCTGGCTGCAGTTCGAGGTGCACGACTGGTTCAGCCACGGGCCCAACGACCCCGACGATCCCTGGTTCCTCTCCCTCGACGAGGCCGACGCGTGGCCGAACAAGCCGATGGAGATCCGGAAGACGCCCCGCGACCCCTCCGCCGACCCCAGCGCGCCCCAGACGTGGATCACCGCCGACAGTCACTGGTGGGACGGCTCGCAGATCTACGGCCGCGACAAGGCCTTCATCGACAAGACGCGGATGCGGGAGGACGGCAAGATGCGCGTCGATCCCGACGGGATGCTGCCCAAGGACCTCGACGAGGGCCTCGACTTCACCGACGTACCCGGCACGCACTGGATCGGGCTCTCGATCCTGCACACGCTCTTCACGCTCGAGCACAACGCGATCTGCGACATGCTCAAGAAGGAGTACCCGACCTGGGGCGACGACCGGCTGTACGACAAGGCCCGCATGATCAACGGGGCCCTGATGGCGAAGATCCACACGGTGGACTGGACGCCGGCGATCATCGCCCACCCGACGACCAAGCTCGCCATGCGCAGCCAGTGGTGGGGTGTGGCCACGGAGCGGGTCAAGCGCCGCTTCGGGCGACTCAGCAAGAGCGAGGTCCTCAGCGGCATCCCCGGATCGCCGACCGACCACCACGGCGTGCCCTACTCGCTGACCGAGGAGTTCGTCGCGGTCTACCGGATGCACCCGTTGATTCCGGACGAGTTCTCGTTCCACTCGCTGAGCGACCACAGCCAGCTGTTCGAGGCCACGTTCCCCGAGCTGAACGCCCTGCACGCCCGGGAGCGGCTCGGCGAGTGCACGATGCCGAACGCGCTCTACTCGCTGGGCATCGCGCATCCGGGGGCGATCGTCCTGCACAACTTCCCCAAGTTCCTCCAGCAGTTCGAGCGGCCGGACGGATTCCTCCTGGACCTGTGCGCGGTGGACATCATGCGCGTCCGCGAACGCGGGGTCCCGCGCTACACGAAGTTCCGCGAGCTCCTGCACATGAAGCCGGTCAGATCGTTCGAAGAGCTGACGCCGAACCGCGAGTGGCAGGAGGAGCTGCGCCGCATCTACGGCGACATCGACGAGGTCGACCTGATGAGCGGCCTCTACGCCGAGCCGTTCCCGAAGGGCTTCGGCTTCAGCGACACGGCCTTCAGGATCTTCATCGTGATGGCCTCCCGCCGGCTGAAGAGCGACCGGTTCTTCACGACCGACTACACGCCGAAGGTCTACTCGGAAGCCGGCCTCAAGTGGATCGACGACAACTCGATGCGATCCGTGCTCCTCCGACACTTCCCCGAGCTCGCGCCCGCGCTCGAGGGAGTCGAGAACCCGTTCGCGCCCTGGGTCAGGACGCGTTCCGGCGGGCGCTCGTCGGCTGCGGCGGAGTCGGTAGGCGCGGCGACGTAGGCCCGTGCGCATCGGGCTGATCTCGGACATCCACGGCAATCGCGTCGCGCTCGACGCTGTCCTCGACGACATCGAGCGGTCCGGCGGTGTCGACCAGCTCATCTGTCTCGGCGACGTCGCCGTCGGCCCCCAGCCCAACGAGTCGCTGGCCAGGGTCCGCGAGCTCGAGTGCCCCGTGATCATGGGCAACTGGGACGCGTGCTTCCTGGACGGCATGCCCGAGGTCCACGACGAGATCGGCTTGAGGCTCGTCGAGACGGCCGAGTGGTGGGCGAGCTTCCTCAGCGACGGCGACAAGGACTTCATCCGCAGCTTCGCGAAGACCCTCGAAGTGCCGCTCGACGACGGCGCGTCGATGTTCTGCTTCCACGGCTCGCCGATCTCGTACGACGACTGGATCTTCGCGGCGACTCCCGAAGAGGACCTGGCACGCATGTTCGACGGGATCGAAGCGCCCGTCCTCGTCGGCGGCCACACGCATCTGCAGATGATCCGGCGCTACGAGGACGCCGTGATCGTCAACCCCGGGAGCGTCGGTCTCTCGTTCAAAGAGTGGTGGCCGCGTCCGATCCGGATCGCCGCCTGGGCGGAGTACGGGATCTTGACCCGCGACCAGGGGCACCTCAGCATCGACCTGCGCCGAACGACGTTCGACGTCGACGCGTTTCTCGAGCTCAGCCGGGAGAGTGGGATGCCGCACGCCGACTGGTGGATCGGCTGCTGGGTGCGCGAGTGACGCCCTCCCGCGTTTAGCGACCGGTCCGTCCTGGTAAGCGTATGGACGTGCGCCTTGCCTTCATTGCGCTCGCAGCCGTCGTCGTGGCCGCCACTGTGGCGGGCTCGGCCCAGGGCGCCGCCAGCCGCTCGTCCCACACGTGCGTGAAAGGCCCGGAGGTGCGGTTCCGTGCCGCCGACCACACGACGCTCGTGGGCCACAGGTTCGGTGCCGGCAAAACGGCGATCGTGCTCGCACACGGCAACGGCAGCGACCTTTGCCAATGGGTTGGCGAGGCTCGGCTGCTCGCACGCCACGGGTTCTTCGTCTTCGCATTCGACTTCCGCGGTCACGGACGGTCGCAGAGGCGCCCGTATCCCGGCTCCGAGCGCTTCGGTGCCGACGTCGCAGCCGCCGTGAAAGCCGTTCGCAGACTGGGTAAGCCCAAGGTGCACCTGATCGGCTCGTCACTCGGCGGCTCGGCAGCGCTGGCCTCAGCCCCGACGATCGCGCCTCCGGTCGCCTCGGTCGTCAGCCTCTCCGCACCCGCGAGCTACAGGCGGCAAAACGCGCTCGCGGCGGCGCCGCGGTTACGTCTGCCGGTGCTGTACGTGGCGTCGGAAGACGAGCCTGTGGGCATCGCCGACGACGCCCGAGCGCTTCACGCAGCGACGGCGTCGACCGATAAGCGGCTCGAGATCGTGCCAGGCAGAAGCCATGGCCTGCGCATCCTCAAGTCCGTGCCGCAGACACGGACGCTCGTCGAGTCCTTTCTCCGCGCGCACTGACGCGTTCGACTGAGTACAGTCTTCGGCTGGAGCGCGGTCCCTACAAAGGAGAGGTTATGGCAGTCGGCCCCGTCGACGTATACATCATTGGCTTTCCGGGCAACAAGTTCACGGGGCGCATTGCCCCGGCGATCATGGAGCTCGTCGAGAACGGCACGATCCGAGTGCTCGATCTGCTCTTCGTGATGAAGGATGCAGACGGCGCCGTGACCACACTCGAGGCGGCGGACCTCGACGAGGACGGCGCGGCTTTCCTCTCCATCGACGTCGCGCAGCCAGGTGCATTGGGGGACGAGGATGCCGAGGAGGTCAGCGACGACCTTCCGGCCAACAGCGCGGCCCTCTTGATCGCATTCGAGAACCTCTGGGCCGCGAAGGTGGTCGACGCCCTCCAGGCTGCGGACGCTGTGTTGATCGACTCGATCCGGATCCCCGCCGATGTCGTGGCGGCCGCGGTCGAGGCAAGCTAGACCCCGTCCACTTCGAGATCGAAAGGAACGACATGGGACTTCTACGTATGGCAGCGCGAACCGCCGTCGTCGCGGGAACCGCCACCGCCGTGTCCGGGCGCGTACAGCGTCGTCAGGCCGCCAGATACGACCAGGAGGACGCGCAGCAGTACGCGCAGGAGGCGCCGCCGGCGCCGGAGGACGACCAGGCTGCGCAGCTCCAGAACCTGGCGCAGCTTCACACCCAGGGCGTGCTCACCGATGAGGAGTTCGCGGCCGCCAAGGCCAAGCTCCTCGGAATCTGACCGGACACCAGCAAGTAGTTAGGCCCGTCGCGGCGTACTCGCGGCTGGCAGGCGTTTACGACGAGATCGTCATCGACCCTTGCCATGACCGCTGGGCGTCGTTCCTCCATGAGCTCTGGAGCGCCGACCCGGTGGGCGTGCGCTACGTGCTCGATCTCTGCTGCGGCACCGGTCTCCTCGCCGGCGAGTTGGTCGCACGGGGCTACAGGGTCGTCGGCGTCGACGCATCCGACGAGATGCTGGCCCTCGCTCGCGAGCGCCTTGGCACCGAGGTGGCGCTGAGCCGGACGACGCTTCCCGACCTGGCTGTCGACGGCGTCTTCGACGCGGCGGTCTGCACGTTCGACGGTCTCAACTACCTCACTCCAGAGGAGTTGCGACTGACGATGGCCGCGGTTGCGCTCCGGCTTCGGCCGGGCGGGTGGCTCGTCTTCGACCTCCACACCGACGGGATGATGAGCTTCACCATCTCCAACCCCGTCGTCGCGGGTGAATCGGCTGACAATGACTTCGTTATCGGCAGCACCGTGGATCCCGTCGCCCGCACCTGCGACACCACGATCGAGGTCACGCGGGCTCGCGACGGCGACCCGTTCAGCGAGCACCACCGCCAGTACTTCCACACGGATGCGGATGTCCGCGCCTCTCTCCAAGTCGCGGGCTTCGCAGTGAGCGCGGTAGGAGACGAGTACACGCACGAGCCCGCGGACGAGTCGACCCTGCGCGCGACCTGGACTGCACGGCGTCTACCGGCCTGAGCTTCTGCCCGCGTCGCTGCGACCCACGAGAATCGCCACGCGGCGGCTGGTCCTAGCGCCTCTGGATGACGAGGTTGCCGACGCCGTTCTCGCTGGAGATTTCTCGGTCGTCAGGAGCGCCGATGGCTGGCCGCACGACGACACGCTCGATGCGATGCGGATGGCTACGGCTTCGGGTGGCCGGTCACTCGTCTGGCTCGTCATGCTCGGGGAGGTCGTGATCGGCGACTGCGGCACCGTCGGCGGCCTCGATGACGCAGGCGCAATCGAGGTCGGTTACGGCCTGGCCGCAGAGCATCGAGGGCGCGGCTACGGCAACGAGCTGGTAGCCGCGCTTTCAGGTTGGCTGCTGTCGCAGCCCGAGGTCGAGCAGGTGGTCGCGAGAGAGGTCCTCGCCGACAACGTTGCTTCGCGCCGCGCGTTGGAGAACGCAGGCTTCGTGCTCGAGCGCGAGGAGGGCGGCCTGACCTGGTACGCGCTGCACCGCCCGTAGAGGGCTCCCTCCGCTGGACTCGGACGGTACGGTCTTGCCATGGGCAAGAACGTACTCGTCGTCAGCACCGTCGAAGATGCGGACGATGATTTGCGCGCACACTTCGGGGAGGACGACACAATCAAGGTCGTGGTGCCGGTCATAGGGCAGGGCGTACTCGACTGGCTCGCCAGCGACCAGAAGGCGTTCGATCATGCGGAGCGGGTTGCCGAACGCACGGCCGAGCGACTTCCTGGCGAAACCGTTGATGCTGTTGCCGGCGAGGCGGACGTCGGTCTCGCCATCCGCGACGCGCTTGCGACCTTCCCGGCGGACGAGATCGTCATTGCGGTTCGTCCGGACGAAGAGGAAGGGCTCGTCGAATCGATAGCGACCGACGGCGCGCCGCGAGCACAACGTCGAGGGAGTGCCTGTCCGCCATGTCGTGATCCCGGATGGCGACCCCTGAGCTAAACCCTGGTCTGCGGTGTCTCGAACGGCTCACCTCGGGTTTGGGCTCACTTGCGACTGGGGAAAGGATGGGCGCAAAGCAATAAGAGGAGAGGGGTAAACGAATGGCCAATTCGGTTCACAAATTCTCGGAGCAGGTGATCGATCTAGCGGAGCGCCTTGCCGACGTAGCCGACGCCGCTAACGGCAAGGGCATCCGGAAGGGCGGGGCCGCCCGCTGGCTGCTTCTCCCAGCGGCCGGGGCAGGGCTCTATGCGTTCGCGGCAAGTGGATCCCTGACACGTCACGCCAAAGGCGTTGCGAACTCAGGCCAAGGAACGCGCGTCCGACTTGCCAGACGACCTGATGGGCCTTGTCCGCCAAACGACGCGGACGTCGTCCAGCCGGAAGGCATCATCGCGTGCAAGCAACGGGAGCAGACGGCGCCGCACCACGAGCTCCGCTGCACGGAAAACCAGTTCCGCACGCTGAACGAGCGACGAGAAGCGCAGCTCGGACGTCTGCGCTACGTGAGTAAAAACCCCCGGCCACCCGGGGGTTTTTTTGGAGCGGATGACCACCCCCTCTACGTGGCCGCGTGCAAGAAATGTCGCGGCGCACCTCTAGTCAAGCCCAGGACTCGTGGGGCCGAAGATAGAACTGGTGGGTATGGACGATCGCGATCTCAGGCGGAAGGCCGAGCTTGCAGAGCTCCTGCTCCACGCTGCGCGGCAGCTCGGCGAAAGCCTCGAACCGCACGTGGTCTACGAGCGCTTCCACGAGCTGCTCGCCGTCGTCGTCCCCCACGACGGCATCGTCATCTCATCCTATGACGACCGTGACGACCTCATTCGCTGCGAGTACGCCTGGAGCGACGGGAAGGTAGTCGACCCGGCGAAGCTCCCGCCGCTGCCGCTGAATCGCGAGGGCGGCGGCATGCAGAGCCGCGTGATCGTCAGCGGTGAGCCGGAGCTCTTCAACGATGTCCCCGCACGCGTCGAGCGCGACGGCGAGTTCTACAACGTCGACGCGGAAGGCAAGGTCGAGAGGATTCCCGAATCGGGCCCGGCGGGCACGAACGCCGCCATGATGGTCCCTGTCAAGGACGAGGGACGCGTTGTGGGAGTCGTCCAGCTGATGAGGGATCGCGGCGTGTACTCCGACGAGCACCGCGAGGTCTTCGAGGGCCTCGTCGCGCAGATGGGCTCCGCGGTCCGGAACGCGCGTCTGCAGCAAGAGCGGCGGCGCCTCGAGTCGGCCGAAGCCGCGGCGCGCGCCGCCTCGGCCGAGCGGGAGCAGGCGGCTCAGGTGCTCGAGGCCCTCGGCGACGGCGTGCTATTCGTCGACCGCGAGGACATCGTGCAGTTCTGGAACCGAGCCGCCACGCTCGCGACCGGGTTGGCGGGGGACAGCGTCCTCGGCAAGCCGATCACTGACGTCATCCCGGACTGGCCCACGCTCGCGAGACGCATTCCCGTCGCTGAGGAGGGCGCCGCAGCGCGCTCCGTGACGCTACCCCTCGAGCTCGATGGGCACGACCTCTGGCTGTCGTTCGTAGCCGTCCAGATCGCCGACGGCGTCGTCTACGCGTTCCGCAACGTCACGAGCGAGCGCCGGCTCGAAGACCAGAAGAACGACTTCGTGGCGACGATCTCGCATGAGCTCCGTACGCCGATGACCGCCGTCTACGGCGCGGCCGTGACGCTCCTCCGCCGCGACGTCCAGCTGAATCCCGACCAGCGGCAGAAGCTGCTCGAGATGATCGCCACGCAGGCCGCTCGCCTCAGCCAGATCACGGAGGAGGTTCTTCTGACGAGTCAGCTCGACCGGGGCGAGCTGCGGGTAGGACGTGAGCCTGTGCACGTCGCCGACGTCGTGCAGCGCACGGTCGAGACGATGCGTTCTCAACTCCCGGATTCGACGACGATCGAAGTCGAGATCTCGGCGGAGGTCGGCGAGGCGTCGGGCGACGGCGACCGCCTGCAGCAGGTGCTCGTCAACCTGCTCGACAACGCCGTCAAGTACGGCGGGGACCGCGTCGAGGTCCGGGCAGACCGGACGAACGGGAACATCCGCATCTTCGTCGCCGACACCGGGCCGGGCATCAGCCTCGCCGACCGCGAGCGGGTGTTCGAGAAGTTCTATCGAGCCGACCCGCAGTTATCGAAGGCGCCGAGCGGCACTGGGCTCGGCCTGTACATCTCGCGCGAGCTCACCGAGAGGATGGGCGGCCGCCTTGACCTCAGCTCGGGGAAGGGCGGCGGAGCAACGTTCGTCGTCGAGCTGCCGAAAGCTTGACTGATGGGAACTACTCGAGAGCGCGCTCGTAGCTGACGCGATGACGCAGATTGCCCTCGTCAGTGGGGTCGAACCAGATCGAGATCAGCACCGCGCCGCGCGTCGCCGGCGACTGCACGAGCTCCGCATGCTCGAGCGCAGCCGCGATGCCCCGATCCGCCATCGCGGCAAGAGCCTCGGCGTTTGCTGCCCGTTCGGCAGCGGCGAGCGCCTTCGCCCAGCAGCGAACCTCGGCGTGGAGTTCGCTGCCGTCTTCGCGCCGGATCCGGTAGTCCACGGCCCACCCGTCCTGCGAAGGCTCCGTGAGGTCATATGTCTCGATCACTTCGGCCATGGCTAACTGTTACACGGGAAGCCCGAGCTCAACTGTCACAATCGGAACCGTGGGCTACGGCGACATCGTCCCGCACACCGGCTGGGGCCGCGTCCTCGGAGCGGTGGTGATCGTGGTCGGGGTCACCTTCATCTCGTTTCTGAACCATGGATGAGACCACGCGAATCCTGTTCTTCGGGCTTGTCGCAGCCGCGAGCCCGGTAACCCTCCTGGCGGTGCTTGTCGTGCTCCTCAGCAGGCATGGACGGGCAAACGGGATCGCTTTTGCAGCGGGGTTTCTGTTTGGCGGCGTGGCCGCCTTCGTGACCCTGTACTTCGTCGGCTCGACCATTTCGAACCAGCACCCTGGCTCTTACCGGTCATATGCGGAGCTCGCGCTCGGGGTGGTGCTGCTCGGGGTCGCCTGGCGCGCGCGCCGCCCTCAGGAGCCGAAGCCGACGGAGGCCGGCCGCGGATCGGGGATGGAGGCGCTGTTCGCGAGGCTCCAGCACGTTCGACCCGCCGTCGCCTTCCCGCTCGGCGTCGCGCTCGGCGTTGGCACGAAGCGGCTGGTCATCACGGCGGTCGCGGCGACAACCGTGGCGTTCGCCGGGCTGAACCACGCCGAGGAAACCGGGCTGGCGACCCTGTATCTGGTTGTCGGGGGTCTGACCGTGTGGCCTCCGGTAGCCATCTACCTGATCGCCGGGAAGCGTGCCGACGACTGGCTCGCGAACGCGAAAGCGTGGCTCACGACGAACGCGCAGAGAGTCGTCTGCTACTCGTCAACGGCCTTCGGCGTCGCCATCATCGGTGACGCGCTCGTCCAGCTTCTGTAATCCTCGCTCGACTAAGCGCGTAAGGCACAGAGTCGGCTTCTGTCTCACGATGCCAACACCTGAGAGCGGATCGCAGGCTCACACCGATTTAAGATGCCTAGCGTGGCGCCATGGATGCGGTAGCGGCGGTCCTCGCACTTCTGGCGGCCTTTTCCTTCGCGTTGGCGGCGACGCTGTGGCAGAAGGCTTCGCTAGGTCTCACGGGCATTTCCTTTGGCGACCCGAAGTCGTTTCTAAGACTCCTCACCCAGTGGGTCTGGCTGCTTGGCCTAGGCGCACAGATCGTCGGTGTTCTGCTGCAGGGGGCGGCGCTCGACCGGGGGCGCGTCTCGGTCATCCAGCCGCTCCTCGTCACTTCGGTGATCTGGGCGCTGCCGCTTGGTTATTTCATGACCGGCCAGAAGATCACCCGGCGGGTCGTGCTCGGCGCCGCGATCATCGTCGTCGGCCTTGCGGTGTTCGCCTCCTTCGCTGACCCTGCCGCCGGAGTGGACGACGCGCCCGGGTCCGATTGGATCGCCTCGATCCTCGTGATCGGCGCCATCTGCGCCGCGCTGCTCCTGTTCTCGAACCGCGGTAGCCTGACCATGAAAGCCGCGACGCTCGGTACGCTCGCCGGCGTTCTCTACGGGCTCTCCGCGACGCTGATGAAGCCGGTGGTGGAGAACCTCCACGCCGACGGGCTAGGGGCGGTGCTCGGCGGCTGGGAATTCTGGGTGTTCGCGGGCGCCGGGCTCGTCGGCTTCCTCGTCCAGCAACTCTCGCTTTCAACTGGGCGGCTCGTCCCCTCGGTGGCGACGGTTTCTGTCGCGAACCCGGTCATCAGCGTCATGCTCGGCGCGCTCGTCCTCCAGGAACGCTTCGACAAGACCCCACCCTGGCACGCCGTCCTCGGGATTGGCGGGCTCGCCCTCGCGCTCTTCGGCGCGATCGTGATCTCGTCCGCCGAGGAGAAAGAGCCAGGGGAGGAGAAGGAAGGGGAGAGGGCAAGCGGCCAACCGCTTGTCGCCTGAGGCAGATCCGTTGCCCCTAACCTGCGGCACAATCCGTTGATCGCCTCGTACGTCGTAAATGAACCGGCGGTGGCCCGCGCCCGGCGCCTCATCCGTGGACGGCAATACGTCCTCAACAGCGACTGGGGAGATGCCCAGCCCCAAGCGAAGGACGAGAACGCGTTTCTCGCGTCTCACTCTTGGAGCGAGTACGGCGAATGTGCACCTCGGACTCACGGAAGGCGCCTCAGACGAGACCAAGGCTCGGCACGCTTTCGTCTACGGAGATTTCCGCCGCCTCCACCGCACCGGCCTGATCGCGTGCCAGTACCGCGCCGCAGAATGGCGACACAAGGAGATCGAGCTCGCGGCGCACGATCTCCTGAAGCTAGAGGATCGCTCAACGCCTACGCAGTAACCGAGGATACTTCACCGGACGTTCACGGAACGTTCGGACATTCCCGCCTGAGCGCGGGAACGAGCGAAGCCCCGAAAGACAAAACCCCCGACACCGGGGGTTTTTCTTAGAGCGGATGATGGGATTCGAACCCACGACCTTCTGCATGGCAAGCAGATGCTCTAGCCAGCTGAGCTACATCCGCGAGAGGCCAAAGTATAGCCGCGCCCGCTAAACGCCTTCGGCGTCGAGAGCTTCGTTGACGAGCCGGTCCGCGAGCTCGTTGTGCTCGCGTCGGACCGCGTTGTAGGTGATCTTGTCGAAGGTCGTGGCCAGGCGCATCGCCTCGCGCCAGAGGCCGCGCAGGGCCTCGTTCTTGACCTTCCAGGAGCCCCGCATCTGGTTCACGACCAGCTCCGAGTCGGAGACGACCTCGATCTCGTTCAGCTGCAGCTCGGCGGCCTTCCTCAGGCCCTCGACGAGCGCGCTGTACTCGGCCACGTTGTTGGTGGCGACCCCAATCGTTTCGCCGTGTGCTGCGAGGACGGTGCCGTCGCCGGCCTCGAGCACGTACCCGTAAGCCGCCGGGCCAGGATTACCCCGCGCTCCCCCGTCGGTGAACAGGCGCGCCTTCACAGAAGGGGATAGACGTCGAAGGCAGGCTCCTCGTAGGGATGCGCGCGCCGGAGTGCGGCGACCACGTCGTCCTGCCGCTCCTCGGGAAAGACCGTCTCCAGCCGGAGCTCGGGCACGCGCTCCTCCTGCCCCTTCTCCCCCACGCTCGGAGCGGCACCCTCACCGGCGAAGAACGTGCCGGTGCCTTCCGTGTACCAGGAGCACCGCTCGTAGTCGCCGATCCGTCCGGCGCCCGCCTCGAAGACGGCGTCGCGCACGGCGTCGAGCGCCTCGGCGCGGGACGAAGACGACGAGCTTGCGGTTCACGCCCGCGGCCGCGCGTCGACACGCGCGATCCAGGCCGCCAGGCGCGGATGATTCTCACCGAGCTGCTGGAACTCGCGCAGGATCGCGTGGAACGACTCGTCGTCGTCGGCGTTGTCGTCGAGCGCGTACTTCAGGAACGGAAACGCAGCGCAGTCGGCGGCCGAGAACTCGCCGAAGAGGTACTCCCGACCGTCGAGAAGACGCTCGAACAGGTCGAGGGCGCCGGTGAGCTCGCGGCCGAGCGCGTCGATCAGCTCCTCGTCGGGATGGGGCTTCGCGCGCAGTGCTTCGATCTCGTTCGGCGGGCGCTTCCAGACTCTGTTGAACCACTCGAGGAAGACCTCCAGCTCGGCCCGTCGCGCGGGCTCGACAGGAAAGAGAGGTGGCTCGGGACTGAGCACCTCCAGGTACCGCAGGATCTCGGTCGAGTCGCTGACGACACGGCCATCGTCGACCAGGACCGGAACGAGCGACTGGTCGCTGACGCGATCGACCTCGGTCCGGTCGGCCGGGTCGACGTCGACCCACTCGACGGCCAGGCCCTTGTGCGCGAGAGCGAGCGACACCCGCTCGACGTTCGTCGAATACGGCACGCGGTAGCAGCGCAACAAGGCGTGAGCCGGTAGAAGCGGTAGAAGTCGTTCTCGATCGGAAGGACCTCGAACTCGAGGAGCCCGGCCGCCTCTGCGTACCGCCGGACCGTGCCCGCTCGCATCACCGTTCCGGTTCCAGCCGCACCCTCACCGACCATGCCCACCGGGAGGCAGTGCAGCACGCTGAAGCCGTAGTAGAAGCGCTCTAGGTCGTCACCCGGCGCCGAGAAGGCGTCTGCGACTCGCTCGTCGCCGACGACGACGGACCCGCCCTCCGTGAGCAGGCCACGGCATGCCTCAAGCACCTCGACTGGATAGGACATGTCGTGCAGCGATTCGTGCATGTAGACGAGGTCGTACTTCCCCTGCAGAGCCGAGTCCGCAGCATCGCGCCGGTGAAACTTGACGCGATCCTCCAGACCGCTGCCGTCGAGATGCTTCTCGGCGGCCGCTATCGACGCCTCGTCGAGATCGATACCGTCCACCCGCACCTGAGGGTAGGCCCGAGCGATCGCCATGCTCGAGAAGCCCTCGCCGCAGGCCACGTCGGCCACGCGGGCGGGAGGATCGGTTTGCAGGCGCGCGTGAACGTCCGGGATCGCAGGGAGCCATTCGCTCCCCAGCAAGTTCTCGAACATCGGCCGTGTGAACTCCGCCTGCCCCTCGTGCAGCTCCGAGCCGTAGTCGGCATAGGGAACGCCGTCACCGCTCCGAAAGGCTGCCACCAACGCGTCGATCGGACGAACGCAGGCGACGACGAGCTTCCCGATCGGAGCGATGTAGTTCAAGCTCGTCTCGTCGAGTAGCGCTTCGTCGTGGCCGACCGGAAGCGAGAACCGGCGGCCGTCGTCCACCTCGAGAATCTCGCTCGCAGCCTGCTGCTCGAGCCACTCGCGGACGTAGCGTTCATGAAGCCCAACCGCCGCGGCCAGCTCGTGCGACAAGGCACCGCCGAGGTCGTCGAGAGCGCGGTAGAGGCCGAGGCGTACGCCGAGGTAGACGGCAAGGATGTCCCACGTGCCGAGGGTCGCCCCGAACAGGCGCTCGACGAGAGCGTCTCGCCGTTCAGCCGCCTCGGTCGCCGTCACCCGCGCTACTCGGCCGTGTCGATCTGGGCCTTCTGGAGCTTCTCCGAATAGTCGACGTAGATCGACTTCCACTCGGTGAAGAAGTCCAGCGCGGCCTGGCCGGCCTCGCGGTGGCCGTTGCCCGTGTCCTTCACGCCGCCGAAGGGCAGGTGCACCTCGGCGCCGATCGTGCCGGCGTTGATGTACGTGATCCCGGCCTTGAGGTCGCGCATGGCGCGAAACGCCTTGTTGACATCGCGCGTGAAGATCGACGACGAGAGGCCGTACTTGATCCCGTTCGACACGCTGATCGCCTCGTCCAGGTCGCGCACTTTGATGACCGCGACCGTCGGGCCGAAGATCTCCTCCTGGGCGATGCGCATCTGCGGATCGACCTCGCCGAAGATCGTCGGCTGGTAATAGAAGCCCTTGTCCAGCCCGTTGCCGGAGGCGACCTCGCCCCCGGTCAGGAGCTGCGCGCCTTCCTCCTTGCCGATCTCGGTGTACGAGTGGATCTTCTCGAGCGCCGACTTGTTGATCACGGGGCCGACATCGGTGTCGTCGTCCCAGCCCACGCCGAGGCGCAGCTTCTCGGCCTCCCTGACGAGACGGGAGACGAGCGCGTCATAGACCGACTCGTGAGCGATCACGCGGCTCGCCGCCGTGCAGCGCTGGCCCGAGGTGCCGAATGCAGACCAGATGATGCCCTCGACGGCCAGGTCCAGGTCGGCGTCGTCCAGCACGATGATCGCGTTTTTGCCACCGAGCTCGAGGTGGATGTGCTTGAGCCGGTCGGCGCCGGTCTTCGTGACGGCGACGCCGGTCTCGCGGGAGCCGGTCAGGGTGATCACCGGCACGTCGGGATGCTCGACGATCGCGTTGCCGACCTCGGCGCCGCCCCCATGCACGACGTTGACGACACCGGCGGGAACGCCCGCTTCCGCGAGCAGCTCCACGAAGCGCTCGCCCAGGAACGGCGTGTCCGTCGCCGGCTTGAAGACGACCGTGTTCCCGCAGACGAGCGCGGGCAGGATCTTCCAGGAGGGGATGGCGATCGGGAAGTTCCACGGCGTGATCACGCCGACGACACCGATCGGCATCCGCACGCTCATGTTGAACTTGTCCCGGAGCTCCGAGGGCGTCGTCTGGCCGAAGAGGCGCCGTCCCTCGCCGCCCATGTAGTAGGCCATGTCGATGGCCTCCTGCACGTCGCCGCGCGCCTCGGGCAGCACCTTGCCCATCTCGTGGGCCATCAGCTGCGCGATGTCCTCTTTCTGCTCGGTCAGGAGCTGCGCGAAGCGGAAGATGATCTCGCCGCGCTTCGGCGCCGGCACGAGGCGCCAGTCCTCGAAGGCCTCCTTGGCTGCGGCGACCGCGCGATCGACGTCGGCGGCGGTCGACTTCGGAAAGACGCCGAGCGTCTCGCCGTTGGCCGGGCTCGTGCTCTCGAAGGTCGCGCCGCCTTCCGCGTCGACCCAGTCGCCCGCGATGTAGTTCTTGAACGTCTTGGTGCCGAGAAGCGCCACGGCGGCGAGTTTAGCCGTCGTCCTCCGGAGCGTCCGCCGGGAGGAATGTCCCGGGCGCGCGCGGCCGCCGGCGATCTCGCGTCTCGCGCTTGTCGCCCATCTTGGGAGGACGGTCCTTGCGCGGGTCCGGCCCGACGCGCCTGTCGATGATCACCTCGACGTTCGGGTTGTCCTTGTAGTAGTCGACGAGCTTGTCGTAGAGGTCGTCGGCCAGCTCCGGCGGGATCACGCAGTAGATCACTGCGGCTGATTATGGAGGGTTTCTAGAGCCGAGCGATTTCCGGGACGACGCGACCGTCCCGCTCGACGCGGGCGTTCCACGCCCGGAACGACGACTCCAGCTCCTCGACCTCGTGCCCGCGCTCGGCGAGCCGGACCGGCTGCGCCGAATCGAAGAGGACGCGGTACTGGTACCAGGAGATATCCCAGGCGATCGTCACGACGACCTCCGTGTTCACGCCCGACAGCGGAACGACGCTCACGTGCGGAGGGCCGAGGCTCTTGGCGATGCCGCCTACGGATCGCCGGTACGGGCTGGCGTTGAAGAGGTCGGCGGCCTCGACCATTGCGCGCTCGGGCTCGGAGAGGCGGCGCAGGATCGGCTCGTCGACGAGCGCCTCGTCCGGCGTGGCGCGACGCGGATCGAAGATCGACGACAGGCTGAGCCGCTTCCGCGGCCGATCCTCCGCCACCGTGGGGCTCGTGGGGCTGCCCTCTTTCAGCCAGCCCTGCTCCGCAGCAATGTCCTGGCAGAGCGGGCAGACCTCGACGAATTCGTGTCCGTCCAGCGAGTACCGAGTCGTGCGCTCGCCCACGAGCAGGGTTCGCTCGCAGATTGCGCAGGTGGTCGTGGCGATGTTGCGGGTCTGGGGCACAGCCGCCGACTATAGCGCCCACCCCTTTCGCCACTGGATTGCTAGCCTGTCCTATTGTGTTTTACACTGTAAGTCGCCGAAGGACTCTCTGATGCGCCGCCGGGATATCCCGCGGGGCGCCCGCTGCCGCCGCAGGGTCGGCCCCGGCCGCTGGAAGGTCAGGGCTCGCCTGGAGCGTTTCAGCGAGCCGGCCGTCCTCCTGTTGCTACGCGACGCTCCGGCCCACGGGTACGAGCTTCTGGAGCAGCTCCCGGAGCTGATGCCGGGCGAGCGCATCGACATGGGCAACCTCTACCGGATCCTGCGCTCGCTGGAGCGCGAGGGGCTCGTCTCGTCCACGTGGGACGACCTCTCCCCCGGGCCGACCAAGCGCGTTTACGCGATCACGGACTCCGGCCGCACGGTCCTCGACCAGTGGGTCGGAGCCTTCAGCAAGGCGCAGCAGCAGATCGAAGCTTTTGTCAGACGGTACGAACAGCAGAGGGGGTGAACATGCATCACAGACGCAGACGACACGGCGGGCCGGGAGTCGGCCACCGTTGGTACGAGCCCGAGCGAGTGCTCGAGCGGCTCGAGAACTACCAGCGCGACCTCGAGCAAGAGCTCGCAGACGTCGCCGACCTCATCAGCCAGCTCAAGCGAGAGAAGGCCGAGACGGTCTAACCGGACGAGAGCAAGAGGCCGAGGGTCAAACCTTGGCCTCTTCCCGTTCCTTCTTCGTTTCCTCGATCAGCTTCTGCGCGACGTGGGTGGGCACCTCGTCGTAGCGCACGAAGTGCATGTGGTAATCGCCCCGGCCCCCGGTCATCGACGTCAGGGCCTGCGCGTAGGTGAGCATCTCCGCCATCGGCACCTCGGCCCTGATCGCCGTCATCGAGCCCCGCGGCTCCATTCCTTGCAGACGGCCGCGGCGTGAGTTGAGATCGCCGTTGACCGAGCCGACCGAGTCGTCCGGCACCGTCACGTCGACCTCCATGATCGGCTCCAGCAGCACAGGGTCGGCCGCCTCGTAGGCCTGCTTGAACGCCATCGAGCCGGCGATCTTGAAGGCCATCTCCGACGAGTCGACCGTGTGGAACGAGCCGTCCACGAGGACCACCCGGATCCCCTGCACCGGTGCGCCCGCGAGCTCGCCCGTCTGCATCGCCTCCTGGATGCCCTTGTCGACCGCGGGCCGGAAGCTCTGCGGAATGGAACCGCCGACGATCTTGTCCACGAACTCGTAGCCCGTATGGCCCTCCATCGGCTCGAGCACGATGTGGCAGTCGCCGAACTGGCCCCGGCCGCCCGTCTGCTTCTTGTAGCGGCCGTGCCCCTTCGACTCCTTGCGAATCGTCTCCAGGTACGGGACGCGCGGCTGGCGCAGGTCGACCTCGACGCCGAAGCGGCGCTTGAGCCGGTCGACCGCGACCTCGACGTGCATCTGCGTCATCCCCGACAGGAGCTGCTCGCCGGTCTGGGGATCGCGGCGCATGATCAGCGTCGGGTCCTCCTCGCTCAACCGCCGCAGCGACTGCGCGACCTTCTCCTCGTCGCCCTTCGCCTTGGGTGTGATCGCGAAGCTCATCACCGGCTCCGGGAAATCGAGGCTCGGCAGCTCGACCTCCTTGTCCGCGTCGAGCAGCAGATCGCCGGTCATGACGTCTTTGAGCTTCGAGACGGCGCCGATGTCGCCCTCGCCGAACTCGGATGCGTTGTCGTGGTCCTTGCCCTGCAGGGTGAGCAGCGAGCCCATTCGCTCCTTGCCGTGCGTGCGGACGTTGGCGAGTGTCGTGTCGTGACCCACCTCGCCGCGGAGGACGCGGAAGATGTTGATGCGGCCGGCGAAGGGGTCGGCGACGGTCTTGAAGACGAAGACGGAGGTGCCGGCGCCTTCGATCTCGATCCGGGCTCCCTTCTTCGCCGGTGAGGGGACGCCCTCGACGAGCAGGTCGAGCATCGCGGTCGTGCCGAGGTTCTTCGTCGCCACGCCGCAGGCGACCGGGAACAGCTCGCCGCGCGTGACCGCGGTCTTCAGCGCCGCCGCCACCTCCTCCTCGCCGAGCTCCTGGCCTTCGAGATAGCGCTCCATGAGCCCCTCGTCGGTCTCGACGACGGAGTCGAGCAGCTTCTCGCGGTACTCGGCGACCTGGTCGGCCAGCTCGGCCGGGATCTCGACAGCCTTCTCCTCGCGGGCACCCTCCGGGCTCATGTACGCCTTCATGTGCAGCACGTCGATGATCCCGGTCACCTCGTGCTCGGCACCGATCGGCAGGTGGATGGCCACGCACTGCGGGGAGAGCTGCGCGCGCAGCGCCTCGAGCGTGCGGAAGAAGTCGGCGCGCTCCCGGTCGAGCATGTTCACGTAGAGGACGCGTGCGAGGCCGAGCTCGTCGGCGCGCGCCCAGTTCCGGGCGGTCTGAACCTCGACGCCCATGACCGCGCTGATGCCGATCAACGCACCTTCGACGACGTGCAGCGCCGCGATCGCGTCGCCCTGGAAGCTCGGCTCACCCGGGGTGTCGATCAGGTTGATCTTGCGGCCCTGCCACTCGAGGTGGCAGAGCGCCGCGGAGATGGACATCTCGCGCGCCTGCTCGTCCTCGTCCCAGTCGGAGATGGTCGAGCCCTGTTCGACGACACCGAGGCGGTTCGTCGCCTGGGCCTGGAAGAGCATCGCCTCGACGAGCGAGGTCTTGCCGGTGCCTCGGTGACCGACGACAGCGACGTTGCGGATCTTGCCGGGCTCGATTGCGGCCATCGAGCGATCTTAACGACGCTCACACGGGGGAACCCCTGGTTCCCCCGTGGGCCCCCTCCTTGCAGGCCGAAGCTTCCTGCGATTGCTTCGGGAGCCGGCGACTGGTCACGTAGTTCGAGCGCTCCCCTCTCGTTCGTGAGCCTCCCGCCGGGCAAAGCCCGGCTCCGGCGGCCTTTCGCCGTGGCTCTCGAGGACTCGTCGTCGTCGGGGCGGGAACCGGCACCGGCGAGTCTTGCCTTCAGGCGCAGGATCGCCTTCGTGTGCAACTGCGAGACACGTGACTCGGTGACGCCGAGCACCTCGCCGATCTCGCGGAGGGTCAGCTCCTCGTAGTAGTAGAGCGTGACGACGAGCTTTTCGCGCTCGGGCAGGCGGGCGATCGATTCACCGAGTGCCTCCTTCAACTCGGTCTGTGCGAGGGCGGACTGCGGCTCCGGGCCCTGGGTGTCCTCGATCGTGTCGATGAGAGCGACCTGGTCGCCGCCGGAGGCCGAGATCGTCCAGAGCTCGTCGAGCGCTGCGATCGACGAGCGCGAAATCTCGGTCAGGTTGTCCTCCAGCTCTTCGACCTCGATCCCGAGCTTGCTCGCAATCTCCTGGTCTGTGGGCGCGCGGTGCAGCCTCGCCTCGAGCTCGGCCATCGCGCGCTCGATGTGGCGGGCTCGGGCTCGCACGGACCGCGGCACCCAGTCCATCGCTCGAAGCTCGTCGATGATCGCTCCCTTGATGCGCGCGATCGCGTACGTCTCGAACTTGATGTCGCGGCCGGGGTCGTAGCGCTCGATCGCTCCGATCAGCCCCAGCAGACCGTACGAGACGAGGTCGCCCTCCTCGACGTGCGCCGGGAGACCGCTCCCCAGGCGGCCCGCCACGTACTTGACCAGCGGTGCGTACGTGAGGATGAGGCGGTCGCGGAGCGCCTTGTTGGTCTTGTCCTTGCTGAAGTCGAGCCAGAGAGCCTGGGTGTCGTCTACCTGCGCCACGGGCGCAAGGATACGGCCCAGCCCTGACCGCGTTCAGCGCGCCCGGTGCCAGAGGCCTCTGAGCGCGAGCGCGAGAAGCCAGAGTGCGAGGCCCGCGGCTGCGACGCCGATGACCCACACGGTGCGATCTTCGGCCGAGAACGCGCTGACGGCGATGCCCGTGAAGAAGACCGCCAGGACGAGGAAGAGCGCGCCAAGCGCGCGGCGCTGCGAGACGGCCACGCGGCGACTCTACCCGCGGAGGGCGCGACTACAATCCGTCTCGGAACCTGAAGGGGCGTAGCTCAATTGGCAGAGCACCGGTCTCCAAAACCGGGGGTTGCAGGTTCGAGTCCTGCCGCCCCTGT
>CAWFZH010000002.1:0-147007 GCA_963820335.1 uncultured Actinomycetes bacterium | reverse complement strand
GCAACGTTGATCGCCTGCGGAATGCAGACGGCCTTCTCGGCGCTCTTCCTCGGCGTGCTCGGCCTCAAGCGTCGGTGAGCGATTCCGACGGCATGGCTGCTCGTGTCGGGGAGCGTCCGGGTGTAGACGGCACGGCCGCTCGTGAGCGGATATCGCTCCTCGACGTAGCCGTTGGGTTGATGCCGCTCGCAATTGCGTTCCTGGTCTATCTCGTCGTCTTTCACGAGATGCGGCCCGACACCACCGGCGACGAGTCGCACTACCTCGTCACCGCGCAGAGCATCGCCTACGACCTCGACGTCGATCTCACCAATAACTACAAGGACCGAGACCGGGTGCTGAGGGTCGTCAACGTGTTCCCGCTCGAGCCTCACGCCTTCGTCTACAAGGAATCCGGCGAGCTGCGGCCATTCCGGGGGGTGGGACTGCCGGCAGTGCTGGCGCCCGCAGTGCGGCTCGGCGGGCTCACCGGCGCGCGCC
The DNA here is from genome assembly GCA_963820335.1 of uncultured Actinomycetes bacterium. Lineage (GTDB taxonomy): Bacteria > Actinomycetota > Thermoleophilia > Gaiellales > Gaiellaceae > VAXT01. Next base: position 146,527 of record CAWFZH010000002.1, on the reverse strand, counting down.
TCGTGATGATCCTGATCGCGGCGCTCGTCGCCGACCAACTGTTCCGCCTCCTTCGAGATCTTCGATTGCCACGACGTTATCGACTGCCGGCGTGGGCAGCTGCGGTCTTCTGCCTTCCAATCATCGCCTTCACCAGCCAGGTCTACCCGGAGCTGGCCGGCGCGCTGCTGGTGCTCGCTGCTCTGCGCGTCATGGTCGTGGGCACGGCGAGGCCGATTGCGCTCGCGGTGGCGTCACTCGGCGCTGCCGCTCTCGTCTGGCTCCACGTGCGCTTCCTCCCGCTCTCCTTCGCCATCTTCGTCGGCCTTGCAGTAGCCGCCTGCGTGCACGGTTGGAGCCCCGCCAATCGTCGGCCAGGCCTCAGGGGCGTCATCGACGGGGCGTGGGCGTCTGTCGTCCGCTGCTGGACCGTGCTCACGAATCGCTGGCGCACGGTCACGCTGCCCATTGTCGCCCCCTACGTGATCGGGATCGGATTGCTGATGGGCGCCTACCAGCACTGGTATGGCAGCCCCAATCTCCAGGTCTCGTACGGGCAGTTCGGGAGCCCCGCGATCGGGACCGGGCACTGGTCCTTCTGGTACCACTTCGCGCTCAGGGACATCCTCGACCCGATCGTGGGCTGGATCCCCTTCGCGCCCGTGCACTGGCTCGGATTCGCCGGCCTCGGCTGCCTCATCTTCTGGTTCGGCTGGCGCGCGGCGGGTTGCGTCGCGGCGGCCATCGGCTATGAGCTGGTCATCTCGAGCGTGGGGCCCGGGATCGGCTTCGAGCTCCCAGCCCGCCCTCCGATGATCATCGTCCCGCTCATCGCCGTCCCGCTGGCAGTCGTGATCTGGAAGATCAGCGTGGCACGGCTGCTGTTCGTGCCGCTCCTGGCGGCCTCCCTCGTCTTCTCGGTGGCGGCTATCCGCAACTACGGGCTGCTCTATCCATCCGACAACCAGCGGATCTTCGGCGTTCGGAGCACAGCTCCGGCGTTCCCGGTGTTGAACGGGCTCCAGTTACCTCAGGCGTTCACGGTGACGCCGGGCAGTGCGCACGGGCCGCAAACGGGGAGGTTCGAGCGAGACGCGATCGTCGCGCGAGCCGGGCGTGACGGGCGTGGGTACCTGCTCTTCGGGCCCTATGCCTCGCTGAAGTCCGGAATCTCATACCAGGCGACGTTCTCGCTTGCGGCCGAGGGAGTCCGCCCTGACCAGCCAGTCGCCGTGATCGAGGCTGGCGGCGCGCCGGACATCGCCTTTGCGCGCAAGATCGTCACGGCCGGCCAGCTAGAGCCGGGGCGTTTCACACACGTCGACGTACTGTTCACGAACCCGGGGACGCACCTCATCGAGACGCGTGTTTTCTGGCTCGGTAAAGGCACCCTTAGAGCCGGTCCTATCCAGGTCCAGGCCATCGGGGATCCTGACCCTCCGACCCGCTTCCGCGACTGGCCGCTCGCGTTCTTGTGGGTAGCCGGAACCATCCTCATCGGATGGTTGTTCGTCGAAGTCATGCGCGCGCGAAACGGGCGACGTCGAAGCGACGCCTAACGGTCCGTACCCTCCCCTGGGCATGCGCATCTGCCTCGTCTACGACCTGCTCTACCCGTACACCATCGGTGGCGCCGAGCGCTGGTACCGAAACCTCGCCGAGCGTCTCGCAGCGGATGGGCATCAGGTCACGTACTTGACGCTACGTCACTGGCCGGAGCGCGAGGTCGCAGACGTGCCGGGCGTCGAGGTGATTCCGGTCGGTCCCGGCTCAAGTTCTATACCGCAAGCGGACGGAGGCGGATCGCGCCGGCGCTTCGTTTCGGGCTCGGTGTGTTCCGCCATCTGATCCGCGCCGGCGGTCGCTATGACGTCGTCCATACCGCCTCGTTCCCCTACTTTTCGCTGCTTGCCGCCGCCCTAGCCCGACGACGACATCGTTTTCGAATCGTCGTCGATTGGTTCGAGGTGTGGACGAGCGAGTACTGGCGCGAGTATCTCGGGCCGGTCGCGGGACGAATCGGGCACGCGGTGCAACGGCGCTGCATCCGGGTACCGCAACAGGCCTTCTGTTTCTCGCGGTTGTTCGCGCGACGGCTGCTGGAGCAGGGCTTGCCCGGCGAACTGACGGTGCTCGAGGGCATTTACGCGGGCCCGCCGGGCACACCGCCTGAGCCAGCCGAACCGTTCGTCGTCTTCGCAGGACGGCACATCCCGGAGAAGCAGGCACCTGCCCTGGTGCCGGCCATTGCACGAGCCCGGACGCGCGTGCCCGAGCTCCGAGGGAAGATCTTCGGCGATGGCCCTGCCCGACCCGAGGTACTGCGTCTGATCGCGAAATGCGGCCTCGACGGTGCAGTCGAGGCGCCCGGTTTCGTGGCCGAGGACCAACTGCGAAGCACCCTCCGACGCGGGCTCTGCCTCGTCCTGCCGTCGAGGCGCGAGGGCTACGGCCTCGTCGTCGTCGAGGCGGCTGCGATGGGAGTGCCGAGTGTTGTCGTGCGCGGCCCGGACAACGCGGCGACCGAACTCGTGGAGGAGGGCCAGAACGGTGCGGTGGCCGAATCCGTCGAGCCCGACGAGCTGGCGGGGGCGATCCTCCGTGTGCACGAGGCCGGGCCGGCGTTGCGCGAATCGACCGCCGCTTGGTACGAGGCCAATGCCGACCGGCTCTCCCTCGATCGGTCGCTGGAGACGGTGCTCGCCGTCTACACGGGGAAAACGGCGTGAGCTCCGTCCATCAGCTGCTGCCTGCAGCCGTGCCACACGATGCAATCACCGGACAAGCCTTCGCCTGGCGCGACCTCCTGCGCTCCTGGGGCTACGAGAGCGAGATCGTCGCCGAGCACGTGGATCCCGAGCTGATCGGAACGGCGCACATCCTCAACCGTGCCGGCAAGCGCCTCGTGAACGAGGGCGGCCTCCTCCTGAGGTACGCACTCTGGAGCGCGACCGCGGAGGCGGGCCTGCGCGCCAACGGGCCGACGGCGCTCTGCTACCACAACATCACGCCGGGAGAGCTGCTGCGCGACTTCAACCCGGCCCTGGCCGATCTCTGCGACCGCGGTCGAGCGGCTCTGGCCGGTTTCCGGGGAAGAGTCGACGCGCTCGTCGCCGATTCCAGCTTCAACGCCGCCGAGCTTCGCGACGAAGGGTTGGGCGATGCGATCGTGGTGCCGCTGCTGCTCGAGCTACCGATGGAGATCCCGCGCCGCGAGCCCAATCGGGAGCCGATCGTCATGACCGTGGGAAGGATCGTTCCGAACAAGCGGCTCGACGACGTGATGAAGGCGTTCGCGCTCTACCAGCGCAGGCACGCACCCGAAGCGTCGCTCGTCATCGTCGGGTCGCACGTCGGCTTCGAGAGCTATCGCACCGCGCTCGAGGTCCTGGCGGCCCGGATCGGAGTCCGTCACGTCTTCTTCACCGGCCCGATCTCGTCCGAGGCTCGCGACGCCTGGTATCGCAGCGCGGACGTGTACCTCTCGATGTCGGTGCACGAGGGCTTCTGTGCGCCACTGATCGAGGCCCTCGCCCACGGGACGCCGGTGGTGGCGCGCGCTGCGGGCGCCGTGCCCGAGACGCTGGGCGGCGCCGGCGTCGTCCTCGACGGCGCTGACCTGCCGCTCGTCTCGGAGGCACTCAACGAGCTCACCTCGTCGCCGACAACTCGGGCTGCCCTCTACGACGCCGCCGAGCGGCGACTTGCCGAGTTGCGGCCGAACATCCTCGAGCCGCGCATCCGGACGGCGCTCGCACCGCTGCTCGGCGACGCGCAAGGACCGGCGTGACGCTCGCCGTTGGCCTGAACGCCCTCCATCTCGTTCCAGGCGAGACCGGGGGGTCGGAGCTGTATGCGCGCCGACTGATCGGGGCGCTCGCCGCGTTGGAGGGGGCTCCACGCATCGTCGTGTTCGCGCCGAATGAGGCTGTGGCTTCGCTCACAGCCGAGCCATGGGCGGAGCACGTCGAGATCGTCCGCGTCCCGGTTCAGGCGCGCCGGCGTGTCAGGCGCGTGCTCGCCGAGCAGACGATCCTGCGCCGCGCCATCGCCGGTTCCGGCGTCGATCTCCTGCACAACCTGTTCACGACTGCGCCCGCCCTGCCGGGGGTGCCGCAGGTGACGACGATCCTCGACGTGATCTACAAGCGCTTCCCCGAGGCGCATGCTGGCCTGATGAGCTACGGCATGCGCGTGCTCGTCCCGCTCTCCGCACGGCGGTCGCGCCGCGTGCTCACGCTCTCGCAGGCCGCGAAGGACGACATCGTCCGCTTCCTGAACGTGCCCGCCGACAAGATCGACGTCACATACCTGGGCCCCGCGCTTCAGGAGGACGCAACGGTGTCGGAGGACGACGTCCGCCGCCGGCTCGAGCTCGGCGAAGCGCCGATCGTGCTCACGGTTTCCGCGAAGAGGCCGCACAAGAACCTCGAACGCCTCTTCGAGGCCTTTAGCGGCGTTCGCACTGAGCCTGAGCCGGTGCTCGTAGTTCCGGGGTACCCGACGTTCCACGAGCCGGAGTTGTGGGCGCGCGCCGAGGCCCTGGGAGTCGGCGGTCGGATCCGGTTCACGGGCTGGCTCGAAGACGACGTGCTCGACGGGCTCTACCGCGCAGCCTCGTGCTTCGTCTTTCCCTCGCTCGCCGAGGGCTTCGGGCTGCCCGTGCTCGACGCTCTCGTTCGGGGCACGCCGACCGCATGCTCGAATGCTTCGTCCCTACCCGAAGTCGGCGGCGACGCGGTCCTCTACTTCGATCCGACCGACGCCGGAGCGATTGCCCAGGCGATCACGCGGCTGCTGGAGGATGACGCTCTCCGGGACCGCTTACGCAATGCGGGTCCGGAACAGGCCCAGGCGTTTACCTGGGAGCGGACTGCTCGGGAGACCCTGGAGAGCTACCGCCGAGCCGCGGCGTCAGGCCCGCGGCCTGCCGACAACTGAGAGCAGCTCGTCGAGCTCCTCCCTGCGCACGACCAGAAGCCAGCACAGGAAGAGGAGGCTCCCCGTGAGCCACGCGGCCGCTCCTTTCGCGAGGCTGTCGCCCCCATCGAGCGCGACGGCCGGCACCAGGAACGCCACAAGAGCCGGGACGACGACGGCACCGACAGCCTTCGCCGCCCCGCGGGCGACGCCCAGCGCGTGCGCGCGCATGCCGAGCACGACGATCGCGCCACTCAGTGCAAAGGCAGAGATGGTCGCGACCACGGCGATTCCGAGAAGGCCGAGATCGAGCGCGGCCGCCCCGGCGGTCAGCGCTGCGTGACCGGCAAGGACGACCGTCGACCACTTCGCGAGCTGCACGAGCCGGCCTTCCGCCAGCACGAGCAGCAGCGGAATCGCCATCAGCTGAGCAGCGAGCAGTCCCGGCGAGAGGACGAGCAGCAGGGTGAAGATGTCGTCGATCTCCGAGTCCGAGAGCTTGGTCAGCACCCACTCCGCCGGCTGCGGGCCGAGAAGGCACAGTGCCGCGACGGCGGGGACGGCAAGGGTCGAGACTGCGCGAAACGCACGCGATGCGAGTGCCGCGGCGGCCGCTCTGTCGTGCGAGAAGTCGCGGGCCACCACCGGTGCGAAGACGACGCTGATCGGGGAAGCCAAGGCCGCGTTCAGCAGCACCAGGAGCATGACCGCGTACCAGTAGAGGGACGCGCGGCCTGCGTCGTCGGTCCCGGCAAATGCAACCGAGATCAGCGCTGCGATCTGCATGACGGCGAACGCGACCCCGCCGAGAAGGATTCGCGCCGCTGACAGTCGGGCCTCGCCTGGGTCGCCAAGCGCTCCGCCTCTCGTGCGCTGGCCCTTGCGTCGGAGCCGGAGGGCGATCAACGCTGCACTCACCGCGGCGCCGACCACGAGCGCGCCAGGAATCCCGTGGACGCCCAGCGAAGGGGTGAGCGCGAGAAACCCGGCAACGTTCGCAACGGCACCGGCCGCAAAGGCGAGCGCGGCGAATCGATAGTCCTCCCACGTCGCGAGCAAGGCCGCGCCGAGACCGGCGAAGAGGTGGAGCCCAACCGCCGGCCAGAGCACGACGAGCGCGACCTGGAACGCACGGAGGGTGTCGCCGCTCGCGACAAGCGGGGCCAGCCCAACGCCCACTGCGGCGAACAGGGCCCCGCTCCCCGCAAAGACGAGAGCGATCCCACGCAACTCCGTGTGGAAGCGGGCCCCGGTGTCGCCGTCGATCAGCCTCGGAACGGCTGTCATCCGAAGGCTCTGCGCGAGGATGATGAAGACTCCGTAGAGCGCGTTGGCGACGAAAAATCCGTCGGTGCTGGCGGAGGCGCCAAAGCGGCGTCCGATGAGAACTCCCATCAGCGCCGCCCCGAGCAGGACCGCGACCCCTCCCACCGCAGTGAGCGCGGTGTCGGCCGCTCGGTTGCGCACGACGGGCACCGGCGCTTCGCTCATTGCGCCGCCCGGGTGGCCATGGGACCTAGCTGGACGGCTTGACCATCGCCAGCCCGATGGACGTCCACGATTGCGTGTGCAGGCTCACCGGTCCCAGCGTGCGCTTCGCCCGCACGACGATGTGCGGGTACCGGGCCCCCGTGGGCGTCACTTGCCCAGCGCCGTCCAACTCGTTCACGTTCTGGGTCGTCTCGGCCGAGAGTGTCGTGTTGAGCGGCTGCATGAGCTGTAGCCCGCTTGGCTCGACGATCTCGGAGAGGAGAGTCCGCGGCGTGAAGACGCGCATCGAGCCGAATACGCGCCCGCCCGTAACTCTGCTGCCGGCCTCCTGGACCAGCGGAGTGAGCGCGCTGCGCCCCAGAAAGCACTCGGTCGCGACGAACGCGACACCCCTGGGTCGCAGAACCCGGCTCATCTCCTGCGCGGATTTGCGGATGTTCGCCCAGGATCCGAAGTGCTCGATCGACGAAAGCGTGAAGACGGCGTCGAACGAATCGTCAGGGAACTCGAGTTGTGTCGCGTCCATGTGCTTTACCTCGAGGTGCGACTCGCGGTAGGGGTAGGGCGAGAACGACGTCGGGTCGCTGAGCATCGTTCGATCTGCTTCCTGGTCGCTGAAGCTGCCCTCGCCGTAGATGTCGGTCGCGACGACCTTCGCGACCCGGTTCGCGAGCCAGAACAACACGGTCTCGTGCCCGGCGCCGGTGGAGAGGATCCGCGTGTCCTCGCTGAGCAGTCCCGAATCCTCGAGGAACAGCGTCAGCATCGCGTATTCCCAGTTCTTGCGCTGCAGGCGCTCCTGGGCGCTGAGTCCGGGCACGATGTCGTCGATCCGCGCGCTGATGGCCGGGTCGTCGAAGTCACGCAGATCGCACAGCTTCACGTACTGCCGCTGCAACCCGGTCTCGACGTTCATCATGTAACACCCATGGCGGCGGAGTTGGAGAGCCGCTCGAGGTCGGCGTCGACCATCATCTCGGCGAGCTCTCGGAACGAGACGCGCGGCTCCCAGCCGAGCTTCTCTCGCGCCTTGGTCGCGTCACCGACCAGGTGGTCGACCTCGGCCGGCCGCAGGAACTCGGGATCGACGACGACGTGCTTCTCCATGTCGACACCCGCGTGCTCGAACGCGATCTCGACGAACTCACGCACCGAGTGCTCCTCGCCGGTCGCGATCACGTAGTCGTCGGGCTCGTCGGCCTGCAGCATCAGCCACATCGCCTCGACGTAGTCGCCCGCGTAGCCCCAGTCGCGCTTGCGCGTCGAGGTTGCCCAGCCGCAGCTCGTCGGCGAGGCCGAGCTTGATGCGCGCGACGCCGTCCGAGATCTTCCGCGTCACGAACTCGAGGCCACGGCGAGGCCCCTCGTGGTTGAAGAGGATCCCGGAGACCGCGAAGAGCCCGTAGGACTCGCGGTAGTTGACGGTGATGAAGTGGCCGTAGACCTTGGCCACGCCGTAGGGCGAGCGCGGGTAGAAGGGCGTCGTCTCGTTCTGTGGGATCTCGCGCACCTTCCCGTACATCTCCGACGAGGAGGCCTGGTAGAAGCGGATCGAAGGGTCGACACGGCGCATGGCCTCGAGCATGCGCGTGACGCCGGTGGCGGTGAACTCCGCCGTCAGGACCGGCTGCTTCCAGGAGGTCGGCACGAAGCTCTGCGCGGCGAGGTTGTAGATCTCGGCCGGTTGGGCCTCCTCGATCGCGCCGACCAGCGAGGGCTGGTCGAGGAGATCGGCCTGGACGAGCGTGACCCGGTCGACGAGGTGCGAGATGCGGTCGAAGCTCTCGGTCGAGGAGCGGCGGACCATGCCGAAGACCTCGTAGCCCTTCTCCAGGAGGAGGTCGGCGAGGTGCGAGCCGTCCTGGCCGGTGATGCCCGTGATCAGTGCCCGCTTGTCGCTCATGCGCTGGCCATCCTTTCCGAAGCGACCCGGGCCGCCTGCAGCGTGTCCGCCAGGGTCTGCTCGAGGGAAATCGTAGGTTCCCAGCCGGTTGCCGCCCGCAGGCGTGAGGCATCGCCGGAGACGACGGGGAGATCGGCGGGGCGCAGGCGCTCCGGGTCGCGCTCGACTTCGATCGGGCACGCGGCGAGGCCGACGAGGATGTCGAGCACCTCTTGCATCTCGACGGCTCGGCCCGAGGCGACGTTGTACGTGCCGGCGGGGACGGACGGGTCGAGGAGCGCCTCGTAGGCGCGGACGACGTCCCGGACGTCGGTGATGTCGCGGCGCGCGGTGAGATCCCCGACCTGGACGGTGCCGCCGCCGGCTTCCTCGGCGCGCACGATCTGCGCCGACCACGAGCCGACGGCGAACCGCTCGTCACGGCCCGGGCCTTCGTGCTGGAAGGCGCGCGCGACGACGACGTCGAGGCCGGCCCGCTGCGCCTGCCCCGCCGCGACTTCGGCCGCCGCCTTGGACGCCGCGTACGGCGAGAGCGGTGCGACCGGTGCGTCCTCGGTCGTCGGAATCTCCTCGGCACGGCCGTAGACCTCACCCGTCGAGACGACGAGCACGCGCGCGTCCGGCGCCTGCGTGCGAACCGCCTCGAGCACGTTGACCGTGCCGAGAGCGTTCACGCGCCAAGCCTCGCCCGGATCGCTCCAGGAGGCGCCGACCGACGAGCCGGCAGCCAGGTGAACAACTGCCACGGGCTCGCCGCGACCAACCGCATCGGCCATGGCCTGAGCGTCCGTGACGTCACCGTCGAGCGGCCGGGCCCGCTCACCAAGAACGGCCAGCAAATGGCTTCCGACAAAGCCTTCCGCACCGGTGACGAGGATCGAGCCCTCCACAGCGGGCGACCCTAGCAACAGACTGTTACTAAGTCTTTAGTCCAACAAACTATCTTCCGCCCCTCCTCCTCTCCTCTGGCTAGGCCGCCCTAGTCGTCCGGTCGTATACCGGCGCGCTGTAGGACGCCTTGGCGATCCGGATGGCGTTCAGAGCGCTTGCCTTGCGCTCGTAGCCCTCCGTCCACCAGATGAGGTCGCTGCCCGACCACAGGCGGGCGCGATACCCGTCCTTGTCGAGCGAAATGTGAACCGCATGGGTTCCTCCTTGTTGCTGATTCCACCTCTCTGCACCCGCGCCTACGGGCTTGCAGCAGAAGCACTACGCGACCAGCTTGAAGCCGGTGTCGGACGAGCGTCCGCCCGGAATGGGAGACTCCACGCAGCGCCGTATCGGTGGGCGTGGTTCTCCTTGTTGCTGACGGGCGGCCCGGGCGCCTACCCGGGTCGCCCTTTACGCTGCCAGCGGCACGGCCCGCGCTCGGCCGAGCGCCTGAGAGAGACGGGCGAGCATCACAGGTCGGCGTGAAGCTGGACCAAGCAGCCCTCTAAGCGGGCCCTGCCGCCACGATCTGCGCGGGTCCAGAAGCCCCGGGCCACGCAGGCCCGGCGTGAGTATGGGCGCATAGTAACGCGGATCGTCGGACAGCGCAAGGGGACTTTACCTGATTTAACCTGCAAATGCCCAGGTTTCTACCAAGTGTCCTGCTTGGCCACGTCCGCGCAGGGGTCTGGTAGCTGGTGCTGAGTCCAGTCTGTCGCTACGAGCTGGTACTCCCACTGAGCGGCGTCATCGCTTTCCGGCGGGCGGCTTTTCAGCTTCGCAGCGGGGGCTTTCGGTTCGGATTGCGATCCCACCGGTTCCGCTTCCGGGCCTCACTCACTGCGGCGAGTCGCTGTCGTTGGACACACACAGCCGCATTGATCCTTTCGCTGAGCGTGTCTATCAGGAGGTGGCCTCCTCGTTCACATCCGACCCTTTTCCTCCCCGTCGGCACGCTCACCTTGTAGACAGCGCCTTGTACCGGTCGTGAGTCATGACGTAACGGGGCGCCTCGCAGTTTGAGACTGCCGCCCCTTTCTGTCCAGCTCTTCTATCTTACTCTCTTTCTCTTTCTCCTTGCTCTTTCCTTTCTCCTCGTCGTCTATCTTACCCTTCTTTCTCAGCTCCCTTATTTAGTCGTCCTGCCTCCTCTGTCCATCAGCTCTGACCCTTCCTAGCTCTCTCTCTGTGCAGTACACTACCTTCTCAACAATCTCCTTGTCCTTCCTATCATCTCTTTCTATCTCACCTATGCGGTACGCAGCAAGCCATTTCCAGCCCTGAGCGTCATCCCCGGCCCCACCAATACATTGAAACCTTCAATTAATCCCACCTCACAACTATCTAACCCCACAATACACCCCTACCCATCATTTGCGTCTTCCTCTTAGGCGACGCGGCGGGGGCGCTGCTCGTCCCGATCGCGGAGCCGCTGCTCGAGGAGCGCGATCTGCTGCGCGAGCGTCTTGTTCTGCTCGGAGAGCTTCGAGAGCACCATCGAGAAGTGCAGCAGCACGACGAACACGAAGAGCCCCGCGACCATGAAGAGCGCCGAGGGCGGATAGGCGACGCCGACGAGCTCGGCGAACCGGTCGAGCGCACTGCGCCAGAGCGCGAAGAAGAGCATCACGCCGCCGGTCACGATCCACAGCAGCGCGTAGCGCTCCTGCAGCCGGTGGCGGCGGATCAGCTCGATGATCACGGCGAGCACCAGGACGACGGCGACCGCGGCGACGAATGTGAGCCGGCCCTCGATCACTGGACGGGGCGCGGCCGCAGGAGGCCGACGAACAGGGCCAGCGAGACCTTGCCCATGTAGTAGAGGGAGCGGAAGGCGGTGATCGACGAACGGCCGCTCTCGCGCTGCCGCATCTCGACCGGCACCTCGACCAGCTTCAGGCCGTGGCGGTAGACGAGGACGGTCGCCTCGACTTCCGGGTAATCGTGGGGGTAGTCGGTGGCGAAGAGGCGGATCCCGCGGCGGTTCATCGCGCGGAAGCCCGACGTCGTGTCGGTGACGCGCTGGCGAACGATCAGCGAGACGACCCTCGCGAAGAGCGAGATCCCGATCTGCCGTGCGAAGGACGGGCGGTAGAGCCCCCCACCGGCGAAGCGCGTGCCGACGGCGATGTCCGCTCGCCCCGAGATCACGGGCTCGAGCAGCTTCGCCAGGTCGGTCGAGTCGTGCTGGCCGTCACCGTCGACCTGGACGGCGACGTCGAAGTCGAGGGCGTACGCGTACTGGATCCCGGTCTGCACCGCGGCGCCGATGCCGAGGTTGTAGGGCAGCGTGATCACGGTCGCGCCCGCCGCGCGCGCGAGCTCTGCGGTGCCGTCGGTGGAGCCGTCGTCGACGACGACGACCTCGAAGTCGGCGTCGGCATGGCGAATCTCGGCCACGACCTCCGCGATGGAGCCAGCCTCGTTGAATGCAGGAACGACCGCAGCCTTGCGCATGTGACGTGTATCGGCCGGTAAAACGGCTTGCTTAAGCGCGATTTCGCCAGAAAAGACGGTGCAGAGCGCCTTCCAGGCGGGCCGGAACCGGCCTGTGGCCCCAGAACACGCGGTGCCAGAGGCGCGCGGGAGCGCTCAGGCGGCCTCGCGGAGGGTTCGCGTACAGCTCGGCATGCTTGTCCCGGAGCCGGCGGAACGCCTGCTTGTAGACAGGCCGGTCGCGGGAGTGCTTCGAGCCCTCGTGGCGCCGGTATTCAACGGTGACGGCGTCGACCTGCAGGCCCTGCCAGCCGTGGGCGAGCGCGTTGACCCAGTGCTCCCAGTCCTCGAACTGCTCGAACTCGGGGTCGAACCCTCCTGTCGCCGCGAAGACCTCTCGGCGAACGAGCGCCGTGAGCCCGATCGTGTGCCGGTAGAGCAGGCCGTACGGGTCGTACGGCGGAAAGCGAAGCTCCCCCGCCCAGTCACCGAAGAAGCGCATGCGGCCGTAGGCGAAGCCGAGCTGCGGGTCCGCATCGAGCGGGCGGCGCAGCGCCTCCAGCGCGCCCGGTGCGAGGCGGTCGTCGGCGTCCAGCACGATGACGTAGGGCGACTGCACGCGCGCCAGGCCCGTGTTCCGTGCGGTGGCGACGCCCTGATTCTCCTGCCGAATCAGCTCCACGTCCGCCGGCAGGTCGGGAACCGGCTCGGTCGAGCCGTCGTCGACGACCACCGCAGAAGCGCCCTGGCGCAGGACGCTGTCGACGGCCTCCGGCAGGAAGCGCCCGTAGTTGTAGTTGGTAATGACCGCGGTGATGTCGCGGTTCGCGCGGCTAGAGTCAGGGCCGGTGTCCACGACGTCAGGAGTAGACCAGAAGGGTCGGGTGCGCGACTTCTGGGAGGAGGAGCCGTGCGGCTCCGAGCATGCGGGCGCGCCCGAAGGCTCCCCGGAATTCTTCGCCGAGGTCGAGCAAACCCGGGCCGAGCTCGACCCCTACATCGCGCGGTTCGCGGACTTCGACGGCGCCAAGGGAAAGCGGTTGCTCGAGATCGGCGTGGGGCTCGGGACCGACTTCATTCGCTTCGTGCGCGCCGGCGCGATCGCGACCGGGGTCGACCTCACCGAGCATGCCGTTCAGCTCGTGCGACGCCGTCTCGAGCTGGAAGGCCTGCAGGGCGAGGTGGTGGTCGCCGACGCCGAGACCTTGCCGTTCGAGGACGGCTCGTTCGATCGCATCTACTCCTGGGGGGTCCTGCACCACACGCCGGACACCGGCCGCGCCGTCCGGGAGGCGATTCGTGTCACGAAGCCCGGCGGGCAGGTGTGCGTGATGCTCTACGCGCGGCACTCGTGGGTGGCCTACGGCATGTGGGTGCGCCACGCGCTGCTGGCCGGAAAGCCCTTCCGCAGCCTCGCCGCTGTGCTCTCCGCCCACATGGAGAGCGAGGGCACGAAGGGGTACACGAAGCGAGAGATGCGGGAGCTCTTCTCGGGGCTGGAGAGGCTGCGGGTCGACAAGGTGCGCACCTCGTACGACGACCAGATCGCGGGGCCGCTCGCGAGGATGACCGGCAACCTGCTCGGCTGGAACCTCGTCGCGCGCGGCCAGAAGCCTGGCGGCTAGCCCCGAGACGCGCAGGCCAGCAGCACCTCGCGCATCCGCGCGAACCGCTTCCGTGGCCAGTCCGCGGCGATGCGCCGCAGCAGGCGGCGGTCCGGCCACGGCGTGTAGTTGAGCGTCACGATCTCGTCCACCGACAGGCCGCTCCAGGTGAGCACGTCGACCAGCTCGTCCACGGTGTACTCGTGGTGATGGCCGGTGAACGGCGGCTCAGAGTGATACACGTCGGCCATCCGGGGTAGCGGGCTGATGCCGCGCAGCAGGCCGATGCGATTCGGCCAGTACGCGATGTTCGGCACGTCGACGACGAGCCGACCGTTCTCCGAGAGCAAAGCCTTCGCGTTGAGCAGCAGCGGCCGGGGCGAGGACGGGAGGTGCTCGAGGATGGCCATCGCGGCGACGAGGTCGAACCGGTCCTCCGGCACGGACTCGAGCGGCTCGCTCAGGTCGAGATTCCAGATCTCCACGCCCTCCGCTGCCAGATAGTCCCGGAGCTCGTCAAAGGCGCCTTCGTAGTAGCCGTAGTTCTCCGACAGCGTGACCTGGGCGCCGAGACGAACCAGGGCGAGTGGGAGCGCGCCCATGAACCCGCCGACATCGAGGACCCGGAGCGGCCCCTCCACAGGCTCGCCGTGGCGTTCGAACGCCGCCAGGGCCGCGGAGTATCGAATCTCGGAGGTCTCGAGATAGGCCGTGGCGTCGAATCGTCCCGCCTTCCAGCCGGGGTTGTGGCGGCCGATCACGTCGAGTCGCTCGGGCGTGAGGAACGGGACGATGTCCGCTGCAGCTTCCCGGTAGACGCGGCTGAAGTCCTTCATCGCTTGACGGCGGCAATGTAGAAGTCCGAGGCGGCCCGCGGCAGCCGCCGGCCGAGCCGTTTGTTGGCGGCCATCACGCGCGGGAGCCCGGAGAACGCGAGGTCGGTGAACGGCCCGCAGAAGAGAATCGCCCCGCGCGCCTCGGTGACCTCGAAGCCTGCGCGCGCGACGTGGTCGTGAATCGACCGCCAGGTGAACCGCTGCTTGTGGGGCGAGTCGGCGAGGGTCATCGGCTCGTCCTCGGCCGTCCACTCCGAATGCGAAGCCTTGAGGCCGCGCAACCGACCGGCCACCCGGCCGGAACGCAGGCGACGGTAGAGGCGGTCGACTCCGGTTCGGTACCAGAGGAAGTTCTCCAGCTCGAAGAGGCTGTACCCGTTCGGCGTCGTCACGAGGAGCTTGCCGCCCGGCTTCAGCTTCTCGTGGATCACGGCCAGGGAGTCGCGCAGCTCCTCGTCGTCCAGGTGCTCGAGGATCTCGGACGCGATCACGGCATCGAGCTCGCCCGGCACGTCGCGCAGGTCGGTGGTCAGCAGCGCGTCAGGGTCGAGGCCCTCGTGCTCGAGCACCTCGCGCCCGTGGGCGATGCTCGTCTCGTCGAGGTCGACGCCGGTCACTTCGTAGCCCCAGGCCCGCAGGGGGATCGTGATCAGCCGGCCCGTGCCGCAGCCGAACTCGACGGCGCGGTCCTCCTTCTGCAGGTGGTCGCGCAGCCAGAACAGCCGCTGTCGGTGCCCATAGATGTTCTCGCGCGGGACGAGCTCCATCAGCCTCGGCTCACCGCGACGCGGACGAAGCGGACGACCTCGCGGGGGCTGGGCCGCAGGACGCCGAACCCGCCCGCGTCGCGCGCGAAGAGCCACATGTGGAGCGCGAGCAGCAGCGCGTACGAGATGCTCGACGCCAGCGCCGCGACCCACGCACCGCGGCCGGGCAGGAACGCGAGGTTGATCGCGAGATTGACGGCGAGGCCCACGAACCAGATCCCCATGGCCGCGCGCGGAAACCCACGGCCGGCGAAATGGTGCGAGAGGATCGTCAGCATCCCGAGGCAGAAGATCCCCGGCAGCAGCCAGTAGTAGAGGCTTTCGGCGTCCGCGTAGCCCTCGCCGAAGATGGCGCGGATCCCGAAACCGGCAACCGGCACCGTCGCCAGGCAGACGAGCCCGTAGAGAACGAAGACGGAGCGGAAGATCTCGGCCGTCGCCTGGTCCGGGTCGCCACGGGCCACGCGCGTCAAGAGGTTGAGCCCGATCACCATCGGCAGGACGAACATGCCGTCCGCCAGAGCGGCTGCGACCGAGTAGAGGCCGGCCTCGTCGCTGCCAAGGAACGCGTTGACGAGCAGGAGGTCGAGCCGGATGACGAGTAGCGAGACCAGTGCGGCGACATAGATTCGGAGGCCGTAGCGAAGCATCGTGCGAGCGAGGCTTACGTCTGGACGGAGAGTCGGCGCACCGGCGCGAGCCAGGATCGTGAGATAGGCAAGCGCGCCGGCGTACCGGCTCACGGCAATGACGAGCAGAGCGCCGGTCAGCCCTTCGTCCAGGACGAAGAGGACGAAGACGAGCCCCGCAAGTGTCAGCGCCGCCTGGGCGACGTCGACCGCGTTGTACGCGACCATCCTCCCCTCCCCGAGGAGCACGCCCTGCAGGAAGAGGGCAGCGAGAGCGCCGGGAATGCCGGCGAGCGTGACGAGGAGCGGTGTCCAGCCGAGCCCCTCCACGATGTCCGGCGCCACCAGCTTGAGGAGGACGCCCACGGCGACGAGGGCGAGGCCGAGAAAGGCGGCGAACCACACCGCGTTGCCCACGATCCGCGGTCGTGCGGCCGGCTGTCGGGCCGTGAAGTACGGATTCGCCGTCGTCAGGCCAAGGCCGCCGAGTTGCACGAGCAGCAGGCTCAACGTGTAGGCAACGGCGAAGAGGCCCTGTCCGGAAGGGCCGAGCGCACGTGCCACGACCGACACGGTCGCGACCGCCAGGAGGAGCGTCGATGCCCTTGCCGGCGAAGGTCAGAAAGACATCGGTGCGGAGGCGCGCGGGCTGTGGCCCTGAAACCGGGACTACGACGCTCGCCTCGTCCATCCCGTCAGATGCTCGCAGACCGGTGTGATGAGATTCCTGCGTGAAGCGGCTGCTGCTGGTCTCGCACCGACCGATCGACCAGGCCGGCGGCCCAGCGGCGCGTTGGCGCTCGTTCGCAAAGCATCTGCCCACTCTGGGCTGGGAGGTGGACGTCGTCTCGGGCCGCGGGGGAGACGAGTTCGCCTCGCCGGCGCGTGCCCAGGCGCGTGCCAAGGTCATGGAGACGCTCGGCCGGATCGCGACCCCGGTGTTTCGCGCCGCCGGGCTGCGGCCCGAGGCGATGCCCCTTTCGACGGCGTGGGCGCCGCGCGGGGCGGCCGAGGTGCGCCGCCGGCTTCGGGACCAGCACTACGACGCCGTCCTCGCGACCGGGCCGCCCTTTGCCGGGCTGATCGCCGCGCGCATGGGTCATGGCGACGTTCCGCTCGTCGTCGAGCTACGCGACCTCTGGGCCGGCAACCCGGCGTTCGACCGCGGCGGCCCGGTTCTGCGCCGTCTCGAGTCGTGGGTCGTGAAGGACGCGGCGGCCGTGATCGCGGTCACGCCCGAGGCCGCAGATGATCTGCGTCGCCGTCATCCAGGCGCGCGCATCGAGGAGATCGCGAACGGCTTCGAGCCGGAGCTGCTCGAGAAGCGCAGGCCGTCGAGCGGCACGACGATCATCCACTCGGGCACGCTGACGAAGGATCGCCCGCTCGCCCCACTCCTGCGGGCCTTGAAGCCGCCGCTCCGCCTCGTCCTGCACGGCTACGTCGCGCCGGAGATCTGGGCCGAGATCGCGGTGTCCGGCGCCGACGTCGAGATCGTCCCGCCCTCAGGCTGGGAAGACGCGGTCGAACGAATCGCCGCGGCCGATGTCGCGCTGATCACGCAGTCCCGCGGCGCAGGCGACGAGACCGCGGTCGCCGCGAAGGTCTACGAGTACCTGGCGCTCGGGAAACCGGTCCTTTGCCTCTCGGACGGCGGCGCCACAGAGGCGCTGCTCCGACGTCTCGACGCCGACCAGCTCTCTGCGCGACTCGGGGACACGCCGTCAGTCGAGGCCGCGCTCGCTCGCATCATTGCCGGGGAGCTTCCGTCAACGGTGCCGCGCGAAAGACTTGCGCTCTACGAGCGCCCAAGGCAGGCTGAGCAGCTCATGGGAGTGCTGGAGTCGTTGTGGAGCTAGGAGTGCGGGTTGCTGTGGTGCCGACGCTCGGGGAAGCCGAGGTGATCGTCGGCCTGTTGGAAACCGAAGGCATTCAGGCGATGCAACGCGCCGCAAGAGGCGGCGAGTCCTCGTCACTGCCGACCGGCTGGACCGAGGTTCTCGTCGCAGAGGCCGACGCCGACCGAGCCCGCGAGCTGGTCGAGCCGGCCGCCGAAGAGCCGCCCGGCTAGCGCGCCGGCGCGAGGGCCGGTTCCTCGAGGAAATGGCAGAACCATTTAGCCACGTCTGGTGCCAGGCACCGGACATGGCCAGAACGGCGCTGCGAAAGCCGCGAATCGAGGTGATCGCCTCTACTCAAGCGGACGCCGGGGCACCTTCCGGACACGGCCGGTGCCAGGCACCGGACAGGGCTTAAGCGACGGTCGCGAGCTTCTCGAGCGAGTGCCGCGCCAGGACGTTCACGATTCGCTCGGACGCCCTGCCGTCCCACCGCGGCGGCACCGCCGCCTCTTTCTTCCGCGCCATGGCCAGCAGCGCCGGCACCTCGCTGATCCGCTGCGGCTCGAGGCCGAGCAGGACGTTCGTTCCCAGCTCGACCGTGATCGGCCGCTCCGTGTTCGTGCGCAGCGTGAAGCACGGCAGGCCGAGGTAGGTCGTCTCCTCCTGGATGCCGCCCGAGTCGGTCAGCACCCCGGCCGAGCCGTCGACCAGGCTCAGGAACTCGAAGTAGCCGAGCGGGTCGAGCAGCTTCAACTGCTCCGAGGTCGGAGCTAGGCCCATCGCCTCCATGGCGTTGCGCGTTCGCGGGTGGACCGGAAAGACCACGGGCAGCTCCTCAGACACGTCGGCCAGCCGGGCCATGGCCTCCGCGAGCAGCGGGCCGTCGACGAGCGCCGGCCGGTGCAGCGTGACGACCAGGTAGCCGCCGCGCTCGAGCCCGTGGGCGGCCGGCGCGTCGGTCGCCGCGATCCGAGAGCGCATCGCGATGAGCGAGTCGATCATCGTGTTGCCCACGTCGTGGATGCGTCCCTCGAAGACGCCCTCGTCGATCAGGTTGTCGCGTGCCTCCGGGGAGTGGATGAAGAGCAGCTCCGAGAGCTGGTCGGCGACGATGCGGTTGATCTCCTCCGGCATCGTGCGGTCGAACGAGCGCAGGCCCGCTTCGACATGGCCGATCGGGATGAGCAGCTTCGAAGCCGTCAACGCCGCGGCCGCCGTCGAGTTCACGTCCCCCGGGACGAGCACCACGTCCGGCTCCGCGTCCAGCAGCACCGGCTCGAGCCGCTCCATCACGCGTGCCGTCTGCTGCGCGTGCGACCCCGACCCGACGCCGAGGGAGTAGTCCGGCTCGCCGACGCCGAGCTCCTCGAGGAAGATCTCGGACATCTCGCGGTCGTAGTGCTGCCCTGTGTCGACGAGCACGTGCTCGAACTCGTCCGGTCGCCGGGCGAGCTCCGCGGCGATCGGCGCGATCTTCATCATGTTCGGCCGCGTTCCGACGACGGAAAGGATCTTGCGGCGATTGGCCACAACAG
The DNA here is from genome assembly GCA_963820335.1 of uncultured Actinomycetes bacterium. GTDB lineage: Bacteria > Actinomycetota > Thermoleophilia > Gaiellales > Gaiellaceae > VAXT01. The sequence continues at coordinate 127,656 of CAWFZH010000002.1, read as the reverse complement.
CAGGATAAAGAGCCGACCCGCCCTCCTAGCTCGCCGCTAGCCTGCCTGCGATGAAGCAGGTCGTCATGCGCGACGGCAAGACACAGGTCGTCGACGCGCCCGCTCCCGGCCCGACGGCGGGGGCGCTGCTCGTCGCAAACGCCGCCTCGGCGATCTCCAGCGGGACCGAACGTTCCGTCGTCGCGCGAGGCTCCGGGTCGCTGGCCGCGCGCGCGATTCGCAATCCGGACCTCGTCCGCCAGACCCTCAAGCACGCACGCGAGCACGGGATGCGCGAGACGGTCGACCTCGTCCGCGGCGCGGCGGCGACCGACTCGCCGCTCGGCTACTCGAGCGCGGGCACCGTGATCGACACCGGCGGGCTCGCAGACTTCCACGTCGGGCAGCGCGTCGCCTGCGCCGGCGCCGGGCGCGCGAACCACGCAGAGGTCGTGTCCGTGCCGGGAAATCTCGCCTGCGCCGTCCCAGAAGGCGTTGCCCAGACACACGCGGCGTTCGGTGCGATCGGGGCGATCGCGCTGCAGGGCGTTCGCCGTGCGGAGCCGGCGCTTGGAGAACGCGTGGTCGTCGTCGGGCTCGGCCTGCTCGGACTGCTCACGGTGCAGATGGTGCGCGCCGCCGGGTGCCGCGTCGTCGGTGTCGAACCGGTCGAGCGCCGCCGCGCACTGGCGGCCGAGCTCGGAGCCGAGCTCGTGGTCGCCCCCGACGAGGCGGAGGCCGCAGTCGAAGTCTGGTCGGAACGGCTAGGCGCCGACACCGTGATCGTCACGGCCACGGCGAGCGGCGACGAGATCGCCAACGCCGCCGTCCGCATGGTGCGGCGAAAAGGACGGGTCGTGCCGGTCGGCGATGTCGGGCTCGGCTTCGATCGAGAAGCGCTCTACGAGCGTGAGGCCGACGTGCTCATCTCGACGTCCTACGGCCCCGGGCGCTACGACGCGACCTACGAGGAGGCGGGCATCGACTATCCCGCGTCGTACGTCCGGTGGACGGCGGGCCGCAACATGGAGGAGTTCCTGCGGCTGCTGGCCACGGGCGACGTCGCGCTGGAGAAGCTCGTCGAGCTGGAGCTGCCGGTCGACCGCGCGGGCGAGGCGTATGCGGCCCTCGCCGGAGAGGATCCGCCGCTGGCCGCCGTGCTCGAGTACGAGGAACGCTCGCCCGATTCCGTAGCCGTTTCGAGATCGGCCCCCGCTACGCCCGCAGCCACGGACGGCGAAGTCCGCGTCGCCCTGGTCGGTGCGGGGAACTTCGTCCGCGCCGTGCACGCGCCCAACCTGCGCCGGGCCGAAGGTGCGCGCGTGACGACGGTCGTCAGCCAAAGCGGCGGCTCGGCAGCCTCGGTGGCGCGCTCCCTCGGCGACGCGACCTCCGGCGCCGACTGGCAAGAAGCACTCGCCGATCCGAACGTCGACCTCGTACTAGTTGCGACGCGCCACGACACGCACGCCGAGATCGCGGCCGCCGCACTCCGCGCCGGCAAGGCGGTGTTCCTCGAGAAGCCGCTCGGCCTCACCCGCGAGGAGATCGACGACGTCTGGACGGCCGGGGCCGAGAACGAACGGCTCGTGATCGGCTTCAATCGCCCCTTCTCGGAGCTCGCCGCCCGGCTCGGCGAAGAGGTGCGCGCGGCCGCCGGCCCGATCCAGCTCGTCTACCGCATCGCCTCCCCCGCCCCGGCCGGACACTGGCTCAACGACCCGCTGCAAGGCGGGGGCCGGATCCTGGGTGAGGCATGCCACATGTTCGACTTCGCCAACTGGCTCTGCGGCACGCCTGAGCGCGTTTTCGCGGCTGCGCCTCCGGCCCCGCGCGGAGCCGCTTCGACCGAGAGCGCGACGACGACGATTCAGTACGCTGACGGCTCGGTGGCAACCGTCCACTACTCGGGCGTCGGCTCCACATCGATGCCGAAGGAGCGAATCGAGGTCATGCGCGGTGACCGCTCCTGGATCCTCGACGACTTCAGCACTTTGACCACTTACGGTCCCGACGGCGAGCGGACGGAGCGGGCGCGGGGCGACAAGGGCCACGCCGCACTGCTCGGGCATGCGCTCGCCGCAGCCCGCGGCCAAGGGCCCTACGAGCCGGGTCTCGGCGCCGCGTACCTCGCGCAGAGCGTCGCGCTCGCCGCCCTGGATTCGATCGCCTCGGGCGAGCCGGTGGCCGTCCAGCCCCCGCCGGCCAGGAGCGCCTGATGTGCGGCATCTGCGGGATCCTCGCCACGCGCGACGGCTTCGACGTCGGCGAAGAGCTCGTCACGGCCATGCGCGAGACGATCGTCCACCGCGGCCCTGACGACGGCGGCTCCTGGTACTCGCCGGACCATCGCGTCGCCCTTGCGCACCGCCGGCTCTCGATCATCGATCTCTCCCCGGCCGGCCACCAGCCGATGACGAACGAGGACGGCACCATCTGGCTCACGTTCGGCGGCGAGATCTACAACCACATGGAGCTCAGGCCCGAGCTCGAGGCCAAGGGGCACCGCTACCAATCGCGGACCGACACCGAGACGATCATCCACCTGTACGAGGAGGAAGGCCCTGCCTGCCTGGAACGGCTCGACGGGATGTTCCACCTCGCGATCTGGGACTCACGGACGCGCGAGCTGCACCTGGCGCGCGACCGCCTCGGTAAGAAGCCGCTCTACTACGCGCAGACCGAGGGCGGGCTCGTCTTCGGCTCCGAGATCAAGGCGCTTCTCGTGCATCCGGCGGTCAGGCCCGAGCTCGACGAGGAGGCCTTCTTCCACTACCTGACCTTCGTCTGCACCCCGGCCCCGCTGACGATGTTCAAGGGGATTCGCAAGCTCGCGCCGGCCGAGCTGATGACCGTCCGCGCCGACGGCTCGACGACGAGCACGACCTACTGGAGCCCCATGTCCGACGAGGCGGCGCGCGAGGTGGCCGCAGCCACCGAGCCCGAGCTCGAAGAGCGGCTCCTGCACCTGCTGCGGGAATCGATCGGCCGCCGGATGATGTCCGACGTCCCGTTCGGGGTCTTCCTCTCCGGCGGGCTCGACTCGTCGACGAACGTCGCGCTCATGTCCGAGCTGATGACGGATCCGGTGCAGACCTTCTCGGTCGGCTACGGCCCGGAGTACGCGCGCTACAACGAGCTGGAGCACGCGCGGAAGATCGCGCAGCTCTACGGCACCGACCACCACGAGGTGGTGATCGACGTCGCCGACCTGGAGGCGTTCGTGCCCGACCTCATCTACCACCAGGACGAGCCGCTGGCCGACTGGGTCGCCGTCCCGCTCCACTACGTCTCGAAGCTCGCGCGCGACAACGGGACGATCGTCGTCCAGATCGGAGAGGGCTCGGACGAGCTCTTCCACGGGTACCAGAGCTACATCAGCCACGCGCAGTTCACCTCCCGCTACTGGGGGCCGTTCCAGCGCGTGCCGGGCGTGATCCGACGGGGGATCGGCCGCGCAGCCACGTCGCTCGCGTTCAGCTCGGGGCGCTTCGTCGCGCATGCGCAGGCGATCGAGGATGCCGCCGCCGGTCGGGTGCCGTTCTGGGGCGGGGCGATCGCCTACCAGGGCGAGCTCAAGGAGCGCGTCCTCTCCAACGGCCGGCCGCACCCCGATTCGTACGAGATCGTCAAGCGTTTCTGGGAGCAGGCCGAGCGCGAGCGCCCGGGCGCCGATCTGCTCCAGAAGATGAGCTACCTGGAGCTGAAGAACCGGCTCGCAGAGCTGCTGCTGATGCGGGTCGACAAGATGACGATGGCGAACTCGGTCGAGGCGCGCGTTCCGTTCCTCGACCGGCGGCTCGTCGAGTTCGCGATGGCCCTGCCGGCGGAGATGAAGGTGCGAAACGGCGAGGGCAAGTACCTGCTCAAGCGCGCCGTCTCGGACCTCCTGCCGCAGGAGATCATCCACCGCACGAAGCAGGGGTTCTCGGCCCCGGTCAGCGAATGGTTCCGGGGCGAGCTCGGCGAGCGCGCCCAGCGCGAGATCCGAGAGTCCTCGCTGGCCGAGCGCGGCCTCCTGGACTACGACGCGATCGACCGGCTGTGGGCCCAGCATCGCTCGGGCCGCGGCGAGTGGGCCTTCCAGCTCTGGAACGTCTACAACGTCAGCGTCTGGCACGACCTCTGGGTGGCCGGGCGCAGCCGCGCGGCCTGACATTGCGCCCGAGCGCCTCCGACGTTGTCGCGCAGCTTCGCCGCGCGGGTATGAGACGCGGCACGCAGGCGGCTGTCCGTGGCGGAGCGCGCCTGGCGCTCGGCGTCGCGAGGGAAGCGCGACTGCGAGCTCGGCCGGTGACCGTCGGCCCGGGTCAGCTCCTGGCCGCCCTTGGGGGCACCGATCCGGTCGAGGCCCTACGCGGACACGTGCTCGAGGCCCTGCCAACTGTGGCGCGCTTCGAACAGGAGCTGGAGCGGATCGACGACCTGCGCGAGCGGGCCGACGAGATCTGCGCACACCGTTTCGACCTTCTGGGCTCCGGGCCCACGGACCTCGGGCCCGAGATCGACTGGCACACCGACTTCAAGTCCGGCCGCCGCTGGCCGCTTCGCCACGCGTCGCTCCTGCCCGTCGCCTACGGCGACAGGTCGGACATCAAGGTGCCGTGGGAGCTGTCCAGGTGCCAGCACCTGCCGCTGCTCGCAGCCGCGTGGCGTCAAACCGGCGAGCGCCGCTACCTCGACGAGCTCGGCGCCCAGCTCACCTCCTGGATCCGCGCGAACCCGGTCGAGCTCGGGCCCAACTGGGCGTCCACGATGGACGTCGCCATCCGGGCGGCGAACTGGGTCGCAGCGCTGGCTCTCTGCGCAGAGGACAGCGCCGAGGAGCCCTGGTTCCGGCCCACTCTCGAGAGCCTCCTCCTGCACGGCCGGTTCATCCGCACGCACCCCGAGGACGGCAGTGCCCGCGGCAACCACTACCTGTCCGATGTCGTCGGGCTGCTTGCGGTCGCCGCTTTGTTCGCCGACGGCTGGGAGGGCAAGGACTGGGGCAGCTGGGCGGTGGGGGAGCTCGTCTCCGAGATGGAGCACCAGGTGCGCGGCGACGGCTGCGCTCACGAGGCCTCGATCCCGTACCACCGGCTCGTGACCGAGCTCTTCGTGTGCGGGACGCAGGCCGCCGACGCGCTCGACCCACGCCGCTTGCCCGACTGGCACCGCGACCGTCTCGACTCGATGCTCGCCTTCACTCGGGACTACACCCGGCCCGACGGGCTCGCGCCGCAGATCGGCGACGCCGACGACGGCCGCTTCCTGCCGCTCGGCGACTACGGGCGCCTGGACCACCGCGACCACCGGCACCTCTTTCGCCAGGCCGACCGCGCGTACGTCGCAGCCCGGGAGAGCGCCGCCTACCCCGAAGGCGGCTTCTACGTGCTGCGCGGCGAGGGCCTGTACGTGATCGTGCGCTGCGGAGACACGGGCCGTTACGGCCACGGCGGCCACTCGCACAACGACCAGCTGTCCTTCGAGCTCGTCGTCGGCGAGCAGCCTGTGGTCGCCGACCCCGGGACCTACGTCTACACCGCCGACCCGGAGGCGCGAAACCTCTTCCGCTCGACCCGGTACCACGCCACCCTCGGCCTCGGCGGCGACGAGCAGAACGAGTTGCGCACCGACGACCTCTTCGCCATGGAGGACCGCGCGCAGGCCGAGGCTCTGTCCTGGGACGCGCGGAGCTTCGTGGGCCGGCACCAGGAACACACGCGCCGCCTCGAGCTCGGGGGCGGGGAGCTCCGCATCACGGACACGGTGGAGTCGGCCGGAGGGCAGGAGCTGGAATGGACGTTTCCGCTCGAGCCCGGAGCCGAGCTCGAGGTCCGCGCGGAAGGGCTCGACTTCCAGGCCGAGGACGGGTGGCACTCGCCGAGCTACGGCGTGCGGGTGCCGACGAAGTTCCTGCGCGCGCGCCGGCCCGCGCGAGCCGGCCGAGACGTGCAGGAGCTCGTCCTCAGAGTGCCTTCTTGACCAGTCGCCAGTAGCCGCGCACGAGCGGATTCGCCACGCGAAGCGGAGCGGGCACCGGAAGCATCCCCGGCGAGAAGGTCGGCGTCAGGTGCTCGGCGAGGTCGCGATCGCGAACGCGCCGCAGGCTCTGGGTCGCACGACGCCGCTGACGAACGAGCTTGCCGTTCCGGACCAGCCACCCCCACCCGGCGACCTTGTCCCGGAACCAGCGCTCCTTGACGGCCAGGGCGACCATCCCGAGCTCGGTGGCCACCAGGACCGGCGAGAGCAACAGCAACTGTCGTCCCGAGTACGCGGAGAGGCAGAAGATGAGCCGGTTCCGCTCGAGGAAGTAGCTCTTGCGTGGGTTGCGGCCGTACTCGTAGTCGTGGAACACGTCGGCTCCGGGATCGACGACGACCCGGTAGCCCGCCAGGCGCGCGCGCCAGCCGAGCTCGAGGTCCTCGAGGTACATGAAGAGCTCGTCGGCGAAGCCGCCGAGGGCGCGGAACGTCTCGGCCCGGATCGCCATGGCAGTGCCGCTGGCAGAAGGCACGTCGCCGACCTCGCTCACCGAGGCCACGGGCTCGCCGTAGCCGGCCGCCCAGCCGATCCCGGTCACGTGGACGTCGACGCCCGAGGCGTTCAGCTTCTCCGGCTCGTCGAGCAGGCGGAGCCGGGCCATCGCAATCGCGATCGACGGATCCTCGAGCGTGCGCGCTAGCTGGGCGATCGCGCCCGGCGCAACCACCGTGTCCGGGTTCAGGAAGACGAGGACGTTTCCCGCCGCCTCCCGTGCGCCGAGATTCGACCCCGCCGCGAAGCCGAGGTTCTGGGCCGCGTCGATGACGCGCACGCCCTCTCGCGCGCGCGCCTGTTCGATCTCGGGGCCGCCTCCGCCGTTGTCGACCACGATCGACTCCCCCAACCCTTCCTGCCCCTGCAGCGAGTCGAGCATCCGCAGGAGCGCAGGCCCCGAACGGAAAGCGACGGTAACCGTCGAGGTGCTAATAGGCGCCGCGGCGCGCGAGGACGGCGGGGATCGTCTTGAGCAAGATCGAGATGTCGAGCCAGATCGACCAGTGCTCGAGGTAGTAGAAGTCGAGCCGCACGAGATCGTCGAAGCCGAGCGCTGATCGGCCCCCGATCTGCCAGAGGCCGGTCATGCCCGGCAGGACGAGGTAGCGCTTGCGGTGCCAGGGCTCGAGGAGCTCGAAGTCGCGAACCGGCAGCGGGCGCGGACCGACGAGGGTCATCTCACCGCGCAACACGTTCAGCACCTGCGGCACCTCGTCGATCGAGTAACGGCGCAGGAAACGGCCGACTCGGGTTACGCGCGGGTCGTCGGCGATCTTGAAGAGCGCCCCGCCCGCCTCGTTCTCGTCCTCGAGCTGCGGCTGCATGGCGGCGGCGTCGGCGCGCATCGTCCGGAACTTGAACATCCCGAACTCCTGCTCGGTCAGCCCGATACGTGTGTCTCGATAGAGGACGGGCCCGCGAGAGTCCAGCTTGATCGCAGCAGCGATGACAAGCCAGAACGGCAGGCCGAGGACAGCGACGACGCTCGACACGGCGAGGTCGAACGTACGCTTGACCACCCAGTCTGTGCCGACGAAGACGGGCGGGCGCAGCTCGAAGAGCGGCACGCCCTCCCCGGGCACGTACTGGCCGCGCCGCTCGATCAGGAGCTCGCTGGCCCGCGGGGCGACACGCACCTTCACGCCCCGGCGGTGCGCGTGCTCGACGATGTCCACGAGCTCGCGATCGTTGTAGTCCGAGTCGGTCACGATCAGCTCGTTGACGTCGTTTCGCGCGAGCACCGCGGGCAGCGCCTCGAGGCGGCCGAGTGTGGGCAGGCCGTCGTCGTCGGTCGGAGCTCGCCCAACGGCGCCGACGAAGTCGTAGTCGATCCCGCCGCGACCCTGCCCCAGCGTTCTGTGGAGGCGCACGAGGTTCTCTCCCTCGCCGACCAGGATCGCCCTGCGGCGAACGCCGGCCAGCTTGAGGACGTCGCGGGTGAGGATGTCGTAGCTCCCGCGCAGCAGGCCGATGCAGAATGCCGAGAGCACGATCGCCGTCGGGGCGAGGCCGTACGTAGAGAACCGATGGCCGGTACCGAGCGCGAAGATCAGCGTGATCGCCCCGATGAGCGCGAGCGAGCCCACGACCCGCCCGAACCCGGCGCGTCGCTCGCGCTCGGCGTAGAGGCCGGCCTGCCAGAAGACGAGCACCGTGACGAGCAACAGGAACGGCAGCCAGTCCGTCTCGGCCTTCCAGAGGACGCCCCACAGGATCGTGCCCTCGCCGTAGACGAAGTCCCGGAGCGCCAGCGCCGCGTAGACGCCGAGGGTCAGCCCGATCATGTCGAGCAGAATGAGCGACGCGATGCTCGCCGCACGGCGCACGACGGAGGTCAGCGGGTGCGCTGTGAGGAAGTAGGGGCGACCTGAGCGGATGTCGCCGATCGCCTCGCGGTTGACCGCGGGTGGCGGGGGCGTCGACGCCGGCGCCCGAGGAGCTTTCTCAGTGGCCACGGGCCGCCTCATTGTACGGAGGCGGCCCGGACCACAGTCATCGGAGTTACTTCTTGACGCGCAGGAACGCCGTGTAGCTCGGCTTGCGCGAGTTATTCAGCTTGAAGAAGCCGGATTGCCAGCCGGCGGCGATACGCGGATCGTCGCGGAGCAGGAACCAGAGCATCATGTCGATGCGCGGGTGCCGCCGGCCGATCGCAAACGACTGGGCGACGTAACTGGCCTGCTGCTGAAACGAGACCCCGTAGAGCCGCTCGGGACGGGTCTGGTACCCGTACTCGGTGATCCAGAGGCGTTTGTTTCCGATCACGCGGACGAGGTCGTTGATGTTCCCCAGCAGCACCGCCGTCGAGCCTTTGACCTTCGGGCGTGACGTCGGCGTCTCGGAGCGATGGCCGTAGTAGGGGTGATGGGCGTAGGCGTCGTAACGCGCACGCCAGGTCCTCATCCCCTTGGCGAAGTAGATCGGCGAGAGTGACGGCCTTGAACTGCGTGCGCTGTTGTTGCCACGCGGAGCGGTGACGCCGCATGCGACCTTGTTGGAGGCTCGCACGGTCTTGACGGCCGAGTAGATCGCGTTGCACATCTGCGAGTAGACGCGCGGGCTGTCGGCGACGTAGCGGCTTCCGACCCGCCTGAACTGCGGCGAGAGGAAGACCGGGTTGTTCGGCTCGTTCCAGGCCATCCAGTACTTCACGGCCGGCAGCGGCTTGGCGTCCGGGATCGGCGTGTAGCTGCCGGTGTAGCGCTTGGCCGCTGCGATGGCGAAGTTGCGCAGGTCCGCCATGCGCCTCGGCGGGCCGTTCTTTCCTGGGCCGGCCCAGCGGGGCGTCCAGAGGATCGAGAAGACCATCTGGATCCCGTTCGCCTTCGCCTGGTTGACCGTCCGGTCGTAGACCGACCAGTCGTAGGCGGGGTCGGCCGGGTTCGTCGGGTTCACCGGCCGACGGTTCTTCGCAGCGCCGAGAACGTCGCCCCAGTAGAGGTTGGTCCGCAGCACCTTGACCCGCAGGGCCTTGTACTTCGGGAAGGCCCAGTCCGGCCTTCCGATCGTCGACGGCTCGTCGTAGATGCCGACGAGCATGTTTCTGGATGCACTCGCCGAGGGTACGGCGAGACCGGCGACAGCACTGAGGAGCGCTGCCGCCAAGGCAAATCGTTTAAACACGGATAGGCTCCCTTCCGAGGGTAGGCAACAGGCGCCGCAGGCCTTCCTCGAGATCGATCTCGGGGGTCCAGCCGAGGATCTCCTTCGCGCGCGTGATGTCTGGTTGGCGGATTTGCGGATCGTCCATGGGTAGGGCCTCGAAGACGATCTCGCTTTTAGACCCGGTCACTTTCAACACCGTTTCCGCGAGCTCGAGAATCGTAAACTCGCTCGGGTTGCCGAGGTTGACCGGGTAATGCTCGTCGCTCGCGGCCAACGCGTAGAGGCCGCTGATCAGGTCGTCGACGTAGCAGAAGCTCCTCGTCTGCGAGCCGTCGCCGAAGATCGTCAGCGGCTTGTTCTCGAGCGCCTGGCGAACGAACGTGGGAATGGCGCGGCCGTCGTAGGGCCGCATCCTTGGGCCGTAGGTGTTGAAGATTCGGGCGATGGCGGTGTTCACGCCCTGCTGGCGGTGATACGCCATCGTCATCGCTTCGGAGTAGCGCTTCCCTTCGTCGTACACGCCGCGCGGGCCGACCGGGTTCACGTTGCCCCAGTAGGTCTCGGGCTGCGGGTGCACTTGCGGGTCGCCGTAGACCTCGCTGGTCGAGGCGAGCACGAAGCGGGCGCGCTTGAACTTCGCCAGGCCGAGCGCGTTGTGGGTGCCGTACGAGCCGATCTTCAGCGTCAGCAGCGGCAGCCGCAGGTAGTCGATCGGGCTCGGGATGGCGGCGAGGTGGAACACGTAGTCGACCGGCTCGTCGATCTCGATCGTCTTCATGACGTCACCGTTGACGAACGAGAACGCGTCGTCACGGATGTGCTCGATGTTCTGGAGCGACGCCGTCTCGAGGTTGTCGAGACAAATGACACGATGACGGTTCGCGAGCAGGCGCTCGCAGAGATGAGAGCCGAGGAACCCGGCTCCGCCGGTGACGACTGAGGTAGCCACGAGCGGGCAATGGTAGCCGTGGGAACGGCCGTTTCCGGGGCTCCTTACGAAGGTTTTACGGCGTTATCGCGAGCGCCGCTGCGGCGGGAAGAGGTCTCCGCCCTCGCTATCGCCGGGGCCAGGCGTCGATTCGTAGGACACGCCGGTCAGATCGTCCAGAGGCGCGATGAACGGCACTCCTGCAACGATCTCCGCCCACTCTGATGTGCCGGCCCAAGGCGGCCCGGCTGCGAGCAATGCCCGAGCACGGTCTTCGGCACCTTCGACCAGCGGCACGATGACTGCGAGTCGGGCCATGCCGCGCCATTCTGACCTCGCGCCCGCGTGCCCGCCGGACGCCACTCGGCGCCCAGCGGGCAGCAGACCGCGTACGGACTAGTTGAACGCGTACTTCTCGTACTCGTTGACGTTGTCTTTCGTGACAACGGCTGCCGGCACGACCACTTGACGCGGCACCTCCGGCGGAACGAGCTCGGCGAAGCCCTGGCCGAGGGCGATCAGGCGGGCCATGTTCACGGCCGTTGCCGCCATGTTCGGGTTGTAGAGGAACGTGGCGCGGTACAGGCCGCCTTCCTCGATCTGCTTCATCGCGTCCTGCGACCCGCCGACGCCGGTCAGGAACATTTCGTCGTCCCGGTTCGCGTTGCGAATGGCCTGCACGACACCCTGTGCCATGTCGTCGTCGTGCGTGTACACGGCGTCGATGTCGCTCTGGGCCTGCAGGATGTTCTCCATCACCGTCAGACCTTTGTCAGGGTTGAAGTCGCCTGGCTGCGAGGCGACGATCTTGACGCCGCCGCCCGGGCACTTCTTCTTGAGGGTGTCGGTGAAGCCCTTGGTGCGGTCGGTGGTGACCGAGATCCCGGCCAAGCCCTGGATCTCGACGACGTTGCCGTTGCACTTCAACTGGTCGCCGATGTAGTTCGCCGCCAGAACGCCGATCTGGTAGTTGTCGCCGAGCACGGTCGCCGTCGCAGCGTCGGGCGCCGTGAACAGCCGGTCGATGTTGACCACCGGGATACCGGCCTTCTCGGCCTTCTGGGCGACCGGAGTGAGCGCGGCGCCGTCCTGCGGCAGCACGACGAGCACGTCGGGCTTCTGCGCGATCGCCTGCTCGATCTGCTGCGCCTGGGAATCTGCGTCCGCGGCCTGCACCAGCTCGAAGTCCACGTCGTCATGCTGGTCGGCTGCTGCCTGGGCGTCCTTGGAGATGGCCCCAAGCCAGCCGTGGTCGGTCGGCGGGACGCTCGCGATGATCTTCACCGTCTTGCCAGACGAGGTCCCGCCCGTCGTCGTGTCGCTGACGGTAACCGTCTTCGTCGCTTCGTCGTCGCCGCCGACGCTGCAGGCAGCGGTCCCGATCACCAGCACCATGGCTGCGAGGATCGAGAAGATGAGTCGCGTACGCGACATTACGTACCTCCCGTTGTTGTGTTGACTGCTCGGCCGGGCCTGGACGACCATCAGTAACGCGCCTCCGATCGCTGGAGGAGGACGGCTCCGAGGACGATCATGCCCTTGGTCACTTGCTGGACTTCGGTCGACAGGTTGAGCTGCGTCATGAGGCTGAAGATCAGCGCGAAGGTCAGGACGCCCAGGAACGTGCCGACGATGGTTGCCCGTCCGCCGGCCAGGCTCGTCCCGCCGATCACGACCGCGCCGATCGCGTCGAGCTCGTAGAGGTTTCCGCTGACCGGCGAGGCGCTTCCGAGCCGCGCGCAGAGGAGCACGGTCGCCACTCCCGCGAGCAGTCCGGACAGCACGTAGACGCTGAAGATGATCCGCCGAACCGGAACGCCGGCTATGCGCGCGGCCTCGCGGTTGCCGCCGACCGCCACCACGTAGCGGCCGTAGCGCGTGCGGTTGAGGACGATCCAGCCGGCAATCGTGATCGCGACGAACACGTAGACGGAGGCGGGGATTCCGAAGATCCGGCCGTTCCCGAACCAGAGCAGTGAGAACGGACGGGGGTCCCCGAACGAGCCGCCGTTCAGATCGAGCAGGCTCACGGGCAGTTTGTCGTTTAAGAGGAGCGCAATCCCTCTGGCAATTGAGAACATCGCGAGCGTCGCGATGAACGGCACGATCCGCGCGTAGGCGACGGCGGTCGCGTTGACGGCACCGAGGAAGGTCGCGAACCCGATCGCGCCGAGGATGAAGACGAGGCTGCTCGTGCCGTCGGTGCCGATCAGGATTCCTCCGAAGACCCCGGCGGCGGCGACCATCGAGCCGACGGACAAGTCGATGCCGGCCGTCGCGATCACGAAGGTCATGCCGATCGCGAGCACGCCGATGACGCTCGCCTGGGTCAGCATGTTGCGGACGTTGTCCCAGGTCGGGAAGGTCTCGGGTTTCAGGATCGAACCGGCGATGAAGAGCAGGACGACGACGGCGGCGAGCCCGTATTCCTGCAGGCGGAGCGCCTTCAGGCGGTCGGCGAACGCGGGGCCGCCTTGATCGGGCTCGGCGGCTTGGGCAGGGGTCATACAACCTCCTCGGTTAGTTCAGGCGCGTCAGTGGGCGCCACGGCATGGCGCAGGAGCTCGTGCTCGGTGGCTTCGTTCCCTGCGACCTCGGCGACGATCTCGCCGTCGCGCATGACGAGGATGCGCGTGCAGATGCCAACGAGCTCCTCGAGCTCCGACGAGACGACGAGCACGCCGAGCCCGGACGTTGCCAGGTCGCTGATGATCCGGTAGATCTCGGCCTTCGTCGCGACGTCGACGCCGCGCGTGGGCTCGTCGAGCAGCAGCACGCGGCACTCGTGGAGCAGCCAGCGCGCCAGCACGACCTTCTGCTGGTTTCCGCCCGACAGTAGGCGAACGACGCGGTCGGGATCGTCGGGCACGGTGTTCAGCGACCTGAGCTGCTTGTGCGCGCTGGCGCGCTCCTTCCGCACATCGAGCAGCACGCGCGAGAAGCGGCTGAGGTCCGCGACCGTCACGTTCTTCGTCTGGCTCCAGTCGAGGACGAGCGCCTGCGACTTGCGGTCCTCGGGAGCGAGCCCGAGCCCCCGCCGGATCGCGTGGCCCGGGCGATTGGGCCGCAACGGCTTGCCCTCCACCAGGAACTCACCGCCCTCCGGCTGATCGAGCCCGTAGACGAGCCGGAGGAGCTCCGTGCGGCCGGACCCGACGAGCCCGCCGAGACCGACGATCTCGCCGGCGTGAACTTGCAGGCTCACGCCGCGAACTGCGGGCAGCCGCCTGGCATCCCGAACTTCCAGCAGGACGCGGTCGGTGCCCACCGGCCGCTCCGGGTAGAGCTGATCCACCTTGCGTCCGACCATGAACTCGACGAGCTCGTCGGTCGGAGTCGTGGCGGGCAGACCAGTGGCCGTCGTGCGCCCGTCCGCCAGCACCGTGACCCGGTCACCGATGCGCCGGATCTCGTCGAGGCGGTGCGAGATGTAGACGACACCGACGCCCTCTGCGGTGAGCCGGCGAACCACCTCGAAGAGCGTCTTGATCTCGCCCTCGTCGAGGATCGCCGACGGCTCGTCCATGATCAGCAGCCGCACGTGGCCCGACAGCGCGCGGGCGATCGACACGATCTGCTGCGCCGCAGGCCGCAGCTGCCCCACCTTCGCGCGTACCGGGATCGAGTCGTGGCCGAGCCGGGCGAGGAGAGCCGCCGATTCCCGGTACATCTTGTCGAGGTCGAGCAGTGGCCAGCGGCGGGGCTCGTGGGCCAGGAAGATGCTCTCGGCGACGCTCAGGTCCGCGACGAGGTCGAGCTCCTGGTAGATCGTCGCAATGCCGCGCTTCAGCGTTCCGGCAGGATCGCCGGCCGGCAGCGGCTCACCGTCGAAGAGGATTTCGCCGCTCGTCGGCTCGAGCGCGCCGGAAACACACTTGATGAGCGTCGACTTGCCGGCGCCGTTGGCGCCGAGCAGGCAATGCACCTCGGCCTCGAGGACGTCGAGGTCGACACCCTGGAGCGCCTTGACGCCCGGGAACTCCTTGACGAGGTTGCGGATCTCGAGGACTTTCTTCATTGGACAACCAGTCCGCGGAGATTGTTGTGGGCGATCCGAAGCCCGGCCTCGATCAACTCGGGCGTGCCACCCCACACGGGATCCTCGTGCTCGACCGACAGGACACCGTCGAACCCGCCCTCGTAGAGCGTGTCGACGTAACGGCGGAAGTCGACCTGCCCGAGACCGGGGATGCGATACCGCCACCAGCCCATGTCCCACGGGTCTTCCTCGCGCGTCGAGGTCCTGCCGAAGAAGCCGTAGCGGTTGCGCTCGGCCGGAAACGTCTCGGCGTCTTTCGCGTGGGCGTGCACGACTCGGTCGACGTAGGGCCGCAGAGCGTCGATTGGATCGATCCCCAGCCAGAGCAGATGCGAGGGGTCGAAGTTCAGGTACAGCCCGAGCTCGAACATCCACTCCCACAGCTCGGGCGAGTAGGCGAGGTTGCCCGGGTAGCCGTCCGGATGCCAGCCCTCCATGACGCAGTTCTCGATCATCAGGCGAACCCCGCGCTCTCCCGCATAGTCGACGAGCGGCGGAAAGACACGCTCGGCCTCGCGGAGATTCTCGGCGACGCTGCGGCCGGGGTCGCGGCCGATGAACGTGCCGACGGGAACCCCGCCGAGCGCTGCCGCGGCGTCGATGCAGGCGCGGAGGTGGGCGTGGTAGGCCTCGCGCTCCGCGGTATCGGGTGCGAGGTTGTTGTCGTAGTAAGCGAGCGCGGACAGGATGAGCCCGTGTTCGTCGAGCGCTCGACGAACACGCTCGGCCTCCGCCTCGTCGAAGGCGTCAGCTTTGACGTGGCTGGCGGTGAACGGCCGGTCACCCAGATGCGGCCAGGCGGCAAGCTCGAGCGCCTCATAGCCGTTCGCTCCCGCCCACGCGGCGATGTCCTCGAGACTGCGCTCGGGCATACAAGACGTCAGGAAGCCGAGCTTCACGTCGCCACCGCCGGCTCCCGGCTCGCCGCCACGTCGACCCAGCGCTCTTCACGGGACGAGGCCAGGACCGCATCCGTGATCAGCGCGGCGCGCAGCCCGTCGGAGAACGTCGGCATTCCATCCACCGCCGACCCGCTGCGGACGCCGTTGTAGAAGTCGGCGACGAACGCGTCGAAGCAATCCGCGTAACCCTGCGGGTGGCCGCTGGGGAGAAATGCAAGGCGCGCGGCGGCAGGCGACAGCGTCGCGGGATCGCGACGAAGGATCGTCACGGCCTCACGGCGCCCACACCAGAGCTCTTCCGGCTGCTCCTGGTCGAAAGCGAGCGCCTCCTCGGCGCCGTCGAGCTCGATCCACAGCCGGTTCTTGCGACCCGCCGAAATCTGGCTGACGACCACGGAGCCGATGGCCCCGCCATCCGTCTCGAACTGGACAAGAGCAGCATCTTCGGTAGTGACCGGGCGCGCTTCTCCCCCGCCTCCGTCTGACGCGAACGCCTGACGACCCGGCGCGCTCAATCGCTCGGGCACCGCGGTGAGCATCCGCGCGCACAGGCGGGCGATGCGATGGCCGGAGACGAACTCGGCCAGGTCGCACCAGTGCGAGCCGATGTCCGCAAAGGCGCGCGAGGCTCCTCCCAGCTGCTCGTCCACGCGCCAGTTGTCGTCGTCGGGGCGCAGGAGCCAATCCTGCAGATAGGTGCCGTGCAGAAGGCGCAGGGCGCCGGTCTTCCCGCTGCCGACACGCTCGCGCGCTTCGCGCACCGTCGGGTAGTACCGATAGACGAAGGGCACAGCCGCGTGCAGGCCCGAGTCGGCTGCGGCGTCGACGAGCCGTTGCGCGCCGGCGGCGTCGAGAGCCAGAGGCTTCTCGCAGATCACATGCTTGCCCGCCGCGAGAGCAGCCTCGGCAAGCGGGACGTGCAGGTGGTTCGGCGTGCAGATGTGGACGACGTCGATACCGGGGTCGCGCACCATCTCCTCGGCCGAGCCGAAGGCTCGGTCCGCGCCGAGCTCGGCCGCCCCGGCCAGCGCAGATTCAGGGGTCGAGGCAGCGACGCCCGCCAACTGCGCTCCCGCGAGCTGCAGCGACCGTGCGTGGACTCTGCCAATGAACCCGGTGCCCGCAATCGCCGCCTGGAGACGCATCGAGGGTGTGAACCTAAATGAGAGTTAGTCCAATTGTCAAGCAAAAGATGCCCAGCTTCATCCAATCCATGCTGTACTTTTCATCGACATGGTGACGAACCCTCAGGCCGCCCACTCGTCGCCGACCAGCGCGGGCGCGCTCTTGCGCCTGATCCGCGAGGAGGTTGCCGTCACACGAGCCGACCTCGCGAGAGTGACCGGGCTTGCCCGCTCGACCGTCGCCCAGCGTGTCGACGCCCTTCTCGAGCAGGGCCTCGTCTACGAGGCCGGCGGCAGCGCCTCGACAGGCGGCCGCCCGCCGACCGTGCTCGCCTTCAATCGCGACGCCGGAGTCGTCCTGGTCGCCGACCTCGGAGCGACCCATGCCCGGGTCGCGGTGAGCGATCTCGCCGGCACGCCGCTGGCAGAGCGCGCCTCTGACCTCGACATCGCGCTCGGCCCGGAACACGCCCTGGCGTGGACGGCGCAGCGCTTCACCGAACTGCTCGGCGAGGTCGGGCGCTCCCGCGACGACGTGCGCGGGATCGGAATCGGAGTGCCGGGGCCTGTCGAGTTCGACAGCGGGCGACCGGTGAATCCGCCGATCATGCCCGGCTGGGACGACTTCCCGATCCCGGACTGGTTCGAAGGCCGCTACAGCGCTCCGGTCCTGGTCGACAACGACGTCAACATCATGGCCCGCGGTGAGCACCGGATGCATTGGCCCGAGACCGAGCATTTGCTGCTGATCAAGGTCGGCACGGGCATCGGCTGCGGCATCGTGGCCGACGGCCACATCCACCGCGGCGCCCGCGGAGCAGCCGGCGACATCGGCCACATCCAGGCGACGAGCAGGGAAGACGTCGTCTGCCGCTGCGGAAACATCGGCTGCCTGGAAGCCCTCGCCGGGGGCCAGGCGCTCGCACAGAGGCTGGCCGAGATGGGCGAGGACGCGTCCCACAGCCGCGACGTGGTCCGCCTCGTCCGTGGCGGCCACGCCGGTGCGATCCGGATGGTGCGGGACGCCGGCCGCACACTGGGCGAGGTGCTGGCGGGGACGGTCAACTTCTTCAACCCCGCGGTGATCGTCATCGGCGGTGACATTGCCGAGGCGCACGCGCAGCTCCTGGCGGGTGTGCGCGAGGGAATCTTCAGCCGCTCGCTGCCGCTCGCGACACGCGATCTCCGAATCGTTCCGTGTCGGCTCGGCGACCGAGCCGGAGTCATCGGCGCGGCGATCATGGCCATCGAGCACGTCCTGGCGCCCGATGCAGTCGACCGCTCGCTCCAACCCGCCGCCTGAGGGGTCGCCCTCCTACCTCAGATCTTTGTTCGACTCCATGTCGAAGAGCATCGCGAACAGCGTGAACAGGAGCCCCATCATCAGCAGCAGCGCGACCAGGACGACGGTGGCGACCGTCAGCTCGTTGCCCGAGGAACCGGAGCACCGTGACCGTGATTCCGAGCACGAGCCCGATCAGCGAGAAGAGCATCCCGAAGACGTAGAAGAAGACGAGCGGATGGAAGTCGCGGATCACGTACTTCTCGCGCATCCGCCAGAAGAACGCCTTCGTCAGGAGCCACGAGATCGCCGGCACCACCTTGCGCAGGCGGATTCCGGAGCTCTCGCCCACGCCGTACACCGGACGTGACGGCACGTCTCGCACGCGGGCGTTGATCACGTTCAGGTGCACGAGCATGTCGTTGGGGAATCCGTAGCGCTTGTAGATCCGATCGAGATCGAGGAAGTCGAGCGTGTCGCGGTTGATCGCGGTGTAGCCCGATTGCGAGTCGGCGACGTGCCAGTAGCCGGAGGCGATCTTCGTCAGGAGTGAGAGCACCGCGTTCCCGAGGTAGCGCGTGCGGGGAATCAGCTCCCAGGCGCGTCCGGTGAAGAGCCGGTTCGCCTTCGCGTAGTCGACCTCGCCGCGGACGACCGGGGTCGCGATTGCTTCCAGGTCGGCCGGATCCATCTGGTTGTCGCCGGCCATGACGGCCGTGACGTCCATGCCGTCGGCGAGCGCGCGCTTGTAGCCGGTCAGGATCGCTGCGCCGACGCCCTGATTCTTCTCGTGCTCGATGAGCTCGACGCGCCCGCCGGCCGAGCGAGCTGCCTCGGCCGTGCCGTCACGCGAGGCGTCGTCGACGACATAGATGCGATCCACGAAGTCCGGGATCCCCGCGAGGGTCGTCGCGATCAACTTCTCCTCGTCGTACGCCGGGACGACCACGGCGACGCTCTTGCCCTCGAGCATTACTCGCGGGCGGCGCGGCTCGTGACGGGCTCCCAGAGCAGCGCGGCGAAGAAGCCCAGCAGGAGCCCGAGGAAGCCGGCGATCGCGACCGTGTTCCGCGTCGACCGTGCGGTTGTCTTGACCGCGACCGCGCGGTCGAGCGCCCGCGGGAGCTCGACCTCTTCGGCCAGCGACAGCAGTTGCAGCGTCTCGGTCCGGTCCTCCTCGATCGCACCACGGCGCTGCTCCGCGAGCTGCAGGGTGTTCACCGCCACGAGTCGCTCGACTCCCGAGAGCCCTGGGCGGCCGAGCTGTGCCTGCGACTCGCTCACCTGGTCGTCGACAGCCTCGAGCTGGGTGTTGAGCGAGCGAAGCTGCCGCCTGAACCCGTCGATCTTGCCGCGCGCATACCCGCCGACGCGCTGCACCACGTGGTCGGACAGAGCCCGCGCCGCTTCCTGCGTCGGCCCGCGCTCGTCGCCCTTGACGGTGATCAGATAGAGCTGGCTCGGGACGAGGCGCCCGAGGCCGCTCGCTTGTCTCTGGGTGGAGATCCCCTCGCGCAGCTTGCGGGGCTGCATGCCCGAGGAGCGCGCGACCTCCTGAATCGTCTCCTCCGATTTCACGATGCGCGTGATCGTGCTCTGGCTCGTCTGGAGCGCGTTCGTGAGCGGCGTGCTGCCGTTCGGCGCGTACGGCACGCCGGCGTAGACCGTCGCCTGCGCGCGCCAGACCTCTTTGCTCGAAGCCGATACCAGGTACCCGAGGGCGACCCCGATGATCAGGCCGAGGACCGGCAGCCACCAGCGCGCGATGAGCGCGTCCAGGTAGCGGCCGAGGTCGACTTCGCGCTCGTCGTCGACCTCCGGGACGCCGTCAGCGCGCGACTTGGAAGCTTCTCGCTGGGGCCTCATCAGCGGGCGACTCTACCTTTCGAGCCCGCGAACGAGCACGAACGGCTCCGCGTACTCGCAGCCGACGGTGGCGCCGTGCAGCTGGGCGTGCGCCTCGAGTGCGCGGGCATTTCTGGGGTGCGGAACCGGGCGCTCCTCGGTCTTGAAGCACGCGAAGGCGTCGAGCTTGCGCTGAAAGGTGGAGCTGATGTCGACGAACCAGTTGGGCACGAACCAGTTCGTCGCGGCGGGGGTCCACTCGGTGCTCGACGTGGGCGCGTACGTGAGGAGGCGTTGTACCGGCTGGCCCGGCGTCGGGCGCGTGGCGACCGCGACGGAGTCGAAGAGCGTGCGGTGATCGAGGTTCACATCGGGATGCGCGGTGTAGACGACCTCGGCCTGCCGCTCGCGGAGGTGTTCCTCGACGACACGGTTGACGTCGACGTGCGCCAGCGTGTCGAGACGCATGTCCGGCAGGTCGAGATGGACGTACTCGGAGACGCCCAGCACCTTCGCGGCTGCCTGCGCCTCGTCGTTCTTCTGGGCACGAGTGGCGTCGTCGCCCGCGTACTGGGCCGAGCTGCCGTCCGTGAGGCAGACGACGGTGACCGCGTCTCCACGATCGGCGTGGAGGGCGATCGTGCCGCCCATGCCGAGCACTTCGTCATCGGGATGCGCCGCGAAGACGAGGACGTTCATCCGAGCCTGTCTCCGACCGCGATCGGCAGCTCCGGCTCGATCTCCTCGAGGAGAAGGCCCCCTTCGCCGCACGCGACGACGGCGCCTTCGGGACGTAGCTCGACGACAGTCCCTGCGGGATCGCCGGGGGCGAGCTCGACCGCCGCGCCCGCCAGACGACCAGCTTCTCGTCGCCGAGGTACGTGAACGCGCCGGGGTAGGGACGGGTCTGCGCGCGGACCCAGTCGTCGAGGTAGGGCGCGCGGGTCTCCCAGTCGATGATGCCGTCGGCCGGCGATCGCTTCGGCCAGGCGCTGGCGCGCTTCACGTCCTGCGGTTCTCGCGGAGCCGTGCCCGCGGCGATCTGCGGCACGTGCTCCCGGATCAGCTCCACGTGAGCCTCGAGCAGCTTGTCGTACAGCGTTGTGGCCGTCTCATCGGGTGCGACCTCGACTTCGCGGCGGCCGATGATCGGGCCCGAATCGGCGCTCGGGTCGACGATCTCGAAGAGGGTCACCCCGGTCCGCGCGACCCCGGAGAGGATCGTCCACGGGATCGCGGCCCGGCCGCGGTGCCGCGGCAACAGCGTCGGATGCATCCCGAACATGCCCTGTGGCGCGACCTCGAGCAGCTCGCCGCGGATGAGTTGCGACCAGCCGACGACGAAGATCGCGTCGGGCGCGGCCTCCCGTACGGCGGCGACGGTCTGGGGCGAGTTCACGTCCTCGGTCTCGATCACCGGCACGCCGAGGTCGTCGAACGAGCACTGGCCGGAGCGGTTGGGATCGATCGGCCCCGGCAGGGTGACGACCGCGGCGACCTCCGCGCCCGCTTCGGCACACGCCTCGAGGCAACGGCGCCCGATCACGTCGAAGCTGACCCAGACCGTTCGCACAGCTCAGCTCTCGGCAACGGGCAGGTCTTCGGGGAGCGGCTCGAGCGGGCCTTCGTCCGACACGGTGAGGCAGACCTCGGACCAGAAGCGCGTCATCACGACACCCGGGCGGAACTCGCCGACTCGTGGCTCGGGGCGCTCGCCGTTCGCCAGCGCGATCGCGTACTCCGGGTAGCGGCTGCCGGCGGCGGTCGGGAGCGGGAAGGCCCCGCCGAAGCGCGGGTTGACGTCGGTGATCTGCAGGGAGCCGTCGGCCTCGCGGAAACACTGGACGCAGCCGGGCCCTTTGAGCGGCAGCGCCTCGGCGACCCGCCGCCCGAGCTCGATCAGCTCGGGATCGAAGATCGTCATGCCCTTGATCGACTCGCCGCCCTTCGACTCGATCATCGTGCGGGGGATCGCGTTCAGGCAGCGCCCGTCGAAGTCGCAGAAGACGTCGATCGAGAACTCCTCGCCGGTGCAGAGGGCCTGCACCATCGAGTCGACAGGCGTCGAGCGGAGGAAGAACTCGAGCTCCTCGCTGTCGTTCGCGCGGTAGATGTTGCGGCTTCCGAAGCCGACGCGGGCCTTGACCAGGACCGGAAACGAGAGGTCGTCGGGCAGGTCGTCGGGGAGCCAGGTCGGCGGCGAGTCGATGCCCTGCTGCTCGAATGCGAGGTGCGCGAGGTACTTGTCGGCGGTCTTCTGGACGACGCCGTCGTCCGGGAGCAGCACCGGAGCCCCGAGCTCGTCTCGGCGGGCGGAGACGACGGCCTGGTCGATGTCGGTCAGCGGGACGACGAGCCGGACGTCGTGCTGCTCGATCAGCTCGCTGAGCGCCGGGATGTAGTCGGGCTCGTCCTTGAGCGGGACGAGCGCGTGCTGGTCGCAGTGGTAGAGCGCGGGCGCGTAAGGGCTGGCGTCGGCGCCGATCGCCGTCGCGCCCGCCTCGCGGAAGGCGGTAACGGTGTCGACGCGCATGCCGACGCACGTGAAGAGAACGGCCGTCACGGCGAAAGAGGGTAACCGAGCGGCTTCGTTGCCCCGGCCGCCAACGGCGCAGTTTCGGTGCATTTGCGCTTCACACGTGTGCGGCTTTCCTCAGTACGATCGCTGTGGGGAGGAGGTCGGGGGTACCGAGTTAAGAGCCGGAACCGGTGGGTTTCCAGCCGCCCGTCTCGCCCTTGTACGTGCCGCGGAAGAGGGCGCGCGGCGTGCGGACGAGGATCTTCAGGTCGAGCCAGGGGGAGCGGTTCTCGACGTACCAGACGTCGAGCTCGATGCGCTCGTCCCAGGGCAACGCGGCCCGGCCGTGGATCTGCGCCCAGCCCGTGAGGCCCGGCTTCACCTCCAAGCGCCGTCGCTGCCTCGGGGTGTACTGCTCGACCTGGTACGAGAGCGTCGGCCGGGGCCCGATGAGGCTCATGTCGCCGCGCAACACGTTCCAGAACTGCGGCAACTCGTCGAGGGAGAGGCGGCGCAGCAACCGACCCGCACGCGTGATGCGCGGGTCGCCGCGGTTGACCGCCCACCCGGCGCCCTGCTTCTCGGCGCCGACGACCATCGTCCGCAGCTTGAGCAGGTCGAACTCCTCGCCGTGGTGACCGACACGCCGCTGGCGGTAGAGGACGGGCCCGCCGTCGTCCAGCTTGATCGCGAGCGCGGCTGCGGCCAGGAACGGGCTCGACACCGCGAGCCCGAAGGCCGACCCGGCAACGTCGAGCGCCCGATTCATACCCGCGTCCCCTCGGCCGCCTCCCACGTCGCAGGCACGCCGCGACGCAGGTAGTTCCAGAGCGAGACGACGGTCGCCCAGGTGACGAGCACGTAGTAGCGGGCGATCCCGACACCGGCCGCAGCGGCGGCAAGCAGCAGGAGCTGGGCGGCGAGCGTCGCCCAGTAGAGCCACCCCTCGCCGAGCAGGGCGAGGTTCGCCGCGAAGGCGATCAGGTGCAGGACGCCGCTCGCGTACCGCAGATGGCGGTGCGAGACGATCTCGAGCCAGTACAAGGGCGGCAGGCCGCGGAGCATCCGGCCCCGGAGCGTGATCAGCCAGCAGTGCTCGAACATGCGGATCTTGCGCCGGTACTCGGCCTCGTTCGTCGGCGTCGGCGTCTCGTAGGCGTGCGCGTCCGGCGCGAAGACGGCCCGGCGGCCCCGCTGCACCATCAGGTACGGAAGCGACAGGTCGTGCCCGAACCTCGGGTCGACCTCGACGTAGTCGCTCCGGCGCAGCGCGTAGATGGAGCCGAAGCCGCCCGTGGTCGAGTGGATCTCCGACTCACGCGCGCGCAGCCAGGTCTCGAAGCGCCAGTAGAGGCCCTCCTTGTTGTCACCGGCCGCATCGCGCAGGTTGAGCCGGCCGAAGGCGTACGCGACATCGGGATCGGCGAAGTTGCTGACCAGCATCCGCAGCGCGTCAGGCGCCCAGGTCGCGTTCGCGTCGGAGAAGGCGACGATCTCGGCGTCGGTCTCGCGCACGGCGCGGTTTTGCGCGGCAACCTTGCCGCCACGGTCGTTGACGATCAGCCGCACGCGCGGCGCGAATCGCTCGACGAGCTCGTGCGTCCGGTCGGTGGACGCATCCGAAGTGACGACGAGCTCGAGCTTCTCGGCGGGGTAGTCGAGCTCGAGCAGGTTCTCGAGCCGCCGCTCGATGACCGCCTCCTCGTTGTAAGCGGTGACGATCACGCAGACCGTCGGCTCGACGGCGTCGCGGCGCACGCGACGAGTCCGCAGGCGCGCAAGCGCCGCGGCAGCGACGGGGTAGCCCACATGCGTCCAGAGGAGCGCGCCCACCGCGGTCCAGAAGACGATCTTCACCGCGATCACGTTTTCGAGCCTACTGCGTCCTCGTAGGCCTGAATCGTGTCCGAGCCGAAGCGATCCCACGAGAAGTGGTCCCTGATCCGCTCCCGGCCCGCGATGCCCAATCGCCGCCGAAGCTCGCGGTCTGCGAGCAGGCGTTCGAGCGCCTCCCGCAACGCGGACACGTCCCGTGGTGGGACGAGCAACCCGGTCTCGCCGTCGACGACGAGGTCGCGGAGGCCGCCGACCTCGGACGCGACCACGGGCCGCGCATGCGCCATCGCCTCGGCGCAGGCGATCCCGAAGCCCTCCCGGTGCGACGGGCACACGACCACGGCGGCCCGCGCATAGAGACCCTGCAACTCCGCAGGCGGGACGAACCCCTGCGCCTGCGGGACCTCTGCGCGAAGCGGCCCGTCACCGGCGACGACGAGCCGCATTCCATCCGCTGCCTCGACGAGCTCGAGCACGCCCTTCTCGCGAGAGAGCCGCCCCGCGTAGAGGACTTCGGGCGGCTCGGCCTCCTGGCCGATCTCGTCCGGGACGGTGATCCCGTTCGGGATCACTCGCACTTCCGGTGCGCCGAGCCGCCTGCCCTCCTCCGCCAGCGCGGTCGAGGGCGCGATCACCAGGCGCGCACGTTGCAGCACGGCCCGGGCGAGCCGCGGCACGCGGCGCGCCAGTTCGACGTCGGTGCCCCAGAGCTGGACGACGAACGGCCGGCCGGTCGCCAGCGCGACCGCTCCGGAGGGCAGCCAGTGGGCGTGGACGAGATCTGCTCCCCGCGCGGCGCGCCGGGCCGCTCGCGCGAACGACCCCAGCATCGCCGGCACCGCAGCGCCCAGCCACGGCCGGCGCCGCAGGTTGCCGACGACTCCCGAGCCGTAGGCGATCCCGAAATGGTGGAAGTCCGCCGGCGAGACGACGTCGACGTCGACCCCCCGCTCGCGCAGCTGCTCGACGCCGTCGGCGATGAACCGCCCGGCAGCGTCTCCCGGCGAGCGCGGGTACGACGTCGTCAGGACGACGACCTTCACGATGCGGTCTTGAGTCGCCGCCCGAAGACGATCGGCGCGGCGAGGATGAAGAGCGCCAGCGCGAAGAAGTAATAGAACTGCATCGTCAGGTAGAAGGCGTTCGCGGCCATCGTCCCGACCAGGGCCGCGGTCAGCCCCCAGGCGAGCGGCCGGACCCGCGCCGCGAGAACGTCGCCGGCCTCGGCGAGCGCCCGGCCGATCTTGCGCAGTGTCGACAGGCGGTGGAAGAGATAGAGCAGAAAGGCCGCGAAGATCACGGTCCCGACGAGGCCGGTCTCGACGATCAGCGCCACGTAGTACGAGTGCGCCCCCCAGTTCGCGCGGCCCGTGACGAACTCGAAGTAGACCGAGAAGTTGTTCAGCCCGAAGCCGAACAGTGGATGCTGGTGGAGGACGTCCGGGATGAACCGGTACACGTCGAAATGCAGCGCCGACGACTGATCGGTCGTCGACGTCCGCGCCCGGAAGACGTTGATGAAGAAGTCGAGACGCTGGAGCACGACGAGCATCAGCACTCCGGCGACGGCGCCGACGGGGACGAGGAACTCCCTCGTCAGCAGCTTGTGCCGGTAGGGGATGGCGAGCAGCAGAAAGCCGATCCCGAGCCCGAGGAGGCCACTGCGAGAGAGCGTCGACAGCTCCGCGACGAGCAGGAACCCGAGCAGAGCGGCCAGCGGGACACGAAGCCTGTGTCCGCGCTCGAGTCGCAGGTAGATCGGCGTCAGCACGAGGAGCGGGACGATCAGCATCACTCCGAGATGGTTTGGGTCGCCGGTGAGGCCGGTCGTCCGGTAGACGTCCGACTCGCCCACCGCGCCGAAGATGTTGATCCGGCTCGCCCCGCCGGTGATCGGGTGCAGCAGCAAGGCATCGATGTCGCGCCCGGTCTCGGCGGCGGCGAACTGCACCAGCCCGTAGAGGCCGTTGAAGGCGAGACCGGCAACGAACCAGCCGAGCGTTCGCCAGTAGAAGTCGAGCGGCCGGCGCGCGACGTAGTGCACCCCTGCCGCGAGGAACCCGAAGTGGATTCCGAACTTGATGAGCCCTTTGAAGAACTGGTTGAAGGCCTGCGTCGTCTCGAGATTGAAGAAGCCGACCAGGTAGACGAGGAGCAGCGCGAGCGCGAAGACGGCGACAGTCACGACTGTCTTCGGAACGACGCGGTCGCGCAGCGCCAGCACGTAGGTGACGAGGAAGAGCAGCGCCAGGACGTCCGCCAGGCTCACGCGCCCCGCCACGTTCCAGTGCACGTTCTCGAACGTGACGCAGAAGAGCGTCGCGAAGAAGAGCACGTCGGCGACCCGGATCCAGCGGGTCACTCGAGGCTCTCCAGCAGATCGGCGAATTCGCGGGTCCTCGTCTTGCGGGAGAGCCGTTCCTTCAGCCCCGGCTCGAGCGGCGCGCCGTCGAGAGCGTTCGCCTGCCACCGCTTGACGAGCCCTTCGAGCGCGGTCGAGATGGACTCGACGTCGTCCGGCGGGACGACGACGCCCGCGCCCGCCTCGCGAACCATTTGCGCGGCGACACCGTCGGGAGGGACGGCGGCGAGGATCGGCCGCTCGGCCGCCAGGTACTCGAAGATCTTCCCCGAGGGCACCGTCTTCCCTCGACCTCCCGCCTCCGGCAGCAGGAGCAACAATGCCTCCGAGTCGCGCTGTAGCTCGAGCGCCAGGCGGCGGGGCACGTGCGGGAGCACCTCGATCCGGTCAGCGAGGCCCTTGGCCTCGGCCCACTCCTGGTCGGCCGCTCGCAGCCCCCCGACGAAGCGCGCGACGACCTCGGGCCCGGAGCGCGAGAGCGCTTCCAGGAACGGCCGCGGGTCGCGCTTGCCGAAGAAGGTGCCCGTGTGCGTGATGCGAAACCGGTCTCCGCGGCGGTACTCGAGGCCCTCGAAGTCGTCGAAGTCGGAGCCGTTCGGGATCACCTCGACGCGCTCGGCGCCCAGCTCGCGCAGCTCGTCTGCGATCGTGGGAGTCACGGCCACGACGGCATCCGCCGAGCGTGCGACGAGCTGCGCGACCATCCGCTGGCCGCGCTCCTTGACGCGCACGGCGAGCGACTCGACGCGACGGTCGGGGTTCGCGGCGATCGAGTCCCGAAGGTCGGCGACCCAGGGGACGCTGGTCGCTCGCTTGACGGCGGCGCCGATCAGGTTGATCGAAGGAGGCGGCGACGTGGTGACGACGACGTCGATGCTCTCCCGGCGAACGATCTTGATCGCCGCCGGGATGGCGGTGGCGGACCAGCTGACGAACTCGTCCGGCAACAGGACGCGCCGGTAGAAGAGCCCCGCCTGGCGCAACGCTCGGTCGAGCCCTTCACGGCCGTGGAGCTCCTCGGCCGGCAGCAGTCCGCGCGGCCCGACGTAGCGGGCCCGGTGAACGAGCACACCGGCGGGTATCGAAGCTTCCTCGTCCCGCGCGATCCATTTCGGGTCGTCAGGCGCGAGGACGTGGACTTCGAAGCCCAGCTCGGCGAGCTGCCCGGAGGTCTTCACGGGCCGTGCGACGCCGCCGCCACCGGCAGGCGGAAAGTACATCGTGACGAGCAGCACCCGCATCCGGGCGCCGATGGTAGTTGTGAACACCCAGGCCGTCCCGCAGACATGTCCGTTCTGCCGTGCCAGCCACCATCGAAAGCGACATGTCACCTAGCTCTTTGCAGGCACGTCGCGGGCGGAGGCGCCATGTCCGGTGCCAGGCACCAGACATGGTGGCACGGGGCTAGTCGTTGTTCGGCAGCGGCCGGGTGCGACGGCCGACGACGGTGAAGAGCAGCGTTCGCTGGCCCTCCCAGCGATGCCGGTGGTAGTTCACCTTCGTGTCCTCGAAGCCGAGGACGCCGAGCATTTTCTTGATCACGCCGGGCGTGAAGTGCCACCACGACTCGCGCGGCTGCACCTTCTCGTAGTTCGGCAAGAACGCCATCGAGGGCTTCAGCGGCTCCATCACCATCTGCGGAAGCGAGTACCGCAGTGACGGGTTCTCGGTGACGATCGCCGTCTCGGTCGTGAGCCGAAGGGCCTTCTCGAGGGCGAGAAACGGATCGCGCACGTGGCGCAGCACGTTGCCGAACGTGGCCACCTCGACGCGGCCGATCTCCTCGGGGATCTCGTAGACCGTGCCGTAGACGACTTTCGCGTTCGAGTCGTGCGCGCGGTGCGCAAGCCACCAGGCGTTGTTGATCTGCCGCAGGTGCGCGCGGCGCTCGGTGTCGAAGGACTCGTGGTCGTACTGCGCATACGGGACGACGTCCCAGGAGTAGTCGTCGGAGAGGTCGTAGGACACGACGTCGGCGCCCCGCTTCTCCATCTCGTAGCAGAAGAAGCCGCTGGCCGTGCCGACTTCGAGGACGCGTTTGCCCTGCAAATCGACGTTTCCGAGGTACGCATCGACGCCCTCGCGGTGGTCCCAGGGGCCGCGGACGAAGCCGTAACCCGGGATCTCCATCGAGTGGTAGAAGTAGCACTCGTCGAGGCTCGTCACCTCGCGCGGCTCGGCGTAAGGTGCCGCGACGGCCTGTTCTGTCTGCGCCATAACCGCGAGACCCTACCTAGCGCGCGGTGGGAGCCGATACAGGATGAAACGATCGTCCTGGTAAGCCCGCGGCAGGTCGAGCGGCAGATCGAAGCGGCGCGTGTTGACCACGACCCACTCCGCGCCGTAGCGACGCGGGATCGAGAGATCGCCGGTCCGCAAGAACTCCCGGACCGCCTTGACCCGTCCGTACGGATAGTTCTGGACCGTGTCGGCAACATGAGCCGGAGGAGCAGCCGCGATGTAGACGGGGGCGTAGGCGCCGACGCGATAGCTCGTGGCGAGATCGGAGAAGACCACGTCGCGCTCCGGCACCTCGGTCCGCAGAGCCTGGATCAGGCCCGGTGTGAGCGCGAAGCGGTCGGGGTCGTCCGGCTTCGAGTAGTCGAAGCCCGCAGCCGCGACCGGGGCCGCGAAGGCGAGCGCGACCGCAGCCGTCCACACCGGAGCCGCCTCGACGAGCCCTCGGCGCAGGATCATCCCGGCGATGAGCGCGGCCAGGCCGCCGAAGAGCGCGACCCACGCCGGCCAGGCGATGCCGCCGACGACGACTCGGTACGTGAACTCGCCCGGGTACTCGAGCTGCAGGATTCCCCCCACGCCGAGCGCGACCAGCGCGCCGAAGATCCGCAGCCGGCCGAGGATCATGGCCGCCCCCGCGAGCGCGAATGGCAGCGGCAGGAACGCAGCCAGCCGGCGCGACTGCGAGAGGGAGAAGAGGTCGGAGAGCGCGTCGAACGCCTGGGGAAGGAGCAGCACCCCGAGCACCGCGAGCGAGCCTCCGAGCACATAGGCAGCCCACCTGCGAGGGGCCGCTAGGCCCGCGAGCGGGATCGCCAGCAGTCCGGCGATCGCGACGGCGCCGGGACGCGTCAGCTGCTCGGGCGCGAGACGGAAGAGACCGTCGACGACATCGATCTGACCGGCGTAGTGCGTAAGCCCACGGGCGCGCTCGACGTCATCCGGGCGGTGCGAGACGGTGTCCTCGACGAGCGGCCGCAGCCAAAGGGCGTACAGCGAAGCGGGAATGAGCACGGCGACGAGCGCTGCGCCGATTCGTACGGCATCGCGCCATTCGCGCCAGGTGAGCAGCACCCGGGCGACGAGGAACCCGGCCAGGGGTAAGGCTACGAAGAACGTGTAGGTCGGATGGACGGCGGCGATGACGAGTGAGGCTGACCCGAGCACGAGGAGCCGCCTCCACCGACCTTCGTGCACGAGGGTGAAGACGAGCGCCAGGAGAGCAGGTGCGAGCAGCGCGCGCGCGGCCGTCGGCGGCAGCGCGAGGAAGTCGAACGAGCCCGTGCCCGAGCGCGCGAAGCCGAGGAGCGCGGCTTGTGACGTGGCGACGGCGATCCCACCTCCCCAGGAGCGGAAGAGCGCTGCTCCCGCGGCGTAGGCGAGCAGGAGCGCAAGCGGAGTGAGGATCGCCGGCAGGTGGAGGACGACCGTGGCCGAGTCGACCCCGGCCAGGCGGGCGATCGCGGCGAGCGCGGCGTGCCAGATCGGGAATGCGTAGCCGGGGTGAGCGCCGCCTTCCCGAAACTCGTTGACGTCGTCGATGGTCGCCAGCTCGTCGAACGTCGCGAGCTTCGTCACGCGCCCCAGGTGGAAGAGCGCATCCCCGTAGACCGTGCTCGCCGTCCACCAGACCGCGGCCCCGAAGACCGCGCCCACGGCGACCACAGCGACGCCGGCCCACGCATGGGCGTGCGCGACGGGCACAGGTGCACGTAGCACGGCGGGGACGAGCGCGACCAACGCCGCCGCGCCGACGGCGATGAGCGCAGTCTCGATCGAGCCGTCGACCGCGAAGGTGAGCGCCAGCCCACCGAAGAGGAGCGCGAGGCTCCAGACGAACGCGCCCGCGACCGAGGCGCTGAGCGCAGTGGGCCGGCCGTACGCACGAACCAGGATCGCCCCCGGCAGCAGCAGCACGCACGCGGTCGCAGCAGCGAGCCGCAGAGCAAGGGCCAACCCTTCGGGCGGGAAGAGGCGAGCGAGCAGCAGCAGAGCCGGCGCGGTCGCGAGCATGCCGAGGAAGACCAGCGAGCCGCCGGCGCGGCCGAGGCCTGCCCGGTAGACACGCACGCCCTCGCTCACGGCAACCACGCGTTCGCCTCCTCCGCGAGCTCGCCCGCAGAAACGCAGACCCCACCACGGGCGCGGACGTACTCCATGAACCGGCGGTACAGCCGGTCCCAGCCCGGGTGCGCCGCCGAGTCCCATTGCTCCGAGTGCCAGATGACGGAGAAACCGCCGCCGTGCTCCGCCGCCCAATCGACGAGCGCGCCGAGGCGGGCTGCCGCATCGCGCGCCGAGAGGTTGAGGTACCGCTCTTCGGCGAGAGTCACGTCCATCGCCGCCAGCGGGATCTCGACGAGCCGAAGCGGTTGCTCGCGCTCGAGGTCCCAGGGGCGGTACGGCTGCGCGATCCCGGCGCGAAAGCCCGGCTGGTCTGCGAAGCCGAGGGTCGAGTCGTAGAGGAAGCCGAGATTGTCGAGGGTCGCGAAGTTCGAGTGCGGATCGAGCCGCAGGTAGTGGTAGCGCTGGCCGCGGACCGGGCCGGCGAGGGCCTCCAGGGCTTTCTTCTCGTCCTCGAGGCGGTCGGCCCGGTCGGCCGACGAGTAGCTGCCGTGGAGCCCCACTTCCGCTTCGCCCTGCAACAGCGTCTCGACGATGCGGGGACGCAACCGCCGGTAGGACTCGCCCGCAAGCCCGTCATTCGGATGCGCGTGCTGCGCCATGAGGAAGAACGTCGACGAGGCGCCGGCGCGCCGCTCGTCGGCCAGGATGCGCTCGAAGCTCCAGTAGGGATCGCTCTGTCGCACGAGATGCATCGGCACTCCGGCCAGGGCCCTGGCCTCCCGCAGAGCCGGCCTCGCACGCCGGCCGAGCACCTCCTGCTTGAGCCGGGCGGCCCCGCCGCGCACGCCCGTCCGGGTCCATTTCCAGGGCGTGTCGACGTCGTGGGTGAGGGCCACGGCGAACCGCGCCCCTCCCCAGCGCGGAGGCTCGAGCTTCAGCGTGCGCCGGAGACGCTCGACGGGCGGGTCGAGCGGGTCGAGCGACGAAGAAGAGGCGCGGAAGCGATCGTGCTCGTCGCGCCGTGCGTCGCGCTCTTCGAGGCGCGCAAGGTGGAAGAACGCCTCGGCCAGGTCGTCGCCGCTCGGCAGCTCCCCGCGCTCGACCTGCTCCCAGGCCTCGGCCCGGTACTTCACGTCGTCTCCGAAGCCCACCTCGCGGCCGCCGATCGAGTCCAGAACCCAGCGGGCCCGCCGCTCCACCTGCTCGGGAATCAGCGGAAAGCGCCCCTTACGATCCGTGAGGCGAGCACGAGCCCGGGCTTGAGATCGTCCCTGGCGAAGACCGCGTCGACGTACGGTCCCTTCGGTACGGCGGGCCGCTCCCCGGGCATGAGCGAGATCGCCCAACGACGTTGCTCGCCGTTCATCGAAGCGGGCACGACGTCCTCTCCGGTCAGGTCGCGGTAGGCGATGAGCGGCACGTCGACTCCGCACGCCGCCGCGAGCCCGTGCCACTGCCAGAGCCGCGGGTTGACCTCCATCAGCTTGTAGCGCCCGTCGCGCGGATCGCGCTTGAACTCGACCTGCGAGATGCCGTGAAAGCGCAGCGCGCGCAGGAGGCTCAGGCCGGCGTCGACGACCTCCTGGACCCAGACCGACTCGCCGACTCGACACGTCCCCACCACCGGTGGGACCTGCAAGATCTTCCGCCCCGAGAAGAGCCCGAGCGGCTCGCCGTCTTCCCGCAGATAGCTGCCGAGGCTGTACAGCTCGTCGTCTCCGCCGGGGATCAGCTCCTGGACCATCGGTGCGAAGTCCTCGGCGTCCCCGTAGGCGCGGTCGACCTCGGCAGCAGTCTCCGCGCGAAACGCCTGGCGGTTGAACTTCCGCTTGAACCCCACCGGATGGGCCGGCTTGACCAGGACGGGGTAGCCGAGCTCTTCCCCCGCCGCACGCGCCTCGGCCGCCGACTGCGGATAGCGCGTCTCGGGAATGTCGACGCCGGCCTCCGCCGCCGTCTCGAGCTGGAAGCGCTTGTCCTGGATCCGTTCGAGCACGTCCCACGACGGGAAGGGGAAGCGAAACCCGTCGAGCCGGTCGCGATAGCGGGCGACTGCGTTGAGCGGCGGATCGTGAGTCGGCAGCAGGACCCCAGGCTCCTGCGCTGCGAGTGCTTCGACGAATGCCTCCGGCTCGACAGCCGGGTCCGGAGAGGACACAGGCCGCGCGTAGCGCGAGCGAAACCCGAGCGCGCTGGCTCGATGGTCGACCGCGAGCACCGGGATCCCGGCGCGCCCGAGCGAGCGGATCGCCGCCAGCCCGTTCACCCAGCCGACGTCTAGGACAAGACCTGTCACCCGCGCGATTCTAGGAGCGCGGCCGTTTTGGCCGACCGAAGCCACCGGCCCGCGTCGCGATACGCCTCGCCGCGCTCGCCCCGGAACATGGCGCCGCGCAGCACAAGCGAGGCGATCAGCATCTTCCGCGCACGTTCGGCCTCACGCATCCCGTGGTGCTTCGCCAGGAACCGGAGGTGACTGACCATCTGCTCGCGGTAGTTGCGCCGCCAGTTCTGCTTGGTCGTGGCCCCGCCGACGTGAAAGACCTCCGCCTCGGGAAAGAACAACACTTTCCAGCCGGCCCCGACGAATCGGTAGCACCAGTCGCTCTCCTCGTTGAACATGAAGAAGTCCTCGTCGAAGAGCCCGACGGCGTCGGCAGCGTCACGCCGAACGAGCATCGCCGAGCCCATCACGAACTCGGCCTCGCGGACGGCGTCGTGATCGAAGCCGCCCGCGTAGAACGCGTTCAGCGCACGGGAGCGCGGGGCGAGCTTGCGCAGGAAGAAGTACTCGGTGGCGAGCCGCCAGACCGACGGAAACCCGCGCACCGACCGCTGTAGCGAGCCGTCCGGGTTGAGCAGCTTCGGGCCCACGACCGCAGCCTCCGGATGCTCGTCGGCGAAGGCGACCAGCTTTTCCAGCGCGCCTTCCTGCAGCCAGGCGTCCGAGTTCAGGAGGAGGTAGTAGCGACCCGAGGCGGCGCGCATCCCGGTGTTCGACCCTCCTCCGAGCCCGCGGTTCTCCTGCTCGATGACCCGCGTAGCCGGAAAGCGCTCGCGAACGAGCTCCAGCGTTCCGTCGGCCGAGCCGTGGTCGACGACGATCACCTCGGCGCCGGTTCCCTCGAGGCTCTCCAGCGAGCGCTCGATCCAGGGGAGGGCGTTGTAGGTGACGATGACGGCCGAGACGTCCATCAGCTCACGTTCTCGCGAAGCCGCGGCCCACGCACCCCCTCCCAGAGCAGGATCACCGCGCCGGGGATCGACAGGGCGATCGTGACCAGGAAGAAGAGGAAGCCTGCGGCAAAGGCCTCGTCGGCGCCGACGCCCACGTTGCCGAGGAAGCTGACGAAGAACGCTTCGCGGACGGCGAGCCCGTTGATCGTGAACGGGACGAGCATGACCACGAAGAGCAGCGGCCCCATCACGTAGTACACCCGCGGAGAGACGTCGATGCCGACCGCCTTGCCCGAGCACCAGATCGCGAGCACGCGAAACGCCTGCAGGCCGAGCGTGAGGGCGAAGACGCCGACGAGCAGGCCTGCGTTGTGCCGGTACGAGTGCAAGGCCGACCACAGCTCGCCGGCGAGGCGGTCGAGCTTGAACGGGCGGAGCAGGGGCCGGCCCTTGGCGAGGATCCGGCCCGCACGAGGCGAGAAGATCAGCACGCCGGCAATCACCGTCCCGATCACGAAGAAGAGCTCCAGCCAGAGGTACGCGCCCACGTCGTACTGGCCGACGGCGAGCGCGAAGCCGACGGCAGCCAGTGCGAGCGTGGCAGCGCCGCCGATCGCGCGCTCGAGCAGGACCGAGGCCGCCGCCGGCCCGCCGTAACCCGGGTGCCGGCGAGCGGTCTCGAAGATCCGGACCGCGTCGCCGCCGATCGACGTCGGCAGGATCTGCCCGGCGGCATAGGAGACGAAGTAGGCGCGCGTCAGCCAGCTGATGGAGTCGTCGACGCCCTTCGCACGAAGCAGCCACTGCCAACGAAGCGCCATCGGCCAGACGGTCACGATCATCAGCGCCACGGCCGCCAGGAAGTACCAGGGGTCGGCCTCGGCAAGGATGTCCAGCGTCTGGGAGATGTCGACCTTCCAGACCAGGTAAGCGGTACCCAGCGCCGTCACCACGAGGGTGAGCAGAACCCGAACGCGGCGGCTCATGCGGTGAGGGACGCGTGCACCCGGCGCAGCGCGGCGACGGCGTCGCCGATGTCCTCGTCGGAGTGCGCGGGCGACAGCGGCATGGAGAAGATCTCGTCGCCGGCCTGCTCGGCCACCGGCAGCGGAGCCTGGTCGGGAAACAGCTCGCGGTACGCCGTCAGCTCGTGCACCGGCAGGAAGTGGATGCTCGTGGCGATGTTCTCCTCGGCCAGCCGCGCGCGGTAGTCGTCACGTGTGCCGCCTGCCCGCTCGGGGTCGACGCGGATGACGTAGAGGTGCAGCGCGTGCGTGTCGCGCGGGTCGCGCGCGAGGGTCGCCAGGCCTTCGAGCTCCGCGACCGCCGCGTCGTAGGCCGCGAACTGACGCTGGCGGATCTCGCGGTGCTTCTCGACCTTCCCGAGCTGGACGAGGGCGATCGACGCCAGGACGTCCGAGAGGTTCGCCTTGTAGCCGGGGACGGCGATGTCGTAGAGCGAGCCCTGCATGCGCCGCATGATCCGCAGGTCGTTGATCGTGTCGGCCACGTTCGAGTCGTTCGTCGAGATCAACCCGCCCTCGCCCGCGGCGATGTTCTTCGTCGCATAGAGCGAGAAGCACGTCGCTTCCGAGAGCGCTCCGATCTTGCGTCCCCGGTACGCGCTCTCCGCGGCATGCGCAGCGTCCTCGATGATCGGCAACCCGAGCTCGAACAGCGGGTCGAGGTCGCACGGCTGGCCCGCGAGGTGGACGGGCATGATCGCCTTCGTCTTCTCGGTGACGAGCTCGGCGACGCGCGCCGGGTCGATGTTGAGATCCGAGTCGCGCACGTCGGCGAAGACCGGTGTCGCGCCGGTGTGGACGATGACGTTCGCAGTCGCGGGCCAGGTGATCGGGCTCGTGATCACCTCGTCGCCGGGGCCGACGCCGAGCCCGAGCAGGGAGAGGTGGAGCGCCGCGGTGCCCGAGGCGACGGCGAGCACGTGCTCGGCGCCGACGTACTCGGCGAACCGCTCCTCGAGCTCGGCCGTCCGCGGCCCGGTGGTCAGCCAGCCGGACCGGAGGGTCTCCGTGACGGCGGCGATCTCCTCGTCGCCGATCGCCGGCGGCTGGAAGCCGAGCATCGTTTCGCGCCTCTTAGACGAGAGCTCTTGCGTCACTGACCTCAAAGCGTATGAGAGCGGCCGCGCGGTCGGCCCGCTCCAGGGCGTCGTCGCGGCTCTCACCGATCGCAAGAACCGCGCCCGCGCGGTCGGCGCCGTGCCGGAACGGGCCAAAGACGTGCCCGGGCTCCCTGTACACACGCACGTCGAGGATGCCCTCCTGCGCGCGCGCCTCCTCGATGCCCTCGACCGAGCTCAGCTCGCCCTCCGGCGGCACGAGGAAGCGCACCACGGCGCCTCCGACCCTGGGCTCCGGCCTCGGCGCATCGAGCTCCTCGCCGAGCGCGGCTGCAAGTGCGAGGCCGTTCAGGTCGATGCCGAGCGCAGCTTTGACGAGCTCGGCGTCGTGGCCGCCGCCGAGGCGCGCGGCCAGCTCGATCACCTGCGGGCCGTCGGGACCGATGCGGAGCTGCGTGTAGGTGGGCCCGTCCGTGATGCCGAGAGCTTCGGCGGCGGCCTGCGCCACTCGGGCGGCCTCCTCCCCGGCGGCCTGGCTCGGCCAGGCATGGGCGAGCGCGACGCCGAAGGCGGGTGGATCTGCGGTCAGCCGGTCGGTCACGGTCAGCGGAACGAACCGTCCGCCGACCGAGAAGGCGTTGACGGTCACCTCGGGCCCCTCGACGAGCTCCTCGACGATGGCGACCCCGCTCCGGGACTCGGCGATCGCGTTCTCGAGCGCACCCCGCAGCTCTCCGGCCTCTCGAACCAGGGACAGCCCCTTCTGGCCCTGCCGGTCCGGTGCTTTCACGACGCTCGGGACTTCGGCCGTCTCGTTCGGCTCGGTGACGATCTGCCAGCGCGGTTGCGGGACCCCGGCCTCGCCCAGCCGCTCACGCTGCTTGAGCTTCGACGTCGCCAGACTGGCCACGACGCCCGAAATCGGATGCGAGAGCCCCTGCCGCTCGGCAACCCGCGCGGCGATCGCCACCGGCCAGTCGATCCCCGGCGCGATCACGCCGTCGATCCGCTCGGCCTCGGCGAGGCGCGAGATCCGCGGCTCGTCCTCCGTCGAGATGATCGCGCGACGGTCCGCGTAGCGAAACCCGGGCGCCGCCGGATCGCGATCGAGTGCGATCACGAACAGGTCGCGCTCTCTGGCCGCTGCGAGCAGGCCGAGTTGCGCGGGGCCTGCGCCTAGGACGAGAAGACGCTTGCCGGCCGGCGCTGGGGTGCCCTCCACCAGGCCTCATTCTCGCGATACCAGTCGATCGTCCGTTCGAGCCCGTCCTCGAACGACGTGCGCGCCTTCCAGCCGAGGAGGCGCTCGGCCTTGTCGGTCGAGCCGATGTGGCGGTCGACCTGCCCGAGCCGCTCCTCGACGTGCGTCCGCATGGACGCGTCCTTACCCAGCAACGAGAGCACGTGGTCGGCGATGTCGGTCACCGAGATGTCGATCCCGGTGGCGACGTTGATCACCTCGCCCGCGATGCTGTCGAGATCCGCCGCGATGATCGACTCGATCGCCTCGGCATGGTCGTCCACGTGCAGCCAGTCACGGCTCGCGTGACCGTCGCCGTGAATCGTCAGCGGCTGGTCCTCGAGCGCCTGCGTGATGAAGCGCGGCACGACCTTCTCGGGATGCTGGAAGGGCCCGTAGTTGTTGAACGGGCGCACGATCACGATCGGCAGCCCGTACGTCACGTAGTACGAGTACGCGAGACGGTCGGCGCCGGCCTTCGTCGCCGCATACGGGCTCCGGGGGTTGAGCGGGTGCTCCTCGTCCATGGGATCGGACTCGGCGGTTCCGTAGACCTCGCTCGAGGAGATGAGGATGAAGCGCTCGACCGGTGTCTGCCGGATCGCGTCGAGCAGGATCTGCGTGCCTTCGACGTTGGTCGTCACGAACTCGGAGGCGCCCTCGTCGATCGACTTCTCGACGTGCGACTCGGCCGCCGCGTTCACGATCACGTCGACGTCGGCCACGACCTTGCGGACCAGATCCATGTCGCGAATGTCGCCGTGCACGAAGGAGTGCCGCTCGTGCGCCGAGACCAGAGCGAGGTTGTCCATGCTCCCCGCGTAGGTGAGCGCGTCGAGCGAGACGACCTCGAACGGGGTCGCCTGCAGGATGTGGCGGATGAAGTTCGACGGGATGAATCCCGCCCCGCCCGTGACGAGTACTCGCTTTGCGCGCGGCAACTAGAGCTCCTTGTCGATCGTGTACAGGGGCCTGCCTTCGACCTCGCGCTGGATTCTGCCCAAATACTCGCCGACCAGCGCGAGGATGAACCCCTGCATGCCGAGGACGAAGATCACGCCCACCCCGCCGAACAGCGGGCCTGGGAAATCGGAGTTCTGGATCCAGAAGCCGACGCCGTAGATCCCGAGCACGAGCGCAGCGGTCGTGCAGAAGAAACCCGAGCGCGATCCCGATCCACTGGATCGGCTGCGGCCAGAAGCCGGCGAGAACGTGCAGCGCCAGACGGGTCAGCCGGAGAGGCGAATAGCGGGAGCGCCCCGCCCGCGGCGAATGAGCGACGTCGACCTCGACCACGCTCGCCCCGCCGGAAAGGATCAGCGCCTTCGTGAACTTCTGCTTGCCGATCGCGGGCAGCATCGGCTCGACCGCGCTGCGGCGATACGCGTTGAAGGCGCAGCCGAAGTCGGTGATGTCGGCGCCGGTGAAGCGGCGAAGCATGCCGTTGATGAGGCGCGAGGGGAGCGTTCGCCCCCAGGAGTCCCGACGGATGATGCGGCGTCCGCTGGCCACGTCCGCACCGCCCTCGACTGCCGCGACGAGCAGCGGGATGTCCTCCGGCGAGTTCTGCAGGTCGCCGTCCATGGTGACGAGGATTTCGCCCCGGGCGCGAACCAGCCCGGCGTGCATCGCCGCGTGCTGGCCGAAGTTGCGTTTGAGGCGCACCGCGCGGATCCGTCCGTCCGCCGCGTGGATCCGCTCCAGCTCGGCGAAGGTCGCGTCGAGCGAGCCGTCGTCGACGCAAATCAGCTCGAAATCGAGATCGGTTGGATCCAGCGCCTCGACGGTTCGACGGTAGAGCTCGGCCACGTGGGGGGCCTCGTTGTAGAGCGGCAAGACGATCGAAATCGCCGGAACCGCCTCATCGGCCGTGTCGGGCAGAGCCCTTGGAAGAACCTGCCTTTCGGTGGTGCTCACGAGGCGAAAGCCTAGCTGTGTAATTGCCGTGCTCGGTCTGAGCAGGCAAGATTGCCGGAATGACCGATCTCGCCGCCACGGTCGAAGAGCTCCGGAAAGACCGTGAGCATGGGGCGAGCTGGATGGCGAGGCGAACGGTCGAGGCGCTCCTCGAGGTCGCCGAGCAGCCGTTCGAGACGGTCGAGGCGCTCGTCGATCAACTCGTCACCTCCGCTCGCGAG
Organism: uncultured Actinomycetes bacterium; assembly: GCA_963820335.1. Taxonomy (GTDB): domain Bacteria; phylum Actinomycetota; class Thermoleophilia; order Gaiellales; family Gaiellaceae; genus VAXT01. Next base: position 88,268 of record CAWFZH010000002.1, on the reverse strand, counting down.
CTCGCCGAGAGCCGCCCGCGAATCGGCGCCATTCCGGGGGCCGCGGGCCGCGTGCTCGCGGCGGCGAACGGCTGGCGCCACCTCGATCTGGACGATTTTCGCCAGCTGATTCGCGAGGAGGGCCAGGCCGTCCTCGACGGGCGTACGCGAGCAGGCGCCTCGATCGCGATTCACCTGAGCGATCAGCTCGACGGCGCCGTCGCCGCGACGCACTCCGCGTCCGCAACGGTGCGCGAGGCGCTCCTGCATACGCACCCCAACCGCGTCATCTGCACGGTCTCCGAGCCCGTCGGTGAGGGACGAGCCTTCGCCGAAGGGTTGCGCGCCGAAGGGCTCGACGTCGAGCTCGTGGAGGACGAAGCCGCGCCTGCAGCGCTCGCCGGCGCGACCATCCTCCTCATCGGCGCCGACACGGTGTTCAGCGACGGCACCCTCTGCAACAAGGTCGGCACCACTGCGCTCGCCGAGGCCGCCGGCCGCTACGGGATCCCCATTGTCGTCGCCGCCGAGATCGTGAAGCTCTCGCCGATGGAGGCCGTCGACGCGCCAGATCCGGGCCCCGCCGAACGCGAGCTCTTCGAATTGACGCCGCCCGAGCTGCTTACGTTCATCGTCACCGAGGAAGGCGTCTTCACGCCGGACGACATCGCTCAGCTCGTCGACCGCACGCCTTTCTTGCGCGAGGGCTACGCGCTGCTGCAACCGGCCAGGGCTTGACGAGGGTCGTCGCCGTTCTGGTGGTCGCTGCGGCGACTTTCGCCGGCTGCGCGACCGGTCAAGTGCCGAGCAGCGGTACGGGCACGGTGGTGAAACCCGGCGCTCGAACGGCGCTCGAGATCTCGACCTGGCGCCGTGGAACGGACGGGCCCATCCGCACCTGGACGCTGCGTTGCCCACCCGGGGGATCGCTCCCGGCCGCCGCACGCGCGTGTAGCCGCCTCGACGCTCTGGGCGCGAAGGCGTTCAAGCCCATCCCGCGCAACGTGGCCTGCACGTTGATCTACGGAGGCCCTCAGATCGCCGAGGTGCGGGGCACGTTCGAAGGCCGCCGTATCAAGGCCCGCTTCACCCGCGCGAACGGTTGCGAGATCGATCGCTGGGACCGCCACCGGTTCCTGTTCCCGATCAGAACCTGATACTTCCGTCGTGTCGCTCCGCGTCACGCATTGCCCGGTCAACCTGGCCGGGGTCGGTTGGACGAACGTGCAGGCTCTCCGCCGGCGCGGGGTCGATGCCCGTCTCGTCGTGTTCAACACGCAGCCGTTCCGCCCCGACCAGGCGGACTGGAACCTCAACCGGCCGCGATCGGGCCTCCTCCGCCAGCAGGCGATCCAGTGGCGCGCGTTCTCCAAGCTGCTCCCCGAGACGGACATCTTTCACTTTTATTTCGGGCTGACGCTCGTCCCGAAGAAGCTCCAGTTCCCGATCCTCAGGGCCACTCGACGCAAGTCGCTCTTCCACTTCCTCGGGGCCGACATCCGTGAGCGCCCGAAGGAACAGCTCATGTACGGCCTGAAGGCAGACGCGCGTGTCGTCGGCTCGTTCGCCGCTCTCCGCTTCATCCCCTACGACGCAGAGGTCCTGCCGCCCGGGATCGAGCTCGCGAGCTACGACCCGGTCCCGCCCGTCGAGCGCGAGCGCGTCCGCATCGTCCATGCGCCCTCGAACCTCGACAAGAAGGGCACGCAGTACGTGATCGACGCGTGCAAGGAGCTCCCGGTCGATCTCGACGTGGTGCACGGCGTGCGGAACGAGGAGGCGCTCGAGCGGATCAAGGAGGCCGACATCGTCGTCGACCAGGTGCTCCGTGACTGGCACGGGATCCTGTCGATCGAGGGCATGGCCCTCGGCAAGCCGGTCGTCACGTCGCTGGACGAGTCCGCCGTGCGCGAGACCGAGGAGCACTTCGGGCTGAAGGTGCCGATCGTGCGGACGACGAAGGACGACCTCGTGGATGTGCTCAGGCCGCTAGTGGACTCGTTTGCCGAGCGCAAGCGCCTCGGCGAGGCCGGGCGCGCGTACGTCGAAGAGGTGCACGACGTCGAGCGGATGACCGACCGCTTGCTCGATCTGTACTCACGCCTCTAGATGGCTCTCGCGGCCCAGATCAAGCGGCTCACGAAGCACTCGGCGATCTACGGGGTGGGCGGGTTCATCCAGCGCGCCCTCGCCGTGCTTCTGCTGCCGCTGTACCTGAAGTACCTCTCCACCAGCGACTACGGGACGATCGAGACCCTCGTCGCCCTCTCGACGATCATCTTCACGCTCCTCCGCTCGGCGATCCAGAACTCGTTCTTCCGCTTCTACTTCGACGCCGACGATTCCGCCTACAAGGCGCGCATCGTCCGCACGGCGTTCTGGTCGACGATGGCCACGGCAACGGTCGCCCTCATCGGCGGCCTGATCTTTGCGGAGCCGATCTCGCTCGGGCTCTTCGGCACGGACGACTACGTGAACCTCGTTCGCGTGACCTTCCTCGGGCTCTGGGCGACGATGAACTACGACCAGCTGATGGCGCTTTTCCGCGTCGAGGAGCGCTCGGTGCTGTTCTCGCTCGCGAGCCTCGTGAACGTCCTGCTCACGATCGGAGTGACGATCCTGCTCGTCGTCGTCTACGAGCAGGGGCCGATCGGCGTCATCGTCGGCAACTTCAGCGGGACGCTCGCCGTGTGGGCGGTGCTCCTGGCGTTCCGGCGCTTCCAGCTCGGCCTCGAGTTCGACCGGGAGCTCTTCCGCCGCATGCTCGCGTTCGGCTGGCCCTTCGTGCCGTCGGCAGTAGCCCTCGCCGCCATCGACTTCAACGACCGGTTCTTCCTCGTGAAGATGAAAGGGACCTCCGAAGTGGGCATCTACGCGCTCGGCGTCCGCATCGCCGCCGTGCTCGTGTTCTTCCTCTGGGCGTTCCGGCTCGCGTGGCCCGCCTTCGCGTACTCGATCAAGGACGACGATGAGGCCAAGCGCACCTACGGCTTCGTGCTCACGTACGTCGTCGCCGCAGGCGCCTGGGTCGCCACCGGCCTCAGTTTGCTGTCGCCCTGGCTCGTGCAGATCCTCGGGCCTCCCGAGTTCCAGGAGGCCGAGACCGTGGTGGCGCCGCTCTGCTTCGCTGCGGTCGCCTTCGGCGCGTACGTCGTGGTCGTGATCTCGATCGGCCGCGCGCGCCGCATGGCCTCGAACATCGCCATCACCGGCGCGGCGGCGCTGCTCAACGTCGTCCTCAACCTCGTGCTGATCCCGCCCTACGGGATCCGCGGCGCCGCGTTCGCCACCCTCTCGGCGTACGTGGCGATGTTCGCGGGCATGGCCTGGAAGGCACAGCGAGTCTTCCCGGTTCCGTACCAGTGGCGACGCGTGGGCCTCGCCGTGGGGGTGGCGGTCGTGCTCACCGCGACGGGCAAGGCGCTCGACGTGAACCTGCTCGCGGCTCTCGCGTTGGGGCTCGTGTACCCGCTCGTGCTCGCGCTGCTGGGCTTCCTGCTGCCCGCCGAGCGAGCGCGTATTCGCCGGGTCCTGGCCTTCGCGCGCTGATCGCAGGCTTAGGGTTGCGCGGCTATGGATGCTGCGGAGCTGGCGGGAATCATCGGTGCGATCGGCGCCGCCGGTGCGCTGCTCGCGGCCGAGCGCTGGCTCCTGCTCGCCGGGCTCGCGCTGCTGGCGGGAGCCGAAGCGGGCCTCGTCCTCTCGATCTCCGGTGACGGCGGCATCTCTCCGACGCTGCTCGCGCTCGGCGCGGCGAGCCTCCTTCCGGCGGCGATCGGGGCTGCGATCTTCACGCGCTGGCCGGAGGCCGTGCTCCCGGCCGTGCTCGCCGCCGCCCCGTTCAGGCCGCCACTCGCCTTCAGCGGCGAGAACCGCTACTTCGTCGCAGTCGCCGAGGAAGGCGCGCTCGGCAGGCTGCTTCCGCTCTACGGCGTGCTGGCAGCAGCCGCGCTCGCCCTGGCCTGGCAGGCGTTTCGCGGGCGCCAGGTGCATCCGCTCCCGGCCGTCGTCGCGTATCCCGCCGCCGCGTTCATCGCGATCGCAGCTGTCTCGCTGACCTGGACGAGCCAGCTCGACGCCGGGGCGAACACGCTCGCCTACTTCATCCTGCCCTTCGCCACGCTGCTCGCCGTTGCCGGGCGCGCGCCGTTCCCGCCCTGGATGCCGCGCGCACTCGCCATTGTGGCGGTCTCGCTGGCGGGGCTCTTCGCCGCGGTCGGCCTCTGGCAGGCGGCAACGCACGACCTCCTGTTCTTCTCGCCGAGCGTCGAGGTCGGCAACGCCTTCAGCTCCTTTTTCAGAGTGACGTCTCTGTTCCGCGATCCGAGCCTCTACGGCCGCCATGTCGTGCTCGGAATCGTGGTGCTGCTCGTGGCGCTCCTGAGGCGTCGTATCAACGTGTTCGTTGCCGCCGCGCTGATCGCGTTTCTCTTCGCCGGGCTGTTCTTCTCCTACTCGCAGTCGAGCTTCGCCGCGCTCTTCGTCGTCACGATCGCACTCGCCGTGGTGGCGGGAGACCGCCGGCTGCGGATCGCCGCGATCGTGACCAGCGCGATCGTGGTGCTCGGCGGAGCGGGCTATCTGATTGCGTCGAGCGAGGACCGGTCGGCACGGCAGGTGACGAGTGATCGCTCGCGGCGGGTGGAAGCGACGGTCGAGGTGGTCCGCGACCACCCGCTCGTCGGCGTCGGCCTCGGCGCGCAGCCCGCCGAGAGCCAGGCCCGCTCGGAGCAGGGCGGCTCGCCAACCCGGTTCGTGTCACATACGACGCCGCTGACCGTGGCGGCCGAGCTCGGCGTCCTGGGCCTGCTGTCGTACCTGGGATTCCTCGCCGGGGCGGCCGTGATGATCGAGCGGATTCGGCGACGCGATCAGACTCTCGGCCTCGCGTTGGGAGCCGTCCTGCTCGCGCTCGTCGTCCACTCGCTGGCCTACAGCGGTTTCTTCGAGGACCCGGTGACGTGGGTCGTCGTCGCGGTGGCCTGCGCGGCCTGGGTGCCATACTCGACAGCCGCTGACTGACCGCCTGGACAGCCGGGCCCTCTGGGCGCTCCTGACCACGCTCGGCGTGCTCGTCATCCTGACCATGCCGTGGCTCGGGTCCGACGCGTGGCCGTTCGTCCCGGGGCCGGTCAACCCGCACGGGCTGCTCGGCTGGCTCGTCGAGATCGCGGACGACGAGTTCGACCTCGGCCTGCTCCGCTCACTGGTGGTGCTCGCAGGCGTAGCGGTCGCACTGGCGGCAGCGCTCGTCTGGCGCCAGCCGACTTGGCCCCGCGGAGCCGCGATCGCGTTCACCGTGGTCATCGTCGGGACGCTGCTCGTCCCGGCGACGCTGCTCCAGGTCGGGCTCCGCGACGCCACCGAGCCGTGGCTCTTCACGAACGACTCGACGTACCAGATCGAGCTCGCCGGCGACCTGATCCTCGACGGCGACAACCCCTACGGCCACGACTACAGCGACTCGGGTCTCGAGCGCTTCTACCCGGCGGTGGACGCGCCTCCCGACCTGCCGCAGGTTGCGCTCGACCACTTCGCCTACTTCCCGGGGACCGCGCTGAGCGCTGCGGCGTGGCGGCTCCTGCCGGGCCCGCTCGACGACTACCGGCTCTTCGTCATGCTCGCGACGTTCGGCCTCCTCTTCGCGGCATTGCTCTTTCCCGCTCCTCTGCTCTGGAAGCTGCCGATCGGCGCGGTCTTGGCCGCGAACCCGCTTGCCGTGCGCGGCTCCTGGTTCGGCACGGCCGACGCGCCGGCGCTGCTGGCACTCGTCCTTGCGCTCGGCCTGCTCGTGCGCGGCCGTCTCTTCTGGGCAGCGGCCAGTCTGGGCGTGGCCGTGTCGCTGAAGCAGTTCGCGCTCATCGCCTTCCCGTTTTTCGCGGTGATGCTGATCACGATGGGCATCCCGCGCCGAACGATCCTGCGCGCAGGCGGGATCTTCCTGGGAGTGATCCTCGCGACCTTCCTCCCGTTCCTGATCGCCGACCCGGGTGCGCTCTGGGACGACACGATCGCCTACGGCGCCGACACGTACCGGATCGTCGGCTACGGGCTCTCCGCGCTGCTCCTCAACCTCGGCGCCATCGACGACCGCTTCGGCTACTACCCGTTCCTACCGCTCGCGGTCCTCGTCTGGCTGCCGGTGACGGTGTGGCTGCTCTACTCCCAGCGCCGCAGCGGGCTGCTCTGGCCCGGAGCCGCGGGCTTTGCCGTCTCGATCTCCCTGCTCTTCTTCATCAGCCGGGTGTTTCAGAACTCGTACCTGATTTGGCCCCTTGTCGGGCTCGGGCTCGCTTATTTGCTTGCCGCTTCGCGGCGGCCCGCTGCCGCTTATAGCGCTCCCAGCGCACGCGAGGAATGAGCGCGTAGATCTTGTTCTTGCCCGTCAGGTAGACGCGGCGGCCGTCGGACACGATCGGCGAGTACTTGCCGTCGAAGAACGTCCAGACGACGTCGCCGTTGCGCGCATTCAGCGCGAACGTGCGGCGCGGGCCGAGCTCGACTCGCCGCGATCCACCGATCCCACAGCGCCCGCAGCTCGAGAAGTAGACGAGGCCGGACAGGACCGTCGGCGCCCCGGAGATCGTGGACGGCGCGTCGAAGCGCCAGCGGACGTCGCCCGTGACGGCATCGAGCGCGACGAAGTACCCGTCCCAGGTGCCCACGAAGACGGTCCGCCTCCAGACAGCCGGCGCGGTGTAGGCGTACGTGCCGACCTGGCGCGCCCACAGGAGCTTCCCCGTCTGCGCGCCGTAGGCGTAGACGCTGCCGTCGGCGTTGGGGGCGTAGACCCGCCCGTAGGCAACGGCCGGCGTGGCGTAGAAGTACTCGCGGCCGCCGAAGCGTGAGAACGAGGTCGCGTGCCAGACCTCGCGGCCGTTCCGAGCGTCGATTGCGTAGACGCTCCCGTTGCTGGTCACCGCAAAGATCTTTCCCTGGCTGTAGGCGGGAGCGGCCACCACCTCGTCGTCGGCGGTGAACGTCCACCGGGTCGTCGGCCGCTTCCGGCCCCTGAGCCTGAGCGCGTACACCTTCCGGTCCTTCGACCCGAAGTAGAGCGTCTGTCCGACGACGACAGGTGACGATTCCACCGCGCCGGGACTCAGGCGCCAGAGCTCCTTGCCCGTCTTGGCATCCCACGCGACCAGAAGGCCGTCGTTCGTCCGTACGTGGCCGCCACAGGGATTCGTCTGCAGGAAGCCCTGGTAGACGATCCCGTCGGCGATCGCAGGCGAGGCGGCGACGCAGCGGTCGAAGGTCTTCGTCCAGTGGACCTTCCCCGAGCGGGCGTTGATCGCGTAGAAGTGGCCCTTCTGCTGCGCGACGTAGAGCTTGCCGTAGGCGATCGACGGCGGGAACTCGATGTCGGAGGACAGAGTGCGCCGCCAGATGCCGTGGAAGGGCGGGCGCAGCCGCCACTCCAGCGGGGCCAGGTGGGTCCGCTCGGCGTCGAAGCCGTAGGTGGGCCAGGACTCGGCGAGGAGCAGCTTGTTCGGCTGCTTCGGCGTCGGCTTCGTCGGCCTCAGCGTCGGTACGAACTCTTCGGTGGACGACCCGCGAACGTCACGCGGGCGTTTCTCGTGCCACGCCCAGGCGCCGAACGCCGTGCCGGCACCCAGGGCCAGGAGGGCGCACACGAGGGCGATGCGCGCAACGAGCCGCCACCGCCCGTAGACCAGGCCTCCGGCCAGCGCGAGCACCGCGCCGGCGGCGAGGAGGAATATCGCAGCGTCGTTGACGGCGCGCTCCAGTGACTGGGCGAGAGGCACTGGGACTTGAGACTAGCGACGAGGGGCGCGGACGACGACGAGTGCCCGCGCTCGGTGCTTGCCTACGCGGACGGTGAGGACGTAGCGCCCGGGACGGGGCGGGGCAGTCACCTGGATTCGCCGAATGGGACGCTCGGCAACGACGGTCCTGGCCAGAGACCCGAGTGTGAACCCGAGGGTCGTGGAATCCGTCGAGACCCGCACGTTGAAGCGCGCGCTAGGCCGGACGAGGTAACGCCGCCGTGCGAGCTCGACGTATCGCACCTGCACCTCGAACTCGCGCGTCGACGGCGACTGGTTGCCCGCTGGGTCCTGCGCGGCCAGTGCCAGCCGGTGCATCCCAGGGCCAAGCCCGAGTCCGTACCACTGCAGCACACCCGCCGGGCGCTTGCGGAAGCTGCTGCCCGGTCGGCGCTTGCCGTCGACGTACAGCACCGCGTAGGCGGGCTCGCTGAACCGGTAGGAAATCGATGCCCGGTCCGAGCGACGATCGCCGTCGGGAGAGATCACGCGCGGCCGCACCTCGACGTTCTCGATCGTGGGCGGAGTCCCGTCGACACGGATCTCGTCGGGAACCTCGAGCGTGCGCCCCTCGTCCGCGAGCGTGATGCGCAGGCGATAGAGGCCATCGGCCACGACTCGCCCGTCCCCGTCCCGGCCGTCCCAGCTGAAGAGCACCGACCTCGGGTCGTACCGGCCGGACAAGAGCCGTTCGCGAACGATCGCGTCACTCGAGTCCACGATGTCGACCGTGACGTGATCCTCGTTCAACAGCCGGAACCTGATTGGCACCTCCCGAGCGGAGGGATCGCAGGCCGTGCAGACCGGCGACAGCAGCCGTCGTTCGAAGCGGATGCCCTGAATCGGGCTCTCCTCGAGCTTGGCGCGCTGTGCGAACGCGAAGGCAGCCGCGGTGGCCGCAAGCAGGGCGACGACGAGCACGACGGGCGCGAGACGGGCCATTACAACGATTCTAGGCTTGGGCGCTCGCCTGCTCCTCTGGTAGACATTGACTGGTCGTGAAGCGGCTTCTCATTGTTCTGCTCGCCTGCATCGCGGCTTTCGCTGCGGCTCCCGAGCGCGCACGAGCAGGGGAATGCGGCCTCCCCAGCAAGCAACGGCCGCTCTGGATCGACTTCGCCGACGGCAACGTCCCGTACTGGCCGATGTTCGCCAGGCCCGGCGTGATCGCTGCGGCGGCCAACTTCATCTTCCCCCCGCGCCTGCGGGAGATGGGCGCCAAGACCGTCTACTGGGAGATGAACCTGCGGCAGCGGGTCGGCACGCCCACGGCGCCCTTGCGGCCGGAGCTGGTCGAGGACTGGGCCGACCGGATCTTCTATCGGGCGGTTGCGTCGACGAACTGCGCCCGCCCCTGGATGGCCCTGAACGAGATGTGGGGCGCGAACCTGCCCACCCCCTGGTCGCAGACGAATGCGCAGTACCGCGCGAACGTGTTGAGCTTCGTGCGCCGCCTCTCGGTGCTCGGCGCCCGCCCGTACCTGCTCCTTTCGACGCGCCCGTTCACCGACGGTGAGGCCGGCGACTGGTGGCGGCAGACGGCGCAGTACACGACGTTCGTTCGCGAGACCTACGTGCCCGCTCCGGCGTTCCACCGCCAGGGCCCGACCCTCGCCAGTCGCAACCTGCGCCGGGTCTTCCGCTCCGGGATCACCGAGCTGACCGAGGTCGGCGTGCCCATCGAGAAGACGGGGCTCATCCTCGGCTTCCATACGAACCCGGGCACCGGAGGCCGCGAAGGGCTCAAACCGGCGAGTGCGTGGTTCAACCACATCAAGCTCCAGGTCCTGGCCGCCAGGCAGGTCTCGCGCGAGCTGCCATTCCGGACGATCTGGTCGTGGGGCTGGGGCGAGTGGGCCCCGAGCGATCGCGACCCCGACAAGCCGGCCGCCGCCTGCGTCTGGCTCTGGACGCGCAACCCCATGCTGTGCAACGGCCCGGCCGCGGCCGGGCGGGGCTTCGACAAGTCGCTGACCGTCGGCCAGCTCCGGTTCCCACCGGGCGTCCAGTGCAAGACCCCGTGGGGCAACGTCTCGTCGCGCGCCGTGGCTGCTGCCGCGCATGTGGCCGAAGACCGAGAGGTGGCGCTGTCGTCGCTGTTCGCCCACGTCGTCCTCACCGCACAGATGCCCGTCACGAGCAAAGAGCTGCGCGCCGCACAGCGCACCGTCATCGCCTCGCGCTTCGGTGGCTCCACCGCTGCCTACCGACGCGCCCTGGAGAACGCCGGCGCAACGCGGGGGCTGGCCCGGAGCATCATCTCGGATCAGATTCGGCAGGTGCGGATCGCCCGCCGGTTCGCCGTCCCGCGCGCCTCCGGCCCGGAGATCGCCGACTTTCGCCGCTCGGCCTCCGCGAAGCGCGCGCGGCTCGTCGAGGTCACACCGGCGGCCCCGTGGCTTGGACGGCAGCGTCGCGGCGTCGCGATCGAGGGCAGCGCGCCCGGTCAGGTCTTCGCCATTCGGGCAGGCCGCACCGCCAAGGTGGAGACCGGCACCGGCACGTACGAGGTTCGCGCACTCGGCCCGACCGGCCCGCTCGGCACGTTCCCCCTGGATCAGGCGCGCTCGGCCATCGGCGCCACGCTCATGAAGTCGGCCCGCGATCAGCGCTTCGACCGCTGGCTGATGAACAAGCAGATCAGCGCCCACTCGTACACGACGTGCCGCGCCGACCGGCTCCCCGCGGTCGGGACGCTCGAGCTGACCGACAGCCTCCCGTTCCTGGCGCTCCCCGGCTAGCTGAAAACGCGCTCGCGGCGAGGGCGCACGTACACCCGCGCGCCCGGCTCGAGCTCGAGCTCGTCGACCTCGTCCCTCGTGACCTGCGCCCAGCAGTCGCTGCCGTTCGCCAGCTCGACCTCGATCCGGACCTCGAACCCGAGGTGCACGATCCTCCGCACGACGCCTTCCTCGCCCCCGTCCCCGTTCGGCTCGAGGCTGAGCTCGAGGTCGTGGGGCCTGACGAGCTGGCCGCCCAGGCGGCTCACGGGGCCGACGAAGCTCATGACGAACTCGTTCGCCGGCTCCTCGTAGAGGTCGCGCGGCCCGCCGATCTGCTCGACGTGCCCGTTGTTCATGAGCACGATCCGGTCGGCGATGTCCATCGCCTCCTCCTGATCGTGCGTGACGAAGATGGTGGTCACGTGCACCTCGTCATGGAGTCGCCGCAGCCAAGCGCGTAGCTCCTTCCTGACGCGTGCGTCGAGCGCGCCGAACGGCTCGTCGAGGAGCAGTACCTTCGGCTCGACTGCGAGCGCGCGGGCCAGCGCCATCCGCTGCCGCTGGCCGCCGGAGAGCTGCGCGGGATAGCGATCCGCGAATCCCGAGAGCTGGACGAGCTCGAGCAGCTCCCCGACCCGCTCCTTGACCTCGGCCTTCGGGCGCCGCCGGATCTGGAGACCGAACGCGACGTTCTTCCAGACGGTCATGTGCTTGAAGGCCGCGTAGTGCTGGAAGACGAAGCCGACACCGCGCTTCTGCGGCGCGAGCCCGGTCATGTTCTCGCCCTCGATCAGCACCGACCCCGAATCGGGCTGTTCGAGCCCGGCGATCACGCGGAGGAGCGTCGACTTCCCGCTGCCGCTCGGCCCGAGCAGCGCGGTGAGCGAGCCGCTCGGCACCTCGACCGAGACGTCCTCGAGCGCGGTGAAGTCGCCGAAGCGCTTCGTCACGTTCTGCGCATAGATCGCCATTACCGCGTGCCTTCCTTGGGACGGAAGAAGTTCATGGCGAGCAGCGTGGCGATGGCGAGGACCGCGAGCACGACCGAGGCGGCGTAAGCGCCGACGTAGTCGAAACCGTCGAAGCGCTCTTGCACGTGGAGCGTCATCGTCTCCGTCTTCCCCGCGATGCGACCCGACACGACGCTCACGGCGCCGAACTCGCCGAGCGCGCGGGCCGTCGTCAGGACGACGCCGTACCCGACCGCCCAGCGGATCGCGGGGAACGTCACCCGCCGGAACGTCTGGAACGACGAGGCGCCCAGAGTGGAGGCCGCCTGCTCCTGCTCGATGCCGATCTCGCGCAGCACGGGCACGACCTCGCGCACGACGAACGGCAGTGAGATGAAGATCGTCGCCAGCACCATCCCGGGGAACGCGAAGACGACGTCGAACGGCAGATCGGCGAGCCACCCACCCGTGCCGTAGAGCAGCAAGAACGCCAGGCCGACGACGACCGGCGAGAGAGCGAGCGGAAGATCGACGAGCGCGTTGACGATTCCTTTGCCCGGGAACCGGCGGCGGACGATCGCCATTGCCATGGTCACTCCGAAGATCGTGTTCGCCGGCACTGCGATCAGCGTGATCGCGATGGTGATCATGAACGCGTGCTTGGCGGCAGGGGTCGTCACGGCGTCCCAGGCCGGCCCGACGCCGTCTTCGAAGGCACGCCAGAAGACGAGCGAGACCGGCGCGACGAGGATGACGGCCAGGTAGCCGAGGCCGAGAAAGCGGAGGAGCGCCCTACGCGCCATCGTGCCTCGTCGCCCAGCGCCGGAAAGCGCCGATCGTCAGCAGGATGCCGAAGGAGATCACGAGCAGGACGACCGAGACCGCGGCGGCACCGACCGGATCGCCGCCCTCGATGCGTCCGAAGATGTTGACCGCCGCCACCTCGGTCTCGAACGGCAGGTTGCCCGAGATCAGCACGACGGCGCCGAACTCGCCCACCGCGCGGGCGAACGCAAGCGCGATTCCCGAGAGGATCGCCGGCAGGAGGTTGGGGAAGACGATCCGCCTGAAGATCGAGATCGGCCCGGCGCCGAGCGAGGCCGCGGCCTCCTCCATCTCACGATCGAGCTCCAGCAGCACGGGCTGCACCGTGCGGATCACGAACGGAAGCGTCACGAACAGGAGTGCCAGCACGATCGCGGTCCGGGTGTACGCCACGTCCACGCCCATCGGGCCCTGTGGGCCGTACAGCGCCAGGAGCGTCAGCCCGGCGACGATCGTCGGCAGCGCGAACGGCAGGTCGATGAGCGTGTTGACGAAGCCCTGTCCCGGGAAACGGTCGCGAACCAGGATCCACGCGACGATCGTCCCCATCACCGCATTGATGAGCACGACCACAGCCGATGCGACCAGGGTCAGCTTCAGCGCCGCAACGGACTGCGGCTCGGTGACGGCGTCCCAGAACCCTGTGCGTCCGTCCTGCGCCGAATACCAGATCAGGGCCGCCAGCGGCAGCAGGACGATCACGCTCAGATACGCGGTCGCGAGCCCCATGCCGAGGGCGGCGCCGGGATTGCTCGCCGCCGCCGGCTTGGGAAGAGTCTCGACCCGTACGGACAGGGCTTAGCTCCCGCCCCTGCGCTTCTGGATCTTCGTGACGATCCCGGTCTTCGGGTCGAAGAAGCGCTTGTCGACCACTGCCCAGCCCCCGAGGTACTTGATCGAGAACAGGTTCGGCCGCACCGGGAACGTGAACCCACGCTGGGCCTGCTTGACCACCGGGCGATAGCCGTTCTGAGCAAAGATGCGCTGGGCCGGCACCGTCCGCAGGTAGCGGAGGAACGCACGCGCCTTGGTCTTGTTCGACGAGTTCGTCGTCACCGCGACCGGGTTCTCGATCTTGATCGTCGCCTTCGGGATCACGTACGGCAGGTCCTGCCCCTTCGACTTCGCGAAGATCGCCTCGTTTTCGTACGCGAGCAGCACGTCTCCGCGGCCTGCGATGAAGGTTTGCAGCGCCTCGCGCGCGCTCTTGTCCTGCGAGACGATGTGGTCGTAGAACTTCGTCAGGTACGCGACCGCCTGGGCGTGGGTCTTGCCGGCCTTCCGCTGCGCGCCGTAGGCGGCCATCACGTTCCACTTCGCCCCGCCCGAGGTCTGGACGTTCGGCGTGACGATGTCGATACCGGGCTTGATCAGGTCGGCCCACGTGCGGATCTTCTTCGGGTTGCCCTTGCGCACGGCGAAGACGACGACCGAGCGAGTGACCATGCCGCTGTAGGCGTCCTGCTTCCAGTTACGGGCGACGAGACCGGCCTTGACGAGCGTCGTGATGTCGGGCTCCAGCGAGAGCGCGACGACGTCGGCCTTGAGGCCCGGCGACGACTGCACGGGCCTGCTCGCCGGAGGAGCCGTACGACTGGTCGAACGACGTGTCGTGACCGGCCTGCGTCTCGGCGAACGCGGGGATCAGCTTCGCGTAGGCCTCGCGCGGGGTCGAGTAGGCGACGAGCGTGAGCTTCGTGTCCAAGCGGCCGGCCTCCGCGTCACCGCCGAAGGCTGCGATTCCGCCGACGACGACAGCGACCAGAGCGACCGCGACATATGAGCTGAGTCGCCGCCGGCTCATCGGTAGGCCTCGATCAGCACCTCGGCGACCTCGGGCCGCGAGAACTCCGCCGGCGGCAGCTCGCCCGCCTGCAGGAGCTCGCGCACCTTCGTCCCCGAGAGGAAGACGTGGTCGTCGCCGCCGTGGGGGCAGGTCTTCGGCGTAGCCATCGACCCGCAGGCACGGCACCAGAACGCGTGCTCGAAGAACATCGTCTCGATGCCGAGCTCGTGCGGCTCGAACTCGTCGAAGATCAGCTGTGCGTCGTACGTGCCGTAGTAGTCGCCCACGCCCGCGTGGTCGCGGCCGACGATGAAGTGCGAGCAGCCGTAGTTCTTGCGGCAGATCGCGTGCCAGATCGCCTCCCGCGGCCCCGCGTACCGCATCGCGGCCGGGAAGGCGGAGACCACGACCCGGTCGGCCGGGTAGTAGTTGTCGACCAGCACGCGGTAGCACTCGACACGCGTCGCGGCGGGGACGTCGTCGGACTTCGTCTCGCCGACGAGCGGGTGGATCAGGAGGCCGTCGACGGTTTCGAGGGCGCCCTTCGTCAGGTACTCGTGCGCGCGGTGGATCGGGTTCCGGGTCTGGAAGCCGACCACTCGCTTCCACCCGCGCTCGGCGAAGAGCGGCGCGCGTCTCGGCCGGGTCCATCGCGAGCTCGGGGAACGCGGGCTCGGGGCGCGTGAACACCGTGACTCGCCCGGCGAGGTAGAGCGGCTGCTGGGCGTAGAGGCGCGCCACGCCGGGGTGCGCCTCGTCAGTCGTGCGGAAGGAACGCTCGGCCTCCCGCTCCTGGTCGTACTCGTAGACCTCTTCGACCTCCAGCACGGCGAGCGGCACTCCTTGGCCGTCGGCCAGCACGACGCGGTCTCCCTGGGGCGCCTTGTCGACGGCCAGGCAGACCGGCAGGGCCCAGGGCAGCCCGTTCGCGAGGTGCATGTCGTCGAGGACGCGCTCGTAGTCCTCGCGCCCCATGAAGCCCTCGAGCGGGGAGAGCGCCCCCGAAGCGATCATGTCCAGGTCGGACACCTCGCGCGGGGTCAGCGTGATCGTTTCGAGCGAGTCCAGATCAGCCGGCCGATCGCCCGTCCGGTCAATCAGCGGCCACCGTGAGGCGCCACGAGCGACTTAGTAACAGTCTGTTGCAAAGTCATGCGGGCACGCTCGTTTCGACCAGGCCGAGCTCGGCGAGCTTCTCGACGACGATCTGCCCCGACTCCTCCGGCTCGTGCGCCTCGGTGTCGATCCGCAGCTCGGGATTCGCCGGTTCCTCGTACGGGTCCGACACGCCCGTGAACTCCTTGATCTCGCCGCTGAAGGCCTTCTCGTACAGCCCCTTCACATCGCGGCGGGCGCACTCCTCGACCGATGTCGCGACAAAGACCTCGACGAACGGGCCGTGCTCCTCGACCAGGTCGCGCGCCTTCTGGCGCGTCTCCTCGTAGGGCGAGATCGCCGAGACGAGGACGGCCGCGCCGTGACGGGTCAACCGCGAAGCGACCCAGCCGATGCGCTCGATGTTCGTGTCGCGGTCCTCCTTCGAGAACCCGAGGCCCTTCGAGAGGTGCGTGCGGACGACGTCGCCGTCGAGGTACTCGACAGCGAGCCCGCGCCGCTCGAGCTCGGGGCCGACGATCTCCGCGATCGTCGTCTTGCCCGCGCCCGAGAGCCCGGTGAACCAGAGCGTGAAACCCTTAGACATTCGACTCCTTGGTTAGTGGGGTGTCCTGGTGGATGCCGCACTCGAGCTTGTCGGAGCCGGCCCAGCGGCCTGCTCGCTCCTCTTCGCCCGGCGCGGTCGGCCGCGTGCACGGAATGCAGCCGATCGAGCGGTACCCCGCGTCGTGCAGCGGGTTGTACGGGATCTCGTTGACGGTGATGTAGGCCTGGACGCGCTTCGCGTCCCAGTCGACGAGCGGGTGGATCTTCCAGACGCCGTAGCGCTCCGACCACTGCACCTTGGGCGTCTCCGCGCGGCTCGGCGACTGCTCCCTCCGGATGCCCGAGATCCAGGCGCCGTAGGGCTCGAGCGCGGTCAGCAGCGGCTCGACTTTGCGGATGTGGCAGCAGCGGTCGGGATCCCGCTCCCAGAGGTTCGGCCCCTCCTGCATGTGCTGCTCGGCCACGGTGATGACGGGCGGCGGGGGCAGCAGCTTCAGGCCGTAGCGCTCGACGAGCTGGTCGCGCGTCTCGTAGGTCTCGCGGAAGAAGAGCTGTGTGTCGAGCTCGATGATCGGGATCTCGAGGTCGAGCTCGGAGACCATGTGCACGAGCACCGAAGACTGCTTCTGCCACGAGCACGTCAGGCAGAGGCCGGCGCCGAACTCCCCGTGCGCCCAGCGGAGCAGATCCTCAGCGGACATCGCCTCGAAATCGAGCTCAGGAAGCTGGGGCGCGATCGCCAAGGTGCACCTCCTTCAGCGTGTCGCCGCGCAGGCCGAGGCGCAGGGTCTCGAGCGGGATCACCTCATCGGGCGGGATGTTCCCGAGGTTGACCTCCGGCCCGAACTGCTTCACGAACCAGGCCTGAGCGTTCTTCGTCGGTGCTTCGAAGACGATCTCGTCGCGTCCGACGGCGTCCGCGACCTGCGTGATCACGTCCGTCCGCATCGCGCCGTCGCTCGTGAAGATCCCGGCCGTTCCACCCTCTCGCGCCTCGGTGATCACCTTCCAGGCACCGGCCTCGAGCTCCTCGCGCATCCAGCCCACCCACTCGTCGGCGTCCGGCTCGACGGACGAGTCCTTGGAGCCGACCTCGGAGAGAACCGTGAAGTCGCGTGCGAAGTCGGCGATCAGCTCGAGCTTGCGCTCGCGCGGGATCTCGACCGTGCCG
Source organism: uncultured Actinomycetes bacterium (assembly GCA_963820335.1). Classification (GTDB taxonomy): domain Bacteria; phylum Actinomycetota; class Thermoleophilia; order Gaiellales; family Gaiellaceae; genus VAXT01. The sequence goes on along the minus strand of CAWFZH010000002.1, from coordinate 71,382 downwards.
TCGGAGATCTCGACGTGCGTCAGCCCCAGTTCCGAGAGCCAGCTCTTGTACTCGTCGAGCTTGTCCTTGACGTAGACGACCTCGAAGAAGGTGCCGCCGATGACCACGGGCTTGCCTCGTAGGACGTCCAGCTTGCGCTGCAGGTGCTGTGTGACGTAGGCCGTGCCCCACCCGAGCTTGACGATGTCGATGTAGTGCCCGGCCGTCTCGAGGACGTCCTCCCAGGCGCGCGACCCGAGTCCTTTGTCGAGCACGTGCGTCAGGCCGCCGCCGCGCGGCTCAAAGCCCAGCAACGATGCCCTCCAGCTTCTTCAGCGCGGCGCTCTGGACGTCGCGGTACATCGAGTCGCCGTGCGAGTCGATGCCGACCCAGAGCGGCCCGAAGTCCTTGACGCGGAACTTCCAGAGACACTCGGGCATCAGCTCTTCCCAGAAGACCTCTTCGATCTCCTCGATCTGCGTCGTCTCGAGCGCCGCGGCGCCGCCGACGAGCGCGAAATAGACCATCCCGTGCTTCGCCATCGGCTCGATCGCCTCGTCGGGCAGGCCGCCCTTGCCGGCGATCGCGCGCACGCCGTAGTCGCGCCCGAGCGGCTCCGTGAAGCGCACCATGCGCGCACTAGTCGTCGTCCCGACGCACATCGGCTCGTATTTGCCCGGGCCGAGCTTCCGGACATTTGGCGCCGTATGCAGGAGAAAAGCGCCGTTCAGGTCGAGCGGCGGCTCCACGCCCTCGTCGAAGATCCGGATCTGGGTGCGGTCGCGGATGCCGATGATGTGGCCGTCGACCGTGACGAGGTCGCCCGCGCGGAGCTTGCGGATGTCCTCTTCTGCTCGCCGGGAATGTGAGCCTGTGCTCAGCCATCAAAACTCCCGGTCGTAGTCGACGTCGCCTTCGGGCGAGACGTGCGCGCTCGCGCGGCGCGCGGCCCAGCACTGGTAGTTGACGGCGACCGGGTTCAGGGTCATGTGCGTGTCCGCGTGCTCGATGTGGCACTGGAGGACGGTGACGTCGCCGCCGAGCCCCATCGGCCCGACGCCCGTCTGGTTGAGGAGGTCGTAGAGCTCCTCCTCGAGCTTCGCGACGTGCGGATCGGGGTTGCGCGTGCCGACGGGCCGCGCGATCGCCTCCTTCGCCAGGTACATCGCGTAGTCGGCCGAGCCGCCGATCCCGACGCCCACGATTCCCGGCGGGCACGGCTTGCCGCCGGCCCCGACGATCGACTCGAGGACGAACTGCTTGATGCCCTTGACCCCGTCTGCAGGGGTGCACATCTTGAGGAAGCTCATGTTCTCCGACCCGGAGCCCTTGGGGATGCACTTGACGTCGAGCCCGTCCCAGTCCTGGATGAACTCCCAGTGCACGATCGGCAGCCGGTGACCGGTGTTCGGGCCCGTGTTCTCACGCGTGATCGTGTGCACCGCGTTCGAGCGCAGCGGGTGTTCGAGGGTCGCGCGCTCGGTGCCGGTCTTGAGCGCCGCGTAGATCCGGCTCGGGTGCAGCGGGAAGTGCTCGCCGACCCGGCATGTGTAGACCGCGATGCCGGTGTCCTGGCACACGATGTTGTCCTCGTCCTCGGCCACCTGGACGTTGCGGAGGATCGTGCTCAGGACGCGGCGCCCCGGCACGGAGGTCTCGCGCTCCGAGGCAGCCGCCAGCGCGTCGCGGAGATCCTGCGGGATGTCCTTGAGCGCCCAGACGTAGAGGTGCGCCGCTGCGTCCTCGACGGCCTGCTGGATGTCGATTGCCACCGTCACCCCGTCTGCACCACGCCTTCGATCTCGGCCCAACGCTCGGCGATCATTTCCGGTGGTACCGGCTCACGACCGAAGTCGACATCCTGGCTCGAAGTCCAGCGCGCGACGTCGAACGCCCCTCCTGCCGCCTCGAGCACCCTGCCGGAGAACGTGCAACGCTCGGAGGCAAGGAAGACGACCCCGGGAGCGACCTGCTCGGGCTCGAGCTCTCCGGGCTCGACTCGCCGCACAAGCATGCGCGTGGCCGCAGCTGGAGCAACGGCGTTCGCGAGAATCCCGTGGGAAGCGCCCTCGGCCGCAGCGACGATCATCAGCGCGAAGTGGGCCATCTTCCCGACTGCGTAGGCCGCAAGCCCAGGTCGCGTACGTTCGACGCCCATCGCGCGTCCGGAAGTCGTGAAGACGAACCGTCCGTAGCCCTGTTGCTTCATAACGGGAAACGCCGAGCGCGTGACATGGAACGGTGCATCGACGTTGACCCGCCGCATCCGCTCCCAGCTCCCGTGCGCGTGCTCGAGCTCCTCCCACTGGAGTAGTCCGGCGTTCTGGATAACCGCGTCGAGCCGCCCGAAACGATCGAGTGCGAGCTCGACGGTTCTGGCGCACGCGTCTTCCGATTCGAAGTTCTCGAAGCATGCGACCGCGGTGCCGCCTGCGTCGCCGATCTCGCGCGCGACCGCCTCTGCAACTGCGGAGTCGTCTCCGGTCCCGTCTGCCTCGACCCCGGCGTCGTGGACGACGACGGAGGCCCCTCGAGCCGCGAGCTCTCTCGCATACACCGCGCCGAGGCCGCGCCCGGCCCCGGTCACCAGGACGACGCGCCCGTCGAAGCGAATCTCGCTCATGCCGCCTTCTCCGCTGCGGCCTTGCCCGCTCGCCGTCCGAACACGGTGCACTCGAGCAGCGAGTTGCCCATCATGCGGTTGCGCCCGTGCGTCCCGCCCGCGATCTCACCGCAGGCGTAGAGCCCCTCGACAGTCGTCTGTGCGTCCTCGTCGATGACGAGACCCCCGTTCTGGTAGTGGAGAACCGGATAGGTGAGGATCGCCTCGGCCAGCGGGTCGATCCCGCCGGCGCGGTAGCGGCGCAGCATGTAGGGCAGCGACACGTTCGCGTCGCTCTCCGCGATCCGCGTGGTGTCGAGGTAGACGGCGGGACGGCCGTCCTCGGTCTCGACGCCGCGCCCGGCCTCGACCTCGTCGAAGATCGCCCGTGACACGGCGTCGCGCGGGCCGAGCGAGTCGGTGAACTCCTCGCGGTCGGCGTTGAGCAGGACAGCTCCGTAGGCTCGAGTCGTCTCGGGGATCGAGTAGCCCTGCATCGCTGTCGGCCACGCGCCGCCGTTCGGGTGGTACTGGAGGGCGTCGAGGTCGCGGCTCTCCGCTCCCGCGTCGATGGCGATCTGCGTCACCTCACCTGTTGCGCCGGGATGGTTGGTGGTGAGCTCCCCGCGCTCCTGCGCCTCGCGGTAGCAGCGGCCGCCGGCTGCGAGGACGACGGTCGCGGCGTCGATCACGTGCTCGCCGCAGCGCGCGCGCCAGCCGCTCTCGATCGGATCGAGTGCGCTCAGCGGCGACTTCGGGAAGGTCTGGATCGAGGAGGCCTCGACAGCGTCGCGCAGGGCCTTCGTGATCGCGTGCCCCGTGCGGTCACCGACCTGGAGGAGCCGCTTGCGCGTCGCGCCGCCGCAACGTGCGAGCCGGTAGCCGCCGTTCTCGCGCGTGAACTCGACTCCGAGCTCCTCGAGCCAGTGAATGGCGCCCGGCGCCTCGCTGGTCAGGATCTCGACGAGCCGCCTGTCGGCGGTCTCGTGTGAGCTCTGCCACACGTCCTCGGCGTGCTGCTCGGGCGAATCGTCCTCGCCGAACGCGGCCTGAATGCCGCCCTGGGCCTTGGCCGAGTTGCAGGACTGCAGTGAATCCTTGGCGGCGAGACCGACCCGGGCGCCGCTCCGGTCGGCGGACACGGCGGCGGCGAGGCCGGAGGCTCCGCTTCCAACCACGAGCACGTCGAATCGGGCAGCCGGCGGCACGGCGCGACTATACCAATGATTTTGTTATTTCAGCCATAAGACACGCTAATCCTTACTCAAGCGCCAGACGGCTCGGGCCGATAAATCCGAGCCATGGCGCTGCGGTTGTTAGGGCTGTTCATCACGCTCGTCCTGCTCGCCTGGGCGGTCACTGCGCTACGCCCGAGCTTCGCCCCTAGCGACAACTCGAAGCAGCCGGTGCCTGAGGCCCTGCTGCAGCAGGCCGGCTTGGCCCTCGAGCGTGCCCACCAGCTCACCGGCACGTATCAAGGCGCCCAGAGCACGGACGCCGGCTCCAGCGTGCGACTGGCGGCCGCTGACGCCGCGGGCTACTGCCTCGAGCTCACCTGGGTGGGCGGGAAGCTGTACCACCTGCGCGGACCCGGCGGCCGGCCCGCCGAAGGCCAGTGCTGAACGGCTCGAACTCCCCCACCGGAGGGAAGCGTGGGGCTTCGGATCCGCACAGGGTCAGTGGAGGGAAGATGACGGCCCGCCGCCGGCTCCGAGCCGTGACCGAGTACGTGCGCGAAAGCCCGCTTGCGGAGCGCGACTTTCGGCTGCTCTTTGCCGGCAGGACGATCTCGCTCTTCGGGAGCTCGTTCGCGCCGATCGCGCTCGCGTTCGCCGTCATCCACCTGACGGGCTCGCCGGCCGACCTCGGCATCGTCCTCTCCGCGTACATGCTTGCCCACATCGTCTTCCTGCTCGCGGGCGGCGTGTGGGCGGACCGGCTGCCGAGGCACTTCGTGATGGTCGGCGCCGACCTGATCAGCGGAGGTGCGCAGATCGCTGCGGCCGGGCTTCTGCTCACCGGGCGCGCGGAGGTCTGGCACCTGCTCGTTCTCGGCGCGCTTCGCGGCGGCTCGTCTGCGTTCTTTTCGCCGGCCGCGACCGGGCTCTTGCCGCAGGTCGTGTCGCCGACGCGGATCCAGCAGGCAAACGCCCTCCTCGGCCTTTCCCGGAACTTCACGCGCATCGGCGGCGTCGCCGCTGCCGGGTTGCTCATCGCCGCGGTCGGGCCGGGCTGGGCTCTGGCGCTGGACGGCGTCACCTACGCCGTCGGCGCCTTCTTCGTGGCGTCGATCCGCACTCATCGCCCGGCGCCCATCGAGCGCAGCCGCTTCCTGAGCGACCTGTCGGAGGGCTGGCGCGAGTTCCGCTCTCGATCGTGGCTCTGCGTGACGATCGTCCAGTTCGCGCTCATCAACGCCTATGCGATCGGTGCCTTCCTCGTCCTCGGCCCCTTTGTCGCGGAACGCTCCCTGGGCGGCGCTTCGGCCTGGGGACTGATCCTCGCGGCGGAGGCGGTCGGGATGATCCTGGCCGGCGTCGTCGCGCTGCACTACCGACCGGAGCGCCCTCTGCTCATCGCGACGCTCGCCGTCCTGACGATGGCCCCGCTGCTGGCTCTGCTGGGAATGGCCGCGCCGCTCCCCCTGATCATCGTGTCCGCGCTCGTCGCCGGGGTCGGCCTCGAGCTGTACGGCGTCTTCTGGGAGACGACCCTCCAGGAGCACATCCCGGAGGAGAAGCTCTCGCGCGTCAGCTCCTACGACGTGCTCGGCTCCTTCGCGCTGATCCCGGTCGGAGTCGCCTTCATGGGGCCGATCGCACACTGGATCGGAGTCGAGAACACGCTGATCGGAGCGGCCGTCGTCGTCGTTCTGGCCACGATGACCGTGATCGCAGTGGCCGACGTGCGGAACCTGCGACGGGTCGAGCAGCCCGTGCCGCTGCCTACCAAACCGAGCGCAGAAGCTCCTCGATTTCTGGCGCCGTCGCCGGCCGCGGGTTCGCCCGCGCCGCCGGCCTAGCCGCGGCCGCCTCTGCAACCTCGCCGAGCTCGTCCTCGGGGACGCCGAGGTCGCGCAGACGCCCGAAGCCGCCCAGACCGGCGAGCTCCTCCACGCGGCCGACCGGGTCGTCCGTGCTCATCGCCTCGCCGAAGCGTGCGATCTCGCCGGCCGCAACCGGCTCGTTGAAGCGGAGTGCCGGCGGAAGCGTCACGGCGTTCAGCGCGCCGTGCGGAAGGCCGTAGCGACCGCCGAGCGCCTGGGCCATGGCGTGGCCGAGCCCCATACCGGCCTCCGCGAGTGCCATTCCCGACCGCATCGCGCCCTCCAGGAGCCGCGTCCGCGCGTACCGGCTCCCGGGCTCGTCGACGACCAGCGGCAGCGCATAGGAGATCGGCCGCGCGCCGGTGAACGCATGGCGATCGCCTCGTCCGCTCCGGCCCTTGACGTAGAACGCCTCCGCGCTGTGTGCGAGGGCGTTCAGCGCGGTGCCGACCGTCTCCTCGCGGGGCAGGCCGATCGTCAACTCGGGCTCGTAGACGACGCCGGCCAACGTGGCTCCGGATCCGCCGCCTCGCATCCGTCTGTTGCTGTCGCGCACGCCGAAGAAGTCCGTCCACTCCGAGCCCGAGTACGTAGTCGGAATCGAGACCATGGGCAGCCCCGAGCCGGCCGAGATCGCCTTCGTGAGGTCGATCGCGCTACCCCCACCGAGGGCGAGCAGCCCATCGCCGGCACGGGAGGCCTCGACCGCATCGTCGATTCGGTCGGACGGCACGTCGGACCAGGCACCGGCGACCTCGACGGGAAGCCGATCGGGAGACCAGCGGTCGCTCGCCACGAGGAACGGCTGCGCGATTCCAAGCTCGGCGAGCAGGCCGGGCAGCTCGTCGAGACCCCAGCGAATCTCCATCAGACGCGGGTGCTTGCGAAGTCGACGAACGCCTCCGACAGGCGGGTGCCGACTCGACCGCTTGCGCGGACGAGCGAGATCTGCCGCGACGGCTCCAGCCCACGCACGCGCGCTGTGGCGAGCCTGCCCGCGGCCAGCTCCGCCTCGACGGCCGCGCGCGAGATGAACGTCACGCCGTAACCCGCCTCGACCGCGCTCTTCACGGACTCCTGGAGCCCGAGCTCGAGACGGACGTCCAGATCCTTCAATCGCGTTCCGAGCTTCCGCAGCTCGTCCTCGATCACCTGCCTCACGCCGGCACCTTCCTGCATCACGATCAGCGTCTCGTCTTTGAGGGCTGCGATCGCAATCGACTTGCCGGCAAAGGGATGCTTGGGCGGGCAGACGAGCACGACCTCGTCGCGGAAGAACGGCTCGTAGGCGACGGAGCGATGGCGTGGGGTCGCGCCGACGATGCCGAGCTCGAGCTCCCGCCGTGCGACCGCCTCGACGACGGTTTGCGTGTCGGAGATCGTCAGCTCGACCCGGACGTCCGGGTTCGCGAGATGGAACTCGCAGAGGAGCAGGGGCACGACGGTGGCGCCGGGCCCCGTCGCCGCGCCGATCGCCAGCTCGCCGCGGAGCTCGCCGTCGGCGTCCCCGGCCACTTCCTCGACGAGTTGCTGCTCGAGCGCCAGGAGCCGCTGCGCGCCGCGATAGAGGCGAACGCCGGCTTCGGTGGGCTCGACGCGTCGCCCCGACCGGTCGAGGAGCTGCTGTCCGAGTCGCTCCTCGAGCGAGCGGATCTGGAGACTGACCGCAGGTTGTGTGACGCCGAGACGCTCAGCCGCCTGCGAGAAGCTCTTGAGCTCGACGACCGTGCAGAACGCCGTGAGCTGGCGTGTATCCATAAGCGAATCTTATGCAAACCATGCTGACAGCACCCCTTCGGCCTCATGCACTGTTTCGCTGCAGGTCCGACACCCACGTGTGCGTTTTCTCCCGCTAGGCTCGCGGTGGGGAGGAGGTTGGCTGTGCCTAAACAAGAGAGGGTGGGTGAAGACTCAGGCGCCGCCGGCCCCGACTACGATCCTGCCCTTGGCGGTGCGGGAGCAGAACCAAGCTGAACACCTCGCCGAGCGGTACGGCCGGCTCGCACGCGAGACCCCCGGCCGCCTCGGAGTCGACGTCGCGATTCGCGCGCTCGACATCGGCCTCACGGCGCTCTTCGCCCTCGTCGCCCTGCCGCTCGTCGCCGTGATCGCGTGCGTGCTCCTGCTCACCTCCGGCCGGCCGGTCTTCTACCGGGGCGAGCGCGTCGGGCGCGGCGGGCGCCTCTTCATGATGACCAAGTTCCGGACGCTGCGGCCCGGTGCGGAGCAGCGCCTCGGACACCACCTCGGCCCCGCGCTCGTCGAGCGAACCGAAGCGGAAGTCACCAAGCTCGGCCGCTGGCTCCGGGCGACCCAGCTCGACGAGATCCCTCAGTTCTGGAACGTCCTCATCGGCGACATGAGCCTGGTCGGCCCGCGTCCCATCCGCCCGCGCTTCTTCGAGGAGCTGGCCGCCGACCTGCCGGCGTACTGGCAGCGCCTTGTGGTCCGGCCCGGTCTCACAGGGTTCGCCCAGGTGCGCCGCGGATACGAGACGTCGATGGCCGAGAAGCTGGCGCACGACCTCGAGTGGATCGCGGACCGCTCGGTTCGCCTCTACCTGCGCACGCTGGCAGCCACCGGTTGGCGCGTCTTGCGGCAGTCCCTGCACGGGCTGTTCGGGCGCTCCGCTTAGGCTAGGGCTATGTGCGGGATCTGCGGGATCGCCACCACGGGCGGCGCGGTCGACCCCGCCCGCCTCGCCGCGATGAGCGAGACGCTCGTCCACCGCGGGCCTGACAGCGAGGGGTCATTCGTCGACGGCGGCGTCGGCCTCGCCGCGCGGCGTCTCGCGATCATCGACCTCCAGACCGGTGACCAGCCGATCGGCAACGAGGACGGCCGCATCCAGGTCGTCCAGAACGGCGAGCTCTACAACTATCGCGAGCTCCGGCATGACCTCGAGCGGGCCGGGCACACCTTCGCGACTCATTGCGACACCGAGGTGCTCGTCCACCTCTACGAGGAGCACGGGCTCGATTTTGCGGAGCGCCTGCGCGGCATGTTTGCCGTCGCGCTCTGGGACGGGCCGCAGCGCAGGCTCGTCCTCGCCCGAGACCGCTACGGGATCAAGCCGCTCTACTACCGGGAGGTAGACGGCGAGCTCGCGTTCGCATCCGAGCTGCGGGCGCTCCCGCGCGGCGAGATCGACCTCGATGCCGTCGAGGCCTTCCTCGCCTTCAACTGCATCCCGGCACCCCTGACGATCTTTCGCGAGACCAGGAAGCTCCCGCCCGGGCATGTTCTCTCGTGGCAGGGCGGCCGTCTCGAGCTCACGCGCTTCGCCCGGCCTGCCCCGGTCTCTGCAGACGAGGTTCGCCACGAGGACGAGGCCGAGCTGATCGAGGAGCTGCGAGCTCGACTCCGCGACTCGGTGCGGGCCCACCTCGTTGCGGACGTGCCGGTCGGCGTCCTCCTCTCAGGCGGCATCGACTCCGCGACCCTGACCGCGCTCGCGGCGGCTGAGAGCACGGAGCCGGTCCGGACGTTCTCGATCGGCTTCGAGGAGCGCAGCTTCGACGAGCTCGCCGACGCACGATTGGTGGCCGAGCAGTACGGCACTCGGCACGAGGAGCTCGTCCTGCGTCCCGACGCCGCGCTCCTGCTGCCGGCGCTGGCCGAGGCCTTCGACGAGCCGTTCGCCGACTCGTCCGCCCTCCCGACCTATCTGGTCTCCAAGCTCGCTTCCGAGCACGTGAAGGTCGCCCTCTCCGGAGAAGGCGGCGACGAGCTCTTCGGCGGCTACTACACGTACACGGCCGACCTGCTCGCGACGCGGTACGGCGCCCTGGCCCGGTTCGCGCGCCCGCTCGTCGAGAGGTTGCCTTCGTCGAGCGCGAGGGCGAGCTTCGACTACAAGGCGAAGCGGTTCGTTCGCGCCGCGCACCTGCCCCCGCTCGAGCGTCACCACGCGTGGAAGGAGATCTTCTCGGCGGACGCCCGCGCCGAGCTCACCGGGCGGCACAGCGACTTCGACCCGGTCGACCTGCTCCGGACGCGCTTTGCAGAGACCGAAGGCGCCGAGCTCCTCGCCCGCCTGCAGGACGTCGATCTCGGGATCTACCTCGTCGACGACCTGCTGGCAAAGACCGACCGGGCCTCGATGGCGCACTCCCTCGAGGCGCGGGTCCCGTTCCTCGACCCCTTCGTGACGAACTTCGCGCTCGCGCTCCCGACCGAGCACAAGGTGCAAGGGCTGCGCAAGAAGGTGCTGCTGCGCAAGGCCGTGGCCCCACTCGTTCCGGCGCCCCTCCTTCGCCGCCGCAAGCGCGGCTTCTCGATTCCCGCCGCAGCATGGCTTCGCGGCGAGCTGGAGCCGTTCGCCCGCGACACGCTGTCGTCCGACACGCTCCGCCGGCAAGGGTTCTTCGACCCCGGCGCGGTCCGGCGCATTCTCGAGGACCACGTCTCCGGCCAGGAGGACCTGAGCCGGCAGCTGTGGGGCCTGCTCGCCTTCACGCTCTGGCACGAGCGGCACGTCGAGAATGCTCCGCGCGAGACGAGCGTGGCGCAGGCGCTCGCTTGAGAGTCTGGATCGACATCTCGGCCCCGGCGCACGTCCTGGTCTTCAGGCCCATCCTCGGCCTCCTGCGCGGAGACGGCCACGACGTGGAGGTGACGACGCGCGACTACGCCCAGACCCTCGAGCTGCTCGACCAGCACGGCATCGAGGCGACGGTCGTCGGCCGCCACGGAGGGCGCTCGCGCTTCGGCAAGGCTCGTTCGCTCCTCTCCCGCCTGGGCGCCCTCAAGCGCCACGCGCGCGGACGGGACTACGACCTGGCGCTCGCCCACGGCTCGCACGAGCTGACGATCACGGCCCGCCGGCTCGGGATCCCGAGCGCGACCACGCACGACTACGAGTACGCAACCCTGCAGCACCATCTCGGCGACCGTGCGGCGACGCGGGTCGTCGTCCCCGAGGCCATTCCGGCCGAGCGCATGGCCAAATTCGGGGTTCGACCCCCGAAGCTCCTCCAGTATCCGGGTCTGAAAGAGGAGTACTACCTCTACGACTTCGAGCCCGACCCCGGCGTCCTCGACGCCCTGAACGTCGATCCGAACCGCACGCTGGTCGTCGTTCGCACGCCACCCGACGTCTCGCTCTATCACCGTCGATCGAACCCGCTCTTCCCGCAGGTGCTCGCGCACATCGGGAGCCAGGAGGGCGTCCACGCCGTGGTCGTGCCGCGCTCTCCGGAGCAGCGCGACTACGTCCTCAGCCTCGACCTCCCGTCAGTGATCGTCCCCGAGCGCGCCGTCGACGCCCAGAGCCTGATCGCCCTGGCCGACCTCGTCGTCTCGGCCGGAGGCACGATGAACCGGGAGGCTGCAGCGCTGGGCGTGCCCGTCTACACCACGTACGGCGGCCGGATCGGCGGCGTCGACGAGATGCTGATCCGCGAGGGCCGGCTGCGCCCCCTCACCGACCCGCGGGCGCTCGACCTGGCCAAGCACCCAGCGACCCGCGCGCCGAGAGTGCGGCGCGATCCCAGAGAGCTACTGAACCTCCTGCTGAAAGCGCGCGAGCCCCTTTAAACTCGCGCCGCAATCTAGTCAAGGGGAGAGTGATGAGAAAAGCGCAACTTGCCTTGCTGGCGGTCGCCGCCGCGGCGCTGCTCACGTCGGTTGTCATCCCGGCGACCGCCGGCGACGGGGCAGGCTTCGACACGTCCAAGCCGGCGATCTGCGTGGCGGCGGCCGAGGTGACGACCGATCATCTCGACCGGCGACATCGTCGGCGACTACATGTCCGGGATCCCCGACGGGATCTCCTTCAGCAAGATCAACGGGAACGGTACGGCCGACATCCTCGTCAACCACGAGCTCGTCGCTGGTCCCGTTTCCTGCCACGCGACAGGACCCGAGCAACGCGCTGCTCAGCGACATCAGACTCCACCAGAGGAGCGCCGGTGTCCTCAGGGGCCGGTACGTGATTCCATCCAGCGCGGCGTACCAGCGCTTCTGCTCGAACTTCCTGGTCGCGGAGCGAGCTGGCTTCGAGCGCTTCTGCTTCACGAGCGAGGAGGCGCGCGACATCGTGCTCCGGCAGCCCGACTCCTTGCACCAGCCGAGCGTCCAGATGACCGGCCAGGCGCCGGGCAGCCGGCGCATCGTCAGCTCGATCGTCATGGACGCCGAGTACCGCTTCTACCGGGAGGGCGTACAACCGCGAACTCGGTCACTCCCAGCACGAGTAACCGTCGTGCCCTTGGGACGCGTTCGAAGTGCCGGTCAGTGTTCCTCTCGGAGTGAAGACGCCTTCTGGACCGGGGCCGTCTTACCCTTCTATGCGTACATCCCAGATGACGACTTCGAGCGCCTCGGCGTGCGCGGGACGAACGGAGGTCCTCCACGAGTTGGCAGGCCATCGACGCCGGCAAGAACCAGAACTCCGCTGTCCTGAAGAACTTGAGTCCCGGTGCCGGGACGCTTCGTCCCGATTCCGCAGTCGGAGATGCATGAATTCGACCCCAGCTGAGGGCTCGGCCGGAGCGCACAAAACGGGTTCAGGTTCGATCCGGCTCGAGGACATCGCCATCCGATCCGGCAACGGCAAGACCACCTTCGTCGCGGACACGGGCAAGCCGCCGGCGCATGCGACCAGCACGCGTTTTCAGGCGTGCGACGGGCAACCCGTACATCAACGCCGGCTTTCAACCTCGTGATGAACTCGTCGGATCCGCTCGGGACGATCAACGATGATCCTCGAACGGGCTTCGACGCTCTCGGCTACAACGTGCGACGACATCTACAACCCCGACAACATGGACGCCTCCGACCGCGTCCTGATGATCCAGGAGGACCGCGAGTCGGCCTTCCGCGATCCGCCGTTCTCGGGCGGCTTCGGCCGAGTCATGGAGTACCGCTTCTCGAACCAGTCGCTGCGCTCCGTGGCACGCGTCGCCACGCCGCCGCCGCTGCGGCCGGGCACGTGGGAGTCGTCGGGCATCATCAACGCCGGCGACCTCCTCGGCAGGGGCTGGTGGTTCCTCGACGTCCAGGCGCACTCGACCACCGCGCCTCAGCCCGGGCCGTCCCTCCGAACCGAACTCCTCCACCGGCGAGGACGGGCAGTTCCTCGCTCTCTACGTGCCGGGAAGCCAGTGATCAATCGACTGACTCGGGACTACCCGCGCAGCGCGGCGAGCACTTCGTCGCCGTAACGTTCGAGCTTGGCCGGCCCCACTCCGGGGACGGCGGCGAGCTCGTCGCGCGTGCGTGGGGCCCTGCGGACGATCTCGGCCAGCGTCGAGTTGTGGAAGATCACGTACGCGGGCCGTTCCTCCGCCTTGGCCGTCTCCAGCCGCCAGCGTTTGAGGGCGTCGTAGAGCGGGTCGTCGGGCTCGATTGCCTTTGCCTTCGGCGGAGCCTCTCGCTTGATCCCCAGCTCGGCGAGGAAACGGCTCGGCTTCCCGGCCCAGGTGATCGTGAGGTGCCGCTTCGCGCGCGTCATGCCGACGTAGAGGAGCCGCCGTTCCTCGGCGATCGCGGCCGCGGTCTTCGAGAGCTTCGACGGTAGCTCGCGCTCCTCGAGCCGCGGCAGGAAGACGGCCTCGAACTCGAGGCCCTTCGCCCGGTGGTAGGTCAGGAAGTGGACGCCGCGGGCTTCACCGCCGCTGCCGAAGCGCTGCTGGAGGTGCGCAACGAACTCCGCGAGTGTCCGCTCACCGTCGTCGAACTCGGCGGCCAGCTGGACGAGCCGGGCGAGGTCGTTCTGACGCGTCACCTCCCGCTCTCCCAGTCCGTCCGGGATGCGGTCGAGCAGGCCCTGCTCCGTAGCAACGCGACGCACCTGGGCCGAGACCGCCGTCCCGCCCGCGCCGCGGAGCGCCTTCAGCAGCTGCCGAGCTGCGTCGCGCGACAGGAGCGCCGCACCCTGGAACGGGAGCTCGGCGGCCGTGAACGCCTCCTCGAAGTCGGCCGAGCGCGCATTCGTCCGGTAGAGCAGCGCCATCTCCTCGTACGGCACTCCCTCCCCGTGCAACGCCCGCACCCGCTCGACGAGGTAGGCCGCCTCGGCTTCCGGCTCCGGAAACGACCGCGTCACCGGCTCGGGCCCGCCGACGTGTACCGCCCGCAGCACCTTCGCCGCGCCGCCGAGCTGAGGGACGAGCAGGTTCGCCGTTGCCAGGACCTGCGGGGTCGACCGGTAGTTGTCCTCGAGCCGGACGACCGTCGCATCGGGGAACCGCGCCGGCATGCCCAGCAGGTACTCGGGGCTCGCGCCGGTGAACGCGTAGATCGACTGGTAGTCGTCGCCGACGGCGCAGAGCTCGTCGCGCTCGCCCAGCCACCGGTCGAGCAGCGACTGCTGGAGCAGGTTCACGTCCTGGTACTCGTCGACGGTGAAGGCTCGGTAGCGCTCGCGAACCTGAGCGAGTGCTCCCGCGTCGGCGTCGAAGAGCCGCACCGCGAGCTCGAGGAGATCCTCGAAGTCGACATACCCCTGGTCGGCCTTGCGCCGCTCGTACTCGCGGTAGACGCGCGCCATCAAGTCAGCTGGAATCGGCGGTTCGTGCCCGTCGAGCGAGCGGAGGTACTCGTCCGGCGTGATGCGACGGTTCTTCGCCCACTCGATCTCCGTGGCGAGGTCGCCGGCCGGGCGGAAGCGATACGGGCGCGGCAGCGTGTTGCCGATGTGACGCAGCGACAGCGCCTTCGAGGCGAGGATGCGCTGCGGCGGCGTGGAGGCGAAGAAGCGGAGCTGCCCGAGCGCCGCAGAGTGGAACGTGCTCGCGCGCAGGCCGTCCACGCCGAGCGCCCCGAGCCGTGCGCGCATCTCGCCCGCGGCCTTGTCGGTGAACGTGACGGCGAGGATCTCGCCGGCGGCGAAGGCTCCCGTCGCCACCTGGTTGGCGATCCGTCGCGTGATCGTCGTCGTCTTGCCCGATCCCGCCCCGGCGAGGATGCACACCGGCCCGCGCACGGCCTCGACGGCGCGCCGCTGCTCGGCATTCAACCCCGCGAAGATCACCTCGGACACCGCCCCAACCTACTGCGGGCGTCAGACGCTTCTAGTGAATGGTCTGTTCCGAAACCGTGTCTTCTTGCGCAACGCTCGCGTCGACGCGGCGCGGCGACCGCACCATCATCGAGAGGCGCGAGACGACGTCGAGCGTCTCACCCCCCGCCACGAGCCGTTCCAGCTCGCCGAGCTCTTCCTCCAGCCACACGCCGTCGATCGGCGGCCGGGTCGCGCGCTTGATCTTCAGGTGCTCGGTGCTCGTGATCGTCTCGTTCTCGCCCCAGAGCTCCTCGTGCAGCTTCTCGCCGGCGCGCACGCCGATGAACTCGAGCGGAATCTCGCGGTCGGGCTCCTTGCCGGAGAGACGGATCATGCTCCGCGCGAGATCCATGATCTTCACGGGCTCGCCCATGTCGAGGACGAAGATCTCCCCCCGGCCGCCGATCGAACCGGCCTGGACGACGAGGGAGACCGCCTCGGGAGTCGTCATGAAGAAGCGCGTCATCTCGGGGTGCGTGATCGTCACCGGGCCGCCCTTGGCGATCTGCCGCTTGAAGATGCGGATCACGCTCCCGGACGAGTCGAGCACGTTGCCGAAGCGCACGGCCACGAACCGCGTGGCGACGTCGTCACGCTGGCCGTAGGCCTCCACGATCCACTCGCAGAGCGCCTTCGACTGGCCGTAGACGGCCTGCGCGTTGAGCGCCTTGTCGGTCGAGATCAGGACGAACCGCCGCGCCTCGAACTCGACGGCGACCTCGGCCACCACCTTCGTGCCCAGGATGTTGTTGCGCACCGATTCGAGCGGGTTCGCCTCCATCATCGGCACGTGCTTGTACGCCGCGGCATGGAAGACGATCGCCGGGCGGTACCGGTCGAAGACCTGGCGCAGCTTCTCGCGGTTGCCCACGTCGGCGATCACGGGGACGCTCGCCGGGAAGCCGCGATCGTCCACCAGCTCGCGCTCGATCTCGTAGAGAGCGGACTCGGCCTGGTCGACCAGGATCAGCCGCGCCGCACCTGCTCGCGCCACCTGCCGGCAGAGCTCGGAGCCGATCGAGCCCCCGGCACCGGTGACGAGCACGGTCTCGTCGCGCAGGTACGCGGAGATCGCGTCGAACTTCACCTCGACCGGCTCGCGGCCGAGGATGTCCTCGACCTGGACGGGGCGAATCTGCGCCGCCAGGTTGTGGTCGCCGGCGATCAACTCGTACAGGCCGGGGAGCGTCTTGACCGGGACCTGGGCGTCGCGTGCAGCCTCGACGACCTTCTGGCGCACCTCGCCGGCGGCGGACGGGATTGCGATCAGCAGCTCGTCGGGCTTGTTGTCCCGCAGGATGTGCGGCAGCTCCTCGGTCGTGCCGAGAACGCGGATGCCGTGGATGCGGAGATTCTTCTTGCGACGGTCGTCGTCGACCACGCCGATCGGCGTGAAGCCCAGGGCCCGTGACTTCAGCATCTCGCGGATGACGAGCTGGCCGGCATCGCCCGCTCCGACGACGAGCACCCTCTTGCCTCGCGCGACGAGCCCGCCGGGAGCGGGCCGCTCGAAGATCGTCCGCGCGGCGAGGCGCGTGCCCGCAACGAAGGCGAGGAGCAGGAGCCAGTCGATGACGGCCACCCCGCGCGGCAGCCGCTCGGTGGAGTCCGGCGGGAAGAAGTAGAGCGTGAAGCCGACGAGGAGCGAGGCGACGGTGACTCCTCGCAGGGCGCCCCACATGTCGCGCGTCGAGGCGTAGCGCCACCAGCGGTTGTAGAAGCCGAAGGCGGTGAAGACGCCGAGCGTGATGCCGACGACGAGCGCCGTCGTCTGCCAGTTCGTCAGGCGCTCGTAGAACGGCGGGATGCCGACCGCGGAGTCGAAGCGGAGCTGGAACGCGAGCTGCCAGGCCGCGGCGATCAGCACAGCATCGGCAATCAGCTGCCAGATCCGGTGGCGGTTCACCGGGCTTCTCATCGAACGGGTTCCAGCGATGCGGCTTTCTTCACCACGTCGACCACGCGCTCCTGCACCTGCGGCCCGATGCCGGCCCAGAGCGGAAGCGCCAGATTCTCGCGGCCGGCGCGCTCGGTCTCGGGGAAATCGCCCTCACGGTGGCCGAGGAACTCGAGCGCCGGCTGCAGATGGAGCGGCGTCGTGTAGTAGGAAGCCGAGGAGATGTCGGCGGCCTGCAAGCCCTCCGCAATGCGATCTCGCTCGGGTGAGCGCACGACGTACATGTGGTAGACGTGGCCCGGCTCGTCGGCTGGTAGGTCGCAGGCCTCTCCGAGGCCGAGCTCTGCGTAGTGCCCGGCGGCCTCGCGTCGCGAGCGGTTCCACTCCTCGATCTTCGAGAGGAAGACACGCAGGACGGCGGCCTGCACTTCGTCGAGGCGGGAGTTGTAGCCGACGAGATCGAAGCGCTTCTTGTCGCGCGAGCCGTGGAAACGAAGCAGGCGGATGCGCTCCGCGAGGTCGTCGTCGTCCGTGGTGACCGCACCGCCGTCGCCGAACGCGAACAGGTTCTTGGTCGGGAAGAAGCTGAAGGTCGAGGCGACGCCGGTCGTGGCGACGCCTCGCGCGCCGAAGGCCTGGGCCGCATCCTCGAGCAGCGGGACGCCGAGGCCTTTCAGGTCGTCCAGCGCGGCCGGGCGGCCGAAGAGGTGGACCGGGATGATCGCCTTGGTGCGCGGCGTGATCCGCTTGGCTACATCTTCGGGGTCGATGTTGAGGCTCGTGGATTCGATATCGGCGAAGACGGGACGCGCGCCACGGCGGATGATCGCCTCGGCGGTCGCGTAGAACGTGAACGCGGGGCAGATGACCTCGTCGCCGTCACCGACTCCCATCGCGTCCAGCGCAAGCACCAGCGCGTCGGTCCCGTTCGCCACCCCGATCGCGTGGCGCACACCGAGGTAGGCGGCTGCCTCCTCCTCGAAGGCTTGGACATTTGGGCCGAGGATGAATCGCCCGGAGTCGAGGACCTCGGCGATTCGCTCCTTCAGCTCGTCCAGTAGCGGCGCGTACTGCGCCCGCACGTCAACCAGCGGGATCTGCGGCACGACGAGCCAGTCTAGACGACCTTCTGTGGCGGACATACAGGTAGACGGCCCCCGCCACGATCAGGGCAGCGACCGCATAGTCGACGTAGTGCCAGGCCTCGTTGAACCGCTCGTAGCTGCGGCCGAAGGCATAGCCGATGCCGGCCAGCCCGAAGCACCACGGCACCGTGCCCAGGAAGGTGAGCACCGTGTAGCGAACGAACTTCACGCGCGCGATCCCGGCTGGAATCGCGATGAACGATCGGACCACGGGGATGACGCGTCCGATGAAGACGGTCAGGTCGCCGTAGCGCTCGAACCAACGGTCGGCCCGCTCGAGCTTGTCAGGGCCGAGGTGCAACCAGCGGCCATGCTTCTCCAGGTAGGGGCGCCCTGCGTAGAGCCCGATCGCCCAGCCGATCACCGAGCCGACGGTGTAGCCGAGCGTCCCGCTCATGGCGACGGCGAAGTAGGCCCAGAAGCCGGGCTCGATCGTCTCGCCGAAGAGGACGACGTCCTGCCCCGCGAATGCGCCCGCCGCGAGCGCGCCGCCGTAGACCATCACGAGCTCGCTCGCCGCCGGGAGCACGGCGTCGACCAGCATCAAGATGAAGATCGCGTACAGCCCGTGGTCGCCGATCAGCGACGTGAGCGCATCGGTGATCGACGACAGGATCGAGGCCGCGGGCACCGAGGGAGTGTAGTGAGGGCTAGCGGCCGGGCCGGCGGACGCTGAAGCGCTGCGTCAGCTCGGTCGGCCCGTACGAGTTGGTCGCCAGGACGCGCACCACGTAGCTACCCCGGCGGGCAAGAACGCTGCCGCCATAGCGGCCGTTCCAGACCACCTTCCTGTTGCCGGCGCGCATGAAGCGATTCGAGACGGTTCGCACGCGCACGCCCGTCGAGGTCTCGATCGTCACGCGGACCCGGGCCGGTGCGGCGAGCCGGAAACCGACACGAAACGCGGTGCCTCGGCGACGGACCCGAAGGACTCGGTGTGAGACGCGCAGGTGTCCGAGCGTCGCGTTGAGCCAGAAGACGCGCTCGGCGACCGAGTGCTGGCTGAGGTTGTCGACGGCATTGACGACCCAGCG
Source organism: uncultured Actinomycetes bacterium (assembly GCA_963820335.1). Taxonomy (GTDB): domain Bacteria; phylum Actinomycetota; class Thermoleophilia; order Gaiellales; family Gaiellaceae; genus VAXT01. The sequence goes on along the minus strand of CAWFZH010000002.1, from coordinate 52,671 downwards.
CCACCTGCCCTGGCGATCGACGGCCCCGCCGGGAGTGCGACCGTTCCAGGCCAGCTTGTACAGGCCGGGTAGACGCTCGCCGGTCTGCGTCTGGCGCGGGACGCGATCGGGCCCGACGAGGCTGGCCGTGACCGTCGAGGGCCGGACGAGCTTGAACGAGACGGTTTGCACCTCGTCGAGGCCGTCGCCGTTCGGCGACAGGACCGGCTCGGTCGGCGGCGGCGCATGGACGCCGTAGTAGAAGACCATCAGGGAGTCGGACACGGCGCGCTCGGGCCGTTCCGACGGACGGTTGAGCAGCTTGCCGTCGAAGGCCATGGTCGTCGAGCCGCCGGCATCCAGTGCCGAGCCCTGCGCGACGCCGAGCCGGACGAGTGTCTGCGCGAGCTCGAAGTTGGTCATGCCGGACGAGTAGCCGGGCTGGCGACCGTCGACCGCCACGAAGACGAGCGAGCCGTCTGGCCGCTGGCCGACGCCGGTGCGCGGATGGCGAAGCGAAAGCTGGTTGCTGGAGAAGTCTTCGAGCGCCCGGAACACCGGCACGCCGTCCTTGACGATCAGCGGGCCGCCGCCGATCGCGTCGGTCACGCCTCCCCACTGCGGCCGGAGGATCAGGCGCGCGGTCAGGCTCTGGCCAACGGGAGCCTCGCCTGCCAGCCTGCCTGCCGACGTGCCGCGACCAACGAGTACCGCTCCGTCGGGTGGGATCGGCGTCGAGCCGCCGGGTTTCGCCTGGGTGACGACTCCGGTCAGATCCGTGAAGGGCGCAGCCGGAGGAAAGGGCTGAACCGTGACCTCGACGGTGCCGGTCGCGGCAGGTGTCGCGCTGCCCCAGGCCGGCGTGAAGAGCGACACTCCGTCATTGCCGGGGCGCTGGTTGAGGCCGGTGAGAGGCCGGCGCTGGGCCGAGCCCCACCACTGGCCGAGCATCGCGACGCGCTCGACGACGATCCGGCCGTCGTCGGTGACGCCCACGCTGGAGCGCTTGGAATGCGGAGGTGTCTTCAAGACGCCCGACTGCATGAGCATCCCGCTGGGGAGGCCCTCGTTCCAGGTGAACAGATCGCCGTTGACGCCGGCGACGGTCGCGATCGACGAGACTCGCCGCTGCATGGACGTCACGGTCTCGCGCCCGAGAATGGAGCCGTTCGAAAGCACGGGGCGGAGCGCGTAGAGGCCGCCGGGCTTCGGCGCGGTCATGACGTGGATGGCGACCGGCCCGTGCGGCGTGAACTGGACCTGCTTCTCGTACGTCACGCCGGGCGTGAGCACGACCCGGCCCGCAGCGCCCGCGGCGGGCGGCAGGACCAGGGCAAGCAGGGCTGTAAGGAAGACTCGTTTCGCCATGACCCCGGACGAGGCTAGCGCAAGGATCAGCGGGACTGCGCAGGCTTTACAACTTACGAACCTGAAACTAGTCGGAGAGCCGCTCGAAGAACGTCAGAAGGTTGCCGTCCCCGTCGGTGACGGCGAACTCACGCGCGCCCCACGGTTTCTCCTCCAGGCCCGCGTTCGGGTGGACGATGCCGTCCGCTGAGCAGCGCTCGTAGAGCTCGTCGATGCCCACGACGCGGATCCGGAACATCGTCATCGAGTCCTCCGGCTCGATGCCGCTGGGCCCCCAGAAGTGCACTCCGACATCGTCGCGCTCGACGATCGCGTACTCAGGCTCGAGGTGGACGACCTTGAAGCCGAGATGGTCGCGATACCACTCTGCGCTGGTCGTGGTGTCCACGGGCCGGGATGATCGGCACCGCCATGATCAGGCGTTCGGCCACGTCCTAGTGCGTCCGGTCGACCGCCGCGTGGGTCAGCGCTTCGAGCTCCTCACGCCTGACGTTGCCGTCGAGCGCATCGACTGCCTGCCGTGCGTACTCGAGAGCCAGCTTGCGCGACTCCTCGAGCGCGCTCGTCGCCGCAACCCGGACGAGCGCACCTTCGAGCGGCCCGCCGGCGAGCGCCGCACGCACGAGCTCGTCCTCGCGCGCGGCAATGAGGAGGGGCAGGGTCGGCGTTCCCTCGCGAAGATCGGTGCCCGGGACCTTGCCGGTGTCCGCAGCGTCGCCGGTGCAGTCGAGGATGTCGTCGGCGATCTGGAACGCGATGCCGAGGGCGAGCCCGAACTCACCCGAGCCTCCGGCGAGCCTGCAGGCGGCTTCGAAGAGCTTCCCGGTCTTCAGGGCACAGCGCTCCAGGTAGCTCTCGATCGTCGTGTCCGGGTCATAGGCCTGGCGCCGCTGAAGCGCCTCGCCACGCGAAAGGGCGACCGCCGCCTCCGCGAGGATCGCCGGGGCGCCGACGTCCCCGGTCGTGGCCAGCTCGGCGAAGGCGCGGGCGAAGAGATAGTCGCCGGTCGTCACCGCGGCCTGGTCGCCGTGCACGCTCCACACGGCCGGCCGGCCGTGACGGAGGCTCGCGCCGTCGATGAGATCGTCGTGCACGAGGGTCGCCATGTGCACGAGCTCGATGGCGACGGCTGCCGCCACGGACGGAGGGCGGTCGAGCGGCGCGGCCAGGAACACCAGCAGCGGCCGCAGGCGCTTGCCTCCGCTGAGCGCCTCCGACCCGGCGTCGGCGACGAGGCCGGGGTAGCGACCGACCGCCTGTTCGAGCCGCGTTTCGACCTCGGCGAGATACGCCTCGAGCCCGGGGACGGCGCGGGCGTCCGCCAGAGCGCTCACCGGGCCACTCCTGTGTGCAGCGCGACGATTCCGCCCGCAAAGAGTCTCCAGCGGATCTGCTCGAAACCCGCCTCGTCCATCAGCTCCGCCAGTTCCCGGGGCCCGGGGAACCGGCGGACACTCGCGGGGAGGTACGTGAACGCCGCTCCGCCGGGAACCAGCTTGCCGACCGCGGGGATCAGCGCGTCGAACCAGACCTTGTAGAAGGGCGCCAGCAGCCCACGCGGGCGCGTGACGTCCAGGATTGCGAGTCGGCCCCCGGGCTTGAGGACGCGGCGCATCTCCGCCAGTCCGTGTTCGGCGCCGGCCACGTTGCGCAGGCCGAAGCCGATCGTGACGGCGTCGAACGAGTCGTCGGCCAGGGGCAGGTGCAACGCATCTGCTTCGAGCCAGACGATCTCGGACGACTTCGGCCGAGCCCGCTCGAGCATCGGGGCCGAGAAGTCGACGGCCGTCACGGCGCCGCCCGCCTCTAGCCCGGCGAGCGCGAGATCGCCCGTCCCGCAGCAGAGGTCGAGCACGCGATCCCCGGGTCGCACGACCGCTCGGGCAGCCTCTCGGCGCCAAGCACCGTCGAGCCCTGCCGTCATCAAGCGGTTCATCAGGTCGTAACGCGGCGCAATACGGTCGAACATGCGACGCACCCCCTCGGGAGGGAGCGTTCCCGTCTGCGTGCTCACCCTACTGGGGGCCTTTTGAGGCGACCAGGAAGGCCGCGAGCTTTTCGAGGTTCTCCTCGCCGAGCTGCTCGAACGGCGGCATCACGGTGTTCCCGAACTCGGCCGGGTTTGCCACGTAGCGCATGAAGTAGTCCGCGTTCTGGCCGCTGGCGCCGATGTTGGAAAGGTCCGGCGCCCCGACGTTCGACGTCCCGGCGCCCAGGTACGTATGGCAGTTGGCGCAGCCTGCCTTGGCGAAGATCTCGGCGCCCTCGACCGCCTGCTCGTTCCCGGCGAAACCCTGTTGCTCGGCCCAGTTCGGCACGAGAACGAGGAGCTCGGAGCCGATCGATTCCCTGGCGGTCGCACCCTTGTAGGTGAGGACGCCCATCGCGACCACGGTCAAGATCGCTGCCACTAGCGCCACCGGCCGACGAAGAGGCCGCCGCTCCCGGCTGATGTCGATGAACGGGAGCGCGATCGCCAGCAGCAGCAGGATCGTCGGAATGCCGACCGTCCCCAGGAGCACCGAGTCCGGCCACTTGAAGATCCTCAAGAGGTAGAAGAGGAAGTAGAAGTACCAGTCGGGGCGCGGTATGAAGCTCGTCGTTCCCGGGTCCGCCGGCTCGTCGTAGAGCTTTCCGAGCCAGCCCGAGTCTTCCTCGGTCGGCCCCTCCTCGGCGGTGTACTTCCAGATCACCGCGAGCCCGACGATCATCGACACGACGAGCAGGCTCATGACCGTGTCGTGGAACATCGCCCACGGGAAGAAGGGCTTCCCGCGGGAGGCGACGTCCTCCTTGTAGCGCGCCTGCTGCGCGCGCCTCTCCTCGAGCCGCCGGTTCATCTCGCCTTCCCGCCCCTCGGGCCCGGCGCGACGAGACCCTCCCGTCCCTGCGGCGTGGGCTCAGTCCGGTCCTTCCCGGCCGCGTTCGGCGACCAGGGAGGCGAGGTGACGCCCAGCCGGATGACGAGGTAGAGGTGCAGCAAGATCAGCGCGATGAGCGCCCCCGGTATGAGGAGCATGTGCAGCGCATAGAACCTGGCCAGCGTGTCGGAGCCGATCTCGGCTCCCCCGGCTAAGACGTTCACCAGGAAGGGGCCGACGAAGGGGCCGGTCGCCTGGAGGTTGATCCCGACCACAGTCGCCCAGTAGGCCGTCTGGTCCCAGGGCAGCAGGTAGCCCGTGAACCCCTCCATCATCCCGAGGAAGAGGATGAGCACGCCGAGGATCCAGTTCAGCTCGCGCGGGTACTTGTACGCGCCGTACAGGAATACGCGGCCCATGTGCAGGAACATGAGAATGATGAAGACGCTCGCGCCCCACCTGTGCATGCCGCGCACAAGCCAGCCGAGGGTCACGTCGTCGGTGATGTAGCGGATCGACTCGTACGCCTTGTCCGGGTCCGGCTTGTAGTACATGGCGAGGATCGAGCCCGTCAGCACCTGGACGATGAACGCCGTCAACGTCGCCGACCCGAGCGTGTGGCCCCAGCTGATGTCGCCCGGGACCTTGCGGAAGAGGAAGTACTTGACGGCGCCGACCAGTCCGGAGCGCTCCTCCAGCCACCTGATCGGGTAGAGCAATAGATAGAGGATCTGCTCCTTGCGCGTAGCGGGGGGTCTAGCCATCTATCGACCCGGCGGCGGGATCGGATAGAGGGGAGCCTCTGGCCCGTCGACGTGCTGGCCCGGGCCCAACAGGTCGTACTTGTGGATCTCCGCCTCCGCGCCCGTGCCCTCGACGTACGAGACGCTGTAGGTCTTGCTCAGGACGAGCCGTCCGTTTTTGATCTTGAACTCGTAACGGTCGAGCGCGCGCACGGGCGGGCCGGCGGTTCGGTTGCCCTCGGAGTCGTACTGGCCTCCGTGGCATGGGCACCCGAATCCGACCGCGGCCGCCGTGGGGATGCGGCGCACCGCGGTGTTGTTCGATCCGCTCCGTTTGCGCTGCATCGTCGAGCGGAAGGCCGTTGACCTGAACCGGGCATCCGAGGTGGACGCAGCGGTTGGACAGGATCGTGAAGGTCGGGTCGCCGTTGAGCGGGCCGTTGTTGCGTACGTAGGCGGTGCGGCGCGAGACCTCGCCCTGCGCCGGGTCGAGCAAGAAGGTCGTGATCACGAAGCGGTTCTCGGGGAAGTCGTCGAGGGCACCAATGTCGACGTCGTCGGTCTCCTGGTCGACGAACGGATCGACAAGGGCAGGGCCGAGGATCGGCAACGTGACGATGGCGCCGATCACAGCGCCGAGCCCGAGCGTCACGCCTTCGAGGAGCTTCGACCGTGGGAAGCGGACGATCTCGCCCTCACCGGGCTCGGGCACCGCCGTCCGGCCCCGCGCAGGCGGACGAGCTTCGGGCTCCGGCACGGCGGGCGGCTCCTCGGTTCGGACCGGGCTCGTGACCTCGCGGATCCAGAGGAAGCCGAAGATCGCGGCGATGGCCGCGCCGATGGCGACGATCAGCCAGCCGAGGACGACACCGACGAGGAGAACGGCAATGCCAACGGCAAATCCCACCGGCCACAAGGTCGGTGGAGGGACGTGCGGGCTGCCGTCTCCTCCGTGAGAAGCCACGTTCTAAAGCGGATTCAATCGGTTTCCGAAACCGCGCGTCAACGAAGTAACAGTTGCCGCGACGAATCGCGGGGGCGTCAGCCGAGTTTTTGGAGCCTGTTTAGGTCTTCAGGCAGAGCGCCGCGAGATTCATGAAGTACACCGGCTGGAACTGGTAACAGCCCACTCGCGACGAGACGAAGTCGATGTTGTTCGGGACGCTCCACGCGACGAGCGGCGCTGCGTTCCGCGCGAGGTCCTCGTCGAGCGCGGCGAAAGCGGCATCGCGCTCCTCGCCGACCTGTTGCTGAGCCTCGTCCATCTTGCGGTTGTAGACCGGGTCGTTGAAGTACGAGAAGTTGACGTTGTTCGCGGCCTGGATCGTCCGCCCGTCCAGCAGCTTGTTGATGAAGTTCGACGGGTCGGCATAGTCGGCGAACCAACCCTCGTCCGCGATGTCGAAGGGCTCGCCCTTCACGCCCTCCTTGGTGAACTGCACGCTCCTCGGGAAGGTCCGGATGCTGACGTCGATGCCGATCGGCTTCAGGTTGGCCTGGATGAGCTGCGCGCGCTCTGGGCACGGCGCTTCGTTGCAGGTGTAGAGCACAGCTGTTCCGGTCTTGCCGCCCATCAGCTCCTTCGCCTTCGCCACGTCGGGCCCATCGAGCGGATAGATGTCGGCATCCTTGAACGCGGAGAGCCCGGGCGGGAGGTACTGGTCGGTCACGGTGCCCGCGTAGCGGCTGGAGAGGCGGACCAGCTGGGGACGGTCGATTGCGAAGGCGACGGCCTGCCGGACTTTGACGTCCTTGAACAGCGGGCGCGTCGTGTTCAGGGCCAGGTAGTTGAACGCAAGAGTCGGATTGACGAAGAGCTGCTGCTTGTCGGTGCCCTCGACGTCGCTATCCGGGCCGAGCGTCGGGCCGAGCTCGTTGGTGGAGGCGGGCGGGATCCCGTCGGCCGCGTAGTCGGCCGTGCCGCTCCGGATCTGAAGGACGCTCTGAGCCTCGTTGACGCCGACCGTGTAGATGATCTCGTCGAGCTTGTGCGGACGGTCACCGGTGTAATTCGGGTTGCGCTTGAGAACGATGCGGCGCTTGGGCGTCCACTCGGAGATGTAGTACGGGCCGGCGGTCGGGACCGGGCGCTCCTTGGCCGGGTCGACCGACGTGTTCGTCGGGATCGCGCAGAAGAACCACATCGCGATCCGGTTCAGGAAGTCGGGCGCCGGCTTCGTCAGCTTGATCGTCAGCTTGTTGCCGTTGACCGTGATGCCGGACGCGTGCTGGGCCTTGCCGTCCAGGACCTCCTGGGCGCCGACGATGTCGCTGATGAACGATGCCGAGGGGGACTGCAGCTTCGGGTTCAGGTTCCGCTCGAGGACGAACTTGAAGGTCTCCGCCGTCACCTCTTGATTCGACGGTGGCGAGAGCTTGAAGCCGGGGCGCACCGTGAACACGTAGGTCTTGCCGCCGTCCGAGACCACCGGCATCGCCTCCGCGACCTCGGGCTGCAGGCGCGAGCCTTCGGGCGCCGGCTTGTCGGGGTAGTTGAGGAGCATGGCGCAAGCGGGATACAGCATCTGAACGGAGATCTGGTAGTAGGCAAGAGCCGGATCGACGTGGTCGGTGTCAGCGGACAGGTTGACCTTGAGCGTGCCGCCCTCCTGGCCCTCGGAGGATGCGCTGTCGCCCGAGTCGCCGTCGCCGCCGCAGGCCGCGAGGCCGAGCAGCGCGATGCCCACCACGAACATCGCCCACCAGAGTGATCGCTTCGAGCCCACTGCTCTTGCGCTCATACCCATTAAGACGAAGCTTTAAGCCTTCTGGTTGGTGAAGCTTGCGTTAAGCGCATGTGTAGCTAGCCATGCGGCATACGACCGTGGCGGTGGTACCGGAGGTACTGGTAGAGCTCCCCGAGCGTCGGGACCGCCGCGAAGATCAGTCCGACGATCAGCATCGCCGTGATGACCTTCTTCCCCTCCGTGGCCGCATCTGCGAGCGGAAGGGCGACTGCGAGCAGGTCCGCCATGCGAGCGACTTTACCCCACGAGCGCGCGGTGAGCTGCGAGCGCCCGTGGCACCGCAGAGGGATCCTGGGCCCCTCCGTCGCCGAGCCCCGCGACCGTTGAGGCCCAGGCCTCGCCGTCGCCCGGCTTCTCCTCGGCGCGGAGATGCGCGCAGAGCGAGATCAGCTCGGCCATCTCGGCGACCGCCTCCACCGACCCGGTGGCGGCAAGATGGACGAGGCCCTGCGCGTAGAGGTAGTCGCCGAGCAGGAGCGCGACGTCGCGGTCGGGAGGCGAGAAGAGGCGCGGCCGCCCGTAGTGCGCGAGGTAGCCCTCGTAGATCGTCTCCACCGACAGCGCGAAGCGCTCCTCGCCGAGCGGCGAGAAGACCGGCTCCTCGACCCGGTCGCCGTCGGCTCTCAGCGCCCCGGCCCACAGGGGGCTCTCGGCCTGGGCACCGAGCGAGATCGCGTTCCAGACCTCAGCCGTCGAAGAACTCACGTGCTGCCTCCAGGGTGCTGTCGATCTCCTCGTCGCCGTGCGCGAGGGACGGGAACCAGGACTCGAACTGCGACGGCGGCAGATAGATGCCCCGCTCGAGCATGTGCCGGAAGAACGCGCCGTAGCGGTCCGTGTCGGAGGCGCTCGCCTCGGCGAAGTTTCGGACGGGATCCGCGCCCATGAAGAGGGTCAGCATCCCGCCGACCCGCTGGACGCGACCGAACGGAGCGAGGCCTTCCTCCAGCCGGCCGCCGACCCAGTCGACGGCGTCGTAGACCGAGGCGTCGATCGTTTCGAGCGCCGCGAGGCCCGCCGCCGTGGCGAGTGGGTTCCCCGAGAGCGTTCCGGCCTGGTACACGGGGCCGATCGGCGAGAGCTGATCCATGATCTCGGCGCGGCCTCCGAAGGCCGCGAGTGGAAGCCCGCCGCCCACGATCTTCCCGAGGATCGTGAGATCGGGCCGAACCTCGTACAGCTCCTGCGCGCCTCCGCGCCCGACGCGGAAGCCCGTGATCACCTCGTCGAAGACGAGGAGCGCGCCGGAGGCGTCGCACAGCTGACGAAGCGTTTGCAGGAAGCCCGGCTCCGGCGGGATGACGCCCATGTTTCCGGCGATCGGCTCCACGATCACGCACGCGAGCCCTTCCCCGTAGCGCGCGACGGCCAGCCCCGCGGCCTCGACGTCGTTGTAGGTCGACACGATCGTGTCGCTGGCCGTGCGAGTCGTGACTCCGGCGGTCGCGGGCACGCCGAGCGTCGCGGGCCCGGAGCCGGCCTCGGCGAGCAGCGAGTCCGAGTGCCCGTGGTAGCAGCCCGCGAACTTCAGGATGCGGTCGCGGTGCGTGAAGCCGCGGGCCAGGCGGATCGCGCTCATGGCCGCCTCGGTCCCGGAGGAGACGAGCCTCACCTTCTCGACCGAGGGCACCGCGTCGACGATCACCTCGGCCAGGCGCACCTCGCGCTCGGTGGCCGCGCCGAAGGTCGTTCCGTCGACCGCCGCTTCGCGGACCGCCTCGACGACTTCGGCCGGCGCGTGGCCGAGGATGAGCGGCCCCCAGGACATGACCCAGTCGACGTAGCGGCCGCCGTCGGCGGTCTCGAGGTATGCGCCCTGCCCGCGCTGCGCGAAGAGGGGCTCGTCGACGCCGACCGCGCGCATCGCGCGCACGGGAGAGCTGACGCCGCCGGGGATCAGCTCGAGGGCGCGCCGGTAGAGGTCGGAGCGCGTCCTCAGAGCCAACCGGCCAGCTCTTTCGCCCAGTACGAGACGATGAAGTCCGCGCCGGCCCGCTTGATCGCGGTCAGGCTCTCGACGGCGGCCTGGCGCTCGTCGAGCCAGCCCTTCGCGGCAGCCGCCTTCAGCATCGCGTACTCGCCCGAGACGTTGTACGCGGCGACGGGGAGATCGAAGTCCTCGCGCACAGCGCGGATTACGTCCAGGTTGGGCATGGCCGGTTTGATCATGAGGACGTCGGCTCCTTCGGCCACGTCCTGCTCGCATTCGCGCAGCGCCTCGCGCACGTTGGCCGGATCCATCTGGTAGCCGCGCCGATCGCCGAACGCGGGCGTCGACTCCGCCGCCTCGCGGAAGGGCCCATAGAACGCCGAGGCGTATTTGGCCGCATAGGAGACGATCGGCGTCTGCTCGAAGCCGGCGTCGTCGAGCGCCTCGCGGAGCGCGGCCACCCGCCCGTCCATCATGTCGCTCGGCGCAACGACATCGGCACCGGCCTCGGCATGGCTGACCGCGGTGCGACCGAGCAGCTCGAGCGTCGCGTCGTTTTGCACCTCGCCGTCCTCGATCAGTCCGCAATGGCCGTGGGCCGTGTACTCGCAGAGGCAGACGTCCGTCATGAGCACGAGCTCGGGGAAGCGCGGGCGCAGCTCGCGGAGCGCGAGCTGGACGATGCCGTCGGAGTCGTAGGCGCCCGAGCCCTCGTCGTCCTTCTCCTCGGGGATGCCGAAGAGGATCACCGCCGAGATCCCGAGCCGAACGAGCTCCTCGACCTCGCCGGTCAGATCGTCGACCGAGAAGCGACCGAGCGGAGGAAGCTCCTCGTTGCGCAGGGTCGCAGGCCCGACGAAGAGCGGCATCACGAAGTCGTCGAGGTCGAGCCGCGTCTCGCGGACGAGCGCACGCAGCGCCCCTGTGCGGCGCATCCGCCTGAGCCTGGTGTCGGGAAACGAGCTCACGGCGCCAATGTTCGCGTTTCCGCTGTGTCTTCGGGCGGCACAGGCTCCAGCGGCCTCGTCTGCTCGACCTCCACCTCGACGGGAACGGGGCCTGTGCGCCACGGCTCGAGCTCGATCCGGTCGGAGAAGAACTCCCAGACCGCGCGCATCACCGCGAGCAGCGGTAGCGCGACGAAGACACCGGCCACGCCGTAGAGCTCGGCGCCCGCGAGGAGCCCGAAGATGACGAGCAGCGGGTGCAGGCGCAGCGCGCTCCCCATCAGCTTGGGCACGACGATATGACCCTCGATCTGATGGATCGCGAGGTAGAGGAGGAGGATCCACAGTGCCGAGATGGGATCGACCACGAGGCCGTAGATGATCGCTGGAATCGCGCCGAGGACCGGCCCGAGATAGGGGATGAGCTCCGTGACGGCCGCGAAGGCACCGAAGAGCACCGCGTACTTGTCGGCCCCGGGAGCCCAGCCGAGGGTGCCGAGCAACCACATGCCGACGCCGACGCTGGCGCCGATCGTCAGCGAGACCAGCAGCTGCCCGCGGACATATCCGGCCAGGGCCTGCTCCATCCGGATGACCAGGCCGGGCGTGCCCTCCGGCGGCGGGAAGCGCCTGTCGGCCGCCTTCGTCAGGCGGCCCATGTCGAGGAGCATGTAGACCGAGACGACGACCACGAGGATCAGGCTCAGAACCAGCCCGAAGATCGAGATCGCCGCCCCGCGGATGAAGTCGATCGCCTGGGTCGTGTACTTCTCGACGTCCGAGTTCTTGAAGTCCGTCGCGATCTCGTCGCCCTGCTCGCGGACGTCCACGCGCTCGAGCCCGTGGTCGTCCAACCAGAGCTGGAAGTCGTCGACGTCCTGCTCGAACCCGGTTTGGCCGGTCTGTCCGTCCTCGACCGTAAGGTAATTCTCGATCCGATCCGCCGCCGATTGCGACTGGTCGATCACGACGAGGCCGATGGCGAAGATCACCACGGTCACCGCCGCAGCGAAGCTGAGGTAGACGATCGCGATCGAGAATCCACGTGGAATCCAGAGGCGACTGATGGCCCGGACGAGTGGGTCCAGCAGGAGCGCGATCAGGCCCGCGACGAGAAAGATGAAGACCGCGTGAACGACCTGGCTCGCCATGAACCAGATCAGCAACGCGAGCAAGGGGAGCCCGACGAGCTGAATCCAGCGCGGGATCTGGATCGTCGGCGCCCCGCCGGCCATGGAAGCCATCGTAGCGCGCAAGTGGTGGCCCTCAGGCCGCCGCCCTGGGACTGGTCCTTCGCCGAGGACGGCAACCTCGCACTGGACCGTCACGAACTCTGGGAGGAATCCCGCTTACAATCGCCACCTTCGGTGTCACGAACTCAGCTATCCACAGCCGCTTTGCAATCCGTACCGACCTCGGTTAGCGTGCCCCGCATGCCCTCGCCCCGAGCCCCCGGGCAGGCGCGCCGCAAATTGCAGGCTCGAGCGCAAGCGAGACGCAGGCAACGTCGCATCGCCGGTCTGATCGCAGCTTCGATCGCTGCGCTCATCACCCTGCTCTTGACCGCCTTCGGGTCCGGCTCGCCCGCGCCCGCACCGAGCGCCGCGCCTGCGCCCGCCAACCGCCTGCTCCCGGCAGGCCCGCCGCGCCCGCAGGTCGTCGCGCTGCGCGGCTCGCTCCGGGTCCAGCTGCCGATCGACCAGAGTCGCGTGACCGCCATCGGCTACCACGCCGCCGGCGAGGGCGCTCTCGCTCTGGAGCCGATCGGAAGGCAGGCGAACGAGGGGCTCTTCTCGCGGGTCGTGCGGCGGCTGTTCGGCGGTACCGAGGGCGGCCTCACGTACTACAAGCTCGGCGGCGAGAGCGGAGCCGACACGAGCGCGCTCGACGTCGGGGCGCCGCCCGGGACCGATGTGTACTCGCCGGTCGACGGCACGGTCGTGGGCATCACTCCCTACGTCGTCAGCGAGAAGACGCTCGGCGCGCGCATCGACGTGCAGCCGGCCGCAGCTCCTTCACTCGTCGTCACGCTCACCCACCTCCGGCCCGACCCCGCGCTCTCGGTCGGCTCCTCGGTAGCCGCTGCACGGTCGAAGATCGGCTCCGTGCTCGACTTCTCGCGCGTCGAGCGCCAGGCGCTTGCTCGGTACACGCAGGACGCGGGGAACCACGTGTCCGTCGAGGTCCACCCGGCGGCCACACTGGCGCTTCCCTGAACCTCCTCTTCGTCGCCGATGTGAACGGCCGGCCGGGAATCGAGGCCGTCGAGACGCTGCTGCAGCCTCTCCGTGAGGAGCGTGGAATCGACTTCTGCGTCGTGAACGGCGAGAACGCCGCCGACGGGCTCGGCATCACCCCGAAGCTCGCGGACAAGCTGCTCGCGGCCGGCGCCGACGTGATCACGCTCGGGAACCACACCTGGAGGCGCAAGGAGATCGTCCCGTACCTCTCGGGGACGGACCGCGTGATCCGGCCCGCGAACTACTCGAAGCACGCGCCCGGCCGCGGGCTCACGGTGGGGTCGGCCGCCGACGGCACGAAGGTCGCGGTCATCAACCTCCTCGGCAGCCTGTACCTGGAGCCGATGGTCTCGGCCTACGAGATCGTCGACGATCTCGTCGAGGAGGCCCGGCGCGAGACGCCGATCGTGATCGTGGACTTCCACGGCGAGGCGACGAGCGAGAAGGTGGCCATGGCACGGTGGCTCGACGGCAAGGTGACCGGTGTCTTCGGCACGCACACGCACGTCCAGACGAATGACGCCCGGGTCCAGCCGGGTGGCACGGCGGCGATCACCGATGCGGGAATGACGGGGCCCCACGACTCCGTGATCGGGGTCGTGGCCGAGCTCGCGATCGACCGCATGCGGACGGGGATCCCGGTCCGGTTCGCGACCGCCGACGGTGACGTCCGCCTCGAGGGCGTGGTCGTCGAGTGCGACGGCTCAGGTCGCGCGACCGCGTGCGAGGCCGTTCGCGTGCCGCTCTCGTAACCCGAGAGCGAGCACGGCCAGCAGGGCGAGCAGGACGAGGTCGCGCGCGAGGACCAGCCATGACGCGGGCCCGTCGAACTCCAGCGCGAGCTCCCAGTAGCGAAACGGGAACCAGAGCTGCGTCAGGACGAGGGCGGCCGCGAGCAAGGCCGACGCCGCGAGCCCACGACGGCCCCGAACCAGCGGGACGACCGGGATCAGCCAGATCAGGAACTGCGGCGAGAGCACCTTCCCGAGCGCGATGAACGCGGTCAGCACCGCCGCGCACGCGAGGACGAACCGTTCCTTGTCTGCGGGCCCCCTCGCGAACGCGACCCAGATCGCGACGAGCACGGCCACCTGGACGAGTGCCTGGACGATGGCCAGCGCGTCGGGCAGCGTCCCCGCCAGGTTCTGGGAGCCGTGGCTCGAGTCCATCGTGATGTCGAGCCCGAAGGCCTGATGCGCCGCGAGCAGGAAGGCGGAGCCGAGGCTCTCGATCTGCAGCGGGCGGGATGCCTGTCGCGTGAGGCTGTCCCACACGCCCCCGGGGGAGAGCACCAGGAACGGGAGCACGACGATCGCCGTTGCTCCGGCCATGATCGCGCCGCAGCGCATCGCCTCACGGCGCCCTTCGCGTTTCCAGACGTACGCCACGGCCAGCGGCGCCAGCACCGCCGGGTAGAGCTTGGCGGCGATGGCCAGGCCGAGGGCTCCGTGGCCCAGACGCTCGCGTCCCGAGAGGAGCGCGGCGAGGGCTGCCGCGGTGAGCGCCGCCGGCCAGAGGTCGAAACGCGAGAGGACGACGGAGCCGGCCGCGAGCGGTGCGAGCGCAACGAAGCCGAGCGCCGCAGCCAGGCGGCGGGCACCGGCGCCGAGCGCAACCAGCGCTGCCGCGACGAACGCGACGAGCGCCAGCCCGCACACGGCCATGAAGCCCTCGAAGCGCCGGGTGAACGTCTGGAAGTCGGCGTCGCCGAGCGCGGGGATGACGAAGACCGGAAGCGCGCCCGGCGGGTACTCGAGCCCGAAGTCGCGATACGGGACTCGACCGTCGTCCATCGCCGTTCCGTACCGGTGGTAGACCGGCGTGTCCACGATCTGGTCGCGCTTGTAGAAGCCGCGGTGGACGAGCGCCCACGACGTGAGGAAGAGGATCGACGCGAGGCCCGCCGCAAGCGCGGCGAGCAGCGGGTCAACCGGGCGCGACGGGCTCGGGGTCGTCATCTGATGCCAGCACTGCGTAGGCGACGAAGGGGAGGAACCACGGGATGTAGAGGTAGAACCAATGCGTCAGCGTCAGCTCGAAGCCGATCAGGATCGCTCCTGTGAGCGCAGCGAGCTGCAAGACGGTCTTGCGGCGCGGCCAGAAGAACGTCGCGACCGAGCCGGCGATCAGCAGCAGGACGGCCACGGGCTGCGCCTTGCCGAGATCCGGAATTCCATCGGCGTGGTACTGGCCCCAGCCCCAGATCGAGAACGGCGAGTCGCGGCCGACCTGCCAGCCGAAGGTGCGGTCCCAGAACACGCGCGCGGCGTGCAAGGGGTCCGGCTCGAGGAAGAGGATCCAGAAACAGCCGAGTGTCCCGAGCGCGAAGCCGGCCGCGAACCGCGCCTTCGTGCTGATCGCGCGCGGCTCGCCGTACGAGGCCCAGAGCGGCACGAGCAGCAGCGCTGCGAACTTCGTCCAGCCCGCGAGGGCGAGGAAGATGCCGCGCCCCCACGGCGACGTGGCGAGCCAGAAGCCGAAGACGAGGAGGGCAGGCATGATCGCGTCGTTCGTGTTCGAGTTGGACACGTACTGGGTGAACGGATTGGCCGCCCAGGCGAACGGGAGCGCGGCGCCGAGGTAGTGGCCGCCGAACCGCAGGCCGACGAGCATGAGGCCGAAGATCGTGATCAGGTCGAACGCGATCGCCGTCGCGTGCGCCGCCGGCAGCTTGTCCCAGCGGCCGCTCCAGCCGAAGACCGCGTAGCCCGGCACGTAGGCCTCGTACGCCACCGGCCCGTAGGTGTCGCCGCGCTCGTTGGCCGACTCGCAACGGCCGTTCGTCTGGACTCGCTCGCGCACGCGGCCTTCCGCGTCCTCCGGGCCGCACTTCTTCAGGTCGCCCTCGGCCGGCATGTGGCCGTAGGGCATCTCGCCGTTCGCAATCCGCTGCGCGCCGATGACGCTCGCATACCCCACGTCGATCACGTTCGAGTCCTGCACGTTGAGGCCGACGCGGAAGCCGGCGAGGAAGACCGTGAGCGCTGCCAGCAGCCAGACGGGCCACACCGGAGGCGACGCACGTGTGGGGCCGCGAACGGTGATCCAGACCATGCGCGCGAGCAGGTAGGCCATCGGCGGGTAGGCAAGCGGCACGCTCGCGAAGATGTCTCCGTCGTTGAAGTACCACAGCGACACCGAGAAGGAGAGCAGGACGAGCAGGTCCAGGTTGCGGGCCGAGCGCAGGCGGCGGAAGTCGAGGAGCCCGGCCAGGAAGACGGCGCAGAAGCCGAGCCAGATGACCGGGCTCTCGAGCTGGGTGCCACCGAAGGCACCGGGATATCCGCGCGCCATCCTCCAGGCGACCTGCGGTCCCGTCCACGCCTCGGTCACGACCTCGGTCTTGTCGTCGACCCGGCCGGTCGCGATCTGACCCGCGCGTCGGTCCCAGACGTTCACCTTCCAGTCCCGGCGCTTCGAGTCGTACTCGGCGTCGTTCGTCGTGTTCGACTTGGAGTAGCGCTCCACCCAGTTCGCGACCTTCGTGTGCTCCAGGAAGACGCTTGGTCGCCCGGGCCTTGGTCAGCTCGGGGCGGTCCTCGACCGGGGCGAACGGCGTCTGGACGAGCCGGCCCTGGGCGTCGTACGTGGGTCGCGTCGGCGTGGTTGCGGCGGTAGCAGTTGGAGCCGCCACGGCGGCGAGCAAGAGCAGCAGAAAAACGGCGCGCCGCAACGCGGCTAACGCCGCCGGAACGACCAGAGCTTGTTGCCGACGAAGTTGATCGGCATCACGAGCACGACTGCGATCGCCTGAGCGACGACCTTCCCGAGGCCGAACGCAACGAACGCCGTCAGGAGAACCTCGTTCGCCGCCAGGGCCACCACCGAGACGACGAAGAAGCGCAGGCCCTGGTAGGCGATGTGACCACGCTGGCCGCGAAACGTCCAGATCCGGTTCCAGGTGTAGTTGTTCGTGACGGCGACCAGGAATGAGCACGCAGCGGCCACGCTGTAGTGGAGGCCGGCCTCGATCAGCAAGACGTAGACCGCCAGGTTGACCACGTACCCCGTCGCGCCGACAACCGAGAACTTCGCGAGCTGCACCCAGTTGGCGGGACGGCGGAGCGCGCGCCCGGCGCGGCGGCGGGCCTGCCCGAGCGAGGACGGTGCGGCTGCGGGCTCGTTCGTCACCGGTCGGCGAGCGTACCGGAGGCGCCGCCGCGGAGGGAGCGGCCGTGCGCGCGGTAGAACTCGAGCTCCGCCGGCTCGAGCAGCGTGAGCGCCGAGTCGATCTCGACGTCGGCCGCGACGTTCGCCACGGCGGCCATCGGCAGGAAGCGGTGCTCGCCGTCGCGGCAGAGCACGTCCAGGCCGAGTGCGCGGTCGGCATTCGCCTCCAGGATCACGTCGACCACGCGGCCGACCTCGATCCCGCCTTTCAGCACGACGCGCCTGTTCAGGAGGTGGTTCGTTGCCATCGCCGCCCCCTTCTGCCCCTCACCTGCCGCGGGAAAACTCATTGCACTGCGAATCCTTCCTCGCGAGCCGGATCCTCCCAGTCGACATCGACTGATTCCACGCGCGCGCCCGCCGGGCCACGACGGCACCACTCGACCATCGATTCGACCCGTTCCTCGGGCCCCTCGAAGACGGCCTCGACGGCTCCGTCCTGCAGGTTCCGCACCCAGCCCGAGACACCGAGCGACCGGGCTCGGTCACGCGTCTCGACGCGGAAGAAGACGCCCTGCACGGACCCCTGCACGCGCACGTGCGCCCTCTTCATCGAGGGAACCCGCCCTCTCCGACCAGCGGGACGAACCTGCAGGGGACGGAGCGGACGATCGCCGGCCCCTCGGGGCTGCGGATGATGAGCTCGAGGCGCTGCCCGCCCCGACCGCCAACGGGAACGGCTAGCCGTCCACGCGGCTCCAGCTGCTCGTAGAGCTCTTGTGGCATGCCCGGTGCGGCAGCCGCAACTGCAATCGCGTCGAAGGGCGCCTGCTCGGGAAGCCCGAGGGTTCCATCACCGTCGTGGACGTTGACGCGCTCGTAGCCGGCCGCCGTCAGGTTGAGCCTGGCCTGCTCCGCGAGCGCCGGGATGCGCTCGATCGTGAACACCTCCTCGGCCAGCTCAGCGAGCACGGCAGCCTGGTAGCCGGAGCCGGTGCCCACGTCGAGCACCCGCTCGTTCCCGCCGAGCGCCAGCGCCTCGCAGATGCGGGCGACCATGTACGGCTGCGAGATCGTCTGACCGTGGCCGATCGGCAGGGCGGCGTCGTCGTAAGCGCGGGACCGCTCGTCCTCGGGAACGAACAGCTCGCGCCGGACACGCTCCATCGCGTCGAGGACGCGCTGGTCGACGATGTCGCGACCTCGTAGCTGGTGGTCGACCATGCGGGTGCGCGCGATCTCGGTCGAGTCAGGCGGCATGAGCGGCGGCACGCATCGAAGCTGGAGGCTCGACCCCGAAGTGGCGCAGGACCGTGGGCGCCACCTCGACGATCGAGCCGGGAGGGTCGAGCCCGACCGCGAGCATCGGCACCTCCGAGTCGCCGACCTCGAGCGAGCCGTGACTGCCGCCGCCCGCGTGGTGGCCGCCGCCCAGGTCCGCAAACTCGAAGCCCGGGGCGGCGGAGACGATCAGGTCGCCGGCGTTCGGGTTGTGCAGAGCGGCCCACGAACGTTCGAGCGCGTCGGGGTACGGGAGCAGCGACTCGTCGCCGCGGATGGAGAATCCGCCGTCCGCCCTGATGAAGCGAAGCTCCTCGCCCGCGCGTCGCGCGACTGCCTCGTCGCCCTCGAGGTAGAGCACGACTTCGGCGCTCTCTTCTCCGTCGAGGCGGCGGGCCAGCTCGTCGGTCTCCGCGCGACAGCTCGGGAGGCGATACACCATTGCGGCGCGGTTCGAAGCCGTCACCGCCAGCTCTGCCGGTCCTCGACCAGGGCGGAAAAGCGAGAAGCCGTCGAAGGCGGCCTCCAGTCGCACACCGCGGTCGACCTTCGTCTGCCCGTGGTCGGAGCAAACAAGGACCGAGTAGCGCTCGAGGAACTCGTCGGCGCCGCCGGCGGCATCGAGCAGGGCGGCGACGGCGCGATCGGTGCGCGTGAGCGCCGCTTCCGCGCCTTCGGGCCCCTCGGCGTGCGAGGCATAGTCGTAGTCGGGCAGGTAGTAGGCGAAGAAGTCGAAGCCGTCCCGGGTCACGAGCCAGCGGCCGACGCTCGCCGCGTAGTTGTCCACGGAGCCGCCCGAGCGGGTGCGAACCGCGAGCGGCGCGCCGGTTACGTCCGACGCGAACACGTTGAAGTAGTAGAAGCGGCGCGGGCCGCGCACCGTGCGCCTCACGCCGGGAAGCGTGGCCGTGTGCTCCGTCCGTCCCCGGTAGCAGACCATGTTCACGGCCGCCGTCACGTGCCCCGCGTCGTCGAGTGCCTCGAACACGGTGAGCGCGTCGGGGGAGAGGTGCTCGGCGTTCAAGTTGAAGACTGCGTCCCGGATCGATTGAGCCGTCCCGGCCGCCCGCAGAGCGCGGAAGGACGATCCGTACTCGACCAGCCTCTGCTCGCGCTCGTGGTACCAGACCAGGTGCGGGATCCGGTGCACGTCGGGGTGCGCGCCCGTTGCCAGCGACGAGAGGCAGACCGGGGTCAGCGACGGAAACGTGGTGACGGCGCGCCGGTAGGACCCGTTCTCGGCCAGGACGGCCAGCGCCGGAGCCGTGCCCCGCTCGACGGCGCGCTCGAGCATCGCGGGCGTCAAGCCGTCGATGACGATCAGGACGAGCTTCTGCGCCGCCACTAGTCCCGCGCGAGGATGCGCAGCCCCGCGTAGCGACGGCTTCCCGTCCGGCGGAGCCGCAGGGCGAGCGCAGGGAGGACGACGGCTTCCAGGTACCCCACTCCCGGGATGAGCGCGAGCAGCCCGAGGACGAGTGCGGCGAGCACGAGGAGTGCTGCAGTCGCGACCCGCGCGCCGCCGCGGGTCAGAGCGCCTCGTGCCAGCGCACCGGCGCCGAAGGCTCCGGCGAGGCCGCCGACGGCGGCGCCAACCGCTTCCTCGGCATCAGCCAGGGCAAGACCGAGAGCGACGCCCCCGGCAGCCGCAACCGCGAGCGAGAGCGCCAGGCCGAGCCGAGCCCCGGCCAGCAGTGCTGCGGCCAGCACCCCGACGCCGACTCCGAAGCCGACGAAGACCCCGATCGTGTAGAGATCGCGCACTTGGCCAAGTGTACGGGGCAGGTTTAAAACCTCGATTCGCGGCAAAAAGGTCTCTTGGATGCCTGGTTCGCATCCGGGACGTAGCCGGATATTCCAGAAGCCGCTACTCGTCTTCTTCTCCGCCAAGCGGTCGGGCCCCGCCCGGCGCATGGACAGCCTGGTCGACCACCTGGCGAGGAAGGAGCGAGACCGCCTCCGGGTGGTCCGCGTCGACGTCGAGGAGGATCCGAAGACCGCTAGCCGGTTCCGCGTCCGGAAGGTGCCGACTCTCGTGCTCGTCAAGAACAGGCGAACGGTCGCCCGAGTCGAGGGCCGCGCCAAGGCCGCCGACATCGAAGAACTCGTGGAGCGGTACCTGCCCGCGAACCGTACGGAATCCGAAACCGCTCGAACTCAGTAGTTTTCCATGACCAAAACGAAGGAGGAACGATGAAGAAGTTCGTATTCGTCGGTCTTGTCGTCTTGGCTTCTGTGGCCCTGGCTGCGACCGCGTTCGCCAATAAGGGCAAAGGAGGAGGCGGCAACAACTTCCGGACCGGCCTGACCGGATTCGAGGAGACTCCTTCGGAGTCGACCCCGGGAAACGGTAGCTTCAGAGCCCGAGTCGTGGGCAATGAGATCCGCTACAGGCTCCACTACGAGGACTTCGAGGCGGCCGAGGGCGCCACGACCCAGGCGCATATCCACTTCGGGCAGCGCGGCGTCGCAGGTGGCGTCAGCGCATTCCTTTGCGGCCCGGCTGGAGCGAGCGACAAGCCTCCGTGCACCCCGACCGAGGGCACGTTCGAAGGCGTCATCGACGCTGCCGACGTCATCGGGCCGGCGGGGCAGGGCATCGCGGCCGGTGAGATGGCCGAGCTCATCCGCGCAATGCGCAAGGGCTATACGTACGCGAACGTCCATACGACGCTCAACCCGGCGGGCCTGGTCCGCGGCCAGATCGCCCACAGGCGTCACGGCCACAACAAGTAACGCGAAATACGAATCGCTTGTCTCGGGAGCCCGGCGCACAGCCGGGCTCTCGTCTTTTAGGAGGGTTTGGCGGAACTCGCTCGTCGCCGGGGTGCGATGGTCGTTCCGAGGCAAGGACGCAGGGAGTCCCAATGCTTTTCAGCATTGGGGCGACTGAGGACGCCGCCTCGGGGCGAGCAGCGCGGCCCGGCGGCTCAGCCGGGTTTCGTCAAACCCTCCTAGCCTTCGATGCGGCGGATGACCGCGAGCCCGAACTCGGCGGCGCGGGCTCCGTCGACGACTCGGTGGTCGAACGTGAGCGCTATGTAGCCAAGGGGCGCCGTCTCGACCTGGCCGTCGCGGACGACCGGGCGCTCGGCGACGCGCCCGACGCTGAGGATGGCCACCTCGGGGTAGTTGACGATCGGAGTCTGAAACAGGCCCGCGAGCTTGCCCGCGCTCGTGACGGTGAAGGTGGAGCCGCGGAGCTCCTCGGGCTTCAGCGAGCCGGCCCGCGCGGCGTCGGCGAGGCGCGCAGCCTCGGCTCCCAGCTCCTCCAGGGAGCGCGTGTCGCAGTCGCGCACGACCGGGACGACGAGGCCGTCGTCCGTCTGAACGGCCACGCCGAGGTCGTAGCGGTCGAGGTAGACGATCTGGTCACCCTCGAGCCGAGCGTTCAGCTCCGGGAACTCCTGGAGCGCCTCCGCGCAGGCCTTGAGCACGGTCGGGACGAGCAGCTTGAGATCGACGTTCGAGAAGTCGCACTCCTCGACCCACGTGACGGGCGGCACCTCGCGGTGCGCGCGAGTCATGTGCTCGGCGATCAGGCGGCGCACCCCGCGCAGCGGCTCCCGCCGTCCCTCCGAGACAGGTCCAGGGGCCTGTCCCCCTGACGTGGTGGCTCCGCGCACGTCCTGTTCGGTCACTCGCCCCTGTGGGCCCGTTCCCTGGAGGGATTCGAGGGCGACGCCAAGCTCCTGTGCGAGGCGGCGCACGAGCGGCGTCGCGCGCACTTTGCCGGACGGGACAGGTCCTGGGGACTGTCCCCTGGACGGGGCCGGCGGGGGCTGCTCCGGAACGGCGCCGTCGGTTCCGATCACGACCAGCACCGTCCCCACCGGGACGACCGCGCCTTCCTCCACGAGGATCTGCGCAACCTCCCCGGCGGCGGGCGACGGGATCTCGACCGTTGTCTTGTCGGTCTGGATCTCGACCAGCGGCTGATCCTCGGCGATCTCGTCGCCCACTGAGACGAGCCAGCGGGCGATCTCGCCCTCGGTCAGCCCCTCGCCGAGATCGGGCAACTTGAACTCGTAGGCCACGGCGGCGGAATCTACCGGGGTCGCCCGACCCAGGCATCTGCCGGAGCGATCAGCATCCGCAGGCCGCCTTCGACACGCCACAGGGAGACGGCCTGCTCGTCGCCCGCGAGCTCGGGCGCGACCTCGCGCGGCACGTAGCCGGCCTGCAGCGTCCGCTCCTCGTTCCAGACCGCGACGGCATTCGGGTCGTGAGGGTTGTCGGGCTCGGGAACGAGCGCGAGCAGCCGGCCGGGCTCGAACGACGGATCGTCGAGCGCCTCCGGGCGGAACGACACACCCGCGACGGGGAGGACCCGGATGCGCGGGTCCTCCCAGGCCACCCGCTCACCGGTCTCGGCGTCGCGCAGGTGGTAGCCCGCGTTCCCGCGTTCCAGCCAGAGGCGAAGCCGCTCGCTCAGAGCTCGGCCGCGTACCCGCGGATCGCGCGCTGGTACCGCGCCATGCCTGGGGCGTCTGCTCGGAACAGGCCCTCGAGCAGCTCGCGGAAGGCGTCGTCCTGGTGGCCGCTGCTCCAACGAGTCAGCGCGAGGAACACGCGCAGCGCAGCGTGGTCGGGGAACCGGGTCACGGCCTGCCGAAGGATGCGCTCCGATTCCTCGAGCTCGCCGACGTTCCGCAGGGAGCTGCCCAGCCCGAGCAGCGCGCCGAGAAGTTCGTCATCGTCGAGGCCGGCCTCGATCGCCGCGCGGTACTCCGGAATCGCCTCGGCTTCCCGCCCCGCGGTGTCGTGCGCGAAGGCCCGTTCGAGCGCCTCCCTGCTCAAAACTCGAGCAGCTTCTCGACCGCGTCCACCACTCGCTCGACGGACGGCATGTACGCGTCCTCGATCTGCCAGTACGGGTACGGCACGTCGTAGCCGGTCACGCGCAGCACGGGGCCCTGGAGATCGAGCATGGCCTTCTCCGCGAGGATCGCCGCCAGCTCGGCCGCGTACCCACACGTGCGCGGGGCCTCCTGGATGAGCACGACCCGGCCCGTCTTCGCCGCGGCGGCGAGCAGAGCTTCCTCGTCGAGCGGCTTCAGCGTGCGGATGTCGAGGATGTGCACCGAGGCCCGGCCCTCGAGCGCGTCGGCGGCTCGCTCGGCGAGCGGAACCATCGACCCGTACGCGACGAGCGTCACGTCGTCGCCCTCGCGAACGACCCGCGCCTGGCCGAGGGGCACGACGTACTCGCCCTCGGGCACCTCGCCGCGCATCGTCCGGTAGTGCAGCTTCGGCTCGAAGATGACGACCGGGTCAGGATCGCGGATCGCCGCCGCCAGGAGCCCCTTCGCATCGGCCGGTGTCGAGGCGATCGCGACCTTCACGCCGGGCGTGTGCACGTAGTAGGTCTCGGGAGAGTCGTCGTGCAGCTCGGGCGCGCGCACTCCGCCGCCGTAGGGCATGCGCACCGTGAGCGGGAAGCCCATCTTGCCCCCGGTCCGCCAGCGGTAGCGCCCGACGTGCGTGATCAGCTGGTCGAGCCCCGGGTAGCTGAACGCGTCGTACTGCATCTCGCAGACGGGACGGAACCCGGCCATGCAGAGACCGACCGCGGTGCCCATGATCCCCGCCTCTGCCAGAGGCGTATCCACGCAGCGATCCGGCCCGAACTTGTCGCGGAGGCCTGCCGTCGCGCGAAAGACGCCGCCGGCGCGGCCGACGTCCTGACCCATCACCATCACGTTCTCGTCGCGGCCCAACTCGACGTGGAAACAGTCGTTGATCGCCTCGAGCACCGTGAGCTCGCTCATTCGCCCAGCACCCGTCTCAGCTCGGCCAGGTCGTCAGCGAAGGAAGCAGGCGGATCGACGAACGCATGGTCGAAGACCAGGGAGACGTCGGCGGGCGGCTCCGCCTCGGCGGCGGTGATCCCTTCCCGCATGGCCTGGGCAGCCTCGCTGCGAATGGACGCGGCCATCTCGTCCGTCAGGATCCCGGCGCGGCGCAGGTAGCCCTCGAACCGGCCGACGCACTCCCGCCGCTTCTCTTCCTCGACCCGCTCGAGATTGATGTAGGCCTTCGGATCGTCCGCCGTCGCATGCGGGGCGGCGCGGTAGGAGACAGCTTCGATGAAGGTGGGGCCCTCACCGGCACGCGCGCGCTCGACGCCCTCGCGCGTGGCCTCGAAGACGGCGAGCACGTCGGTCCCGTCGACCCGCACGCCGGGCATCCCGTAGCCGACCGCCTTGTCGGCGAGCGTCTCTGCCCGCGTCTGATCCTCGACGGGCGTCGAGATCGCCCAGCCGTTGTTGTTGCAGAGGAGCACGAGCGGCGCCCGCATGACGGCGGCGAAGTTCGCCCCCTCGTGGAACGAGCCCTCGGAGGTGGCGCCGTCTCCGAAGTAGACGATCGCGCAGGACTTCTCGCCACGCAGGCGCTTGCCCCACGCCAGCCCGGCTGCATGCGGCACGTGCGTGCCGATCGGGACGCAGATCGAGGCCACGTTGTAGTCGGCCGGGTTCCACCAGCCCGCCGGGTGGCCGCGCCACCACGACAGGATCGTGGCGGGCGCCATCCCGCGGAGCAGGCCGATCGCCGACTCGCGGTAGCTCGGGAAGATCCAGTCGCCGTCGTCGAGTGCGTACACCGAGCCGGCCTGCATCGCCTCGTGGTTCCAGAAGATCGCATAGGTCCCAATGCGGCCTTGCGAGTGGTAGATGACCGAGCGCTCGTCGTAGGTGCGAAGGAGAATCAGACTTCGGTACAGCTCGACGAGATCGTGGTCGGTGAGCCCCTCGACCTCGCGGTCGGGAACCGCGCCGCCGTCGCCGATCACGCGGCGCAGATCGCGTTCGGTAGGGAGCACCTCCGCCATCACGGCGGATTATCTAGGAAGGCCGTCAGCGCAAGAGTCGGACGAGGGCGCCCAGGAGAGCGAGCGCGACCACCGCGGAGGCGAGGCCGGCGACCTCGGCGATGAGGCTGTCGCCGAGAGAAGCGCCGGCCGCGATGATGACGACTGCCGCGATCCCGGCCGCGCCGATGACCGGCAGCCAGCACCGTTCCGAGTCGCCGCAGCACCACCTCCAGGTCGCTCCATGCCGGCACCCGCGGCTCCGTCGACCAGAACGACAGCTCTGCGCTGAACAGGAAGCCGGCCGCGTAGAAGGGCGTCCACTCGTCCACGGCCTCCGGTCCCGCCGAGAACAGAACTGCGTACTGCGCGCCGAGCAGAGTGAGCCCCGTGGCAACCGGCGCCGTCCAGCGACCGGCCAGGCCGGCCGCCAGGAATGCGAGCGCAAGTCCGCCGAGCACGAGCGAAAGGGGCCGAAGCGTTCCCTCCAGCGGCGGGTACGCGCCGAGCGCGGCCGCCGTCAGCAACGCTGCAGCTCCGGTAGCTACGCGCGCACGGTTCGGGCGTGGCGCCTGTATCTCCTCACCTCCTCGATCGCAGCCTCGAGCGGCACCTCGTCGCGCCACTCGACGACGGGCACACCCAGCGCCCGGTAGCGCGAGCGGATCGCCTCGCGACGCAACTGCCACACCCGGAACGCGAGCCGCTCGCTCTCGGTCTCGCCCGGCTCGACGTAGGGCATGGGAGAGACCTCGATGATCGCGAGGTCGAAGCCGCGAGTTCGGAGGTCGGCCAGCGCCCCGATCGCCCGGTCGTCGAGCAGGGGAGTCAGCGCCAGCACGAGCGCCCTCGGCGGAAGCGTCCGCGTCGGGATCACGTCGATGTCCTTCCAGACGTAGCTGAGCCAGATCTCTGCGTCGAGGAGGGAGTCCACGATCCGGTAGAGCTGCACTGGCCCACTCGAGACCGTCAGCCAGTTGAGGACACCTCCGAAGGAGACGACGCCGACGCGGTCCTTCTCCCGCAGGTAGAGCTCGGCGAGTGCCGCGGCCGCCCGCACGGAGGCGTCGAGCGACCCCGCGGCGCCTCGCCGAGCCTCCGCGAACGTGTCCAGAAAGAGCACGACGTCCGAATTTCGCTCCGGATGCGACTCGTTGACCCATGGGACACCGCGGCGGGCCGTCGCGCGCCAGTTCACCCTCCGCACACGATCGCCGGGGACGAAGGGACGCAGGTCGGCGAACTCGATGCCGTCGGCTCGCACGCGCGCCACCTGGTTGCCGGTGAAGACCTGGGTCTCGAGTGGACGGAGCAGTGAGCTGAGGCTCTCGCCGCCCGGGTAGACCTTGAGCGGCTGCTGCAGGTCGAAGGCCGTTTCCCAAACGAGGAGCCCGAGCGCATCCTGCGCCCGCAGCAGCACACGGCCCACTCCGTACGCCCCCCACCGCTCGCACTCGAGAGGGAGCTCCAGTGACCGCCGTTCCCCGGCCGCCAGCCGTACCAGGAAGGGATTCGGACCAGCGGTCCGCAGCCCCGCCGGAAGCGCGAGCAGCCCAGTGAGGCGTTCGACCGAACGCGCAGCGAAGACTTCGACCTCAGCGACGACCTCCTCGCCCTCGACCTGCCGCTCGGCGCCGAGCACGAGCCGCACTCGCAGCTCCGCATCCTGCGCCAGCGAGACCCCGACGGCGGTGAGCACCGCGAACGGCGCTGCGAGCGCGACCAGCTCCGGCCGGCCGAGCGCGAGCCCTGCGAGCACACCGATGGCGGCGAGAGCCGGATAGACGCGAAGCTTCGGCGCGGCGGTGCGCGTCACGACCGGGGAGGCTCGACCGCAGGCGTCGGCACCTGGTCGAGGAGCTCGCGCACGATGTCTTCAGCCCGCAGGTTCTGCACCCAGAGCTCCGGGCGGAGTGTGAGGCGGTGCGCGAGCGCGGCGACGGCGACTGCCTTCACGTCCTCCGGCACGACGTAGTCTCGCCCCGAAAGCGCGGCCTTTCCGCGCGCGAGCTTGAGCACCGCGAGCGAGCCTCGAGGGCTCGACCCGACCTGGACGCCGGGCGCCTTGCGCGTGGCCGCGACGAGATCGACGATGTAGAGGCCAAGGGTCTCGTCCACGTGCACCTGCTCGAGGGCACGCTGCATCTCGAGCAAGGTCTCGCGGTCGACGACGGGACTGAGCTCGACCTCATCGACCTCGCGCTCGATCCGGCGCTCGAGAACCTCCCACTCGTGCTCGCGCGAGAGGTAGCCGACGCCGGTGCGCAGCAGGAAACGGTCCAGCTGCGCCTCGGGCAGCGGATAGGTGCCCTCGTACTCGATCGGGTTCTGCGTCGCGATGACGAAGAACGGGCGCGCCAGGAGGTTGGTTGTCCCCTCGACGGTCACCTGGCGCTCCTGCATGGCCTCGAGCAGCGCGGCCTGCGTCTTCGGCGGCGCGCGGTTGATCTCGTCGGCGAGCAGGAGGTTGGTGAAGATCGGGCCCGGGCGGAACTCGAAGTCGCCTTCGCTCTGGTCGTAGATCGACGAGCCGGTGACGTCGGCGGGCATCAGGTCCGGCGTGAACTGGATCCGCGAGTAGTCGAGCGTCGTCACCTGAGAGAAGGCGCGAGCCATCATCGTCTTCGCCAGCCCGGGGAAATCCTCGATCAAGACGTGGCCCTCGGCGAGCAGGCCGAGCAGCACGAGCTCGAGCGTCTCCCGCTTGCCGACGATCGCACGCTCGACCTCGTCGAGGATGCGGGCGGATTGCTCTCGGAGCTCGTCGACGGTCAGCGCGAGAGGCCTTCCAGTCGGGCGACGAGCCTTTCGACGCCGGCAAATCCGATCGCCCCGCCGTGACGGTCCACGGGCGGCTCGCGATCGGGGCGCACGAGCTCCCAGACCTCGTCGCCGAGCGCCTCGCGAACCGCCTCGTCTCCGCTGTCGAGCCGTAGCCCACGCTCGGCGAGGCGGGCCAGCGCGATCTCCCGGAGCACCGGGCGAACCCGGTAGTGGAGGTCGAACGCCTGCGCCGCCCCGATGTACACCTCGCGCTCTAGTCGTGCGAGCTCGGGCAACTGGCTACGAACCGGGCGAGCTCGTTCCAGAGCCCGCTGCAACGACGACTCTCCGGCCGGGGGCAAAGCCCGGCGTAGCCAGGTCACCGCGCACAGAACCGCGAGACCCCCGAGCGTGAGCGCATAGATGTCCAGCTCGAGCTCGTGACGGCCCGGCGCGAGTGCACGAGCAATGAAGAGACCGGCAGTCGCGAGACCTGCGACCACGATCGAGTCGATCAGGACCTTTCTCACGTCGCAGCCTCGAGCTCGCCGCGCAGCGCGACGAGCGCGGAGATCGCCTCGTCTTTCATCTGGGCGTCGATCGTGTGCTCGCTGAAGCGCGCCCGCTCGAAGAGGTTCGTCAGCCTGCCGACCGAGTGCGCGCTCGCCTGCACGCCGGTGAGGATCCGCTCCAGATACTCGAAGGGGGCCTCGTATGCGTGGCGTGGCAGACCCCGGGCGCCGAGGGTCCGCTCCATCCCCGAATAGGCGCGGATCACAGCGCGGCGCGGATCACGCTCGGCGCGGAGCTCGGCGATCATGTCGCCGAGCGCGCCCGCGACCACCGCAGCGGCTCCCGCGCGAGGAAGCAGGCCGTTCCGACGCCTCCGTGTCACCACAGCGGTGCCGACGACGGCGACCCCGAACGCGAACACGACCGAGCCAACGACGAGAAACGGCAGCCAGCCCGGGTCCTCACGGGAATCCCGCGAGGGGGGCCGCTGCGAACCGCCCGTCCCGGTCCCGGGTGCCGTCTGAGTCGCGTCCGGGCCCGACCTCGGCCGCCAGCCCCGCTCGCTCAACTGCCGCACGACCACCACGACGAGAGTCAGCACGACGGCGACGGTACCGACGGTCCGCAGCGTGGACTTCCAGCCGGTTTGGCGCGTGCCGATCGTCTGCCCGCGCTGGACAAAAGCAGCCCAGACGATGAGGACTGCGCCGAGCGGGAGCAGCAGCAGGCCGAGCACCGTCAAGTAGTCCAGGATCTGGTCGAAAGGCGTCTGGGCGGGTGCGCTCTCCCCCGCTGCGGGCGCACGAGCGCGGCTGGCCAGAGCCGCAACGGCCAGAAGAGCGGTGATCGCGACGGCGACCGCCGCGGCCCGCGCTCCTCGCGGCACGCGCCCCGCGGAGCCTCCGATCATGCCGCGACCTTAGATCACGGTCGCTAGACCAGTACACGGAGAACCTCCCGCTCACACTCGAAATGAGCGGCGTCGACATCTCCGAGATCCTCGCCGTCGACCTGAAGTGGCAGCGGCTCGTCGCAGCGGATCTCGATCTGGTCGAGATCGTGCTCGTAGATGAGATCACGGGCACGCGAATGCCCGCGACCGGTCCCGAAGTAGCCGAGCAGCCGAGGAATCGTCAGCGGCGTGACCGTGCGCGGGGCGCAGAGGTCGAGGCCCAGCTCGAAACGCGCCTCCGGGGCCACATGAACGGGGACGGGGCCCGCGTACGTGAAGGGATCACAGTTGGCGACCAATGCGAAGGCGGCCCGGCCCCGACCTGCGATCTCGAGAGCCGGCTCGAAGCGTCCCCGGCGCTGTGCAACGACTTGCACGACGGTCCAGGCAAACATTGCGTTGCCCGCCCGCCCCGCTTCCTCCGTCCGGCCGCGACGGTCGACTCGCCGCACGATTTCAGCGGACAGGCCGATGCCTGCCGCGAAGGCGAACCTTCTTCCGTTCACGCGACCCAGCGAGATCCGCCGCGTGCGGCCTGCCCGGACCCGACGCGCAGCTGCGATCGGATCGCGCGGCAGGCCGAGCGCGCGCGGCAGGACGTTGGCGCCCCCGCCCGGGATGAACCCGACCGGCACGTCCGCGTCGAGACCGTTCAGCGCCTCGTTGTAGCCGCCGTCTCCGGAGAACACGTAGAGAGCAGCCCGGCCGTCGGCCTCACGCGCGAGCTCGATGGCATGGCCGGGATGCTCTGTGCGCCGAACCTCGACGTCTCCCAGCTCCGCAACGACCGCCGCGATGCGCTCTTCCGACACCGAGCTCGCGAAGGGGTTGACGATCAGGAGCGGCCGCTGCATGGTGGCGGACAATGCCAAGGATCGACCACGTCGCTTTCGAGACCGACGATCCGGATGCACTCGCCGCCTTCTACGAGCGGATCTTCGGAGCGCGGATCGTCAAGGAGCCCGGCCATCCGGTGAGCGCTTCATCTGCCGGAACAATGACGACGGCCCCGCCGGAGCGGGGCCGTCGTCGTCTACTGCCTAACTGACCGAGTCGTTACCGATCCGGCCGGTGGGTGGCACGGAGCGCACCGATCTCCGGGTCACCGAAGCCCCCTCCCCTGCTGACGAAGCGGACGTTGAGCGTGCCGTCCGTCACCGGGACGAAGAAGCTGTGGTTGTCTGCTGTGTAGGTGCCGACCTCGGCGGACACATCGTGTGCGAAGAGGACGACGTTGCCCTCGACCAGCACGTCGTAGAGGTGCCTGCCGGGCCGCGCGTTCGACAACTCGGCGAACCGGAGCTCCACCTGGTAAGCACCGTTCGGAAGGCCGTCGAAGCGGTACTCGCTCATCCCCCGGCGCAGATCCTGGTAGAGCGGATCGTCCAGGTGCCCGCTATCGATCGGTTCGTCCGTGAGTCGTTGCCGCGGGTTACGTAGCCCCAGCTGCCTGCGCTGTAGGCCTGGTCGGCCGCCCACGGGTCGCCTTCCGCGACGTCCGTGTACGCACCGCCACCCACGTTCACGCCCTGCCGGTAAGCCGGCACGATCAGGCTGACCGGGACCCGGAGCGTCGGCTGGCGACCGCTGTTCGACTGGATGAACAGGATCGCGTTGTAGACGCCCGGCGACATGCCCGTCGTGTTGACGGTCACGGCGATGTTCTGCGTGCCGCCCGGCGCGAGCGTCCCGCTGCTCGGAGTCTCCGAGAGCCATGGGACGTCCGAGAAGGCGGGCACGCCGCTCTCGATCAGATACACGTTGTTCGGCGCCTGATCGATCATCCAGAGGTTGCCCTCCTCATCCATCTCGAGACCGGCGCCTGCGAATCCCGGGCTGGGATGCGGAAGCGTCGACAGGACTGAGCAGGTGCTCGGATTGAGCTGGTAGATCGTGTCGGTCGGGCTGTTCGTGGCCTGCCCAGAGGATGTTGAACGCAGGATTCCACGCCAAGCCCGAGATGTTGAAGTCCGGCGGGTTACAGGAACCGATTACCTCGCCCTGGCCGGCACCCCGGCCCCTGACGTGGTAGACGACTCCCTCATTCCAACCGCCGATGTAGAACGAGTTGTCATCGGGGCGGTAGGCGAGACCGCGCTGGGAGATGCCCGTCCACGGGAACGCACCCGTGATCGAGTAGACCACGGCACCCGTATCGATATTCCAGCAGTAGATCCCGTTGTCGCCGCCCACGTTGACCTGGGCCATGCAGTTGTTGGTCGTGTCCATGGCCATGTCACCCGGCCAATCGCCTGTCCACGGTGTCGTCCAGCTCCGACCAGTCGCCGCACCGGTGACCGAGAACTCGCTGTTCCGGTCGTTGGTGGGCACGTCGGAGAGCCAGACGTTACCCGTGTAGCCCACGCCCCAGGCCAGACTGAGCCCGGTCGGTGGCCACGTGCGGATCACGTCGCCCGGTGCGGTCGGTGACCAGCCGGACGGCGTCTCCGTCTTGTACAGGCCCTTGTCGTTCGGGCGTTCGGATTCGCCCCCGGATCCTTCGCGAGCCCCAGGGTCGAGCTCGTCGCCACCTGGCCGCCGCCTGCTTCGCGGATCTGCCAGGTCATGCTGAGGCCGCCCGTGTTGCGAAGAACGAGCTGCTTCGTCTTCGTCGAGTTCGGCGTGACGATGAACTCGAGCGCGTTCGGACTGACCTCGGCTCGGGCCGTGCGCAGCGCGAAGTTCCGCGTCACGACCTCGTCCTCCTGGTCGAGCACGACCTCGGCGGACTGGGTTTCGTAGTTCGAGGCGGACGCCTCGATCGTGTAGTGTCGAGCGGCAACTGCATGCGGTAGTTGCCGTTGCTGTCCGTCGTCGTCTCGCGGAAGACCGAGCCACCGCGGATGGCCTTCACCGTAGCGCCGGCCAGCGGTAGGTCGTCGTTGTCGTCGGTGACCTGACCCTGGACGAAGCCGCTCGGCGGCAAGCGGTAGAGCACCGCCAGGCCGTCGCTGAGACTGGCCTCCTCGAACGAGTACTGCAGCGCAACGGTGCCGCTCTCGTTCTCGATGCCGATCGTCGCCGAGTTGCCCTCCTCGCGTCCGTCGTCGGCGAGGTTCCTGTACTGGGTCAAGATGCGGCCGTTCTCGTAGAGGACGACCTCGAAGTCGACCCGCCTCGTCGCATCTGCGAAGAAGTGGACGTTCCGCCACTCGATCACGAACCGCCTGGATCGGAGCCGCCCCGAGGAGCTCGGTGCGGACGCTCGCCGAACCGTCCACGAACATGTCGTCCCAGAACGGGTAGATCGCAGCGTTCGGCGTGAACGTGCTCGGAATCGGACTGTTGCCGAACGTCGCGTTCGGTGATTGGAAGTTCAGGAAGCCGTTCGTCGCCACGTGGGCCGTGTTGTAGGTCTGCCCGTAGAACGTGAACGGGAACGGCAGGGTGACCTGGGCCGACGCATCGTCGCCGCTGAGCGGCAGGACGGTGTTCGCGTCGATCCAGCTGAACGTGATCGATCTGGCAGAAGTAGCCGAAGCTGTCGGAACGCTGCGGAAGCGCGAAGTCCAGCGTCTCGTTGCCATCGACGACGAGATGCTGTGTTTGCGGGTCGTTGCAGCGCCCTGCTGTGGCTTGGACGTCGTATTCGCCCGCTGGCACGCTCGCGAAGCTGTAGGCCCCGCTTGCGTCCGTCGTCGCCGGCGGAATCGGCGTGCCGAGGATGGTCACCGTCGCGTTCGGCAAGCGGATTTCCGGCACCGTCGCGAACGTGGCCGGAGACCGAATGCGACGTCAGCGGGATCCAGTGCGAAGTTCAGCGTCGTCGTAGCTCCCTCGGTGACCGTGGCTGACGCCGATCTCGGTCGCGAACCCGAAGGCACTCGCAGTGACGTTGTACGTGCCGACCGGCGCCGTGAGGCTGTACACGCCGGCAGCGTTCGTCGTCGTCGTCCGCTCGGCGGGACCGGACGCATGCACGGTTGCCCCGGCGATCGGGTTGCCGTTGCTTGCGTTCGTAACCGTCCCGGTCAACGTCCCGGTCGGTCCCCGTGGAGAGTTGTCGACTGCTGCGAAGGCGTCGAGCTTGCCCTCGCCCCAGACGTTGTTGTCGGCGGCCGTGCCGCCGCAGGTGCAGGTCCGAGGTGTCGATCGGCGGTGCTGTCGAGCAATGCCCTCGTCGCCGTCGATGTCACCGTGCGATCGCCGGTGCGGCCGACCACATCAGCGCGACGGTGCCTGCCACGTGCGGCGAGGCCATCGACGTGCCGTTGAACGCCGCGTACGAGTTCGTCGGCACGCTGCTGCGGACGTTGACTCCCGGAGCGGCGATGTTCGGCTTCAGCCCACCGCCGAAGGCCGAAGGACCGCGGCTCGAGAAGCCGGCGATGACGTTGTTGATGTCGAACGCGCCGGCGCTGTAGCTCTTCGTGTAGTCGCCTGGCGAGCCGGACGACCCGCAGCCCGGGCCGGCGTTCCCGTTCGAGAAGGCGGGGAAGATGCCCGCGGCGATCCAGGCATCGACAGAGGCCTGGTACCACGGGTCTCCGCCCGCCGCCGCCCCACGAGTTGTTGACGATGTGCGGCCTCAGGTCGGGCCGGGGGTTCTGGCCCGCGAGGTCCGTCGGCGCTAGGATCCACTGCGCCGGAGGCGAGCAGAGCCGAGTCCGAGCACGAGTTCGTCTCGCACCCCTTCGCCGCGATGAAGCGCGCGTGCGGGAGCGACGCCGATCTGGTTCGCCCGGACGCCGTCGTCACCGACCATCGTCCCCATCGTGTGCGTGCCGTGCGCGTTGTTGTCGCACGGGACGAGCGACGGGTTGCCGCACACGTTCGAGGGGTCGAACCAGTTGTAGTTGTGGTCGAAGGTGCCGCCGCCCAGGTTGCCGCGGTACTGCGCGACGAGGGCTGGGTGGTTGAACTGCGTGCCGGTGTCGATGTTGGCGACGACGATCCCCTCGCCGCGGTCGCCGAACGTCGACCACACCTCGTCCGCCCGGATGCGGTCGATGCCCCACTCCACGGCGTCGACAGCCGCCTGGCCGGTTCCGGGAACCGGCTTCGGGATCTTGTACGTGCGGGTCGCAATGATCTCAGCGACCTCAGGTCGTGCGGCGACCGTCTGCAGGAGAGTGGCATCGCCACGGATGCGGATCGCGTTGACGATCCAGAACGGCTTGAACGAGGCCGACTGTTGCTCGAGCAGGGACCGCAAGCCCGCCTGGCTCTCGTTGGCCACCGAATTGAGCCGGTCGTAGACGAATTTCCCACGGGCAGAGCGATTCATCGCGGGAGCCGCGCTGGAGGTCGGCCTGCTGGTGCAGGACCGCCCAGAAGGTCGTCTCCCCGCCGCCGTCGACGGCTTTGACGACGGCCGGGTCGACCTTGTCGAGCGAGTTCGCCGAGGTTCCGGCGAACGACGAAGCGGCCACTAAGGCGGCAACGAGCACCAGCAGGAGGAGGCACCCGCTCAGCGCCGCCGCGCGGCGCCCGTTGCCTCGCCACCTGCCGGCCACGCTGCGCGCGGAAGGCGCAGCGCCGCGGCCGGAGCTCCTTGTTCCTATCGCCATCTGATTGTTCCTTTCCTCCGCCAGGGATTGTCACTGGACGTCGGTTACGGCAGACGCGGCCGCTGGCGGAGGCGGACGTCGACCTGTCGAGCCGCAGGGGTCGGGCCGACACCGTCGGAACCCCGGAGGCAGAGCACAGGCAGGGGTCCACTCTCCCTCAGTCTGGTCTCCCCCCAGAGCCGAGCGACCTCAGCTCGACACCGGAACCGCCGCGCATTTTGCGAGACGCCCACGAAGCGGGCAATAGATCTCTCGGCTCATCTTTTGCGGCCCCTGGGATCTAGTCCCTCGGCGCCAGATGGACTAGTCCTTCACGGGACCGGACCGGGGCCGTTGCGCGCCCGCATACGGGCGGCGGCCTCATACCGGCGGTGCACATGGAGCTTCTCGAGGATGTGGTGGACATGGTTCTTCACGGTCGCCAGCTCGATGGAGAGGCGCCCTGCGATCTGCTTGTTCGACAGCCCGTCGTCGATCAGGCCGAGCACCTCCTCCTCACGGGCGGTGAGGTGGGCCTCTGGGGAGTCGGTCGCGGCGAGCGTCGCAACATGCCGTAGCAACATCGCGGCCACTCGTGGTGAGGCGCTGCTCTCCCCTGACGCGACATGCTCGATCGTGGCAACCAGGTCGACTAGGTCTGTCTCGCGGGGCAGGCATGCTGCGGCGCCCGCCTCGGCGCAGGGGATGACATCGTGTTCGGTCTCGGGCACCGCGCACGCGACGACCTTGACACCCGGGATCGCGTGGACGAGCGCCGTGATTGCAGCTACGCGATCTTCTCCCGCAACGTCGAGCAACACGACGTCCGGAGCGAGGTCCGCGATCTCGGCGATGCTCTGCTGCACTGTCGCGGACGCGCCGATGACGTGGATCCGCGCTTCCCGTTCGAGCACCTCCTGGAGGCCGTCTCGATGGACGCTGACGTCGGCGAGAATGAACACCCGGACGAGCTCCTCCAGCTCAAAGGACTCGTCCGAGGGGTTCTCAGACCCTCCCAGAGAAGTCGGGCTGCGGCTATCACGAGCTTGCAATCTCGGAACCCTCCCTTTCCGCCGCAACTGATTGCGGAAGCGAGGATTCCATCGCTTGGGGGCTCTGTCAAGGTCTCGTTGCGTACTTTCAGGCCGGGATCGCTATCCGTGGCGCGAGCGCGATCACGACATCGCCGTCGGGCTCTTCTTCACCGACCCGGACGGCCGGACGATCGAGGCGATCACGTACCGCGGCGCGGACGACCCGCGCCGGCCGTGAGGAGCTTCAGCCCGGCGTCGCGTACCCGCGCATGCCGTCGATGAGCAGCGCGTAGAAGCGATCGGCCAGCTCGTCGGTGTCGCGCCCCGGCTGCAGCCAGGTGTAGGCCCAGTTGGCCGCCGACAGCATGAGCAGCGCGGCCGTCGCATCGTCCAGGTCCGTGCGCAGCTCGCCGAGCTCCCGGCCCTCCCGGAAGAACGCGCGGATTCGATCCTCGTAGCGGCGCCGCTCGGCGACGATCTCGTCACGCTGGGCGCCTTCGAGGTACCGCCATTCGCGGACGAAGACGGTCGCCACGTCGAGTTGCTCGGCGACGACGCGCAGGTGCCCGCGGAGAGCGAGCCGGATCTTCTCCGTGGCCCGCAGCTGCTCCGGAATCGCGTCCAGAGCCGCGTGGAAGGCGTCGGCGCCGTCGCGCATCGTCTCGTAGAGCAGGTCGTGCTTGGAGTCGATGTGGGCGTAGAGCGAGCCCTTCTGGACGCCCATCGCCTTGGCCAGATCACCGATCGACGTGCCGTGGTAGCCCTTTTCTGCAAACAAACGGGCCGCCTCACGGGTTAGCTGCGAGCGCCTCGTGGTCATAGTAGGATTCAGACCCTAACGATCGTTCGGTTTGGAGGCGAGATGAGCGCACGAGAGCAGGAATTCCTCGAGTACGTCCAGGGTGGCGGCCAGGTCGAGACGAGCGACTGGATGCCCGACGAATATCGGGCGAAACTCATCAAGTTCATCGAGATGCATGGGAACTCAGAGCTCATGGGAGTCCTCCCCGAGCGCGAGTGGATCCTGCGGGCGCCGACCCTCCAGCGAAAGCTCGCCCTGACGGCGAAGGTGCAGGACGAGGTCGGCCACTCCCAGCTCATCTACCGGGTCGTCGAGGACCTCGGCAAGCCGCGGGCGCAGTGCCTCGAGGACCTGATCTCGGGCAAGTCGAAGTTCCACAACGTCTTCCATTACCCGACGAAGACCTGGGGTGACGTGGGCGTCATCGCCTGGCTCGTCGACGCGGCGGCGATCATCAGCCAGAAAGCGCTCCTCAAATGCTCGTACGCGCCCTACGCGCGGATCATGAAGAAGATCTGCTGGGAGGAGTCGTTCCACATCCTCCACGGCCGCGACGTGATCCTGACGATGATGAACGGCACCGACGAGCAGCGCGAGCTCGTCCAGGAGGCGCTGAATCGCTGGTGGGGCCCGCTGATGCAGTTCCACGGCAACCCGATTCCGTCCGACGAGGATCCGATGTATCTCTGGCGGATCAAGAGCCAGGGCAACGGCGAGGCGCGCCAGCAGTTCCTCGACGGCTACGTGCCGCAGATCTGGGAGCTCGGGCTCACCGTTCCGGATTCGAACTTGCGCAAGAACGACGACGGCACCTGGGAGTTCTCCGAGCCCGACTGGGACGAGCTGAAGCACGTCGTCACCGGTCACGGGCCGATGACGCAGGAGCGGCTCGACCTCCGGCGGACGACTCGCGCCGAAACCGAGTGGGTTCGCCGCGCAGTGCTAGCCGAAGCAGCATGATCCCAGCCCCTTTTTTGAGCCATGTCTCGGGGACAGTCCCCGAGAGGGCCCTTCGGCATGACTCCGAGCTACCTCCCGCGATTCCGGGCCATGTCTTGGGGACAGTCCCCGCTTCAGAAGTGTCACGACATCGTGGCGGAAGCGAGCCATCGTGATCTTTGAAGTCTTCCGGCAGGAGCGAAAGGGCCAGCCGTTCCAGCATGCCGGCTCGGTCGAGGCGCCTGACGCCGTGTACGCCGACTGGTACGCGCGCGAGCAGTTCGGTCGGCGCGGCGAGTCGGTCGCCCTCTGGGTCGTGGCACGCCAAGACGTCCACGAGATCGACGAGTTCGTCGACGAGCTCGAGCGCAACTACCACCGGGTCGACGGCTATCCGCTCAAGGAGAAGCTGAAGGAGGCACGTGAGCGAGCGGGCACAGCTGCTCCTGCCGATCGCTGACGACGAGCTCGTCCTCGGCTGGCGCAACTCCGAGTGGACGGGCATCGCGCCCTTCCTCGAGGAGGACGTGGCCTTTTCGTCGATCGCCCAAAACGAGATCGGGCACGCGCGGGCGCTCTACCAGCTCGTCGCCGAGGAGCTGGACACGACGGCCGACGAGCTCGCCTTCGACCGCAGGCCGGAGGAGTACCGTTGCTCGGCCTTCGTCGAGCTCCGCTTCGTGCCGGACTGGGCCAAGACGATTGCGCGGCACTACCTCTACGAAGAGGCCGACGAGAAGCGCATCCGGGCGCTGATGGAGTCGGACGACGCCGAAGTCGCGGGCCTCGCAGCGAAGATCGATCGCGAGGAGGCCTACCACCGGATGCACGCGCAGATGTGGTTCGACCGGCTGCAGGACGAGCCCCGTTTCGTCGAAGCAGTCGAGGAGCTGCGACCGCTGGTGGATGATCGAGGAGAGCACACGCCCGAGTTCGCTGAGCTCTGGGACGAGATGACGATGGTGCGTCGCAGCGTCCCGGGAGCGACGTGGTAACCGTCGAGCGCGTCTGGGAGGCCCTGGCCGAGATCCCCGACCCGGAGATCCCGACGATCTCGCTCGTCGACCTCGGCGTCGTGCGCGACGTCGCCGTCGAGAACGGTCACGTGCGCGTCGAGTTCACGCCGACCTTCCTCGGCTGCCCGGCGCTCGAGGTGATGCGCGACCAGATGGCCGAGTCGATCCGAGCACTCGGCGGCGAGCCCGACGTCCAGGTGATCCTCGACGACTCGTGGTCGACGGACCGCATCACGCCGGAGGGCAGGGAGAAGCTCCGCCGGTCCGGCTTTGCACCTCCCGCGCCACGGGAGGCCGCTCCGCCCCAGCTCGTCCAGCTCCAGAGCGCCGCCTTCAAGTGCCCGTACTGCGGCTCGAAGGACACGCGGCTCGAGAACATCTTCGGGCCGACGCCCTGCCGCTCGATCCGCTACTGCGCGAGCTGCCGGCAGCCGTTCGAGCAGTTCAAGACCATCTGAGCTTCCGATAGCTTTTGGCCGTGGCGCGGATCAGCATTCTCTACTGCCCGGTCTGAGACGGCTATGACGAACGGGCCGCGAGTCTCGCGGCCGAGTTGAACGCCGAAACGGAGCACGAGGCCGTCGCCGAGGAGGGCGCCAAGAGCCAGTACGACGTCGTCGTCGACGGCGAGACGATCTTCTCGAAGCAGGCGCAGGGCCGCTTCCCCGAGCAAGGCGAGGTGCGGCAGCTGCTCAGTGGCCGATCGCCATAGACATCCAGGCAATGAACCACGAGAACGCGTAGACCGGCACCGCGACGAACAGGACGCGCCCGGACCGAGGGGTGCTGCTCGGGAGGGCGCGCGTAAACACCCAGAGCGTCGCCAGCGCAGCAACGACGCCGGCGCCGACGACGAGCGGTTGCGAGCCCAGCCGCCCAGCGTGCTCCCAGTGCGAGGTGCCGTCCCCGTAGTACGAATCGTCTGAGGCAGCATCGATCACGAGCCACGCCAATCCGGCAACCATCACGAACCCGGCCGCGATGTATCTCATGTTTGCTATTATAGCGGGGATGCGATATGCCGCCTGAGGCTTTCGAGCGGCTGCGCGAGCGGCTCGCGCACGTCGATCCCGACCAGGGCTGGTTCTTCACGCAGGTCGCCGAGCAAGTTGCCACGCAGCGCAAGGCACGGGACCTGTCCCAGGCCGAGCTCGCCGAGCTGACCGGGACGACGCAGTCGGCGATCGCCCGCCTCGAAGGGGGTGGGCGGCCGCCCCGGATCGACACCCTGCTCCGGATCGCGGA
Source organism: uncultured Actinomycetes bacterium (assembly GCA_963820335.1). Lineage (GTDB taxonomy): Bacteria > Actinomycetota > Thermoleophilia > Gaiellales > Gaiellaceae > VAXT01. Next base: position 12,898 of record CAWFZH010000002.1, on the reverse strand, counting down.
GGCGCTCGATTGCGAGTTGGTCGTCGACCTCCAGCCGCGCAAGGCCTCCTGAGTAGAGTCTCGCACCATGCGGTTGGTCCTGGCCTGCGTCGCGCTGGTCATCGTGCTCGGGCTTCGCGGGCTGCGGGGGCGGCGACGAAGAGAGTGAAGCCTCGTTCGTCGAGCGGGCGGACGTCGTCTGCTCGGAGGCCGAGCAGGAAATCAGTCGAGTTCCTCAGCCGCAGGATCCCACTGATCCGCTTCAGCTCGCGAACTTCCTCGAGCGCGCGGTGCCTGTGGCGAAGGAGCAGAACGCGGAGCTGAAGGAGCTCGAGCAGCCCGCCGAGCAGAAGGCGCAGATCGACGAGTTGCTCGCCGCGCTCGATGCTGAAGTCGACGCGGCCGAGCGAATGCTGGCCGCCGCGAAGAGTGAGGACCGCCAGGCCATTCAGCAACTCCTCACGGAGTCCGGCCTCGCGAGCGCCCAGGCCAAACGCGCGGCCGAGGGCCTGGACATGGCGGTCTGCGGGGCGAGCTAGCGGCCGGTGAAGCGGGGGTCGCGCTTCTCGAGGAAGGCCGCGACGCCTTCCGCGAAGTCCTCGGTCTTCGTCGCCGCCGCCTGCAGCTGGGCCTCGAGCTCGAGCTGTTCCTCGAGAGTCGCGTGCGGCGTGTGGTCGAAGAGGCGCTTCGTCATCCCGATACCGCGCGTCGGCAGCTGCGCGTAGGTCTCGGCCAGCTCCGCGGCGCGTGCCGCCAGCCGGTCGCCTTCGACGACTTCGGAGACGAGACCCCAGGCGTGGGCCTCGGCCGCTGAGAGGCGCCGCCCCGAGCTCATCCATTCGAAGGCGCGTGCCGGGCCGAGGAGGCGCGAGATGAAGTACGTGCCGCCGCCGTCTGGGCACGAGGCCGATGTTGATGAAGGCGGGCACGAAGGTCGCGCTGTCGGCGGCGATCCGGAGGTCGCAGGCACAGGCGAGCGAGAGGCCGGCGCCGGCGGCGGCCCCGTTGACGGCGGCGATCACGGGCTTCTCGAGCGAGCGGATCGCAAGCACGGTGGGGTGGTAGTTCGCGCGCAGGCGTTCGGAGATGTCGTCGGCGCCCTCGCGGAACTCGGTCAGGTCCTGGCCGACACAGAACCCGCGCCCGGCGCCTGTGAGGACGACGGCACGGACGTCATCCGCCCGAGCCTCCTTGAGCGCACCGAGGAGCTGCTTCTGCGCCGCGCTCGTCAACGCGTTCAGCACCTCCGGCCGGTTGAGCGTGATCGTCAGGACCCCGCCCTCGCGCCCGGTCTCGACTTCTGCCATCGCTCGTGCCTCCTCACCGTGTGGACGAACCGGCGCCATCTTGGCGCATTTCGGCGCGCCACTCGTGCGCGTGTCCTCGATACGCTCACCGCCGGAGGCGGAGCGGGTTAAGAACCCCGGGTGGGTGGGGTCTAAGTGGTGCGCTCCCGCGTGCGACGTAGCCCGAGACCGCGGTGCTAGCTTGGAGCGATGGCAGGCATCAGCTTCGTCGACGCCCTCCTCGACCCGCAATCCGGCAATGAAGCGGCCGATCGCGACGGGCAGCGCGCTGACGACGAGGCGCTCGACGCCTACTCCCGTGCGGTGACCTCGGTCGCCGACCGGCTCGCGCCTTCGGTCGCGAGCCTGCGCGTCTCGCGGCGGGTACGCGGCGGCCGCCGGCTCGACGGAGCCGGGAGCGCCGTCGTCATTACGCCGGACGGGTTCATGCTGACCTCCGCGCACGTGGTTGCGCAGGCCGACGGCACGGGGCGCGCGTCCTTCGTCGACGGGCGCGAGCACGACTTTCGCGTCGTCGGAGCCGATCCGCTTTCAGATCTGGCCGTGCTGCGGCTCGACGGCGGCGACCTCACCGCGGCAGAGCTCGGAGACGCCGAGCGCCTCCGCGTCGGCCAGCTCGTGGTCGCAATCGGGAACCCGCACGGCTTCACAGGGTCCGTCACGGCGGGTGTCGTGTCCCAGCTCGGCCGCTCCCTGACCGTCGCCGCGGGCCGGATCGTCGACAACGTGATCCAGACCGACGCAGCGCTCAACCCCGGGAACTCGGGCGGCGCGCTATCCGACGGCCGTGGCCGGGTGGTCGGCATCAACACCGCCGTCGCCGGCGTCGGGCTCGGCCTGGCCGTGCCGGTCAACAGCGCAACGAGGAAGATCATCGCGGCGCTGATGACCGAGGGACGGTTCCGACGCGCTTATCTCGGCATCGCAGGCGGACCTCGCCCGCTCCCACCCCGACTCGCCGCCAGGCTCGGCCGCAAGAACGCAGTCGAGATCGTCGAGATCGTCGAAGACAGCCCGGCCGCGGCCGCGGGCCTCCGGGCCGAGGACTTGATCGTCGAAGTGAACGGGCTCCCCGTCGAAGGCGTGAACGATCTTCAGCGGCTGATGGCCGGCGAGCTGATCGGAACCGACGTCAAGGCGCGGGTCTTCCGTGGCGGGCGCGAGCTCGAAGTCACGCTCGTCCCACTCGAGCTCGTCACCTAGTCAGCAGACGAGCCGCCACGTACGCGAGTGCCGCAATCGCGGCGAGCCGCGTGACGTCGATGGCCGGCTTCCACGTCACCTCGCCGTCGCGGATGACCCACGCTCCGGCCGGCCGGCCGGCGAGGCCGAAGCCTGCGCCACCCTCTCCGTCCGAATCGCCGCCGCCTCCGGTACCGCCGAATACGGACGCCGCCGGCACGATCGTGACGCCGTCTCGCTCGACCGGATCGCCGTAGATCCTGCGCACCGTGATCGCGTCTCTGTGCCCCTGCAAGAGCGTGTCGAGATCCATCGTCTACCTCCCTTTGAACTCCGGCTTGCGCTTCTCGAGAAAGGCGTTCAGCCCCTCCTTCGCATCCTCGGACGCGAACGCGAGGGCGAGCGAGCGCCGCTCGTACTCCAGTCCAAGCGAGAGCGCACTCTCGAAGGACCTGTCGACCGCCTCTTTCGCCAGCCTGGTCGCGACCGGCGGCTTCGCAGCGATCGCCCGAGCCACCCGCTTGGCCTCGTCCAGCCACGCCTCGCGTGCGACGACGCGCGCCACGAGACCCGCGCGGAGAGCCTCGTCGGCGGACAGGAAGCGGCCGCTGAGAATGACGTCCATCGCCAGTGACTTGCCGACGGCCCGCGTCAAGCGCTGTGTCCCGCCGGCGCCCGGAATCACGCCGACCCCGGTCTCCGGCTGACCGAACTGCGCCGTCTCGGAAGCGACGATCAGGTCGCAGGCCATGGCCAGCTCGCAGCCGCCGCCGAGGCAGAAGCCCGAGACCGCCGCCACGAGAGGCGTCCAGAGGCCCGCGATCACATCCCAGCGCTCGACGCGCCGCTGGTAGTAGAGGTCGATCGGCGACGACTTCGCCAGCTCGGCGATGTCGGCACCCGCCGCGAAGGCTCGCTCGGAGCCGCCGAGCACGATGCAGCGCACGTCGTCCTCCCGGTCCAGCTCCGTCAGCCTCGTGACCAGCTCGTCCATCAGCTCGTCCGAGAGCGCGTTCAGCGCTTCCGGGCGGTTGAGCAGGACGACTGCGATCGGGCCGTCGCGCTCGACGAGGACGAGCTGGCTCACTTCTTCTCCAGGAACCGCCGCACGGCTCCCTGCGCCTCCTCGCTCAGCATCGAGAGCGACAGCCAGTCGCGAGCGTGCCCGACCGTGCCGTGCCAGGCGAGGTCGCGCCAGAAATTGAGCTGCTGCTTCGCGTAGCGGGTCGTCATAGGGAGTTTCGCCGCGAGCTTCTCCACGACCTCGTCCACCTTCGCGTCGAGCTCGCCCTCCGGCACCGCCCAGTTGACGAGGCCCCACTCGGCGGCCTGGGCCGCGGGGATCTCCTCGCACATGTAGATGATCTCGCGGGCACGGCGGTCGCCCACCATGATCGGCAACCACTGGGTCGCGCCACCCGCCGGGACGGAGCCGTGCTCGAGACCCACGTGGCGGATGAAAGCGCCCTCGACCATCACCGCCAGGTCGCACGCCATCTGCAGCTCGTTGCCGCCGCCGACGGCGATCCCGTTGATGCGCGCCAGCGTGGGCTTGCCGATCTCGCGCAGCCGGTCGTGAGCGTCCTTGAACGCGCCGAACCACTTCCAGTAGCCGTCCGGATTGCCGAGGTACTCGTCGCCCCAGCTCTTGAGGTCGGCGCCGACGCAGAACGCGCGGCCGGCGCCGGTGAGGACGACGACGCGGATCTCGTCGTCCCAGGAAGCGTCCTCGCAGGCGCGGGCCAGCTCCCTCAGCATCTGGAAGTCGAACGCGTTCAACCGCTCCGGATGGTTGAGCGTGATCGTGGCCCGCGGGGCCGCCTTCTCGTAGACGATCCGCTCGAAGCCGAGCTCCTCGGGAGAGGAGGGCTCAGGCTTCATGTACCTCGGCGAAATGGACGTGGAAGGGAATGCCCATCTCCATGGCGTCCTTGCCCGTGGCCATGAACTCCTCGGTGCGGGCCGCGGCCTTGAAGGCGTCCATGTCGGGGAATTCCCACTCGGCGTAGTAGGGGTACTTCGGCTCACCCATCGGCGCGCCGAACACGCGGCCGTGCCGGAAGGTCGAACCGGGCACCTGGCGGCAGAGCTCGGCGTGCTGCCCGTACCGCTCGGGGTCGGGCTCTTGCTCGTAGACGACGAATACGCGAATCAAGCATCCTCCTTTCGACGCGAGGAGCGTAACCCGGACGGGCACCCGTGAGGAGATCGCGCACGAGGTTTGGTCCCGGACCTCTCGGGGCAGAACCAGGCCAAGCGAGAAAGGAGGACCGACCAAGTGAGCTTGCTCTACATCATCCTCATCGTCGTCATCGTGCTCCTGCTGCTCGGCTTCTTCACCCGCGGGCGCTGGTAACCACTAGGACCAAGAAATACTCGACCTAGGCCGCCCGGCACTTGCCGGGCGGTCGCATGGTCCGGCAGGGTTAGAGGAGTGTCCGGGGTCGCCGCCGCCACCGCATTCCTCGCGCGGGCCGATAAGGCTTCGCTGCCGACGCTTGGCGGAATGGCGAGACCCGACGGAATCGTGATCGCGAGCGAGCGCTTCTGGGCGTTTGCCCGCGCCGATGGGACGGTCGTCGAAGGCACGATGCCTGCGGCTTCGACCGCCTTCCGCAGGATCCCGCTCCTGCGCGGCATCGCCCGGCTGGGCGCATCCATGTCGCCGCTCTTCCGCGGCGGAGGTGTCGCCGGCAAGCGCGAGAAGATCTTTCTCACGGCGGCGCTGCTCGCGCCCTGCGTGTTCGTGCTCCTCTCCGAGACGGCGACCCTGATTGCCGGGATCGTGCTCAGCGTGGCTCTGCTCGCGTGGCTCCTTCGCGGACGAACGCTCTATCTGCACGGGGCCGAGCACCGCGCGATCGCGGCCGCCGAGCAGGGAACCCTGGCGGCGACCTGGCGCGGCGACGCGCGACCATCGCGGTTCTCGCTGCGCTGCGGCACGAACTTCGTCGCGATCGTCCTGCCGGTCGGACTCGTTGCCGATCAGTTCTGGCCGTTCGCGCCGGCGATCTGGACGCCTGTCGTCGTCGCGCTGCTCACGCTCGGCGTCTCGATGGAGCTCTGGCGAGTCGTGCAGGGAACGACGTGGTCGAGCATCAAGGGCCTGCTGTTGCCCGGTCTCGCGCTTCAGCGGCTGACGACTCGTGAGCCACGCCTGGAGGAGACTCGGATCGCGCTCACCGCGGTCGCGTCAGTCCTCCGGCGCGAGCTGGCCTAGTACCCACCAGCCCGCTAGTGGCGCCGCGGCGAAGACCGCGAAGCCCGTGCGCCACGACGAAGCGTCGACGAGCGCGGCAAACAGCGGCGCCGCGGCGAAGCCGACGATCGACAGCGTCATCTGCTGAAAGCCGATCGCGGCGCCGCTTCGCGAGCGTCCGGCCAGCTCCGCGGCGGCCGTGTACGAGAGGCCGTTCCACATCATCGAGAACGCCGTCGCCACGACGAGCGTCGGGACGAGAATCTCGAGCGGGACGGTGACGAGAGCCGCGGAGAGCGCGAGCGTGGCGAAGATGGCGAGCCCGACGAGCCGCAAGGGGCGGATGCGCTCGCGGGCGCGGTCCGACCAGCGGCCGGCACCGATCCGCAAGACAATCGCGATCACCTGCGCGACTGCGAGCACGGCGGCGGCCTCGCCCGTCGACAGCCCGCGCGCGTCGTGCAGGAACAGGACGAGGAACCCGGTCAGCGCGATCTGGGCGACCAGGAACAAGCTGCTGCCTGAGCTCAGCAGCCACAGACGCCGGTCGCGAAGCGTCCACGGCTCGGACTCCTCGGCTGAGTCGGTGGCCGGCCGATCGCGGACCACGAGCGCCGAGACCAGCGCGGCCACCAGGCAGAGGACGGCGAGGAAGAGAAGCGCCCCGTCCAGAGAGCTCGCCCCGACGATCGCGGGCAGCGTCAAAGCCGCCAGCGCGCCACCGAGCGGTAGCGATGCCTGGCGCAGTCCGAGCGCGAACCCGCGCTCCTCCGGCGCCGAACCAGTGCATGACGGCGCGCCCGCTCGCAGAGTTGACGCTGGACCCGGCTGCGCTGGCGAGGCCCATCAGCCCGACGAACGCATAGAAGTCGTCGACCGCGGCGGCGGCGGCGACCAGCAGACCCATCGCAGTCAGCCCGACGGCCAGCGCCAACCGCTCGCCGAAGCGGTCGGCCGCGAGCCCCCAGGGGAGCAGCGTGAAGATCGGCCCGACCCAGACGCTGGCGAGGACAATGCCCACCTCCGTGAGCGTGAGATCGAACTCCTCGCGGAGGATCGGGGCCAGCACGGGCAGGCCGAGCAGCACGGCCGAGAACGCGGTCGAGGCCGCCGTGCCGGCCGCGAGGACCGCCCAGCGGTAGCGATTCAGAGCTGGAACGGGTTGATCGGCTTGGGGCTCGTCGAGACGATCACGCTCTTCGTCTCCAGATAATCGTCGAGCGTGTCGAGCCCGAGCTCGCGGCCGAAGCCCGACTGCTTGTAGCCGCCGAACGGGATTCCCGGGAAGGCGCTGTACGGCATGTTGATGCCGACCGTGCCGGCCTTGATTCGCCGCGCCAGGCGGTGTCCGCGTCCGGGATCGCCCGTCCACACGGTTGCCATCAGCCCGTAACGGACCGCGTTCGCCTGCTTGATCGCGTCCTTCTCGTCCTCGAACGGGCTGATCGTCACGACCGGGCCGAAGATCTCCTCCTGGGCGACCTTCATCGACGGTGTCGACCCCAGCAAGCACGGTCGCGGGATAGAACGCGCCGTTGCCGTCCACCGGCTCGCCTCCCCGCACGACCTCGGCGCCCTCCTCCCGGCCCGTCTCCACGAACCCGTGGACACGGTCGCGGTGGTTCGTCGAGATGAGCGAGCCCAGCTGAGTCTCCGGATCGAGCGGATCGCCGAGCTTCAGTTTCCCGGCCGTTTCGGAGAACTGCGTAACGAAGTCGTCGTAGATCGACTGCTCGACGAGGATGCGCGACCGGGCCTCGCAGCTCTGGCCGGCCGAGTAGTAGATCGACCAGACCGAGCTCGGGATCGCGCTGGCCAGATCCGCATCGGCGAAGACGAGGTTGGGGCTCTTGCCGCCGAGCTCGAGCGTCAGGCGCTTGATGCCTTCGGCGGCGCTCTTCATGATCTCCGTCCCGGTCGCTGTCGAGCCGGTGAAAGCGATCTTGTCCACGCCCGGGGTGCTGGACGAGGTAGGCGCCGGTCGTCTTCCCGGGGCCCGGGACGACGTTGATGGTGCCCGGCGGGAAACCGACCTCGGCGGCGAGCTCGGCGATGCGAAGCGCCGTCAGCGGAGTCGCCTCGTCGGGCTTGAGGACGACTGAGCAACCGGCAGCCAGTGCGGGGGCGAGCTTCCACGTGGCCATGTTCAGCGGGTAGTTCCACGGGACGATCTGCCCCGCGACGCCGACCGGCTCCTTCAGCGAGTAGTAGAGAAGGGAGCCGCCCACCGGGTTGGCACGCCCTCGCGATGGAGGCGATCGCCGAGGCGTAGAACCGAAAGTTCTCGACGCCCTGGAAGAACTCGGCCTTGACCGACGAGATCGCCTTGCCGACATTCCTCGACTCGAGCTCGTTGAGCTCTTTGCGGTTCGCCATCATTGCGTCGGCCAGCGCGTGGAGCAGCCGTGAGCGCTCGGGGCCCGGCGTCTTGCCCCAGTCGCCGGCGAGGGCGGCCTGCGCAGCTTCCACGGCCCGGTCGACATCCGCCTCCGTGGCCATCGCGGCCTTCGCCAGCGGCTCGCCGGTTGCTGGCTCGGTCAGCTCCTTGAGCTCGCCGCCCGACGACTCGGTCGGCTCACCGTTGATGAAGAGCAGGTACTCGCGCTCGGTCGCGACAGCCACGACCGAGACGATATCGGGCTAGAGGAGGTCTGCAGGGGTCAGTTGCTCGGTCAGGAGCCGCTTGAACCGCTGTGGGTCGCCGTCGACGAAGTCGCGGCAGACCCGGTAGCCGTCCGCATAGGTCGACACGTACGCGCGCCAGGTCGGATCGGAGATGAACGAGATCTGTTGAGCGGCCCTCCGTTCCGAGGACAGGCTCCAGCGCATCAGGTAGTCGCGTGCCTCGTCGACCGAGGCGCCCTCCGAGTGGAGCAGCAGGGCGGCGTTGGTGCCCACGGCGTCTTCCAGAGGCTCGCGGGCTTTCTTGACCAGCTTCGAGAGCTCGGGGTCGTACTCGACGTCGAGCGGGGCGACGTGCTGCGCCGTCAGCCGTTCCTCGTCTTCGCCGAGCATGATTTCCGACCCCAGGACCGCGATCCCTTCGGAGATCAGCGCCTGAGGCGTCCCGATCAGGAGAATCGATTGCTCGAGCCGGCCTTGGTCCCGCACCAGCGTCTGCTCCTTCGTCACCTGCTCCGTGTGGTGCCCTGGATAGGCCTCGTGCGCCGCGAGCTCGGCCGCGAAGTCGGGAGTCATCGCCACATCGGTGTTGATCGCGATCCGGCTGCGCAAGCCTCCGAGGTAGTAGTTGTACGCCGCCCACGGCTCGCCGGTGACGTACTCGAGCTCGATGCTCTCGTCCCGCGGGAGGCCGACGAAGGCTTCGGTCCGCTCGCGTAGGTCGGTGATCAGCGCGTCCATGAAGCCGGCGAGCCGATCGGCCGGGACGACGTTGTCCTCACGCCAGGCCTGGGAGCGCTCCGCAAGCGGCGCCGTTCCCGGCAGCAGCTCGTCGAGCTCGCGGTGAGCCGCTTCGAACACGTCCTCGGAAGTCCGTTGCGGGCGGACGCCGTAACAGCGCTCGACCTCGTCCTCGAAGGCGATCATCCTCGCCGGCCAGGCGCCTGGCGACCGTCTCCAGTCCCACGAGTTGCGCGTGCAGCCAGCCGTTCTCGCTCGACTCTCGAAGCTTCGCCGCCTGCGTGGCGAGCTTGGCGGGCGCTTGGAGCTCCTCGGCCTCCACCTGCTCCGCCAGCTCGGGCGGGCCGTAGTAAGCGTCCACGAGCCCGTCGATGTGGCGGCCCAGCCGCAAGCCCAGCTCGATGTAAGCGGCGGCGACCTCCATTAGCGCTCGAAGAGTGCGGCCTGGCCCTGGCCCACGCCGACGCAGAGGGTGGCGAGCCCGTAGCGGCCCCCGCGCCGGCGGAGCTCGTGCAGGAGCGTCACGACGAGGCGTGCCCCGCTCATGCCCAGCGGATGACCGATCGCGATCGCGCCGCCGTTGACGTTTACGCGCTCGGGGTCGAGCCCGAGCTCGCGGATCACGGCGAGGCTCTGGGACGCGAAGGCTTCGTTCAGCTCGACGAGGTCGAGGTCGCCGGGCTCGACCCCCGTGCGCTCGAGCAGCTTCCGGACAGCGGGCACTGGGCCGATCCCCATCACGCGGGGGTCGACACCCGCCACGGCGCTCCCGACGAACGCGCCGAGCGGCTCGACGCCGAGCTCCTGCGCTTTCTCCTCGCTGGCAATGACCAGCGCTGCGGCTCCGTCGTTGATCCCGCTCGAGTTCCCGGCCGTGACGGTGCCGCCCTCACGGAACACGGGCGCAAGCCCCGCGAGCTTCTCCGCGTTCGTGTCCGGCCGGGGATGCTCGTCCCGCGTGACGTCGCCCACGGGGACGAGCTCGTCGTCGAACCGGCCCGCTTCGGCGGCGTCGGCCCAGCGCCGCTGCGAGCGGAGCGCGAACTCGTCCTGCTCCTCACGCGTGACCGCGTAACGCTCGGCGACGTTCTCGCCGGTCTCGCCCATCGATTCCAGCGGGAACATCGCCTCCATCCTTGGATTCGGAAAGCGCCATCCGAGAGTCGTGTCGAACACCTCCGGTTCCTGCTCCGGGTCGTCTTCGTCCGGCTTCGCCATCACGAGGGGAGCGCGGCTCATCGACTCGACACCGCCCGCCACGAAGAGGTCCCCGTCGCCGGCGGCGATCGCGTGACTCGCCGACACGACGGCGGACAGGCCCGACGCGCAGAGCCGGTTCACAGTCACCCCCGCGACCGACTCGGGAAGCCCCGCCAGCAGGGCGGCCATGCGCGCCACGTTCCGGTTGTCCTCGCCGGCCTGATTCGCCGCACCGAAGTAGACGTCCTCGATCTGCTCGGCCGGCACGCCGGCCCGCTCGACCGCCGCCGCGATAGCGGTCGCAGCCAGGTCGTCGGGCCGTACGCCTGCAAGCGCGCCTCCTTTACGACCCACCGGGGTGCGCACGGCGGAGAGGACGACTGCGCGACTCAAGTCAGCTTCTATCTCGGGCTGTGGCCGAAGAACCAGCGTTCGAGCGGGCCGAGCAGTTCCTTGCGGGTGAAGGGCCGAACATGCTCCGAGCGGCCGTCGCGCTCCGACACGGACAGATCGTCTTCGAGGATCTCGTTCGCACTCTGGAGCGCGTCGTCGAGCTCGAAGCCCTCGAACACGTAGTCGTCGGGTCGCGGCTCATCCGTCGAGCGGTGCTGAGGGTTGATCGCACGGCCGACGCCCCAGGCACCGCCCTCGCGGCGCTCGATCCAGATCAGGATCCGCTCGTCGGTCCCGGCCTCGTCCACTCCGTGCAGCTCGCGCTCGGCGAAACGCCCGGCAGTGGACAGCTTGCGCATGACCCGAGGATACAATCGGCCGCGATGGCGATCGGCGACTTCTTTCGAAACCTCTTCAGCAAGTCGAGTCACGTCGATCGGGTCGCGGGGTACGTCATCCGCGAGCACGAGCGGGGGCGCTCGCTGACCGAGATCCTCGACGACCCGTACGTGAAGAACCGAACGACGCCACAGGAGCGCGACCGGCTCCTCGACCGGCCCGAAGTGATCCGCGCCCTCGGCGACGACGTCGTCGGCCAGGCCAAGGTCGAGCGTTAGAGCTCGCGGCCGACGCCGCGCTCGCGCGCGAGCTCGACCGCCTTCGTCGCGATCGCGACGTCCCACGCCGCGAGGCCGTTCGACTTGAAGAGGACGATGTCCTCGGGTGACGCGCGCCCGGAGAGCTCGCCGGCCACGACCTCCTGCAGCTCGTGCACCTCGAGCCAGTCGAGCGTCCCCTGCTGGACCGGCTCGATCAGGTCGCCGGACTCGATCCGCGCCTGCTCCAGCGAGTCGCAGCAGACGAAGGCGGCGCGCTCGAGCACCTGGTTGTCGAGCTCGCGGTGCTGCGGGACGTTGGCGCCGATCGCGCAGACGAGCGCGCCTGGTTGCAGCCACTCGCCGCGCAGGACCGGGTCGGCGGAATTGGTGGCCGTCACGACGATGTCCTGACTCGCGGGATCGCGATGGGTCTCGCCTGCTTCGGCCTTCACCTTGCGGCAGAACTTCTTCAGGCTCTTCTCCGTGCGGCAGTAGGCGACGACCTTCTCGATCGTCGGCACCGCCTCTCGAATAGAGGCGACCTGGCTCTCGGCCTGCCAGCCGCAACCGAGGATCCCGAGCGTGGTCGCGCCTTCCTTGGCCAGGTACTTGGCCGCTACTCCGCTCGCGGCACCGGTCCGCAGCTGCCCGAGCTTGTCGGCTTCGATGACGGCCTCCACCTCGGCCTTGTCGATGTCGAACAGGGTGACCACGAAGGACGTGCGCTTCGGCAGCGCGGCGTAGGTCTTGACCCCGCCGCGGGCCAGCTCGTGGTCGACCGCCGACATGACGGCCATCGCGCCACTCTCGAGGCGGTGCCGGTAGCGCGGCCGGTTGTCGACGGCGCCGGCGGCCATCCGCGCGAAGCAGGCCTCGATCGCCGTCAGCGCGTCTGCGGGCGTGAGCAGCGCGTCCACGTCGGCTTCGGACAGGTAGAGCGGCATGCGCCGAGTCTACGAGGGCGACTTCGGGATGAAACTGATGCGGCCGCCCGACTCCAGCAGCGCCCACTGCACGTCGTCGAGCGAGGAGATCTGCTGCAGCCGGGCCTCGCCGGCGACCTCCTCGGGGGTGATGCGCTCCTTGCGCAGGTTTTTCTCGATGACCTTGCCGTCCTCGACCAGGATCAGCGGCTCCGGCTCGAGCAGCGGGCGCAGCCGCGGGAACCGCCAGCCTGTGTACGACAGCGCAAGGGTCAACAGGCCGAACATGCCCACCGCAAGCACGATCCCGGTGAACGAGAGATCGTTCTGGGTCACGCCTTGCTGGAGCAGGTCGCCGACGACGACGAGGAGCAGCAGGTCGAACGGCTGGAGCGTGCTCAGCTCGCGCCGGCCGATCAGCCTGGTCAGCAGGAAGATGAAGATGAACGCCAAGAAGGCGCGGACGACGACGTCCATCAGGGATACACCGTCAGTGTGCGGTCGACCTTGGTGAGCAGGGTCTCGCCGTCGTAGAGCTCGACGTCCTGCGACCGGCGGCCTACGTTGGTCGGATTGACCTGGTACTGGAGGAGGACGACGAGCTTGCGTCCGGCGTCGACGTGGCCGAAGTCGAGCGCCAGGCGGCCGTCACGGCTCGCCTCGCCGATGGGCGACGGCTCGATGGTGTTGATCTGCATCTGCTCCGTCCAGCCACCGTCGAGGACCAGCGTCGCGTGGTCGATTTCCTCCTTC
>CAWFZH010000001.1:0-97454 GCA_963820335.1 uncultured Actinomycetes bacterium | reverse complement strand
CAGGAGCCGGTAGCCGAGCTCGACCTCGCTCCAGACCGGGATCTCGCGCGCGCGAGCAGCCGCCACGAGCGGCGCAGTTCCCGGCACGCCCGGGCTCTTGACGACGAGTTCGACATCATCGAGTAGCGAGTCCTCCTCGGATCCAGATCGAACTTCGACACCCGCTGCGGCAAGCCTCCCGGGGTCGATCTCGGCTTGATCGACGCCGATCACGTCCACGTCACGCTTGGCGAGGGCGAGCGCCGCCGCCTGCCCCGACCGCGCGAGGCCGACGACGAGGGCGCGACCTGGAAGCTTCATCGGAGCTCGCGGAAGCCGGCGAAGTAGTACTTGTAGTAGAGCGCGAAGGCTACGGCGCAGAGGATCCCCCCGAGGATCCAGAAGCGCACCATGATCTTCGTCTCAGACCAGGCTTTCATCTCGAAGTGGTGATGGATCGGCGCCATCAGGAAGAGCCGCCGGCCGTAGTACTTGAACGAGAAGACCTGGAGGATCACCGAGAGCGCCTCGACCACGAAGATCCCGCCGATCAGCAGGAGCAGGAGCTCCGCCTTGGTCATGATCGCGAAGCCGGCGAGCGCGCCGCCGATCGCCATCGAGCCCGTGTCGCCCATTTGCAGCTCGGCCGGGAACGCGTTGAACCAGAGGAAGCCGATCATGCCGCCGATCAACGCCGCTCCCCAGATCGCCAGGTCCTGCGCCGCGTCGCGACCCACGGGGATGTCGAGCTGACCCTCACGGATGTAGGCCAGCATGTTGATCGCCGTGAACGTCATGAGCGCGATCGTCCCCACCCCCACGGCCAGGCCGTCGATCCCGTCGGTCAGGTTCGCTCCGTTTGCGGAGCCGGCGATGATCAGGAAGAGCAATACGAAGAAACCGAACGAGAGGGCGAGCGTCCAGTCCAGCACCGGCACGTAAATGGACTTGTCGATCTTCTCCTCCTGCACGACCCATCCGACACCGACGGTGATCGCAGCCAACAGTAGGAGCTTCCACCTCCCGGAGAGGCCGAGCGAGCGGCGATGCGTGACCTTGATGTAGTCGTCGATGAACCCGATCGCGCCGCACCCGAGCGTGATGAAGAAGACGGTCAGCCCTTCGGCCGTGTAGCGGCTCAGAATCAGAAACGGGATCGCGGCCGAGAGGACGAACAGGACGCCGCCCATGGTCGGCGTCCCCTGCTTGACCAGGTGTCCAGCGGGACCGTCCTCGCGGATGTGCTGGCCGTACTCCCTCGCGCGGAAAAGCGCGATCAGCTTGGGGCCGACGAGGATTGAGATCGCCATCGAGAGGATCGCTGCGGCGAGGACTCGCTCCATCTAGACGCGCACTCCTTCGATTGCTTCTGCCACGAGTTCGAGCCCCAGCGCCCGTGACGCCTTGACGAGGACGGCGTCGCCCGGCTGGAGCACGTCGTCCAGGGCGGTGACGGCCTCGTCGGCTGTCTCGACCCAGCGCGCGTCTCCGTACTCGCGCGCTAAGGGCCCCACCGCCAGGACGATCTCCACGCCGCGCTCGGCAGCGACGCGCCCGACCTCCGCGTGCAGGGCCGGAGCGTCCGGCCCGAGCTCGGCCATCTCACCGAGGATCGCCACCTTCCGCCGGTTTCCGGCGCGCTCCGCGAGATGCTCGAGCGCCGCTGCCATCGAGACGGGGTTCGCGTTGTAGGCGTCGTTGATCAAGAGGCCGCCGGCCGGAAGCTCGATCTCCTCGCCACGCCAACGCGAGAGCGCGATGCCGCTCGCGCCGGCCTGGGCTTCGTCGAGCGGAAGTCCGAGCGCGTCGTAGGCATGGAGCGCGGCGAGGGCGTTCAGCGCCTGGTAGCGCGCCGTGAACGGCACGTCGAGCGTCCACGTCGCGCGACCCCACTTTCAGTCGTACCCGCGCGGTCTCCCCCGCCGGCTCGAACGCGAGCACGTCTGCGGGCCGGAAACGCCGAACCTCGATGTCGTCGCGCGCGAGGTACGGCTCCAGGAGGGGCTCATCGGGAGCGACGGCGGTGCCGCCCGCAGGAAGCCCGGCGACCACCTCTGCCTTGGCCTCTGCGACTCGCTCGACGGTGCCGAGCAACTCCAGGTGGACCGGCCCGATGCTCGTGATGACGCCGATCTCCGGGCGCGCCTGCGCGCACAGCTCTGCGATCTGACCGAGGCCGCGCATGCCCATCTCGCAGACGACGATCTCCGTGTCCTCCTCGATGCGAGCAAGCGTCAGCGGGAGGCCGATCTCGTTGTTGTGCCCGCCCTCCGCAGCAACGGTGCGCGCGTGGGGACTGCAGAGCGCGGCCAGGATGTCCTTCGTCGACGTCTTGCCCGTAGAGCCCGTGATGGCGACGACCCTCGCCGAGCTGAGAGCGCGCACTGCGCTGCCCAGCGCCGCGAGCGCCGAGAACGCGTCCTCGGGGACAAGCACCGCGGCGGCTCCGCGCGCGAACGCGTGCGGCAGGAAATCGACGCCGTCCCCGATCGCCACGAAGAGGTCACCCTCGTCGATGCGTCGCGAGTCAACCTGTATGCCGGTCGCCTCGTCGGCCCAGGGAGCGCGGTCGAGCCTGCCCGGACAGAGGGCCTCGATCTCGTCGAGCGAGAGCGGGATCAAGCTGCTGCCCCGAGGCGCCTCAGGGCTTCTCGTGCCACTTCGCGGTCATCAAAGGGAACTGTTCGGTCCCGGAACTGCTGACCCTGCTCGTGGCCCTTGCCCGCGATGACGACGACGTCGCCGCGGCGAGCCTCCTCGACGGCGCGCACGATCGCCTCTCGGCGGTCCGGCTCGATCTCGAGCCCGCCCTCGGCGCCCGCCACGATCTCGTCGATGATGGCGCGCGGCTCTTCGCTGCGCGGATTGTCAGAGGTGACGATCGCAACCTCAGCGAGCCGCCCGGCGATCTCTCCCATGATCGGGCGCTTGCAGCGATCGCGATCGCCGCCGCAGCCGAACACGCAGAGCACGCGGCCGGTGTCCAGCCCGCGCGCTGCGACCAGCACGTTCTCGAGGGCCTCCGGCGTGTGCGCGTAATCGACCAGGACCGTGAACGGTTGCCCTTCGTCGACCAACTCGAACCGTCCGGGGACGCCCTCGAGGTTTTCGATCCCGGCGTCGATCGCGCTCGGCTCGATGCCGAGCAACCGCCCGGCGGCCGCGGCTCCGAGAATGTTCTCGACGTTGAAGCGGCCCCGCAGGCGCGACTTGCTGACGTCAACGTCGTCCGGCCCCAGGTCGGCGTCGTCGGCAAAGCCGAACGTGACGAGCTCGCCGCCAAGCCCGCGCAGCTCGTCCGCGAGCTGCTTGCCGTGCGGATCTCCGATGTTGACCGCAGCAGGCGGAAGCCCATTGACGAACAGCCGTCGCTTTGCCTCGAAGTAGGCCTCCATCGTCCCGTGGAAGTCCAGGTGGTCCTGGCTCAGGTTCGTGAAGACGAGAACGGCGAAGCGGACGTCGAGGAGCCGCTTCTGCTCGGAGCCGTGCGAGGTCGCCTCGAGGGCGGCGCTGAGATTGCCGGCGTCGAGCATCTCGCGGAAGGTGCGCTGCAGGTCGATCGCCTCGGGCGTCGTGCGAATTGCCGCCCTGCGCTCGCTGCCCACGCGGCTTTCGATCGTCCCCAGCAGCCCGGGCTTTCGTCCCGCGGCCTCGAGGATCGAGTACAGCAGGAAGGACGTCGTCGTCTTGCCGTTCGTCCCGGTGACGGCAGCGATCTCGAGCTGCTCCGTCGGCCGGCCGAAGAACTCGGCGGCCGCATGGGCCATGGCCTCGCGCACGTCCATGACGACGATCTGCGGCACTCGGGCTGAGACGGGGTGTGTCACGACGAGCGCAGCGGCGCCGTCCTCTACCGCTCCCGCGGCATATTCGTGCCCGTCCACGCGCTCACCCGGCACGCAGAAGAAGAGGGTCCCCGGTCGCACCGCGCGGCTGTCGTAGGCGAGGTCGGCGATCTCGACGGCCGGGTCGCCCACGACCTGGACGGGTGCGAGGGGGTCTAGAAGCTCGGTGAGATCCACCGGGGCATCACCGCGGGCGAGCCTAGCAACGGGTGGACTACTCCCGAGCGGGGAGCGTCTCTGGCGCGTCGGGCGGAATCTCGAGGTACTGAAGCGCGAAGCGCGCGATGTCGGCGAAGGCCGGAGCCGCGACGGTGCCGCCCCAGATCGCGCCGCGCGGCTCGTCGATCGTGACGAGGACGACGAGACGGGGGTTCGTCGCGGGAACGACGCCGACGAACGATGCGACGTAGTCCGACTTCGAGTAGCCGCCGCTCGCATCCGGCTTCGCGGCTGTTCCGGTCTTGCCGGCCACCTGGTATCCGGGCAGCGCGGCCTCCTGGCCGGTGCCCTCGACGACCACGTCGCGCATCATCGCCATCACCTGGCGGGCGACGTTCGGCGAGAGGACGCGTCGAGCGGCGTACGCGGGGCGCTGGATCGAGCCGACCTTCGCGACGACGTGCGGGCGCAGCCAGACACCCTCGTTGGCGACGGTTGCATAGGCGGCTGCCATCTGCACGGGCGTGACGGCGATGCCGTGCCCGATCGGCAGCGTGCCGATCGTCGACCCCGACCAGCGCTCGAGCGCAGGAACGATCCCTTGCGTCTCGCCCGGGAAGTCGATGCCGGTCTTCGCGCCGAAGCCGAAGCGCTTGATCCACTGCGAGAGGCGCTCCTCGCCGACCTGCTCAGCCAGCGTGATCGTGCCCACGTTCGACGACTTGGAGATGATCTCGTCGACTGTCATCCGCTCCGTGCCGCGCTCGTGCGCGTCGCGGATCGTCCGGTCCGCGACGTGGATCTCGTAGGGGAGCGTGAACGCAGTGGAAGGCGAGACGAGCCCCTCGGAGAGCGCCGCGCTGACGGTCACGACCTTGAACGTCGAGCCGGGCTCGTAGGTGTCCGTGACGGCGCGATTTCGTTGCAGGTCGCGCGGCACGATCGGGAAGCGGTTCGCGTCGTAGCCGCGCTCGACCGCCATCGCGAGGATGTCGCCGTTGCGCGGGTCGAGGACGACGGCGCTCGCCGCCTCCGCTTGCCAGCGCTGCATCGTCTGCCGGAGCACGGCCTCGGCGTTTGCCTGCAGCGTGTGATCGAGGGTCAGGTAGACGTCCTGGCCCTGCTCGGCGGCTGTCGAGGAAAGGATGCTGATCGCTCGGCCCGCCGGGTCGCGGACGACGGTCTCCCGGCCCGGCCGGCCGCGGAGGACCGGGTCGAGAGCGAGCTCCAGCCCGGCCAGACCTCGGTTGTCCGTCCCGGCGTAACCGAGCACCTGAGACCCCACGTGCCGCTGCGGGTAGACGCGCTGCTCCTCAGGGATGTAGCCGAGCCCCACGATGTTCTGCTGTTCGAGCAGCTTCGCGCGCTTCGCATCGGCCTTGCGCGCGATGTAGACGAAGCCCTTCGACTTGTCCGAGAGGAGCCGTTCGACCTCCTTGGGATCGAGGCGCAACGTCTGAGCGACCACGGCGGCCACCAGCTCCGGATCGTCGATCTGCTTTGGGTTCGCGTAGACCGTCGTCGCCTGCCGGCCGATCGCCAGCTGGATGCCCTGGCGGTCGTAGATCGTGCCGCGCGAGCCCGGGTCGACCGTCGTCTGGCGGTGCTGGCTCTCCGCCATGCGGCCCAGGTCCTGCGCGCGCACGCCTTGCAGCCAGGCGGCCCGGACGAACATGGCCAGGAACGCGAAGGCGAAGACGACTAGCAGCAGGCGGATGCGGCGGTTGGGCAGCTTCGCCGTCACTCGCCGCTGGGCCCCACGTTCAAGTAGGTCGTCCGGCCCGCGTCCGCAACCTCGAGCCCGAGCTGGCCGCGGGCGAGAGTGTGGATCCGCCCCGCCTGGGCCTTGCTCGCGATCTCCGAGGCGAGGTCGGCGTTCTCGGCACGGAGCCGAGTTCGCTCCGTCCCCAGATCTTCGAGCTTGACGTTGAGTTGCAGGACCGCGACGTTCAGGGCGACGACGCCGGAGAGCAGGACGGCGACGATCCCGATCCAGACCGCGCCGCCTGCGACTCGTACGCGGGGCGCTTTCTTGGCCCTGGCCTTGGGTTTCGGCTGGGGCCGCGGCTTCGCCGGACCACGGCGAGGACGGTCCGCAGCAGCGGCCTGGCCCACGTTATGACCTCACCACGGCGCGGAGCCTGGCGGAGGCGGCGCGCGGGTTGAGGGCGACCTCGTCGGCGCTCGGGCGAATCGCCCGGCGGTTGAGCCGGCGCAGCTCGGGCTCACGCCCGCAGGCGCAGATCGGGAAGTCGGGCGGGCAGATGCAGCCTTTCTCGAGCTTCTGGAAGAAGCGCTTGACGATCCGGTCCTCGAGGGAATGGAACGCGATCACCGCGAGTCGCCCGTCGGGACGAAGCATGTCGAAGGCGGCCGGCAGAGCATCCTCGAGCTCGCCGAGCTCGTCGTTGACCGCGATACGGAGCGCCTGGAAGACGCGCTTCGCGGGATGGCCGTCTCCGAAGCGCGCCGGTGCGGGGATGGCGGAGCGGATCAGCTCGACCAGCTCACCGGTTCGCTCGATCGGCTGCTGCTTACGGCGACGCGAGATCGCCCGGGCGATCTGCTTCGAGTAACGCTCTTCCCCGTAGCGGCGGAAGATCGAGATCAGGTCGCGCTCGGGCCAATCGTTGACGAGATCGGCGGCAGAGGTCTCCGCGGTCGGGTCCATGCGCATGTCGAGCGGCGCATCGACCGCGTACGAGAAACCGCGTTCGGGCCTGTCGATCTGCATGCTCGAGACGCCGAGGTCGAGCAGGATCGCGTCCGCCTGCAAGCCGTTCTCGGCGAGCTGGTCGAGGATGACCGAGGCCTCGCCGCGCAGCAGGCGCGACTGCACACCCGTCCGCCGGCGGAACTGCTCGTAGTACGGCTTGACGGTCGGGTCACGGTCGACGGCGATGAAACGTCCGGCGCCCTGGAGGTCGGCAGCAAGGAGCGCGGCATGGCCTCCCGCCCCGAAGGTCGCGTCGACGACGGTCTCACCGGGCCGGACCGCGAGGAGCTCTCGCACCTCGTGGGCCAGGACGGGAACGTGATCAGTCTCGTTTGGTTGCAAGACGTTCGGCAACATCTTCTGCGCTCCCTTCTACCTCTTTCATCTCTTTGCGCCAGGCGGCGCCGTCCCAGAGCTCCAGGTGGTCCCTGACTCCGGCGACGACCACGTTCCGGCCCAGCCCTGCGTGCTCGATGAGGGCGGCGGGAATCATCACGCGCCCCTGCTTGTCGAGCTCGGCCTCGGCCGCGCCGGAGAAGAAGAACCGATGCATCCTGCGGCCTTCCTGGCTGAGTGGGTCGAGCCCGGCCAGCCGGCTGTCGACGAGCTTGTCCCAGTCCTCCAGGCGGTAGGCGTACAGACAGCCGTCCATTCCGCGCGTGACGACGACCCCTGCCGCAAACGACGCTCTGAATTTCGCCGGGAGGGTGATGCGGTTCTTGTCATCGAGTGTGTGCTCGTATTCGCCGAGAAGCATTTAGGGGCCTGACGTGTATACCACTTCCCCCCACTTTAAACCACGATTCCCCACAGCGCAACCCTGGCGCGCCAATTAGTCGTCAGCCGAAGGCGCCCCTGATCGTCATGGCTTCTGCGCCGCAGCCGGCTGCGACGGCCAATGCCTCCTCGACGCTGTCGCCGCGACCCAGCGCGAACGTGAGCCCGGCAGCGAAGGAATCGCCTGCCCCGTAGGCGTCGGCCAGCGGGCCCGGCAGCTCGGCGGCCGCATAGGTTCCTGCGCGCTCGCCCGCGACGAATTCGCCTCCCTCGCGCCCCATCGTCGTGACCACGAGCTTCGGCGGCGGGTCGATCTGACCCGGTTCGTAACGCTCGGCGAGGTCGGTGCCGCTGTGCACCAGCGCGTCCAGCTCGACGTGTGCCTCCTGCAAGGTGGGGAGCTCTCGCGCCGTGGCGACGAGCACGCGCGCCTTCCGAGCGGCCTGCAGCGCAGCGGCGTCACCCGCCGTGAAGTAGACCGCGTCGATTTGCTCCAGGTCGTCCCACGGAAGCGGGTCGCTCCCATACGGGTGCAGCTTCGGGCCGAGCAGCGTGATCGTTCGCTCGCCCTCGTCGTCGAGATACGTGAAACCACGCCGCTGTGGCTCGTCGCGCGTGACCGCGTGCACACGCACTCCGAGCTCCTCTAGGGCGGCCCGAGCGTGCTCACCGACCTCGTCGTTGCCGACGGCGACGAAGAAGTCACAGTTGCCGGCGAGCTTCAGGAGCCGGCTTGCGGCCACAGCGCCGCCACCCGCGGGCGCGACCCAGTTCTCGCGGGCCTGGATGATCTCGCCGGCGATCGGCACCCGCTCGACGGATGCGAACCGAATCCATTCCGTGTGCCCGACGACCGCGGTCCGCACGTTCGGCAGTCTCACACCTCGGCCGTCTGTCCCGTTACAGAAGATGATGGAAGTCGTGCTGCCGCCATTCGAGCGTTTCTACGAGGAGCACCGCGAGGAGATCCTCGCGGTACCTCCGCGGATTGCTTCCGCGCGAGGCGGCCGAGGACGCGTGGCAGGAGACCTTCCTCCGCGCCCTGCGCGCGTATTCGGGCCTGCAGCACGGCCGGCACCTCCGCGCCTGGGTGTTCACGATCGCCCACCGCGTGGCGATCGATGACGTGCGCAAGCGTCGTCCGCAGGCCCCTCTCCCCGAATGGGCCGTAGAAGATTCCCGCCCCGCCTACGCCGAGCTCGCCGACCTGACGCGTGACCTGCCGCCCAAGGAGCGCGTCGCAGTTGTGCTCCGGTACGGCTACGACCTCGACTACGACCAGATCGGCGAAGTCCTCGAGTCAAACGAAGTGGCAGCGCGCCAGGCCGCCTCCTCGGGAGTCCGCCGGCTGCGAAAGGAGCACCGATGACCGTTTCCTCGAGCCTCGACGAGCAGTTCCGCAACGCGGCGGCGGCCGAGGGACTGCTGGACGTCGCCTACGACCTGGCCGACACACCGGTTGGGACCCTGCTCGTCGCCGCCAGCGGGCAAGGCCTCTGCCGGATCTCGTTCGACCCCGAGCCGGAGCGCGAGGTCGAGCGGCTGGCCCGCGCGTTCGGCGCTCGTGTGCTCCGCGCGTCGCGCCCGCTCGACGACGTGCGGCGACAGCTCGACGAGTACTTCGACGAGCAGCGCACGGACTTCGAGCTCGCGGTCGACCTCACCCCCGTCGCCGACTTCACGCGCCAGGTGCTGACCCGGCTGGCCAAGGTGCCGCACGGCCAGCTCACGACCTACGGCGCACTGGCGAAGGCCGCCGGCCGCCCTCGGGCCGCCCGCGCAGTCGGGACGGTCATGAACCGCAACCCGATCCCGATCGTGCTGCCCTGCCACAGGGTCGTCGGCGCCAACGGCGACCTGGTCGGGTACGGCGGCGGGCTCGATCGCAAGCGGCAGCTTCTGACGCTCGAGGGCGCGATGCTTGACGAGCGGTCTCAGTAAGTCTATGCTTACCGTTAGTGATGGCTTACGCAAGTGCGATGGACGCGCTCGGAGATCCGACGAGAAGGCGGATCTTCGAGCTCCTGCAGGGCGGCCCCCGCGCCGTCGGTGAGCTCGCAGGTGAGCTCCCCGTCAGCCGGCCGGCCGTCTCGCAGCACCTGCGTGTGCTGAAGGACGCAGGCCTCGTGACCGAGCGCCGTGACGGCACGCGCCGCATCTACCGGGTCGATCCGAACGGCCTCGGCGAGGTCCGCGACTACTTCGACAGGTTCTGGGAGACCGCGCTCGCCTCGTTCGAGTCCGCGGTCGCCCGCAACGGAGAGGAGAGGGAATGAACGTGCAGCAAACGGATCTGACGATCCGCAAGACGGGCGTCGTCGCAGCGACTCCCGAGAAGGCCTTCGAGATCTTCACCGAAGGGATCGCCGACTGGTTTCCCTACGAGACGCATTCGGTCGAGGGCATGATGGGTGACGACCGGAGCCCCGAGACGGTTGTCTTCGAGACGGGCCCGAACGGCCGCATCTACGAGCGGATGACGAACGGCAAGGAGGCGCACTGGGCGCACGTCACGGCCTGGGAGCCGCCGACCCGCGTCGTCCTCGCCTGGCAGGTCAACCCGGACACGCCGGGCCCGACGGAGATCGAGATGCGTTTCACGCCGGAAGGCGACGGCACGCGCTTCGACTTCGAGCACCGCGGCTGGGACGTGCTCGGCGCCGAAGCCGAGGAGTCCGCGGGCAATTACGCCAACGGCTGGGTAGACGTTCTCGGACGTTACGAGCAGGCGTTCTAGGAAGGGCGGGCCCGGGCGACCGGGCCCTCTCTACCCCGCTCGCCGGTACCGCAGCGCGACGACGATCGTGATCGCGATCACGATTGCGGCCACGGTGTTCGGGATGATCAGCGCGAGATTGTCCGCGGCGATCCCGTAGGCGAGCCAGAGCAGGAAGCCGACGAAGAGCACCAGGAAGTAGCCGACCGAGATCGTCAGCGAGCTCTTGTGCTGGATGATCTTCCTCATCTGCAGCAAGGGGCCGAGAGCCATCGCGATGGCCCAGGTCGCCGCTGCGATCGCGAGCGCAGACTCCATGAGGGGCAAGGCTAGTCGCCGAGCAGGCAGTAGCCGACGCCCCTCCTACTAGAAGGGGCGAGCGGCTTCCCTCTTCCCTTTAGCGCCGGCCGACTACCAGGTTCACCCTTGCACCTCTCGCGCGGCGCGCTCCCGCTCGCGGGGTCTGGCCGATCACTCGACCGACACGCCGTGACTTTGCCCGGCGGACTCGGCCGGGCGAGCAGTTCGCGCGCCGAATGGCCGTTCGTGCTGCTGCCACGGTGCGCCCGATCACCTTCGGCACGCGGCACTGACGCACAAGTGGCGGCGCGGGAGGTGGAGGCGGAGGCGGCGGAGGCGGCGGAGGCGGAGGTGGCGGAGGTGGCGGAGGCGGGGGCGGGGGCGGTGGCGGTGGCGGTAGCGGCGGTGGCGGCGGAGGCGGAGGAGGCGGAGGCGGAGGCGGTGGCGGAGGCGGTGGCGGAGGCGGTGGCGGAGGCGGTGGCGGAGGCGGTGGCGGAGGCGGTGGCGGAGGTGGTGGAGGAGGCCCAGCCTCGTCGTAGAGGGCGCCCTTGCACGATGTCGTGCGTGCCGTTCGAGCGCACCCAGACTGCGAGCCCGTTCCCGGCCGCGCTCAGCTTGACCTGGGCGCCCAAAGCGGATCGCCCCGTCGCCGACAGGTCCTGCGTGGGCTGCCAGGAGCCACCCGCCGGCCGTGTCGCGCCTTGCACGATGTCATTTGCGCCGTTCCAACGTTGCCAGACTGCGAGCGCGTTTCCAGCTCCGTTGAGCGCGACCTTGGGATCGAACGCGTCCTGCCCGGCCGCCGACAGGTCGAGCGCTGCCTGCCAGGGGCCGCCCGCCGGGCGCGAGGCCCACTGCGCGATCACGTGGATGCCGTTCGAGCGCTCCCAGACTGCAAGCGCACGGCCGGCTCCGTCGAACGCGACCTGCGGTCTGTTGGCGTCCTGTCCCTCCCCCGACAGGTCATCCGGCGCCTGCCAGGCTCCGCCCGACGGGCGCGACGCGCCCTGCACGATCTGGTTCTCGCCATTCCAGCGCTCCCACACGGCGAGGGCGTTGCCGGCGGAGTCCAGCCCGACCTGCGCGTTGCCGTTGCTCGAGCTCGCCTCCGACAGGTCCTGCGCCGCGCCCCAGGAACCGCCTGCCGGGCGCACTGCACCCTGCACGGTCGTATCCGAGAGAATTTGGTGCGACCAGACGGCGACGGCGTCACCGGCTCCGTTCAGCGCGACCTGGGCGTTGGAGGCGTTCCCGCCGGCCGGCGACAAGTCCTGCGCTGCCTGCCAGGGGCCGGCCGTCGGGCGCAGGGCGCCTTGCACGATCACGTTTGTGCCGTTCCAGCGCTCCCAGACCACGACGGCGGTGCCGGCTCCGTTGAGCGCGACCTGCGGGTAGACGGCGTCCTCCCCGACTGCTGACAAGTCCTGCGCCGGTTGCCAGGCGCCGGCCGTGCGCCAGGCGGCTTGCACGATGTCGTTTGTGCCATTCGAGCGCGTCCACACCGCCAGCGCGTTGCCGGCCGCGTCGAACGCGATTTGGGGGTCAGAGGCGCTCCGCCCTGCCGCGGACGCATCCTGCGCCGCCGCCCAGGCACCGCCTGGCGGGCGTGATGCGCTCTGCACGATCGAGTTTGTGCCGTTAAAGCGCACCCAGACCGCGAGGGCGTTCCCGGAACCGTCAAGGGCGAGCTGCGGGGTCCGAGCGTTCTGCCCCGGGGCAGAGAGGTCGGTAGCCGGCTGCCAGGAGGCGGCCGAAACCTGCCCCGGCCAGAGCATCACCGTCGCGCAAACGCACGCCAAACCCACAAGCGCGGTTCGCATGCGCGGCATGCCTTTCGAGCGTTGCTTGCGCAACGAATTCATTAGAGACCCCTCCTCGTGTTGGCCGCAGAATGCCCGCCGGCAAGTAGGCGGCGGGCGCACGACCACTATAGGCGGTAACTGCGGCCGGTACTAGTCGCCGAGCAGGCAGTAGCCGACGCCCCACACGTTCTGGACGTACGGCGGCCGGTCCGGCCGGGCCAGCCGCCGTCGCAGCCGGGAGGCGTGCGAGTCCAAAGTGCGCGTGCGGCCCAGGGAGCGGAAGCCCCAGACCTCGCGGAGCAGCTCCTCCTTCGTGAAGACGCGGTGCGGGTCGCCGGCGAGCTTGACTAGGAGCTCGTACTCCTTGCCCGGCAGCGCCACGCGCTCGTCGCCCACCGTCACCCGTCGCGTTGCCGTGTCGACCTCGATCGCACCGGCCCGGAGCACTCGCCCCGGCGCGGGCTGCGCTCGGCGCAGGACGGCTCGGATGCGCGCCACGAGCTCGTCGTAGTGGAACGGGCGCACGACGAAGTCGTCGCACCCGCGCGCGAAGGCGCGGACGCGGTCGACCGCGTCGGCCTGCTGCCCGCCGAGGACGATCACGGGCAGGTCGCGATCCCACGAGCGCCCCGGCTCGCCCTCGCGGAGGCGCGCGCACAGATCGAGTGCCAGCTCGTCCGAGACGAGCACCACATCGGGCTGGCTCCGCTCGAGGAGCTCGAGCGCCTCGCCGTCCTCGGCCTCGAAGACCTCGAATCCGTCCTGGCGCAGGTGACGCTCGAGAAAGCCGCGCGCCGCCGGCTCGGGCTCGGCGAGAAGCACGTTCTGCATGCGCTCGACGCTAGCGCGAGCCTCTCCCCCACGCCAGATGTCCTTTCGCGCGAGTCTGTGCCGAACGATCGACAGCGGCCAGGGCCGGGGCTAACAGTGCCGGATGCGCTTGCACATGAGACTGATCGGCGCGAGGAAGTTCAGGTTCTCCGCCTCACCCGAGACCAGGACGCCGATCACGTTGCCGTCGCGATCGACCGCCGGGCCGCCTGAGCCCCCGGGGTGCCCGGCCGCGTCGGTCTGGATCTCGTTGCGCAGCACCCGGCTGACGAGACCCGCGCTGACCGTTCCCTCGTAGCCGAGCGCACTGCCCACGAGCAGGATCTCCGCGCCGGGCTGTGGGCGGTGGTACACCGGGCGCTGCCAGAGCGCCGGGGCAATCCGGCCCTGCACGCGGATGAGCGCGAGGTCGTGGACGTCGTCCAACTTCACGACCACGCCGCGCCAGACCCGACCACGCTTCAGAAGCCGCACCTTCGGCTTGCCGGCGTCGACGCTCAGGCCGACGAGGTGGTTCGCGGTGATCACGTAGGTCGTCCCGCCTTCGATCCAGCCCACGAACCCGCTGCCCTCGTCCTCCGCGGCCTTGACCGTGAAGACGCTCTGACGAACCCTGGCCGCCAGCGGCTGCAGGCTCACACGGGCACGCTGCACGCGGGTCGACACGGTCCGCAGGCGAGCCGCCAGCAGCGCGCTCTCGCGCCGGGCGCCTCGGAGGTCGCGACGGGCATTGGCCACGTTCGTGCGCATGGTTCTCAGCTGCAGCTCGAGACGTTCCACGTCGGCGCGCCGCGTGTCGCGTTCCTCCCGATATGCCCAGACGCCTGCTGCCCCGCCGACGACCACGACCACCCCAACGGTCGCCAGAAGCGCTCTCACAACCGCCCGGACCTGATGACCCCGACTAGCAGCCAGACCCCCAGCAGTCCCGCGAACAAGAAGCCGAACACCGAGACGACATGCAGCCCGAGGAACTGCGGCCCGTCGGTCGCGAAGACGCCGATCAGGCTCGACCCGATGAGCCCTGCCGCGACCACGAGCGCGATGATCAGGCGGTTGAACGCCACGTCCATCGTGTGCATGAAGTCGTCGAGGCCCTTGTGCACGAAGCCGACCTCGATCTGGCCGTCGCGCGCCTGCTCCAGCACGTCGTGGATCTGGAACGGGTAGTCGCCGAAGACCTGCGCGAGCTTCCAGCTGTCCCGCTGCGCGCGCGCGAACATGCGCTGCGGCGTGTAACGACTGACCATCAGGCTGCGCGCGTACGGCCGCGCCACCTCGAAGACGTTGAAGTCGGGATAGAGCTCGACCCCGACCGATGCGAGCGTTGCGATCGACTTGTCGAGGAGCATGAAGCGCGTCGGCAGGTGCAGGTTCAGCTGGTAGATCAGCGAGAACACCTCGCGGATGACCTGCAGCGGGTCGATCTCCGCCAGGCTCGCGCCGTAGTAGCGGTAGAACAGCTCCTGGAGCTCGGCGACGAACTCGTCCTCGTTCTCCTTCGGGTAGCGGACGCCGAGCTCGGCGAGCCGCTTCGGTAGCGCCTCGACGTTCTCGTTGGCGACGTCGATGAAGAGGCGCGTCGCCTTCGAGAGGTCCTCGTCCGTGAGCTTTCCGGCCAGGCCGAAGTCGACCAGGCCGATCTGGTCGGGCCGCATGACGAGGATGTTCGCCGGGTGCGGGTCGCCGTGGAAGACGCCGTGGCGGAAGATCATCGTCATCCACGCCTCGGTGATGACCTCCGCGAGGCGACGGCGCTCCTCCATCCCGTACGGCATCGTGTCGATGTCCGCGAGCTGGAAGCCCTCGAGGAACTCCAGCGTGAGCACCCGCGAACGCGTGTAGCTCCAGTAGACCTTCGGCACCACTACGCGCGGGTCGCCGGCGAAGTTCTTGCGCAGCGTGTCCGCGTTTCGCGCCTCCTGGCGGTAGTCGAGCTCCAGCCGGATCGAGCGCGCGAACTCGTCGACCAGCTCGCGAACGTCCAGGAAGTCGAGTGCGCGCACCCGCTCCTTCGCGATTCGCGCCGCCTGGTAGAGCAGCGCCAGGTCGGCTTCGATCTGGCGAGGCGCGCCGGGGCGCTGCACCTTGACGGCGACGACCTTGCCGTTCGGCAGCACGGCACGATGAACCTGGCCGATCGAGGCGGCGGCGATGGGCTCGCGGTCGAACTCGACGAACAGTCGCTCGAGGGGGTCACCGAGGTCTTCCTGGATGACGCGCTCGACGTCCTCGTAGGCGAACGGCCGCACGTCGTCCTGGAGGCCGCGCAGCTCGGAGATGATGTCGGGCGGCAGCACATCCGGGCGCATCGACAGGAGCTGCCCGAACTTGACGAACGTCGGGCCGAGCTCGTCGAGCATTTCCCGCAGGTGCTGGCCGCGCTCGGACGGCGTGCCCTCGACGAGCGCCGGGCGGCTACGGCCGGGCAGGAGGTCGGTCAGGCGGTGCCGTTCGAAGAAGTAGCCGAAGCCGTGCCGGACGGCGACCTGGGCGATCTCCGTCAGGCGTCCGAGGTTGCGTGTGCGGTGGGCCGGCTCGGCCATGATCTTCAGTGTTCCACGCGGAAGGGGCGACCCCTAGGTACTAGTGCGGCGGGTCAGGGACTGCCCTCGGGCCGCCCTCGACCAGGCGTATCCGATGCTCCAGCTGCGCGACGCGGAGCTCGAGCTCCTCGTAGTCCCCGCGCGTGACTACGCCCAGCTGCTGGAAGAGCCCATCGAGCGCAGCGCCACTCCGCTGCCCCACTCGGCCGGCTTCGCCCTTCCAGCGCAGCATCAGCTCCTCGATCGTCTGACGAGCCTCGTCTTTGCGCATGCCGCCTCGTGCCGCCAGCTCGTCCGCCAGAGCGTCAGCCCGCTCCGCGGTGAGCGCAACGGCGCCGAGCGCGGCGAGGCCGAGCTTTTCGACGGAATCCCGAAGACCGCTATCGCCGGCCATGGGGGCGCGTCCGCCGCCGCTGGCGGCGCTGCTGGCGCTGCTGGCGCTTCGAGCTGGCCGACGCGCCGTCGCCGTCTCCGTCTCCGTCGCCGGCAGAAGCCGGCAGGTCGGCCGCAACGGGCGCCAGCTCCGGCACGGGCGGAGGCTCGGCGGTCAGGGCCGCCTCGGCTTCGGCGAGGATCACCTCGCCCGTCTTGTCCACGTCGGCCTGACCCATTCGGCGTGCGTACTCGGGCTCGCGCTCCTTCCACATCGCGAGCAGCGGAGCCGCGATGAAGATCGACGAGTACGCGCCCGCCCCGATGCCGACGAGCAGCGCGAACGCGAAGTCCTTGAGCGTGTCTCCTCCGAAGAAGAACAGCGCACTGATCGGGAGCAGTGTGATGAAGGTCGTCGCCAGGGAGCGCCGGATCGTCTCCCACAGCGACACGTTGCAGATCGTCTGGATCGACGACCGCCGCATCAGCGGGATGTTCTCGCGAATACGGTCGAAGATGATGATCGTGTCGTACATCGAGTAACCAAGGACGGTGAGGATGGCCGCCACCGTTGCGGTCGTCACCTCCCTCCCGGTGAGCGCATAGATGCCGACGGCAATCGTCACGTCGTGCGCGATCGACGCGATGACCGGGGCCGCGAACTTCCATTCGAAGCGGATCCAGATGTAGATGCAAATCAGGATGAAAGAGACGACGATCGCGAGAATCGCGTTCCTGGCGAGCTGGCCTCCGAAGCTCTCGGAGACGTTCTTGACCCCGAACGGGATGTTGTCGCCGTAGTTGTTCTTGATCTCCGTCTCGAGCCTCGTCTGGTCGGCCCGGGCGAGGGACTCCGTCTTGATGGTGAAGCTCCTGTACTGGTCGTCGCCAACCGAGTTGCCACGGCCCTGGATGACGGCGTTCTCCTGCCCGATCTCACGAGCGATGCCGCGAATCTCGCTGATGGGCACCGCCCGCGGCGAGGTGAACGTGACCTGCGTCCCGCCCTCGAAGTCGATCCCGAAGTTGAGGCCCTTGACGGCGATCGCACCAATGGAGATCGCAAGCACGACGCCCGAGAGTGCGAACCAGTACTTCCGCTTGCCGATGAAGTCGATCTGGATCCACTTCGCCATCTGCTGGCCCTGCGCGCCCATGAACTTCGGGCTGTCGAACCACTTGAAGCCGGAGAGGATCCCGAGCATCGCGCGCGTGGCGCCGACCGCAGTGACCAGCGAGACCGCGGTCCCGATGAGCAGCATCAGCGCGAAGCCCTTGACGCTTGCTGAAGCGACCAGGAACAGCACGAGCGCCGTGATCGCGGTCACCATGTTGGCGTCGATGATCGAGCTGAATCCCTTCGCGTAGCCCGCCGCGATCGCTGCGCGGACGGACCTCCCCCCTCGGGATTCCTCCTTGATGCGTTCGAAGATGACGATGTTCGCGTCGGCCGCGACTCCGATCGTGAGGATCATCCCCGCGAAGCCGGGCAGGGTCAGCGTGACGTTGAAGAGCAGAATCGCCGCGAACATGAAGGCCGCGTAGATGGCGAGACCGAGCACCGCGACCAGGCCGAGGAAGCGATACAGGAGGAGCAGGAAGATCGCGACCAGCAGCAGACCGGCGATGGCCGCCGTGTAAGCCTGCTTCAGTGAGTCCTTACCGAGGGTGGCCGAGACATCGGTGCGCTCGGCGATCACGAACCTGACCGGCAGCGCGCCCGTCTGCAGCACGAGCGCGAGGTCCTTGGCCTCGCTGAGGGACCCGATGCCCGTGATCTGCGCGCCGTTGCCCGGCGGGATGCCGTCCGGGTTCTCGTTGAAGTCGATCGTCGGCGCGGACTGGATGACGTTGTCGAGGACGATCGCAAACTGCTGGAAGGCGACTTCGTCGTCGACGTTGTTCCGAGTCTGGACTTGCCGCCCTCGCTGCGCGAGCAAGCGGGTCACGTCGTGGAACTTGTCGCCACCCCTGTCGGTGAACTGCATCGTCACGATCGGCTGGCTCGAGGCCGTGTCGAAGTCCTGGCGCGTCCCGTCCGGGTTGAGGTCCTTGCCCGTCATCTCCGGGATGGGGTGTTCCTTGTTCTCGGGGTCGAACTTGAAGAGGTAGTAGTAGGTGCGGCTGGGCTCCGCCTCGTTCACTCCGGGGCAGTAGCGCTGGTCGATCCCGCAACGCAGGATGACCGTCTTCTCCGGCAGGGCCCGAAGCTTGTAGCCCTTCGTGAGCTTTCCGTCGTTCAGGAGACTCTGGACGCGGACTTTCTGCTTCCCGATCAGCGCTCGGCCGTCGAGGATCTCCTGACGCGTCGGCTTCGGCCCGGCGACGCGCTGGTTGTCCTTGTCGAAGAGGTACCACGCCGCCGGCTTGCCCCTCGTCGCCATTCTCTTGACCGTTGCGTCGTTGAGGAGCGAGTAGAGCGTCGGCGACGGGCGCGGGAACCCATCGAGAGTGAGCGAGACTCCCGGGACCAGGCTCGCCTGCAGGTCGTAGAGCTGGAGCTGCGCCGTCTTGCCGATGATCTCGACGGCCCGGTTGATGTCGAAGACGCCGGCCAGCTGGACGACGATCTGGTTCTCGCCCTGCTTGCGAACCTCGGGCTCGGAGACGCCGAGCTTGTCGATGCGGTTGCGGATGATTTCGACCGAGCTCTGAATCTCGGCTTCGTCGAGGGTCTTGCCCGCCGTCGGCTGCGCCTCGAGGACAACCTCGAGACCGCCCTGGAGGTCGAGCCCGAGCGTCGGCTTCTTCTGAATGGGCGAGCCGGGGATCGCCAGGAGCGCAATGCCGATCAGCGCCCCGACCAGGAGCGCGAGCAGGACCAAATGCGAGCGGCGTTCCTTCACGGGCTTCTGCCTAGGTTAGCGGTGCAGGCGCTTTTTCCGCCTCGGTCGCAGCGGCACGACCCACAACCGCGCTCTTGGCGACGCGCACGCTGGTCTGGGGAGCGATCTCGAGCATGACGGCGTCCTTATCGAGCGACTGCACCCGGCCGTACAGCCCACCGAGTGTCACGACGTCGTCGCCGACGGCCAGCTCGGTGAGTAGCCGGGCCTGCTGCTGCTGGCGGCGGCGCTGGGGCTGGATGAGCAGCGCCCAGATCAGAACGAGCATTGCTCCGATGAACAGGATCGAGATGTACACGTGGCTTCAAACGTCCTTCAGTCGATCGAGAGTCTCTTGCTTGAAGGATGCCAGCTTGCCATCTGTGATTGCGACTCTTGCAGACCCAGTTAGGTCAATTAGATAGCGCAGGTTATGCAGGGTCAGCAGGCGCAGGCCCAAGACTTCCTGCTGGTTGACGAGGTGCCGGATGTACGCGCGCGAGAAGCGCGTGCAGGCCGGGCAGTCGCAGCTCTCGTCGAGGGGTGCGGGGTCACGCGCGAAGCGCGCGTTCTTCAGGTTCAGGCGACCGGTCGAAGTCATCGCGGCGCCCGTCCTGCCCATTCGGGTCGGCAGGACGCAGTCGAACATGTCGATTCCGCTCTCGATCGCCTCCAGGACGCCTTCCGGGTCGCCGATCCCCATGAAGTAGCGGGGCTTGTCGGCCGGCAACTGAGGCGCCGATGACGCGAGGGCGTCGAACATGGGGCCGCGCTCCTCGCCCACGCTCAGGCCCCCGAGCGCGTGGCCGTCGAAGTCGAGGGCGACGATCTCCTCGATCGAGCGGCGGCGCAGATCGGGGTCGGTCGCGCCCTGGGCGATGCCGAAGAGGAGCTGCCCCTCTGCGCGCGGCGCCTGGCGCTGACGCGCTGCCCAGACGGTCGTCAGGCGAACGGCTTCCTCGAGCTCCTCGCGCGGCGAGTCCGCGGGCGGGCAGACATCGAGGCACATCGCGATGTCAGAGCCGAGCTTGGCCTGGATCTCGGCGGCTAGCTCCGGGGTGAACCGCTCCGGCGACCCGTCGTAGACCGAGCGGAACGTGACGCCCTCGTCGTCGGTCGCGAGGATCGTGTGCTTCAGCGAGAAGACCTGGTAGCCGCCCGAGTCGGTGAGGATCGGCCCGTCCCAGCCCATGAAGCGGTGCAGGCCGCCGAGCTCGGCGATCACGTCCTCGCCCGGGCGGAAGTGCAGGTGGTAGGTGTTGCCGAGCAGGATCGACGTGCCGACAGCGCGCAGCTCGTCGGGATCGACGGTCTTGACGGTCCCCTTGGTGCCGACGGGCATGAAGGCCGGGGTCGGGATCTCGCCGTGCGCGGTGTGGAGCACGCCCGCACGCGCCTCGCCGTCTGTGGCCGTGACCGAGAAGCTCACAGGATCAGCATGGCGTCGCCGAAGGAGTAGAAGCGGTACCGCTCCTCGATCGCCAGCTCGTAGAGCCGGCGCGTCTCGTCGATCCCCGCGAAGGCCATCACGAGAGCGAGCAGGGTCGATCCGGGGAGGTGGAAGTTCGTCAGGAGCGCGTCTGTGCGCCGGAACTCGAAGCCGGGGGTGACGAAGAGGTCGGTGCGGCCCGCGAGCGGAGCGCCGCGTGCCAGGGACTCGAGGACGCGCACAGTGGTCGTCCCAACCGCAACAACGCGATCGGCGTCCCGGATTCGCTCCCAGGCCTCCGGCGCCACCTCGTAGCGCTCGGAGTGCAGCTCGTGGTCGGCGAGGTCGTCCACCGAAACCGGGCGGAACGTGTCCAATCCGACGTGGAGGGTCACCCGCTCGACGTCCAGGCCGGCGAGCAGCTCGGGCGTGAAGTGGAGGCCGGCCGTTGGCGCGGCGGCGGAGCCCTCGTGCTCTGCGTAGACCGTCTGGTAACGCTCGGGATCGGTGAGCGGCTCCGTGATGTACGGAGGCAGGGGCGCTTCTCCGGCAGGCTCGCCGTCGAGCCGTAGGCGCCAGCGCCCGTCGCCGAGCGGTTCCAGGAGCTCGACCGGCCCGAGCCGCTGCCCTGCGCGCAGCTTCCGTGAGGGCCGGGCCAGGCCTTCCCACTCGTTGTGCCCGTTCAGGCGCTCTAGGAGCAGCACCTCCGCCTCTCCCCCGCTCTCGCGACGCAGACGCAGGCGCGCCGGCACGACCCGGGTGTCGTTGACGACCACCAGCTCGTCTCCCAGCTCTTCCGGGAGCTCATGGAATCGACGGTGCCTCGTCTCGCCGGTCGCCCGGTCGTACACCAGCAGGCGCGACTCGTCCCGGCGCTCGGCGGGTCGCTGCGCGACCAGCTCCCGCGGCAACGTGTACTCCAGCTCGGAGCGCTTCATCCGCCTCGAACGCTAGCGTTCCGCCCATGGATGAAAGCGCCATTGGACGCGCACGAGCTCGGCTAGAAGAGGCTGCAGACGGCCGCGTCGAGCCCGGGGAACTAGACGCTGCGCTCGAGCGGGCTCGAAGGCAGGTCGAAGAGCTTGCCGAGCTGGCCGCGAATCTGGAGTCGACCCTTCCCGGCCGAGTCGAGGACGCCGTCCGCGACGGAGTACAGACCGAGGCCAAGCCGCTCGCGCGACACCTCGCCGAGGTGCGTGGGCTGTCGAATCAGACGATCCGGCGACTCGAGCGCCTCGAAGGCGACCTGCTGGCGGAGCGCCACTCACGCGTCGATGACCTGGCCTTGCTCGTCGACCTGATCACGTCGGGCTGGAAAGGCGTCGACCAGCGCCTCGCGCGGCTGGAGCGAAAGCTCGAACAATCCGGCCGCGTGCCTGCGAACGGCGGCGGCGGGGCGATGGTCTATCGCATGGAAGAGCGCCGCTAAGCTCGTAACGACCAGGATCGTCGCCGCAGTCACCGCCCACAGACCGATCGCCGCGAGCAGCGGGCGGTCGCTGAGCAGCACGTTCTCGGGCTCCTCGCCCAGATCGTCTCGGTGCACCAGGAGCAGGTAGCGGAAGAGCCCGAAGACGACGAAGGGCAGCGTGGCGATCATCGCCGCCGAGTGGGCCGTGATCGCGTAGACGGTGTACGCCGCGATCGTGCAGGCGACGGTGACGGTGATCAGCTGGTCGACCAGGGGAAGCGAGTAGCCCTCGAGCACGGGCCGCCCTGCCCCGGGCTGGAAGAGCTCGCCTCGCCGCTTGGCGAGCGCCAGGAAGAGAGCGAGCAGTGCCGTGCAGACCAGGAGCCAGGGTGAGATGCGCACGTCGACCGCCTCGGCTCCGGCCGCGGAGCGGATGACGAAGAGGGTCGCGATCGCGAGCACGTCGACGAGGACGACGTGCTTCAACTGGAAGCTGTACGCGGCCTGCAGGGCGAGGAAGGCGCCGAGAAAGCCGAGCGACGCCAGGCCGAGAGGGGCCAGGAGCCCGACGGCGAGCAGCGTCAGAGCCCCGGCGAGCAGAAGCGCCGCCCGAGGCGACAGCTCGCCGCGCGCGATCGGCCGCGACCG
The DNA here is from genome assembly GCA_963820335.1 of uncultured Actinomycetes bacterium. Classification (GTDB taxonomy): domain Bacteria; phylum Actinomycetota; class Thermoleophilia; order Gaiellales; family Gaiellaceae; genus VAXT01. Next base: position 75,098 of record CAWFZH010000001.1, on the reverse strand, counting down.
CTTGAGCGGGTGGAGCCGGTCGTGCGGCGCGTCGCGCAGGTCGTTGACGAGGTACGCGGCACTGGAGGCGGCGCAGTAGGCCGCGAACGCCGCGAAGGCCTCTCCCCAGCGCAGCGCGTCCCCGACCTTTGCCGCGAAGATGAGCCCCGCGAACAGGAGCAGGTTCTTCGACCATTGCCTCGGCCGGAGCGCGACGAGCGCTGCCCGCACCGGCGAGCGGCGCTCCGGCAGCGAGACGACGTCTGCTCGTGCGGGAAGGGCCACCGCGGGATCGTACGGCAGGAGGGTTTGGCGGAATTGACTCGTCGCCGGGGTGCGATGGTCGTTCCGAGGCCAGGACGCAGGGAGCCCCAATGCCTTTCAGCATTGGGGCGACTGAGGACGCGGCCTCGGGGCGAGCAGCGCGGCCCGGCGGCTCAGATCTATTTCGCCAAACCCTCCTCGGGTCAGCCCAAGGGCAGGATCAGCTCGAAGCGGCTGCCGCGGCCGACCTGGCTGTCGAGCTCGATCTCGCCGCCGAGCGCGACCGCGAGCTCACGGGCGATGGCGAGCCCGAGGCCCGTGCCCTTGCCGTCGTGCGTCCAGAACGGACGGAAGATCCGTTCCCGCTCCTCGGCACCGATTCCCGGGCCCGTGTCCTCGACCGCAACGGAGATCCGCCCGTTGGAGGCGCTCAGCGCCACGTCGACCCGGCCGCCGTCGGGTGTCCAGCGAAAGGCGTTCGCCAGTAGGTTCGTGATGATCTGGAGCACGCGATCCCCGTCGGAGAGGATCACCGGCTGGGCCTCGAGCTCCTGGTGGTAGTCGATGCCGCGCTCCTTCGCATGCTCGCCGAAGACTGCGTAGGCCTGGTCGACGAGTCGCGCCATGTCGACCTCCTCGCGTAGGACGGTGAAGCGCCGCGCATCGAGCTTGGCTAGGTCCAGGACCTCGCCGACGAGCCGCTCGAGTCGCGCACCCTCGGATGCGATCACGTCGAGCGAAGCCGCCCTTGCCTCGGGATCCTCGACGAGCCCCTCGCGGAGAGCCTCGACATGCCCTCGGATCGCGGTCAGCGGCGTGCGCAGCTCGTGCGAGACGGTCATCAGGAAGTTGCGCTCGAGCTCCTCGGACTCGGCGAGCCGCTGGGCCATCTCGCGGAACGACTCGGCCAGGTCCGCGATCTCGTCGCGGCCGGTCACATCCGGAAGAGCGACGTCGTAACGCCCTTCCGCTACCTCGTCGGCCGCCTTCGCCAGCCTGCGTACAGGGCGCGTGATCCGGCCCGAGACGTACCAGCCGAGCGCGGCTGCGATCAGGACGCCGACGGCGAACGCGGCCGCCAGGCGCTCCAACAGCGGCACGAGCTGGTCACGAAGCTCGGTCTTCGACGTGGCGACGACGATTGCGCCCAGAGGCGGGCCGTCCTTCTTCTTGTCCTCGACGGCGTAGAGCGGATGGCCGATCGCCAGGAGCTTCTGCTGTTCGTTCGGTGGAGTGAACTCGAACTGCACCGTGCGCCCGCGCGCCAGCCCTCGCCAGCGCTCGTCGCCGATCTCTCGCACCCGGAGCACGCGGAGGCCTGAATCGCCGCCGAGGAAAACAGGCGACCCGACGAAGAACAGACGGTTGCCGCTGGCGCGTTCGAGCTCGCGGGCCTGGAAGGTCGGTGGCGGCCGGTCCTCGTCCAGTGCTTTCTCCGCCTGCTTGGAGTACAGCGCCGAGATGCCCGCAGCCTCACGCCGCAGGTCCTTGACCGCGCGATCGCGCATGTAGTCCTGGAAGAGCCCGAAGGCGATCGCCGTCGCGACGAGGCCGGTGAGTGCGATGCCGGCGAGGAAGAGGGCCGGAAGTCGGAAGCGGAGGGACCGGAACATCCGGTGCCTGGCGCCGCTTGCGGCGCCGCCCCCTCTGAAATGACCTGCCGACACGCCTGGGGACACAGAACCCCTCCGGGGTCTAGGCGCCGTCAGGCGCCTAGACGGAGACCGGCTCCTTGGCTGGCGAAACTTTGTAGCCCACGCCCCAGACCGTGACGATCGGTGAGGCGTCGCCCAGCTTTCGTCTCAGCTGCCGCACGTGGACGTCGACCGTGCGTGTGTCGCCGGCGAACGTGTACCCCCACACCCGCTCGAGCAGCTGATCCCGTGTCAGGACGAGACCGCGGTGGTCGAGCAGCTCCCACAGCAGGTCGAACTCCTTGGGGGCCAGCTTGATGTCGTCGTCGCCGACCTTGACCTCGCGCCGGCCTGCGTCGATGCTCAGATGCCCGTGCGTCAGGGTCGCGCTGGCCACCTCGCGGCGGTCAGGCGTCGCGCGGCGCAGGATCGACTTCACGCGCGCGACCAGCTCCCGTGGGTTGAACGGCTTCGTGAGGTAGTCGTCGGCGCCGACCTCGAGGCCGATGATCTTGTCGACGTCCTCGTCGCGGGCGGTCAGCATCAGGATCGGCACATCCGAGGTGCGACGGAGACGGCGGCAGACCTCGATCCCGTCGATGTCGGGGAGCATGAGGTCGAGCACGATCAGGACCGGCTGCGTGGCCTCTGCCAGGGACAGCGCCTCTTCGCCGTTCGCTGCCACGTGCACGTCGTAGCCCGCGTTCTTGAGGTAGAGCGAGACGAACGATGCGATCGACGCCTCGTCTTCCACTACGAGCACAGGCTGTGGTTTATGGATCGGCATCGTCGTTAGAGGATGCCAGACGCGTCCGTCAGTCACGTTCTGCGGGCGGCCCGACGAGGTCGAACGCCGTGAGAGCGTCCGGGAGCGAATGGTAGTCCTCGTCGTTCAGCGACAAGACGCCGTCGAAGAACACGCCCGTCGCGGGATCGCCGGTGCCGTCCAGGAGCCCGCGCCCTCGACCGACGGCGCTCAGGTGGATGCCACGGCCTTCGAAGCGCACATGGGCGAGCCCGCCGGTGATGCGGACCCGGATGTCCTTGCCTTTGTAAATCGTCGTCTTCTGGTTGCGAGAAACGGTGCGCCTCTCGGCACCGAGGACGATCGGGCGGCGATTGTCGTTCGGGTTCGGATCGGTGACGGTGAGCTTGCCGCTCGCGATGCGGCCGATCATCGTCCCGCGGGCGCTGAGCTGGACCAGGCCCTTGGCGTCGCGAACGGACAGCGTCCCGTCACCGGGCGCCGCGGCCTCAGCAGGCGCAGCCCCGAGAGCGACGAGGAAGCAGAGCAGGACAAGGATTCGGCGGGTTCGCACAGACTCAGTATGCCCCGTGACCTTGTGGCTCGAATGAGGGAGTTGTAAGGAAAACTTTAAGGCGCCCAGTAGATTGGCGCTGTGGACGAGCTAGCCGAGTTCGGGGCGGTTGTGCTCGTTGCTGCGGGAGGCGTGCTGTTCGCGCTGGTCGCCAGCAAGCTCAGCGACCGCTTCCCGATACCGGCGCCCGCGCTCTTCCTGCTCGCGGCAGCGGCGATCCCGGTCGTCGTCCCGGAGGTACGGGCCGTCGAACGAATCGCGGTCGTCGCGCTGATCGTCATTCTCTTCGACGGCGGGATGCACATCGGCTGGCGACGGTTCCGCCGTGCTGCGCTGCCCATCGCCTCGCTCGGCATCCTGGGCACGTTCGCGACGGCTGCGCTGATGGCGATCTGCGCCCACTACCTCTTCGGCTTCGACTGGACGACGGCCTGGATCATCGGCGCAGCCCTGTCGCCCACCGATCCGGCAGTCATGTTCTCAATCCTCGGGAACAAGTCGATCCGCGGGCGCACGGGCACGATCCTCGAGGGCGAATCCGGCGTGAACGACCCCGTCAGCATCGCCCTGATGATCGGCATCCTCGAGTTCGCGACCGAAGACGGCGGATCGGTCTGGACGATCTTCACCGACTTCGTCGTTGAGATGACCGTCGGGCTCGCGGTCGGCGTCGCCGGTGCGGCCGCCCTCCTGATCTTCATGCGCCGCGTGGAGTTGCCGAGCGAAGGTCTCTATCCCCTGCAAACGCTCGCTGCCGCGGGTGTGATCTACGGCCTCGCCTCCGTCTCGCACGGCTCGGGCTTCCTGGCGGTCTTCATCGCCGGCCTCGCCCTGGGTGACGTTCACGTTCCGCACAAGACCCAGATCCGGCGATTCCAGGTCTCTCTCGCGAGCCTGGCCGAGATCGTCGTCTTCGTGGCTCTCGGGCTGACCGTCGACGTGAGGGAGCTGATCGACGACAGGGTCTGGCTCGACGGCCTCCTGCTCGCGATCATCCTGGCGTTCGTTGCGCGGCCACTCGCGCTGGCACCACTCCTGCTGCCGTTACGACTGCGCATGGGCGAGCGGGTCTTCGTGGCCTGGAGCGGTTTGAAGGGCGCGGTCCCCATCCTGCTCGCCTCGTTTGCGATCCTCGCCGGCGTGGAGGATTCGCGGCGCCTGTACGAGATCGTCTTCGTCGTCGTCGCGTTCTCCGTCGTCGTGCAGGGCTCGAGCATTCCGTTCGCGGCGCGCCGCCTGGGCGTTCGCATGAGAGCGGCGTGATCCGGCTCGCGCTGATGTTGCTGCTCGGAGCCCCCGGGCCGGCGTTGCAGGATCTTCGTGTCGAGAGCAAGCCCCCGTTCGCCGGCGACCGCCGTCTGCTCGCCACCATCAGCCCGAACGGGGACGACGTACGCGACCGCGCAGTTGTCCGCTTCCGTTTGAGCCGGGCCGCAACCGTCCGGCTGGACGTCGTTCGCACCGACACGCTCCGGCCTGGGCGACCGCAGAAGGTCGTGTTCTCCGTTCGGCGGCGGATGCTCGCCGGGGCGCGGCGGCTCGTCTGGCGGCCGGGGCGGGACATCGAGCCGCGCACGTACCTCCTCAGGCTCACCGTCGGCGGGCGCGTCTACACAAACCTTCCAGGACAGCGGGCCGTCGCGCCGGTCGTGCGCGTGCTGGGTGTGGAGGCCGAGTTCCCGGAGCGAAGCTATGCGCCAGGAGACCGCGCCGACCTCCGGATCGCCACCGACACGCGCGACCTGCGCCTGCAGGTCATCCAGTACACGAGCCAGGTCGGCCCTCGCGGCGGCGACTTCAAGGTCGCCGGCACGGCGATGACCGCTCCGGTTCGGGTCGACTGGAGCGCGCATCGGCACCGTCCGGCTCCGCTCAGGTTCATTCGCGCCGGCGACTGGCCGAGCGGGCTCTACTTCCTGCGGTTGAGCGCTCGGGACGGTCGGCTCGGCTACGCCCCGTTCGTCGTCCGCTCCCCCGCGCCGCGCGCACGGGTCGCGCTCGTCCTCTCGACCAACACCTGGCAGGCGTACAACTTCTGGGACGCCGACGGCGACGGCTGGGGCGACAGCTGGTACGTGAGCGGCAAGAACCGTTCCGTCGATCTCACACGGCCCTACCTCGACTTCGGTGTGCCGTTCCGCTTCCGTGACTGGGATCTCGACTTCATCGCGTGGCTGAACCGGACCGGCAAGCGTGTCGATTTTCTCTCCGACGACGATCTGGAGCGGTTCGGCTCGGCGCGCGAGCTCGCGGCGGCTTACGACCTCATCGTCTTTCCCGGACATGCCGAGTACGTCACCGAGCGCGCGTACGACCTCGTGGGGCGCTACCGCGACCTCGGGGGGAACCTCATGTTCCTGGCGGCGAACAACTTCTTCTGGAAGGTGCGCCGCGAGGGGCAACGGCTCTCGCGCGTGCGGCTGTGGCGCTCGCTCGGGCGGCCGGAGGCTGGGCTCGTCGGCGTGCAGTACGCGGCGAGCGACTACGGCGCGCACCAGGCGGGGTACCGGGTGAGCGGCGCCGAGCCGTGGGCGTTCGCGGGCACGGGCCTTCGTGACGGCGACGTCTTCGGCCGGTACGGGATCGAGATCGACGCGCGGAGTGCCGCCTCGCCGCCCCAGACGCGCGTCCTGGCGACGATCCCGGACGTGATGGGCCCGGGCCGCTCGGCCGAGATGACCTACTACGAGACGCCGGCCGGCGCCAAGGTGTTCGCGGCGGGCTCGCTCAACTTCGCCGCGTCGATCGGCGAGCCGGTCGTCGCGCAACTAGTCGAAAACCTCTGGGCCCGACTGTCCCAGCCCTAAAGAGTCCCCTGACAACGCCCCCACTCAAGGGGGTCTGACCCCGAGCGGGGGCTCGAACCTCGTAGCTACGCGGTCTCGAGGGCCGGGGTCTGACCCTTTATTCGTTGTAAGTGAAGAAGCCTTGGCCGCTCTTTCGACCGAGGTTCCCGGCCGCGGCCATGTCCCGAAGTCGCTCGGGTGGTGCCATCCGCTCCTCGCCCAGAGCGGAGTGCAGTGCTTCCGAGGCGTGGATGTGGATGTCGATGCCGACCAGGTCGACGAGCGCACACGGCCCCATGGGCCAGCCCGCACCGTTCGTCAGCGCCTTGTCGAGGTCCTCGGCGCTCACGCCCGCCTCGTCCAGCACGCGCACGCAGTCGTTGAGGAGCGGGATCAGGATCCGATTGACGATGAAGCCGGGCGTGTCGTTGCAGCGGACGGGCTCCTTGCCCGCGCTCGCTGCCCATTCGTAGGCCGCATCGACGGCTTCGTCCGCCGACTTCTCTGTCCGCACGATCTCGACGAGCGGCAGCAGCGGCGCCGGGTTGAAGAAGTGCATGCCGATCACGCGCTCCGGACGCTCGGTCGCCTCGGCGATGTCGGTCACGGAGAGCGCGGACGTGTTCGATGCGAGGATCGCCTCGGGCCGGGTGATGCGGTCGAGCTCGGCGAAGAGCTCCCGCTTCGCGCCGAGCTCCTCGACGATCGCCTCGATCACGAGGTCGCAGTCCGCGACGTCGGCGACCTCGGTCGTCGTCTCGAACCTTTCGAGCATGGCATCGCGATCATGCGGCGACATGCGATTTTTCTCGACCGCACGGCCCAGGTAGTGACCGATCTGCTGCCGCGCTCGCTCGCCGAGCTCGTCACTGATCTCGCGACCGATCACGTCATGGCCTGCCTGGAGGGCGACCTGCGCGATTCCGGCGCCCATCGTCCCCAAACCGACTACTCCCACTCGGCGAATTTCCATCGATCACGATGCTACGGAAAGAAAACAGGCCGCTGCTCCGTCTTGTGAGCACATGACGCGGCAACTCCTCATCGCACTCGTCCTCATTGGACTGGTCGTGCTCGCTTGCGGCGGAGCCCTAGTCCAGATCGCGAGAGGGAGACCTCCGGCGCTTCTGTCGCGCCGGACCCCCGCGTTCGGTTAACCCTGGGTCGCCGTCGCGCCGCGGCAGCGGGACGGCGACCAACGGGGTTAGTCGCCTGCGGCGACCCGCCGGAAGCAGGCTTCCGGCGGCAAAGGGACGGTCTCGCCGAGGACAGTCGAAGTGAGCCTCCCGCCGGGCAAAGCCCGGCTCCGGCGGCCTTTCGCTCTGCTTCCCAGACGGGGTTGCCCAGTCGGTCAGACCAAGTCTCTGTCCGGGTCGATCTGTCGACCAGCCGCTCCAGAGGACATTGCCGCGGAAGCCTGCTTCCGGCGGATTAGACCCGCTCGATGACCCCGGCGAGCGCCTGGCCGAAGCCGATGCACATCGTCGCCACGCCGTAGCGCGCCTCGCGGCGCTCGAGCTCGTTGACCAGCGTCGCCGTGATCCGAGCTCCCGTTGCGCCCAGCGGGTGGCCCAGCGAGATGCCGCCGCCGTTGGGGTTGATGTCGTCCATGCGCTCGGTCAACCCCGCGTCGAGCGCGAACTGGAGGACGACGCACGCGAAGGCCTCGTTGACCTCGATCACCGAGACGTCGTCCCAGCCGATCCCAGCACGCTCGAGAGCCCGCTCGCAGGCCTGCGGGTTGCCGTGCAGCATCCGGTACGGATCGACGCCCGCGAGCCCGAACGAGACGAACCGCGCGCGCGGCTTCAGCCCGAGCTCGGAGGCCTTCCGCTCGCTCGCGATCAGCACCGCGGCGGCGCCGTCACAGATCTGGCTCGAGTTCCCGGCGGTGACCTTGCCGTCGGGCAGAAACGCGGGCTTCAGGCCGGCCAGAGCCTCAGCGGACGTGTCGCGGCGCGGTGTCTCGTCGACCGCGAAGAGCGTGCCCACGTGCGGGTTCTGCACCTCGACGGGAACGATCTCGTTCTCGAAGCGGCCCTCGTCGATCGCGGCGGCCGCGCGGCGGTGTGACTCGAGCGAGACCGCATCGAGCTCCTCGCGCGAGAGCCCCCACTCCTCGGCGATCGCCTCCGCCGAGAGGCCCTGCGGCACGATCTGCCAGCGCTCCAGAAGCTTCTCGGAGAGGTCGCCGCCGTTCGACCCCATCGGAACGCGGGACATCATCTCGACCCCTGCCGAGACGACGAGATCGAGCTGCCCGGACCAGATCGCCGTCGCCGCGTTGAAGTTGGTCTGCATCGACGAGCCGCACTGGCGATCGACTGTCGTCCCGCACACGGTTTCGGGCCAGCCGGCGACCATCGGCACCATGCGGCCGATGTTCCAGCCCTGCTCCCCGATCTGAGTCACACAGCCGAGCTGGACGTCCTCGACCTCGCCCGGATCGACGTCCTGCCGCTCGACGAGCGCGTTCAGAACCTGACCAGCGAGCTCGTCGCCGCGAATCGAGGACAGCGTCCCGTTCTTCCGCCCGATCGGCGAGCGAACGGCGTCGACGATCAGCGCGTCAGAAGCCCACGAAGCCATCGAAAACGAGTCTAGCTCGGACGCCTAGACTTGCCTCATGGCCGCCACGGCGACTGAACGGAAGCTCTTGATCGGCGGCGAGTGGGTCGATACCGGCGACTGGATGGAGGTGCGCTCGCCGTACTCCAACGACGTCGTCGGGCGCGTCGCCCAGGGCGGCGCGAAGGAGACGAACCTTGCGCTGGCCGCCGCCGAGCGCGCGATGCGCGACCCGCTACCGGCACACAAGCGCGCCGAGATCCTCGTCAAGGTCGCCGGTCTCCTGGGCCGCCGTCACGACGAGATCGCCCGCGTCATCTCCGAGGAGGCCGGCAAGCCTCTCAAGCAGGCGAAGGTCGAGGTCAGCCGAGCCATGTCGACCTACACCTTCGCGGCCGTCGAGGCCCGCAAGCTGGCGGGCGAGATGATCCCGATGGACGCGTCGCAGGCCGGAGAGGGCAAGCTCGCGTTCACGCTGCTGCAGCCGATCGGGATCGTCGGCGCAATCAGCCCCTTCAACTTTCCGCTCAACCTCGTCGCGCACAAGCTCGCGCCATCGCTCGCCGCCGGTTGCGCCGTCGTCCTCAAGCCTGCGAGCCAGACCCCGCTGTCCGCCCTCCTCCTGGCTGAGCTCGAGACCGAGGCCGGCCTGCCGCCGGGCTGGCTGAACGTCATCGTCGGCCCCGCTTCCGAGATCGGCGACGTGCTCGTCGCGGACGATCGCGTGAAGGCGATCAGCTTCACGGGGTCCAGCGACGTCGGCTGGCGGCTGAGGGAGCGCGCGCCGCGGAAGAAGGTCCTCCTCGAGCTCGGCAACTCGACGCCGGCGATCGTGCAGGGCGACGCCGATCTCGATGTCGCCGCCGAGAAGCTCGCCATGAACTCCTTCTCGTTTGCGGGTCAGAGCTGCATCTCGACGCAACGGATCTACCTGCAGAAGTGGATCACCGACGACTTCATGGATCGGTTCATTCCCAAAGTCGAGGCGCTCGTGGTGGGCGATCCCACGGAGGAGGAGACGGACGTCGGCCCCGTCGTCGACGACGGGTCCAGGGATCGAATCATCGAGTGGATCGACGAAGCCAGCAATGAGGGCGCGACGATCATCACCGGGGGCTCCGTGCTAGATGGACGCCTCATCAAGCCCACCGTGCTCGGGAACGTCAACCTCGGCATGAAGGTGTGCCGTGAGGAGGTCTTCGGCCCGGTCGTGACGATCGACAGCTACGACACCCTCGACGACGCGATCCTCCTGGCCAACGGCACGCGCTACGGCCTGCAGGCTGGGATCTTCACGGACAGCCTCCCCTCGGCCCTCCGGGCGGCCCAGCAACTCCGGTTCGGCGGCGTGACCGTCAACGAGGCGCCGACCTTCCGCGCCGACCAGATGCCCTACGGAGGGGTGAAGGATTCGGGGAACACACGCGAGGGACCCGCCTACACCGTGCGCGAACTGAGCGAAGAACGCGTTGTCGTCGTCGACGCCTGAGTCCGGCGGCCGGTAGGCCCACTGCTCGTATAGACTCGCGCCGCTTCAATGGCAGGACCATCGCTGCTCGACCGTTTCCGCAGGCGGCCCGCGGATGCAGCCCCCCAGGCCGCACCCCAACCGCCTGCGCTGCCCCAGGGCCGAGTCCCGGCGCCCGGAGCGCTTCGCCGTGAGCGTAGGGCGCTCGTCCGGACGCGCGAGGAGCGGATCCGCGACCTCGGCGGCCTGATGCTCGAGATGTATCGCCGCGATCAGTTCCGCCAGGACCTGTTGGTAGAGCAATGTCTCGAGGTAGTGACGATCGAGGAGCGTCTTCGTGACATCGACTCGATGCTCGAGGCGGCGGTCACGGCCCGTCGCCAGGGCCTCGGTTATCGCTGCGAGTGCGGAGCACCAATCCTCTGGGGCTCGCACTTCTGCGCGAACTGCGGGCGCCCGGTCGGCGAGGAGCCAATCGTCTCTTGTCCGAGCTGCGGCAACGCGCTGGCGGCCGATGCGCGCTTCTGCCCCCACTGCGGCGCAGCTGCGCCCGAAGAGCCGCAGGCGCAGGCCGATAACGGCGCCCCTGCGGACGAGAGCCAGGGCGAGGGCGAAGGCGAGGCCCAGCCACCAGGCGAGCGCGATTCCTGGGAGCGCTAGCTCTTGACGGCCATGCCGCCCGAGCCCCCGGACGAGCCGCCCGTACCACCACCTCCGCCCACCGTCGCCGAGGGCGGAAACTGCCCCCGGTGCGGAACGCCGTACGAGCCGTACCAGGAGTACTGTCTGGAATGCGGCCTACGGCTTCCGTCCAGGACAGGCGTCGTGGCCGTGCTGGCTCACCACTGGCAGCGGCGGTTGCCCTGGTATCCCGGCGACTGGATCTGGCCGGTGCTCCTCGGGCTCGTCATCGCGGCCCTCGCCGCAACTGGAGCGATCCTCGCGACGCGCGACGACGACTCCCCGACCAACACCCAGGTCGCCACCGGCCCGTCAACCGAGCCCCAGGACACAGTGCCCAACGAGACGACGCCGACCGGCACGGGCGTGGAACCGCCTCCGGCCGGCACCGACACCGAGCCGGTCGAACCAGAGCCGCCGCCTCCAGGGCCTGGCGGCCTCGTGGAGTGGCCACCCGGTCAGACCGGGTACACGATCGTGTTGGCCTCTCTCCCGGAGAGCGCCGGACGGGCAGCAGCCGTCGGCGCAGCCACGAGGGCTTCACAGGCGGGCCTGACCGACACCGGCGTGCTCAACTCATCGGACTACTCCAGCCTGCACCCCGGCTATTGGGTCGTCTTCAGCGGGATCTTCGACACGGTCGTCGAGGCGCGAAGCGCCATCGACACCGCGCGGGGAACCTACCCGCAGGCGTACACGCGGCAGATCGCGCAGTAGCTACGCGGCGACGCGGCTGCGCTCTAGATGCTGGTGCGACGGGCAGTAGTCGCGCTCGGGCAACGGCGTGCGCTGGCACGGCTTGCCCTTGCGAGTCGTCGCGTGGCAGCGCGGGACACCGCCGTCGAACGCGCCGGCCTCGATCTGCTCCTCGATGAACGACACCGCCGCGGTGACGCCCTGATCGACCGCCCAGGCGACCTGCGCCTGCGCCGTGATCGGGAAGTAACGCCTGATGTCCTGGAAGAGCGACCGCTCCGGCTTGGCGAAATAGTGCGGGTCGCGGGCGAGCCGCTCCATCGTCTGCTCGCACGCCTCGAGCACCGCGCGCCGATACACGACCTGCGTGCTCGGTGTCACATACGGGTCGACCAGATCCTTGATGGAGCGATAAATGGCTCGCGAGTACTGATACATGCTGCTCTCGATCAGGAGGGTTCGTTCGTCCATCTCAAGTGTGCCGGTCATGGTGTTAATCCCCCGCAAAGGTCTGTTAACTGCGGATTAAGTCCCTCTCTCATACCCGATTCCCGCCCGAATATAACGCCTTCGAGGCGCTGTTACAAACTCCCCGCCTCGGTTGACTTTCCTGGCAACACATGGGCGCCTATCCCCCAGCCTGGGGTCGATACGCGAGAATGGCTGGGCCGTGTCCCACGACACCGACAAGCTCATCCGCCAGCTCTCACTCGTCGCCTATCTGATGGCCGAGCGCCGGGCGCTGACGGCCCGCGACGTCAAGCAGAACGTGGAGGGCTACTCCGAGATGTCCGACGAGGCCTTCGCCCGACGCTTCTACTCCGACCGGGCCGAGCTCCTCGGCCTCGGGGTCCCACTCGACTCTCAGCGCGACGAGTTCACGGGCGAGGAGCTCTACAACCTTCGTTCCGAGCGGTACTTCCTGCCGCCGCTCGAGCTCACCGACGACGAGCTTGCCGCACTACAGACCTGTCTCTATCTCCTCGAGGGCCAGTTCGCCTACGCCGAGCCGCTCCGGCTGGCGCTGCAGAACCTCGCCCTCGGGCGGCCGGGGTTCGCGCAGGCGCCGACGCAGGTCGCGCGAGCCGTCGAGCTCCACGATCCCGGGTACTCACCGGAGCTCCCGGGCCGGCTGGCGAAGCTCGAGGGTGCCATCTCCAAGAACCGCACCGTCAAGTTCACGTACTGGTCGATCCAGCGCGACAAGGAAAAGGAGCGCACGGTCAACCCGTACTCGCTCCTGTTCCACAGCGGCCAGTGGTACGTGATCGGGCACGATCTCGACCGCGACAAGGTGCTGACGTTCCGCGTCTCGCGGATCCGCGGCGACATCCGTCTCGCGAGCCGTCGTGAGCGCGATTTCCGGCTCCCGGAGGATTTCGACGCCGACGAGTACCGCCTGCCGCCCAACTGGCAGGTCGGCGAGAGCCAGGGTGAGGCTCGCGTCGAGGTCGGGGGCGACACGGCGTGGTGGGTCGAGCGCATCTACGGCCGCCACGGGAAGCTCGAGGGTGGCGCCTTCATCACGCCGTACTCGAGCCTCGCGCTCCTGGCCTCTTGGATCCTGAGGCAGGAAGGCCGCGCCGTCCCGGTCTCGCCGCCCGCACTTCGGCGCGAGGTCCAGGACGGCCTGAAGCTCGTCCAGGAGCGGCACGAAGGCGATCCGCCAAAGGTGGCCGCCGAGGCGGCGGTGCCGAGCACGGAAGGGGCGGACGAGCGTCCCGCCAGCCCGGTGCCGGCGGAACGATTCGGCCTCCTGCAAGCGCTCCTTGCCTACCTGCTCGACGCTTGTGGCGAGGAAGGCTCAGCAGTCATCCCGGCCGCCGAGCTCCTAGAACGCTTCAACCTCCCGGAAGAGTCGCTCGACGAGCACCTACAGCTCCTGAACCTCGTCAATTTCGGAGGTGGCTGCTACGCGGTCTACACCGAGCTGCACGGCGACCAGATCCACGTCGACAAGGAGCTCTTCGGCGACACGTTCCGCTCACCCCCGCGCCTGACGCCACTCGAGGCCCGCGCGATCCGGCTCGCGCTCGAGTTCGTGGGCCCGATGATCGCCGCCGACGCGCACACGCCGCTCGACCGCGTCCGCCGCAAGCTCGAGGAGACCTTCGGCCAGGTCGATCTCTCTCAGACGGCGGAGCCCCAGCTCGACCGGGCCGAAGAACGGCTCGTCGGCACGCTCTCCGAGGGCATTCGCCAACGCCGGCTCGTCGAGATCGAGTACCAGAAGGAAGAAGAGGAGACGCTCTCGACGCGGATCGTGGAGCCCCACGTCCTCGAGCGGCGCGTGCCGCACTGGTACGTCCACACCTGGGATCGCGGGCCAGACGCGCAGCGTTCGTTCCGTCTCGACCGCATGCGCAGCGCTCGGCTGCAACGAGAGAAGTTCGATCCTCGCCCCGAGTTCGAGATCAAGGAGCTCTCCGGGCCGGTCGCACGGATCTGGTACTCGCCGAAGATCGCGCGCTGGAAGGTCGAGGAGGGAGCGAAGCCGCTGAAGGACGGCGCCGCGCTGAGCGAGCGGGCGGTCGGCAGCGAGGAGTGGCTGATCGGAGAGATCCTGTCCGACCGCGGCGAGTCCGTCCTCCTGGAGCCGGAAGACCTGCGCGAGCGGGTTGCGCGACGTGCCCGCGAGCTGGCCAAGGAGATGAAAGCCAGCCGCGTGCCCGCGAAGGCCTAGCGGGGTCAGGGAACTAGTCCACCGGCAGGGCGAGCGTGAACGTCGCGCCCTGTCCATCGCCCGACGCCACCTCGAGCGTGCCCCCGTGGGCCTCCGCGATCGAGCGGGCGATGAAGAGGCCCAGTCCGGTTCCCGGCTTGGCGTGCTCGCCGCTCACGCGGCCGAACTTCTCGAAGATCAACGCCCTGTGCTCGCTCAGGATGCCTGGGCCCCGGTCTCGCACCGCCACCGTGATCCGCCCGTTGGTCGCGAACGCCTCGACGTTGACCACAGCGCCGGCCGGTGAGTACTTCACGGCGTTGTCGATCAGATTCGTGACCACCTGCCGGAGCCGCTCGCGGTCGCCGCGCAGGGTCGGAAGCGGAGCGGTCACGTCGGCGCGCACGGCCACTTCGTCCTGGCTGCTCTCGGCCGCCGCGGCCGACTCGCGGACGATCTCGCCGATGTCCAGGTCGCTGAACGTGTAGCTGAAGGTTCCGGACTCGATCCGCGAGGTGTCGAGCACGTCGCCGACCAGCTCGGCGAGCCGGTTCGTCTCGTGGTCGATCAGCGCCAGGAACGAGTCCCGTTGTTCAGCCGTCAGGTCACGCCAGCGCAAGCGCAGCGTCTTCGCCGAGCCGATCACGGACGCCATCGGGCTCCGGAGCTCGTGCGACACGAGCGAGACGAAGTCGGCGCGCAAGGCCGAGAGCCGCCGCAGCTCCTCGACGGTCGTCTTCTCCGCTTCGTAGGCGCGGATGTTCTGCACGGTCGCCCCGAGGAAGCGCCCCAGCAGGGACACGAGCTCGATCTCTTCCTCGCTGAAGGAGTCGGGCTCGACGCGGACGATCGAGATCATCCCGATCGCGTGGGCGCCGACGAGGAGTGGCGCGGCGAGACGGCAGCGCAGGCCGAGCTCGCCGAACTCATGCTCTTCCGGGTAGGCGGCGTCCTGCATGTCGCGCCTGTAGACGGGTTGCGCGCCTGTCAGCACTTCCTCGAGCACCGAGCCCGCAACGTCTCGGCGCGTACCGATCGGGAAGACGGTGTCCGCCCCGGCGCCGGCAGCCGCCATCACGCGTGCAGTGCCGTCGTCGGCGAGAACGATCGCAACACGGTCGAAGCCGAGCAGGCCGCGCAGCTCCCGGATGAACGCTGCAAACGCCTGGTCGAGGTCGAGCGACGACCCGAGGGCTCTCGCGCACCGGTTCGCGGCGTCCAGAACGTCCACGCGCCGGCCCAGCTCGTCGCGGAAGCCCTCGGCTTCGCGGGCGCGCTCCTCGGCGAGCTCGGTCTCACGAGCCAACCGGTTGACGAGCCAGCCGACGACCAGGCCCATCAGGAGCCCGAGCCCGAGCGGGAACGTGATGTGGTTGACGGCGAGCTCCGGCGGGGCGAAGCGGTCGGCGCGGAAGAGCTCGGTTCCGACAAGGACGGGGAGCAGGGCGAGCGGCATCACGACTCCGCCGACGAGGCCGTAGCGAAGCGCGGCCTCGACCACGACGAGGTAGAGGAGCTGCCGGATCGGCGTCCCCGCCTCGAACGAGAAGACGAAGCAGTACGCCGAAATGACCACCGTGTTGAACGACAACGAGGCGAAGCAGATGATCCGCTGGGCCCGCTCGCCGAAGGGCCGACGGTCGATGAAGAAGAACGCGGCCGCACCGACCGCCAGAGCCGCTGTCGTCAACCACGCGGCGAGCTCGTGACCGGCGGGGTAGTCCTGGACGAAGACCGCGACCTCGAAAACCGCCCAGGGGATCGTGGCGAGGCGAATCACGGAGATCCACCGCTCGAGCTCCCAGCGCCGGCGCAACTCGGTCACCTAGGTCGCCGTCCTGGCCGCGATACGTCCGAGAGCCCACTCCGCGTGCTCGCGCAACAGAGGGTCGTCGCCCTCGAGGAACGGCTCGATATCGGCACGATGCTCTGGCCCGCCGGTGTTGCCGAGGGCTACGAGTGCGTTTCGGCGGAGGTAGCGAACGTCCTTCCTCGGCACGAACAGGCGGTCGTAGCGGGCCTGCAGCTCGTCGTCGGCTGCCTCGAGCCACTCGACGAGCGAGACGTGGGGCTCGGCCCCGGCGGGCGGCGCCTGCCCTGCGCGGCGCTTCTCGATTCCCCTGTTCCACGGACAGACGTCCTGGCAGATGTCACAGCCGTACACCTGCGCACCGAGCGGCTCGCGGTACTCCTCCGGGATCGGCGCTGCAGCCTGTGTCCAGTACGAGAGGCACTTCGTCGAGTCGAGGACGCCCGGCTCGTCCAGCGCGCCCGTCGGGCACGCGTCGATGCAGAGCGTGCACGAGCCGCAGGCGAAGGGCATCGGGTCGCCGGCGTCGATCTCGACCTCGGTGACGAGGGTGCCGAGCACGACCCAGGACCCATGGCGCCGCGTGATCAGCAGCGTGTTCTTGCCGTAGAAGCCGACGCCGGAGCGTGCGGCGGCCTCACGGTCGACGTGCTGGTTCTCGTCGACGAGAACGCGGTAGTCGCCGCCGAGACGCCGCCCGAGCGCGTCGAGCTTCTCGCGCAGCTCCGCGTAGGCGTGGAACCACGTGTAGCGCGGCAGCCTCCCCCGGCCCGGTTCGATCGGCGGCTCCTCGCTCCAGTAGCCGAGCGCGGCCGAGACGACGGTGCGGGCGTCCGCCAGGAGCGTCTCGGGGTGGCAGGAGACGTGCGGCTGCGCCATCGTGAAGCGCATGTCCGCGAACAGACCGCGTTCGCCGCGCTCGCGGATGTGTCGTTCGGTGTCCTCGTAGGGCTCAGCGGGCGCGGCGCCGACGACGTCGATCCCGAGCTCCGCCGCGAGGCGCTCGAGTTCCTGGACTGTCACGCATCGCATTGTGCCTACCATCGCGAGCGATGAAGGCAATCCGCATCCACGAGGACGGCGGGCCCGAGGTGCTCCGCTACGAGGACGCGCCCGATCCCGAGCCCGGCCCTGGAGACGTCCTCGTCGAGCTGCGAGCGGCCTCGCTGAACCATCTCGACCTCTGGATCCGCCAAGGACGGCCCTCCGTCCCCAAGCCGCGCATCCTCGGAGCCGACGGCGCCGGCCTCTCCAACGGGCAACGCGTGCTGATCAACCCGGGCGTCGAGCACGGCGACAAGATCACGGTCATCGGCGAGCACACGGACGGCACGCATGCCGAATTGATCGCTGTGCCGTCGTCAAACGTCTACCCGATTCCTGACGGCCTGAGCTTCGAGGAGGCCGCCGCCTTCCCGCTCGTCCACGAGACCGCGTACCGCATGCTCGTCACCCGCGCAGGGCTCCGCGAAGGCGAATGGGTCCTCGTCTGGGGCATCGGCGGCGGCGTCGCGACCGCGGCGAACTCGATCGCACGGGCTCTCGGCGCGCGGACGATCGTCACCTCGAGCAGCGACGACAAGCTCGCCGAGGTCGAGGCCGACGCCAAGGTGAACCACGCTGCGCAGGACGTGGTGGCGGCCGTGAAGGAGGCCACCGGCGGCTACGGCGCGGACATCGTGGTCGAGCACATCGGCGAGGCAACCTGGCAGCGGAGCCTGCAAGCGGCTCGCCAGGGAGGCCGCGTGGTGGTCTGCGGCGCCACATCCGGCCCCAACCCGCCGGCGGCACTGCATCGAGTCTGGTGGAAGCAGCTGTCGATCCTCGGCTCCACGATGGGGACGAGAGAGGACTTCGAGGCCGTCTACGAGCTGGTCGCGTCCGGCCGGGTCAAGCCGCTCGTGGACAAGGTCTTCCCGCTAGCCGACGCCGCGGCGGCGCACGAGCGCATGGAGAGCGGCGAGCAGCTCGGCAAGATCATCCTCCGCATCCCGGAATAGCTATAGGGTCGCCCGCATGGACATCGGCAGCGTGCTCAGCGAGGCCTGGGGCCTCTACAAGCGCTTCCTCTGGCAGTTCTTCCTCACTGCGTTCGTCGTGTTCGCGATCCTCGACCTGTTCTCCGCTCTCGCCGAGGCGGCTGCGGGTGACAGCTTCCTTGCGGGCCTCTTCTGGAGCCTGATCGCGGCCACCATAGGCGTCGTCGGCTATTTCTGGGTACAGGGTGCGCTGGTCGAGGTCGTGCGAGACGTCCGCGACGGCCGCGCCGACCGAACCATCGGCGAGATCTATCAAGCCGTTTCGCCCCGCTTGCCCGCGCTGATCGTCGCCGGGATCCTCGCCGGGCTCGGGATCGCCGTCGGATTGATCCTCTTCATCGTCCCCGGTCTGTTCCTGCTCACGATCTGGTCGATGCTCGTCGTGGTGATCGTGATCGAGGGCAAGTCGGCAGGCGAGGCCTTCGGGCGCTCGCGCGAGGTCGTGCGCGGACACGGCTGGGAGGTGTTCGGGCTCATCATCGTGACGTTCGTCATCGTCGCGGTCGCCTCCGGGGTGATCAGGCTTCTCTTCGCTCCGTTGCCGGACTTCTTCGACACCTGGATCGGTTCGCTCGTCGCCCATAGCCTGACCATTCCGTTCGCTGCCGCCGCGCTGACGACGGCGTACTTCCAGCTGACCGCGCCGGCTCCCGAGCCGGCCGCCGCTCCACCACCACCAGCACCGGCCCCGCCGGCCTAGCCCTATTCCGGCGTCACGTACGCGGCCGTGAGGCCGCCGTCGACGAGGAACGTCGCCGCGTTCACATACGACGATTCGTCGCTCGCCAGGAAGAGCGCCGCGTTGACGATCTCCCGCGGTTTCGCCAGCCGGCCCATCGGCAGGTGGATGCGCCGCCGCTCGTAGGCCGCGGGATCGTCCCCGAAGATCCGCAGCAGCAACGGCGTCTCGACCGGGCCCGGGCAGAGCGCGTTCACGCGGATCCCCTGGCGCGCGAACTGGACGCCGAGCTCCCGCGACATCGACAGCACCGCGCCCTTCGACGCCGAGTACGAGATCTGCGACGTCGCCGCGCCCAGCAGCGCGACGAACGACGCCACGTTGATCACCGAGCCTCCACCCCGCTCCAGCAGGTACGGGATCCCGTGCTTGCAGCACAGATAGACGCCCTTCGTGTTCACGTCCTGGACGCGATCCCAGGCGTCTTCCTCGGTCTCGAGGATCGAGTCGTCGTCCGCCGGCGAGATCCCGGCGTTGTTGTAGAGGACGTCGATCCCTCCGAACCGCTCCGCGGCGGCCGCGTACATCGCCTGCACGCTCGCCCCGTCGGCGACGTCGACCTGCACCGCCAGGGCATCGCCCGCCTCGGAGGCGACCTGCTCGGCCGCTGCGCCGTCGATGTCGGCCGCGCAGACCTGGGCCCCCTCCCCGGCGAAGACGATCGCCGCCTCGCGGCCCATGCCGCCGCCTGCGCCCGTGATGACAGCGACCTTGCCGTCGAGGCGACCCATCAGGCGTCCGTCGCGAGGTACACGTTCTTCACCTCGGAGTAGCCGTCCATGGCGTGCATCCCGAGCTCGCGCCCGAAGCCGGACTGCTTGAACCCGCCGAAGGGCGTGGAGACGCGCACGGATGTATTGGAGTTGACGGAGAGCACGCCCGCATCGATCCCGCGGGCGACCCGGAACGCGCGGGCAGCGTCGCGCGTCCAGATCGACCCGGAGAGGCCGTAGGGCGTGTCGTTAGCCAGGCGGATCGCGTCCGCCTCGTCTTCGAACGGGATGACGACGGCGACCGGCCCGAAGATCTCTTCGCGCGCAGCACGGTCGTCGTTCGAGACTGGTGCGAGCACCGTCGGCGGAAACCAAAACCCTGGACCTCCTGGTGTGTTGCCTTGATAGGCAACGTTACCGTCGACGTAGGACGACACGGTCTCGCGCTGGCCGGCCGACACGAGCGGCCCCATTTCGGTCTCCGGGCTCTCGGGATCGCCGAGCTTCACGCCCTCGGCCGCCGACACCAAGAGCTCGACGAACCGGTCGTAAGCGGATCGCTCGACGAGGATGCGTGAGCGAGCACAGCAGTCCTGCCCCGCGTTCCCGAACACGGCATACGGAGCCCCCGCCGCGGCAGCCTCGAGGTCGGCATCGGCAAAGACCACGTTCGCCGACTTGCCGCCCAGCTCGAGCGTGACGCGCTTGATCGTCTCCGCCGCGCCCTTCATCACCTCGCGACCGACCTCGGTCGAGCCGGTGAAACCGATCTTCGCCACGTCTGCATGCTCCACGAGCCGTCGCCCCACGACCGACCCGGCTCCCGCAACGACGTTCAGCACCCCCTCCGGAATCCCGGCCTCCAGCGCCAGCTCCGCGAGCCGAAGCGCCGTCAGCGGCGTCAGCTCCGCGGGCTTGAGCACGACGGTGTTGCCGGTGGCCAGTGCCGGCCCGAGCTTCCAGCTGGAGATCGCGATCGGGAAGTTCCACGGGACGATCAGGCCCACGACTCCGAGCGGCTCCCGGAAGGTCATGTCCACGCCGCCCGCCACGGGAATCGTCTCGCCGAAGTGCTTGTCGACGGCCCCTGCGTAGAAGTAGAAGACCTCGGCAACCATCCCGACCTCGCCGCGCGAGTCGGCGATCGGCTTGCCGACGTTGCGGGTCTCCAGCAACGCGAGCTCCTCCGCGTGCTCCTCGACCGACGCGGCGAGCCGCCGCAGGAGCCGCGCACGATCAGCCGGCGCCACCGCGCGCCACGCGGGGAACGCCGCCTGCGCAGCCGCGACCGCCTCGTCCGTCTCCTCCACGCCGACCTCCGGCAACTCGGCGATCGTCTCCTCGGTCGCCGGGTTCACGACGGTGATCACGGTCGCTCTTCCCTGTACTGCGCGGCTTGCTCGACGAGAGCCTCGAAGAGCGCCATGTCCTCACCCTCCTCCGGGTGCCAGAGAACGCCGACCGCGAAGCGCTTCGACGGATCCTCGAGCGCCTCGACGGTTCCGTCCTCCGCATGCCCCGCCGCCCGCAGGCCTTCGCCGATTCGCCCGAAGCCCTGATGGTGGTGCGACTTGACCGGCGCGCGCTCTCCCAGGATCCCGCCGACCCGTGTGCCGGGCTCGAGCGTGACGTCGTGATCCGAGTACGCGCCCGGCGTGTGCTTGTGCTCCTCGTGGCCGAGCACCTCGGGCAGGTGCTGGACGAGGTCGCCGCCGCGGGCGACGTTGAGCACCTGCGAGCCGCGGCACACGGCGAGCACCGGCATGTCGCGCTCGAGCGCAGCCGCCAGCAAGGCCATCTCGGCGCGGTCCCGCGCCTCGTGCACGCCCTGGGTCTCCGGGTGAGCCTCCGCGTCGTAGAGCGCCGGATCGAGGTCGGAGCCCCCGGAGAAGAGGATCCCGTCGAGCACCGCGAGGGTCTCCTCGATCCCGCCCTCGCTCGGCGGGATGACCAGCGGGCGGCCGCCGGCACGCTCGATCGCGCGCACATACGAAAGCGGGACGAGAGCAGCCTGCTCGACCCAGGCGCCCCACGTCACCTCCTCGGCGTACGAGGTGATGCCGACGACGGGCTTCATCCGCGCTCGAACATCCGCTCCCGCTCGTAGCAGGTCACCGCTTTGTCGAAGAGCTCCTGCTCGGTGCGGGCGTAGTTCAGGTAGTGGTCGACGACGTCGTCGCCGAGGGCGGCCCGGGCCATGGTCCCTGCTTCGAGCGCCGCGATGCCCTCGCGCAGCGAGTGCGGGAAGCGCTCGGCATCGGACTCATACGCATTGCCCTCGAGAGGCGGCGGGAGCTCGAGGCCGTCCTCGATCCCGGCGAGGCCGGCCGCGAGCAGCGCTGCGAAGGCGAGATAGGGATTGACGTCCCCGCCGGGGATACGCGTCTCGGTGCGCAACGCGTTCCCGTGCCCCACGATCCGGAAGCCGCAGGTTCGGTTGTCGTGACCCCAGGCGAGCGTCGTGGGCGCCCAGCTGCCGGCTGCGAAGCGCTTGTACGAGTTGATCGTCGGTGCGACGAAGATCGCCAGCTCCTTGAGATGCGCGATCTGCCCGGCGAGGTACTGCTTGAAGACGTCGCTCTCGCCGGCGAACTGGTTCTCGTCCCCGCGCCAGAGGCTCGAGTGGATGTGGCACGAGGAGCCGATCCAGGTGTGGTCCGGCTTCGCCATGAAGGTGACCGAGCAGCCGTTCAGGTGGGCGAGCTCCTTCGCGCCGTTCTTGTAGATGACGTGGTTGTCGGCCATCGTCAGCGCGTCGGCGTACCGGAAGTTGATCTCGTGCTGGCCGGGCCAGGCCTCGCCCTTCGAGGTCTCGACCCGAATGCCGGCTCCCTCCATCCCGTTCCGGACCTGGCGGATGAAGGGCTCGTCGAACGTGGCGGCGAGGATGTGGTAGTCGAGGATGTACGGGACCGACGGTGTCAGGTCGCGGTAGTGCTTCGCGTGCGCCTCCTCGTAGGTCTCCTTGAGCAGGAAGAACTCGAGCTCGGAGCCGAACATCGCGGTGAAGCCGAGGTCGGCTGCACGCTCGAGCTGGCGCTTCAGGACCTGGCGCGGAGATGGTGCGACCGGAGAGCCGTCGAGCCAGGCGACGTCGGCCAGCAAGAGGGCCGTCCCTTCGAGCCACGGGATGCGCCGCAGAGTGGCCATGTCCGGCACGAGCCGAAGATCGCCGTATCCCCGCTCCCAGCTCGCCATCTCGTAGCCGGGCACGGGGTCTCCCTCCATCTCGAGAGCGAGCAGGTAGTTGCAGCCCTCGACCCCGTGCTCGGAGATGTCTCCGTCGAGAAAATAGTTCGCGTGCAGGCGCTTTCCCATGAGGCGGCCCTGCATGTCGGTGAAGGCGACGACAACGGTGTCGATCGAGCCGTCGGCCGCCCCCTGCTCGAGCTCCTTGGTTGTCAGCACGGAATAAGCCTACGCACCAACCCCGGGTCCAGGCGAGGAACGATCTCGTCCGCGGCCCCCAGGCGCTCCGGCCCCATCGTGCCGGTCACCGCGACGCAATACAGGCCCGCTGCCTTCGCGGCGGCGACCCCGACGTCGGAGTCCTCGACGGCCACGGCGTCCTCGGCGGCGATTCCGAGCAGCTCGAGGGCACGCAGGTATCCGTCGGGCGCAGGCTTCCCGTGCTCGACATCTTCGGCGGCGACGACTCCCGAGACGGCGTCGCTCAATCCCGCGGCCTCGAGCACCGTCTCGACCTCGACCCGGGCCGATCCCGACACGACGACCACCGGCACGCGCTCGGCAGCCGCGAGCACGGCCGCTCGCGCCTCGGTGCTGACGGTCGCCCCGTCTCCGGCGCGCTCGCGGTAGAGGTCGATCTTGCGCGCGACCACGTCGTCGTGTCCCGGCCCGAGCCACAGCTCGACGATCTCCGGATCCGAGAGCCCGGCCAGCCGCTCGTAGTACTCCTCGGTCGAGAGCGGCTTGCCGTGCTCGGCGAACAACTCCTGGAGGATCGAGCACAGGAGCGCCTCGTCGTCCGAGATCGTGCCGTTGAAGTCGAGGAGGAGAGCGCGAATCGCCAAGAGAGGCGCCAGTCTAGGATCGCGCCGTGGAGCCGGAGGAGATCGCCGCGCGCGTCTGGCCGGGCCGAGAGGTCGAGCTCGAGCCGCTCGGCGGCGGGATCACGAACCGGAATTTCAAGGTCGCCGTCGGCGGCGAGACCTTCGTCCTGAGAATCGGCGGCAAGGACACGGCCCTGCTCGGCATCGACCGGGATGCGGAGCACGCAGCGAGCCTGGTTGCAGCCGACCTCGAGATCGGCCCCGAGGTCGTCGCCTTTGTCGAGCCCGAGGGATCTCTCATCACCCGTTTCGTGGCGGGCAGCCCGCTCCCGGTGGAAGAGATGCGCCGGACCGAGACCCTGCGGCAGGTGGCCGAGATGCTGCGGAGGCTGCACGACGGCCCTTCCTTTCCGGCACGGTTCGACTCGTTTCGCGTCGTCGAGGCCTATCTCGCGACGGCCGCGAGTCAGGGAGTCGCCACTCCGCGCGAGTACGAGCGGGCCAAGCAGACCGCGGATGAGATCGAACGCACGCGTGGGCCACGGGCCGCGCGCCCTTGCCACAACGATCTGCTCAACGCGAACTTCATCCGCAAGGACGAAACCATTCGGATCGTCGACTGGGAGTACGCGGGCATGGGCGACCCCTTCTTCGATCTCGCCAACTTCTCGGTCAACCATGAGTTGAGCGACGAACAGAACGAGGAGCTGCTGACGGCGTACTTCGGCGAGCTCGCCGAGGCGGACTTGCGCGCGCTCCGCCTCATGCGGTTCATGTCCGATTTTCGCGAGGCGATGTGGGGCGTCGTCCAGCAGGGCTTGTCGGAGCTCGACTTCGACTTCGCCGGCTACGCGAACGAGCACTTCGCCAGACTCGAGCGCACGGCAGCCGACCCCGCCTTTCGTGAGTTGCTGCAATGAAGGACCGAGCCCGTGCGGTCGTCATCGGCGGCGGAGTCGGCGGCGCGGCCGTCCTCTACTGGCTCGCCCGGCTCGGCTGGGACGACGTCGTCCTGGTCGAGCGAGCCGACCTGACCAGCGGCTCGACCTTCCACTCCGCGGGCCTCGTCGGCCAGCTCCGTGGCTCGCTCAGCCTCACGAAGATGATGATCGCCTCGGTCGACCTCTACCGCTCCCTGGAGGAGGAGGTCGGCCTGGAGACCGGCTGGCACGAGGTCGGCTCGCTGCGGCTGGCTTCGTCGGAGGAGCGGATGGAGGAGCTCCAGCGCCAGGCCGGCTGGGCGCGGACGTTCGGGCTGCCGATCGAGCTGATCTCCGCCGAGGACGCCCAACGGCTGTTCCCGCCGCTGTCCACGGAGGGCGTGCTCGGTGCCGCGCACATCCCGACCGACGGCTACATCGACCCCAGCCAGCTGACGTTCGCGCTCGCCGAGGGCGCCCGGCGCCACGGGGCGGAGCTCCATACCAACACGCGCGTGACCGGAATCGGCGTCGAGCGCGGCCGCGTGACCGGTGTCGAGACCGACCAGGGCTCGATCGCCACCGAGGTCGTCGTCAACGCGGGCGGCATGTTCGCGGCCGAGATCGGCGCCATGGCGGGCGTCACCGTGCCGATCGTGCCGATGGCGCACGAGTACCTGATCACACGTCCTTCCGGCCTGCCTCTCGACCTGCCGACCATGCGCGACCCCTCGCTCCTCGTCTACTTCCGCGGCGAGTCGGGCGGGCTGATCATGGGCGGGTACGAGCGCAACCCCGCGCCGTGGGGTCTCGACGGCATCCCGCCGGATTTCAACGGCAAGCTGCTCGAAGAGGACTGGGACCGCTTCGAGGAGCTGATGGAGAACGCGATCGTGCGGGTCCCCGACCTGGCGCGACGCGGAGGTCATCCGGCTCGTCAACGGGCCGGAGGCCTTCACCCCGGACGGCGAGTTCATCCTCGGCCCGTCCGACGTGCGCGGCTTCTGGGTCGCTGCCGGGTTCTGCGCGCACGGGCTGGCGGGTGCCGGCGGCATGGGCAAGCTCGTCGCGGAGTGGATCGTCGAGGGCCTGCCGAGCCTCGACACGTGGGAGATGGACTCGCGGCGCTTCGGCCGCCACTACCGGAGCCGGCAGTACACGCTCGAGCGCACGGTCGAGGTCTACTCGACCTACTACGACGTCAAGTACCCGGGACACGAGCGGCAGGCCGGCCGGCCGCTACGCCTCTCCCCCGCCTACCCTCGGCTCAGCGAGCTCGGCGCGTCTTTCGGCGAGAAGTCGGGCTGGGAGCGCCCGAACTGGTTCGAGCCGAACGCGGCCGCCGGCGACGAGTCGTTGCGGCCAGGCGGCTGGGCAGGCCGGCTCTGGTCGCCTGCGATCGGCGCGGAGCACCGGGCGACTCGCGAGGCGGCCGCCCTGTTCGACGAGACGTCGTTCGCCAAGATCGAGATCGCCGGCCCGGGCGCCGCCGGCTTTCTGGAGCACCTCTGCGACAACGAGGTCGCCCGCGACGTGGGCGCGATCACATACACGCAGATGCTGAACGAGCGTGGCGGGATCGAGTGCGACTTCACCGTGACGCGGCTCGCCGAGGATCGCTTCAGGATCGTCACCGGGACTGCGTTCGGCCAGCACGACCTGGCCTGGATCAGGTCGCATGCACCGGACGACGGATCGGTGGCCGTCGAGGACGTCACCTCGCGTTTCGCCTGTCTCGGGATCTGGGGGCCGAAGAGCCGGGAGATCCTGCAGCCCCTGACCACCGAGAGCCTGGCGAACGAGGACTTCAAGTACATGCGCGCCCGCGAGGTCGCCATCGGCCCGGTCCCGTGCCTGGCACTGCGTGTCACCTACGTGGGCGAGCTCGGCTGGGAGCTGTACTGCCCGCTGGAGTTCGGCCTCCGGCTCTGGGACACGATCTGGGAGGCCGGCCGCGAGCACGGGCTCGTCGCGGGCGGCTACAAGGCGATCGACTCGTGCCGGCTCGAGAAGGGCTACCGCGTGTGGGGCGCGGACATCACGCCAGAGGACACGCCCTACGAGGCCGGTCTCGGGTTCGCGGTCAAGCTCGACAAGGGCGAGTTCATCGGGCGGGACGCGCTCGCCGCCGCCAAGGACGAGCCGCTCGAGCGAAAGCTCGCCTGTCTGGTGCTCGAGGATCCGCGTTCGATCGCCCTCGGGTCCGAGCCTGTGCTCGTGGACGGCGAGGTCGCCGGCCGCGTGACGAGCGGCGGTTTCGGCTACACGGTCGGGCGCTCGATCGCGTACGCGTACCTACCCGGGGACGCGGTCGAGCCTGGCAGACGAGTCGAGGTCGAGGTCTTCGGACGCCCGGTTCCCGGCGAAGTTGCCGCCGAACCGCTCTACGACCCCGAGGGCGCAGCGATCCGTACTTGACACAACCTGCACAAAAGCGGGTAAATAGCGCGTTCCCAGCGAAAGGAAGGCGGCAGATGAGCACAGCGGAGGGCAGCGCAAGCCCCGACTATCTGGACGACCGACAGCAACTGCACAAGCTCGGCTACGCCCAGGAGCTCTACCGCTCGATGGGCGGCTTCCAGAACTTTGCGATCTCGTTCACGATCATCTCGATCCTCGCGGGGTGCCTGACCTCGTACTACATCGCCTTCAACCAGGGCGGCCCGATCGCGGTCACCTGGGGCTGGCTGCTCGTAGGCGGCTTCTGCATCATCGTTGCCCTCGCCATGGGCGAGATCGCCTCGACGTATCCGACCGCCGGCGGTCTCTACTACTGGGCGTCGAAGCTCGGAGGGCCGGCCTGGGGCTGGTTCACCGGCTGGTTCAACCTCGTCGGCCAGATCGCTGTCACGGCCGCGATCGGCTACGGCTGCGCGGTCTTCACGACCTCGCTGCTGAACCTCCTCTTCGACTACCCGAACACCATCCGCTGGATCCTGTTCACCTACGGCATGATCCTGTTCGCCGCGGGGTTGATCAACATGCTCAAGGTGCCGATCACCGCGATGCTGAATTCGATCTCGGCGTGGTGGCACATGGTTGGCGTGCTCGTGTTCGTCGCCGTCCTGGTCATCGTCCCCGACACCCACAAATCGGCAGGCTTCGTCTTCGGCGAGACCCTGAACAACACGGGATTCTCCGGGATGAACTTCGGCAACATCGTGTTCTTCTACGTGTTCCTGACGGGCCTCCTGATGGCCCAGTACACGATCACGGGCTTCGACGCTTCCGCGCACATGAGCGAGGAGACCAGGCAGGCGTCGCTGGGCGCCGCCTGGGGCATCGTCATGTCGGTCGTGGTCTCGGTGATCTTCGGATTCATCCTGTTGACCGCCGTGACGTTCGCGTTGCCCAACGCGACGAACGACGACTTCGTCGGTGCGGGACAGCAGATCCTCACGTTCTCCTGGACGACCGCGATGAGCGAAAGCTGGGCCGAGTTCCTGCTCTTGATCGCGGTGGTCGCGCAGCTCTTCTGCACGATCGCCTCGGTCACCTCGGCCTCGCGGATGATGTTCGCGTTCTCGCGCGATGGGGCGGTTCCGGGCCACAAGTGGTGGCGGGTGGTCTCCAAGAGGGACCGGATCCCGGTCAACACGGTCTGGGCGATCTGCGTGCTCTCGTTCCTGCTGATGGTGCCGACGCTCAAGAACGCCTTCGTCGGCTACGCAGTCGGGACGTCCATCGCGGTCATCGGCCTTTACATCGCGTTCGCGATTCCGATCTACCTGCGGGTCCGAGCAGGCGAGTCGTTCGAGCGTGGCGCGTGGCATCTTGGTCGGCACTACAAGTGGATCGACTGGGTCGCCGTCCTGTGGATCCTGTTCATCTCGATCGTGTTCATGCTTCCGTTCGCCAAGGTCGGAATCCCAGGCAACGCGGGCTTCACCTGGGACTTCGTGAACTACACGCCGATCACCGTCGGAACCGCGTTCCTCCTCTTCGGCGGCTGGTACGTACTCTCGGCCCACAAGTGGTTCAAGGGCCCGGTGCGGCAGGGCGACGACGCGGAGCTCGCGCGCATCGAGGCGGAGTACGACACCCCCGGTGCCGCAGCGGCGCCGACCGCCGGCAGCTAGCCGACGTTACGTGTGCACAACCGAGGGCGCGGAAACGCGCCCTCGGTGTTTCTCTAGCCGATGCCGAGGATGAACTTGGCGTCTTCGGACATGAGGTCCGGCGTCCAGGGCGGCTCCCAGGTCAGCTCGACCTCGACCTCCTCGACGCCGGGCAACGCAGCCGCGACGTCGTGGATGTTCTCCTGGATCATCGGGCCGGCTGGGCAGCCCATCGACGTCAACGAGTGGATGACCTTCACCTTCGGCCCCTCGACCTCGACGTCGTAGAGGAGACCCGAGGTCGACGATGTCCATCCCGAGCTCGGGATCCTCGACCTGCTTCATCGCTTCGGTGACTTCTTCTTTGGTGGGCACGCCGATCAGGCTATAGAAGCCGAACCTCTTCGCGGCGCTCGCGGGCGAAGAAGTGAATGCCGTCCACGAATCGCACCCAGTTACAGCGCGTGCACATGACGAGCGAGTGCGTCCGCGCGCTGTCGGCTAGGTAACGCACCCCGCGCAAGAGATCGCCTCCCGAGACGCCGGTCGCTGCGACGATCACCTCGGTCGGCGCGAGGTCGTCGATCGACCAGATCCGCTCGATGTCCTCGATCCCGTGCTCGGTGGCGCGCTCGATCTCGGCGCGCGTGGTCGGCCAGAGCTGCGCCTGCATCTCGCCTCCGAGACAGCGGAGAGCAGCGGCTGTCAGGACCGCCTGACGGGTGCCGCCGATGCCGATCGCGAGGTGGTCGTTCGTCCCTCGGATCGCGGCCGAGATCGACGCCGTCACATCCCCGTCCTGGATGAGCTTGATGCGCGCGCCGGCCTGGCGGATCTCCTCGATCAGGTCGTGATGGCGGGGGCGGTCGAGGACGATCGTCGTGATGTCGCCGACCCGCCGGCCGAACGCCTCGGCGATCGCCTCGATGTTCTCGGCGACGGGCCGCTTGAGGTCGATCTTCCCGCGGGGCGTGGGACCGACGGCCATCTTCCGCATGTACATGTCGGGAAGCGTCTGCAGCGTCCCCGAATCGCCTGCCGCGACCATTGTCATCGCGCCGCTCCCGCCTCGAGCGACGATCCCGGCGCCTTCCAGCGGATCCAGCGCGAGGTCGAACTTCTCGCCACCGGCTCCGATCCTCTCCCCGGCCGCAAGATTGTCCGCCTCCTCCGAAGCACCGATGACGATGTTTCCCGTCGATCGGCAACTGCTGCAGCGACTCCTCCATGCCGGTGCACGCGGCGTCCTGAGCCCCGGCCTCGTCTGCGCGCCCGAGCCAGCGCGCACTCGCCAGCGCCGCGCGCTCGGTGACGCGCGCGAAGCTCTCGCAGAGGCAGGTGCGGGCCGTGCCCGTCTGAATCTCGGCGGCGTCGGGAGCGGTTTGCGTCACGAGACCTTCTGCAGTCTGTCAGCCGCGGTCAGGACGAGCTCCATGACCGCGGCGATCGACGTCTCACGCTGGTGGTTGTCGATCACGGGCACGTCGTGACTGCGGGCGCGCTCGAGGACGTAGTCCTGGAGGTAGCGGATGTCCGACAGCTTCTCCAGGTACTTGTCGAGCGGGCGCATGCCGTCCGAGGTGAGATCGCGGATCCAGAAGTGGCCCGCGTGCGTCTCCTCGCTCTCGATCGCGATCACGCACTGAACGACGAGCGCGTTCTCGATCGGCGGCAGCATCCCGGGCACGAGGTGGACGCCTTCGAGCACCATCGACCACCCCTCCTCCAGCGCGCGGTCGATGGCAGCCTTGGCTCCGACGAGCACGTGACGCGTCTGGTCGAGGAAGCCGTGGATCAACGGATCGACCTCTTCCTCCTCGGCGCTGTGCAGCGGCATGCCGGCCTCGAAGCTCGAGTGGTGAATCGTCGGCATCAGCTCGGGGCTGAAGAGGGCCCGCATCGTCTGCCGCACGAAGTCGGTCGACGTCACCCGCGTGATGCCAAGGCGGTAGGCGACCTCCGTGGCGATCGTCGACTTTCCCGTGCCCGTGGCGCCGCCGACGAGGACGATGATCGGGAGGTCGAGCTCCTCGAGCTCCTGGTAGCGGCGCAGGCGGCCGACCACCTTCCCGGCTTCGTCACCGAGGACACTCCCGGCGAGCTCTTCGACGCGGTCGAGATCGACGTGGTCGTTCTTCCGGTCGGCGAGGTCCTGCTCGATCAGCCTCGCCACGTCGTACGCGCGGGACGGCGCGGCGCCGGCGCGGATCAAGGCCCGCGCCATCAGGCCCTTCGAGTAAGGGTGGTCCCCTCCGAGCGGCAGCGGGTCGCTGCGCCTGCGCTCCGTCATGCGACTGGCTCCTTCTGCGCAGCCTCGGCGAGCGCCTCGAGCTCTGCGTCGAGGTCGGGCTCGCCGTCGAGCGGCACCACGTCGTTGTCGAGAAACACGCAGTCGACGCCGCGCTCGTCCGCGGTCTCGGCCACGACGTCGATTCCGGCTGCCTTGATCTCGGTCAGATAGATCTCGGCGTCGATCGACTCCAGGTCGGCCCGCAGCACCTCCCGGTCGGCCAGGTTCCCCGAGACGTGGACGACCTCCGCGCCGTGCTCCTCGGCCAGCAGCTGCGCGAGTCGCTCGTGGGTCTCCATGGCCCGCGGTCGTGAAGACGGCGACCCGCTTCCCCTCGATCGGCCCGACCGGTCGCGGCAGCATCTCCGTGGCGATGACCGTCGTATCCGGCTTCACCTCGTCGATGGCCGCGCGGAGCTCGTCGTGGCGCGAGCCCTGTTCGGCGCCCGTCAGCACGACCAGGTCGGAGACGAGCACGCGGTAGGTGTTCAGGTAGCCGGCCAGGAGCTCGGGCGCGATGCTCGAGTTGGCGACGAGGATCCGCCGCGCAGTCGCTATCGGCGGGAAGGCTGCGCCGCTGCCCTCGAAGATGACGAGGTCGGGCTCGCGCTCGAGAGCAAGGCGCGCTCCGTGCGCGACGTTGGAGACGCCGACTCCGCCGGCCAGCCCGCCGCCGCAACGCCGGCAACCGATCGCGTCGACGCCGCCGAAGACCGCATCCTCCAGGTAGTCCGACGCTGCGTGCCGCCCATCACGAGACAGCTCGAGCAGGCGCTCGCCCGTGGGCCCGGCTGGTTCGACTTCGGGCTCGGGAGGCCCGCCGCGCCCCATGGCGACGACGACGACATCCCGGTCCTGCGCGAAGAGGCGCAGCGCGTGGCCGGCCACGGCCGTCTTGCCGACCCGTTTGCCGGTCCCGACGATGCCGATCGACGGCAGGTCGAAGGGCTGCAGCTCGGGCGGGTCGAAGCGAAAGTCCGGGCCCACGTAGGGGACGCCGTGCGCCAGCACCCGGCTCGCGACGCGAAAGCGCTCGCGCGGCCCGAGCACCGGCTCGTCGGAGAGGTCGACGACGACCTCGGGCTCGAGATCGGCCAGTGCCCGCTCCAGGTCGTCGAACAAAGGGACGCCGTACTCGTCGTCGCCGCGCAGCTTCTCGGTGCCCCCGACGAGCCACGCCCCGCCGAAGTCGTACGGCAGGGTCGCCAGCGCGTCCTGCACCACCGGCGCGTAGTGCTCTCCGTCGATGATCGCCAGCGCGCGGGTCACGACCGCGTCGTCACCTCGCCCTCGATACGCGCCGTGTACTTCTCGAACGCGCGCGTCTCCGTCGAGAACTGGATGATCTTCTCCTGGCCGTGGAACGGGTACTTGCGCCAGACGTCCACGTGCGTGCCGGAGACCTCGATCACGTTGTAACAGGGCCTCGTCTTCCCGCGTAGGCGGAGCGAGGAGACGGTCCCGGTGTTGACGACGAACAGATCCTCGAGCTTCCAGGCGTACGGCACGTGCTTGTGCCCCGAGAGCACGAGATCGACGCCGGCGCGCTGCAGGCACTCGATGAGGTCGCCCGCGTCGTAGACGACGTTGCGCTCCCGCCCGGTGCCCGGAACGGGCAGAAGATGGTGGTGCAAGACGAAGATCCGCAGGTTCGCAGCCTCGACGAACTGCTCCTCGATCCAGCGGTACTGGCTGCGCCCCACCTGGCCGTGGTCGAGGTCGGGCTCGGTGGAATCGACCGCGACGACGGTGACCCCGTTCTTGCTGAGCACCGAGTTCCGCTCGCCGAACAGCTCCTCGAAATGCACGTAGCCCACGTTCCGCGAGTCGTGGTTCCCGGGCACGACGACGAAGGACTCGCACTGGATGCGGTCGAGATAGGCCTTGGCCTGGATGAACTCCTGCTTGAAGCCGAAGGTCGTCAGATCCCCCGTGCAGATGACGAGGTCGGGCTCCAGGTCGTTGACCTCGCCGATCGCGCGCTCCATCAGCGACGGCATGAAGTAAGGCCCGCCGCAATGGATATCCGAGATGTGCGCGATCTTGAAGACGGACTCGGGCGCCGACATAGACGAAGTGTAGAGGGCGGCAGGCCGCCGTCCCGGCCTCGAGGGTCCTATCCGAGGCCGTTGCTAAGCTGGTTGCAGATGGCCCAAAAAATGCCGCGTTTCCAGGCATATTGCGGGCGGGGGGAGCCACGCTTTGCAAGCGATGCCGAGGTCGAGTGCGCCAAGCTGCTCGACTTCTACCGCGTTCCGTGGCAGTACGAGCCGACCACGTTCGTGCTCGCCCGCAATGAGGACGGCACCGTCACCGAGGCCTTCAGCCCCGACTTCTACCTTCCGGAGCAGGATCTCTACCTGGAGGTGACGGTCATGAAGCAGTCACTCGTCACCCGGAAGAACCGGAAGCTCCGCCGTATGCGCGAGCTCTATCCCAACGTCCGCGTCAAGCTGTTCTACAAGCGCGACATCGCGCGGCTGGCGGAGCGATACAGACTCGACCTCGCCAGCTGAATCTCAACGGCCGCATCGGGGACGTGTATCTCTCTGCGGAGGAGATCGGGGTCCGCGTGGACGAGCTGGGCGCCGAGATCGCGGCCGACTACGCGGGTCGCGAGCCGATCCTCGTCGCCGCCCTGAAGACGAGCGTCGTCTTCGTCGCCGACCTGTGCCGGGCAACTCCGATCATCCATGCCCTGGATTTCATCGCTCTCGCCGGGTACGCAGGCCAACAGCCCGCGGCCGATACGGGAGTACGACTCCTCAAGGACCTCAACCTGGCTGTCCAAGGACGCGACGTCCTGCTCGTGGAGGACGTGGTCGACACCGGGCTGACACTGAACTTCGTGTGCAAGACGCTCGCCTTGCGCAGCCCTGCTTCACTCGCCGCGGTCACGCTCCTCGACCGGCCCTACCGGCGCCTCGTCGAGAACATCCCGGTCCGCTACGTGGGCTTCACCGTTCCCGACGAGTTCTTCGTCGGCTACGGCTTCGATCTGGGCGACGACCGCTACCGGCACCTGCCGGATTTGCGGATCGCCAAGGCTTCTTAGGTCGCATCGGGATCAATCTACGAGCGCGGCCTGTTCCGCCGCCGCCTCGAGAGAGAGGGCTTCGCCTTCCGCCCACGCCGCAGCGAACGCGTCCTCGCTGAGCTTCGCGCGAGCGGCTTCGACCGTCCGCTCCCGCGTCTCGTCTCCGATCGGGTAGAAGTCCGCCGCGAACCCCAGCTCGGCCCTCGGCCGAGTCGTAGCCGCGAGCAAACGGGTGGCCTCGACCGGCTTGGCGCGCTCGAGCGCCAGGGTAGCGAGCCCTTCCACCGCCCAGACGAGTACTTGCGCGAGTCGTTCGGCGCGGCAAATGCCCAAGCCCTCGCGAAATGCATCCGCGGCGTCCTCAACGCGAGCCTCGGCGATGGCCACGAACCCGAGATCGACGAGGTTGTTGGCGAGAGTATGCTGCTGCGCAAGCCGCCGATTGATCGCGGCGCTCTCTTCAAAGTAGGTTCGCGCGCGGGTGAAGTCGCGCTCGGTGAGCGCGATGTTCCCGAGGTTGTTCAGGATGACCGCGACCGCGTATTCGTTTCCCTCGACGCGCGCCATCGCTGCCGCCGACTCGAAGACCTCCACTGCTCGCGCGTGGTTGCCGAGCTTGCCCTCGCAGTTCGCCAACGTGATGTACGCGACAATGTTCGTGGGCGCGCTCGTGCCAACCTCGTCGTCGAGCGCGATCGCCGCCTCCGCAAGCGCCTTGCCGCGGTCGTAGTCGCCCTGAAGCCAGGCGATTTCCGAGCCTTGTGTCATCACGCGCACTCGCAGCCGAGCAGGCACCACGGCGGCCCGCGGGAGGGCGGCTTCGAGTCGTTGACGTGCTTCGGACCAGGAGCCATGCTGAATCCAGAACCTGTGGCAAGCAACAACGAGCCGCAGCTCGGACTCAGGCTCCTCTTTCTGCCTGTGCAACCAGTCGAGCGCCGCGCGAAGGTTGTCGTGCTCGCCCTCGAACCAAGCCACGTGAACGCGACCCATTTCAGACAAGAACTCCTCGCCATTCGCCTCTGCCCCGGCGATGAAGAACGCTGCGTGACGGCTGCGACCGTCGCCGGTCCCCCCGCGCTCGGCGAGGCACTCGAGCGCGTACTCGCGGATCGTCTCGAGCATCGAGAAACGGCCGCCTCGCTCGCGGGCAAGGCTCTTGTCGACGAGCGAGGCGAGGGTTTCCAACTCACAGTCGCAGACGGCTTCGGCCGCTTCGAGCGTCCAGCCGCCGGCAAAGACCGACAGGCGCGCCAGTAGCTCCTGCTCGTGCAGGTCGAGCAGGTCGTAGCTCCACGCGATCGTGGCCCGCAGGGTCTGCTGTCGCTCGGGCATATCCCGCGCGCCGCCCGTGAGCAGAGGCAGCCGCTCTTCCAGCCGAGCGAGCAGAGCGTCCGGCGACAGCACCTTCACGCGCGCCGCGGCCAGCTCGATCGCGAGCGGCAAGCCATCGAGACGGCGGCAAATGTCGGCCACGGCGCCGTTTGCTGCGAAGCCGGGGCGGACGGCGCGCGCGCGCTCGCTGAAGAGATCGACGGCGTCATCCTCGGGCAAGGGCGGCACGGGATACTGCTGCTCCAGCCTCAAGTGCAGCGGCTCGCGGCTGGTGGCCAGCAGCTTGAGGTTGCTCGAGCCAGCCACGAGCTCGGCCAGGCGAGGCGCGAAGCCGAGGACCTGCTCGACATTGTCGAGGAGGAGCAGCGCCCGGCGGTCGCGCAAATAGCCGGCCAGATCGCTCCTGGCGCCGATGGTCTGGGCGATCGTCGGCTCGACCAGTTCTGGGTCCCGGATCTCCTGGAGCCCTACCCACCAAACGTGCTCGAATTCGTCCGCAACTTCGGCCGCGAGCTGAAGGGCGAGGCGCGTCTTGCCCGTGCCGGGCGGGCCTACCAACGTCAGCAGCCGCTGTTCGCGCAGCAGCGCGACCGCCTCGGTCAGCTCCCGCTCGCGGCCGACGAGCGGCGTCGCCTGCACCGGCAGGTTCGTCCAGTTCAGCGTCTTGAGCGGCGGGAACTCCTCCGCGCCGAGCTGGTACAGCCGTTGCGGTTCGAGGAGATCCTTGAGGCGATGCTCGCCCAGGTCGCGGGCCTCCACGTCGACGAGGTCACGCGTTGGCTGAGAGAGAAGCACCTGGCCTCCGTGACCCGCTGCGCAGACGCGCGCGCCACGGTGCAGGTCCAGTCCGACATAGCCCTCGCCGGTGAGAAGCGGCTCACCCGTGTGCAGCCCGATCCGAACGCGGATCGGCGCGCGTGCGAGCTCGTGCTGGATCGCCACGGCAGCAGAGACGGCATCCGAAGCGCGCGCAAACGCGGCGAAGAAGGCGTCGCCCTGCGTATCCACCTCGACGCCACTGTTCGCTGTGAAGGCGGCGCGCAGCACGCCCCGATGCTCAACGAGCGCGGCCGCGTACCCATCGCCGAGCTCATACAGCAGCCGTGTCGAGCCCTCGATGTCGGTGAAGAGGAAGGTGACAGTTCCAGAAGGAAGATCGCGCATCGCAGTCCTGATGATGCGGCACGGGCGGGCCTACGTCACGTGGCGCGCCTATATGTACGAACTCTTAGAGGTAGCCCAGCGGATCGACCGCGCCGCCGTTGATGCGCACCTCGAAGTGGAGATGCGCCCCGAAGCAGTGGCCTGTGCAGCCGATGTAGCCGACGACCTGCCCCTGGGCGACCGAGCCGCCCGCGCTGATGCTCGAGAGATGCGCGTAGGCCGTGGAGAGGCCTCCGCCGTGGTCGATCACGACCAGGTTCCCGTAGCCGCCCATCCAGCCGGCATGGATGACGGTGCCGCTGGCCGAGGCCACGACACTCGCGCCGTACGGAGCGCCGATGTCGATGCCCTCGTGCATCCGGCCCCAGCGCCACCCGAAGCCACTGGTCACGGAGCCACCCACTGGCCAGATCAGACCACTCGCGGAGGGCGTGCCGTCGTAGGTCGTCGAAGCCGATGGCCGAGAGCTGCGCGCCGAGTTGGGCGCTCGCAGCCTGCAGGCCCGCAACCTCGCGCAGGAACTCTTTCTTGTCGGCCCCCACAGACGCGAGCTTCTCCCGCTTCCTGCTCTTCGCCGAGCCGAGACGCTGCTGGCTGGCGAGCAGGCGGTCCCGCTCGCTCCGCACCTGTGCCGTGCGGACGGCGATCGTGCGCGTGACCGTCGCCACCTTGGCCTTCGTGACCGCCGTCTTCGCACGCTCGGTCCGGATCTGCACCTTCGCCTTGTTCACCTCGCGAGAGATGTGGAGATCCTGCGTGC
This sequence comes from uncultured Actinomycetes bacterium, assembly GCA_963820335.1. Taxonomy (GTDB): domain Bacteria; phylum Actinomycetota; class Thermoleophilia; order Gaiellales; family Gaiellaceae; genus VAXT01. The sequence goes on along the minus strand of CAWFZH010000001.1, from coordinate 38,163 downwards.
CGACGTCGTTGAGGTAGTCGAGCTGCTCGATCATGTCCGCCACGCTCCCTGACGAGATGAGCACGTCGAGCGTCGTCACGTCGTCGTTCTGGTAGATCTCGACGAGCCGTTTCGAAAGCCTCGCCACTGCGAGCTCGTACTGGCGCCGGAGGAAGTTCAGCCGCTCCGTCTGCAGGTTGAAGAGCCTCGTGATCCGCTCCAGCTTCTCCCGGTGCAGAGCCAGGTCGTGCTCGAGATCGACCAGACGGGTGGTGACCCCGCCGACCTCGGACTCGAGCTCGCGGATCCTCGTCTCGACGGACGCGATCTCGGAGGCCAGGGCCGCCTCCTGGGCCTCGGCCTGGGCGATCTTCTCCTGCAGGATTCGGATGCGCTCGTCGTTCGAGACGGCATGCGCCCGCTGCGTCCCCGCGGCCGGGGCTGCGAGTACGAGAAGAAGAACCAGGCTGAGACCGAGTCGTCGGGCCATAGGGGTCGATTTCGGGGGCGGACCGGGGCTCCCTGCCCACCTGAAAGTTGCCGAATCCTAGCGAATGGTCCGGCTGACCCCTGGTTCGCCCTCGTCAGGCGCCGGAAACGGCTCTGGCGGCGGTTCCGGGTCCGGAATGGTCGGCGGCTGGGGCATATCCGGCGACGGAGACGGCTCAGGCGTGGGCGCCGGCGCTGGAAACGGCTCGGACATCGAGTCCGATCTTGGCATGTTCCCGGCTTCAGCGCGGGGCTCGAGCGCGCGAAGCGCCGACGCGGCCCGGCTCCGGAGCGGCCCGACGAGGGCGCGGTAGTCGTCGTCGGAGACCTTCCCCGTGCGGTGATCGAACTCGAGCTCTTTGAGGTCGGCGAGGACGCGATCACGCTCCTCGGCCAGCTCCAACCGACGGCGCTCGAGCGCGTCCGGCGCGCCGAGCCGATCGTCGAGCGCCTCGGGCTCACGGAGGAACGGCAGGGCCACGGCGATCACGCAAGCCACCGCCAGCAGCGCGGCGAGCCCAACCGCGACCATGGTCATGCCCGTGCAGGCGCGCGCAGCTCGCGATAGCGCTCTGCGAGCCGGCGCTGCTCGGCGAGGCTCGGCCACATGGCGACGAGCGCGCCGACGAGGAAGACGAAGCCGGCGATCCAGATCAGGTTGACGAGCGGCTTCACGAGCACGCGGAAGTGAATGGCGTTGCCTTCGCCTTCGACCTGCTCGGCGATCACGAAGAGGTCTTCGAGCGTCAGCTTGTCGCTACGGATGCCGACCTCGTTCGAGACCTGGTCCTCCGCGCGGTAGTCGTTCTTGCCGGCCTGGATCGACCCGAGTGACTTTCCGTCCCGCTCGACGTCGAGATGCGCGCGCAGCTCCTCGGCGTTCTGCCCCTGCCGCACCTCGAGATCGCGATAAGTGAGCCGGTAGTCGCCTACTGCCATCGTCTGCCCAGGGCTCAGCTTCTGCTGGCGGACGGTGTCGTAGGCGCTCGAGCCCACGATGCCGATCGCGAGGAGCACGATCGACGCGTGCACGACGTACCCGCCGTAGCGCCGGCGGTTGCGAGCGACCAGGCCGCTGAACGCTGACAGCCAGGAACCGCCTCCGAGCGCCCGCCGGGCACGTGTCCCCCGCACGAACTCGTAGACGATCGAGCCGAGCACGAAGGCCGCAAAGGTGTAGGCGATGAGACCGGCCGGCGAGGAGCCTGCACCGAGCGCGAGGAGGATGACGCCGGCGACGAGCGCGGCGGTCGCGGGCCAGATGAAGCTCTTGCCCAGCGAACGCAGCGAGGCGCGCCGCCAGGCGATGAGCGGCCCGATCCCCATCAGCAGCAGTAGCGGCAGGCCGAAGACCACCAGGAAGAAGTTGTAGTAGGGCGCGCCGACCGTGATCTGCTCCCCGCGCACGGCCTCGGAGAGGATCGGGAAGACGACCCCCCAGAGGATCGTCAGGCAGAGCGCGACGAGCAGCAGGTTGTTGTAGAGGAACGTGGCCTCGCGGGACACGAGCGATTCGAGCCGTGTCTTGGCGCGCAGCAGCGGCAGCCTGGAGAGCACGAGGTACACCGATCCGGCCAGCACGAGGACGATGAAGCCCAGGAACCAGGCCCCGATCGAGCTCTCCGTGAACGAGTGGATCGAGCTGACGATCCCCGACCGGGTGAGGAACGTCCCGAAGAGAGCCAGCGCGAACGCGCCCACGACCAGGACGACGTTCCAGACCTTCAGCATCCCGCGCTTCTCCTGGATCATCACCGAGTGCAGGAAGGCGGTCGCGGCCAGCCACGGCATCAACGCAGCGTTTTCGACCGGATCCCAGGCGTAGTACCCGCCCCAGCCGACCTCGACGTACGCCCAGTGCGCGCCGAGCAGCTGCCCGATGCCGAGGAACGTCCACGCGGCGAGCGTCCAGCGGCGCGTCGAGACGATCCACGCCTCGTCGCTCCGGCGGGCGAGGAGAGCGCCCATCGCGAAGGCGAACGGCACCGTGAGGCCCACGAAACCGAGGTAGAGCAGCGGCGGGTGAACCATCATGTACGGGTTCTGAAGGCTCGGGTTGAGCCCCGCGCCGTCGGGAGGAGCGGCCTGCGTCGCGAACGGGCTCGAGACGGCGACGAGCATGAAGCTGAAGAACACTGCGACGAGACCGAGGACCGGCACGGCCCAGGCGAGCAGGTCTCGGCCGGAACGCCTGTTGAACGCGACAGCTGCGGCCGAGAAGCCGGTGAGGACCAGGAGCCAGAGGAGCAGCGAGCCCTCCTGTCCGCCCCAGAACGCAGAGATCGTGTACGCGGTCGGCAGCTCGATACTCGTATGGTCAGCGACATACTGGAACGAGAAGTCGTTGCGCAGGAGCGCCGACAGGAGCACGCCGCTCGCGACCGCTGCGGCGCCGAAGGCCGCGATCAGCGCGTTCTGCGCGGAGACCGCGAGCCTGCGCCGGCGCGTAAACGCCGCGAAGCCGCCGGCGAAGAGCGCATAGAGCGCCAGGCCCAGGCAGACGACGAGCGCTGCGCGCCCGAGCTCAGGCACGGGTACCTCCTACGCGCGCTTCTCGGCTTGGTACTTCGACGGGCACTTCGTCACGAGGGTACCGGGCTTGCCGACGAAGACGCCGTTCTGGAGACGCCCCTCGAGTCGGACCTCGCGGCCCGGCTTGAACTGGTCGGGCACCGAGTCCCGATAGACGACCGGCACGGTCGCCGAGCCCTTCACGTCGCGCAGGCGGAAACGGTGCTCCTGCTTGCCCGCGGTGCGTTGGTAGGGCGTCACGACCTTGCCCACGAGCGCGACCTTCCCCGTCCGGTTCTTCAGCTGGCTCGGCTGCAGGGACGGTGTGCCCCCGGCGACCGAGACGTACAGCAAGAAGATGGCCAGCACGGCCGCGATCGAGACCGCGAAGACGAGCCGCACGGGTGACTGCCGCGCCATGCGGCCAGTCTAGTCACGGGTGCGAATGACGGGGTCAGGCAGCTTTGCGAACGGGCGCCGGCCGGCGCCTGGCGGGTATCCGGTACCCGTGGTCCTCGCAAAGGCTGCCCGGAGCGTCCTCGGTGAGCGCGTCGCAGTACCCCTTGCCGTAGGCGGCCCGCATGAACGCGGCGACGACGTCGAGGTTCCAATCCTGGACGTCGGCTGCCTCCCGCCAGAGGTCGGCGAGACGGAGGTCGATGTCGAGCTCGAGGAGGTCGATCCGGGAAGGTCGCTTTGGCATGCAGAAAAGCCTAGGACCCCTGTCGGACGGCACGCTTCTACCGCTGGACTCCCATCGTGATCGAGCCTGTGTAGCCGGCGCCGGTCTTGCGAAGAGCGAGCAATGATTTCTTCCCGCCATTGCGGTAGACGGAGTCGTTGGCGTTCCGGGTCGAGCGCCTCCCTCGCCTGCTGTATGGAGCCTTGCGGTAGACGGCGTCCGTCACCGCGTCCGGGAAATAGAGCTGCCCCGTGTGCAGGACGTTGCCGCCGAGGTGCACCTTGACGTGGATGTGCACCGTGCGTCCCCGATACCAGCCGGGATAGACCGTCCTGAAGATCGCGTAGCCATTCGCGTCCGTCTTCTGGACACCGCGCATGAACGTCCCCCGGTTGCCTTGGACTCCCGAGTAGATGCCGGCCGCGTCGCAGTGCCAGACATCCACGGAGGCGCCCTTGATCGGCTTGCACGTCGACGCGTCGACGACGCGGAGCCTGAGGTTCAGCGCGCGCCCGGCCCTGCCCTCGGTGATGTTGCGGCGCACTCGTGCGCTGGAGATGTAGTACGGCCCTTCAGTCTGCTCGGGAGCAAGGACACAGGTCACGTCACCTGAAGCGACGCCCGCCGGTCCTTCCGAGCTGCCGAGAGCGTCCGATTTCCAGGCACCGGTGGCTGCGGCGGCAAAGAGGCCACCCAGGCCGAAGAGCGCCCGGCGTCGAGTGATTCGTCCTTCCTGCATGTGGCCAAAACTAGCGCGGCGCGCTAAGAACCCCATAAGAATGCAGGGCGATGGGAAAGCTCCGTTTCGGCCCCGCCCGTGTCCCGTCCCGCAAGTCGCCGGCGGAGGCGATCAGGATCCTGAAAGAGCGCAAGTACACCGCCTGCGAGATCGACTTCGAGAGCGGCTTCTGGATGGACTACCCGTGGGCCGAGGAGTTCGGGAAGCTGGCGCGCAAGGCCCGGATCGCGCTCTCCGTGCACGCGCCCATCGCGGGCTTCATGGGCCACGTCGAGCGCGACAAGAAGCAGCGGATGGCAGTGGGCATGCTCGACCACTCGGCCGGGATCGCGAAGGCCGCCGGCGCGGAGGTGATCGTCTTCCACCCCGGGTTCCTGCTCGGCCGCGAGCGCAAGGCCGCCATCGCCTCGGTCGTCGAGCAGCTGGCGGAACTGCGCGAGCGACTCGAGGGCAAAGATCGCGACGTCGACTTCGGCGTCGAGATCATGGGGCGAGTGCGCGACCTGGGCAGCGCCGAGGACGTCTTCGCCATCTCCAGGGCACTGCCGTGGGTCCGCCCCGTGATCGACTTCGCGCACCTCCACGCGGTCACCGACGGCGCGTTCACCACCGTGAAGGCGTTCCACGACGTGCTGAAGGAGGCGAACAAGATCCTGGCCCGCGGAGTGCCATTCCACATCCACTTCTCCGACATCGCCTACGCGAACCGCAACGAGACGAAGCACCTGCCCTACGGCGAGGGCACGCTTCGAGCCGAACCGACTCGCGAAAGCGCTGGCTCGATTCTCCCGTCCCGCGACAGTCATCAGCGAGTCGCCCGGCGAGGAGAGCCATCAGGCGATCCGCGCGGTGCTGATGCGCCGGTCGGCCCCCAAGAGGCGCAATCTAGGCGTGCGCTCGAACGACGGCCGCATTCTTCGCCGCGCTGGTCGCGCTCTACCCGCTCTTGCGCCGACCGATCCTCACGTGGGGCGCTACAACCGAGGAAGCTGGATCACGTCTGCCCGGCGATGAGCTGCTGGAGGAAGCGGACGGAGTCTCGACTCGCGCGATCACTATCGACGCTCCGGCCGCAGCGGTTTGGCCGTGGCTTGCGCAGATGGGCCCATCCCCACGCGGCGGCGCCTACACCTACGACTGGATCGAGAACTTGCTCGGGCTCGACATGCACAGCGTCGACCGCGTCCTACCGGAGTTCCAGCACCCCGAGGTCGGAGACACGATCGGACTCGGCTCGAACCGGATGCGGATCGAGCGGGTTGAGCCCGAGCACGTGCTGGCCTGGCGGTCCGAAGACGGCAACTGGGTCTGGACGTTCGTGTTGGCGGAGAGCGACAGCACCACCCGGCTGATCAGCCGCAACCGCTTCCGCCTGCCCTCGCTCGCTGCACGCATCGGCATGCTGCCGATGGAGCCCGGGTCGCTCCTGATGGAGCGGCGGATGCTGCGCGGAATCAAGGAGCGCGCAGAGCGTTTGTCCCGCGACGCAGACGTTGTCCAGAGCTGGTCCTGATCTTCAGGCGGCGGTCGATCTCTTCTGGTTGCCCCTGGCGCGGGCGGTCACTCAGTGCGGCTCAACGGCCGCGTCTACGAGGCGGTAGCGGCACGACTGGGGCACCGGCCGACTTGCGACCTCTACCACTCCGCGCTCACCGTTCAGGTACCGGAAGGACTGACGTGATCGAGACGCTCCACATGGTGCAGAGCGAGGTGTTCGCCGAAACAGTCGGCTACGTCCTGACGGCGAGTTGGACGGTCCTCATCTTTTACGAGCTCGTTCGCCGCCTCGCGGGCACGTGGTTCTCGTACCTCGGCCTGATAGCCGCAGGACTGATCGCGCTCAGGAGTCAACGTTCCACTGGACGTGCCCCGTGCCGACTTCGCCAATTTCGTCGGCTACTATGTTCGGGTAGGTGTGGCTCCTCAAATTCGCCATCTCCATATTGCGGCGCATCGCCATACCGCCGGCACCCGCGCCGTGAGTGCTGCAATCTTCCGGCGATGGTTCCGGAGTCGCCGCTCAAGCCGACCGAGCACGGGCTCGTCCCCGAGAGTGACGGCTGGTTCGTCCTCAACGCGCGCGAGGCGCCCTGGCGTCCGGCGGAGGGCCGCGGTGCCATCTGCATTTTCGAGGGCGAGCCTGAGTTTTCGCAGCTCGGCATCAACCTCAGCGTCCTCGAGCCGGGTGCGCCGATGGCGATGTACCACTGGGAGGCCGATCAGGAGGACTTCCTCGTGCTCGCCGGGGAGGCGCTGCTGATCATCGAGGGTGAAGAGCGTCCGCTCCGCCAGTGGGACTTCGTGCACTGTCCAGCCGGGACGAACCACGTCATCGTCGGCGCCGGAGACGCGTCCTGCCTCGTACTGGCAGTCGGCGCCCGTGACCGCTCGACCGGCCCCGAGTGGGGCGCCTACACCGTGGACGAGGCGGCGATCCGCCACGGCGCCGGGGTCACAGAGGAGACGACCAAATCCGAAGAGGCATACGCCCGGTTCCCCGAGCGCGAGTCAAGCCGGTACCGGGAGGGCTGGCTGCCCGATTAGGCGATCGGTGCCGCGCTGCGCGAGGCGGCACGCAGCTCTTCACGCCGCGCCTCCAAGGGAGCGGCCTCCTCGTCGCGACCGCGCTCACGGAGGAAGTGAGCAAGGTGCCCGAGCGCATCGAGATGGATCTCGCGGAAGTCCGTCTGCTCGACGGTAGCGATCGCCGATCGCAGTAGCTCCTCGGCCTCCTCGTCGCGGCCCTGAGCGGCGCGGACGAGACCGAGTGCGAATGCGGTCGTCGAGAGCGAGGTGATGTCCTGCGCGCCGACGGTCTCGCGAGCGTCGAGCGCGTATCGCTCCGCCTCGTCGATCTTGCCCCTCTCGAGCAGCAGCTGGGCGAGGCTGCGCTGGCTTTCGCACAGCGTCGCGCGGTCACCGAGCGGCTTGAGCAAGCGGATCGACTCCCGGAATCGCTTTTCCGCCTCGTCCAGGTCACCGCGCTCCCGCGCGATCCAGCCGGCAGTGTCGAGCGCCCGCGCGACGGCCCAGACGGCGCCGGCCTCACGGAAGAGGCGCACTGCTTCCATGATCGCCTCTTCCAACTCGTCCAGCTGATTCGAGTGCATGTTCACGCGAGCCCAGCTCTGGAGGACCCAGCCCCGGCTCACGATCGAGCCACTCTCGTCGGCCAGCTCGCGGGCTCGTTCGAGGATGACGTTGGCCTGGTCGTGCTCGAACTTGGCCCTGTGGATGTTCGCGAGCTCCTCGAGCGCGATGCTCTCGAGCTCCTTCTGGCCGGTCTCCTGCGCGATGGCGAGTGCTTCTCGCATGTAACTCTCGGATTCGGTCAACCGGCCCGCCCACCAACCAGCCGTGGCGCGTAGTTGCAGCGCTTCGAAGCGCCCTCTGGGATCGCTGGCGTCGATGAGCTCGAGCGCCTGGTCCGCGAGCTCCATTGCGCTCGGGCAGTCGGCGTCACGCATCAACGTCACGTCGGCGAGCGCGGTCGCGGCACGCCCCTCCAGCCGCCGATCGCCGGCCCGGTGCGCCTCCTCGCGCACCGCCTGCATCTCGCGGGCGACAGTCGGGAAATCGTCGAGGCGGTGCGCCGCCCTGGCCGCGAGGTAGCGCCGGTCGAGGGTCGGCTCCAGCTCGACTGCGCGCAAGAACATCTCGCGGGCGACCTCGTTTGCCTCCCTGGCGAGCGCGCGCCGGCCTGCTTCGTGAAGGGTCTCCGCGGCCTCGACCCGTAGTTCCTCCGGTGGAGCACCGTCGAGCTCGGCCAGGAGCGACGCCGCGTGGTCGAGGTGGTACGCCCGGATCTCGAGGAGCTCGTCGCCCGTGCGCTCGGCCAGCCACTCGGCGAAGCGCCCGTGATACTCGGCGCGCGCCGACTTCGAGAGCCCGCTGTATGCGACCTCGCGGATGAGCACGTGCTTGAAGCGGTATGCGGTCTCGTCAGAGAGTGACGAACGGGATTGGCCGACGACCAGGTCTCGCAACAGCAGATCCTCGATCGCCTCGGCGACGCCCTCCACCCCGTGCGAGAGATGCTCGATCGCGCCGCCCCAGAACCCGCGGCCGATGACGGATGCGCGCTGGAGGACGGCCTTGGATTCGGGCGAGAGCCGGTCGATGCGGGCGCCGATCAGCGCCTGAAGGGTGTCCGGGATCCGTTCGGTGGCCTCCCCCTCACCCCGCTCGGCCATCGACATCATGACCTCCTCGAGGAAGAGCGGGTTCCCCTCGGTCTTCTCCAGCAGCTCCTGGCGTGTCTCCTCCGAGACCGTTCCGTTCTCGCTCAGCGCGTCGATCAGCTGCTCGCTCTGGGCTTCGTCAAGAGGCTGGAGCTCGATCGAGGTCGCGCGCACGCGCCCGCCGCCCCAGTCAGCCCGCACGTCCAGGAGATCGGGCCGCGCGAGACAGAGGATCAGCAGCGGACCTCGGACCACCGGGGTCATGTGCTCGATCAACGCGAGCAGCGGCTCCTCGGCCCAGTGGATGTCCTCGAAGACCAGGACGAGGGGCTGCGTCTGCGACATCAACTGCGCCCACTCACGTGCCGCCCAGGCGATCTCCTGCTGGCTGCGTTCGCCGTGGACGGCCTCGAGGACGCCGATCGCGAGCCCGAGCAGGTCGGCAACGGCGTCGGCAGGACACGAGTCTCGAAGCTTCTCGATCGCGACCTCGAGCGGGTCGTCGTCCGCGATGTCCGCGGCGCCCTTGACCATCTCGGCCAAGGGCCAGTAGGTGATGCTCTCGCCGTACGGCAGCGAGCGCCCGCTCAGGATCGTGGCGCCCTCGAGGCTGTGCAGGAACTCCTGTGTGAGGCGGCTCTTGCCGACTCCGGGCTCGCCGTAGACGGTGAAGAGGTGTGCGCGCCGGTCTCTGACCACGCGGGCGTACGTGTTCTCGAGCAGCTCGATCTCCGATTCGCGGCCGATGAGCGGCGTGATGGCCACGCGGGCGGGGGCGCGCCCGTCGGCGCAGATCGCCGCCCATGCCCAGACGGGCTCGGCCTGGCCGCGGAGCTCGATAGGCCCCATTTCTTCGACTTGGAAGCGGCCGAGCGTCAGCCGGTGCGCTCCGGGGCCGATCAGGATCTGGCCCGGCTCGGCGGCCTGCTGGAGGCGCGCCGCGACGTTCACGGCCTCGCCGGTGGCAAACGTGGAGTCGGTGGACTCGGTGACCACCTCGCCGGACTCGACGCCGATCCTCGCAGGCATGTCGACCGTTTCCAGGATCCCCAGCGCCGCCTTGATGGCGCGCTCGGCGTCGTCCTCGTGCGCCTGCGGCACCCCGAACGCCGCCATGACCGCATCGCCGGCGAACTTCTCCACGGTGCCGCCGTGGTTCTCGATGCACGTGGAGACCTGGTCGAAGAATTGCGACACGCGGCGGCGCACGACCTCGGGGTCGCTGGCCTGGACCAGGCCGCTGGAATCGACGAGGTCGACGAAAAGGACCGTGGCAAGTTTGCGTTCCATTCCCTAATAGTAGAAACGATGGAGGCCGGCCCAAGCTTCCAGGCCGGCCTCCGAAAAACGGCTGTTTTAGGCGGTCGTCGGCGCGCGCCGAACGAAGACCCGGCGCCGTAGTGGCCGGATCATGCTCGCCGCGACGAGTAGCGCCGCCGCTGCGAGCAGCGCGAAGAGCACCGTTCGCCACGGGAAACTCGAGCCCCCGCCGCTGAGCGATTCGCCGGAGCGAACGTCGGCGGCCATTCCATCGGGCAGCTTCACGATCTCGATGCCGCGCTGGAGCATGCCGTTCGTCGCCGAATAGAACAGGCTGGTCTGCTCCAGCGTCCACGGGGTCTTGCCCTTCGCGTGGAAGACGACGGGCTCCCAGTCGGCGAGCCCCTGCGGCACTGCCTCGCCGGCCGACTCGACGGTGAAGAGGCGGAGGTACGAGCTCGGGTCGTCGGTCACTTTCCTGGAGCCGATCGTGACCGAGGTGATGTCTGGCCGTGCAAAGGGCTTCAGGGTCTTCGCGAGGGCGGCCAGCCTCGGCTCATCGAGGGGCGCCCAGGCGACGCCGGTTCGCTCGTCGACCGTGGCGAGCCGATTGGCGGACGGGACGTACCAGGACGACCACTGGCTGCTTTCGCCCTCGGCGTCGATCGTGTAGCGGATCTCGTAGAACGGCGCCGGCGCGGCAGCGCTGCCGTCCGGCTCGCCGCTCCCGCCGAAGTTCTGGAGATTGGTCTTGCCGGTGATCGCGGCGCAGCCGTCTGCGCCGCAGACCTCGACCTTGGTCAGCTCTTTCGCCATGGCCGGTGCCGGCACGGCCAGGAGAGCGAGCAGCGCGAACGCGAACACGAGTCTCTTCATGGGAGCTCCTTCGACGTCGTTTGCGCTTCTACACCGGTTGCGGCCGTAAGGTTCCGGCAGTGATCGACCCCAAGGTCTTCAAGGCGTACGACGTCCGCGGCATCTACCCGACGGAGCTCGACGAGGAGGGCGCCTACGCGATCGGTCGCGCTTACGTCGAGCAGTTCGAGCCGAAGCAGATCGCGGTCGGACGAGACATGCGGGTCTCCTCACCGTCCATGGCGAAGGCGGTCATGGAGGGCGCGGCCGATGGAGGCGCCGACGTGCTCGACATCGGGCTCGTGGGGACCGAGATGGTCTATTTCGCGGTCGGTGAGCTGGAGCTCGACGGCGGGATCATGGTCACCGCGTCGCACAATCCGAAGGAGTACACCGGGATGAAGATCGTCCGCGCCGGCGCCCTGCCGGTCGGCGGAGACTCGGGCCTGATGGAGATCCGCGACCGCGCCCTGGCCGGTTACGACAGGTCCAGGGGACAGTCCCCGGGACAGGTCCGCGAGGTAGATGTCTGGCCTCAGTACGTCTTGCGCGTCCTGTCTTTCGTCGATCTCGACGAGATCAACCCGCTGAAGATCGTGATCGACGCGGCGAACGGCATGGCCGGCGTCATGCTCCCGCCGATCCTCGAGCGCCTTCCGATCGAAGCGATCCCCTACTTCTTCGAGCCCGACGGGACCTTCCCGAACCACGAGCCCAATCCGCTGCTCCCGGAGAACCGAGAGTTCATCATCGAGAAAGTGCGGGAGCACGGAGCCGACCTCGGCGTGGCCTTCGACGGCGACGCCGATCGCTGCTTCTTCGTCGACGACACCGGCGAGTTCGTCCCCGGCGACTTCGTGACGACCCTGCTCGCCGAGAGCACCCTCGAGAAGCATCCGGGCGCGAAGATCATCTACGACGTGCGCGCCAGCTGGGCGGTGCCCGAGGCGATCGAGCGCGCCGGCGGCGTCCCGCTGATCAACCGCGTCGGCCACGCGTTCATCAAGCAACGCATGCGGGAGGAAGACGCCGTCTTCGGCGGCGAGGTTTCGGGCCACTACTACTTCAAGGAGTACTCGCAGGCGGACTCGGGCGTCGTCCCGTTCCTGCTCATGCTCGAGCTGATCTCGAAGCGGGGCCGGAAGCTCTCCGACATCCTGCGGCCCTTGCGCGAGCGCTACTTCCTGACCGGCGAGCTGAACACGCCGGTCCCCGACGTGGCGCAGAAGCTCGAGGAGCTCCAGCAGCGGTTCGCGGACGAGGGGCAGATCTCGCACCTCGACGGCATCTCGGTCGACGCCGACGAGTGGCACATGAACGTGCGGCCGTCCAACACCGAGCCGCTTCTCCGCCTGAACCTCGAGGCGCGCTCACGCGATCTCATGGAACGCAAGCGCGACGAGGTGCTGGCTGTGATCCAGGAGTGAACTGGGGCCACGCCACGGGGCGGCGGCCGCCCTTCAAGTACTCGGCCTTCACGCGTGTCGGCTTCTCGGACACGGACGCGCAGGGCATCGTCTACTACGGCCGGTATCTCCCCTACTTCGACCTCGCCCGGGTCGAGTACCACCGGCACCTCGGGCTGCTGAAGCTCGAGACCGACCACGAGTTCGTGATGCGCGCTTCGGACATCGAGTACCTCGCGCCCGCCCGCTTCGACGATCTCCTCGAGGTCTTCATCCGCGTTTCCCGCCTCGGCCGCACGAGCGCGACGTACGAGATGGCGGCCTACCAAGTCGAGGACGACGTGCTGATGGTGACCGCGCACCAGACTCTCGTGCTCGTCGACCTCGAGGCCCGCCAGTCCGCGCCGATCACGGACGAGTTCCGCGAGAAGATCCGCGGCTTCGAGGGCGACGACTGCGAGCAGTGACGGGCGAAAATTAGGGCCAGGGCGCCCCAGTCGTCGAGTCCTCGATCAACGACCGGGCGCCGCAGGCCCTCTTGCCCTCTCCCCCGTAGATCTCGTTTTAGTCAGGACGGTCGCCGCGTCTATCCCTCAACCGAGTTACCCCGCGTCTCCGGAGGACGATCCCTCGATCGAGGGATTCTCGTTTTGCCTGATTAGCAGGGGTTTTTCGTGGCGGCTGTCGCAACGATCGCGACGGCCTTCGGAGGCGCCATGACCTCGGCATCCCTCAATCGAGGGGCGGCAGCTTCATCGTGGTGCGGACGAGCTCCCTTGCTCGGCGTAGCGGGATGTGGCACAAGTCGCTGAGTTGTCCGCAACTCGCGTGATTCTGCTTCCAGGGGCGGTGCTCCCGGCAGAGCCTGCGTACGGCGCTCTCATCGCCGCGCTTGGCTCGGGCGTTGACGCGGTCGCGAAGAATCTCGAGATGTATGCAACGCCCGAGCCGCCGGAGGACTACGACCTCGAGGTCGAGATCGCGGGCGTACTGCGCGAGGCGGACGCGCACGGCTGGGAACGGTTCCATCTCGTCGGGTACTCGGGCGGGGGAGCCGCCTCGGTCGCCTTCGCCGCGGCTAGGCCGGAGCGGCTCGTGAGCCTGGCGCTACTCGACCCCGCGTGGGTGGGAAACTGGGATCTGAGCCCCGCGGAGAAGGCGCTCTGGCTCGAGTACGACCGACTCGATGGTCTTCCGTTCGAAGAGTTCATGCAGGGTTTCACGCGGCTGCAGCTCAAGCCGGGTGTCCCGCTGCCGGCGCCGCCGCCCGGCGAACCCCCGCCCTGGATGGTCAACCGACCGGCCGGGATCCGCGCATTCGCGCGCGCGTTCAAGCGGGGTGACATCGACCGCGAGGCCCTCCGCAGTTTCGATCGCCCCGTCTATTTCGCGCTCGGCGCTCTCAGCAACCCCGACCAGTACGGGGCGCTAGCGAAACGGCTGAGCGGAGTGTTCCCGGACTTCCAGCTCGAGGTGTTCGAGGAGCGCCACCACTTCGACCCGCCCCACCGGATCGAGCCCGAGCGCCTTGCGAAGTCGCTCAGACGTTCTGGCGCCGCGCCGAATCCGCCTAGGACGGCGTGACGCGATACGCGTCGAAGACGGCCTCGACGTTCCGTAGCGCCGAGAGCAGAGCCCGCAGCGCCTTCACGTCACCGAGCTCGGCCGTGTACCAGTTCTTGGCCAGCTGATCCTCGACGGTGCCGCCGTACGAGACGATGTTCGCGCCGTGCTCGGCGAAGGTGCGGGCCACGTCCTCGAGCAAGCGCGGCCGGTCCCAGGCGTCGACTGCGATCTCGACCCGGAAGCTGTGCTTCATCTCGCCGTCCCAGTCCACCTGGGTGAACCGCTCGGGGCTCGACATGAGCGTCTTCACGTTCGGGCAGTCGTTGCGGTGGATCGTGATGCCCTTGCCCAGCGAGATGTAGCCGACGATCTCGTCGCTCGGCACCGGCGTGCAGCACTTCGCGAGCCGGACCAGGACGTCGTCGACGCCGTGGACGGTGATGCCGAGCTGGTCGCTGGACGTCGGCTTCGTCTTCGGCTTGAGCGGGACCGTCTCTTCCTCGGCCACCTCGGCCGTCTTCAGGCGCGTGAGCACCTTCTTCACGATCTGCGACACGGGCAGCTTCCCCGAGCCGAGCGCGATGTAGAAGTCCTCGGCCTTCTTGAAGCCGGCCTCTCGGATGACCTGGGCGAGCACCGCCGAGCCGGCGAGCTTGCGGTACGGAAGCTTCTGCGCCTTCAGTGCCTGCTCGAGCGCCTCACGGCCCTTGTGCTCCGTGTCCTCGCGAGTCTCCCGCGAGAACCAGGCGCGGATCTTGTTCCTCGCGCGCGAGGAGCGCGCCAGGTTCATCCAGTCGCGCGAGGGCCCGCGGCCGCCCTTCGAGGTGAGGATCTCGACGAAGTCGCCGCTCCGCAGCGTGTAGTGCAGCGGGACGATGCGGCCGTTCACCTTCGAGCCGACCGTGCGGTGGCCGACGTCGGTGTGGACCGCGTACGCGAAGTCGATCGGCGTCGAGCCGGCCGGGAGGGTCTTGACCTCGCCCTTCGGTGTGAAGACGTAGACCTCGTCGTCGAAGAGGTCGGTGCGGAAGCTCTTCAGGAACTCGCGCGGATCGGCTTCGTCCTCGCCCCACTCCAGCAGGCGCTCGACCCAGGCGAGCCACTCCTGGTCGGCGGGGCGCTTGCCGTCGCCGCGCTTGTAGAGCCAGTGCGCCGCGATGCCGAGCTCGGCCTCGCGGTGCATCTCGCGCGTGCGGATCTGGATCTCGAGCGGGCGGCCCTGCGGCCCGATCACCGTGGTGTGCAGGGCGCGGTAGCCGTTGAACTTCGCCATCGCGATGTAGTCCTTGAAGCGGCCGGGCATCGGCTTCCACAGCGAGTGGATGAGGCCGAGCGCGCCGTAGCAGTCTCGTGTGCCTTCGTCGCCCCCGCGCTCGCAGATGACCCGCATGGCCGTCAAGTCGTAGATCTCGTTGAACTCGCGGCCCTTCTTGGCCATCTTGTCGTAGATGGAATAGAAGTGCTTCGCCCGGCCCGAGATCTCGGCCGGGATGTCGACCTTGTCGAGCTCGCTCAGCAGCTCCGCGGAGGCCTCGTTGACGTGCTCCTCGCGGTCGGCCCGCCGCTCGGCGACCATCGCCTTGATCTCCGCGTACTTCCGCGGGTGGAGAGCCTCGAACGCGATGTCCTCGAGCTCCCACTTCAGCTTGTGGATTCCGAGGCGATGGGCGAGCGGCCCGTAGACGTCGAGCGTCTCGCGCGCCTTCTGCACCTGCGTCTGGCGGCCCCAGTACTCCAGCGTGCGCATGTTGTGGAGCCGGTCGGCCAGCTTGATGAGGATGACCCGCACGTCGCGGGCCATCGCGAGGATCATCTTGCGGTAGTTCTCCGCCTCGGCGTGCTCGCGGCTCTGGAAGCGGATGCCGGTCAGCTTGGTGACGCCCTCGACGAGCTGGGCGATCTCGTCGCCGAACTCGTCGCGCACCTGCTCGATCGTGACGTTGGTGTCCTCGACGACGTCGTGCATGAGCGCGGCGGCGATCGTCTCGTCGTCGAGCCTCAGCTCGGCGCAGATCTTGGCGGCACCGAATGGGTGGTGGATGAACTCTTCGCCGGAGCGGCGCTGTTGGCCCTCGTGCGCCTTCGCGGCGAACGCGAACGCCCGTGCCAGAAGCTCCCGGTCAACGTCCGGGTTGTAGGCAGAAACCTCGGCGAGCAGTTCCTCGACGAGATCCTGGTGTTGCTCTGGAGCCTCGAGAACCGCCATACCCAAATTGTACTTCGGGCCCCTGAAGCCACCGTCCCCGTTTGGGGGGCCGTAACTTCAGGGAAGGAGTAAGCGTTCCGATAGGGAACCTATGCCGTCCATGTTCAGACGATTTCGCCGCAAGAAAACCGTTACGGACCTCGCCCGCTTGCTGACCGCGCTGGAGCAGAACTCGCGTTCCGGCCGCCCCTCGGCGACTCGGCGCGCGCGTGCCTCCCTAGGCCGCGCGTACTAGCGGCTCTTCCAGCAGGTTCCTGAACCGCTCCGACTCGTAGAGCTGGCGACGCGCTGGCCCGGCGCCGTCGAGCTCGAGCTCGGAGAAGATCTCGCGCGCCGCAGCTTCGCGCTCCGCCTCCGAGAGCTTCCACTGCGCCGCGAGCCAGCCGCGGAGCTCCTCGTAGCGGTCTGCGGAGTCGAAGATCCGCCTGACGACGAGCTGTGGCGCGACCGTCCCGTTCCAGTGGTTCGCCTCGAGCCGGAAGACGACGTCGTACCGGCCCTCTCGCCGGTAGCGATCCAGCTGCCCTCCGATTCCGAAGGCGATCGCGCTGCCCGCGTCGCTCCCGCGCTCGTTGACGCGGAAGCGCAGGTGCTTGCCCTCCCCCACGGCGCCGAGCTCTCGCAGCTCGCAGGCGGGCAGGAGCAGGGTGACGCCCGGGTTGCCGAGGCCGAACGGCGCCAGCCGGTGGAGCTCTTCACACAGGTCGAGCGTCAGCTCGGCGCCGGCGACGACTGCGTCGACCCGGGTGACCGGCTGCAGATCCTCGTCGGCCAGGTGCTCGTCGGCGTGCGCGGCGAACGCGTCGGCGAACGCCTCGACGTTCTCGGGCTTGATCGAGAGCCCGGCGGCGGCCCGGTGCCCACCGAAGCGATCGAGGTGGCTTGCGCACGCTGCCAGGCCGCCGTGTAGGTCGAACGCAGAAGTGGAACGGCCCGAGCCTTTCCACTCCCCGTCGGTGCCCGCGATGAGCACGACGGGCCGGTGGAAGCGCTCGACGAGGCGTGACGCGACGATGCCGATCACGCCTTCGTGCCAGTCCTCGTCGGCGAGGACGTAGCCGCGCCGTCGGCGCTTCGCCTCCGGCCACTCCTCCACCTTGGAGACTGCCGAGCGGAGAATTCGGTCCTCGACCTGCTGCCGCTCGCGGTTCAGCTCCTCGAGCTCGTGGGCGAGCCGGCCGGCGACGTCGGCGTCTTCGGTGAGCAGCAGCTCGAGCGCGGCCTCGGGGCGGCAGAGGCGGCCCGAGGCGTTGATCCGAGGGGCAAGCCGGAAGCCGACGGCGCCCTCGTCCACGCGCGCAGGATCGACGCGGGCGGTCTTCATCAGGGCCCGCAGGCCGGGCTTCTGTGTTCGCGCCAGGGCGCGCAGCCCCGCCTGCGCCAGCGCCCGGTTCTCGTCGACCAGGGGCACGACGTCGGAGATGGTTGCCAGAGCGACGAGGTCGAGATGGCGTGCGAGCACGTCGCTGTCCGGCCCGAGCAGCGCCTGGCCCAGCTTGTAGACGACTCCCGTGCCGCAGAGCTCCGGGAACGGGTAGTCCGAGGGACGCGTGGCGACGATCGGGCAGTCGGGCAGCTCTTCGCCCGGACGGTGGTGGTCGGTGACGACGACGTCGATTCCCAGTGACTTCGCGTGAGCGACCTCTTCGACGGCAGTGATTCCGCAGTCGACGGTGAGCACGAGCCCGCACCCGTCCTCGGCGAGCTTCGTCAGCGTCTCCTTGCGGAGGCCGTAGCCCTCCTCGAAGCGGCTCGGCAGGTGCCACGTGACGTCGGCGCCCAGCTCACGCAGGACGAGGATGGCCAGCGCGGTGGCGCAGATGCCGTCGGCGTCGTAATCGCCGTGCACGCAGATGCGCTTGCCGTCGGCGACGGCTTGCCGGATCGCCTCGCAGGCCTCGCGCATGCTCCCGAGCAGGAACGGGTCATGCGCGGGCAGGGCGCCTTCGAGGAAGGCGCGCGCCTCCTCCGGATTCCCGTACCCGCGCCGGACGAGGACGCGAGCAGTGGTCTCGCTGACCCCGAGCACTCGAGACAGCTCGCTCGAGTCCCGGTGCAGGCACGGACTTATCGTCCAAATGCCTTCGTACATCGGATGGATGAAGGTACGGAGGGGATCGGACGGAGCCGTGCGTATCCTTGGAGCAATGACGGTCGCTCCGAACTACAGCTCCGGCGAGGACTACGTGATCGAGTTCCTTCGTTACAGGTTTGCCTTTAATTCGTCCGACTTCGAGGAGCGCGTGACGGCGGCGGCGGTCAAGCTCGGCCTCGTGGAGGACAACGACCTGGACGAGGACGAGACCGCGGACCTGGTCGAGCTCACGGCCGACGGGGTGATCGACGAGCCGCGGAGCACTCTGGGGCGGTACCTCGTCCGGCACTGGGAGGTGCTGGCCCTCGTCAACGGCGAGTCGCTCGTCTACTGGCTGCGGAAGCTCGTGTTCCGCGGGGCCTGGCTCGACCAGCACGTCAAGGAGGGCCTGCTGGACGTGGACTTCGACGACCGGGCCGCCGAGTTCGGCTACCGCGATCCGCGCGGCGACCGGCCTTTGCTCGAGCTGGCGCCCGTCCCGAGTTGGCACGAGCTGCAGTTCCGGCGCTAAAGCCGGTCCCACCCCTCGGGGACGGAGGGAAGACCGCGATCAACGCGGCCGCCGAGGCACGCCGATTCCAACTGTGGCGGACTAGCACCCTTTCCATGGCAATATCACCGCGAATCGCGATCTAGGAGGGCGCCGACGTGGACGAAGATCAGATCCATGTGGCGGTCTCGAACGACGGCACGAAGATCGCGGGACGGGTTCAGGGACAAGGGCCGCCGCTCGTCCTGGTCCACGGCGGGCTGGGTGACGGCAATGTCTCCTGGTTCTTCATGCTGCCGTTTCTGGTCGAGCACTTCACCTGCTACCTGCTCAGTACGAGAGGGCGGGGTCTGAGCAGCGACAACGCCGACCACTCGCGGGAGCGACAGTTCGAAGACGTCGCCGCGTATGTAGAGAGCATCGACGAGCCAGCGGGGGTGTTCGGTCACTCGAGCGGCGCCCTTTGGGCGCTCGGGGGAGCTGCCCTCTCCTCCGCCCGCGTCCGGGCTGTCGCGCTTTACGAGCCACCGTTCCCAGCGCTGGACCCCCCCATGAGTGACGACCAGTATGCGCGGGTCAAGGCGGCAGTCACCGAGGGCAGGCCGGCCGAAGCCGTGCAAATCGTAACCGGCGAGATCATCGGGCTCGACGACGGCGAGCAGGCGCTGTTCGCGGCGCCCGGTGTGGCAGAACGTGCCCAACGGCTCATTCCGGTGGTTGTCCAGGAGCTCCCGGAGGTGAACCGGCCGTTTGACGACGCACTGCTCAAGAAGTGCACGATGCCGGTCCTCGTCCTCACGGGAGCGCGCTCGCGTATCCAATTCAAAGATGCGGCGCACCACCTCACCGAGCGGCTCGACGATGCCCGCGTCCTTGAGGTCCCCGGTGCCGGCCACATAGGTCCGCTAACTGCACCCGAGGCCGTGGCACAAGAGTTGGTCAGGTTCTTCCGCGGCTAAGCGCGTCGATGCGTTCAGACACCGTGACGGCAACTCGCTTCTAGGATCTGCGGTTGTGCCCGATCGCGCGCCGACGTTCTCTTCTCCTGACGACCTGGCGGCGCCCGCCGGCTACAGCCACGTCGTCAGCATTCCGGCCGGACGGCTCGTCTGGACCTCCGGGCAGGTTCCGATGGACGCCGACCGAAGCATCGCCTCGGGCCAGGGCTGGGAACGGCAGACGCGCCTGGCCTTCGAGAATGTCGAGAAGGCTCTACGAGCGGCAGGCGCCGGCTGGGCGGACGTCGTCAAGCTCACCTTGTACGTCGTGGACGTGTCTGAATTGCCGACGATCCGGGCCGTCCGCGACGAGTTCGTCGACACCGCCCACCCGCCGACGAGCTCGCTCGTCCAGGTCGCCGGTCTCTTCCACCCGGACGTGCTGATCGAGGTCGAAGCAGTGGCCTGGAGACCTGGCGATTAACGCGTCGCGGTCTGCTACTTTTTTCCCGTTCGAGAGGGGGGCAAGGGCAATGCACGAAGCGGCCGAACTGACGGCTGCGGCGATGATGAGCGAGGCGCGTCGCCTCGTGATCAGCGGGTGGTGCCAGGGCGCGCACGCGCGCAACCGTGGCGGGCTCGAAGTTCCCTCGTGGAGTGAGGAGGCTCGCTCGTGGTCGCTCCTCGGAGCGTTGCTCTCGAGCTGGCACCACCAGGACGCACAAAGAGACGCGGACGTCGGCGCCCACCTGGCCGACGCACACGCGCTCGGCGAGGCTACGGAGGTGCTTGGAGAAGTAGTCGGGACGGCCGCCCTCGACCGCTGGAACGACGCCGCCACGCGGACCAAGAAAGACGTGGTCGCGGCCATGGACGGCGCGCTGGTGCGCTAAACGGCAGCTCCTCCTATAGCGGTCGCGGTACAGGACTCGCTCGAAGGGCCAGACCTCGTCGATCCATCCGCGCACGGCCTGCTCGAGCAACGGATCGAGACCTTCGCTCCACGCGTCACCGCGCACCCACATATGAACCTCGACGTCGGCCTCCTCGTGCGGATACAGGTAGACACATCCGAGCACCCTGCTCTCGTCGGGCGCGACGACCGTGTACGTGAACGAGCGCCGTAGCTCGAACTCCTTCTGGTGCCAGCCGAGGTCGACCAGGTTCTCGTCCCGAGTCGTGTCGAGCCAGGGGTCAGGCGTCCCGTCGGGCAGGACGCGCTCGCGGATCGCATCCAGATCCTCGTCGACATCGTTGATCGTGAGCTTGCGCAGCCGGAAGCGCGGGTGCTCCAAGGTTTCGGGAACCGCGAAGCTCTCTGGAACGAGCTTGTCGCGCCAGCTCACACTAGAAGAGCGCGCGTTCCGTCTGCGCTGCGCCGACGTGGGCGCTGCCCAGCTTCGTCACGATGCGACCGCGCGGCGTGCGCTGGATGAAGCCGAGCTGCAAGAGGTACGGCTCGTAGACGTCCTCGATCGTGTCGGGCTCCTCGCCCAGGGCCACGGCCAGGGTCGACAGCCCGACCGGGCCTCCGTCGAAGCGCTCGACGATCGCACGCAGCAGGTCGCGATCCGTCTTCTCCAGGCCCATTCCGTCGACCTCGAGCAACTCCAGAGCCTCCGCAGCCACTTCCGTCGTCACCACGCCTTGATGGCGCACCTGCGCCACATCGCGCACGCGTCGCAGGATGCGGTTGGCGACACGCGGCGTGCCTCGT
This sequence comes from uncultured Actinomycetes bacterium, assembly GCA_963820335.1. Classification (GTDB taxonomy): domain Bacteria; phylum Actinomycetota; class Thermoleophilia; order Gaiellales; family Gaiellaceae; genus VAXT01. The sequence continues at coordinate 17,049 of CAWFZH010000001.1, read as the reverse complement.
GAGCGTTCCGAGATGCGATCCGCAGCGTCGTCGGAGATCTCCACGCCGAGAATCCGCGCCGAGCGGCGGACGATGATCCCGAGCTCCTCGGGCGCGTAGTAGTCGAGCCGGAAGGTCATGCCGAAACGGTCGCGCAACGGAGTCGTCAGCAGCCCCGTGCGCGTGGTGGCTCCGATGAGCGTGAACGGCGGCACGTCGAGGGTCAGCGTTCGCGCGGCGGGCCCCTGCCCGACGATGATGTCGAGGCGGAAGTCCTCCAGAGCCGGGTAGAGGATCTCCTCGACGGCACGGCTCAACCGGTGGATCTCGTCGATGAAGAGCACGTCTCGCGGCTCCATCGCGGTGAGGATCGCGGCCATGTCGCCTTTCCGCTCCAGGGCCGGGCCGGCGACGCAGCGGATGCCGACGCCGAGCTCCTCGCGCACGATGTACGCGAGGCTCGTCTTCCCGAGGCCCGGCGGGCCGACGAGCAGGACGTGGTCGAGCGCCTCACCGCGGGCACGGGTGGCCTCGAGGGAGATCCCCAGCTGCTCCTTGACCCGCTCCTGGCCGACGAACTCGTCGAGGCTCCGCGGCCGCAGCGAGAGCTCGAGCTCGTCCTCGTCCGGGAGCACGGCGGGCGCGAGGAATTGCTCGGTCATGCGGCCTTCAGCGCCTGTCTGACGCGTTCCTCGGGCGAGAGCTCCGGATCGGTCGTGGCGAGCGCGCGCTCGGCCTCGGTCAGCGAGTAGCCCAGCTCGACGAGCGCGTCGCGGGCCATCAGCTCGGGCACGGCGCCCTGGCCGACCTCCTCCAGCACGCCGAGCTTCTCCTTCAGCTCGAGGACGACGCGCTCCGCCGTCTTCTTGCCGACGCCGGGAATCGCGACGAACCTGGTGATGTCCTCGAGGGCGATCGCGCGCCGCAGATCCCTCGGCGTCGAGCCGGAGATGATTGCGAGCGCCACTTTCGGCCCCACGCCGGAGACCGACAGCAAGTGCTCGAAGATCTCACGCTCGGCCGGCTCGGCGAACCCGTAGAGCTGCAGCGTGTCCTCGCGGACGTGCAGGTACGTGTCCAGAGTGACCTCCTCGTCACCCTCGATCTTCCGCAGCGCACGAAGCGTCAGGCGCATGGCGTAGCCGACGCCCCCGACGTCGAGCACTGCGCCGTCGAGCGTGCGCGCGACGGGTCGGCCGCGCAGGCTCGCGATCACGCCGACGCGACCTTCAGCAGCGGCGGCGCCATCGCGTGGCAGATCGCCACGGCGAGCGCGTCGGCCGCATGGTCCGGTGTGGGCGGCGCGTCGAGCCTGAGGATCGCCTGCACCATCTTCTGTACCTGCACCTTTTCGGCGCGTCCGTACCCGCACACAGTCTGTTTCACCCGCGAAGGGGCGTACTCAGCGCACTCGACGCCGGCGAGCGCGGCCGCGACGAGGACGGCTCCCCGCGCCTGCCCGACAGAGAGCGCGGTGCGGGCGTCGGCGCCGACGAACGACTCCTCGAGCGCGACGGCATCGGGCGCCTCCCGTTCGATGAGCGCCGCCACGCCCTCGTAGATCGTCTTCAGCCTGAGCTCGGGGCGCGCCGAAGCGGGTGTCTTCCACCACCCGAAGTCGAGCGCCCGGAGGCGATTTCCGTTTTCTTGGACGATTCCGTACCCGCACGCAGCCGTCCCCGGATCGATTCCCAGGACTTTCACGTCTCGACCTTAGGCGCAGAGTCGGACGTTCCTCCCCCGCTCGCCGCGGGCCTGCCAAACCGAACGGAGCCCTTGCCGGTACACAAGGACAAGGAGATAGGCCTGCAGCGTCACGTCAAGAAGCTTCTAGTCGCGGCCGCGTTCGCGTGCCTGCTCAGTGCGCTGTCGGCAGCTGGGCGGGCACACTCTCAAAGCACCGCCGACTTCGACCTTCAGGGCGGCGTCGATGAGAACGCACAGATCTGGCTCAACTACCCGGATGGCCAGCCAGTTGGGACGCTGCCGGCCGGCACGTACGTCATCCGGGTCTCTGACGGCTCGACGATGCACAACTTCCACCTGAACGGTCCCGGCGGCGTCGACCGGATGACGACCGTGGGCGAAGTCGTCACCGTCGACTGGACAGTCACCTTTACCCCTGGCGACTACCTCTACGAGTGCGACCCACACGCGAACTTTATGAGAGGCGTTTTCGTGGTTACTGGGCAGCCTCCCGCCGCCGCCGCCTCCGCCGCCTCCTCCACCGCCACCTCCTCCGCCGCCTCCGCCGCCACCTCCGCCGCCTCCACCGCCGCCACCTCCGCCGCCTCCGCCCCACCTCCGCCACCGCCACCTCCTCCTCCTCGCCCCGCCGCCACCGCCCGCCCGCCACCGCCACCTCCTCCCCCCGCCCCGCCGCCGCCGCCGCCGCCTCCTCCGCCGCCACAACCCGGCAGCCTCGTCGCGACAGTGGGCACAAATGACCAAAGCGACATCACGCTCACGCGCGACGGAGCCGCAGTTGTGCACCTGGCACCGGGCGAGTACACGATCGAGGTGCGCGATCGCTCCGCGATTCACAACTTCCATCTGAGCGGCCCCGGCGTGGACAAGGGAACTACAATCGGCGACGTCGGAATCGCAACGTGGAACGTCACGTTCATCGCAGGGACGTACGTCTTCGTCTGCGACCCCCACGCTGATTTCATGCGCGGCGGTTTCACCGTTGGCTCGGGCCCGGCGCCGCCGCCGCCGCCGCCACCTCCTCCGCCGCCACCGCCCCTTCCGCCACCGCCGGTCACCGTCCAGCGCAGCTGCCGTGTGCCACGCCTCGTGGGCAGGTCGGTCGGAGCCGCACGAACGGCAATCCGCAGAGCAAGCTGCTCAGTCGGACGAGTGCGGATATGCACGCTCGGCAAGGCGCCGCGGGCGAGTCCTCCGCCAGAGCCCGAGGGCCGGAATCCGCGTACGCAGAGGCACGCGCGTGACGCTCGTCGTCAGTCGCGGCCTCGGCTAGCAAGCTGAGAGTCGGCCAGCCTCTCCGCTACCTTGTAGCCCGATGCGGCGCGCGCTCCTCGTGGGCATTTTTGTGCGGGCTCGCCACCGTGGCGGGAGCTGTTCAGCTGGCCGGGGCCGGTGTCGTCGAACGGTTCCCGATCACGGATTCCGTACGCGCGGGCAAAGATCTCCCGCCCGGCCTGGTGATCGAGCTCGCATCGCCGGAGGAGTACAACCGGGCGACGTTCGCGGGCTCTGAGGGCTCGTGGACCGGGCCCGCCTACCAGGCCAGGAGCGACCCCGCCGTCGGCGGGCCGACGAAGATCGATTGGCGTCTCTCGTTCGACGGCTCTCGCCACGAGCCAGCCCGAGCAGGTCGTGGCCCGGCACGTTCGCCAGCCGACCTGGCGGCGTGACCAGCGCGGTGGGATCTCCATCACGCGTGTCGTCGGGAAGCGCGTGATCGGCACGATCCTCGCCGAGTACACCCTGCTGAACCCCGGCGGGAACGACGCCCGCTTCGAGGCCGTGCTCGCGTTCCCGCTCGCGCAGAACCTGCACGCCGTGGTTCACATGGATCTGGTCGAGCCCGGGAGCGACGACTTCGTGGTGAAGGGGTCGATCGCCGCGTCGACCTGGCACCGCGGCCAGGCGCTGCTCGCGCTCTCGCGCATCCGGCTCCGCGGAAACCTCGCGCCGAAGATCGTGGCCGCTCGCACGGTCGACCGTGGCCGATCGGTGCGCGGCAAGGTCGTCGACCGTTTCCTGGCTCCAGTCGTCGGAGCGCCGATCGCCCTCGAACGGAAGCAGGGCGGCAGCTGGGCTCGCGTCGCCCGCGCCAAGACGAGCGACCGTGGCTTCTACACGCTGAGACCCGGGCGTCGAGGCGCGTACCGCGTGACGGTCAACATGGCCGGCTTCAAGGCCGAGAGCCGGGCACTGCTGGCCGGGCGCGGCCGCCGTTAGCCGGCGACGGCTTCGAGCACGCGCTCCGGGATATCGAAGTTCGCGTAGACCGACTGCACGTCCTCGTTCTCCTCGAGCGCGTCCATCAGGCGCACCACTTTCTTGGCGACCGCCTCGTCTTCGACCGAGACGTTCGTCTTCGGGAGCATCGTCGCCTCGCTCGACTCGATCGTGATCCCGGCCTGCTCGAGCGCGGCGCGGACTGCGTGCAGGTCTTCGGGCGCCGAGGTCACTCGGAAGCTCGACTCCTCGCGCTCCACGTCCTCGGCGCCGGCATCGGCGGCCGCGAGCATGAGCTCGTCCTCGTCGGCCGATCCGCCGACGAGCAGGACGCCCTTCCGCTCGAAGAGCCACGCGACCGAGCCCGACTCGCCGAGATTGCCGTCGTTCTTCGTGAACGCCTGGCGCACGTCGGCGGCGGTGCGGTTGCGGTTGTCGGTCAGCGCCTCGACCAGCACGGCGACGCCGCCGGGGCCGTAGCCCTCGTAGACGACGGTCTCGAACGCCTGCTCGTCCGCGTCGGCGCCCGAGCCTCTCGCGATTGCACGCTCGATGTTGTCCTTCGGCACCGAGTACGAGCGGGCCTTGTCGATGGCGTTCTGGAGAGCCAGGTTCGCGCTCGGGTCGGGGCCGCCTTCGCGCGCGGCGACGATGATCGCCCGCGAGAGCTTCGAGAAGAGCTGGCCGCGCCTGGCGTCGGCGACACCCTTCTTGTGCTTGATCGATGACCACTTGCTATGCCCGGACATTGGCCTCCTCCCTCACCGCCTCGAGAAAGAGCTCGTGGACGCGCGTGTCGTCGGTCAGCTCCGGGTGGAAGGTAGCGGCCAGGAAGCGGCCCTGTCGCACCAGGACGGGCTCACCGTCGAGGGTGGCCAGGATCTCGACCTCCGGCCCGGTCTGCTCCACGCGTGGGGCGCGAATGAAGACCCCGTGCAGAGGCTCGTCGTCGCCGGCGAGGTCGAGATCGGTCTCGAAGCTCGCAACCTGCCGGCCGTAGGCGTTGCGCTGCACCGAGAGGTCGAGCAGGCCGAGGTGCTCTCGGTCGAGCATGATCAGCCCCGCGCAGGTGCCGAGGATGGGCCGCTCGAACTCGAGAATCGGCCCTTCGAGCCCGTAGACGTCGATCAGCCGGGCGATGGCCGTGGACTCGCCGCCCGGAACGACCAGCCCGTCGAGCCCTTGCAGCTCCTCGGGCATGCGAACCTCGACCACTTCCGCGCCGAGCCGTCGCAGCATCGCTGCGTGCTCGCGGAAGTTGCCCTGGACGGCCAGCACCCCGACCCGCACGGGATTACCAGCCTCGGGCTTCGAGCAGCTCTGCTTCGGGAATGCCTGCCGCGGCGAGGCCGCTCATCGCCTCACCGAGGCCGCGCGAGACCCGCGCAAGCACCTCGGCGTCGCGGAAATGGGTCGTCGCCTCGACGATCGCCTTCGCCCGCACCGACGGGTTGTCCGACTTGTAGATCCCCGAGCCGACGAAGACGCCGTCGGCGCCCAGCTGCATGCAGATGGCCGCGTCGGCCGGAGTCGCGATCCCGCCCGCGGTGAACATGACGACGGGCAGCTTCTCGTTCTCGGCGACCCACTTCACCAGCTCGTACGGCGCGCGCAGGTTCTTCGCCTCGACGTACAGCTCGTCCTCGCGCAGCGCGCCCAGGCGGCGGATCCCGCCCATGACCGCGCGCATGTGCCGGACGGCGTTGACGATGTCGCCGGTGCCCGCCTCGCCTTTCGTGCGGATCATCGCCGCGCCCTCGGAGATGCGCCGCAGCGCCTCCCCCAGCTCGCGGCAGCCGCAGACGAACGGCACCGTGAAGCCCCACTTGTCGATGTGGTGCTCCTCGTCGGCCGGCGTCAGCACCTCGCTCTCGTCGATGTAGTCGACCTCGAGCGCCTCCAGGATCTGAGCCTCCACGAAGTGACCGATCCGAGCCTTGGCCATGACCGGGATCGACACGGCCTCCTGGATCTCGGACACCTTGTCCGGATCGGCCATGCGGGCGACGCCGCCCTGCGCTCGGATGTCCGCAGGCACGCGCTCGAGGGCCATGACGGCCACGGCGCCGGCGTCCTCGGCGATGAGCGCCTGCTCGGCGTTCGTGACGTCCATGATCACGCCGCCCTTGAGCATCTCGGCGAGACCGGTCTTGACCCGCATGGAGCCGATTTCGAGCATCGGAACGATTGTAGTGGCCGCGATACTGCCCTTGTGAAGATCGTGAGACGCAAGGGGTGGGGCGCGGTGCCTCCGCGGGGCCGCGACGCCCTCCTGCCCCCCGCAGCGCGAGGAGTCGCCGTGCACTACTCGGGCATGGACTCGGACGAGCAGGCGAACCACGCCAACTGCGCGGGACGGGTCAAGGGCATCCAGCGCTACCACATGGAGGAGAACGGGTGGCTCGACATTGCGTACTCACAGCTCGTGTGCAGGCACGGGTACGTCTTCGTCGGCCGCGGCTACGGGATCCGAACCGCGGCGAACGGCACGACGGCTGCGAACGATCACTACTTCGCGATCTGCTTCCTCGGCAACGACACGCCCGGGCGCGCGGACGTCACCCGCCAGGCCCGGGACGCACTCGGCGAGCTGATCCGCGACTACCAGCGGCGTTATCCCCGCGCCCTACACGTTCGCCCGCACTCGGCCTTCACGGCGACCCTGTGTCCCGGCCGTGAGCTGTCCGCCTGGATCGACCGGCGGGGCTGGGCGCTAGCGGTACTCCGGCAGGACCGTGAAGCGGTCGGTGCGCCGGCCGGACATGTTCACCGTCCAGCCGGTCATCCGCTCGTCCGTGAAGACGAGATAGAGCCACCCGTGCTCGCGGCGGGCGCGAACTCGGCGCGGATACGACTTCGGGCAGGCGGTGAGCGGGTAGAACGCTCCTGCTCCACCGCCGTGAACCACATACGTCACGCCTCGCCGCGGGACGAACCGCTGGTAGTTGTGATCGTGTCCCGAAAGGACAAGCCGGACGCCGTAGCGCTCGAAGAGCGGCACCCAGCGCCTGACGACGCTGGGGTGAGAGTGATAGCTGCCACAGGTGAAAGCTGGGTGGTGGAGGACCGCCACCTTCCAGAGAACGTTCGAGGACGCGAGCGCTCGTTCGAGCCACGAGGTCTGCGCGGCGCTGACGTTGTTGGAGTCCAGCACGAAGAGCTCCACGTCGCCGAACTTCCGGCGGTAGTACGGCCCCGGCATCGACAGGGCGGCGAACTGATACCGGCCCCGCTGCACGCGGACGTCGTGGTTCCCCAACGATCCGGCGACTGCGACGCCCGCAGGCCGCAGCCAGCCGAAGCTCTGGCCCCAGGCCGCCCGAAAGGTCGTTGGGCTCTCCGTGTAGTCGTTGTCGCCGAGAGTGACGAGCGCGTCCGCGTCGTTTTGCGCCTCGAAGCGGCGCATCGCAGCCCCCAGGTTGCGTTCGCGGCTACCTGCGACGCCGAAGTCGCCGATGGCGAGCAGAGCCACAGAGGGCTGCGGCTCGGCGCTGCGCCCTGACTGTGCAAGGGCGAACGCTACGGCCGCGGCGAGCAGCACAAAGGAGAGACGGCGCACCGCTTAACGTGTAGCACGCCGCCTCTCCTCGCAAAGCAAAGACTCAGTTAAACGATCCGTCGACGCAGTCCGCAACCGAAGTTCCGGAATGCCTGCCTGAGCAGATCCGCAGTCATTAGGGCCGCCTTTCTTCGTACTGCCGCTTTCGAATCGCATCTTGCGCGCGACCGGCCTCGTGCGCGTCCCCCTATTGGAGGGGTTCGGTCACACCTCTCAGGGGGCCTGACCCGCGCCCTCCTGAGGCTGCTCCTCGGGAGGCGGCCCCCCGAGCCGGAGCATTACGCCCCCGTTGGCTGCCGGCTGGAAGTACGCGGGGAACGTTCTCTGTGACGTGTGCTGGTCGACAACGCTCTTGTCGGTCAAGCTGGTGACGGTAAAGGGAGCGCGGCCGGGCAACGTCATTTGCAACGGCTGCTCGAGCTGCTTCGTGAATGCGCGGCGGCGGAGGTAGACGGCGGGATTCTCTCCACCGGTCGCCGGGAGCAGGGCGACTACTGCGTCGATGTCGTTCATGTACTTGAAGGTGTAGAGGGCGAGCTCCAGCGATTCTCGCTGGAGAAGAGTTATGTGCTCCGGGGTCGCGTTTGGAAGCGCGCAGTCCTGCTGCACGGGAGAGCAGAAGACATAGAAGAGCGTCCTCGTAGCGGGCTCGAACGAGCGGTAGCCCCCGCCCACTGGACGGATGCGGTCTCGTGCGATTGCGATTGCGTCCACGACCCTGTTCTGGACGATCGGAGGCTGGGCCTCGACGAGCGCGATCTGCTCTCCGTCGGCGCGATAGTTCGGAGCAACGTGGTTCGCAATCTGCGCGCCGCGAGCAAGCCCCTCGCCCTCCGGCTTGAACGTGGACCAGGGCTGCGAGGTCTCCTGGACGATCAGGTACGTGAAGAGCGACGCGACCCCACCGAAGATCAGCACCAGCAGCAGATAGGCCAGCGTGAAGCGCCCTCCGTGAACAACGGTGGTTCGCGGCCTCGCGACGGTCTCGCGCTCGGGGCGTTCCTCGGCTTTTGACACGCTGTTCATAGTTTCGGCCAGATCGCGTCATCCGTGAGGTCGACTTCAGGAAGCGTGAGCTTGGACGAGTCGAGGAGCCCGACGATCTCGTCTCCGTGCAATTCCTTTCGTTCGACGAGCACGTCGGCGATTTGCTCGACGGCCTCACGGTTGTGCTCGATCAACAGGTGCGCGGCGACGTACGCCTGGCCGATCAGCTGACACGCCATCGAGCGCTTGTCGCGGTCCATCATCACCCCGGAGAGCGGGTCGTGCTCCATGGGGCCGCCGCCCCCGGAGCGGTTCATGATCTGCGTCCCGATCCCCTCGAAGCGCCGGGCGATCTTCTTGCGCTCCCGGTCGGCATCCTCTTCGTTCTTGATGCGGCCGTTGATCTCGATCCGCTCGGGGGCCATTGCGCAGGCGCCGACCATCCACGCGGCGCGGGCGGTGGCGCTCTGCACGTCGCCGCCGACTCCCGTCGAGTTCTCCCCGTAGAACACCCGCTCGGCGGCCATCGCGCCGAGCGTCCAGATCAGGCGGGCCACCTCCTCGCTCCGCCAGGAGCTGAAGCGCTCTTCCTTCTCGAGCGCCTGGTGGTGGCCGAGCGCGTCTCCTCGGCGGCGGATCGACAGACGGGTCGACTCGGCGCCCTTCATGTAGACGTGGCCGGCAACCGCGTGTCCCGCCTCGTGGATCGCCACGGCGCGCGTCTCCTCGGGGACGTACTCGATCTTGATCGCCATGCCCGACTCGATCGTGGTCATCGCCTCGACGATGTCCTCCCACGAGAAGCGCTCGCGCCGGTCGGAGTGCGCGAGCGTGAGCGCCATCGAGCAGACCTGCTCGATCATGGCCGGGGAGTAGCCGTTCGTGATGCGCGCGATCTCGTCACGCCGCTTCTCGCTGTCGAGCTCCTCGACGTGGTCGACCTTGTTGATGTAGAGGTCGAAGATGTCGAGCCGGTCGCGCTTCGTCGGCGTCCGCAGCCACACGTGCCGGCCCATGCGGCCCGGCCTGATGAGCGCGGGATCGAGGACGTTGATCGGCACGTTCGTCGCGCCGATGAAATAGATCTGCAGCTTCCGCGGCTTAGGCGGCCTGAGGCGCAACTGCGCTTTGCCGATCCGGCGCGGGACGACGTAGGACGCGTCCAGGAATGTGTTCACCCAGTTCGTCGTCCGACTCTTGAAGAAGGGCGGGTTGTCGATGCCGTCCATCACGACGAGCAGCTGGTTCAGCGCGAGCTGACCCATGCCGCCGCCCATCATCCCGGGCATGAACTGCTTCACGATCCCGCCCAGGAAACCGACTTTCCGGGCCCTGCTCTCGGGCGCACGGGCCTCGAACAGCCGGTCGCGCCAGGCTCGCGTCTCCAGGATCAAGTCCTGACTCGGGTTGAGGGCGCCGTGCGATCCGTAAAACGCGTGGTCCTCGAAGCGGCCCGCCGACGTACCGCTCATCCCGCCGACCGCCCCGCCGCCGCCGAGCGCCGAGCGGCGCATGCCGACCGCGTCGATCTCGTCGATGAAGACGATGCACTGGCCGCCCCACTTCGCGGCCAGCCGCTTCGCCTTCCAGGCGAGGTAGCGGACGATGACGGCGTCCATGCCCATGAAGGCCTGCTGGAACCCTGAGCCGGGCATGCTGACGAATGGGCAGTTGAAGCCCGTGGCGATCGCCTTGGCGAGCATCGTCTTGCCCGTGCCCGGCGGGCCCAGGAAGAGCAGGCCGCGCTCGCGCTTGCCGCCGGCCGCTTCGAACGCCTCGCCCGATTGCCACAGCGAGACGACGCGGTTGACCTCCTCCTTGGCCTCGTTCTGCCCCCGCACGTCGCCGAGTCGCACGCCCCAGTCGGCGTCGCCGGGCTCGAACCCCCTCATCTGCGTGATCCCGACGAGCAGCAGCGGCCCCAGCAGGATCAGGAAGTTGAAGAGGAAGAAGACCGGGAAGATGATCGCGTACATCAGGAGCTGCGGCTGGCTCAGATAGAACTTGAGCTGCTCCCAGATGCCCGTGATGTTCTCCGTCCAGGTCAGCCATTCGCCGCCGGGGATGAGCAGGCGGACGAGCCAGATCAGCGTGAAGAGCGCAAGGACGAAGACGATCCGGCGGATCCACTTGCGCCAGAACCAGGCGCGGCGTCGGTTGACGACGTCCTCCTCCTTGAGCCGCTTGTCGACGGTTCCGTAGAGGCTCGGCCAGGGGATGAAGCGGCGAACGATGACGTCGACGACGCCGCGGAAGAGGATCACCGCGATGAACGTCCAGGCCAACGCCCAGCCGAGGTGCAGGTCGGACTGGTAGTACAGCCAGACGAAGATCGCGGGGCTCGTCAGGACCGCGATCAAGGTCGCGCTGCGCGTGAATCGTCTCCACTGCTCGCCGAGCTCTAGCGACGCGTTGTCACTGAAGATGCTGGGCTCGGCGTGGTCGCCGCTTGCCATTCACTGAGATTAGACGGGGTATCAGCCGTCTTTGTTGAAAAACTCGGGCGCTTAACCGTGCTTAACGAGATCTTCACGCAGGAGGAAATCGAGCGCGCGAGGCGCTATCACCGGCCGCTTTACTGGATCCGGCTGGCCGAGCTGGCGCTCGGGCTGCTCGTTCCGCTGGCGTTCGTGTTCGCGCAAGTAGATGACGAGCTCTCGCCGGCCTGGTGGCTGGAGGTGTTGGTGCTCACGACACTCGTGCTCACGGCGACGGCCCTCGCGCGCCTGCCCCTCGCGGTCTGGCGGTTCCGGCACGAACGCGCCTGGGGGTTCTCGACGCAAACGGTCCGCGGCTGGGCTGCAGATCGCCTCAAGGGTCTCGCGATCGGGACCGTCCTCACCGGCGTCGCGTTCATCGGGCTCGTCGGTGCGGCCCGCGCGTTCCCGCGCTGGTGGCCTTTGATCGCTGCCGTCGGAGCGGCCGTGCTCGTCGCGCTGCTCACGTTCGTGGCTCCGGTGCTGCTGGAGCCGGTCTTCAACCGCTTCCGTCCGCTGGACGACAAGCGGCTCGCGAACGAGCTCCGCGCGTTGGCGGATCGAGCCGGAGTTCCCATCCGCGACGTGCTCGTCGCCGACGCGAGCCGCCGGACGACGAAGAGCAACGCCTATGTGTCGGGCCTCGGACGCACTCGGAGGGTCGTGCTCTGGGACACGCTGCTCGAGCGAGGTGGCGAGCCCGAGCTGAAAGCCGTCATCGCGCACGAGCTTGGGCATCGCCGGTTCCAGCATGTCGCCTTCGGCACCCTCCTCGCGATGGCAGGCGCGGCCGGCTCCGTGCTTGTGCTGTGGGCTCTCGCCGCCGACCCCGGAGACCCCGGCATCGTCCCGTTCGCCATCCTCCTCTTCACGGCGCTCGAGATCGCTGCGATGCCCTTCTTCGCAGCGCTGTCCCGGCGCTTCGAGCGCGCCGCAGACCGCTTCTCGCTCGACCTCACCGACGACCCCGAAGCCTACGAGCGTCTCCACGCCGAGCTGGCGCGCGACAATCTCGCGGATCTCGACCCGCCGCGCGCGTTCCACCTCGCGTTGCACAGCCATCCGACGCCCGCCGAGCGCATCGCAGCGGGACGCGCTTGGAAGCGAAGGGCCGCCGTTCCCGTCTAGTAGGAGGGGCCGGGTCGGCTCCTGCGGCAAAGCCTCCCCGGCCCCATGCTTACCGCAAGGCTGAGACCCGACGCCAGGGTAAACACATTATGGGGGCCGCGTAGGCTTTCGGCATGGCCTTTCGCGTGATCCGTCCTGACGCACTCGAATGGAAGACCCGCCCGCACGAGCCCGACGAGGCGCCACGCCACGTCGCCGAGTTGAGCGAGCTGGCCGGCTTCGCCCATACCCGCGCGAACCTCTGGCGCTACGAGCCCGGCGCCAAGGGGCGCCGCCACAGGCACCCGATCCAGGAGGAGACATTCGTCGTCCTCGCGGGGACGCTGTCGATGTACATCGGCGACCCGCCGGAACGTCACGACGTGCCCACGGGCGGGCTCATCCACGTCGAGCCGGGCACAACGCTCCAGAACGTGAACCACGGCGACGAGGACCTCCTGGTCTATGCCTACGGCACCCCGCCCGAGGACGAGCACGCCGAGATCCTCGACTCCGCGTTATGAGTGGTTACGCAGGTCGCGCACCTCGACGAGATCGAGGAGATGAACGACGGGCGCGAGCCATGGCGACCCGTCCGGCACCACTTCGGCATCACTTCCTTCGGTGTGAACACCTGGACCGGCCATGACGCAGGCGACCGGATCATCAACGAGCACGACGAGTCGGATGAGAACGAGGAGCTCTACGTCGTCCTGCAGGGGCGCGCCGTGTTCGAGCTCGACGGGGAGCGGGTGGACGCGCCGGCCGGGACCCTCGTCTTCGCCCAGCCCGGTGTGAAGCGAACGGCTTTCGCCGAGGAGCCCGAGACGACGATCATCGCGCTCGGCGGCACGCCGGGCGAGGCGTACGTGCCCGTCGGCTGGGAACTCTGGGCTCCACTGAGGCCCCTCTACGAGAAGGGCGAGTACGCCGAGGCGGCTGACCGGGCACGCGTAGTGGTCGAGGCCAATCCGCAGTACCCCGAGTTGTTCTACAACCTCGCGTGCTGCGAGAGCCTCGCCGGCCGGACGACTGACGCGATCGAGCACCTGCAGCGCGCGATCGACATGTCGGAGCGGTCGCGCGCATTCGCAAAGGACGATTCGGACTTCGATCCGATCCGCGACGATCCCGCGTTCAAGGAGCTGGTCGGCGGCTAGGAGGGTTTGACGGCTTGGTCTTCCCAGGCTACTGAGGAAGAATCACAGTCCAAGGAGGGCCGTGCCGGACACTGAGATCGTCGGTCGCGATGAGGAACTGCGGACGATTTCCTCGTTCGTCCAGCGGACCCCTCCGTCTGGCGCCCTGCTCATCGAGGGTGACGCCGGCATCGGGAAGACGACTCTCTGGCGTGCCGGGGTCGAAGCCTCGCGCGAGCTGTCCTACTGCGTTCTGCGGGCGAGCCCTGCTGAGAAGGAGGAAACGTTCTCGTACAGCGTCGTGAGCGACCTGCTCGCGGACGTGCTGGACGATGTGCTCCCAGGGCTCCCCCGGCCCCAACGACGCGCGCTCGAGATCGCGCTCCTCCTACGAGACTCCGAAGGGCCGCCTCCTGAGCGGCACACCCTGGGGGTCGCCTTGCTCGGCGTGTTGCGCATCCTCGCCGCATCGAAGCCGGTCGTGCTTGCGGTGGACGACTTGCAATGGCTCGATCGATCGTCTGCCGCGGTGCTGGAGTTTGCCGGCAGGCGACTTCGCGAGGAGCGGGTGGCGCTTCTTCTCGCGCGCCGGCAATCGTCGAGGCTGGACTCGGAAAGGCTCGAGCTGGCCATCCCGGAGGAACGCCGCTTTGCGGTTCGGGTCGGACCGCTGAGCATGGGCGCCCTGCACCGACTCCTCCGCGACCGATTCGGGTCAACGCTCGCGCGACCGGCGTTGCGCAGGGTGCACGAGGCGTCAGGCGGCAATCCCTTCTACGCGATCGAGCTCGTTCGCGCCCTCGAAGCCTCTGGCGGCTGGGTCCGACCCGGACATCCATTGCCCGTGCCCGAGACGCTCGACGCGATCCTCCACGACCGCATCGATGCCCTGCCTGCGAACGTCCGGCAGGTCCTCGCCGCGGCTGCGGCGCTGAGGCGGCCGACCGAGTCCATGCTCGGAGACTGGCCCGCGCTGGAGCAGGCCTCCGAGGCGGGTTTGATCGAGCTCACGAACGACGAGGTCAAGTTCACTCACCCGCTGCTCGCATCGGCCGCTTACGGCTCGATCACCGGTGCGGAGCGGAGGGCTCTGCACCGTCGGCTCGCCGAGGTCGTTTCCGATCCCGAGGAGCGCGCCAGGCACATGGCGCTCGGGGCCGAGGGGCCCGACGAGTACGTCGCAGAAGCCCTCGCGGCCGCCGCTCGACGAGCTTCTGCTCGGGGCGCCACCGGAGCGGCCTACGAGCTGGCCGAGCTCGCAGTTCTCCTGACGCCCGTCTCGGAGCGAGCCCGGCTCCTCGAGCGCCGCGTCGACGTAGCCGGGTATCACCTCCCCGCAGGAGAGCTCGATACGGCGGCCGCGATGCTCGAAGGGCTCATCGAGGAGCTACCGGCCGGTGGAGTACGAGCGGACGCCTTGCTCCTACTCGCGAGCGCGCAACAGAGCTTCGAACGGTGTCTGGAGCTTGCGGAGGGCGCACTCGAGGAAGCAGAGGGCGACGACGCCCGGATTGCCAAGATCGAGTGCTACGTCGCCGAGCTGCTGATCGTGCAAGGCGCGCCCGACGAAGCGCTCGAGCACGCGCGGGCGGCTCTGGAGCCGGCGGAGCGTGCCGGCGATCCGGCGATCCTCGCGACAGCGCTCGCCACGGTTGCCTGGTTCGAGACGGCCTCCGCCGTCGAGCCGACGTCCGGCCTGCTCGAACGTGCAGTCGTCCTCGAGGAGGCGGAAGTCCAGGACGGGGTGTACGACAGCAGCAGTCCAAGCTTCGCGATGGGCATGCGCCTGATGTTCGCGGGTCGCCTCGACGAGGCGCGCGCTCGGATGAAGACCCGACTCGATCGGGCCCGTTCGCTCGGAGACGAGCGCGCGGTCGCAGCTGCCCTGATGCACCAGGCAGAGCTCGAGCTCCGCGCCGGGGAGTGGCAGCTCGCCTCACGGAAGGCGGCCGAGGGCTATGAGCGCGCGGAGCAGATCGGCCGAGAGCAGGACATGAGCGGGCTTCTCTATGTAACCGCGCGCCTCGACGCGCACCTCGGGCGAGTCCAAGAAGCCCGTGACGCCGCGCGGCGCGGCATTGCGCTCTCCGAGAGCTGCGGAGACGAAGTGTTCCTGCTACTGCACCTGAGCGTCCTCGGCTTCCTGGAGCTCTCGGTCGGCGATCCCGAGGCTGCCGACAGGATCCTGAGGCCGCTTGCAGCGCGTATTGCCTCGTCGGCATTGCGCGAGCCGAGCATCCACGGAGAGCTGCCGAACGCGATCGAGGCGCTCGTCGAGCTGGGCGAGCTCGAGGAGGCGCGCAGGCTTCTGGCTGAACTGGAAGAGCGCCTCAGCCGAATCGAGAGCCCCTGGGGCGAGGCCAGCGCCGGCCGCTGCGAAGGGCTGATCCTGGCCGCCGACGGCGACCTCGGGGCCGCCGTTTCCGCCCTCGAGCGCGCCCTCACCGTCCACGAGCAACTTCCGCAACCTTTCGACTTGGCCCGCACCTTGCTCGCCCTGGGAGCGGTCCAGCGGAGGACGAGGAAGCGCGGCGCGGCACGGGATGCCTTGGAGCGAGCGCTCGCGATCTTCGACGAGCTCGGAGCCGCTCTGTGGACGGAGAAAGCCCGCTCGGAGCTGGCGCGGGTCGGCGGCCGTACGGCTGCCGGCGACGAGTTGACGCCGACCGAGCGGCGCATCGCGGAGCTCGTCGCCAAGGGAAAGACGAACAAAGAGGTCGCTGCGCAGCTCTTCATCACGCCGCGAACGGTCGAGGGCCACCTGACACGGATCTACGCGAAGCTCGGCGTACGGTCGCGCGCCGAGCTGGCCCATCGCACGTCGGTACCGGCCGGCTGAGCAAAGTCAGGGGGTTTCCGGGATTTCCTCCCGGAGACGGCTGCTCTACGGTCGGTGGCTGATGCCGAGCTACCTGATGGAGTCGTATGCAGCCGTGAGCGCCGTCGACGCTCAGCGCGAACGCGCAAGGCTCGCGGCAGAGCTCGGCACCGATGTCCGTCACCTGCGGACCACGTTTCTCCCTGGTGACGAGACGATCCTGCACGTCTTCGAGGCGGAGTCGCCCGAAGCTCTTCGCGAGGCGGCACGAGCCGCGGAGCTCCCCTATGACCGGATCGTCGAAGCCGTCGAAGGCTCGGCCGAAGCGCATGAACTGGAAGCACGGAAATGAGTAGCAAGCTCCTGACGCTCTTCATCTTAGGCCACGAAGCAAAGGAGAGATAGCCGAGGCGGTCGGCCTGGACGAACGAACGGTCGGCTGGCACCTCGAGCGGGCAGGCCGAAAGCTCGAACGGGCATCGGCCCTCCACAAGCGGGTCCGAGGAAAGAAGCAGTGAGACCTCGGATCACAACGAAGGAAGGAAGTTCACAGATGCGCAAAGCCCCAACACGTGTGCTCGTGGCTGCCACCTCGCTCGTCGTGGTAGCGGCCTCGGTCCTTGCGGTCACCGCTTCCGCTCAGTCGGGAGCGCGGGCCAACCATCAAACCCGACCGTTCCACTTGACGAAGGAATGCCCTCCTTCGACGATGCAGGGCGAGATCGGGGACTACTGCACGGTCACATCCTCGAACGTTCCGGCGATCAGGGTCGGCACGAAGATCTTCTACGCCCAAGCCGCTGGTCTGACCTCCCTGGACAGCGACGTCATCCTCTACGTCGGCCCTGGCAAAACCGCGACCGGTCATTGCGCACTCGATTTTGCGACCGGCGTCGGGCGGTGCACGCTGTCGGGCGGAACCAGGACGCTCGACGGCATCCGTGCTCGTGTCGACGTCTCGTACCTGGGCGGGAACGACTGGGCCTGGGACGGGACGTACCGGTTCAGCGACGACGACTAGAAGCAGTGACTCAGGAGCGCAGGGACGGGCGCCGA